>NZ_JBITZJ010000004.1:0-477508 GCF_044546695.1 Streptomyces sp. NPDC053079
AGGCACTCCAAGCAGCCCTCCACGACGTCGTCACCCGGCACGAGAGCCTGCGCACCGTCTTCCCCGAGGACACCGACGGACAGCCCTACCAGCGCATCCTCGACGTAGCGGAACCGGGCGGGATCCTGAGTGTCGTCCCGGCCGACGCCGCCGAGCTCCCCGCTCTGCTCGCCGCCGAGGCCACCCGCGCATTCGACCTCGCCACCGACCTCCCCCTCCGCGCACACCTCTTCACCACCGGCCCCGACCAGCACGTACTCCTGCTCGTCATGCACCACATCGCCGGAGACGGCTGGTCGACGGCACCCCTGATGCGGGATCTGTCGCAGGCCTACGCGGAACGCTGCCGGGGACTGTCCCCCGAGTGGAACGAACTGGCGGTGCAGTACGCGGACTACGCCCTGTGGCAGCGTGAGCTCCTCGGTGCCGAGGACGACGCCCACAGCCTGGTCGCCCAGCAGGTCGCGTACTGGCAGGAGCAGCTCACCGGCCTTCCCGAGGAGTTGCAGCTCCCGGCCGACCGGACCCGCCCGGCCGTGGCGTCCTATCGAGGCGGTTCGGTGCCGCTGGTTCTCGACGCGGATCTGCACCAGCGGGTCGTCGACCTCGCGCGTGCTCAGGGCACGAGCGTGTTCATGGTCATGCAGGCCGCCCTCGCCGCCCTGCTCACCCGCCTCGGCGCCGGCAACGACATCCCCATCGGCTCGCCCATCGCAGGCCGTACCGACGACGCGCTCGACGACCTCGTCGGCTTCTTCGTCAACACCCTCGTCCTGCGCACGGACACGTCCGGCGACCCGACGTTCCGGGAGCTGCTGGAGCGGGTCCGGGAGACGGACCTCGCGGCCTACGCCCACCAGGACCTGCCGTTCGAGCGGCTCGTGGAGCTCGTCAACCCCGTCCGGTCCATGGCCCGGCACCCGCTGTTCCAGGTCATGCTGGCCTTCCAGAACAACACCGCCGCCGGCCTCGAGCTGGTCGGTGTCGACATCGACGTCGAGCCTCTCGGCCAGGTCACCGCGAAGTTCGACCTGGGATTCACCCTGGCGGAGCGTTTCGGCGCCGACGGAGGCCCGTCCGGCATCGAGGGTCAGGTCGAGTTCGCCGCAGACCTTTTCGACGCGGCCACCGTGGAGCTGGTGGCGGAGCGGCTGGTGCGGCTGCTCGACGCCGTCGTGGCCGATCCCGAGCGGCCCATCGGACGGGTGGAGATCCTCTCCGACGAGGAGCGGCAGCGGCTGCTCACCGAGTGGAACGACACGTTCCATGAGGTGCCGGAGACGACTCTGCCCGACCTCATCGAGCAGCAGGCGGCCCTCACTCCTGACGCCACTGCCGTGGTCTTCGAGGGCGAGGAACTCACCTACGCCGAGCTCAACGTCCGCGCCAACCGGCTTGCCCACCACCTCATCAGCACGGGCACCGGACCCGAGCAGATCGTCGCGATCGCCCTGCCCCGCTCCATCGAGCTCATCGTCTCGCTCGTGGCCGTGCTCAAGGCCGGTGCGGCGTACCTGCCCGTCGACCCGGACTACCCGGCCGACCGCATCACCTACATGCTCGACGACGCGGCACCCACCTGCGTCATCACCGACACACAGACCCTGCCCGTCGTCGGGTCCGCAACCACTCCCGTGATCGTCCTCGACGACCCCGGGACCATCACCGAGCTCACGGGCAACCCCGACCGGACTCTGCGTCCCGGCCAGCCCGCCTACGTCATCTACACCTCCGGCTCCACCGGCCGGCCCAAGGGCGTCGTCGTCCCCCACAGCGGAATCGTCAACCGCCTGCTGTGGATGCAGTCACGCTACGAACTCACCGCCGACGACCGGGTCCTGCAGAAGACGCCCTCCAGCTTCGACGTCTCGGTCTGGGAATTCTTCTGGCCCCTGATCACCGGCGCCCGTCTCGTCGTCGCCAAGCCCGACGGCCACAAGGACCCCGCCTACCTCACCGGCCTCATACGTAAGCAGCAGGTGACGGTCACGCACTTCGTGCCGTCCATGCTCCAGACCTTCCTGGCCCACCCGGACGCCGGCCGCTGCACCACACTCCGCCACGTCTTCGCCAGCGGCGAAGCACTCCCCGGCCCCGTGCAGGCCCAGTTCCGGAACACCCTCACCACCACCCCGCTCCACAACCTCTACGGCCCCACCGAAGCATCCGTAGACGTCACCGAATGGGAATGCCGCACCGAAGACGACAACACCACCACCGTCCCCATCGGCGCACCCATCTGGAACACGAGCACCTACGTCCTCGACGACCGCCTCCAGCCCGTCCCGCCCGGCACCCCCGGCGAGCTCTACCTCGCCGGCACCGGCCTCGCACGCGGCTACCTCAACCGGCCCGCCCTCACCGCCGAACGGTTCGTAGCCGACCCCTTCACCGGCACCGGTGCACGCATGTACCGCACCGGCGACCTCGTACGCCACCGCACCGACGGAACCCTCGAATACCTCGGCCGCACCGACCACCAGGTCAAAATCCGAGGCTTCCGCATCGAACTCGGCGAAATCGAAGCCGCACTCACCGCACAGCCGCACATCGCCCACGCCGCCGCCGTCGTCCGCGAGGACCGGCCCGGCGACAAGCGACTGGTCGCCTACGTCGTCGCCGAGAGCGCCAACCTGTCGACGGACACCCTCCGGGCAGCCCTCGCCACCCGCCTCCCCGACTACATGGTCCCCGGCACCGTCCTCACCCTCGACACCCTCCCCCTCACCCCCAACGGCAAGCTCGACCGCAAGGCCCTCCCCGCACCCGACTACGCCGCCCTCACCACAAACCGCACACCCCGCAACCCCCACGAAGAAACCCTCTGCGCTCTCTTCGCCGAAGTCCTCAGCCTCGACACCGTCGGCATCGACGACAACTTCTTCGACCTCGGCGGCCACTCCCTCCTCGCCACCCGCCTCATCAGCCGCATCCGCACCACCCTCGGCACCGAACTCGCCATCCGCACCCTCTTCGAAACCCCCACCGTCGCCGGCCTCGCCGACCAACTCACCGACACCGACACCACACCCGTACGACCCGAGCTGGTCCCGGCAGTCCGCCCCGACCGCCTGCCGCTGTCGTTCGCGCAGCGCCGGCTGTGGCTCATCAGCCGGCTCGAAGGCGCGAACGCCACCTACAACATCCCCATGGCGGTCCGCCTCACCGGCGCCCTCGACGAACAGGCACTCCAAGCAGCCCTCCACGACGTCATCAGCCGGCACGAGAGCCTGCGCACCGTCTTCCCCGACGACGCGGACGGTCAGCCGTACCAGCAGGTGCTGCAGCCCGGCCGGGCCGTCGAGCTGCTCGCGTTCACCGAGGCCGAGGTCACCGGCGAGGCCGAGCTGTCCGCCGCCCTCCACGAGCACGCGAGCTGCGGGTTCGACCTGGCCGTCGATCTGCCCCTGCGGGCCTGGCTCTTCGCCACCGGCCCCGACCAGCACGTACTCCTGCTCGTCATGCACCACATCGCGGGCGACGGCTGGTCCCTGGCCCCCCTCGCCCACGACCTTTCCGTTTCCTATACCGCGCGCCTTCAGGGCTCCGCCCCCGCCTGGACGGCACTGCCCGTGCAGTACGCCGACTACACGCTCTGGCAGCGCGAACTCCTCGGCGACGAGAACGACCCCGAGAGCGTCATCTCCCACCAGGCCACGTACTGGAAGCAGACCCTCGCCGGGATTCCCGAGGAGCTGGAGCTGCCCTTCGACCGGGCGCGTCCTGCCGTCGCCTCCCACAAGGGCGGTTCAGTGCCGCTGGCTCTCGACGCGGAACTGCACCAGCGGATCGTCGACCTCGCGCGTGCTCAGGGCACGAGCGTGTTCATGGTCATGCAGGCCGCTCTCGCCGCCCTGCTCACCCGCCTCGGCGCCGGCAACGACATCCCCATCGGCTCCCCGATCGCAGGCCGTACCGACGACGCGCTCGACGACCTCGTCGGCTTCTTCGTCAACACCCTCGTCCTGCGCACCGACACCTCAGGCGACCCCACCTTCGAAGAGCTCCTCCAGCGCGTCCGCGACACCGACCTCGCGGCCTACGCCCACCAGGACCTCCCCTTCGAACGCCTCGTGGAACTCCTCAACCCCGTCCGCTCCATGGCCCGCCACCCCCTCTTCCAGGTCATGCTGGCTCTCCAGAACAACACGGAGGCCGGTCTCGACCTCCCGGGCGTCGACTTCGGCCTCGAGCCCCTCGATCTGACCACCGCCAAGTTCGACCTCGGTCTCACGCTGACGGAGCGCTTCACTCCGGACGGCGCCCCGGCGGGCATGGACGGCTGCACCGATTACGCGACGGACCTTTTCGACCGCTCCACCGTCGAGCTGCTCTCGCAGCGACTGGTCCGCCTGCTCGACGCCGTCGTCACCGACCCCACCACCACCGTCGGACAGGTGGAGATCCTCTCCGAACAGGAGCGACACCAGCTCCTCACCGGATGGAACGACACCCGCCACGACATTCCGCGGACCTCCATCCCCGAGCTGTTCGAGCAGCAGGCGGCCCGTACTCCCGACGCCACCGCCGTGCTCTTCGAGGGCGAGGCCCTCAGCTACGCCCGGCTCAACGCCCGCGCCAACCGGCTCGCCCACCACCTCATCGGCGCGGGCACCGGCCCCGAGCACATCGTCGCCGTCGCTCTGCCCCGCTCGCCCGAGATGGTCGTCGCGCTCATGGCCGTGCTCAAGGCCGGGGCTGCGTACCTGCCCGTCGACCCGGACTACCCGGCCGACCGCATCGCCTACATGCTCGGCGACGCTGCACCCACCTGCGTCATCACCGACACACAGACCCTGCCCGTCGTCGGGTCCACCACCGCTCCCGTGATCGTCCTCGACGACCCCGGCACCGCTGCCGCACTCGCGGACCGTACCGACGCCGCCCCCGACCGGACCGCGCACCCCGACCACCCCGCGTACGTCATCTACACCTCCGGCTCCACCGGCCGGCCCAAGGGAGTGGTGATCCCGCAGAGCGGAATCGTCAACCGCCTGCTGGCGATGCAGGAGCGGTACGAACTCGCCGCGGACGACCGGGTGCTCCAGCAGTTGCCGTCGAGCTTCGACGGCTCGGTGCGCGAGCTGTTCTGGCCGCTGATCACCGGGGCGGTGACGGTGCTCGCCAAGCCGGACGGGCACAAGGACCCGGCGTACATCAGCGCGTTGATCCGCGACAGCAAGGTGACGATCGCGGGCTTCCCGGCCTCGATGCTGCAGGCGTTCCTCACCGCCCGGGGCGTCGGCGAATGCACCTCGCTGCGCCACGTCTTCGTGGGTGCCGAGGCGGTCCCCTCCTCACTGCAGACGGAGTTCTTCAAGGCGCTCGACGTTCCGCTGCACAACGTCTACGGCCCGACCGAGACGACGGTCGACATGACGGAATGGGAGTGCCGGGACGAGGGCCGGGCCGACGTCTCGGTCCCGATCGGCGTCCCCGTCTGGAACACGCGGGTGTACGTGCTCGACGGCGGGCTGCGTCCGGTGCCCGTGGGCGTGGCGGGTGAGCTGTACATCGCGGGAGTGGGCCTGGCGCGCGGCTACCTCAAGCGCCCCGCCCTGACCGCGGACCGCTTCGTGGCCGACCCGTTCGGGGGCCCTGGCGAGCGGATGTACCGGACCGGTGACGTGGTGCGCCGGCGCGCCGACGGAAACCTGGAGTACGTGGGCCGGGCCGATGACCAGGTCAAGATCCGGGGCTTCCGCATCGAACTGGGCGAGATCGAGGCCGTCCTCGCCGCGCAACCGCAGGTCGCCCACGCGGCCGTCGTCGCACGCGAGGACCGGCCCGGCGACAAGCGGCTCGTCGCCTACGTCGTGCCTGCCGGCGACGCCCGTCCGGCGCCGGCCGAGCTGCGCGCGGCGGTGGCCGGACGACTGCCGGAGTACATGGTTCCGGCCGCGGTCATGGTCCTGCCCGCCCTGCCGTTGTCCCCGAGCGGCAAGCTGGACCGCAAGGCCCTCCCCGCTCCCGACTTCGAGGCCCTCTCCACCGGGCGCCGTCCGCGCACGCCGCAGGAGGAGATCCTGTGCGGGCTGTTCGCCGAGGTGCTCGGCCTGGAGCGGGTCGGCATCGACGACAGCTTCTTCGACCTCGGCGGGCACTCGCTGCTCGCCACGCGCCTCGTCAGCCAGGTGCGGGCGGCCCTCGGTGTGGAACTGCAGATCCGTGAACTGTTCGAGGCGCCGACGGTGGCCGGTCTGGCCGGGCGGCTCCCGGCGTCCGGCCAGGCCCGTCGCCCGGCACTGCGGCGGATGCGCAGGCCCGACTGACGCAGCGAAGACCGACAGAAGCAGTGGTTCGTTCCGTGTGCCGGCAGAACGGCACCAAGCCTGTTCGCCGTTTTGTACTGCCCTTTGGGCCCACGCGCGATGTGGGTTCAAAAATGAAGGAGATGACATGATTCCTTTGTCGTTCGCGCAGCGGCGGCTGTGGTTCATCAGCCGACTGGAGGGCCCGAGCGCCACGTACAACGGACCGCTCGCGGTGCGTATGTCCGGTGCGCTGGACCACGACGCCCTGCAGGCGGCCCTGGGTGATGTCGTCGACCGGCACGAGAGCCTGCGGACCGTCTTCCCCGAGGGGCCGGAGGGGGAGCCGTACCAGCGGATCCTGGGGCAGGCCGAGGCGGCCGGGCTGCTGGAGTTCGTCAGGGCGGAGGTCGCCGACGAGCAGGAGCTGACGTCGGCGCTGGAGCGCGCGGCACGCTGCGAGTTCGACCTGGCGCACGACCTGCCCCTGCGCGCGTGGCTGTTCACCAAGGGTCCGGACGAGCACGTCCTGCTGCTGGTGCTGCACCACATCGCCGCGGACGGCTGGTCCATGGCGCCCCTGGCCCGGGACCTGTCCTCGGCGTACGCGGCGCGGACCGGGGGCCTGGCCCCCTCATGGGACGAACTGCCGGTGCAGTACGCCGACTACACGCTCTGGCAGCGTGAACTCCTCGGCGACGAGGACGACCCCGAGAGCGTCGTCTCCAACCAGATCACGTATTGGCGGAAGACGCTGGAGGGCGTTCCGGAGGAGCTGCGGCTCCCCTTCGACCGGCCCCGCCCGGCCGTCGCCTCGCACAAGGGCGGCTCGGTGCCGCTGGGGCTGGACGCGGAGCTGCACGGGCGGATCGCGGCGCTCGCCCGCGAGCAGGGCACGAGCGTGTTCATGGTGATGCAGGCCGGCCTCGCCGCCCTGCTGACCCGCCTCGGCGCGGGTACGGACATCCCCATCGGCTCGCCCATCGCCGGCCGGACCGACGTGGCGCTGGACGATCTCGTCGGCTTCTTCGTCAACACCCTCGTCCTGCGCACGGACACCTCGGGCGACCCGACGTTCCGGGAGCTGCTGGAGCGGGTGCGGGAGACGGACCTCGCGGCCTACGCCCACCAGGACCTGCCGTTCGAGCGGCTCGTGGAGGTCCTCAACCCGACCCGTTCCATGGCCCGGCACCCGCTGTTCCAGGTCATGCTGGCCTTCCAGAACAACACCGCCGCCGGCCTCGACCTGCCCGGCATCGACGTCGGCCTCGAACCGCTGGAGATGGTGGCCGCCAAGTTCGACCTCGGGTTCCACCTCGGTGAGTCCTTCGCCGCGGACGGCAGCCCGGCGGGTGTCGAGGGCCATGTGGAATACGCCGCGGACGTCTTCGACGCGGCCACCGTGGAGCTGGTGGCGGAGCGGCTCGTGCGGCTGCTCGACGCCGTCGTGGCCGATCCCGAGCGGCCCATCGGACGGGTGGAGATCCTCTCCGCCGAGGAGCGACAGCGGCTGCTCACCGAGTGGAACGACACGTTCCATGAGGTTCCGCAGACGACTCTGCCCGACCTCATCGAGCAGCAGGCAGCCCGCACCCCTGACGCCACTGCCGTGGTCTTCGAGGGCGAGGAACTCACCTACGCCGAGCTGAACGTCCGCGCCAACCAGCTCGCCCATCGCCTCATCAGCACGGGCACCGGACCCGAGCAGATCGTCGCGATCGCGCTGCCCCGCTCCATCGAGCTCATCGTCTCGCTCGTGGCCGTGCTCAAGGCCGGTGCGGCGTATCTGCCGGTGGACCCGGACTACCCGGCCGACCGCATCGCCTACATGCTCAGCGACGCGGCACCTGCGTGCGTCATCACCAACACGCAGACTCTGCCGGTGATCCCCCGGTCCGAGGTCCCCGTGATCGTCCTCGACGACCACGCCGGTGCCACCACGACCGACACCGTCGACAACCCCGACCGGAATCTGCTTCCCGGCCAGCCCGCCTACGTCATCTACACCTCCGGCTCCACCGGCCGGCCCAAGGGCGTCGTCGTCCCCCACAGCGGAATCGTCAACCGCCTGCTGTGGATGCAGTCACGCTACGAACTCACCGCCGACGACAGGGTCCTGCAGAAGACGCCCTCCAGCTTCGACGTCTCGGTCTGGGAATTCTTCTGGCCCCTGATCACCGGCGCCCGTCTCGTCGTCGCCAAGCCCGACGGCCACAAGGACCCCGCCTACCTCACCGGCCTCATACGTAAGCAGCAGGTCACGGTCACCCACTTCGTGCCGTCCATGCTCCAGACCTTCCTGGCCCACCCGGACGCCGGCCGCTGCACCACACTCCGCCACGTCTTCGCCAGCGGCGAAGCACTCCCCCACGCAATCCAGACCCAGTTCCACCGGGCTCTCACCACCACCCCGCTCCACAACCTCTACGGCCCCACCGAAGCATCCGTAGACGTCACCGAATGGGAATGCCGCACCGAAGACGCCAACACCACCACCGTCCCCATCGGCGCACCCATCTGGAACACGAGCACCTACGTCCTCGACGACCGCCTCCAGCCCGTGCCACCCGGCACCCCCGGCGAGCTCTACCTCGCCGGCACCGGCCTCGCACGCGGCTACCTCAACCGACCCGCCCTCACCGCCGAACGGTTCGTAGCCGACCCCTTCACCGGCACCGGCGCACGCATGTACCGCACCGGCGACCTCGTACGCCACCGCACCGACGGAACCCTCGAATACCTCGGCCGCACCGACCACCAGGTCAAAATCCGAGGCTTCCGCATCGAACTCGGCGAAATCGAAGCCGCACTCACCGCCCACCCCCACGTCGCCCAGGCGGTCGTGCTGGTGCGCGAGGACCTGCCCGGCGACAAGCGACTGGTCGCCTACGTCGTCCCGGACGAGGGTGCGGAGCCGACCTCCGAGACTCTCCGCTCCGCCATAGCCGGGCGTCTCCCCGACTACATGGTCCCCGGCACCGTCCTCACCCTCGACACCCTCCCCCTCACCCCCAACGGCAAGCTCGACCGCAAGGCCCTGCCCGCACCGGACTACGCCGCCCTCACCACCAACCGCACACCCCGCACCCCCCACGAAGAAACCCTCTGCAACCTCTTCGCCGAAGTCCTCAGCCTCGACACCGTCGGCATCGACGACAACTTCTTCGACCTCGGCGGCCACTCCCTCCTCGCCACCCGCCTCATCAGCCGCATCCGCACCACCCTCGGCACCGAACTCGCCATCCGCACCCTCTTCGAAACCCCCACCGTCGCCGGCCTCGCCGACCAACTCACCGAAGACGCGGAGGCGGCACACCCGCCGCTGATGCCGGCGGAAGTCCGCCCCGAGCGCCTGCCGTTGTCGTTCGCGCAGCGCCGGTTGTGGTTCATCAGCCAGCTCGAGGGCCCGAACGCCACCTACAACATGCCGCTCGCCGTCCGCCTCACCGGCACCCTCGACGAGCAGGCACTGCAGGCAGCCCTCCACGACGTCGTCACCCGGCACGAGAGCCTGCGCACCGTCTTCCCCGAGGACGCCGACGGACAGCCCTACCAGCGCATCCTCGACATGGCCGAGCTCAGCCCCGTCCTCGGCATCGTCCCGGCCGACGCCGCCGAGCTCCCCACTCTGCTCGCCGCCGAGGCCACCCGCCCATTCGACCTCGCCACCGACCTCCCCCTCCGCGCACGCCTCTTCACCACCGGCCCCGGCCAGCACGTACTCCTGCTCGTCATGCACCACATCGCCGGGGACGGCTGGTCCATGGCGCCCCTGGCCAAGGACCTTTCCGCCGCGTACGCCGCGCGCCTTCACGGCCGTGCGCCCGCCTGGGCGCCGCTGCCCGTGCAGTACGCCGACTACACGCTCTGGCAGCGCGAGCTCCTCGGCGACGAGAACGACCCCGAGAGCCTGATCGCCCGGCAGCTCGCCCACTGGCAGCAGGCCCTCGCCGGTGCCCCCGAGGAGCTTCAGCTGCCGGCCGACCGGCCGCGTCCCGCCGTGGCGTCGTACGAGGGCGGTACGGCCTCCTTCACGGTCGACGCCGCCGTTCACCAGGGGCTGCTGGACCTGGCGGCGGAGCACCGGTCCACGGTGTTCATGGTGATGCAGGCCGCCCTCGCGGCGCTGCTCACCCGCCTCGGCGCGGGTGAGGACATCCCGATCGGCTCGCCGGTCGCCGGCCGGACCGACGACGGGCTCGACGACCTCGTCGGCTTCTTCTCGAACACGCTGGTGTTCCGCGTCGACACGTCCGGCAGGCCGAGCTTCGCCGATCTGCTGGAGCGGGTCCGTCAGGTGGACCTGGCCGCCTTCGCGCATCAGCACGTCCCGTTCGAGCACGTGGTGGAGGCGCTCAACCCCACGCGCTCGATGGCCCGGCACCCTCTCTTCCAGGTGATGTTCGGGTTCGAGAACAACGCCGAGGCGGTGCTGGAGCTGCCGGGGCTGAGCGTCGGCATGGAGCACGTGGCCGCCATCCGGTCCAAGTTCGACCTCGGTGTGCACGTCAGTGAGCAGCGGGGCGCCGACGGGGCCGCGACCGGCCTCTCGGGGACCTTCGACTTCGCGAAGGACCTGTTCGACCAGGGCACGGTCGAGACGATGGCGCGCCGCTTCGAGCGGCTGCTGGCGGCGGTGGTCGCCGATCCGCACGCGCCGCTGAGCCGGGTGGAGGTGCTGTCCGAGGACGAGCGCCACAAGCTGCTCGTGGAGTGGAACGACACCCGGCACGAGGTGCCGGCGGCGACGGTTCCGGCGTTGTTCGAGGAGCAGGTGGCCCGTACACCCGACGCGCCGGCGCTCGTGTTCGAGGACACGGTGCTGAGCTACGCCGAGGCGAACGAGCAGGCTAACCGGCTGGCGCGGCTGCTGGTCGGCATGGGCATCGGTCCGGAGCGGGTGGTGGCGCTGGCCTTCCCCCGCTCGGAGAAGATGGTCGTGGCGCTGCTGGCCGTGCTGAAGGCCGGGGCCGCCTATCTGCCCATCGATCCGGAGTATCCGGCGGAGCGCGTGGCGTTCATGCTGGAGGACGCGGCTCCGGCGTGTGTGCTGACGGTTCGCGGGGCGGCGGGGCTGCTGCCCGCCGACGGTCCCCGACGGGTCGTGCTGGACGACCCGGCGACCGTGGCGAGCCTGGCCTCGCTCGCCGGTACGGATGTCACCGACGCGGAGCGCACGGCGCCGTTGTCGCTGTCCCACCCGGCGTACCTCATCTACACGTCCGGCTCGACGGGCCTGCCCAAGGGCGTCGTGGTCGAGCACCACAGCCTGACGAACTACACGGTGCGGTGCTGGAGCGCGTACCCGGGTGTGAAGGGCACCGTGCTTCTGCACGCCTCGTTCGCGTTCGGGGCGATCGTGACGACGCTGCACGCCGTGCTCACCGTCGGCGGCTGTGTCCGTGTGTCGGCGATCGAGAACGTCGCGGCGGAGGATTTCGGGGACTTCACGTTCCTCAAGGTCACGCCCAGCCATCTGCCGCTGCTGGCCGACAGGTTGTCGGGGTCGTGGGCGGGGCAGCTCATGATCGGCGGCGAGGGCATTTCCGTGGAGCGGCTGCGGGCCTGGCGCGCCGCCCATCCGGACGCCGCCGTGGTCAATCACTACGGTTCGACCGAGGTGACCGTGGGCTGCCTGGACAATCCGATCGAGGTCGGGCGGCCGCTCGACGTCCCGGGTCCGGTGCCGATCGGCCGGCCCATGTGGAACACCCGCGTCTACGTCCTCGACGACGGGCTGCGGCCGTTGCCGCCGGGCATGGCGGGTGAGCTGTACGTCGCGGGCGCCCAGGTGGGGCGCGGGTACATCGGGCGGCCGGGGCTGTCCGCGGAGCGGTTCGTGGCGGATCCGTTCGGCGGTCCGGGCGAGCGGATGTACCGGACCGGGGACGTCGCCCGGTGGACGGCCGACGGCCTGCTGCAGTGCCTGGGCCGTGCGGACGACCAGGTGAAGGTGCGCGGTTTCCGGATCGAGCTCGGCGAGATCGAGTCGGTGCTGGCGCAGCATCCGGGGGTCTCCCGTGCCGTGGCGCGGGTCCGCGAGGACGTCCCGGGCGACCAGCGGCTGATCGCCTACGCGGTGCCCGCGCCGGCGGCCGGCGCGGATTCGGGTGCGGTCCCGCTCGACGCGCGGGAGCTGCGGGCCTATCTGATGGAGCGGTTCCCCGCGTACATGGTCCCGGCCGCCGTGGTGGTGCTGGACGCGCTGCCGTTGAACCCGAACGGCAAGCTCGACCGCGCTGCCCTGCCCGCGCCGGACTTCGACGCGCTGGCCGGGGGCCGTGAGGCGCGGACGCCGCGGGAGGAGGTGCTGTGCGGGCTGTTCGCCGAGGTGCTGGGCGTGGAGCGGGTCGGCATCGACGACAGCTTCTTCGAGCTCGGCGGGCACTCGCTGCTCGCCACGCGTCTGATCAGCCGGGTCCGTTCGACGCTGGGCGCGGAGCTCGGCATCCGGGTGCTGTTCGAGGCGCCGACCGTCGCGGGCCTGGCCGGCCGGCTGGCCGAGGGCGGGGGCGAGGTCGTACGGCCGTCGCTGCTGCCGGCGGTCCGGCCCGAGCGGCTGCCGTTGTCGTTCGCGCAGCGCCGGCTGTGGCTCATCGGCCGGCTCGAGGGCCCGAGCGCCACCTACAACGTGCCCATGGCGCTCCGCCTCTCCGGGCCGCTCGACGCGGCGGCCCTCAGGGCGGCCCTGGGCGATGTCGTCGCCCGGCACGAGAGCCTGCGGACGGTCTTCCCCGAGGACGCCGACGCCCAGCCGTACCAGCGGGTGCTGGAGCCGGGCGAGGCCGCCGGGCTGCTGTCGTTCACCGAGACCGCGGTCTCCGGCGGGCAGGACCTGGGCGTGCTGCTGCGGAGGGACGCGGGCTTCGCGTTCGATCTGGGCGCCGACCTGCCGCTGCGACTGTCGCTGTTCGCCACCGGCCCGGACGAGCACGTCCTGCTGCTGGTCATGCACCACATCGCCGGGGACGGCTGGTCCATGGCGCCCCTGGCCCGGGACCTGTCCACGGCCTACGCCGCACGGATCGAGGGGGCGGCGCCCGGCTGGGCGGCGCTGCCGGTGCAGTACGCCGACTACACGCTCTGGCAGCGTGAACTCCTGGGCGACGAGAAGGACTCCGGGAGCCTGGTCGCCCGGCAGCTGGCCCACTGGCAGCAGACGCTGGCCGGCGTTCCCGAGGAGCTGCCGCTGCCCTTCGACCGCGGCCGGCCGCCCGTGGCGTCGCACGAGGGCGGCTCCGTGTTCTTCGGTGTCGACGCCGCACTGCACGGGCGGGTCGTCGACCTCGCGCGTGCTCAGGGTACGAGCGTGTTCATGGTGATGCAGGCGGCCCTGGCCGCTCTGCTGACCCGCCTCGGCGCGGGTACGGACATCCCGATCGGCTCTCCGATCGCGGGCCGCACCGACGACGCGCTCGACGACCTGGTCGGCTTCTTCGTCAACACCCTCGTCCTGCGCACGGACACCTCGGGCGACCCGACGTTCCGGGAGCTGCTGGAGCGGGTACGGGAGACGGACCTCGCGGCCTTCGCCCACCAGGACGTGCCGTTCGAGCGGCTGGTGGAGGTGCTGAGCCCGGTCCGTTCCATGGCGCGGCACCCGCTGTTCCAGGTCGTCCTGACGCTGCAGAACAACACGGCGGCCACGCTCGGCCTCCCCGGCGTCGACGTCGCCGTCGAACCGCTGGGGCCGGGCGCCGCCAAGTTCGACCTGGGATTCACCCTGGCGGAACGCTTCGCCGCCGACGGAAGCCCGTCCGGCATCGAGGGGCAGGCCGATTACGCGACCGATCTGTTCGACCGTTCCACGGTGGAGCTGCTGTCGCAGCGACTGGTGCGTCTGCTCGAAGCCGTCGTCGCCGACCCCGAGCGGACCGTCGGGGAGGTGGATGTCCTCTCCGACCGGGAGCGGCACCGGATCCTGACCGAGTGGAACGACACCTCCCGCTCCCCCGAGGTCCCCGCGGTCACGATCCCCGAGCTGTTCGAGCGGCAGGCGGCCCGCACGCCCGATGCCACCGCGGTGGTGTTCGAGGGTGAGGAGCTCAGCTACGCCGAGCTCAACAGCCGGGCCAACCGGCTCGCCCACCACCTCATGAACCGGGGCACCGGCCCCGAGCAGATCGTCGCGATCGCGCTGCCCCGCTCCGCCGAGCTGGTCGTCGCCGTCCTGGCCGTGCTCAAGGCCGGGGCCGCCTACCTGCCCATCGACCCCGACTACCCCACCGACCGCATCGCCTACACGCTCGCGGACGCCCGGCCCGTGCGGGTGCTGACCGACGCGCGGACCGCGTCCCGCCTGCCGGGGAGCGGTCCCGAGCGGGTGGTGCTGGACGATCCCGCGACCGGGGCGCTCCTGCGCGGCCTGCCGCACACCGACCCCGGCCGGGGTGATTCCCTGCGGCCCGGCCACCCCGCGTACGTCATCTACACCTCCGGCTCCACCGGCCGGCCCAAGGGCGTGGTCGTCCCGCACCGGAACGTGGTGCGGCTCTTCGGCGCCACCCAGGACACGTTCCGCTTCACGGGCGACGACGTGTGGACGCTGTTCCACTCCTTCGCCTTCGACTTCTCCGTCTGGGAGCTGTGGGGCCCCCTGCTGCACGGCGGCCGCCTCGTGGTCGTCCCGCACCGGACCTCCCGTACCCCGGCCGACTTCCTCGGGCTGCTGGTCCGGGAGAAGGTCACCGTCCTCAACAAGACGCCGACCGCGTTCCACCAGCTGGCGCAGGCCGACGCCGAGAACCCGGCGCTCGGCCAGGACCTGGCGCTGCGCCTGGTCGTCTTCGGCGGCGAGGCGCTCGAACCGGGCCACCTCAAGGGCTGGTACGAGCGGCACGCCGACGACGCGCCCGCTCTGGTGAACATGTACGGCATCACCGAGACCACCGTGCACGTCACGTGGAAGACCCTCACCCGTGCGTCGGCCGCCGCCGGGTCGGGCAGCCTGATCGGGCAGCGGATCGCCGACCTGAGGACGTACGTCCTCGACGACAGGCTGCGGCCGGCTCCCCTCGGGGTCCCCGGCGAGCTCTACGTCGCCGGTGCCGGTCTCGCCCGCGGCTACCTGGGCCGGCCCGCCCTCACGGCGGAACGGTTCGTGGCCGATCCCCACAGCGCCACGGGTGCGCGCATGTACCGCACCGGTGACGTCGTACGCCGCCGGGTGGACGGGAGCCTGGAGTATCTGGGCCGGGCCGACGACCAGGTCAAGATCCGGGGCTTCCGCATCGAACTCGGCGAGATCGAGGCCGCCCTGGCCGCACAGCCGCACGTGGCCCACGCCGCCGCCGTCGTGCGCGAGGACCGGCCCGGTGACAAGCGACTGGTCGCCTACGTCGTCGCCGAGAGCGCGGAGCTGTCGACGGACACCCTCCGGGCGGCCCTCGCCGGACGCCTCCCCGACTACATGGTCCCCAGCACCGTCCTCACCCTGGAGGCCCTCCCCCTCACGCCCAACGGCAAGCTCGACCGCAAGGCCCTCCCCGCACCCGACTACACGGCCCTCACCACCGGCCGCAGGCCCCGCACGCCCCAGGAAGAGGTCTTCTGCGGCCTCTTCGCCGAGGTCCTCGGCCTGGAGACGGTCGGCATCGACGACAACTTCTTCGAGCTCGGCGGCGACAGCATCCTGTCGATCCAGCTGGTGAGCCGGGCCCGGAAGGCCGGTCTGGTCGTCTCGCCCGCGGACGTGTTCCGCTGCAAGACCGTCGAGGCGCTGTCCGCGGTCGCCGTCACCGCCGAGGCGGACGGGGCCGTGGCGGAGGATCCGCGGGACGGGACCGGCCCCCTCGAACCGACGCCGATCGTGCACTGGCTGCGTGAGCGCGGCGGCCCGGTGGAGGGGTTCAACCAGTCCGTGCTGCTGAGCGTGCCGGCCACCCTGGGCCAGGTCCGGCTGACCACGGCCGTGCAGGCGCTGCTGGACCACCACGACGCCCTGCGCATGCGGCTGTCCCGGACGGACGGCGACGACCGGTGGGAGCTGGAGATCGCGGAGCGGGGCGCGGTGCGCGCCGACGCGTGCGTCCGCCGGGTCGACGTGACCGGTACGGACGAGGAGGCGCGCCGCGCGGTGACGGCCGAGGAGGCCCTGGCCGCGCGGGACCGGCTCGCTCCCGACGCCGGGGCGATGGTCCAGGTCGTGTGGTTCGACGCGGGTCCGCGCGAGTCCGGGCGGCTGCTGCTGGTGCTGCACCACCTGGTGGTCGACGGTGTGTCGTGGCGGATCCTGCTGACCGACCTGGAAGCGGCGTGGGCGGAGCTGGCGGCGGGCCGCAGGCCCGCTCCGGAGCCGACCGGTACGTCGCTGCGCCGCTGGGCCGACGGGCTGACGGCCCTCGCGCGCAGCTCGTCGCGGGCGGCGGAGCTGACGACCTGGCAGGGCATCCTGGAGGGCGACGACCCGCTGCTGGGCGGCCGGGCGTTCGACCCGCTGGTCGATGTGGTCGGCTCGGCCCGTTCGGTGACCATGTCGCTGCCGGTGGAGGAGACCGAGGCCCTGCTCACGCGGGTGCCGGCGGCCTTCCACGCCGGGGTCAACGACGTGCTGCTGACGGGCCTGGCCCTGGCGGTGGCCGACCGGCGCCGGCGGCTGGGGCGGGGCGGCGACTCCTCGGTGCTGCTGCACCTGGAGGGGCACGGCCGCGAGGAGGCCGTGGTCGGGGCCGATCTGTCGCGGACGGTGGGCTGGTTCACCAGCATCTATCCGGTGCGCCTGGATACGGCCGTCGACGACTGGGACGAGGTGTGGGCCGCCGGGCCGGCCGTGGGCGACGCGCTCAAGCGGGTCAAGGAGCAGTTGCGGGCGCTGCCCGACAACGGGGTGGGCTACGGCCTGCTGCGCCACCTCAACCCGGAGACGGGCCCGGTGCTGGCCGCTCTGGCGCAGCCTCAGATCGGCTTCAACTACCTGGGCCGGTTCGCGGTGGGCGACCGGGCCGGGCACGGGACCGGAAGCGGTGTCCCGGGTGCCGGGGACTGGCGTCCGGTCGCCGAGGACACCGGTCTGACGGGCGCCGACCCGCGCATGCCGCTGCCGCACGCGCTGTCGGTCAACGCCATGACCGAGGACCACGCGGACGGTCCGAGGCTGACGGTGACGTGGTCGTGGCCCGGGGAGCTGCTGGCCGAGGCCGACATGCGTGATCTGGCCGAGGCGTGGTTCCGGGCGCTGCGGGTGCTGATCGAGCACACCCGTGATCCGGAGGCCGGCGGGCACACCCCGTCCGACGTGCCCCTGGTGTCCCTCTCCCAAGCCGACCTTGATCTGGTCCAGAAGATGTGGAGGTCGTCCAAGTGACGCCGCAGTACGGTGGCAGCGCCACTCTCCCCCAGCTCGCCGGCGATCTCGCCGCGCTCGTCGCGGCGGTGCGCGAGGCCGTGGTGGGCGCGTCGGCGCCGGCGCAGGCCGCGGACCGGGTGGCGGAGCGGCTGCGGCCGTTCCTCACCCGTCCCGGGCTGCTGGCGGAGCCGCAGTGCGAGGGCGACCCGGCGGGGTACCGCCAGCACGTCCTGCACACGGAGCCGGACGGGAGCTTCTCCGTCGTCGCCCTGGTCTGGCTGCCGGGTCAGGAGACCCCGGTGCACGATCACGTCTCGTGGTGCGTGACCGGGGTGCACGAGGGCGAGGAGACCGAGCACCGCTACCGCGTCGTCGGCGGTGACGGCGGCGAGCGGCTGCTGGCCACCGAGGTGATCGTCAATTCCGCCGGTGAGGTCGGCGGGTTCGCGCCTCCCGGCGACATCCATCTCGTGCGCAATTCGGGTTCCACGCGCGCGATCTCCCTCCATGTCTACGGGGCGGACGTCGGCCGGCTGGGCTCGAGCATCCGGCGCGTCTACCCGCAACCGCGCGTCAGCGCCCAGTCGTGAAAACTCCCCGCTCCGGCGGGGATCTCTGCAGGAGGTACGTCATTAATTCCGGTGATCACTACTCGCTCGTCTGCACGCGATGCGGAGCGCGGGTGGCCGATGACGGTACGAGATCGGGCTGTGCGCTGTGCGGCGACGATTCGATGCTCCGTACGGAGTACGAGGCCGAGGGCTTCGGCGTCGATCCCGGCGCGTCCGGTGTGTTCCGCTACCGCCAGTGGCTGCCCGTGCGGCGCGAGGTGGCCGGTTCCGGCAGGCCCGCGGTGTTCCGGAGCGAGGGCCTTGGCGGCGCGCTCGGGCTGCGGGATCTGTGGATCTCCTTCAGCGGCTACTGGCCCGAGCGGAACTGCGGCATGCGCTCGGGCACGTTCAAGGAACTGGAGGCGTACACGGTCCTGGGGCGCGTCCCCGAGGATGCCGGGGTGATGGTCGTGGCGTCCGCGGGCAATACGGCGGCGGCCTTCGCGGCCGCCTGCCGGGACTACGCGTTCCCGTGCCTGCTGGTGATTCCCGAGCGGGCCGTCGCGGGCCTGGCGGTCGCCGGGGAGGTCGGGGAGCACGTGAAGGTGGTGGCACTGGAGGGTGCCACGTACAACCAGGCGATCGCCTACAGCCGCCGGCTCGTCGCGTCCTCGCCCGAGTTCTTCGCCGAGGGCGGCGTCCGCAACGTCGGCCGCAGGGACGGGCTGGCCGTGGTGGCGCTGACCGCGTACGAGGAGACGGGCCGGCTGCCGGACTTCTACTTCCAGGGGGTCGGCAGCGGGGCCGGTGCGATCGCGACGTACGAGGCGGCCGGCCGCATCATCCGTGCGTCGGCGTCGTCCGGCGGGGATGAGGCGATGCCCCGCCTGTTCCTCTGCCAGAACGCGGAGTTCGCCCCGCTCCACGAGGCGTGGACCGGGGCGGAGGGTGCGCATCCCGACGGCCAGCGGCAGGTGCTCGCGCCGGAACTGGTCAACGCCGCGCCGCCGTTCTCCCTGGCCGGCGGGGTGCGGGACATCCTGACGCACAGTGCGGGCGAGATGCTCGTCGCGGACCGGACCTCCGCGCTGGCCGCGTCGGCGATGTTCGAGGAACTGGAGGGCGTGGACATCGAGCCGGCCGCGGCGGTGGCCGTCGCCTGTCTGCGCGACGCCGTTCTCGACGGCCGCGTGCCGAAGGACGCCCGGATCCTGCTCAATGTGACGGGCGGCGGGCGGCGGCGCTCCTTCGCGGCGCTGGACGGCGCCTGTCACCGTCCCGACCTGCGGACGGCGCATCCCGACAGCGCGCCCGAAGCCATCTCGTCCGACATCCTCAATTCCTTCTCGAAGGGGGCCCGACGTGTCCAGCTCATCTGAGAACCTGCTGCAGATCATGGATCTGCACGGTTCGCTGGGATCACCGGTCAGCGAATCCATGAACTTCCTCAACGAGGTGGCCCAGCGCTACCCCGACGCCGTCTCACTGGCGGCCGGGCGCCCGTTCGAGGGGTACTTCGACCTCGACGCGATCCCGCGCTACCTCGACACCTTCCGCCGGCACCTGACGTCCGAACTGGGCGGTGACGAGGCGGCGGTGACCCGCACGATCCTGCAGTACGGGCGGACCAAGGGCATCATCCACGGCCTGATCGCCGAGAACCTGCGGATCGACGAGGGCATCGTCGCCGACCCGGAGTCGATCGTGGTGACGGTCGGCTGCCAGGAGGCCCTGTACCTGACGCTGCGCGCCCTGCGCCGCACCGAGAAGGACGTGCTGCTGGCGGTGACGCCCACCTACGTGGGGGCGCACGGGGCGGCGCAGCTCGTGGACATGCCGGTCCTGCCCGTCCGGGAGTCGGGCGCGGGCATCGACCTGGACGATCTGGTGGCCGTCGTGGAGCGGGCCAGGGCGGCGGGACAGAATCCCCGTGCGCTGTATGTGATCCCGGACTTCGCGAACCCCAGCGGTGCCAGCCTGAGCCGGCAGACGCGGCTGGATCTGCTGCGGATCGCGCAGGAGCACGACTTCCTCGTCCTCGAGGACAATCCGTACGGTCTCTTCGGTGACGGTGCCGGGCTGCCGACGCTGAAGTCGCTGGACGGCGACGAACGCGTGGTCTATCTGGGCTCGTTCGCCAAGACAGGCATTCCCGGTGCGCGGGTGGGCTTCGCCGTGGCCGGTCAGCGGGTGGCCGTGGCGGGCGGCGGGACGGAGAGCCTCGCCGACCAGCTCGCGAAGGTCAAGAGCATGCTCACGGTGAACACCTCGCCCATCGCGCAGGCGGTCATCGGCGGCAAGCTGCTGGAGAACGGCTGCAGCCTGCGCACGGCGAACGAGCGGGAGATCCGCACGTACCAGGACAACCTCCGCCGGATGCTGAAGGGGCTCTCCGAGCGCTTCGGCCAGGACGGGGCCCCGCAGGTCTCCTGGAACACGCCGGGCGGCGGCTTCTTCCTCGTCGTCACCGTGCCCTTCGCGGCAGGCGACGACCTGCTGGAGCTGAGCGCACAGCGCCACCGGGTGCTGTGGACCCCCATGCACCACTTCTACGCCGACTCCCGGCCCCGCAACCAGATCCGGCTGTCCTTCAGCCATCTGCTGGCGCCGGAGATCGAGGCGGGTCTGGACCGGCTCGCGGACTTCGTCCGTGAGCAGTCCGCCGGCCGTTAGTTCCCGACACACCACCGAGAGCGCGACACCAGCGCGACGCGATCAAGAGGAGCCATGGAACACTACATTCCGGTAATCCGGAGCAAGCGCAGGTCGTGGGGATGGACCTACCGATGACCATGACCGCCGACCTGCCCACCCCCCTGTCCGCCACCGCGGGCCTTCCGCACCCCGGTGCGCTGGCCACCGCCCCGCACACCGCGCTCGACGTGCCCGGCGTGGCCCGCGTCGTCGGGGTGGGAACCGCCGTGCCCCCCACCTCGTACTCCCAGCAGGACCTGCTCGACATCTTCCGGATCGAGGATCCGCGGATCCGCTCGATCTTCCTCAACAGCGCGATCGACCGGCGCTTCCTCACCCTGCCCCCGCAGGGCGAGGACGGCACCCGCGTGCTGGAGAAGCAGGGCGAACTGCTCGCCAAGCACAAGGCGCAGGGCATCGACATGGGCGTCCGGGCCGTCGAGGAGTGCCTCAAGGACGCCGGCGCCGAGCTGTCCGACATCGGCTACCTGTGCTGCGTGACGTCCACGGGCTTCCTCACCCCGGGGCTGAGCGCGCTGCTCATCCGCGAACTCGGCATCAGCCGCCACTGCAGCCGGATCGACATCGTCGGGATGGGCTGCAACGCCGGGCTCAACGCCCTGAACGCGGTGAACGGCTGGGCCAGGGCGCACCCCGGCCAGCTGGCGGTCATGGTGTGCATCGAGTCGTGCTCCGCCGCGTACGTCTTCGACGGCACCATGCGTACGTCCGTCGTCAACAGCCTCTTCGGCGACGGCTCGGCCGCGGTGGCCCTGGTCGCCGGCGAGCGGGACGGCCGCGACGAGCCGCCGGCCGCACTGCCCGCGGTGGCCGTGGAGCCGGTCCCCGAGCCGCGCATCCTGAAGTTCGCCAGCTGCGTCATCACCGACGCCGTCGACGCGATGCGCTACGACTGGGACGCCGAGCAGGACCGGTTCAGCTTCTACCTCGACCCCCACGTGCCGTACGTGGTGGGAGCCCACGCCGAGATCGTCGTGGACCGGCTGCTCGAAGGCACCGGGCTGCGCCGCAGCGACATCGCCCACTGGCTGGTGCACTCCGGCGGCAAGAAGGTCATCGACGCCGTCATGGTCAACCTCGGCCTGACGCGCTACGACCTGCGGCACACCACGGGTGTGCTGCGTGACTACGGGAATCTTTCCAGCGGTTCCTTCCTCTTCTCCTACGAACGGCTGCTCAAAGAGGGCGTCGCCCGGCCGGGCGAGTACTGCGTGCTGATGACGATGGGACCCGGCTCGACGATCGAGACCGCCCTGGTCCGCTGGTGACGATGTGACCGAGCAGAGAGGCAATGAGAAGTTGAACCCCACCGGTATTTCCCCCCGGTCCGCCGAGGACTTCACGATCCGCGTCGATGGCGCCCGGCCCCTGACGGCGGCGACGGTCGCGGGGCTGACCGCCCTCGCCGACCGCGTCGAGGACTCCGGCGCCCCGCAGGTCGCCGTCCTGCACGTCACCGGCGCCCCCGAGGACTCCTGGACCCGGGAGGTGAGCCTGCCCCTGGTCAACAAGTGGGAGCGGGCCCTGCGCAGGCTGGAGCGACTGGACGCCGCCACGGTCGCCGTGGCCACGGGCGACTGCGGCGGCGTGGCGTTCGAGGCGCTGCTCGCCACCGACTACCGCATAGCCGCCGCCGGCGCCCGGCTGACGGTGCCCTCCGACGTCAACGGCGTCTGGCCCGGCATGGCCGTCTACCGCCTGGCCAACCAGATCGGCATCGGCCCGACCCGCCGCACGGTGCTCTTCGGCCTCCCCCTCCCCGCGAGCGAGGCCCTGGGCCTGCACCTGGTCGACGAGGTCGCGGACGACACCGAGGCCGCGCTGGCGAAGACGGTCGCCCTCCTCGGTTCCAGGGCGGGCCAGGGCCTGGGCGTACGACGGCAGCTCATGCTGGACGCGACGACCACCCGCTTCGAGGACGCCCTGGGCAGCCACCTCGCCGCCTGCGACCGGGTGCTGCGCCGGGTGCCCGCCGAGGTCGCTCCGTGAGCGCGCCGGCCGGCCTCGCCGAGGCCCGGCAGGCCCTGGCGCAGGAGGCCGCCGGCGTCGACGAGCTGCTGGCGTCGCTCCCCGAGCCCGCGGACCGCTCCCCGGAGCAGCGCGCGCTGGCCGCCGAGGCCAAGAACCGCGGCCGGGCGCTGCGCAGCCGGTTCATGCGGACGCACGGCGAGGCGGTGTACGACGAGCTGACGCAGCAACGCACGGTCCATCTGCGCCTCGCGGAGCTGGTCGAGGCCGCCGCGGCGGCCTTTCCCGGGCTGGTGCCCACCGCCGGGCGGATGGCGGCCGAGCGGACCCGTCCGCAGGCCGGCAAGGAGGGGCACGAGATCGACCAGGGCATCTTCCTGAGCCAGGTGTTGGGTTCGCCGGTCTCCGGTCCCCACCTCATGGACGCGATGCTCAGGCCCACGCCGCGGGCCCTGGGCCTGCTGGCGGAGTTCGAGCGCACGGGGAGCGTGGACCTGGGCTCCGTGCTGCTCGAACGGCGGGACGGTGCCGCGCATCTGACGATGTGCCGGGACGACTGCCTCAACGCCGAGGACAACCGGCAGGTCGAGGACATGGAGACGGCCGTCGACCTGGCGCTGCTGGACCCGGCGGTGCGCGTCGCGCTGGTGCGCGGCGGCGTCATGACCCACCCCCGCTACCGGGGCCGGCGGGTCTTCAGCGCGGGCATCAACCTCAAGAGCCTGCACGCCGGGGAGATCTCCCTGGTCGACTTCCTGCTGCGCCGGGAACTGGGCTACATCCACAAGATCATCCGCGGGGTGCTGACCGACCACGACCGGTCGTGGCAGTCCCGCACGATCGAGAAGCCGTGGGTGGCGGCGGTGGACGGGTTCGCCATCGGCGGCGGGGCCCAGCTGCTCATGGTCTTCGACCGGGTCCTGGCCGGCGCCGACACCTATTTCAGTCTGCCGGCGGCGCAGGAGGGCATCGTGCCCGGCGCCGGCAATCTGCGGCTGGGCCGGCTGGCCGGCGGGCGGATCTCCCGCCAGGTGGTGCTGTGGGGCCGCCTGATCCGGGCCACCGAGCCGGACGCCGGGTTCCTCTTCGACGAGGTGGTGGAGCCGCAGGAGCTGGACGCGGCGGTGGAGGACGCCCTGCGGCGCCTCGACAGCCCTGCGGTGGTCACCAACCGGCGGATGGTCAACCTGGCCGAGGAGCCGCCGGAGGCGTTCCGGCAGTACATGGCCGAGTTCGCCCTGCAGCAGTCGCTGCGGCTGTACAGCGAGGACGTGATCGGCAAGGTCGGCCGTTTCACCGCGGCCTCCGCCGCCCGTAGCTGACGCGAAAGGACCGGCCGCGGACACCCCTTCTCGTGAGGGGGTGTCCGCGGCCGGTTCCGCGGGTGCGTTCCGTGGCCCCCTACAGCACCGCCTCCAGTGAGTCGGCGAGGATCTCCAGGCCTTCGGTGAGCTCCTCGGCGGTCGTGGTCAGCGGCGGCATGAGCTTGACGACCTCGCCCTTCGGCCCGGAGGTCTCCATCAGCAGGCCGCGCCGGAACGCCTCTTCGCAGACGGCAGCGGCCTGGTGGGGATCGGCCAGGACGATGCCCCGGGCCAGTCCGCGCCCGCGCAGGCCGCTGACGCCGCCCGGCCTCGCCTCGGCGATCCCGGCGAGCGCCCGCCCGACCTGTTCGCCCTTGGCGAGGGTCTCCTTCTCGAACGCGTCGTCGCGCCAGTAGCCGAGGGCGGCGGTGGCCGTGACGAACGCGGGGTTGAAGCCGCGGAAGGTGCCGTTGTGCTCCCCCGGCTCCCATATGTCCAGGCCGCTGCGGAACAGCGTGAGAGCCATCGGCAGGCCCAGGCCGCTCAGGGACTTGGAGAGGCAGACGATGTCGGGGGTGATCCCGGCCTCTTCGAAGCTGAAGAACGCTCCGGTGCGCCCCACGCCCATCTGTACGTCGTCGACGATGAGCAGGATCCCGTGCCGCTTGCACAGCGCGTCGAGGTCGCGCAGCCACGGCGCGGAGGCAGCGTTGAGGCCGCCTTCGCCCTGGACGGTCTCGACGATGACCGCGGCCGGCTTGTCGAGGCCGCTGCCGCTGTCCCGCAGCATGCCCTCCAGCAGGGCCAGGCCGCCCGCGTCCCCGGTGCCCTCGCCCAGGTAGTTCTCGTAGGGCATCGTCACGGTGTGCTCGAGGGGGACGCCGGCGCCGGCGCGCTTCATGGCGTTGCCCGTCACCGCGAGGGCGCCGAGCGTCATCCCGTGGAAGGCGTTGGTGAAGCTCACCACGGTGCGGCGGCCGGTGTACTTGCGGGCCAGCTTGAGGGCCGCCTCGACCGCGTTGGTGCCCGCCGGGCCGGGGAACTGGACCTTGTAGTCGAGTCCGCGCGGCGCCAGGACGACTTCGTGGAAGGTGCTCAGGAACTCCCTTTTGGCGACCGTGTACATATCGAGGCTGTGCACGATGTTGTCGTCGGCGAGATAGGAGAGGAGTTCCGCCTTGATGCGCGGGTTGTTGTGCCCATAATTGAGCGTCCCGGCTCCGGCGAAGAAATCGAGGTAGGGGCGCCCGCTTTCGTCGTACATGTGGCTGCCCAGTGCCCTGCCGAAGACCGCGGGCCAGCTACGGCAGTAGCTGCGCACCACCGATTCGCGGTCTTCGAATACGCCCGTTGCCGTCATGTCGCTCCCTTGTCGGGGATCTGAGGGGATACCGGAGGGGGAATCGGGGTGGGGGTCAGGCATGGTAGGGGCCGATACGGAAGAGCGCTTCCGGCTCATGGCCGTCGGGGAAGAGTTCCGCGCCCAGGAACGGCACCTGCTCCAGCGGTGCGTCATGGTCGCGGGCGAAGGACCGCAGGAGGTTCTCCGAGGCCGTGTTGTCGGGCGTGACCGTGCCTTCGAGGTAGCGGAAGCGCGGGTCGGAGTGGGCGATGTGGTCGATCATGCGCCGCGCGAGCCCCCTGCCGCGCAGCGTGGCGTCCACCCCGCTCTGCCAGGCGAACACCGTCTCCGGATCGTCCGGCCGGGCGAAGCCGATGATGTATCCGCACACACCGTCCGCGGAGCGGGCGACCACCGAGGTCTTAGCGAAGTCACGGCACCAAAGAAGATAGAAGTACGGTGAATTGACGTCGACCGACTTCTCGTGTTCGCAGGCAAGACGCCATATTGCGTGACCGTCTTCCAGTCGCGGTGTCTCAAGCCGGATTTCCCCCGTGTGTGGGGGCTTGGGATCAGCTGGGAACGACATGATCCGCCGCCCTTTCAAGTCGTGTTCGGCTTTCCGTCCGGATCGATTGCGTAGATCAACATCCGGCCCGGTCAGCATAGTTGATCAACGTGATGGGGTCAGCGGTCGTTCTCACCGTGAGCGGGCGGACCACGGCCCTACAGGGCGCCCTTTCGCTGGAGATAGCCGAAGCACGCCCAGCCCGGGAGTACGGGCAGCCAGAAGATGAGGATGCGGTAGAGCAGGACCGCCGGGGTGGCGATCTCGATCGGCACGTGGGCGAGCCCGACGAACGTGCCGATCAGCGCGCCCTCGATGGCCCCGATCCCGCCGGGGGTGGGAGCGGCGGAGCCGACGGCGTTCGCCGTGAGGAAGACCACGGCGACGACGGCGAGGCTCGCGTGGCCGCCGAACGCGCGCAGCGAGGCGTCCAGGCAGGCCACGAACGCCGCGGTGAGCAGCAGGTATCCGCCGAAGCCGACGGCCAGCCGGTAGGGGCGCTGCAGGAGGTCCAGCAGGTGCGGCACGACTCCGGCGAGCAGGGGGCGCAGCCGGGCGGCGACGAAGCGGCGCAGGGGCGGGACGGCCGTGACGGTGAGGACCAGGACGGCTGCGGTCAGCAGGCCGGCGACGACGGTCCGGGAGGGGGCCAGGTCCGTGCCCTGCTCGGTGCCGCCGATGTAGCCGAAGGTGAACAACAGCACGAGGTGGCAGGCGAGTCCGGCCAGTTGGGAGACCCCGACGCTGGCCACGGCCTGGACGGGGCGGACGCCGGCCTTCTGCAGGAAGCGGGTGTTGAGGGCGACGCCGCCGACGGCGGCGGGGGTGACGAGTTTGACGAACGATCCGGCGATCTGGGCCAGGAGGGTTCGGCCGAAGGGGAGCCTGCCGGGGACGAATCCGATGAGGCACATGGCCGCCGCCAGGTGACTGAGGGCCGCCGCGGCGAAGGCGGCGAGGACCCAGGCGCCGTTCATGTCGGCGAAGTCGATCTGGGTGGCGGGGAAGGCGGTGAGCAGGGAGTAGACGGCGATGGCGCCGCCGATGGCGGTGAAGAGGGTCTTGGGTTTGAAGCGTTCGAGGCGGACGGGGGCGGCCGGGGTCTCGGGGACCATGTCCAGGATGAGCCGGCGGATGCGGGAGAGCAGGTCCCCCTCGGTGGTGCCCCCGGTAGTGCCCTCGGTGGCGCCTTCGGTGCTCTCCTCGTCGCCGTCCGGTGCTTCGGCTTTGTGTTCCCGGTTGTAGCGGCGCAGGTCGGCGCGGGTGGAGCGGCTCAGGCCGATGGGCTGGAGCAGGGGCAGCGCGGCCGCGACCCGGGTGGGGCCGAGGACGTCGGCGGCGGTGGCGACCGCCCGCTCGGGCCCGGCGCGCAGGGCGAAGGTGGTGAGCAGTTGCGCGATGTCCATGCGCAGGGCGAAGTCGCCGGCGGCGACGTCGCCGTGGGAGAGGTTGGTCAGATGCGCCGGGCCCTGTGCGACGGCGAGCAGGGACTCGCCGGTGAGGCGGCGGTGGGCGATCTGCCGGTCCTGCAGGGCGCGGACCGATTCCCACAGGCCGGTCAGCAGCTCGTCGGTGACCTCGGCGTCCGGCAGTTCGTCGAGGGTGCGGCCCGCCACGTGTTCGTAGACGAGGATCACCGCGTCGGGGCCCAGCTCCGAGGTGGCGACGAGGCGGGGGGCGCGGGCGCCGGCGGAGGCGGCCGCGTAGGAGATGAGGCTCTCGTGTTCCAGGGCCTGGCGCGGGGAGCGCGGGCTGCGGCGCACGGCGGCGGAGCGCAGCCGTATGCGGCGCCAGAGGCGGTAGAAGAATCCGGAGGCCTGCAGTTCGCGGTCGATGACGTGGACGTCGAGCGGCGGGCCCTGCTGCTGGGCGACGTAGTAGCGGTGGGTGCCGCCGGGCCCGTCGGGGGCGCGGTGGGCGGTGGCGGGGTGGAAGCCGGCCTTGCGGAGTTCGACGAGCAGGCTGCGGCCGGTGGTGCGGGCGTTGGGCGAGCCGAGGGCGTAGCGGGTGCCGTGGGCGACCGTCCAGCCGAGGATGACGGTCAGGGCCAGGGACATCGGGGAGTTGTAGCCGCTGATCAGTTCGGTGCCGCCGTTGAGGACGACGACCGACCACAGGGCGATGCGCCATCGGGGGCGGCCGGGCGGGGCGGCTGCCGTCATGTAGGCGATGACCGGGACGAGGTAGCCGTGGACGGGGTCGGTGAGGCCGCCGCCCGGCTGGGGGGATCGGGTGAGGGCGTTGCGGATGCCCTCACCGGCGCCTTCGACGACCCACCAGTCCAGGCCGAGGGTCAGGCTGTGGGCGAGGACGGCGGCGAGGACGCCGTCGGCCAGGCGCATGCCGTCGCGCCTGGCCAGGCGCTCGACGGTGAAGGCGAGGGGGACCAGGAGGACGGCGGCGCCCGCCAGGAGGCCTGACAGGGTGGTGGACAGGCCGTGGACCTTGGTGGCCCCGGAGGTGATGTCGCTGGTGATGCCGGTAGTGGTGTTGTGGGCAATGCCGGCGAGGGCGAGGACGGCGACGACGCCGAGCAGGCCGGCGAGGAAGCGCAGCAGGTCCGAGGGCCGGTGGACGCGGGCGGCGAGCAGCGGCTCGTCGACGTGAACGCGGGCCGTGCCCGGCGGGGTCTGTGCCGGGGGCTCGCCGTCGGGGCGGGCGCTCTCGACCGCACGCGGAGGGAGGGTCACCGGTGGACGCGCCCCGCCTGCTCGACGCCGGCCCGCGCCCGGTCCCCGGGGCTGCCCCCGGCTCCGGCGACGACGGTGCTGGCGGGGGCGGGCCGGAAGACCCAGGTGCGGTAGGCCCAGAAGCGGAAGAGGGTGGCCAGGCCGAGGCCGATGATGTTCTTCGCGACGTTGTCGGCAAGGGCCGAGGTATAGCCGAAGCCATAGTGGGACAGGGCGAGAAGGCCGTTTTGAATGACCATTCCCACACCACTGAACAGGACGAACAGGGCGAATTCCCGGGAACGCCGGCCACCGGTCCGGCTGCTGTACGTCCAGTAACGGTTGCCCAGATACGTGGCGACGACAGCGACTGCCGAGGCGATGAGTCCGGAGCGGACGGGCTGCAACTGCAGCAGGTGCAGGCACAGGTTGAACACCGCGGTGTCCACGACCCACCCCAGGCTCCCCACCGCCCCGAACCTGACGATTTCGCCACCTATCCATGGGGGCCGTCGGTTCAGCATTCCCAGTCCGTTCCTCATCGTCTCGCACGTCCGTCTGTCGGCAGTGAGTTCAACACATGCTAAGCGCCGTCGACTTTGCGGACTGCTTGCTTCCGGCCGTAGTGCGTGTGACGTGCAGCGATACCGCTTGTCTTGATCCTTTAGCGACGATACGTTGTCCGGCAAGCGCACAGACGTTCTGTTCCCAAGTGCGCTATGACAAGGAGGGGTTTTCCATGGAGAAGATGGAAGAGCAGGTTTACGCGGATCTGTACGAGGCTCCCGCCCTGGTCGAGGTCGGCGAGTTCTCCGAGGACACGCTGGGCTTCGGTAGCAAGCCGCTCGACAGCTTCGGCCTCAACTTCCGGTAAAGGCTGATGTCGCGCACCGAGTTCGTCGTCCTGCCGGATGTGGCCGATGCCCGGCCCGCGGCCGCCGCGGCTCCGTTCGAGGAACCGCGGATGGTGGCACATCCGTCGGGCCGCCCTTGGCTGATCGGCCATTGGCAACCCGGCGAGGTCCTTCTGGCGACGGCGGGTTCGGTGCACGTGGCGGTGATCGGGTTCTGCCCGGTCACCGCCGGACAGCTGACCGAGCTGGCCGGCCGGGTCCGCACCGTGGCCGACGTCGACCGGCTCTCCCGGGCACTGCCGGGCAGCTTCCACCTCGTGGCCGTCGTGGACGGCCGCATCCGGATCCAGGGCAGCCTGACCGGCGTGACCCGGATCTTCCACGCCCGTTTCGAGGGCGTCACGGTGGCGGCCGACCGGGCCGACGTGCTGGCCGCGATGACGCGGGCCCCCGTCGACCAGGACATGCTGGCGACCCGGGTGGCCTGCGGTGGCATGCTGCCCCCGCCGCTGGGCGAGCGCAGCATGTGGCGCGGGGTCACGGCCCTCGCCCCCGACCACTACCTCCTGCTGGACCGGACCCGCGCGCGGGAGGTCCGCTGGTGGTGGCCGCCGGAGCCCAGGACCTCGCTGACCGAGGGCGCCCAGGCGGTGCGCGAGGCGCTGACGACGGCGCTCTCGGACCGCCGGCCCGACGACGGCCGGCTCAGCTCCGACCTGTCGGGCGGCATGGACTCGACCTCCCTGGCCTTCCTCGCGGCCCGGCACACCCCCGAGCTGCTCACCTTCCGGTGGGGCGAGGCCGAGGCGGGCAACGACGACGCCTTCTACGCCGCCCGCGCCGCACAGTCCCTGCCCCTGGCCGAGCACCTGGTCGTACCGCAGAGCGAGCTGCCGGAGATCTTCGCCGACCCTGCCACGGCGGCCGACCCCGAGCAGCCCTACCCCTTCACCCGCACCCTCGCCCGGACCGTGCACACGGCCCGGCTCCTGGGCGAGCACGGCTCACGGCTGCACCTGGCCGGGCACGGCGGCGACGAGCTCTTCGTCAAGTTCCCCGGCTATCTGCACCGGTTGCTGCGCCACCGTCCCCTGACGGGACTGCGCCACATGCGCGGTCACCGCGCCCTCAGCCGCTGGCCGCTGGCCGCCACGGTCGGCGAGCTCGCCCGGCCGGGCACCGCCGCCGCTTGGTGGAACGACCAGGCCGACCACCTCGGCGAGCCGTCCGTCGCCTCGCGGCACCCTCCGCTGGGCTGGGGCTTCGTACCGCTGCGCGCCCCGGAATGGGTGACCGGCGACGTACTGGCGAGCACGCGCGGGACGCTACGGGAGACGGCCGGGCAGGTCCGCCCCTTCGCCGAGGACCGCGGACAGCACCAGTTCCTGCTCGCCCTGCGCACCACCGGCCCGGCCTACCGGCAGATGGCGCGCCTGTTCGCCGCCGAGGGCGTCGAGCTGCACATGCCGTACTTCGACGACCGCGTCGTGGAAGCCGCCCTGGCCGTCCGGCTCCACGAGCGCGCCACGCCCTGGCGCTACAAGCCGCTGCTGGCCGACGCCATGCGCGGCATCGTCCCCGACCTCGTGCTGGACCGGTCCACCAAGGGCGAGTTCAGCCGTGACCTGCACATCGGCTGGCGCCGGCACCTGCCGCAGCTGCTGGAGCTGTTCACCGACTCGGCGCTGGCCGCCGACGGACTGATCGACCCGCAGACGCTGCGCGACCGGCTGCTGGCACCCCAGGCCGACAACACCCGGCACATCGCGGTGGAGCACCTCCTCGGCTGCGAGACCTGGCTCCGCGCCGCACGACGACCCGTATCCCTCCGGAGAACCGATGACCCTGCGTCTGCACCCTGACGTCGCCAGCACCGACACCGACGACGGAATGGTGCTGCTCCACCAGCGCACCGGACGGTACTGGCAGCTCAACCCCACCGGCTCGCACGTGCTGCGCAGCCTGCTGGAGGGACTGAGCACCGATCAGATCGCCACCGCCCTCGCCGACCGCCACCGCATCGACCCGCAGCTGGCGCGGCGCGACGTCCTGCGCGTGGTGGAACAGCTCGGCTCCGCCCGTCTGCTGGAGGGCACGCCGTGAGCATGCCGGTCGCCCTGTCCGGGCGACGCCGGCTGCCCCCGCACCGGCGTCTGCTGCCGCTGGCCGCCGTGGGCGCCGCCCGGCTGCTCGCCGAGCTCAGCCCGGCCCGGCTGCGGCGCGTGCTGGAGTTCGTCCGGCGCGGCGCCCCGCCGGCCACCCCCGAGCAGGCGCTCGCCGCGCTGCAGGCGGTGACCTCGGTCAGCCTGCGCTGCACCGGCCAGGCCTGTCTGCAGCGCTCCGTCGCCACGGTACTGCTCTGCCGGGCCCGTGGCACCTGGCCCACCTGGTGCACCGGCGTGCGCACCAGCCCGTTCGCCGCCCACGCATGGGTGGAGGCCGGCGGCGAGCCCGTCGGTGAGCCCTACCCGGCCGGGCACTACCGGCCCCTGCTCACGGTCCCTCCCGCCTGACCCACGTACCGAAGAGCAAGGAAAGACGTGTCCCAGGACAGAACCGCCGGGTCCGAACCGATGATCAAGGCGGTCGGCGTCCGCAAGAGCTTCGGCGGCGTGCACGCCCTCAACGGCGTCGACCTCGAGGTCGCCCGGGGAGAGGTGCTCGGCCTCCTCGGGCACAACGGCGCGGGCAAGACGACGCTGGTGAACATCCTCTCCACCGTCTCCCCCGCGTCCGGCGGAACCGTCGAGGTCGCCGGGTACGACGTGGCCACCCACGGCCGCCAGGTGCGCAGCAGGATCGGTGTCACGGGGCAGTTCGCCTCCGTGGACGAGCAGCTGTCCGCCTTCCACAACCTCGTGCTGATCGCGCGGCTGCTGGGCGCCGGCCGGCGCGAGGCGGCGGCGCGGGCGGAGGAGCTGATCGAGGCGTTCGCGCTGACCGAGGCCGCCCGGCGGCCCTCGCGCACCTACTCCGGCGGCATGCGCAGGCGGCTCGACCTGGCCGCGAGCCTGGTCGGCCACCCCGACGTGCTCTTCCTCGACGAGCCCACCACCGGGCTCGACCCCACGACCCGGATGGCCCTGTGGGAGACGGTGGAGAAGCTCGTGGCCCAGGGCACGACCGTGCTTCTGACGACCCAGTACCTGGAGGAGGCCGACCGGCTCGCGGACCGCATCACCGTGCTGTCCAAGGGCGAGGTCATCGCGTCCGGGACCAGCGCCGAGCTCAAGGCGGAGACGGGCAGCCGCTCCGTCCACGTCCGGCTCGCCGCGGCCACCGGCACGGCGACCGCCGTCGCGGCGCTGACGGCCGCGGGTTTCGAGCCGATGGCGGACACCGGGCGGACGCTGTCCATGCCGGTCGCCACGTCGGCCGACCTCGCCGAGGTGGTCCGGGCGCTCGACACCGTCGCGGCGGAGATCGACGAACTCGCCTACAAGGAACCGACGCTGGACGACGTGTACCTGGCGCTCACCCAGGCGTCCCGAGCCGTCCGCACCGCGGTCTGAGATCCCAGGAGTCCCCTTGGCCATTCAGGAACGCGCCGCGGACACCGCTGTCCGCGCGCTCCACGACCGTGCCGGGTGGCGCGGCAACGGCCCCGCCACCCAGCTGTGGGTGCTCACCGGACGGCAGATCCGGGCGATGTACGGGGACCGGCGCCTCGCGCTCTTCGGCCTGCTGCAGCCCCTGATCATGCTGTTGCTGCTCAGCCAGGTCTTCGGCAGCATGACGCGCCCCGCCCAGCTGCCCCACGGCGTGCCCTACATCGACTATCTGATGCCGGCCCTGCTGGTGACGACCGGCATCAGCTCCGCCCAGCTCGCCGGCATCGGGCTCGTGAAGGACATGCAGAACGGCATCGTGGCCCGCTTCCGCACCCTGCCCGTGCGGCTCCCGCTGGTGCTGGCGGCCCGGTCGCTGGCCGACCTTCTGCGGATCTTCACGGAGCTGGTCGTGCTGCTGGTCTTCGGAACGGTCGCCCTGGGCTTCCGGCCCGAGGGCGGGGCGGCGGGCGTGGTGGCGGCGCTGCTGCTCTCGACGTTCGTCATCTGGTCGTTGATCTGGGTCTTCATCGCGCTCGCGGCCTGGCTGCGGAAGGTGGAGGTGATGACGAGCATCTCGGTGTTCTTCATGTTCCCGCTGATGTTCGCCTCCAGCGCCTTCGTCCCCCTCGACAACCTGCCCGGCTGGCTGCGGGCGGTCGCGCAGGTCAACCCCGTCACGCACGCGGTCGGCGGAGCCCGCAGGCTCGCCCTCGGCTGGGACCTGGGCTCGGCCGTCCCCGGGGCGCTCGGGGCGGGCGCGGTGGTCCTGGCGGGCGCCGGCTTCGTGGCGGTGCGCTGCTTCAGCCGTCCGCCCAACGAATAGGGCGCTTCTTACGCGCGGGAGGCCGCAGCCTGAAGGCTGCGGCCTCGTGCGTGTGCGCGGTGGCGGCGGCTGCTAGTCGCAGGCGGTGGCGCCGCGCTTGGCGTCGATGATCGCGCTGGAGGCGCCCTTGGACGTCTTCATGATCGCGTAGACGTAGCCGCAGCCGCCCTTCTTCTGGAAGACCGGGCCCGCGTACTGGGAGAAGGTGCCCTCGTTCACGGAGCAGGGCTGCGCCGTGTAGTTGGAGCACAGCTTCAGCTTCATGTACTTCGCCGAGCCGGTGTTGTTGTCGAAGATGGCGCAGGTCGGGATGTCGTTGTAGCTGCCGCCCGGGGGGATCGGCTTGGCGTAGGTGAACAGCGTGCCCTTGCGGGACTCGTCCGGAAGGCGCTCGGCGTAGTTCAGCGTGTAGCCCGCTCCGCAGAGGCTGGTGCCCGCCGCGACGGCTGCCGGGTTGGCCTTGGCGATCGCGCGGGTGTTCGCGTCGGCCTTGGCGGTGACCGTGACGCCGGGCGCCACGGTGACGTCGGCGGCCTGGGCCTGCGGCACGGCGAACCCGAGCACGCCGACGGCGGCGGCCGCACCCATGACGACGGGCCTGGCGAAAGTGAACATGTACGCCCCCTATTGCGATGGTCGAGAAATGCGCGGAAGGCGAATCCCGCGATCAGGACGGAGCGTAGAACAATCGCCCGCCCGGCGGGCACCCCGGACAGCGAACCGGAATACGGGCTTTTACTTCTGCGGCGGTGCGTGACCCTTTCACATCACTCCATCGACCCCCTTGTGGTGATCATTCGGACACCCGCCGGGCCGTGCGGTCACCGGGCGCGCACGGAAACCTCCGATGTGACGTTGACCATGCCGCCGAAATCCTCCGGAATTGCCGCAACGAACACATTCGGAGGTCCGAATTCCGCATTTCGATTTCCCGCATGTAGCATGCACGGGTTTCCTTGAAATTCTTTATCGGAGCTCTCCCGGCTGTGTAGCGTGTGGCCTCGCTCGCCTTTCCGTGTGATTCGAGACGGGGTTACATGCACAGACGCAGAAAACACTCGATACCCATCGCGGCAGCGGTACTGGCCGTGGGCGCCTCGACGCTCCAGGCGCCGGCGTCCTGGGCGGCGAACCGCACGTCCGCACCCGCCGCCGAATCCCGGGCCGTACAGCAGGACGGGCCCTCGCCCGCGGCGGTGCCTCCGGCGGACCGCAAGGCCACCCTCGGCAAGGGGTGGGAGAGCTCCGCGGACCGGGCCTGGACGACCAGCGGCGACGCCGACGGCTTCCATCTGCTCGTCGCGGACAAGAAGAACGGCTACGCCTGGCGGACGGCGGCATCGCTGTCGGAGCCCGGCTTCGACACGGACATGTGGATCGGCAACGCCTGTGTGACCGGCTCCGGTCAGCGCGCGGTGGTCGCCTACGCGCCGCGGACGTTCACCAACAAGGCCCAGCTGATGGCCCGTGGCGCCTTCACCGCCGTCGTCGACCTCGCCTCCGGCAAGGTGACCAAGCTCGACCAGCAGGCCTCACTTGCCTATTTCAGCCCCGGCTGCGGTACGGGCGAGACGGCGGTGCTGACCCAGGCCGGCGGCGAGGACAAGAACGCCACCCGCCTGCTGAAGGTCGACGCCGCGGCGGGCAGGCTCGCCACGACCGTCGAGCTCGAGGGCCAGATCACCTCGGCCGTCCCGGTCGGCAAGGACATCGTGGCGGCGGACGCCGCCCGGCTCGTGCGGATCGACGACTCCGGCAAGCGGACCGCCATCGCCACGACGGCCCAGATCCCCTTCCAGCTCAAGCCCGACAGCGACGGCGGCGTGGTCTACCTCGACCGCCCCGCCACCAAGGCCCCCTCGCTCGCGGCCCCGACGCCCGCCTCCGCCAAGGGCGAGGTCAAGCGGGTCACCGCCGGCGACATCGCCGAGGGGGACGCGAAGAAGGCGAAACCATCGGTCCTGGCCACCGGCGCGCTGACGAAGATGGACCTCTCGCGCAGCGCCCGCGGCACGGTGTTCATCACCGGTGAGACCACCGCCGGCGCCAAACTGCCCGGCTCGGTCAAGCGGCCCTCCGGCACGCCCAAGGAGGCGCAGGCCACCACCCGTGGCGAGGCCCTCGTCACCGACACCGTCTGGGCCTCCGGCAAGGATTCCCGCATCCGGCCGGACGAGGCGCTCACCGCCCGTACCGTCAAGATCGGCATGACGGTGCCCGGCACGGGCAAGTCCGCCGGGTTCCAGGTCACACCGGCCGGCGCCGGGAAGGCGGCGGCCACCGGCCGGGAGCGCTCGCCGAGCCTCGCCTCGGGCCCGGGCGCGAAGAAGCCGGCCGCACCGCGCGCCCTGGCGGGTTCGCCCAACAACCCGGTCGAAGCGGAACGTTACTGCTCGGTGCCCCGCAACGACCCGGGCAAGATGGCCATGCAGCCCAAGCCCCGCCAGGTCGAGTGGGCCGTCGACCAGGCCATCACCAACAACCTGAACAAGCACATCTCCCGCCCGGCGAACTGGAAGAACACGGGCATGTCGGCGTACCAGCCGCAGTCCCTCTTCCCGCGCGCCGAGCTCGAGGGCGGCGGCCGCGTTCCGGCCCAGGTGATGCTCGGCATCACCGCGCAGGAGTCGAACATGTGGCAGGCGGCGCGGATGGCCGTGCCCGGCGTCACCGCCAACTCCCTGATCGGCAACTTCTACGGCATCGACTACAACCCCGACGGCAAGCAGGCCGACCCGTGGGCGATCAACTGGGCCGAGGCCGACTGCGGTTACGGCATCACCCAGATCACCGACGGCATGCGGATGCACGGCAAGGAGAAGAAGGACGAGAAGCCGCTCACCACGACGCAGCAGGAAGCCGCGGCGCTGGACTACACCGCCAACATCGCGGGCGGCATCAACATCCTGATCGACAAGTGGAACCTCACCCGTCGTGACGGCCTGATCGTCAACAACGGCAAGCCGCAGTACATGGAGAACTGGTTCTTCGCGCTGTGGGCCTACAACGCGGGGTACTACCCCAAGGCCCAGGCGGCCAAGAACGGCGGCCTGTGGGGCGTCGGCTTCACCAACAACCCCGCCAACCCCCTCTGGAAGGCCAACCGCACACCCTTCCTCGAGGACGAGTACGGGCGCGACCGCTACAAGGACGCCTCGCACCCCCAGGACTGGCCCTACCAGGAGAAGGTCCTCGGCTGGGCCGCACGGCCGCTGGAGGCCCTGGAGTCCCCCGGCAAGATGGTCTCCGGCTTCCGCCCCGCGTGGTGGACCACGCCCTCCCTGCGCACACTGGTGAAGCCCGCGGAAGGCCTGTTCTGCACCGAGGCCAACAACTGCGACAAGAGCAAGATCGGGCCGAACGACCAGAACACGCCCGGCCTCGGCGCCTGCAACCGGCAGGACCTCAAGTGCTGGTGGAACCAGCCGGTCAGCTGGAAGAACTGCGACTCCGCGGCCTGCGGCAACGAGATCCTGCGCTTCGACGACACGTACAAGGAGGAGGCGGACGGCGAGGCCTACAAGCCGAACTGCTCCAAGGACGGTCTGCCCGCCGGAACGCTCGTCGTCGACGACCTGCCCGCCGGCACCCCGACGACCCGGCCCGGCTGTGGCAACGTGACCTCGGACGGCTCGTTCAAGTTCACCTTCGCCACCAACGAGGGCGCCGCCGGGCTGTACCCGTCCAAGATGGACACCCACCAGCTGGGCGCCGGGTACAACGGCCACTTCTACTTCGCCCACACCCGCGGCAGCGGCACGGCGACCGACAACCACGACCTCACGGTCACCGGCACCTGGACGCTGGGCCAGCAGATCAACGGCTGGGCCCGGGTGATGGTCCACACGCCCGACAACGGTGCGCACACCCGTCAGGCGAAGTACGTGGTCGACACCGGCAAGGGGACCAAGTTCCGCGTCGTGCCGCAGCGCACGCTGGAGAACAAGTGGGTCTCCCTCGGCGTGTTCCAGTTCTCGGGTACGCCCAAGGTCTCGCTCGACAACCACTCGCTGGACGGGGACGGCAGCGAGGACATCGCCTGGGACGCGGTCGGGTTCCAGAAGCTGTCCGCCAAGCCGAAGGACTTCGTGGTCGCCATGGGCGACTCCTACTCCTCCGGTGAGGGCGCCTCGAAGTCCGGCGGCGGCGACTACTACAAGGAGACCGACCTCTACGGCGACAACGACAAGCTCCGCAACGCCTGTCACCGCTCCCGCAACGCCTGGTCCCGCCAGGCGAAGCTCGCCGACTCCGGCAGCTCCATCGGCGCCCGGGCGGACTCCTGGGACACCTCCATGGACTACCACCTGATCGCCTGCTCCGGTGCCACCACCGACAACATCCTGCCGGGCGGCGAGAACGGCCGGGTCGCCTGGGACCAGATGCAGTACGGCGAGCTGACCCAGCTCGACCAGGGCTACCTCGACGAGAACACCTCGCTCGTCACCATCTCCATCGGCGGCAACGACTCGCGCTTCTCGAAGATCATCAGCAAGTGCATCTTCGGCGGCATCGGACTTCCCGAGGTCTGCCAGGAAGGCACGCTGGACGGCGACGGCGAGGCGCTCAAGGACGCACAGCCCAAGGTCATGAAGGGCAAGGTGCGGGCCGCCGTCGCCGAGACGCTGAAGGCGATCCACAAGAAGGCGCCCAACGCGAAGATCGTGCTCATGGGGTACCCGATCCTGCTGGAGAAGGGCGGCCAGTGCATCATCGGCATCGGCACGGCCGAGGCCCCCTGGATCAACGAGATGGGTGAGCTCATGCTCCAGGTGATGGACGACGCGACGGCGGACGCCAACGCCGCCGGGGCGAACGTCGCCTTCTCCAACCCGAAGGAGTTCTTCAAGGGCAAGGCCGTCTGCGGCGACCCGGAGAGCGTGCACGGCATCGTGACGGACAAGACTCCGGGCGACAATCCGAGCACGAAGGAACAGCCGGCATCCGCGCAGTCCTTCCACCCGAAGACAGAGGGCGCCCGGCTGTACGCCGACTCCCTCGAGAGCACCCTGCGGAAGATCGGCATGTAGGAAGGGGCGATGAGGATGAGAGCAGCCCGGGAGGAGCGTTCCGTGGTACGACGCGTGCTGGACGACCGCTTGACGGTAGTGGGTGCCGCCCTCGTCGGCGCGGCCGTCGGCGCGGCCGGCCTGGAGATACTGCGCCGGGCCGAGGAGGCCGAGTCCCGCGTGTGCGAGAAGGACCCCCTCCAGGGCTGCCTCACCCTCTATCCCCTGATGGGCATCGCCGGCTGGATCGCGGTGGCCCTGGCCGGCTTCGTGATCCTGCTGTGGGCCCTGCGCGTCAGGCCCCTGGCCGGTGCCGTGGCGGCCTGCACGGCGCTGTCGCTGTGCACCATGATGCTCTGGGCCGAGGTGGGAGGGCTCGCACGGTCCTGGCTCTTCTACCTGATGAGCACGGCCGGCCCCGCTCTGGTCGTCGCCCTGCGCTCACCGCGCATGCGGCGCCCGGCGTCGGTCGTGCTCGTCGCCCTGCTCGCCCCGCTCCTGTTGTGGATGGGGTGGAGAAGCCTCGCCTGACCTGTGCTCCCGCTCTCACCGCCGGAAGGTGAAGCGCAGCAGGCTCGCGTGGCCCTGCTCGAACAGCCGCACCGACGCCCGTAGACACCGTTCGTGGTCCGCCGTCGTCTCGTCGCCGACGAGGGCTGCGGCCCGCGCCCTGGAGGCGAGCAGCCGCTCCAGCCAGCAGCGGCAGGTGGGGGCGTAGTCCTCGTGGTCGTTGCGCACCCGGACGCACGTCAGGACGCCGGAACTCGCCTCGTGGATCTCCGCCAGGCCCGGCGGCTGGGCGCCGGGGAAGAGCGTGAGCGCCGTGAGCACCGCGTCCCGGGCCGCCTGCGGGCCGTCCGGCGGGTATCCCGCGGCCACGGTCTCGAGGCAGAGCCGGCCGCCGGGCCGCAGCCACGAGCGGCACCGGGTGAAGAAGGCGCGGTAGCCGGCGACCTTCTCCTCGCGGGACAGCTCCAGTCCGGCGATGTGCTCGAACGCCCCGGCGCACAGGATCGCGTCGTACCGTGCGTCCGGCCGGTGATCCGCCCAGCCCTCCAGCCGTACCTCGCAGCGGGCCGCCCGCTGCCGTGCCCGGGCGGCCTGCCGCCGGTCGAGGGTGAGGCCGACGGCATGCCCGACGCCGTGGGTGCGCACCAGGCGCTCCAGGGTGCCGCCCCATCCGCAGCCGATGTCCAGCACACGGGCGGCCCCGCCCGCCCCCGCCTGCGCCGCGAGGTAGTCGATCTTGCGGATCTGGGCGTCCTCGAGGGTGTCGCCGTCGGCCCACAGGGCGCAGGAGTAGGTCATCGTCCGGTCCAGCCACAGGGCGTAGAAGTCGTCGGGAAGGCCGTCACCCCGCTGCGCCGGCATCGCCCCGCTCCCCGTCAGGCACGTACGCGCTCCCGGGCTCGGGTTCCTTCGGTGCCTCCAGTGCCTTCGGTTCGGTGCGCTGCGGCGGGATCCGCCGCTGCGGTGCGTCGCCGTCCCCGGCGGTGGACAGGCCGAGCCGCAGGTGGATGATGCGGGCGATGTCGGCGATCGTGCCGTCGCTGCGCAGCAGTTCCATGGGCGGGATGTCGACGTCGTACTGCTGCCGGAGCGAGGTGAGGACCTCGGTGGCCATCAGGGAGTCGATGCCGTAGGTGTCGATCCTGCGGTGGTGGTCGATCTTCTCGACGGGCAGCTGGGCGACGTCGGCGAGGACCTTGGCGAGGGAGTCGGCGATGTACTTCTGGGATTGCCCGGGCGTCATCCCGGAGAGCTTGGCGAGGATCTCGTCCCGGGTCGGGGCCCGGTCGCCGCCCAGCGCGGGGACCAGGTCGGCGAAGCGCGGCACGCCCACGGTCCGCAGGAGGCCGCGCAGCGTGATCCAGTTGTAGCGGCCGGTCCCCGCCACGTCCCGGTCGCCCGTGAGGAACTCCTCCACGACCTCGAACGCCTCCTGGGGCATGACCGGTTCGATGCCCACCTGGCTCATGGTGTCCACGAGGTTGTTGCGGGCGACGTAGCCGGTCCCGCCGAGGGCTCCCAGGGCGACGGCCGTCGCGGGCAGGCCGTCGTGGCGGCGCCTGCGGGCCAGCGCCTCCAGGTAGAGGTTGCCCGCCACGTAGCTGGACTGGGCGAGGTGGCCGACGGCGGCGACGGCCGAGGAGTACGCCAGGAACAGGTCGAGGGTGCTGCTGCGGGTCACGGCGTCGAGGACCGCTCCGCCGCCGATCTTGGCGGCGAGGCCGGCCCGGAACCGCTCGTCGGAGAGCTCGGCCAGGAAGCCGTCGTCCAGGTACATCGCGGAGTGGACGACTCCGCGCAGCGGGCGCCCCCGTGCCTCGGCCTCCGCGACGACCTCGCGGATCCGGGCGGCGTCGCAGACGTCCAGGGCGTGGGCCCGTGCCTCGACGCCCCGGTCGGCCAGCTCGGCCAACAGGGCCGGGGCCTCGGGCGAGTCGGCGCCCCTGCGGCCGACGAGGGCGAGGTGACGCGCGCCGCGGGCGGCCAGCCAGCGGGCGGTCGCGGCTCCGAAGCCGCCGAGGCCGCCCGTCACCAGATAGGTGCCCCGGGGGTCGAGGCGCGCCGGGCGTACGGTGCGTTCGACCCTGAAGGGCTCGTCCAGGTCGTCGAAGGCGACCACGACCTTGCCGATGTGCCGTGAGTGCTGCATGAGCCGGAACGCCTCGGTGACGCGCGCGGCCGGGTGGACGCTGTGCAGCAGGGGCCGGTAGCGGCCGCACCGCACCAGGGAGGCGACCTCGGCGAACTGTTTCATGGCCAGTTCGGGGTCGTGGAGGAGCCGGCTGAGGTCGACGCCGAAGAACGCGATGTTCTTGTCGAACGGGCGCAGCCGCAGCGGCTTGTCCTCGTGGATGTCGCGCTTGCCCAGCTCGATGAAGCGGCCGCCCGGGCGCAGGGCCTCGAGGCCGCGTGCGATGGCCTCGCCGGCCAGGGAGTTCAGCACGACGTCGACGCCGCGGCCGCCGGTGAGCTCGCGTACGTCCTCGGCGAAACGCAGGGCCCGGGAGTCGAGGACGTGCTCGACTCCCAGCACGCGCAGCAGGTCGCGCTTGACGCCGTTGCCCGCGGTGGCGATGACGTGCGCGCCGCGCCTGCGGGCGTACTGGAGCGCGGCGAGTCCGACGCCGCCCGTGCCCCCGTGCACCAGCACCGTCTCGCCGGCCGAGAGCCGGGCCAGGTGTCCCAGCGCGTAGTGGACGGTGAGGAAGACCACGGGCAGGGTCGCGGCCTCGGTGAAGGTCATCCTGTCCGGCATCCGGCCGAGGGCGTGTTCGGTGGTGACGACGTGGGAGGCGAACGTGCCGGGCGCCAGGCCGAAGACGCGGTCGCCCGGTGCGACCGTGCTCACGCCGGGGCCGGTCGCTTCGACGACGCCCGCGCATTCCATGCCGGGTCCGGGCTGCCGGGCCGGCCGCTGGGCCCCCTCGACGGGGGGCAGGACGCCGACCGTCTGCATCAGGTCGCGGTAGTTCAGTGCCGCGGCGCGCACGGCGACGACCACTTCGCCGGGGCCGGGTGCGGCGGGGGCCCCGGTCTCGGTCCAGGCGAGCCGGTAGGCGAGCCCCGGGTCGCGGACCTCCAGTGCGTAGGCGGGCACCTCGCGGCTGTCGGCGGTGCCTTGCGGGGTCTCGCTCACGTCCACCGCGCGGGGGACGAAGCGGCCGCGGGCCGTGAGGGCGATCTCGTCCTCGTCGGTCGGGGTGAGCAGTTCCCGGGCCACGCGGTGGCCGTCCCCGGCGGGGTCGTCGCCGGTGCGTTCCAGGGAGAGCCGGCGCACCGTCAGCCGGGGGTGTTCGTTGGCCAGCGTGCGGGTGATGCCCCAGGCGGCCGCGTCGAGGGGGGCCGCGGGGCGTTCGGGGGCGGGCAGGGCGCCGCTGGGGCGGGACACCAGCCACAGAGTGGGACGGACCCCCTCCGGCAGCCCTTCGCAGGCGGCCGCGAGGGCCCGGAGCACCGCCGCGCGACGGGTGGTGACGTCGAGCAGGTCCTCGGGGGACGGCTCGGTGGTGTCGTCGCCGTCCAGGAGCAGGACGACGGTGACGGCGGCCGCGTCGCCGGGGAGCAGTTCTTCCCATTCCCGGCGGGTGCCGGCCGCGGCGGGGGCCCGCAGGACGCGGCCGCCCGCGCTCCCGAGTGCGCCGGCCACCGCGTCGGGCAGGGCCCGGTCGCCGGTGCTCTCGCCGGCGACGATCCATACCGCCGCCTCGTCCGCGGCCGGCAGGGCCGTCGTGGGTACGGGGCGTTCGGGGGCGGCGGCCAGCAGGACGGATCCGTGGGCGTCGGCGACGCGGCGCCCTTCATCGGTGCGGACCACGTCGGTGAAGCCGCACTCGCGCAGCAGCCGCGGCCACCGTGCGGCCGGCAGCAGCAGGGTGTCGGGCCGCAGGTCGTGGTCGGTGCGGCTCCAGAAGCTCTCCAGGGCGCCGAAGAAGAGCGCGATGCTGTCGGCGTCGTGCTGCTCGATCACCAGGAGCTGTCCCCGGGGGGCCAGGAGGCGGCGCACCCGGGCGAGGGAGCCGCGCAGGTCCTTGGCGGTGTGCAGGGCGTTGGACGCCACGATCAGGTCGAAGCCGCCGTCGGTCAGTCCCTGTTCGGCGGGGTCGGTGTCCAGGTCGTACGTGCGGTAGTCGACGAAGTCGTAGGCAGCGAACCGTTTCTCGGCCCGGCCGAGGAAGAGCGGGGAGAGGTCGGTGAAGACGTAGCGGGTGCGTTCGGGCGGCAGCAGCGGCAGGAGGGCCGCGGTGGTCCCGCCCGTGCCGGCGCCGATCTCCAGGACGCGCAGGGGCCGGTCGGCGGGCCAGTGACCGGTCATGGCCGTCAGGAGCGCCTGGGCCAGGCGGTTGTGGAAGCGGTACCACGGGGCGATGTCGAAGAAGTGCTCCACCAGTTCCGTGCCGCCTTCGGCGAGGAACTCCAGCGGGTCCTTCGTGCCCCGCAACACCTCTGCCAGGCTCCGTGCGTGGCTGGACGACAGGGCGGCCTCGGCCGCGTAGGCCGGGAAGTCGCGCACCAGCCCCTGGGCCGCCTCCTGTGACGTCGTCTCGCGCGCGGTCAGCCGCCACGTGCCGCCCTGCTCGTGCCGTGCCAGGCCGCGGCGTTCGAGGAAGTCCAGCAGGAATGCGGTCAGCCGGCGCAGGTGCGGGGCCGCGTCCGGGCCGAGGATCGCGTCCGGGGTGAAGGAGGCCGTGGCGTCGGGCAGATCCCCGGCGACGAACTCCGCGAATCCGAGCGCCACGACGTGTTTGTGCGACTGCCGCGCCCGCGCGTAGCGCAATTCCCGCCACGCCGCTCGCAGTTCGTCGATGCGCGGCTGCGCGGCGGCCAGGATGTCCGCCGGCGCGGGCAGGGGTGAGGGGGCGGCGGGGACGTCCGCGTGGGGCTGGGCCCGCATGACGCCGGCGTGGCGGCTCAGGGGGGTCCCCCGCAGGCCGTCGAAGCGCCGCAGCCGGCATCCCTCCAGCTCGGCCATGACGGTGCCGTCGGGGTCCGTGACGGTGACGTCCCAGCAGATCTCCGTCCACGTGCGGCCGCGCTCGCGCAAGTGGAACAGGCCGTGGTCGGGGGGCGCCTGCCAGACGCGGAGGGCGTCGATCGCGCCGGGCAGGAAGGCGTGCCGGCGTCGCAGGTCGCCGTTCATCAGCGGGAGGCCGGCCTGCAGCGCCCCGTCCAGCAGGGCCGGGTGGATCTCGTAGTCACCGGAGGGCGCCTCGTGCCGGTAGGCGGCGAGGACTTCGCCGTCTCCTGCGTGCAGGGTGCGCAGGGTCCGGAAGGCCGGTCCGTAGTCGAGCCCGGCTGCGGCGACGGTCGCATAGAGCTCCTGCGGGTCCGCCTGCCGCCCGCAGCGCTCGCGGACCGCCGTGACGTCGACGGGGCCGGGCCGGGGGCGCAGCAGCCGGCGCACCCGGCCGCGGGCGTGGTGCACGGGGTCTCCCGCGCGTCCGACGGCGCTGGTGACGGTCACGGCGCCGTCGTCGGGGGACAGCTGGACGTAGAGGTGCGTGCCGGCGGGGTTCTGCCAGGGGACGGGGAGCGCCCGGGTGATCTCCAGGTGGGCCAGCTCCGCCCGGGCGCCCAGCACCCGCCGGCCCGCCGCCAGCGCCATTTCGGCGTAGCCGGTGGCGGGTACGACGACCGAGCCGCCGACCCGGTGGTCGGCGAGCCAGGGGACGAGCACGGGCTCGACGGCGCCGCGCCAGGTGGGTTCGTACAGCGGCATCCGGTCGCCGAGCAGGGGATGGTCCACTCCCCCGTCGCGGAAGTTGCCGGCCCAGGCGCCGGGGGATCCGTTCCAGTGCCGCTGCCGCTGCCAGGGGTAAGCGGGCAGGCCGGCGACGCGTCCGGGGACGGGGAAGTGGACGTCCCAGGCCAGGTCGGCGCCGGCGGCGGCCAGCGCGGCGACGGCGGTGTCCAGCGCCGCCGGTCCCCCGGCGTCCTTGGCGAGGGTGGGCACGACGGCCACGGGGGCGGTGCGCTTCTCCGTCAGCCTGCGCAGGTAGGGCCGCAGGACCGGGTGCGGGCCGATGTCGACGAAGACGTCGTACCCCCGGCCCAGGAGGTACTGCACCGCCGGGGCGAACAGGACGGGTTCGCGTACGTTGCGCCACCAGTACGCGGCGTCCAGTTCGGTGCCTTCGACGGCGCCGCCGGTGACGGTGGAGACCATCGGGATGCGGACGGGTGTGGGGCGCAGCCCCGCGAGGGCGGCCGTCAGGGGTGGCCGGACGGGGTCCATGGCGGGGCTGTGGAAGGCGTAGTCGACGTCGAGGACGGTGCAGGCGACGCCGTCGCGGGCGAGCTCGTCGGCGAGTGCGGCGAGCCGGTCCGCGGGGCCCGAGACCGTGACGTCGCGGCCGGTGTTCACACAGGCGACCGTGAGCCCGGGGTGGGCCTCGACCGCCTTCTCGGCCCTCTCCCGCGGCAGGGACACGGCGGCCATGCGCCCGGCCCCGGCGGTGGCGGCCTGGGCGCGTCCGCGGGCCGCGATCACGCGGGCGGCCTCGGCCAGGGTCAGGGCGCCCGCCACATGGGCCGCCGCGATCTCGCCGACGCTGTGCCCCACCACGGCGGCCGGTTCGACGCCCCGGCGCCGCAGCACCTCGACCAGGGCGATCTGCACGGCGAACAGCAGGGGCTGGGAGACGTCGGTGGCGGCCATGCGCGTCGCGAGCGAGGGGTCGGTGAGGGCGCACACCACCGACCATCCGGTGTGCGGGGACAGCAACGCGTCGACGCCCTCGACGGCTTCCCTGAACACCGGATCCTTGGCGAGCAGGTCGACGCCCATGCCGGCCCACTGCGCGCCGTTGCCGGAGAACGCGAAGACGACGCGCCCGCGGCCGACGCCTTCTGCTACCGCGGTGCGCTGCCCGGCCGGGGTGGACGCCGTCCGTTCGGGCTCCGGCGGGGTCCCGGCCGCCGCCGGTTCGTCCGGGGCCGCGAGTTGCCCGGCGAGCGCGGTGAGCCGGGCGGCGGCGTCGGCGGGGTCGGTGGCGAGCACGGCGGCGCGGTGGGGGTGCTTGCCGCGGCGCAGGCAGGCGGTGTACGCCAGGTCGTAGAACTCCCGGGGGTCGGCCTGCGCCATGCGGGCCGCGGTGCGGCGGACCGCTTCGGCGAGCGCGTCGTGGGTCCGGGCGGAGACGACCACGGGGCGGGCCGTGTCCGGCGGGGCCACGGCAGGGGCGGTGACGGGCGGCGGCGGTGCGAGGATCACGTGCGCGTTGGCGCCGCCGAATCCGAAGGAGTTGACCCCCACCACGCTGCGCCGGCCGATGTCCGCCTCCCGGCAGTCCAGCGCCGGCGTCAGCCGCAGCGCCGTGAAGTCGACGTGGGGGTTGGGCGGTTCGGCGTGCAGGGTCGGGGGGATGACGCCGTGCCGCAGCACGAGCAGGGCCTTCAGCAGGCCCGCGATGCCGGAGGCGGGCTCCAGGTGCCCGAGGTTGGACTTGACCGAGCCGATCGGGAGCTCGCCGCGGGTGCGGCGGCTGCCCAGGGCGCGGCCGATGGCCTCGCACTCGATGGGGTCGCCGACCGGGGTCCCGGTGCCGTGCGCCTCCAGGTAGGCGAGGTCGTCGGGGGCGACGCCCGCCCGGTCGTACAGCAGCCGCAGCAGGCTCTCCTGGGTCTCCCTGCGGGGCAGCGCCAGGCCCGGGGTGCGGCCGTCGCTGTTGGATCCGCTGTCCACGATCACGGCGTGGACGCGGTCCCCGTCGGCCATCGCGTCGGTCAGCCGCTTCAAGACGACCACTCCGCCGCCCTCGGCGCGCACGTAGCCGTCGGCGCCGGCGGAGAACGACCGGCACCGGCCGGTCGGTGAGAGCATCGACGCCTGGGAGAAGCCCACGTAGTGATAGGGGCTCAGCAGCAGGTTCACGCCACCGACCAGCGCGGCGCGGCCCTCTCCCGTCCGCAGGCTCCGGCAGGCCTGGACGAGCGCCACGAGCGAGGACGAGCAGGCGGTGTCCACGGCCAGGCTCGGGCCGCGCAGGTCCAGGAAGTGGGAGATCCGGTTCGCGGCGATCGACGAGGCGGCGCCGGACATGGTGTACGCGTTGACGCTCTCGGTCATGAGCAGCTGCAGCGCGCCGTAGGAGTGGTCGGAGATGCCCACGAACACGGCCGTGTCGGATCCGGCCAGCTTCCGCGGGCACAGGCCCGCGTCGTCGCACGCCTCGGCGGCCAGTTCCAGCAGGAGCCGCTGCTGGGGGTCCATCTGCGCGGCCTCCTTCGGCGAGATGCCGAAGTAGTCGGCGTCGAAGCCGCCGATGTCGTCGAGGAAGCCGCCCGCGTCGGTGTAGCTCTTCCCCGGGCGGGGCATCGACGGGTCGACGAACCGTGTGGCGTCGAAGCGGTCGGCCGGTACGGCGGTGATGAGGTCGCGGCCCTCGCGCAGCGCCTGCCACAGTTCGTCGAGGTCCGTGATGCCGCCGGGAAGCCGGCAGGAGGCGCCCACCACCGCGATCAGCTCGCCGGCGGGGACCGTTCCGTATCCGTCAACGCCCATGGTTCTCAGCCCTTTCCCCAGCAGAGCGCAACCGGTCGCGACGCGACGCTGATATCAGTTGCCTTCCGGAACGGGCGCAAACGGACAATGCCCCCTTCGTATGAACCACGCGAAAGCGCGGGCGAATATCCGCCACGCGCCCTGTGGGAGCAGGGACTTGGGGCATCGCGAGTGCGGGGGTGGCCGTCCGGTCGTCGGCGGCCGCCGACGCCCCGAACTCATTCGAGTGGGTGATGCCGGCGCAGGGGTGGCCGTCCCTCTTGTGGGCATCCAACCCTTTGGCGCCGACGCGGGGCTGACGAGGACCGACGAGGGGGCACCGTGAGCCGCACAGGACGGAGGCCGGCCGAGGGCGGAACGGCCTGGGGGAAGGCGGCACTTGTCGCCCTCCCGGCCGTGGCGGCCGTGGCGGCGATGTCCGTCGGGATGGCGCAGGGCGTGCTGGCGTCGTCCTTCGCGGTGTCGGGCAAGGCCTTTCAGGTGTCGTCGGGCCGGCTCTCGAGCAAGGGGCTGGCCTCGTTCGTCGACGTCGCCCGGGCCGCCGACGGGGAGGGCCACGCCGGTGCCCTGCTCGGCATCGGCGACGCCCGGCTGTCGGACATCTGCCAGTCCGCCCGGATCGACACCCCCGTGGGAGCCGTGGTGTTCAAGCTGACGGCCGGCGGCAAGGCCGGTCAGGTGGCCGTGCGCAATCTGGTCCTGCACAGCCAGGACCTCGCCGGTGACGCGGAGTTCGGCGATGTGCAGATCGGCCGGGACGCCTCCACGCTGGACCGGGTGCCCGGCATCAGGGGTGAGCCGGGGCGGTTCGGCCTGCAGGCCGCCGATGTCACGGTGAGCGGAGTGAAGTCGCACGCCTGGTCCGCCACCGGCGGCGACTTCCGCCTCAAAGGGCTCAGCCTCGATGTGAGCCTCGACGGCCGGACGTGCTTCTGAGGACGGCACCGGGCCACGGCCCCTCCGACCCGCCGCCGAGGGCGCGCGCCGTGCGCCTCGCGCGGGCCCTGCGCGGCTGGCGGCGCACCCGCCCGTTCTGGGCAGGGGCCCTGCTGATCCTGGGCGGCGCCGAACTGCTCGTCGTCCCGCTCGCGCCGTGGACGGTGCTGGTCGGGCTGGGGCTCGGCGGCATCGCGGCCCTGGGCATCGGGGCCGCGCTGGCGGCCGCCGGTCTGTTCCTGTGGTTCCTTCCGCACACCCGGCACTACGTGGGCATCCACGCGGTGATCCTTGCGGTGGTGTCCTTCGCGGCCACCAACCTCGGCGGTTTCCTCCTCGGCGCGCTGCTGGGCATCGCGGGCGGCGCGATGGGCTTCGCCTGGACGCCGGCGCCCGCGCCGGAGCCCCCGCAGCCGCACTCCCCCGAGCCGGCCCCCCTGCGTCCCGGGGGCCCGCCCAGGAGCCTCGCGGCCGTGCTGCCCGTCGTACTGCTGGCCGGTCCGACGGTCCCCCAGCGGGCGGACCGGGTGCCCGCGGCCGTCACGGCGCCCCGTACGCCGCCGACGGTGACCACCACGCGCTTCGCCCCCCGCGGCCTCACCCTGGCCGGGGTCGAGGAGGTGCGTACCGATGACGGCCCGCGCCGGGTCATGGTGCTGCGCATGCGGGCGGCCTCGCTGTCCGACTACCGGCTGCGGACCCACGACGGCGGGGCCGAGTTCGCCCTCGACGTGGCCGAACTGCACCTGAGCGGTGACGTCACGCTCTACCTCACCCGGTTCAGCGGCTGCGTCCAGGGCCTGGTGTGCACCACGTTCACCCCCGACACGCTGCCCGTGCCGCCGGTCGTGCCGCCCTTCGTCTTCCTGACGGACGTCGACGCCGAGCAGGCCCTCGTCACCAGCGGCACGATCGTCGCGGACGGGCTGCGCATCGGGACGGCCCCGGTGGAGGGGCGGTGATACGGGACCGCCCCGGTCGGCGGGTGCCGACCGGGGCGGAACGCGGTGCCGTCTCGGATCAGCCGAGGGTCGCGATGGCCTCGTTGAAGGTCTTCGACGGACGCATCACGGCCGAGGCCTTGGCGGCGTCGGGCTGGTAGTAGCCGCCGATCTCGACCGGCTGGCCCTGCACGGCGATCAGCTCGTCGACGATCGCCTGCTCCTGCTCGGTCAGCGTCGCGGCCAGCGCCGAGAACGCCTGCGCGAGCTGGGCGTCGTCGGTCTGCTTGGCCAGCTCCTGGGCCCAGTACAGCGCCAGGTAGAAGTGGCTGCCGCGGTTGTCGATGCCACCGAGGCGGCGGCTCGGCGACTTGTCCTCGTTGAGGAACGTGGCGGTCGCGCGGTCGAGGGTGTCGGCGAGGACCTGGGCGCGCGCGTTGCCCGTGGTCTGCGCGAGGTGCTCGAAGCTGACCGCGAGGGCGAGGAACTCGCCCAGGCTGTCCCAGCGCAGGTAGTTCTCCTTGACCAGCTGCTGCACGTGCTTCGGGGCGGAGCCGCCGGCACCGGTCTCGAAGAGACCGCCACCGTTCATGAGGGGGACGACCGAGAGCATCTTGGCGCTCGTGCCGAGCTCCAGGATCGGGAAGAGGTCGGTCAGGTAGTCGCGCAGGACGTTGCCGGTGACGGAGATGGTGTTCTCGCCGCGGCGGATGCGCTCCAGGGAGAACGCGGTGGCCTCGACCGGCGACATGATCTCGATCTGCAGGCCCTCGGTGTCGTGCTCGGCGAGGTAGGTGCGGACCTTCTCGATCAGCTGCGCGTCGTGGGCGCGGCCCTCGTCGAGCCAGAACACGGCCGGGTCGCCGGTGGCGCGGGCGCGGGTGACGGCGAGCTTGACCCAGTCCTGGATCGGCGCGTCCTTGGTCTGGCACATGCGGAAGATGTCGCCGGCGCCCACGACCTGCTCGAGGACGACATTGCCGGCCCCGTCGACGACGCGCACGGTGCCCGTGGCGGGGACCTCGAAGGTCTTGTCGTGGCTGCCGTACTCCTCGGCCTTCTGCGCCATCAGACCGACGTTGGGCACCGAGCCCATGGTCGACGGGTCGAAGGCGCCGTTGGCGCGGCAGTCGTCGAGGACGACCTGGTAGACGCCGGAGTAGCTGCTGTCCGGGAGGACCGCGAGGGTGTCGGCCTCCTGGCCGTCCGGGCCCCACATGTGACCGGAGGTGCGGATCATCGCCGGCATGGAGGCGTCGACGATGACGTCGCTCGGGACGTGCAGGTTGGTGATGCCCTTGTCGGAGTCGACCATCGCCAGGGCGGGGCCCTCGGCGAGCTCGGCGTCGAAGGAGGCCTTGATCGCGGCGCCCTCGGGCAGGGCCTCCAGGCCCTTGAAGATGCCGCCGAGGCCGTCGTTCGGGGTCAGGCCCGCGGCGGCGAGCTGCTCGCCGTACTGCGCGAACGTCTTCGGGAAGAAGGCGCGGACCACGTGGCCGAAGATGATCGGGTCGGAGACCTTCATCATCGTGGCCTTCAGGTGCACGGAGAACAGCACGCCCTCGGCCTTGGCGCGGGCGACCTGCGCCGTGAGGAACTCGCGCAGCGCCGCGACGCGCATGACGGACGCGTCGACGACCTCGCCCGCGAGGACCGGCACCGACTCGCGCAGGACGGTGGTGGAGCCGTCGTCACCGGAGAGCTCGATGCGCAGCGTGCCGGCCTCGGCGATGACCGCGGACTTCTCGGTGGAGCGGAAGTCGTCGACGCCCATGGTGGCGACGTTCGTCTTCGACTCGGACGTCCAGGCGCCCATGCGGTGCGGGTGCGCCTTGGCGTAGTTCTTGACCGACGCGGGGGCACGGCGGTCGGAGTTGCCCTCGCGCAGGACCGGGTTGACGGCGCTGCCCTTGACCTTGTCGTAACGGGCGCGGACGTCGCGCTCCTCGTCGGTCTTCGGGTCGTCCGGGTAGTCCGGCAGCGCGTAGCCCTGCTGCTGCAGCTCGGCGATCGCGGCCTTGAGCTGCGGAATCGAGGCCGAGATGTTCGGCAGCTTGATGATGTTCGCCCCGGGGGTCTTCGCCAGCTCACCGAGCTCGGCGAGCGCGTCGTCGATGCGCTGGCCCTCCTCGAGACGCTCCGGGAAGCTGGCGATGATCCGCCCGGCCAGGGAGATGTCCCGGCTCTCCACCGTGACCCCGGCCGTCGAGGCGTAGGCCTCGACCACGGGCAGGAACGAGTACGTCGCCAAGGCCGGGGCCTCGTCGGTGTGGGTGTAGATGATGGTCGAGTCAGTCACCGGGTGCTCCGCTTCACGTCTGTAACATTGCTCGACATCAAGATATCCCCTGGGCGCCGCTCCCTCGGCCCTGCCCCCGCCGACGGCGGAGGCGCGGCCCGGGCAGGCGGCCTAACCGAGCTCGGCGAAGCCTTCCACCGCCGTCGTCCTGCCGGTGACGACGAGGATGTCGCCGGGTTCGACGACGGTCTCGGCCGTGGCGTGGGTGAAGTCCTGGCCGGGCCGTTTGATGCCGACGACCGTCACCCCGTACTTGCTGCGGACGTGGCTCTCGCCGAGGGGCAGCCCGGTGACGACGCCCGGGGCGCCGGTCTTGGCCAGGGCGTAGTCGTCGTCGAATTCGATGAAGTCCAGCATCCGGCCGGCCACCAGGTGGGCGACGCGCTCGCCCATGTCGTGCTCGGGGAGGACGACGTGGTGGGCGCCGAGCCGTTCCAGGATCCGGCCGTGCTGCCGGCTGATGGCCTTGGCCCAGATGTTGGGCACGCCCACCTCCAGGAGGTTGGCGGTGACCAGGATGCTGGCCTCGACGTCGGTGCCGATGCCGACGACGGTGCTGGTGAAGTCGTGCACGCCGAGCTGCTGGAGGGCCATCGGGTCGGTGCAGTCGGCCGTCGCGGCGTGGGTGATCTCCTCGCTGAGCTTCTGGACCAGCCGGGGGTCGGTGTCCACGCCCAGCACGTCCCAGCCGCGGCGCATCAGTTCGTGGGCGAGCGAGCTGCCGAACCGGCCGAGGCCGATCACGGCGATCCGCTGGTCCCCGGTGGGGCGGGCCCGCCGGGCGCCTCGTTCGGTGCGGCGCAGGCGTCGGCGGAGGGGGTTGGGGTGATCAGCCAATGACGGGTCGCTCCTCGGGTAGCTGGTAGCGGCGACGGCGTTCGCGCAGCGCCAGGGCCGACACCAAGGTGACGGGCCCGAGCCGGCCGACGAACATCAGGGCGATGAGGATGAACTGGCCGGACGTGGGGAGGTCCGGGGTGATGCCGGTCGACAGGCCCACGGTGCCGAAGGCCGAGACGATCTCGAACAGCACCGCCGCCAGCGGCATGCCGGAGACGGTGAGGAGCGCCAGGGTGGCGACCACCACCAGGCCCACGCCCAGCAGGGCGACGGTGACGGCCTGGCGGAGCACGGACGGCCCCAGGCGCCGCCCCATGACCTCGGCCGCGGGCTCGCCGCGGACCTCGGCGAGCATGGCGACGGCCAGGACGGCGAAGGTCGTGACCTTGATCCCGCCGGCGGTGCCCGCGCTGCCGCCGCCGACGAACATCAGCATGCAGGTCGCCAGGAGCGTCGACGGCCGCAGGGCGCCGATGTCGAGGGCGTTGAAGCCGGCGGTGCGGCTCACCGCCGAGTGGAAGAAGCCGTTGAGGACCTTCTCGTCCCAGTCGAAGGGGCGCAGCGTCCCGGGGTTGGTCCATTCCAGCAGGCAGGTCAGCACGGTGCCGACGGCCAGCAGCAGCACGCTGGTGAGCAGGGTGAGCTTGGTGTGCAGCGACCAGTTGCGCTTGCCGGTGGTGCGCCTGCGGCGCCGGTGGCGCACCAGCTCCAGCAGGACGGGGAAGCCGAGCCCGCCGAGGATGACGGCGCCCGCGACCGGCAGCGTCACCCACGGGTCCCGGGCGTACGGGACGAGGTTGTCGGCGCGCAGTCCGAAGCCGGCGTTGTTGAAGGCCGAGACGGCGTGGAAGAACCCGAGGTAGGTGGCGTCGTCGGCGTCCTCGCCGTACCCGAAGTGGAAGCGCAGGGCGAGGATCGCGCCCACGCCGGCCTCCACGACCAGGGTGGAGCCGGCGACGCCGAGCAGCACGCGCCGTACGGCGCCGATGTCCAGGCTCTTCGTCTCCGCCTGTGCGGTCAGCTGCATCCGCAGCCGCAGCCGGCCGGAGACCAGGAGCGCCAGCAGCGAGGCCATGGTCATGATGCCGAAGCCGCCGACCTGGATCAGCAGGAGGATGACGCCTTCGCCGAAGCCGCTCCAGTACGTGCCGGTGTCCACCGTGACCAGTCCGGTCACGCAGACCGCGGAGGTCGAGGTGAACAGCGCGGTGACCCAGCCCGTGCCGCCCCCGCGCTCGGCGGCGGGCGGCAGCGCCAGGAGGGCCGCCCCGGCCAGGATCACCAGCGCGAAGGCCAGGACGAGGGTCCGGGCGGGGTGGACGGTGAGCAGCGACCGCAGCAACCGCCGCAGCCGCGTCGCCGGACGTCCCGCCACGTGCCGACCTCCCGTCGTCGACTCGTCGGTGCCAGGCCGCACCCTATCCGCACATATCGCCCATACCTGGCCATTGCGCCGATCGGTGGGGATGCGGGAAGGGGCGTGGGAGCGGGCCTCCCGGTGCGGTCAGGAGCCGGGCTCCGCCCGGAAGGTCGCGCGGTATGCCTTCGGTGTGGTGCCGACGTGCCGTGCGAAGTGGTGCCGCAGGGCCTCGATCGACCCGAAACCCGCGGCCCGGGAGATCCGCTCCACCGGGAGGTCGGTGGTCTCGAGCAGCTCCCTGGCCCGTTGCAGACGCCGGTGGAGCAGCCACCGCAGCACAGTGGTCCCCGTCTGGGCACGGAAGTGCCGGGAGAGGCTGCGCGGGCTCATCGCGGCCCGGGCCGCGACGTCGGCGACGGTCAGCGGCCGGTCGAGGTTGTCCTGCATCCACTGCAGGGTGGGGCCGAGGTCGGCGCAGTCGCCCGCGGGGTCGCGGTACTCGATGAACTGGGCCTGCCCGCCGGCGCGCTGCGGAGCCATGACGGTCATCCGCGCGGTGTGGGCGGCCGCCGCGGCGCCGTGGTCGCGTCGCACCATGTGCAGGCACAGATCGAGCCCCGCGGCGACGCCGGCGGAGGTCAGGACGTGCCCGTTGTCGACGAACAGGACGGACGGGTCCACTTCCACTTCGGGGAAGGACTTCGCCAAATGCTCGGCGAACATCCAGTGGGTGGTCGCCCGGTGCCCGTCGAGCAGCCCGGCCGCCGCGAGCACGAACGCCCCCGTACAGATCGACGCCACACGCGCGCCCGCGGCGGCCGCGTCGCGCAGGAGCCGCACGGTGCGCGGGGACGGCGGCCGGTGCGGATCGACGCCGGGGACGATCACGGTGTCGGCGTCACGGACGCCGGCCAGACCGTACGGCGCGGAGATACGGAAGGGGGACTGCTCCCCCGCGGTCGCCGTGACCGTCCGTTGGGCGCACACCCTGACCTCGTAGGCGGGCGTGCCGTCAGGCTTGCGTGCGAGCGCGAACACCTGGCACGGAATGGCCAGATCGAAGCCCGACACGTCATCGAGGGCGAGGATGGCGACGATGTGCATGTGGCCGCATCCTACGCAGGGGCGGCATTCGTGCCACGGCCGGTGGCCCGGCGCACGGCACCCCCCGCCTGCCGCCGGTACACCGAGTACTGCAGCTGGTCCTTGGCGGGGCCGGCGGCGTGCCAGCGCAGGTGCCATTCGTCCGGGGAGAGGGCGGTGAACGTCCCGTCGTAGAGATCACGGGCACAGGGGTGGCGGGCCGTCCAGCGGCCCGTGCGAAGGTCCAGATCGTGGAACGGCCGGCCGTCGGCGAAGGTGACGTCGGCGGTGCCGTCCGGCTTCGGACGCAGCCCGAGCGTCCGGCCGGCCTGGTTGACGGCACCGTTCCAGGTCAGCTCGCCCCGCTCGACGTGCACGAGCCCGGCCCCGTCCCCGGCCGCCCGGAACTCGGCCGTGCCGCGGAACGTCCCCCGGTCCCCGGTGGCCAGGTCGACCAGCGTGCGGTCGACGGTCCACCGCCCGGTCAGATAGGCCGCGACGTCGGGTACCGGATGCGGTGCCGGATCAGGGGTGATGCTGTTCACCAGGCCATTGTCGCCGTGGTCGGCGACCCGCATTTCCTCAGGTAATATTCATGTCGCGCGCCGCTAGCTCAGTTGGTTAGAGCAGCTGACTCTTAATCAGCGGGTCCGGGGTTCGAGTCCCTGGCGGCGCACCCGGAGGTAGAGCCCCCGCCGTTCGACGGCGGGGGCTCTATCCATTCCCGCTACGACAGTGCGCCGGTGATCACGGACGTCGCTTCCGCGATCAGTTTGTTGTCGTACTTGTCGTCCTTCTTGGTGCGGTTCGACATGATCGCCAAGACGAGGGGGGCCGCGCCGGGGCGCCACACCACCGCGATGTCGTTGCGGGTCCCGTAGCCCTGGCCGGCTCCGGTCTTGTCGCCGACCGCCCAGCCCTTGGGCACTCCGGCCCTGATGAGCTCGCCTCCCGTGGTGTTGTTCCGCAGCCACTGCTCGAGCTGTGCGCGTTCGCCCTTGCCCAGGGCGTCTCCGAGGACGAACGCGCGCAGGTCCTTGGCCAGCGCCCGCGGGGTGCTCGTGTCCCGCGTCTCGCCCGGGGCCCACAGGTTCAGCTCGGGCTCGCGGCGCTCCATCCGGGTGACGTCGTCGCCCATCCCTTCGAGGACGGCGTCCAGGCCCTTGGGACCACCGAGTGCGTCGAAGAGAAGGTTGCCCGCGGTGTTGTCGCTGTAGCGGACAGCGGCGTCGCACAGCTCGCGCAGGGTCATGCCGGTCTCGACGTGCTTCTCGGTCACCGGGGAGTAGTCGACGAGATCGTCCTTGGAGTACGTGACCCTGCGGTCCAGCCCGCTCAGCGAGTACTTCTTCAGCACGGCACCGGCGGCCAGCGCCTTGAACGTGGAGGCGTGGGCGAACCGCGCGCCGTCGTTGTAGGCCACCTCGCGCCCGGTGCCGGTGTCGACGGCGTAGACGCCCAGCCGCGCGTCGAACTTGCGCTCGAGCTCCTTGAGCTCGCCTATCGACTTCTCGGCCGCACCCGGCGTCGCGGCGGACGACGAGGGGGCCGGGGAGCCGCCCTGGCCGCAGGCCGTGAGCGGGATGATGGCGAGCGCGGCGAGCGCACCGAGAACGGCACGGCGGGCACGGCTGTGCTGCATGGTCCAAACCTCCAGGGGCGCCCGGCACAGGGCGCGTTGGGGACGGGTGGCACGGACCGTCCCGATGGGCGATCACGACTGCTGGGACCACCCTCACCGCCGGAGGTCCATGCGGTCCAATACGCTTGTGCGCGGTTCCATGCTGATGTGGCATAGAGTTCGGGCCGTGGATCTTGTGGGGGCATGTCGCGCGTTCGTCAGCGTCAGCAAGCACGGCAGTTTCACCGACGGAGCGGCCGCCGCCCGGATGTCCCAGTCGGTGGCCAGCCGTCGCGTCGCCGCCCTGGAGGAACGCTTCGGTGAGCAGCTGTTCGAGCGCACCTCGCGGCGGGCCGTCCTCACCCCCTTCGGCCGGGACATGCTGCCGGTGGCCAGGCAGCTCGTCCAGGCGGCCGACGTGCTGCTCCACGAAGCGGAAGCCGCCAAGCGGAAGCCGTGGCGGCTCGCGGTGCCCGGCACCTGCTCCACCGTCGACCTCGCCCGTCTCGTCGCCGAGGCACGGGGGCACGACATCACGCTCGACCTCCGCGTCGCGGCGCCCGCGCAGCGCATGGAGCTCATCCACGCGCAGCAGGCGCGTGCCGCCCTGCTCGCGGTGCCGCCGGCCGAGGCGACGTGGACCGTGCCGCTCGGGCTCGCCGGCGCCCACGATCCTGGCGTGAAGCGCGTCTACCTGGAGACGCTGCGGGTCGGACGGGCGTCCCCCGACCCGGCCCGTCGCGTCTGGCTCCAGCCGGAGGACGACGTACCGCACATCCGCGACCCGCTGACGCGACTGCGCGACGCGCTCGGCCTGCGCCCCGCGCAGCTCGTCGCGGCGTCCGACCTGACGACCGCCGCGGCGGAGGTCCTGTGCACACGCGACCTGCTCCTGTGCTCCCCCGCGCAGGCCGCGGAACTCGCCCTGCACTGGTGCCCCATCGGCGAGATCGCGCTCGGCCGGGGGTACGCCCTCGCCGCCGCCGCGGACGGCAATCCCCAGCACATCGAAGCGCGCCTGGGCGACGCCATCGCCTGCTGCCTCGGCGCGGACACCCGGGCGGACACCGCGAGAGGGACCACTGCATGAACACCGAGGCGCTGCTCCACGACCTGCGCCGGCAGCTGCTCGACGGCGGCCTGCACGGCTGCCTGCTCGTACGGGACCTCCACACGGGAGAGGAGCTGGGGATCGACCCCGACACCCCGCTGCCTTCCGCATCCCTGGTCAAGGTCCCGCTCGCGCTGGCGACGGTGGAGCGCATACGACGGGGCGAGCTCGACGGAGCCACGCTGCTCGACGTGCAGCCGGGGCGGATCACCACGCCCGGCCCCACCGGGCTGAGCCGTTTCCGCCACCCCGTCCGGATCGCGATCGACGACCTGCTCTACCTGAGCACCTGCGTGAGCGACGGAACAGCCGCCGACGCGCTGTTCGCCCTCACCCCGCCCGCCCGGGTCACCGACATCCTCCACGAGCACGGCCTGCGCGGCATCACCGTCCGGCACGTCACCGGCGAGCTCTCCGACACCCCCGAGGAACGCTTCGGCGCCGCCCAGGCCCATCTCGCCCACGCCCTCGCCATCGACGCCGGCACCGGCGGCCGTGGACACCGGGTGCCCCAACTCGACACCACCCGCGCCAACACCGGCAGCGCACGCGCCTGGGTCGCGCTGCTCCAGGCCCTGTGGACCCCGTCGACGATCCACCCCGAGGTGGCGGAGCGGGTGCGCGACCTCATGGCCCACAACCTGCTCCTGCACCGCCTCGCCCCGGACTTCAGCTCCGACGCCACCACCTGGTCCTCCAAGACCGGCACGCTGCTGAACCTGCGCCACGAGATCGGCGTCGTCGAGCACTCCGACGGCCAGGCGTTCGCCATCGCCGTCCTCACCGAGTCGCTCGTCCCGGCCAGTTCCCAGCCCGGCGCCGAAGCCCTCATGGCCCAGGTCGCCCGGACCCTGCGCGACCACCTCCGGCACCTGTAGCCGTATGCGCGCTTCTGGATGCGCCCGGGTCCGGTGGAGGTCCACCGGACCCGGGCGCTCCCCGGGCGGTCAAAGGGGTCGGTCAGTCGACCCAGACGATTCCGTCGCCGCCGTCATGGCCGATGGTCTTCGCCATGATGTTGCCTTCCTGCCAGTACTTGGGGTGCTGCTGCAGGAAGCCGCCGACGGACGCCACCGAGGTCGCGTCGCACACCCCGTCGGTGCGCAGGCAGAAGCGCTGCACCGGGATGCCCTCGAACTTCGCCGGGCCGGCGCCCGGAGAGGTGAATCCGAAGGCGCTCCAGCCCTTGGGGATCTTGGCCCAGATGCCGGTGCCGGGCTGCAGCGGGTCGGCGTAGAGCATGCCGTTCACCTGCGAGCGGGGAATGCCGGTGCCGCCCTTGGCGATCGTCTGCAGCACCTGGTCGGCCACGTGCGCGCCCTGGGAGTACCCGACGATCGTGAGACGGGCGTTCGGGTCGCGACGGTGGGTGTCCTCGGCGGCGGCCAGCAGGTTCTTGTATCCCTCGCGCACGCTGGCGTCGAAGCTCGGCGCGGTCACATCCGGGACGTTGCGACCGTTGAGCCAGGGTCCGGCGCTCGCCGGGTAGCACACCGGCACCGGAATGCCGCCGTTGAGGTACTTGTTGGCGATGGCGAAGGTGCTGGTGCAGTCGGGGGCGGGCGCCGCCGAGCCCGTGCCGCCGATCTCCAGGTAGTAATGACGTACCGGATCGGCGTGGGCCGCGGTGGGCGTGATCGCGGTGGCGGCCACGACCGCCGCCGTCGCACCGGCTACGGCGAGGGCCTTCTTCCATCTGCTGACCAGGGTCATTCTCTGCTCCTCCATGAGGCGATACGGCACACAACTGCCGTGAACCGCTACGACGTTAGGCACGGCCGTTGACATCGCGATGAAACAGCTCGACGAGCGCGCGCAGGATGAAGAGGTTGGGGATCCCGGAGGCCGTGGGGCCCAACCGGTGCCACGTCCCGTCGACGTCGAGCTCGACGACCCCCTTCCGGACCCGGATGCCACGGACCTGCGGCCACGGCGCACAGACCTCTCCGTACCCGATCGCCTCCCTGGTCAGCCAGATATCGCCGAAGGTCAAACGTTCGCCCTCGTCAAGCGCGAACAGCGCACGGGGCAGTTGGGCGCTGATGACGCCCCGCTGTATCGCGGAGCGCCATTCCGCCGCGTCGCCGCGCTCCGGCCAGGCGCGCAACACGACCCGCTCCCCGTCGACGTCGGTGAGCGTGCAGGCGGTGCCGGCGCCGGCCGCGTCATGCGGGTCGGGCGAACCCGTCCGGAACACGGAGGTGGCGTCGTAGCGGACGACATGGATCCGCCCCTTCACGGCCACCGTCAATCCGTGCACGTACAGGTCGAGTCGCGCCTCGTCGCGCTCGTTCGCCCCGGACGACCTGCCGTACCGGACGAAGCCCAGCAGACTCCGCATCCCCCGGGCCCGTGGGTCCTTCGCAGGTGCCGTGTGCGCGTACCCCGCGTAGGTGGCACGCCGCTTGCCCAGGCGCTCGCGGCCGGCCGCTGCCGAGATCCTCGCCAGCAGCAGCTCCTCGCCGCGCGTACGCCGCGTCGGTCCCGTCACTGTGCGGTTCCGGTGAGGCCGAGGCGGGCTTCGTCCCCGCGCAGGATCATCTGGTGCGTCCGCCGCAGCATCGGGCCCGGATAGACCCCCAGCTCCTCGGCCAGACGGCGGCGGGTACGGTCGAACACGGTCAGGGCGTCGACCTGCCGGCCGCCGAGGTACAGGGCGCGCATGAGCATCGCGGCCACCGGTTCGTTCAGGGGCTGCGCCCCGGCCAGGGCCGACAACTCGGCGATCGCTTCGGAGTGCTGGCCCAACTGCAGCTGCCAGTCGAGCTTCCGCTGCACCAGGACGATCCTGCGCTCGGTCAGCCGCAGCCGCTCCAGCTCGGCCAACGGGCCGGGCAGGCCGGCCAGGGGCTCGCCGCGGAACAGGTCCAGCGCCTGGGAGCAGGCGCGCACCGCCTCGGTCAGCTCGCCCGCCCGCCCGGCCCTACCGGCCGCGGAGACCAGTTCCTCCACGCGCGCCACGTCCACGGCAACCGCCCCGGGGAGCAGCCGGTAGCCGCACCGGTCGCGCCCGATCACCGAGTCCGGGCCGCCCACCACGTGCAGGATCTTGCGCAGCCGGTAGATGTACACCGGCACCACCTTCGTACTGGGCGGCTCCTCCCCCCACACCCCGTCGAGCAGTTCCTGCTGACTGACCGTCCGGCCCTGGCACAGTGCCAGCGCCGCCAGTACGGCTTGCTGGCGCAGATGCCCGAGGTCCAGGGGCTGTCCGTCGCGCCAGGCCCGCAGCGGTCCGAGCAGCGATATCCGCAGCCGCGGTCCGGCCACACGACGGGTGGCGGTCGGTGGCAGCGGGCTCGCCGCCCGCCTGCGGGGGCCGCGGCCGGGGGCGACCAGACCGCAGTCGAAGGCGTGGACGATGGCGGCGGCCCGGTCGCGCAGCCCGAGTTCGGCGAGGATCCGTGCGAGGTATCCGGCCACGGCGTCCTCGGGGATGGCGAGGGCGGCGGCGATCTCGTCGTTCCTCAGGCCGCAGCCGACCGCGTAGAGCACCTCGCGCTCCTGGTGCCTGAGCGTGGTGACGGTGGGCTGGCCGGTGGTTGCGGTGATCGGCATCGTGGCTCCCCGAGGCTCTGTGCCGCTTCCTGCGGCGACGCCGTCGACGCTGGCCCCGGGGCCGGGAATCGGACAGGCCAAGGGACCGGCCGTATGCGGCCGGTGGCCGCGCTAGAGTCCCTCACCTGGGGAAACTACATATCGAGGGGGAAGGCCGTGACCTGTGGCCAGTGAGTTCAGCGCGCTGTTACGGCGGCTGCGGCGCGACGCGGGAATGACTCAGGAGACCCTGGCGGAGCGCGCCGGAGTGGGCGTGCGCACCATCCGCGGGCTGGAGACCGGCGAGCGCGCCGACCCCCGGGTGACCACGGTGCGGCTGCTGGCCGACGCGCTCGGGCTGGCGCCGGAGGACCGCGAGGAGCTGTTGGCCGCCGCCATCAGCCGGACCGGGAACGGAAATCAGCCGGACGAGGCGACCGGGCACCGGCAGCCGGACGGCTCCCCCGGCCCCGGGAACCGGCCGGACCTCCCCACCGGGCGCGGGAACCCGCCGGACGAGTCGACCGCCCACGTCCGGCCCGTCACCGGGCAGCCGGGTTCGGCGTTCCAGGAGGCCCTGGCCGACGTCGGCGAGCAGCTCGCGCAGGCGGTGGCCGCCCGCTGGCAGCGCGAGGAGGAGCACCGGCAGGTCCACGATCCCTACCCGCTGCCGGTGCGCTGGCAGCCGGCTCCCGAGGAGCTGACCGACCACTGGGCCAACATCCGCTGTCTGCCCGCCGGGGTCGGGGACGGTCCGCTGGACCTGAGCGGGCGGCTGGACGAGATCGTGGGCGTCTACCGGCGGATACCGTCCGGGCGGCTGGTGGTGCTGGGCCGGCCCGGCTCCGGCAAGACGGTCCTCGCCGTGCGGTTCGTCCTGGACCACCTGAAGTCGAGGGCCCGTACCGACGCCGTACCGGTGATCTTCAGCATCGGCTCGTGGGATCCCACCGCCCTCACGTTCCGGGACTGGCTGACGCGGCAGCTGACGCGCGATCACCCCGGTCTCGCCGCCCCGGGGCCCGCCGGGGCGAGCCTGGCCGCCGCACTGGTCGAGAGCGGCCGGGTGCTGCCCGTGCTGGACGGCTTCGACGAGATCGCCGGCGGTCTGCGCCGGCCGGCGCTGGAAGCGCTGAACGCCACCACCCTGCCCCTCGTGCTGACGAGCCGGCCGTCCGAGTACGCCGCCGCGGTGGCGGAGACCGATGTGCTCACGTCCGCCGCGGCGGTGATCCTGACCGATCTCACCCTCGGCGACCTGGCCGACTACCTGCCGCGCACCACCCGCAAGGCCCGCGGCGGGGACCCCGCGAGAACCGCCTGGGACCCCGTGCTGAGCGAACTGCGCGAGAGACCGCACAGCCGGGCCGGCGCCGACCTCGCCGCGGTGCTCACCACCCCGCTGATGGTGACTCTCGCCCGCGCCGTCTACAGCGACACCCCCGGCCACGACCCGGTCTCGCTCCTGGACACCGGCCGGTTCGGCAGCCCGGCGGAGCTGGAGGAGCACCTCCTCGACAATTTCGTCGCCGCCGTCTACCGCCCCCGGCCGGAACACCGCCCGGGCGGCGGTGCGCGCCGCGACGTCGAACCGGAACGCGCCCGGTACTGGCTCGGCTACCTCGCCCACCACCTGGACCGGCTCGACACCCCCAACCTGGAGTGGTGGCGGCTTGGTTCAGGGCTGCGCCGCTCCACGCGCACGCTGGTGACCGCGCTGGTGATCTGCCTGGTCATCGGGCTCGTCGACTGCCTCGTCGGCACCCTCTTCGACACCCTGGAGTTCCAGCTCCCGGACGGGCTGGTCGTGGGAACCATCGGCGGGTTCATGTTCGGGATCCTGCACTGGTTCATGGTCGCGGCCAGGGACACGGCGGTGGCGCCGTCGGGCGTGCGCATGAAGATGTCCGGCAGGGACGGAAAGGCCGCGCGGAGGGCCGCCTCCCAACTGGTGATCGGATTGCTGGCCGGGCTCGTCTTCGGCTTCGGCTACGGCTTCATCCGCGGCATCCACGACGGCATCGTCTTCGGCGTCGGGCCTGCGATGACCCTGCGCGCCGGCCTCTACGACGGCATGATCTACGGACTCCCGTTCAGCCTGGCGGCCGGTCCCACCTTCGGCCTGCTGGGCCTCCTGCAAACGCCCCTCGACATCCGGTCCGCCATCAGTCCGGCCAGCCTGCTGCGCACCAACTGCCGGACGGTCACTGCCCAACTGCTCGTGTGGGCTCCCACCTTCGGGCTCCTGGTCGGGGTCGGGGCCGGGGTGGTGGTCCGCGTCCTGCCGGCCCTCCTGGGCCCGATCGCCTGGAACACCGCCTCCTCGCTCAAGCTCGGCCTCATCAGCGGGCTCTGCGGCGTACTCGGCTACTCCCTCAGCCTGACGGCCTGGGGCCAGTGGGTGGTCTTCTCCCGGATCTGGCTGCCGCTGACCGGCCGGCTGCCCTGGTCCGTCGTCGGCTTCCTCGAGGACGCGTACGAGCGGGGCGTCCTGCGCCAGGCGGGCGCGGTCTACCAGTTCCGCCACGCCCGCCTCCAGGACCACCTCGCCCGCACCTACCGCGCGCGCCACGCCCCCCGGCGGCCGGAGAGGCGTACGTGATCACGCGGCACCGAACACGACCGCCGAGTTCTGACCCCCGAATCCGAAGTTCTGCTTGACGGCGACGTTGATCGGGGTGGACCGGCCCACGACCGGGGTGTAGTCCAGGTCGCAGTCCGGGTCCGGGTGGTCCAGATTCGCGGTGGGCGGCACGTACTTCTCGCGGATGGCGAGCAGCACGCCGACGCTCTCCAGCACCCCGCACGCGCCGCAGGCGTGGCCGATGACCGATTTGGGCGCCGTGATCGCCACGTGTCGGGCGTGGGAGCCGAAGGCGCGCTTGATGGCCGCTGTCTCCGCCCGGTCGTTGAGCGGTGTCGACGTTCCGTGTGCGCTGACCAGGTCCACGGCGGCGGTGTCGAGGCCGGCGTCGGCGCAGGCCAGCTCGATCGTCCTGGCCGCCACCGCGCCGTCCGGCCGGGGAGCCAGGGCGTGGTGGGCGTCGCAGGTGGACGCGGCGCCGAGCACCTCGCCGTGCACGGTCGCGCCACGGCGCAGCGCGGATCGTTCGGACTCCAGCACGAGCACGGCGGCGCCTTCGGCCGGCACCATGCCGTCGCGATCGCGGTCGAACGGCCGGGAGGCGACCGCCGCCTGCTCGGCGGGTCGCTGGGAGAGTGCGTCCAGCAGGCAGAACGACGCCAGGCACGGCAGGTCCAGCCAGCTCTCCACGCCGCCGACGAGGACCACGTCGGCGGTGCCGTCGCGCACCGCGCGCATTCCGGCTCCGATGGCGTCCGTCGAGGAGGCGCAGGCGGTGGAGATGGTGAGCACCGGGCCGGTGATGTCCAGTTCCTGGGCGACGAGGCCTGCGGCCTGGTTGGGCAGCAGCCGGAGCAGGCCGAGCCGGTTCATCTGCGACCAGCCGCTTTGGCGCAGGGTGGTCACGAGACGTGCGGCTTCGTCGAGCCCGCCGCCGCCGGTGCCGACGTACAGCGCCCCCGGTGGCGTGCTCAGCCCCGCGTCCGCCCGTGCCTTCATCGCCGCGGCGAACAGCAGTTGCTGGAAGCGTGAGGTGCGGCGGATCTGCTGGGCGGACATGTGCTCGCGGGGGTCGAATCCCTTGACCACACCGCCGACCTGGCACGGCAGCGGTTGTTCGAGCTCCAGTGCCGAGATCGCGGGACGCCCCGCGGACAGGGCGTCCCACAACTCGCCCGGTGTGGGACCGGCACACGACTCGACGCCGATGCCGGTCACCAGCACACGGTTGCGCGGCGCCTCGAACATCACAATGCCCCCGCCATCGCGTCGACCACGTCCCCGACCGTGCGGAGGTCGGAGATCCTGATGTCGGTGTCCGCCAGCTCGACCTTGAATTCCTTCTCCAGCGTGGATATCAGCTCCAGCGCCTCCATGGAATCGAGGCCCAGCACCGGCTGGCCGGGGTCGGCCGCGTAGAACAGGGCCGCGTCGCGGGTTATTGCCTTCGGAGATTCGCCCAGGTCCGGCCGGATTCCGATGATGGCCTGGGTGACGACGTGGAACACCTCGGTCATGATGAATTCCTTTCGTGGGGTTTTTACGGCCGTACGGCGGAGAAGTACACGCAGCGTCGCGTGATCGTGAACGGGGCGCGCCCGTATAGCTGTTCCAGCGTCTCGGTGAGCAGTTCGCCCGCGGTGTACCGGTCGATTCCGGGCAACGCGGCGGTGGCGAACATCGGGGTCGAGCACAATGCGGTGAGAAAGCGCGGGCCGAGGGTGAACGCCCGCTCGGTGGCGACCACGTCGGTGAAACCGGCCGCGTCGAGGGCGGCCCGGTAGTCCCCGGCGCTCCTGCGCAGCCCCGAGGGCCGGCCGGCGACCGACCGGGCCAGGGGGAGCCCGCGCGTCCGGGCGACGCGGCGGGCCGTGCCGACCAGCTCGGCGTACAGCGGCAGGTCGGCCGAGCTCTCCGCACCCGAGTAGAAGGCCGAGTTGAACACCAGGCGCCCACCGCCGGTGAGGACCTGACCGATCGCGTCGAGGGCCTCGCCGAGGTCCGGGACGAGATGAATACAGTTGGCCAGCACGACGGTGTCGAAGACGCCCGGTGGGAACAGCCGGGAGACGGAGGCCGCGTCGCCCTCGACGAAGCGGGCCCGGTCGCCCAGCCGGGCCCGGGCCGCGTCGAGCAGGGCGGCGTCGGGGTCGGCTCCGACCAGGGACATGGCCGGGTCGCGCCGCAGCAGTTGCTCGCTGACGGCACCGTCGCCGCACCCCAGGTCGAGGACGGCCGGCCCGGAGCCGACCGGGACCAGGTCGAGCAGCGTACGGTTCAACTCGGCGTATTCCCGGTCGAGACGCAGCGCGACATAGTCCGTGGACGGTGGTGAGCCGCCCACGGCCCGGGGGGATTTGGTGTCTGCTCGCGCGTTCATGAATTGGCCCTCCATCGAATACGGTCGATGAATCTGCGCAGTGCGGAATCGATGACGGGAGCGGACGCTACCAGCGCGTTCAAGGGGCAACAAGAGGATTGGTTTTCCATGATGCCGCCCCGGTCCGCCTGACCAGCGAACACGTCTCCGTTTCATCTTTGTTTCATCGCGGCCCGATAGCTTCGGCAAGCTGCATCGAGGCGTCATAAGGAGAGCATCGTGATGATGGTTCGCGGCCGGCGCCGCACTGTGTTGGGTCGGCAATAAATTGGAATTCATAGAATTGGGTGACTGCACGATTCCCGCCGGCCGGCTGGTGTTCTGGACACCGTCCGCCCCGGCCTCTTCCTGGGCGGACGACCCGCGGGCGCCCGCGCTCGTCCACGAGCACCATGTGCGTGCCGCGGCCGCGCGGGGCCTGCGGCATGTGGATCCGGCGTGGGTCGGGGTGTCGTTCGGCGTGGGCCGGGTCGGCCGGGACCGGATGGGTGCCGCCTTCTCGTCCTGGCTGCGCCGGCACGAGCACCTGCGGAGCAGGCTGGTGCCGACCCGCGAGGGCTGTGTGCGCCGCACGCTCCCCGCGAGCGCGGTCACGCTGCGGCGGGAGGAGATCGGCGTCTTCGCCGACGGCACCTCGGCGCGGCGGCAGATCGAGGCCTTCTTCGACTGCGGCGCCGGACCGTTGGGCTGGCCGCAGGTGGTCTTCGCCACGGTCGAGGGCGCGGACGGGGTGACGGTGTTCGTGGGGGCGGATCACGGCATCGTGGACGGCTATACCCTCGCCATGATCCCGGGGCAGATCCGCGGCGCCCTGGCCGGCCGCGCCGAGGGCGTACCCAGGCCGACCTTCCTGGACTTCGGGGCCGCGGAACGGCGCCTGGTCGACCGGCTGCCGATGGGGCCCGAGCACGTGGACCGCTGGCGGGCCCTGCTCGGCGACGACCGTGGCAGGACGCCCGCCTTCCCCCTGCCGCTCGGCGCGTCGGAGGCGCCGCTCACGCAGGGCAGCGCCTACCGCCGGCTCCTCGACGGGCCGGCGACCACCCGGTTCGCCGCCGCGTCACGCGCGGGCGGAGGCACCACCGCCGCGGGGCTGCTCGCCTGCCTCGCGCTCGCCGCGGAGGAGGTCGCCGGTGAACGGCACCTGTCCGTGGTAAGCCTGGCCAACACCCGGCCCGACCGGTGGCAGGCGTCGCCGGGCTGGTTCGTCGGCCTGCACCCGGTCCGGATCCCGACGGCTCCCGGGTCGGCCTTCGAGGACACCGTCGCCCTCGCCTCCGCCGAACTGCGCCGGCACAGACCGGGGCCGGGCAGTTCGCTGCCACACATCAGCCGGATGCTGCGCAGGGAGATCCGCCCCCGGTTCGTCGTGTCCTACCTCGACGTACGCCGGGCGGCGGGCACCCCGCCCCAGCCGGAGGACATGATGCTGCGCAGCCGGATCCACGGCCAGGCCGAGGTGTACGTGTGGCTGACCAGGGGCGAGCACGGCGTGCACCTGTCGACCCGCTTCCCCGATACGGCCGTGGCGCGCGAGAGCGTCGGGCGCTTCGTGCTGGCCGCCGCGCACACCGCCGCCCGCGTCGCCGGCGGCCACCGGGCGGCCGAAGCCCTGCCGATGCCCGCCTAGCCGGCCACCCCCCATGGAGGAGGAGACCCCACCGTGCGTATGACCCAGATCCTCGACTGGCGGCCCGATCCGGGCGAGGTGATCGAGTTCGAGCCGGCCACCGACCGGGCGCCCGTACCGCACGACGTGCCCGCGTCGTACTTCCAGCGGTCGCACATGCAGTCGGCGGCCGCCCACCGCGCCGCCGGGCGGCGGCAGTCGCCCTGGGTGGCCATGGTGTTCGACCTGCCGGGCCGGGCCGATACCGACGCGCTCGCCGCCGCGTGGCAAGGGCTCGTGCGCCGGCACGAGGCGTTCCACACCTGGTACGAGCCGGAGGACGACGACCTGACCGGGTTCCGCCTGCCACCCGGCTCCGTCACGGTACGCCCGTCGCACGTGGGCGACTTCACGAGCACGGACGACCTGCGCGCCTACCTGCACCGACGGCTCGACGAGCGGACCGCGACGACGAGTTGGCCGGGTCTGCTGGCCGGAGTGGTCCGCCGGGACACGACGTCCACGGTGTACTTCGCGATCGACCACGCCTACACCGACGGGCACTCCCTCGCGCTGCTGTTCGACGAGCTCCGCACCCGGTACGACGCGGCCCTCGGCGGCGCCCCGGTCGACCTGGCACCGGCACACGGCTACCTGGACTGCAACCGCCGCGAGCGGGAACGCTCCGCGGCGCTGACGGCGGACGCGCCGGAGCTCGCCGCCTGGTCGGAGTTCCTGGCCGTGGGGGACGGCGGCTTCCCCCACTTCCCCGTCGAGCTGGGCAACGACGCCGGCGAACTGCTGCCCGGCACGCGGCTCCACTACCCGGTGCTCACCGGCGCCCAGGCACGCGCGTTCCGCGCCTATTGCGGCCGGCACGGCGGCGGGTTCGGCGCGGGCGCCTTCGCCGCGCTGGCGCTCGCCCAGTGGGAGTTCACCGGCAACGACGTCTACCGCGTGCTCACCGCCGTGTCGACCAGGGCCTACCCCCGGCTGCTCCACACGCACGGCTGGCTGGTCAACCTCGTGCCCTTGCTGTTCCGGTTGCCCTCCTCCCCCACGCTCGCCGGCGCGATCGCCGCCGCCCAACAGGGCTTCCAGAAGGCCCGCGCGGGATACGACGTGCCGGTGCACCGGGCGCTGGAACTCCTCCTCACGGAAGGCGACGTCCCCGCCATCCCTCCGATGGCGTCCTACCTGGACGGCCGGACCGCGCCGGGATCCGCCGACTACCTCCGTGCGGACACCAGGCTCCTGACCGGCCCCGACAACGCCAGCGGCGTGTCGATGTGGTTCAACTGGTTCCCCGACCGGGCCGACCTGGTGGTGAGCATGCCCGACACCCCACAGGCCGCGGCGGGCGTGCCGAAGTACCTCGACCGGGTCAGGGAGATCATGCTCACCGCGTCGGGTGGGCCCGGTGTCCGGGGCCCCGGTCAGCTGCCGACGTAGTCCGCGAGGTGCTCGCCGGTGAGGGTGGAACGGGCGGCGACGAGGTCGGCGGGTGCGCCCTCGAAGACGATCCTGCCGCCGTCGTGGCCGGCGCCGGGGCCCAGGTCGATGATCCAGTCGGCGTGCGCCATGACCGCCGGGTGGTGCTCGACGACGATGACCGACTTGCCGGAGTCGACGAGCTGGTCGAGCAGGCCCAACAGCTGCTCGACGTCGGCGAGGTGCAGGCCGGTGGTCGGCTCGTCGAGGACGTAGACGCCGCCCTTCCCGGCCATGTGGGTCGCGAGCTTCAGGCGCTGCCGCTCGCCGCCGGAGAGCGTGGTGAGCGGCTGGCCGAGGCTGAGGTAGCCGAGACCGACGTCGGCGAGCCGGGTGAGGATCTTGTGCGCGGCCGGGATGCGCGCCTCGCCGTCGGCGAAGAACTCCTCGGCTTCGGTCACCGACATCGCCAGCACCTCGCTGATGTCACGACCGCCGAGGAGGTATTCGAGGACCGACGCCTGGAACCGCTTGCCCTCGCAGTCCTCGCAGGTGACGGCGACACCGGCCATCATCGCCAGGTCGGTGAAGATGACGCCCGCACCGTTGCACGTGGGGCAGGCGCCCTCGGAGTTGGCGCTGAACAGGGCCGGCTTCACGCCGTTGGCCTTCGCGAAGGCCTTGCGGATCGGGTCGAGCAGCCCGGTGTACGTCGCCGGGTTGCTGCGCCTGGAGCCGCGGATCGCGCCCTGGTCGACCGACACCACCCCCTCTTCGGAGGGCATCGACCCGTGCACGAGCGAGCTCTTGCCGGAGCCGGCGACGCCGGTGACGACGACCAGCACCCCGAGCGGGATGTCGACGTCGACGCCCTGCAGGTTGTGCGTCGACGCGCCGCGGATCCGCAGCGTCCCGGTGGGCTCGCGCACCGTCTCCTTGAGGGCGGTCCGGTCGCCGAGATGGCGGCCGGTGACGGTGTCGCCGGCCCGCAGCCCCTCCACGGTGCCCTCGAAGCAGACGGTGCCGCCTCCCGTACCGGCGCCGGGCCCGAGGTCGACGACATGGTCGGCGATCGCGATCGCCTGCGGCTTGTGCTCCACGACGAGCACCGTGTTGCCCTTGTCCCGCAGCCGGAGCAGCAGGTCGTTCATCCGGCTGATGTCATGGGGGTGCAGGCCCGTGGTGGGCTCGTCGAAGACGTACGTGACGTCGGTGAGCGAGGAGCCGAGGTGGCGGATCATCTTGACGCGCTGCGCCTCACCGCCCGACAGCGTGCCCGAGGGCCGGTCGAGCGAGAGGTAGCCGAGACCGATCTCCACGAACGAGTCGAGGGTCCCCTGCAGGGCGGTGAGCAGCGGCGCCACCGTCGGCTCCTTCAGACCGCGGACCCACTCGGCCAGGTCGCGGATCTCCATCGCGCAGGCGTCGGCGATGCTGATCTTCTTGATCTTCGACGAACGGGCCCCCTCGCTGAGCCGGGTGCCGTCGCACTCGGGGCAGGTGGTGAACGTCATCGCCCGCTCCACGAACGCGCGGACGTGCGGCTGCAGCGCGTCGATGTCCTTGGCCAGCATCGACTTCTGGATCTTCGGGATCAACCCCTCGTACGTCAGGTTGACGCCCTCGACCTTGATCTTGGTCGGCTCCTTGTGGAGGAGGTCGTGCAGCTCCTTCTTCGTGTACTTCCGGATCGGCTTGTCCGGGTCGAAGAAGCCGCAGCCGGTGAAGATGCGGCCGTACCAGCCGTCCATGCTGTAGCCGGGGATCGTGAGCGCGCCCTCGCTGAGCGACTTGGAGTCGTCGTAGAGCTGGGTGAGGTCGATGTCGGAGACCGTGCCGCGGCCTTCGCAGCGCGTACACATGCCGCCGGTGCGGGAGTAGGTCGCCTTCACCGCCTTCTTGGCGCCGCGCTCGACCGTGATCGCCCCGCTCGCCCGGACCGAGGCGGTGTTGAAGGAGTACGCGCTGGGCGGGCCGATGTGCGGCTTCCCGAGCCGGCTGAAGAGGATGCGCAGCATCGCGTTGGCGTCGGTGGCGGTGCCGACGGTGGAGCGGGGGTCGGCGCCCATCCGCTGCTGGTCGACGATGATCGCGGTCGTCAGCCCCTCGAGGACGTCGACCTCGGGCCGCGCCAGCGTCGGCATGAAGCCCTGTACGAAGGCGCTGTACGTCTCGTTGATCAGCCGCTGCGACTCCGCGGCGATCGTGTCGAACACCAGCGAGCTCTTGCCCGAGCCGGAGACGCCGGTGAACACCGTCAGCCGGCGCTTGGGGATCTCGACGCTGACGTCCTTGAGGTTGTTCACGCGCGCGCCGTACACCCGAATCAGATCGTGGCTGTCGGCATCGTGCTGCGCGGACGGCTGTGCGCCCGTCCTCTTCGCCGTGCTCATCGTGTCTCCATCCGTCAGGCGGGGCCGCCTTCGCGGTTTCCGCCGTGGTCGCCTGGCTCGATCTGAACGGCTCCGAGGGTACGCGTGTGCCCACCGAGCCGTACGAGGCGGTCAGTTGTACGCACGCGGAAGCGGAAGCGGCGGCGACTCACCGGTCCTGGAGCAACCCGAGGACGTTGCCGTCGGGGTCGGTGACGGTGGCCACCATGCGACCGCCGCCGACGTCGTGCGCGGGCTCCTTCACGGTGGCCCCCGCGGCGGTCACCTCGGCCAGCTTCGCCTCGATGTCCGGTACGTGCCAGTAGGCCACCGGCGAGGTCATGCCCTGCGGTCCGCCGCCCGGCACCAGCCCGATGTGCTGACCCCCGGCCTCGAAGCCGACGTAGGAGGAGTCGTCGTACTGCGGCGGCAGGCCGAGCAGGGCGGCATACACCTTCTTGGCGGCCGCCAGGTCGGAGACGGGGTGCAGCACGGTCTTGATCCCCTGGGTAGAAGAGCCGGTCATGATCACTCCTGAGGTCGTTAAACCGGATCGAAATCGTCCGATATACACGCTATGTGCGACTCAGTACTCCGCCAGCCGGCGGACCTCGCCCGTGCCCAGCGCGATCACGACCCGGGGCCGCATGGGCCCCTCACCGCGCCGGGAGAGCAGGACCACCTCCTCGACCACGGCCGGCAGCGCGCCGAGCCGGGCGGCGCACTCGGCGGCCAGACGCCGCGGTTCCCCCGTGCGACCGAGGGAGAGATGCGGGGTGAAACGCCCGCCGCGCCCGCGGCAGAGGGGGAACCACGACCCCAGCACCTGATGGAGCCGGTCCCAGGGCGCCGCCCCCGCCGCGGCCGGATCGAGCCACACCGTCGCGTAGCCCCGGTGCCGGAAATACTTCACGCCGGCCAGCCGCACCGTGAACACCGGACTCTCCGCCGCCCCGGCGGCGAGCAGCGGCACGGCTCGCGCGAACTCCTCCTCCGGCACGAACCCGAACAGCAGATTCACATGCGGCGGCCACCGCCGCACCTGAGGATCGTGCTCCCAGCGGATGTCCTGGATCGCCGGCCACAGCTCCCGCGGCGGCAACCACGCCACCGCCGTCCGCGCCGTAGGCGCCACCTCGAGCACACCCACCGGCCCGGCCCCACCGAAAACCGGGTTCCCGTCCACACCGCCATGGTCCGGCAGAGCAGCCGCCGACGCAGAGCGGCGAAAGCCGACGGAACATCAGAAAAGGCCGTTCCCTCTTACGAGGAAACGGCCTCCGACCTGCGAAAATCGCTGGTCGGGACGGCGGGATTTGAACCCACGACCCCTTGACCCCCAGAGGCTGAAACCCAGTCCGAATGGTCCGCATGGTCCACGGAGCAGGGGAAGCGTCCAGCTCAGCGGGGTGTGGTCCGGGTTGTCACGCGGAGCGTGTGACACCGCGGTGACACGTCACGCGTGGGCGTTTTGGACCCGCCGTTTCCGAGAGAATCCCGTGAATCCGTCAGGCGACGGCGGGCGTCGGAATGGTGCTGCCAGTGTCGGTGCTTACGTTGCCGCCACCTTCGGCCCGGTAGGAGCAGGTCGCCGTGAGAACGTCTCCGTCGAGTGCGACCAGTGATGCAAAATCTACCGAGCGTGATTCCCGGCGGATGGTGTTGGTCGGCGTCAGGACACGGGTGGGCTTCTCCGTCCTGACAACCATGCCAGTCGTCAGGTTGGTGACGGTGACCACGAGCTTGTCCTCGATGTTTACGTTGTTGAGTGCTGCGCCGACCTCGATCTCGGCGATGACATCGTACGGCTGGCCGATCTTGAGGCTGTCGGCGGCGCTCAAGGTCCCGTCGAGCGCGAAGTACAGACGGTTGATCTTCGCTTCCCACATTCCGGCCACGGCTGAAGCCCCTTCACGCCGGGTGAGTTGGGTGAGTCGCCCCGCCGAATTCTCTCCCACAGCCACCGATTGCGAACCCCGGTCTCGAAAGCGGGCGAAGCTCGCCGACAGCGCGCGCTCTCTTACACTCCCGCTCTTCATACGCCAGCCCAGGTCAGCTGGCTGAATGATGGAGGTCTAAATCGTTGAAGCGTGAAACGCTTGTCTGGTCGATCCACGCTCACTGATCGAACAGTGGGAGCGCCATTGCCCGAGAGATCCAGGGCCTGAGCGTCGGTGAGGCCTTCATGTGCCTGCCTAACGACACCACCCGCAAGGTCCGAACGCCGGATCTCCCAGACCTCGCAGTGGATCCGTCCGAGCTCGCCGCGGTCGAGGAATACCATCTAGACCGCTATTTCGTCCCCGGCGTCATGGAGAAGCCGACCCCGCCGCCGATACCCCGCTCCGTCGCCCGACGAGGACGCCCTATGGACGATGAGACCGCGACAACGGTATTTCGGCTTCCGAGAATCAAGAGACGGAAGAAGGAAAAAGTTGGGGGTTGATCTCGGGTGGTGGGGTGTGTTATGAGAAAGGTGCCGTATCTATATGAAATATATTGGCTCAAAGCCGCAAGTGGCTTCTGAGCACCCCGTTATCAGGGGCATTCAAATTCGCGTTGCCCACGTTCTCAGTCTGCGTCTTGAGGGTGCCTCATTCGAAGAGATCCACGGCTGGTATCCCTGGATCTCACTCAATACGCTCCGCGGCGCGTCGATGAAGTAGTCCAGCTGTCCGATCGTCCCGTCCATTCCTAAAGCATTTTACAAGCATAAGCTGCTCTTCGATGAATGTATGCCCCCTCGGCGCTCGTACCCGCAACTCAACGAACACTTTTGCCGCACAGCACCTGCCGGTCCGGCAGCCGCCGACGGCCCGGATGCCGGAACCTCCGCTCCTTGCAGGGCAGCAGCGGCTCGATCCGCTCTCACAGCTCATCCGACACGATCCACAGTGATGCCCCCACAAGCCGGACAACGCTCAACCCGCCCGCCAGACGCGGCCACCAGCAACAACCAACCTCATTCTGTTAGCCGTTGTAAGACCGACAAGCTGCGGCGGGAGGCCTACCGGCTCATGGAGAAGGCCGGTGTACGTCGTGTCCGTCTCTACGACGCCCGTCATGCGGTCCTGTCCTGGATGGCCAACAACGGCGTCCCCGACACCGTGGTCTCAGCCTGGGCGGGCCACTCGGACCTGTCCTTCATCAAGCGGATCTACGTTCACCCCGACCCCAGGAGCCTTCAGGCCGGCTCGGACAAGCTCGGGGAGCTGCTCGCGCCTTGAGGAAGATCCCCACACATCGCCCGTTTGGCCTAGTCCCGTTTGCGGCCCACTCGTAAGTCTTTTATACCAAGAGAGGATGGATTCGCCCATTTGGGCCTATTTCTTCCGTGCTCCGCTCTTGAAGAGAAGGTCCGCTCATGAACGCTCCACTCAATGGACCAGTTGGCGGGATGGGCTGGATACCCGACCGCCCTGACATCCGCGACTACACCAAAGACGCACCGCAGGTCAACAAACTCCTCGGCTCAGCAGGGATGCTTTCCCGAGCACTCGCTGCGCCACCTCCGCTCGTTGACCTGCGCCCCAAGTGTTCTCCCATTGTGGATCAGGGGGATCTTGGCTCGTGCACGGCCAATGCCGCCACTGGAGTACTTGAGTACTTTCAGATTCAGTCCTCCGGTTCCTACATCCCCGGCTCCCGCCGCTTCGTCTACAAGGTGACGCGCAACTTCCTCAACCTCCAGGGCGACACCGGTGCGTACCTCCGCTCCACCATGGGTGCGCTTGCGCTCTTCGGCGTCCCCCCGGAGAAGTTCTGGGCCTACGATGTCGAGCACTTCGACGACGAACCGCCCGCGTTCTGCTACGCCTTCGGAGCGAATTACCAGGCCCTGCTGTACTACCGGCTGGACCCACCGGCCATCAACCTCAACGAACTGCTCACCGACATCAAGGCCAGCCTCGCGGCTGGGCTGCCCTCTATGTTCGGCTTCCCGGTCTACACGAGCATCCGGCAAGCCACCGGGGGTAACATCCCCTTCCCCTCGTCGCATGAGACCGTTCTCGGGGGGGCACGCGATCGTTGCCGTCGGCTACGACGACAACCGTGCTGTGGCCAACCCTGTCGACAGCAGCACCACGACAGGCGCACTCATCATCCGCAACTCCTGGGGTACGTCCTGGGGCGACAACGGCTACGGCTACATGCCGTACGACTACGTCACCCAGGGCCTCGCAGATGACTTCTGGGTGCTTGTGAACGCCGAGAACATCGGCGTCACCCCGTTCAATGAACAGCCTGCCTGACTGTGCCGGAGCCGGAAGGGCGGGCTGGGCCGCTCCCTCACCTTCCTGGCCGAATCGGTGTGATCCACAACATCTGTGACCAAATGTGACACAACAGGGCGGAAAACGAACAAGAGCCCTGCTTCACTTCAGTGAAGCAGGGCTCTGATCTGCGACTACGAGGCGAACCTCTAGTCGGGACGGCGGGATTTGAACCCACGACCCCTTGACCCCCAGTCAAGTATCCGAGGGTCACAGCAACGTCGAATAAGGCAAACCGCCATGGCGATTCACTCACTAACGCACCAGTTGTTCATTAACATGCACAACATGTGGTCCCCAAATGGTCCCCAGCCCCTGCATCTTGGTCACCCACGGTTCAGGGATTGCCGGCTGGCCACAATGCCAGCGTAACGCCGAGCGCCAGATCGGACGACGGCCCGGTGCTGGCCCTTATCGAAGGCGGGGGGGCGACCGCCTACCCGGCCCCGGCACTTGCGGTTGGCCCTCGATGGTGACCTTGATGCCCCGCTGTCGCGGGTAGGTGCGGTTGTCACGGCCGGAATACGCTTTGTCACCGCGCACGCGGTCCGGACGGCGGCGCGGCCGGCCCGGTCCATGCGGCTGGATCCGCAGGTCCTCCAGCACCAGGATGAGCATGAGGCTGTCGCCCCGCCGGTAGGGCGAGGTCCGCCAAACCAGCGGGCGGGCGCGGTCGCCGGACAGCAGATGGACCTTGCTGGTCAGTCCGCCCCGCGAGCGTCCCCCGCGCCTCCCACCCATCGCCTTCCATACGCCGGCCCTTTTGTGGGAAGCCGCCCTGCGGCCGGCCACGGGATCCGACTGCGCGCTGATGCGTCCGGCAGGACGAAGCGGATATGGAGTCACGTCGCCTGAACAGCTCCACTGCTGTCACCACATCGGCTGCCGTACCGATCCGACCAGGCAAGTTGCCGATCAGCGGCCTTGGCCTTCATCGTTAACGAGCGGTGCCACCCACGCTCCGCTGGGACCCGACGCTTCCCTCCTACGAGGCCCGATGTCAGAGGCATGGGGCACGATGACGGATGACGACATTGTCCGGATCCGCCCGGGTAGACGAGAAACCTCTAGAGAGGGCGACATGCCGAAGCTCCCGAATGGACGGCGCGTTGGGCAGGCTGCTGTGAACGCGCTGCGCGCCCTGCTCGAAAAGCATGATCACATCGTTCAAGAGATATCCGGACAGAACGACTTCGGTGAGGACTTCTACGTCACCTTCACCGACGACGGGAATGTCACGAGCGACACGATTAAAGTCCAGGTCAAGGGTGGGGACAGCTGGCGTCGAGGCAACGGCTACGCGGTGCCCGTCCACCACCACGGCGACACCTGGGCGAACGGGAACATCCCCGTCTACTGCGTGGTGTACGACCCGGATAGCAAGAGATTGCACTGGGCGAACGCAACCCAACAGCTCCGCCGGTTCGGCCCCCTTCATCCACCACGCTTCATCGGCGTCAGCCCCAACGCGGTCCTGGACGACACGACAATGGGCTCCTTCGTCACCCAGGCCCGCCGCTACGTCGGACGCTACGGAGGCCGACAGGCCGTCCTAACCCATCTGAGCGAAATGTCCGGAGCCGAATTCGACCCGGCGGACCACGTTCTGCACTTCGTCAACGGCGACGACGAGGACCTCATCTTCTGGAAACGCCCGGGAGACGCGGTGGCGACGCAACTGCTCAGCACCCAAGGCTGGCAACCGGTTTGGGTCAGCCTGGAGTCCCTGATGCGCTCCGAGCTTTCGATGCCGGAGGACGGAAGAGACACCGGACTCGCCGACCCCGACCTGTCCACCGCCGAAGATCTGGAGCTGAGCCGATCCGAGATCATGTGGGCAGCCTCGTGCTTCATCTCCACTCGGCAAGCCGACGAAGGGCCGGAAGATGGCCTCGTTGACCCCGTCGAGTGCCAGGGGTGTCCGAGCTGCGCAGGCGAGGAGTTCGAGGAGCACGGCAGAATCGAGGCGGATGTGATCCATGACTACATCCTCACCCGCATTCTCGACCGGATTGAAGCCGAACCCGGTCTAATGCAGCGCTCGATCCTGGCCATGCGCGAGGACGACAGGCTCGAAACAGACGTCGTCGCCGAGCTCGGCCCTCTCGAATCCGAGCCGCGCATCGTCCGCCAGGTAAACAAGCTGAGCCGGGCGAGAGTAGCTACGATGGGCAACATCGAGCCGGAGGCATTTCGCCTGGCCATCCTTTACCTCATTCACCGCATCTACGTCGGTGGCCCCTCCCTCCCCCTTGACGAGCAGGTCCGAATCGTCTGGCGCATCCCCGAGCCCAGGCCCACAGCGTCCGAGGAGGTCCGGCACTGTGGGCGGACGTGACAACTCGACCGCGCTTGAGTGGACTCGTACACGGCCTCTCGGAGGCGATGAATCCGGCCCAAGCGGAGGGAGGGACAGTGAGGAACCGATACGTATCAGCCAGCGTAACCCCGCCTGATCCGGTCCAGATGCTGGCTTACCACCATCAGTTCCTGACGGTACTGCTCCCTGGGCAGGGACAGCAGAAACTAGTGAAAATCGGTGAGTTCGGTCGTGGCCGCGCCGTAGTCGCCCAAGTTGACCAGGAAAGTTCCGGCGTAGAGCCGAACCCCCAGCAGAAGGGGGGTCGTCGGACGGGGGCCAGTTCGTCGACCAGAGCGCGGAACTGCCTGTGCGCCTGGTGGAGGTGCCCGAGGCCCATGCGGCAGTGGGCGGCGCGAGCCCGCACTGCGCCGCCTGGTCCGCGTGCTGGGGGCCAGCGCTGCCGAGTTCCTTCGCGAGGGCCGTGTAGGCGGGCAGGGCTTGACCGAGGTCGCCCTCGTCGAAGAGGGCCTAGGCGTGACTGAAGCGCTCGGGAACCGGTACCGGCACGGAGCCGGGGCCGGGGGCGGATAGCGAGACAGAGGCGGCGGAAGTGGGCTCCGCGCCGGGCTGGAGGGAGAAGTAAGCGGTCGAGGACGGCCCGTGCGGAGGGGGCGCTTGTCCTGCCGCTTGGCCAGCGTCTCGGTGATGACGGCTTCCAGTACTGGGTGGATCTCGGGGCGCAGCATCGATAGCGGGACCGGAGGCTGGTGGAGGAGCACGTTCAGCGCGTCTGTGAAGGGCGCCCCTCCAGTGAGGAGTTCGTAGAGGATGCAGCCGATCGCGTACAGGTCGGTCTGCGGGACGATGAGCCCGGACTGCACGACCTGCTCGGGGGCCAGGTATCCGACGGTGCCGAGAACCTGGCGGTTGCGCGTCAGCCGCTGGCGGGTTCGAGTAGCGCCCTTGAACGTCGCCGCGACCCCGAAGTCGAGCATGGTGATCCGGTCTGTGGGCGACACCATGGTGTTCGCCAGCTTGAGGTCCCGGTGGATCACTGGGAGGGCATGGGTGTGCGTGAGGATGTCGCAGAGCTGCAGAGCGATGTCGACCACCTGCGCCTATGTGAGCGGCTGTCCGTGCCGCAGGACGGATTCGAGGGTGTCGCCGAGAACGAGCCCCATCACCATGTAGACGTGCTCCGCATCCCGTCCGAGGCGCGCGTCGTAGAGGCACCGGGAGGCCGGGATGGCGAAAGCCCGCGACAAGCCGGGCCTCCCGGCGGAAGCGCTCGATCAGCTCGTCAGCGGCCGTCCGGTCGCCGGTGGCGGGGAGATGGTGTGGATGGATGAGCCTAACGGCGACGGGGCGACACAGCTCCAGGTCGTACGACTGCCAGACCTGTCCCATGGCCCCGGCGCCGAGTCGCGTGCGCAGTTCGTAGCGGTGGTCGAGGACCGCCAGGACCCCGATGTCACGATCCACAGACGTCATCACCCGATCCGGTCGCGCCGTCGGCCGCGAGTTCCTCGGCGAGCTCGACGAGAGTGCCTTCCCCGAGCAGGACCCAGCACCCGGTCCCTGCACCGCCACAGGAGCCTCGGCCCACGAGGCTGCCTGCCAGATGCGCATCACCAGGCCGCTCGAGGAGTAGCGCGCGCCATCCACCGCCCAGATCAGGGGCGCACCCGCGTCATTGACCCAGGTGGCGAGATAGCGGCGCGGATCCTCGCCGAGCCAGTCGCCGAGCGCCTGCTCCTCCGGGCGTGTGGTGATGCGGAAGACGAGTCGGCGCCTTCCTTGATCCGCCTGTGGTTGACGAGCAGGCGGACGCTGCTCGGTCGCCGTCGGTTCGGGCGCAAGCGGGGGTCCGGAGAGGTGAGAACCGGCATAGTGGGAAGGCCCTCAGGGGCTGTCCAGCGCTGCCGCCGCGATCTGTCGGCACCTGCGTGACGCTGAAGACCCTGGAGAGCAGGGCGCGCTCACAGTAGAGGCTGTCCAGCAGTCTCGTCACCAGAGGGACGATCGCCCGCCTGCACAACCTCACCCTCGTCGGGTAGGCGAACAAGCCGTACTGCATACGACCTTGTCACTCCCTACTCCAAGCTCTTTACGGGAAAAGCCTTAGGCAAGCTCGGAAGAGCTCACTATCCTCCTCCCCTACCCTTCCCCGCCACTCACTTCGCCGGGACGGTCAAGAGAAAGGCTCAACTGAGCATTCAGGCGTCTGCGCATACGATTGATCAACGCTACATTCAATTGGAGAGATCCATCGGCACAGGCCATACACCACACGTACTCACCCATGCGGGCTCCCATGTCCGAATGGCTGCACACGAGATAGCCGCAGGCCACACAGGAGGTTCCGTAGCCCGTCCTCGGCGTAGCTTTAAACGATTCTTGGGGCATTCCGGAGGTTGCTGAATACATCTTGCTCGTTCCGAGTGGCGCATGTAGCATGGACTGCCCTCTATGACCCGCGTGATGACGGTTGCGGGCATATGAGTTGTGACGCCATGGTCGGCGCACAGCATCCGCACGGTCCCACGCCTCTCCCCAGGCTTCGAGCGCAGCGCCGCGTACTCCACATGCCTGCGCCAAGGAGAGCACGAAGCCGCGGCTTGGCAAGACTTGGCGATTGAGGACACGGCTGACCGTAGCCGGGGGAAGGCGGCCATATCCTCCCGCCCGCTCGTTCAACTCTCGATATGGTCGACGGCCATCCCGCGCGTAGAGTTCCATCAGAGCCGCGTGCAAGTCGACGAAGTTACCGACGAAATCTATGTGTACGGCCACACGCTGCGCTCGTTCTCCATCACTGCGAGATTCATATCGGGCCCTCTTCCACAGTCGCTCCGCCTCAGCCAGGTCCGCATCGCAGGCTTGAGCAAATGCCAGAACCACCATCAGTTTTGGAACGGACCTGCCCGATGCGGCGCGAGCCAGGGTGTCTTCGCTATAGGGAGTGCGCTCGGCGAGGCATGCGTAGCTCAGTCCTGAGCTCTCGCGCCTGGCCCGTAGCCACGACACGAGAGCTGCGAGGGACTTACTGCATGCGCCGATGGGCTTCTCTCGGCGCCCCACGCCTACGCCTGCCCAAGCTCCGGCGAAACGATTCCAAGCTGCATAACACGTAGCCTCTGCACCAGGCGCCTGCCATCCGCACAGCACGCGCCCAACAGAGCAGCAACCGCAGGCGAAGGCACTCCCGTCACAGCGAGGACCGTCACCGCCAGGAGGATGATGATCACCAAGATCGCCTCGGTAGGGGCAAGGGGCTTGATGCCGGCTTCGACGCAAGCTGCGCGTCGACTCTGCTCACTCATCGCTGATCCTTTCGGGCATTCGGGCTCCAACTACCACACGCAGAGCAGCGGTTGCCGACGCCGCTCTCACGCACGAACCGATGTTGGCACTTCATCAGCGCTGCACCCAAGCCGCATAGCGCTCATTGAACCGTTTCCCGCATCCATGTTGCCGACGCCTCAGGTGCTTCCCAACCGATCCGTTTACGCAGGTAGCGCGGTTGTCGAGTCGCGATTCCCGCATCGCTGTTCCCATTCAGGGTTGACCTCGCGCACGGCAGGGCCCACCTTGGGATTAGAGACTCCAGGGCCAGCGGATCTCGCTGGTCCTGGCCCGGGCACCGTGGGCTCCACCCAGGATTCGGGGAATCGAGAGCATGTCACGTTGCCGCGAGGACTGCTCACGGCTCAAAGTGCCGCACGCAGAGCCCTGCCTGCGGCACTTCGGGCCCTGCCATCTCGCTCTTACGCCGACCATCGCGTGCGGGAAGCAGCCTTGGACAGTGAGCTCTTCCCACCTTGACTGGACCGGATGGTGTCTGCGTTTGCGCCACTGCCCGACGGCCCAAGGGGAGGGGTCCTGGCACTCCACCGAACAGCTCGCCCGGATGCTCAACCTGGATCCGTCCACCCTCCGCAGGTGGCGAACCGCACGCCCCAGGGCCCTCCCTTCGTCCGCCTGTCCCCTCGCCTGACGATGTACAGCGCCTGCGACGTCCACCGGTGGCTGGCCGACCACCGCATCGACCCGGCGCGGGCCGCCTCATGGTGCACGTCGACCAACTGCCCATCGCCATCCCCCTCTCCCCCGACATCGAGACCGCCCCGATCGTCCGCTCCCCTACCGGGTGCGCGTCCGGTGGGTTGATTCCCACACCCGCGAACGCAGGTCCCTCTCCGAGTCCAGCGCCACGATCGACCAAAGCCCAGGGCTGGATCGACACGGTCACCGCCGCGTCGCTGCGAGGCGTCGACCCCAGCGTCTCGTACGACCTTCCACCCGTCCCTTGATGTCCTCGTGGTCTCGTTGTCCGTCGGAGTCGCACGGCGGCATCAGCTGGGCGCGGTCCGCACCGAGCTCAAAGAGGCGATCCGGCAGGGCTCCCTACCCAGTCCAGCCAGCAAGGCGGAGCGAGTGTGGTCAGGAGCTGGTCGCGTGTGGGTGGTCATGGGATGTCATGGCGGCCGGCCTCGGCCTGGGCCTGCAGGCGGCGGACGATCTGCCACCACTTCCTCGCCCCCCGGGAGTACCAGTGGTCTTCGCCGATCGGGCGCCAATCGGCGAGTTCGCTCAGCTGGGAAATGATCTTCTCCAAGTCGGCCCGGCCGTATCCGGCTCGCTTCGGGTCGAGCCTCTGGGCGATGTCGTGGAGCCGGTGAGCTGCGCGGTAGTAGGAAAGCTGGGTGTCGGTGAGCCGACGCGCCGCGTAGCCGCCGCACTTGCTGCACCAGTCGAAGTCGTCCCGGGCAAGCAGGTCCCCTACGGTCAGCAGATCGTCATCGTCGATGACGCCGCGCTCCCGGGAGTGCCTGCACAGCGGCGAGTGCCCCTTGCCCTCGATTCGCGGATCGGCGTTGGTGGTGTAGATCTGCACCTCGGCAAGCACGCCCAGCGGAATTCCGCTGCCTCCTCGCCACCGGTCACTGGTGGGCGGTTCGAACGGCTCGAGGTCCAGGCGCCTGCTGGTCAGCAAGCCCTGCCACACATCGTGGGGCACTCCGCGCCGACGGCTCCCGCTGTCGAGGGTCCGAAGATCATGAACACCCCGGGCCATGGCGAGGCAGCGGAGGTTACGTTCGATGTCTTGATCCCTGAAGGTCAGCCACGCAGTCATCCGCGCTCCATCGGTGAGGCCCAGCCAGTCCCCGAAGCGTGGGTCATGCACGTCGTGGACTTGCTCGGGCCAGATGCTCTCCCGCTCTTCCGGCCTCCGGCCGATCTCACCGACCCATGGCTCGATCACACTCGAGGGAAGGTCCGAGGCACCGGCGATGACGACCCCGTGCCAGCCGCTTGCCAGCCGCTTCTCGATGGCTGCCAGCGGCAGCACCTCGGCCCCATTGCTCGTCGAGAAGACGATGTAGAGCTGGTCGGCGTTGGGCGAGACAGTACCCAAGGCGCGGAAGTGATCGGCGGTGACCGGGAGTCGGCCGAGAACCGGGGTGTCATCGAAGACCCCCGGCTGGACATGGCTCGCACGATCACTCGCCTCCCCCTCCGCGATTGGGCCGTCTCCGCCGTCGTGGAGTTCGCACTCGATTGGGTAGGACCGGGCAAGGAGCCGGTCGGCGATGAGATCGGGGACCTCAAGTGTGAGAGTGCGGCGGCGCCAGTCGGCATCGGCGAGGTAGGTGACCAGCACACCCGTCGTCCACCGGTCCAGGTTCGCCAGGAAGCCCGTCTCACGGGAGTGCGCCGTATCGTCGCCGATTTCCGGCAGGCGCGCGATCACGCGCCTCGTGGGCACAGGGGCCGTTGAGGACGCGGCCGTGCGGGCGGCGTCCTCCCAGGAGGCGACGAGGCCCTGGGCACCGTTCACAGCCTGGTGATAGCCCTTGCGGTTGCTACGGATGTGCCGCACCAGGCTGTAGGCGACGTAAGAGCGGTCGCCGGGGCGCCCCCAGCCCTCCGAGGCCCTGCGCTGCCACTCGCCCCACAGCGCCTTCACATGCTTCTCGATGTCCGCGCTCTTTCCCAGCGCCCTGAATTCCTCATCCTCGAGGGGGAGTTCCGGCTCGCTCATACCGGCCACTGCGGCGGCCAGAAGAAGCCCCGCCGGATCGACGAACAAGGCCGCCTGCGCCCGCAGAACCTCCAGGTACCGCTCCTTCGCCACCAGCTTCGGCTCCGCCCAGTCCTCGAGCCAAGGGAACATCGCGGCGACGGCCCGGGCCTGGTGCAGGCTCTTCGCGGCATCGCGCCAGTCATCGAACACCCGGCCCCGAAGCCACTCCGCCTCGTCGCGCGCCTCCTGTTCTCTGGCGTCGTCCTCTTCTTCCTCGTCGCGCTCAGCCGTGGACTCGGCCTGGAGGAGGTCAGCCGCGGCCTTCGCTTCTTCCTGCTCCCAGCCGTCGTCCGGGTCCGGCGCGGTATAGGACTGCAGCTGGTACAGCAGGCCCACTCCGCCAAGTGCCCCGAGGAAGATGCCCAGCCCGCTCTCCGGCCGTGCCCACGAGCCCCACTGCGTACACCGCGAGCACAGTCGACCGATCGTTGTCGCATTCAGCGGCAACTCTGCCGTCGTCACGTTGTGTGTCCGCAGCTGGGTGCAACTGGGCGTGGCGTGCAGCTTGGCGTTCTTACCTTTGGCCGAATGAACAGTGACCGGGGTCCCCTCGAACGGGCCGAGCGGTACATCAGCGGTCAGCGAGCAATCGAGCATGGATCCTCCCCTGGTCGGGCTCGGCTCACGAGCCTAGCCCCGGGCACTGACAGTGCCAGCTGGCCCCTCTGGGTTCAGTTGCCGGCCGCCAAATGCTGCTGTGGCACGAGTACCGAAGAAGTAGGACGCAGCCCTACAGTCGCGTTGTGAACCCTCCATCGGTGCAACGTCTGCGCCTGCCCGACGGCACGATTCGTAGGACCAGACTGCTCGCACTCTGCAGCGGATCCTCTTCTAGCGTCAGTTGTCTTGGTCGATCCAGGCCGGCGGGACAAGGGCCGTGTGCCCACCGCGCCAGCGTTCTGCGACCGCGGTGTGGAAGATGTCGTCTTCCAGATCCGCGTGCTCCATCACGATCACCTGGAAGTCTCCGTCAAGGTGGCTCACAGTATCGTTGATTGCTTGATAGACCCGTAGCAGTGAGGTGCGGTCCTCACCGGCGAGATCTACTTGGGGTCCGTCGTAGTCGGATGGAAAGTACACCTGGGACGGCTGGTCGAGTACCAGGAGTCGCGGCAAAGGACGTCCCTGCTCGGCGAACCACTCATGCAAACTCAACAAGGCCGCGATGTGGTATCCAAGCCAGTTCTCACCACTGCCCATGTCGCTCAAGGGCACCGGGCCGCGAGGAGTGTCAGCCACGATGCTGAGGCGACGCAAGTCCAGTCGTACAGGATGTTCGGAGTGTTCCAGGCTCAGTGCGCGAGCTTTGGCCGCGATCTTCTGATTGATCAACGAGAGGCAACTGGCGAGCCGATCGGCTTGCGTGTCTGAGCCGAGCGCCTCCTCAAGGTCAGTGATCTCCCGTTTCAGTTCTTCACGCGTATCAGCGACGGGTGGAGCGTGTTCGGCGCGGGCCGCATTTTCGAGGAAGAGACTGATCCTGCCCTGGACAGAAGCCGCGCGGAGAGCCTGGCTGCGGAAGCGGGCCGCCTCACGAATGCCGGCGTCCAGCGCTTCACGCTGCTCACGGTTACGGACCACCTCGGTGCGCAGTTCCTGAAGCCGCTCTTCCTCGGCAGCGATCAGGCCCTGGATGACCGGGGCGTCGTCACTGACGAAGGCAACGTCGGAGTCCAAACGCTCCAGATCCTTACGGATCACCTGGACGGTCTGCTGTACCGGAGAGACCACGCTGTCGCATACAGGGCAGTGCTGGCCGGTGCCGTCAGCTGCGGCCCGCAGCAGGCCGAGGGAGGCGAGTCGTTCACGCTGGTCGCGGGCCTGGGCCAGATAGTTGCTCTCTTCGGCCAGAGTCTGGCGAAGCTCTGTGATTCGTGCCCTGATCTGCTGATGCCGGGAGCGCAGTTCCTGTCGCTCGCGGTCCAGGAGGGCAGCGTGGTCGGTGGAGTCGGAGTACTCGAGCTGACCGGGGGCGTGGGTGAGGACGGAGGCGAGGATACTCAGCGCCTCGTCGAGCCTGACGGTGTCGTCGGCACGGGCGGGCAAGAGGCCTACACTCTCAGCCTCAGATATCAGGGCGCGGGCCTGTCCAGGCGCGGGAGCTGCTTGGGCAGCCTGGGCGATCTGCCTCTCGACGTTCTTGAGCTCTGCGCGCAGCTGCTTGAGCCGGGCGCGGCGTAGGGCCTGTTCCGGTTCGACTGCTCCCAGGAAGTAGGGCAGCGTGTCGCGGATGGCCTGCGGCCGCCACTCATGGCCCTGGGAGTGGAATAGGTGGTCAGGGTTGGCGATTTCGTTCTGTGCCTGAAGGCAAAAGAACAGAGCGTGGCGAATGGACGGCGCCATAGTGGTACCGCGCTGCGCAGGGATACGGACTGTTCGATCGATGCCACAGAACTCGCTGAGCAGGCGTCGAGCGGCATCCAGGGGAAAGGTGAAGTCGATGTCGCCTCGGGATAGCGGGGGTGCGCCCGCGCTCTGGAACTGCAGACACAGTCGGGGAGCGGGGCTGGTGCTGTTCTCGGGAGCCGGACGGGCGATGAACAGCTGCTGATCGCCGCGTACCAGTTGCAGGGCAAAGATGCTGGTGTAATCACGGACCTTGCCAGCGCGGACAGGGTAGTCGCTGCTGCCCATACAGTAGTCGGTAATAGTCCAGATCGATGTCTTACCGGTGCGTGAGTCTCCGGTGATGATGTTGAGGCGACCCGGATGGAGCTCAAGGACCCGCATCTGCTCGGGACGGTGCCCATACAGAGTCAGCGATTTGATCTGGTAAGTCACGGGCGCACTCCGAGCAGGGTCAGGGTCGTGGCGGCACTTCCGCCGGTGGGTAGCCAGCGGCCGAGCATGTGCGCGGTCTTCTGGATCGCAACGAAGGTGTCTGAGGTGCCGTTGATCGTTGCCGGTATCGCGCGAAGGCGCAGGTGCAACCGCGCGGTGTCATTGAGGCTGAGCAGCTCCGTCTGCAAAGCGAGAAGGATGCCGGGGCGGACCATCGTTGCCAGACTGGGTGCGTTGGCTGCCATCAGGACGCGGACGGTTTGGTTCTCCGCGGCCCACTTGGGCAGGCTGGCCTTGGTTGTTCCTGGCAAAAGAGACCGAATGGCCGGCTGGAGGGCCATCACCGCAGCGGTGACCGCGATAGGCAGGGGGCAGGGGCCCGCCTCGCGTTGGTGTCCCTGAACGGCGCGACAGCTGACGAGGGCCATGAACGCCGGGTTGAACAGGGCCCGCTCCTCGCGACTGAGCTCGACTGGCACAGTCATCGGCCCACCGCCGGCTCCAGAAGCGCCATCAGCCGGGCTTCGAAGTCGGGATGCCACCCGACACGTTGTTCATCCGCCAGCATTTGGTAGGAACCTGTCGTCACGAACGCCTCGTCACAGCCGGCCCGGATTCTGTATCGAGCGTCCTGCTCGACCCAGGCATAGATCTTCTTCGCCTGTACGCGCATCTCCGATTCAGCCGCGTCCTCACCCAGATCGTCGGCCATCAGGTAGAAGCGCCTCTCCCATTCCTCGACCAGGCGTCGCTCATAACGGCCGAGTTCACCAGGGCGTAGAAGGTTTTCATTGGACCACCGGGAGCGCTGTTCATAAGCCCGGACATAGTCCCTAACCGCCATCCGTATGCGGGCGTTACCAATCCCGGCGAGCATAAGCTGTCGCACGAAGGCTTTTTCCGTGTGCTCGGTCACCTGACCGGTGAGGTCGACGACGTCAGCATCGATGGGAAGGTTATCGGGCCGGAACTGGTTGCGACGCTGATCGAAGATGTCATCGAATTCAACCCCGGTGACTGGGCCAGACCCCCTGCCCGCCAAGTGGGCGATGCAGCGCTGAAGAAACCAGCCCTCCAGGCGCTGAAGGAAGGCTTGTGCGTGGGGGTGACCGACAACCAGGGCAGCCCGGCCCTCCAGCTGGTCACCGGCCTTCGTGATGTTGTCAGCCTCATCGAGTACCTGAATACGTTTGAGCAAGTTCAATTTCTCATCTGTGTCCAGAGCATCCCATGCTGCGAAGTTAGCCAGGGTGGTCGAGCTCTTCGCTGCAGAGTTAGCGCGTGCCGCATTCAGCAGCTTCAGCGCCTCGGCTTCGTTCCGCAATCCACCGGGACGACTCGGCGCCAGGTAGGACCCGACGGTCCCCTCTGGCGCGATACCAGTCGTCAGAAGAAACAGGTTCGTCCGCTCCAGGTCGATCCGCTGGTCGGAGACGGCCGTAGCCCAGATCCGGAGCGTCTTCCACAGGTCGCTACTGGCATCGGTCATCCGCGTCCCGGGCGCACGGTGCTTGAGCTGCCACCAGTCCGTTGAATCCTCGCGCACAGTTTCAATGTCGTCCCCTGCCTCGACAGCAACCGTCCAGTCGAGACCTGCCTGGAGATGATCCACGCACACCAGCAAAGCCATGCGCAACTGGTGCAGATAGCCGAGCGCCGCTGCGGATGCCTCAAAGGGATCAGACTTGCCGCTCATTGCATCCCCCGCCTCTGACCTGCCCCACCATGCATCCGGAGATCGTATCGGCAAGGGCGACACCTGGTTAAGGTGTTCCGGGACAATGAGTCGGTTACGTCCATCCCCCGGTGGCGCACCCTTGGACGCATCGGCATCGGCCAGGCCCCGGTATCTGTGAGCGGCAGATCGCCGCCGAAGGAAGCCTCGAACAGCCAGCACCGGCACCTGCCCCGGACGGCGGCAGGTAGCTCTGGGGGACAGCTGTCGGGCCAGACGGAAGTCAACGTCTCCAGAGTGATTCGCTGCCGAAGAAGCGGTAGCGGACCAGGTTGATGCTGTGCCGCTACTCGTGCGCAGCAGGGACGCCGCGTAGCAGGTGAAGTCGCCGGCCCCGTATGAGCCCCCGGGCCGCTCCCCAGCACTGTAGCGGCCGCTTGTTTCCTCAGGGAAGCATTCGCTGCTGCGAGGCATCTTCGACTGCTAGGTCGGCGAACCAACGGGGCATTTCTCCCCGGGCGAGCGAGAGGTCGCTCATGGAGCGGCTCGTGCCACGCTCTGTCTGGAAGATTCCGGGATGGGATTCGAACACGAATCCCTGCCGACGTACCTGTCGCCCCGCCAAGGGATATCCGCAGGTCAGGGCCAGTACGTATGCCGTTGTGGTCGCATGTGGTCGCACGAACCGCCGCCCCCAGGTCGACACTGGGACTAGCAGTTCAATGCGCAACTTTTGGAAGCGATCATCATGCGCTCCGCCGCTTCTCGGGGGCGTGTCTACCGGCGCTGCAGCTGTCGGGACCAGCTGCACAAGCAGCTCGGATCACGCTGTCCACGGCTCCTCGCCGATCCTGATCATGGCACGTGGACGTTCGCCGTCGATGTCCCTCAGTGCGCGCCGGGGCGTCACACCGTCCGTCGTGGCGGCTTCCCTGACCGGGGCACCGCGTCACAGGCCCTGCGGCGCCTGATCGACACCGCTGGTACGGGTCTTCTCGCCGATCCGAACCAGACGGTCGCCGACTACCTGACTGCCTGGCTCCAGGCCAAGGCCATGACCTTGAAGCCGACGACCACGGTCCGCTACCGCGCCTACGCCGAGGACGATCTCGTCCCCGCGCTCGGGAAGATCAAGCTCGACGATCTCGGCTACGGTCACATCACGGCCTTCGTCCGAGCGCAGCTCTCGCGCGGACGGGGCCCAGCCATTCACCGGATCCTCACCACCTTGTCGAGCGCACTCGGCGAGGCTGTCCGGCACCACCGGCTCGACCACAACCCCGCCCGGCCCACGATCATCCCCCGGCCGGCAGCCGCCGAGCGTCACATCTGGACCGTCGACGAGGCCGTGGCCTTCCTGCGGTACTGCCATACGGCCGACCCGCTCATGGCCGATCTTGTCGAGGTCCTCATCGGCACCGGCATCCGCAAGGGAGAAGCACTCGCTCTGGGCTGGGACGACGTCCGCCTCGACAAGCGCGTCCTCTATATACACGCGACGCTCTCCGCGATCGACAACAACCGCCTCGTGATCACCACGCCCAAGACCAGGAGCAGCAGGAACTGGGTCGCCGTCTCCGGCCGCGTCGCCACCGCCCTCCACCACCGCGCCCGAGACAGACGCCCGTCAACGATGGCAGGGCTCGAAGGTGATTTCGTGTTCCACCGTCCCGACGGCCGACCGCTTCACCCGGAGTACGTCCTCAACCGGTTCCACCTGCTCTGCCGCAAAGCAGGCGTCTCCCGTACGACGATCCATGATCTCCGGCACCTGTCGGCCACGATCTCGATCAACGCCGGCGTTCCGCTCACCGTGGTGTCGAAGACCCTGCGGCACTCGACGCTCTCTACAACCGCGAACATTTACAGCCATCTCACCACTCAGGCAGCCCGCGAAGCCGTCGACGCCATCGACAAAACCCTCACCCAGGCCGACCGGCCACCCACTCCCCCAGGCCCGATCCCGGCACCGCGACCGCTCTGCGACCACATCCCGCAGCTACACAACCAGATGATCACCATCAGTCAGCCCACCTGCACCAGGGCTTACCCCCGAACAGCCCCGGCGGCGGTGAGCACGTGCGACCACATTGCGACCACAAACCGACACAACATCAGAAAGGCCGTTCCCTCACTACGAGGAAACGGCCTCTGACCTGCGAAAATGCAAGTCGGGACGGCGGGATTTGAACCCACGACCCCTTGACCCCCAGTCAAGTGCGCTACCAAACTGCGCCACGTCCCGGTGCTTGTCCGGCCCGGGCTTTCGCCCTCGCCGACCGCGCATGAGAACAATACCGCACTTCGTGAGGTGGTCGCGCACGGCTTCGCACCCCGTGGAGCCAGGTGCGGGACTCCATCCCGCCGCTACGCACGGTGACGGCACTCCGACGCCGCGTCGAGCGTCGACGCCATGCCCCCGTGCCCCGTTCGGATGAAGAATCCCGGCGGGCCCGAGTGATCGACCGGGGTGATCGACCGGCGATCGGCCAGTGATCGACTCCGGGCGGACCTCCTCACCCACGCGCCACGCGCACATCACTGCTCGCCACCCCACACCACCGACCCCGTACCGACATTCACCTGTTTTTGGTGGTTGATGGGGTGTTGACCTATCCCGTGTGTGCCGTGCAACGATCGCCTTTTGGATTTTAGCTGCCACCTCGCGTAACTCCCTTGACACAGGAGGACAGTTGAACACCAGCATCTCCCGGCGCAGATTTCTGCAGACGGCGGCGGCCGGGACCGCCGCCGTGGCCGGTGCGGCCGGGGCGGCCGGTGCCGCCGTCGCGCTGCCCGGGGGCGCGACGGCGCCCCCGGCGGCGGGCTCGGGGCGTACCGTCCTCTCCTTCACCGGGGCCACCAACGGGGCCGCTTCCCTCTCCCCCGCCGGTGACCGGCTGATCGCCGAGGTGCAGAACGTCCTGTGGTCCGTCCCGCGCAAGGGCGGGGACGCCGTGGCGATCACTCCGGTGGATCTCGAGCCCACACGGCCCGTGCACTCGCCCGACGGCAAGTGGCTCGCGGTGTGCGCCTACCGGGACGGGGGCTTCCACATCTGGACGCTGCGGACCGACGGGTCGGGGCTGCGGCAGGTGACGGACGGGCCGTGGGACGACCGGGGGCCGGCGTGGTCGCCGGACGGGACGCGGATCGCGTTCGCCTCCGAGCGCGGGGGTGATCCGGTGGCGGGCAGTCCGTACCGGGTGTGGGTGGTGGACGTGCGGACGGGCGGGCTGACGCAGGTCACCGGGGTGGCCGGGCAGGAGGGGCCGGGGCAGGACGGGGCGTGGGAGGACTTCGATCCCGTCTGGTCGCCGGACGGGAGTCGGCTGTGGTTCGTGCGGGGCCGCGTGGTGGGGACGTCGCTGGAGGCCCGTACGGTCGCCTCCGTGCCGGCCGACGGGCGGGGGCCGGTGCGGACCGAGCACACCGAGAGCGTCGCGGCGCAGGTCATGACGCCCGCCGTCGCGCCGGGCGGGCGGCTGGCCTATCTGCGGACGACCGCCTCGCCCGAGGCCACCTGCACCCTCGTCGTGGACGGCGGCGCGGTCGCCGTCGACGGGGACGTGGAGCCCGTGCCCCCGCGGTGGGTGTCCGGCGAGGAGCTGCTGCTGACGGTGAGCGGCCAGTTCCGGATCATCCGGCCGGAGGCGGCCGGGGCCACGGAGGCACCGGCCGCCGACTCCCTGCCGCACCCCTCGGCGGCCCCCGCGCCCACCCCGCCGGCCGGGGCCCGCACCGCGCCCTCGGTCACGATCCCCTTCATGGCGAAGCTGCCGGTGGACCGTCCGCGCTACGAGGTCAAGCGGTACGACTTCGCCGCGGGCGGCGGCGCGCGGCGCGTGCGTGCCGTGCATCTGCCCGCGCTCTCCCCGGACGCGCGCCAGGTGGTCTTCGCCGCACTCAACTCCCTCTGGGTCGCGGACGTCTCCGGCGGCCGGGCGCCCCGGCAGGTGGTACGGGCCGACCCCACCCGTTTTCTCCACTCGCCCTCCTGGACCCCGGACGGGAGGGCGCTGCTCTACGCCGACGACCGCGACGGGCTGTTCGCCGTCCGCCGCCACGACCTGGCCTCCGGCGAGGAGACCGTGCTGGCGGACGGGGGGCGCGTACAGCCCGCGCTGTCGCCGGACGGGACGCGGCTCGCGTGCCTGGACCTGTCCGGGAACCTCCTCGTCCGCGACCTGGTGGCCGGCGAGGACCGGGTGCTGGCGGCGCCGCTGGGCGCCGGCGGGCTGCCGGGCAGACCCAGCTGGTCACCGGACGGGCGCTTCGTCGCCCTCTGCGACCGCAACCGCCTCAATCAGCGGTTCCGTGAGGGCTACAACCTCATCCGCGTCGTCGACACCCGGCACGGCAGCACCCCCCGTCTGCACGCCATCGCGCCGCACGCCTCGATCTCCGACCGCTTCGACGCGGGGCCCGTCTGGTCGCCGGACGGCCGCTCCATGGCCGTGATCAGCGAGTCCGCGCTGTGGCTGGTGCCCGTACGGGCCGACGGGACGCCCGAGGGCGCACCGCGCCGGCTGACGGACGAGGCCGCCGACCACCCGTCGTTCTCCGCCGACGGGCGCAAGATCCTCTACCTGTCCGCCGGGCGGCTGCGGCTGCTGGACACGGCGAGCGGCAGCACCCGTACGCTCTCGGTCGCGCTCGACTACCGGCGCCCGGCCCCCGCCGACACCGTCGTGCGCGCCGGCCGGTTCTGGGACGGCACGGGCACGACCGTGCGCGAGGACATCGACATCGTGGTGCGGGACGGCCGCATCGCCGCCGTCGAGCCGCACCGGGCCCGGCGGTCCGCCCGGCGCACGGTCGACGCCTCGCACCGGACGGTGATCCCCGGCCTGTGGGACGCCCACACCCATCCGTGGCAGGTCACCTACGGCGGCCGGCAGACGGCCCTGCAGCTGGCCTACGGCATCACGACGGCGGTCTCCTTCGGCGGAGGCGCCTACGAGCAGGCCCGTATCCGCGAGGCCGTGGCGGCCGGCGCCCTGGCCGGGCCGCGGCTGCTGAGCACCGGGGAGCTGCTCGACGGGTCGCGCGTCGCGTACAGCATGGGGCGCGCGCACCGCACCCGGGAGGGGCTGCGCCGGTCGCTGAGCCGTGGCGAGGCCCTGGACTGGGACTTCGTCAAGACCTACGTCCGCGCGCCGGGCTGGGTGATGCAGGAGGCGGCGCGCTTCGCGCACGAGCGGCTCGGGGTGCGCTCCGGGAGCCATCTGTGCTCGCCGGGCATGCAGCTGGGCCAGGATCTGACGACCCATCTCCAGGCCACCCAGCGGCTGGAGTTCGGGCACGCCACGTCGGCGACGGGGCGTTCGTACCAGGACCTGACCGAGATCTACACCGCGGGCGACTTCCATCTGATCGCCACGCCCTTCACCTCGGTGCCGCTGCTGGGCCAGGACCCCGCCCTCGCCAAGGACCCCCGCGTCACCGAGCTGATGCCGCCCTGGGACGTCACGCTCGTCCAGCAGACGGCCGCCAAGGCGCCCACCACCGCCCAGCTGGACACGCTCCGTCGTGAGCTGGAGGTCTACCGGCGGGTGCTGGAGGGCGGTGGGATCGTCGCCCTCGGCACGGACGCCCCGCTGGTGCCGGTCGGCCTCTCCCTGCACATGGGGCTGCGGGCCCTGCACCGGCACGGGCTGTCGGCCGCGCAGGCGTTGCGCACCGCGACCGTGCTGCCCGCGCGGGTGTTCGGCGCGGAGCGGGACCTGGGCACGCTGGAGGTCGGCAAGCTCGCCGACGTCACGGTCGTCGACGGCGACCCCTTCAGCGACTTCGACACGCTCGTACGGACGACGTCGGTGCTGAGCGGCGGCGTCGAGTACCGGCAGAGCGAGCTGGTCGGGGCCTATGAGCGGGCGGGGAAGCCGGCGGTGCGCCACGGCCGGCCGCACGAGGACTGGCCGGCCGTCGGGCGGCAGCTGCGCCGCGACTCGTGCTGCGACATGGAGCACGGCCCGGGCCACTGACGGCCCGGCTCCGGCAAGCCGACCGCCCGCGCACTCCCCCGAGGCGGGTGCGCGGGCGGTCGTCCCGGTGGGCCGTTTCCTACTCCTTGATCTCGTAGGAGTCGCCGTAGACCTTCCACTTCAGCGGCGGCTGGAAGTCGAAGTTGCCCTCCTTGACGAACACGCGCTGCGCGGTGTCGACGCGGCTGGTGTCCTCGTGGGCCTTCTCGCTCTGCATGGCCTTCTTACGGGCGTCGAGGAAGGCGTTGAGGTACGTCTTCTCGTCGCCGCCCTGCGCCGGGGGTTTCGCCTTCGACAGGGCGGTCTTGCGGATGCCGCCGAAGCTGTACTTCCCGTCGCCGCCGCCGTGCATGACGATCGCGTCGTAGTAGATGAACTGGCCGAGCGCGCGCAGACCGTCCTGCTTGGCCTGCTTGACCGAGGGGTTGAAGTACACCCGGTCACGCTCGGACTCCTGGGCGTCCTGGAACGCCTTGTCCTGGGCGGCCTTGCGCCAGGCGTCCTCGAAGGACTTGCCCAGGCCGTCGTGCGAGTCGCCGCCGTTGACCTTGCGCAGGGCGGGGAGGAACTTGGCGAGCGGGTTGCCCGGCTTCTGCTTGGTGTAGAGCTCGACGAGGTCGAGCATGTCGCCGGTGCCCGAACAGAAGCCGATGATGCCGGCGGTGTAGCCGCGGCCGTCGCCTATGTCCTCGATGTACTTGAACTGGCCGCGCCAGTCGAGCGAGGAGTTCTCCGCGCTGGAGACCACCCGCATGGCGATGTCCTTCTTGTGCGGGTCGTCCAGGCCGGTGGCGGCCGCGGCCGACACACCCGCGTCCGGGAGTCTGGAGGGTGCCGCCGCCTGACCGACTCCCCCCAGGACCAGGGAGAAGGGCAGGGCCACCGCCATCCCGGTGAGGACGACCCGAGCGGTCCTCCTCGTCATCTGCGCCGTCATCTGCGTCGAGGTGCGCGTGGGCATGCAGAACTCCGTTCCCGATCGTCCGGAATGGGTTAGGAAGCTTTCCTAACCGTTGTCAGGCATTGAAGCGGCCGGTCCACTTGCCTGACAAGGGGGACACGCACGCGTGTGCGTAAAAACGCCAAACGTTCGAAGATCGTCGGCTGACACCCCACCAGATCCGGCCAACGGCGTTGCTACGCCCGCAGGATGGACTCCGCCTCGCTCGCGCCGGCCGGCCCCGCCCCGGCGGCCGGAGCACCGGCGGCCGCCTCCGTGCCCGCGACGACACTGTCGGCCGGCACCGCGGCCTCCCGGCCCGCCGGACGTGCCGCGACCGCCCGCCACCACAGCTCGAGCGGCAACCCCACGCCCGGCTCGAAGGGCTGGCCGGGCCGTGGGGCGACGACCCGCGCTCCGGTGCGCCGCCCCGCGGTGACCGTCCCCTCGGCGGGCTCGTCCCAGGGGTGCGGAGCGAGGTTGAACGTGCCCCAGTGGATCGGCAGCATGACGCCCGCCGCCGCGTCGCCGCCCTGGAGGTCGAGGTGGGCGCGCATGCCCTCCTCGGGCGTCATGTGGATGTCCGGCCAGAACTCGCTGTACGCACCGATCTGCACCATCGTGGCGTCGAACGGCCCGTAGCGGTGGCCGATGTCCGCGAAGCCCGGGAAGTAGCCGGTGTCGCCGCTGTGGAAGATGCGGTGCTTCTCGCCCGCGACCACCCACGAGGCCCACAGCGTGTGCTGGGTGTTGCGCAGCGCCCGGCCGCAGAAGTGCCGGGCCGGGGTCGCGGTCAGGGTGAGTCCGGCGACGTGGGCCGATTCGTGCCAGTCGAGCTCGGTGACGCGCTCCGCCGGAACGCCCCAGTGCTCCAGGTGGGCGCCGACGCCGAGCGGGACGACGAAGGCCACCCCGGTCCGGGCCAGCGCCCGGACCGTCGCCATGTCCAAATGGTCGTAGTGGTCGTGGGAGATGACCACGGCGTCAAGGGGGCCGGTCTCGGCCAGCGGCACGGGCACGGGGTGCAGCCGTCTGGGGCCCGCGAACGAGAAGGGCGAACAGCGCTCCGACCACACCGGGTCGAACAGCACCCGGGCGCCGTCGATCTCGGCCAGCACGCTGGAGTGGCCCATCCAGGTGAGCCGCAGCCCCGAGGCGGCGGGCGTGGCCAGGTCCGCGACGGTGGTGGGGTGGACGGGCACGGCGTGGGCGGGGGCCCTGCGCAGGCGCTCCTCCTTGCGGAAGTACGTGGGCAGGAACGCCAGCATGGACGAGGACGGCGTGGCCCGGGTGCCCTCGGGGTTGACGAACACGCCGCCGGAGAAGTTCGGCGACCGCCGGATACGCGCCATCCGCTCCCCCGCCGGATCCGCGCCGAACGCGGCCGGGCGCAGCGAGTCGAGTGGTGAGTACGTCGGGCGGGAGCCGGTCACGGCGCCTCCAGGGCAGTGGGGGCACCCCCATGCCGTCGGGCCGTGGGGGAGGCGGGTCACCCTCATTATCCGGCCACGCCGGTCACAGCCCGCTCACCCGCAACGTGATGTTCAACCGTCCCTTCAGCCCCAGGGCCGCGGGAGCGGTGCCCGGCAGCGTCCGGGGGACGCCGTGGTAGGCCAGGCGCGAGGGGCCACCGAAGACGAAGAGGTCGCCGCTGCGCAGCTCGACGTCCGTCCAGGGGCGGCCCCGGTCCTGGGTGTTGCCGAACCGGAAGACGCAGCTGTCGCCGAGGCTGAGCGAGACGACCGGCGCGTCGGACTTCTCGTCGCTGTCGCGGTGCGGGCCCATCTTCGCGGTGTCGTCGTAGAAGTTGACGAGGGCGATGTCGTACGCCTCCGGGCCGGCCTCCCGCCCGTAGGCGTCCGCCACCGCGCGCCGGGCCAGCTCGTCCAGCCAGGGCGGGAACGGCTTGACGGGCGATCCGTCGCCGTCGACGACGGTACGGGCGTAGCCGTAGGGGAACCAGTGCCAGCCCAGTCCGACGGATTGGACGGACATCTGCCCTCCGCTCGGCATCCGCACCCTGTGCAGACCGGCCGGTGGCCTGGCCCACTGGCGGCAGGCCTTGAGCAGGCGGAGCTGGGCGGCCCCGTCCAGCCAGGCGGGGAGGTGGACCGCGCCGGGGGCGATCTCCGCCGGGGGCCGGGGGAAGAGCTCACCATCCATGCCGCCACCCTAGGACAGGCCACTGACACCGCCCCTGACCTGCGGTTTCAAAAATCTTTCGGAACGGTGTCACGTTTTCGCGGGGCCGGTCCGTCGTACGGTGGAAAGCAACCGCTCCTCTTCTGCTGGAGGCACCGGCCATGGCCCGCGTTCCGCTCGATCCGTCCCGCACCCCGCTGACCCGTCTCGCCGCGTGGTACAGCAGGCGCGCCTACGGCAAGGTCCTCGACCCGCTGATGGCGCTGGCGCACAACCGACGGGTCCTGGTCTCCGACTCCCTGTTCGAGTTGTCGGTGGCCCGCTGGAAGAAGCTCGACCCCGGTCTGAAGGACCTCGCCGTCATGGCGTCGTCCGCGGCCATCGGCTGCTCCTGGTGCATGGACTTCGGGTACTGGGAGAGCCGGCGGCGGGGCGTGTCGCACGAGAAGCTGCGCGACGTGCCGCGCTGGCGGGACAGCCAGGTCTACACCCCGTTGGAGCGGGACGTGCTGGAGTACGCCGAGGCGATGACCGCCACTCCGCCGGTCGTCGAGGACGAGCTGGTGGAGCGGCTGCGCGGGCGCCTGGGCGAGGCCGCCCTCGTGGAGCTGACGGCGATGGTGGCGGTGGAGAACCTCCGCTCGCGCGTCAACTCCGCGCTGGGGCTGACCAGTCAGGGCTTCAAGGACCGCTGTGACGTCCCGGCGCGTCCGGGGGCGTGAGGGCGGCGGGGCGCCCGTTCAGCCCTTGCGGCCCACTCCTCCGTAGAAGATGGTGTTGCTGAGCTCCTCGGGGCCGGGCACCGGGCCGTCGGGTCGCCACAGCGGCACCCGGACGAGGCCGGGGTCGAGGAGCTCGAAGTCGCCGAAGAGCGGCTCGATGGCGGTCCGGCCGCGCAGGTTGAGGGCGGCGGTGGCGTTCTTGTAGACGTCCAGCACGCCGTCGCGGGCCACGGTGTCGGTGCGGCCGGCGGCGTAGCCCTCGTACGGCTCCTCGGTGGCGTGGGAGAGGACGAGCACGCTGCCGGCGGGCAGGGCGTCGCCGAGGGTGGCGACGATGCCCGCCGGGTCCTCCTCGTCCTTGACGAAGTGCAGGACGGCGACGAGGAGCAGGGCCACGGGCTGATCGAAGTCGATCAGCCCGCGGACGACCGGGTCCTCCAGGATCGCCTGGGGGCGGCGTACGTCCGCGAGCGCGAACCCGGCGCCGCCCGCGTTGGTGAGCTTCGCCCCCGCGTGGGTGGCCACGATGGGGTCGTTGTCGACGTAGGCGACGCGGACGTCCGGCGCGATCTCCCGTGCCACCTCGTGGGTGTTGGGCGAGGTGGGGATGCCGGTGCCGATGTCGAGGATCTGGCGGATGCCGCCGCGCACCGCCGCCTGCACCGCCCGGCGCAGGAAGGCGCGGTTGGCGCGGGCGGACAGCCGCACCTGGGGGTGGACCTCGATGACGCGCTCGGCCGCCGCGCGGTCGACCTCGTAGTTGTCCCAGCCGTCGAGGTAGTAGTCGTACATGCGGGCCGGGTGCGGCCTGCTGGTGTCGATCTCCTCGGCGGGGAAACCCTGTCCGCCCGCGCCTATGCCGGGCATGCCTTGCTCGATCACGCCGTGTTCCCCTTCGGTACGCATGCAGTTGTCGCCGCTCGGTCGGATGCGGCCGGCCCCTCGCGCCTGTCCGGCCCTACTCGGCGCTCACGCTCGGTCCCGCCAGCAGGAAGTCGGCCTCGCCGGCCTTGGCGCCCCGGATGAAGGTCTCCATCTCGTGGTGCGTGTAGATCAGCGCGGGGCCGCCGGGGTCGGTGGACTGCCGCAGGGCGATGCGGCCGTCCACCAGTCGCATGACCTCGACGCAGCTGCCGCCGTTGCCGCCGCTCCACGGCTTGCTCCAGCCCTCGGTGCCGAGGTCGCTCGCGGGCATGCCGTTGTATATGTGATCCAGATCCATGGTTCAGATCTCCTTACGAATGCCACCCAGGATCGCCTTGGTGGTGTGTGCCGGCGCGGCCTGCGCGCACATCCGGTCCAGGGCTTCCAGGAAGGACGAGACGTCGTCGCGCTGGTCGAAGTACGAGGCTCCGACGAGGTTTTCGGCGTACGCGATGTCCGGCAGCTCCTGGATGGGGAACCGGAAGATATGGAAGGGGCCGTACATCGCCGGGTGCGGGCCGGCGGCGAACGGCATGAACTGCAGCCGTACGTTGGGCATGTCCGTGGCCTCGATGAGCCGGTCGATCTGGGCGCGCATCACCTCCGGCCCGCCGATGGGCCGGCGCAGGACCGTCTCGTCCATCACCACCCACAGCAGGGGCGCCCGGTCCCGGGTGAGCAGGGCCTGGCGCTGGCGGCGGACGGTGACGGCGCGCTCGATGTCGGCCTCGCGGGCGTGCGGCATTCCGGCGCGGAGTACGGCGCGGGTGTAGTCCTCGGTCTGCAACAGGCCGGGGATGTAGTGGGGTTCGTAGGCGCGGATGAGGTTGGCCTCGCCCTCCAGGCTCACGAACGCGCTGAACCACTCGGGCAGCACGTCGCGGAACCGGTGCCACCAGCCGGGGCGGTTGGCCTCGCGGGTGAGGGTGAGGAAGCCTTCGACCTCCTCGGGGTCGAGGACGCCGTAGACGTGGAGGAGCTTCTCCACATACGGGATCTTCAGCCCGACCTCGGCCTTCTCCATCCTGCGGACGGTGGCGTGGGTGACGTCCAGGGCGCGGCCCGCCTCCTCGTAGGAGAGCCCGGCCTTCTCCCTCAGGTCCTGCAGCCGTCTGCCGAGCACGACCCTCAGGACCGTCGGCGCGCCTGCCGGCCGCGAGTCCGCCACTGTCCACCCCCTCCAACTGCCGTCATATGCCAGCAGTGTGCCACGCAGTCTGTCGGCCGGACAGACTGTCCTTGCGATTCTGTAATTTGCAGATTGAACCTTGCCACAGATGAGCTCTATCGCACATAGTTGCGGAGTGCTCCCCTCCCATGACGCACCCTCGCTCGGGTTCTGCGGCAGCTACCTCGCCGGCCGCCTGCAGGACGCCTTTCACTTCCCCGCCCTCAACGCCTCGGTGGCGGAGGCGCGAAAACGAGTTCTCGCGCGGCTGCGGGAGTGGGGCATAGACGAAGTGGCCTGCGACGATGCCCAGTTGGTGGTGTCGGAGCTGTTCACCAACGCGGTGCGGCACACGGACAGCGACAAGGTCAGCTGTCAGCTGCGGATCAGCGCGGTGGCCCTGCGCATAGAGGTCGCGGACCAGGGGCACACCCCGACGGAGCCCAGAGCGCGGTGCAGCGGTGCGGACGAGGAGAGCGGGCGCGGACTGCTGCTGGTCGGTGCGCTGTCCCAGGCCTGGGGGGTCCGGCCCGACGACACCGGCCGAGGCCGTGTCGTCTGGGCCGACCTGCCGCACGGGCGGCTCCCCCGCTGACCCCCTCGTATACGGCCCTAGAGCGGCAGCAGATCCGGCCGCTTGGGCTCGACGTTGTCGCCCGAGGACTCGCCGCGCAGCCGGCGCCCGATCCACGGCACCAGGTGCTCGCGCGCCCAGTGGATGTTGTCGCGGCGCACCTCGGCGGGCGACCGCTGGCCCTCGTCCGGCCATTCCTGGTCCGGGTCGGCCGGCACCCGCAGACCGAGCACCTGGGCGGCGCGCAGCGCCACGCGGGTGTGCCCGTCCGCCGAGAGGTGGAGCCGGTCCTCGTCCCAGGCCCGCCGGTCCTGCACCGAGCGCAGCGACCACAGGTCGAGCACCGGGCAGTCATGACGGTCGGCGATGGAACGCACATGGGCGGTGTAGGTCGCGATCTTGCCCCGCAGGTGACGCAGGACCGGCACGCCGCGGGTGTCGAATCCGGTGCACAGCAGCACCGTGCCGACGGAGTCCTTGAGCCGGACCACGGCCGCCTCGTAGCGCTCCGCCACGTCGTCCGGGTCGCTGCCCGGCCGCAGGATGTCGTTGCCGCCCGCGCAGAAGGTCACCAGGTCCGGGCCGAGCTCGACGGCCCGCGGCACCTGCTCCTCGACGATCTGGTCCAGGAGGCGCCCCCGGACCGCGAGGTTGGCGTACGTGAAGGAGTGCTCCGCCTGCTGGTCGGAGAGGAGTACGGCCAGTCGGTCGGCCCACCCGATGAAGGTGCCGTCGGGTCCTGGATCGCCGACGCCCTCGGTGAAGCTGTCCCCGACGGCTGCGTACGACCCGATCGCGCTCTTGCTGAATGAATTCGAATCGTCTGCCACGTCAGTACATCTTTCACCTTACGGAGTGACCTACGCCACCGTAACCAGGGGTTGACGTGCCGTGATGTATCCCACCCCGGCAAAATGCCGTCAGCCGGAATACGATCGGCTGCGGCATCCGCGACCCGAGGAGCGCACGTGACCCAGACGCCGCACGTCCCGTCGACCGAGCCCGAGCTGGCCGGAATCCGCAACTTCCGCGACCTGGGCGGGCTGCCGGCCGCCGACGGGCGGCGGGTACGGCCCGGCGTCCTGTTCCGCAGCGGCCACCTCGCGCACGCGACGGACACGGACGCGGCCTTCCTCGACTCGCTCGGCCTGCACACCGTATTCGATTTCCGCAACGCCGCCGACATCGCCCTGGAGGGCCCGGACGTCGAGCTCACCGGGGTGCGGAACGTGAACATCCCGCTGTCCGACCCCGCGGACGGCAGCGAGTTCTGGCGGATGGTCCGCGACGGCGGCCTGGACACCCTGCGGTCGGTCCTGGGCCAGGGCCGGGCCGCGGACCGGATGGCCGAGTCGTACCGCACGATGATCGTCACCCGCACCGCCGAGCACGGCCGGGTGCTGCGCACCCTCGCCGACGACAGCGTGCCCGCCCTGATGCACTGCGCCGCCGGCAAGGACCGGGCCGGACTGTCGATCGCGGTGACGCTGCTCGCGCTCGGCGTTCCCCACGAGGCCGTCGAGGCCGACTACCTCGAGTCGAACGCGCCGCACCGCCGCTACCGCGTGCGGCGCGGCGACGGTACGGACGCGGACCGCTCGCCCGAGGTGAGCGAGCTGCTCTCGCCGCTGTTCGAGGCGCGGGCGGCGTATCTGGCCGCCGCGTTCACCGCGATCACCGAGACCTGGGGGACCACGGAGCGGTATCTGGCCGAGGGGCTGGGAGTGGACCCGCTGATGCGCGAGCGGCTGCGGGAGCTGCTGCTCACGGACTGACCGGGCAACGTGGGGGCCGTGCGCCGCGGCCCCCACGGTCCCCTCAGCGCCCGCCCACCGCCTGCTTGACCAGCGTCCGCCCGAAGTCCCACATCAGGGCGCCGCCGTCGTGGGCGTCGTCCATGACCGCCTCGAAGGCCGTCACGAAGCGGTCCACCTCCCGCTCGCCGATGATCAGCGGCGGGATCAGCTTGATGACCTCCAGATGGTCCCCCGAGACCTGGGTGAGGATGCGGTGCCGCTGCAGCAGCGGCACCACGACCATCTGGGCGAAGAGCCCCTTGCGGGCCGCCTGCAGCATCGTCCAACGGCTGCGCAGGCCCAGCGACTTGGGCTTGCCGAACTCGATGCCGATCATCAGGCCGCGGCCGCGCACCTCGTGCAGCAGCTCGTACTTGCCGACCAGCGCCGCCAGCCGGGAGCGCAGCAGCTCGCCGGTCTCCCGGGCGTTGGCCACGATGTGCTCGTCCTCCATGACGGCGAGCACCGCGAGGCCTGCCGCCATGGCCTGGGCGTTGGAGCCGAAGCTGGCCGAGTGGACCAGCACCCGGTCCATCGAGGAGTAGACCTTCTTGAAGATCCAGTCCTTGCCGAGCGTCGCGCCGACCGGGACGTAGCCGCCGGAGAGCGCCTTGGCCACGCACACCAGGTCGGGCTCGACCCCCTGCTCGTGCTGATAGGCGAAGAACTCCCCCGTGCGCCCGACGCCGGTCTGCACCTCGTCGGCGATGAGCAGTGCCTTGTGCCGGTGCAGCAGCTCCTGTGCCGCGCGCAGATAGCCCGGCGGTGCGAGCTGGACGCCCTTTCCCTGGATCGGTTCGATCACCAGGGCCGCCACGTCGCCGCGGCCCAGCTCCCGCTCCAGCCGCTCCAGGTCGCCCATGGGGACCGCGGTGTCCGGCAGCAGCGGCGCGAAGCCGTCCCGGAAGCCGTCCTCGCCGTTGACCGACAGCGAGCCGGCCGTGAGCCCGTGGAAGGCGTGGGAGCAGTACAGCACCCGGGGCCGGCCGGTGGCGTACCGGGCGAACTTCAGCGCGGTCTCGACGGCCTCGGTGCCGCTGTTGCCGAAGAACACCCGGTCCAGGTGGGGCGCGTAGGACAGCAGCTTCTCGGCGAGCAGGCCCGGCAGCGGCGAACAGTCGAAGCGGGTCAGGTCGGCGAGGGAGGCGTCGAGGACGTCGTGGAGCGCCTGGCGGACGACCGGATGGTGGCGCCCCACCCCCATCACCCCGAAGCCCGCGAGCATGTCGAGGTAGTCCTGCCCCTCGGAGTCCCAGAAGTAGGCGCCCTGGGCCCGCTCGTAGACCTTGTCGAAGCCGATGGTGCGCAGCATGCGCGGCAGCTGGTGGTTGAGGTGCCGGGCGTGCAGGTCGTACCGTTCGCCACCGCGCTCGGCCAGCAGCCGGGTCAGGTCGAATCTCTTGGTGCCGTCGGCCGTCATGCGTTGTCGCTCTCCTTACCGACCAGGGCGGCCTCCTTGCGGCCGGGTCCGGCTTCCCCTGGGGCCTGCGGGGCCTCCTTGCGGGCCAGGGCCGCGCTGATCCGCCCGGCGATCTCGGCGGGGGTCAGCCCCAGGTCCGCCAGCACCTCGGCCCGTTTGGCGTGCGCCAGGAACTGCTCGGGGATGCCGAAGGTGCGCACCGGCAGGTCCACGCCTGCGTCGCGCAGCGACTGGGCCACGGCGCAGCCGACGCCGCCGGTGCGGCTGTTGTCCTCGATGACGGCGACCAGGCGGTGCCGGCCGGCGAGCGCGGGCAGCGCCTCGTCGACGGGCTTGACCCAGCGGGGGTCCACCACCGTGCAGGTGGTGCCGCGCGCCTCGAGCAGCTCGGCGGCGTTCAGCGCCACCGGCGCCATGGCCCCGACCGCGACGAGCAGGACGTCCGTGACCGCGGCCTCCTGGTCGGGGCGGGCGAGGACGTCCATGCCGCCGACGCGGCCGAGGGCGGGGACGGGCTCGCCCACGTTCTCCTTCGGGAAGCGCACCACGGTCGGCGCGTCGTCGACGTCGACGGCCTCGCGCAACTGGGCGCGGAGCTGGTCGGCGTCGCGCGGGGCGGCGATGCGCAGGCCGGGGACGACCTGGAGGATCGACATGTCCCACATGCCGTTGTGCGAGGGGCCGTCGGTCCCGGTGACACCGGCCCGGTCCAGGACGAAGGTGACGCCGCACTTGTGCAGGGCCACATCCATCAGGACCTGGTCGAAGGCCCGGTTGAGGAAGGTGGCGTAGACGGCGAAGACCGGGTGCAGACCGCCCGTGGCCAGGCCTGCGGCGGAGGTCGCGGCGTGCTGCTCGGCGATGCCGACGTCCCAGACCCGATCGGGGTAGGCCTCGGCGAATTTCGTCAGGCCCACGGGGTGCAGCATCGCCGCGGTGATCGCGACCACGTCCGGCCGCTCGGCGCCGATCCTCAGCATCTCGTCGCCGAAGACCGAGGTCCATGACGTCCCGCCGCCGGTGGACAGCGGCTGGCAGGTCAGGGGGTTCATCACCCCGACCGTGTGGAAGCGGTCCGCCTCGTCCTCCAGGGCGGGCTGGTAGCCGCGGCCCTTCTGGGTCCGGCAGTGCACGACGACGGGCCCGTGGAAACGTTTGGCCCGGCGCAGCGCCGATTCGACGGCGGCGACGTCGTGCCCGTCTATCGGGCCGAGGTACTTCAGTCCCAGGTCCTCGAACATGCCCTGCGGGGCGAAGGCGTCCTTGAAGCCCTTCTTCGCGCCGTGCAGCGACTCGTACAGCGGCTTGCCGAGGAGCGGCACGCGCTGGACGGCGTCCTTGCCCCAGGACAGGGCGCGTTCGTAGCCGTCGGTGGTGCGCAGGGTGGCGAGGTGGTTGGCGAGGCCGCCGATGGTGGGGGCGTAGCTGCGCTCGTTGTCGTTGACGACGATGATCAGCTGCCGGTCCTTGGCGGCGGCGATGTTGTTCAGCGCCTCCCAGGCCATGCCGCCGGTCAGGGCGCCGTCGCCGATGACGGCGACGACGTGGCGGTTCCAGCGCCCGAGCACCTGGTTGGCCTTGGCGAGGCCGTCGGCCCATCCCAGCACCGTGGAGGCGTGGCTGTTCTCGATGACGTCGTGCTCGGACTCCTCGCGCGAGGGGTAGCCGGACAGGCCGCCCTTGCCGCGCAGCTTGGAGAAGTCCTGGCGCCCGGTGAGCATTTTGTGGACGTACGACTGGTGGCCGGTGTCCCACAGGATGCGGTCCGCGGGCGAGTCGAAGGCGCGGTGCAGGGCGATGGTCAACTCCACCACGCCGAGGTTCGGGCCGAGATGGCCGCCGGTCCTGGCCACGGCGTGGACCAGGAAGTGGCGGATCTCCTCGGCGAGGTCGGTCAGCTCCTCACCGTCCAGTGCCTTCAGGTCGCGCGGACTGCGGATGTTCTCCAGCAACGACACGCCGGCCCCCTCCTTTGTCGGCCTGGTCGTACAGGCCTCGTTGTCGGACTCCGCCGGTCAGAGCACGGTGACGGCGGGCGGCCCGGAGAGGGCGCCGTCCGCCTCCATCTGCTCGGCGAGCTTTATCGCTTCGTCGATGAGGGTCTCCACGATCTTGGACTCGGGGACGGTCCTGATGACCTCGCCCTTGACGAAGATCTGACCCTTGCCGTTGCCGGACGCCACGCCCAGGTCGGCCTCGCGGGCCTCGCCGGGGCCGTTGACGACACAGCCCATCACCGCGACGCGCAGGGGCACCTCCATGCCCTCCAGGCCCGCGGTCACCTGGTCGGCGAGTTTGTAGACGTCCACTTGCGCCCGGCCGCAGGACGGGCAGGAGACGATCTCCAGACGGCGCTGACGCAGCCCCAGGGACTCCAGGATCTGGATGCCGACCTTGATCTCCTCGGCGGGCGGGGCGGACAGCGAGACGCGGATGGTGTCGCCGATGCCCTCCGAGAGCAGCGCGCCGAAGGCGACGGCCGACTTGATGGTGCCCTGGAAGGCCGGGCCGGCCTCGGTGACGCCCAGGTGCAGCGGGTAATCACACTGGGCGGCCAGCTGGCGGTAGGCGTTGACCATGACGACCGGGTCGTTGTGCTTGACCGAGATCTTGATGTCGCGGAAGCCGTGCTCCTCGAAGAGCGAGCACTCCCACAGGGCGGACTCCACGAGCGCCTCGGGAGTGGCCTTGCCGTACTTCTCCAGCAGCCGCCGGTCCAGCGAGCCGGCGTTGACGCCGATGCGGATCGGGGTGCCGGCGTCGCCGGCGGCCTTGGCGATCTCCTTGACCTTGTCGTCGAACTGCCGGATGTTGCCCGGGTTGACCCGGACGGCCGCGCAGCCGGCGTCGATGGCGGCGAAGACGTACTTCGGCTGGAAGTGGATGTCCGCGATGACCGGGATCTGGGACTTCCGGGCGATGACCGGCAGGGCGTCGGCGTCGTCCTGCGACGGGCACGCCACCCGGACGATCTGGCAGCCGGAGGCCGTCAGCTCCGCGATCTGCTGCAGCGTCGCGCCGACGTCGGCCGTGACCGTCGTCGTCATCGACTGCACCGACACCGGCGCGTCCCCGCCGACCGCCACCGTCCCGACCTGGATGCGCCGGGCGGGGCGGCGCACCGCCAGGGCCCGGGCCGGTACGGCGGGGAGCCCGAGGGATACCGGCTCCGTCGTGGCCATGGCCGTCAGCCCCGGTTGCCGGAGACGGTCTCGCGGGCCGCGCGCAGCGACTCCTTCAGCGAGCCCATGGTGGCCAGAACCGCCGTCGGTTCGTATCCGCAGTGGGCCATGCAGTTGGCGCACCGCGGGTCCTTGCCGCGCCCGTACTTGTCCCAGTCGGTCTCCTCGATCAGCTCCCGGTACGTCGGGACGTAGCCGTCGCTCATCAGGTAGCAGGGGCGCTGCCAGCCGAAGAGGGAGTAGTTGGGGATGGCCCAGGCGGTGCAGGGGAAGTCCGCCTTGCCCTCGAGGAAGTCGAGGAACAGTGGGCTGTGGTTGAGCCGCCAGCGGCGCCGGTTGCCGCCGGCGAAGGCCTTCTTGAACAGCTCGCGGGTCTGCTCGACGCCCAGGAAGTGCTCCTGGTCGGGTGCCTTCTCATAGGCGTAGGCGGGCGAGATCATCATCTCGTCCACCCGCAGGTCGTCGTTGAGGAAGTTGAGGACCTCGACGATGGTCTGCGGGGTGTCGGTGTTGAAGAACGTCGAGTTGGTGGTGACCCGGAAACCGCGCCGCTTGGCCTCCTTGATGGCCTCCACCGCTTCGTCGAATACGCCTTCCTTCGCCACGGACTCGTCGTGACGCTCGCGCAGTCCGTCGATGTGCACCGCGAATGCGAAATACGGGGAAGGTGTGAACTTCTCCATTTTCTTCCGCATCAGCAGGGCGTTGGTGCACAGGAAGACATACTTCTTCCGGGCCACCAATTGGCGTACAATCTCATGGATCTGAGGGTGCATGAGCGGCTCGCCGCCCGCGATCGAGACCATCGGCGCACCGGATTCCAGAACCGCGCCGACCGCCTGGGCAACGGGCATGCGCTGCTTGAGAACGCCTGCCGGATGCTGGATCTTGCCACAGCCCTCGCACTTGAGATTGCAGGCGAAGAGCGGTTCGAGTTCGACGATCAGCGGGAACTTCTCCCGCTTCCGGAGCTTCTGCTCAAAAAGATAGGTCCCGACCCGGATGGTCTGGCGGAGCGGCATGGCCATCTAGCTCACCTCCTGGGGAGCAGCAAAGAACGGTGCCATTCGAAAAAGGCCGGAAGGACGGTGCGGAGCACGCGGAAAGCCGATATTCCACCCCGCAAGGTCCCGATTCGTACGAGTTCATGTTCTGGAGCGTCCACGACCACTCTTACGGCCGCAACCGGGCGTGTGCCGGCCCGCGCGGCGCTTCGGAGCGTCGCGGCCGACTCCATGTCCACGGCCAGTGCGCCGGCGGCGTGCAGGGCCGCGCGTTCCGCGCCGCGCACGACGTGGTCGGACCCCACGAGCAGGCCGGTGTGGATGACGCGCCGGGGCGCCACGTGCGCCAGCTCCTTGGCGAGCAGTTCCACGCCGGTGCACTCCGTGCGCCCCGTCGCGTCCCGTGTCTCGTCGGCGACGACCAGGTCGCCGGGGTGCATTCCGGGGGCCAGGCCGGCGCAGAAGCCGGTGGCGATGACGGCCGCGTCGGCACGGACCGTGCCGTCGGTCAGGGCCCGGGTCACCGCCCGTTCCGCCGCCTGGGGCCCCATGCCGGTGCGCAGTACGGTCACGGGCCCGGCGGCGCCGCCCGCACCGCCGCGCAGGGCCAGGCGCTCGATGCCGAGCGCGCAGGCGACCAGCAGCGGTGCGGGGGCGGGGGTACCCGTGCCGGGGGTCATCAGCCCTCCAGCCGTTCGGTGGCGAAGGGCTCGCCGTGCACGTACCGGCCGAGCGCGGTGAGCGGGAAAACCTGGCGGTAGAGGTGGTAGTTGATGGAGAAGTCCCAGGGGAAGCCGGTGCCGGTGAACTGCGGCTCGTCCCAGGAGCCGTCCTCGCGCTGGGTGTCCGCCAGCCAGTGCACGCCCCGCTCGACGGCCTCGCTGTCGTGCTCCCCGGCGGCCAGCAGGGCCAGCAGCGCCCAGGCGGTCTGCGACGCGGTGGAGGCGCCGCGCCCGATCCACTCGGGGTCCCGGTACGAGCGCAGGTCCTCGCCCCAGCCGCCGTCGCCGTTCTGCACGCCGCGCAGCCAGGCCACGGCCCGGCGGATCGCCGGGTGGCCGGGGGGTAGTCCGGCGGCGACCAGGGCCGGGACGACGCAGCCGGTGCCGTAGACGTAGTTGACGCCCCAGCGGCCGAACCAGGCGCCGCACTCCTCCTGCTCGGCCAGCAGCCACTCGATGCCGCGCCGGGTGCGCGGGTGGTGCTGCTTGCCGAGGACCGCCAGCATCTCGACGACGTGCGCGGTGACGTCGGCGGAGGGCGGGTCGACGACCTCGCCGAAGTCGCAGAACGGCAGCCGGTTGGGGAAGGGGCTGGTGTTGTCGGCGTCGAAGGCGCCCCACGCGCCGTTCCGCGACTGCATGCCCGCGGTCCAGCGGGCGGCCCGGCGGACGGCCTCCTCGACCCGCCCGGGGTCGGGGTGGCGGACGCGCTTGAGGGCGAGGACGACCTCGGCGGTGTCATCGATGTCGGGGTAGTTGTCGTTGTGGAACTCGAACGCCCAGCCGCCGGGGGGCAGTTCGGGCCGCCGTACGGCCCAGTCGCCGGAGCGCAGGATCTGCTCGTCCAGCATCCAGTCGGCGGCCTTGACGAGCGCCGGGTGGTCGGGGCGCACACCCGCGTCGGCGAGCGCGACGGTGGCCAGGCAGGTGTCCCACACCGGGGACTGGCAGGCCTCGATCATCCGGACCGGGGCGCCGTCCGGGTCCTCGTGCCATACGGCGAAACGGTCCAGCGACTGGAGCCCGGCGCGCAGCACCGGGTGCTCGAGGTCGTAGCCGAGGAGGTGGAGGGCGATGACGGAGTAGACGGCGGGCGGCTGGATGCCGCCCCAGCAGCCGTCGTTCTCCTGCCGCTCGACGATCCAGCGCGCCGCCGAGGCCAGTGCGGCACGGCGCAGCGGGCGGATCGGGAAGCGGTGATAGGCGTGCAGCACCTTGTCCAGGCGCTGGAAGAGGCCGTCCCAGCCGGTGAGGGGGGCGAGCGGGCGGGGCGGGACGGGCCGGCGCGGGTCGGTGTGCAGCTCGTCGAGGGCGAAGGGCGCCGGGCGCACGGGGCGCAGCGCGGAGACGATGGTCAGCGGCACGATGGTCTGCCGGGCCCAGCAGCCGAAGGCGTAGATGCCGAGGGGGAACTTCTTCGGCAAGTAGACGATTTCCGGGGGGAGTTCGGGAAGGTCCTCCCAGCGCCACCAGCCGAAGAGGGCCAGCCAGATGCGGGTGAAGACGCGGGCGGCGGCGATGCCGCCCTGTGCGCGGATCCAGGCGGAGGCCGCGGCCATGTGGGAGGCGTCGGGGGCGTCCCCGGCGAGCCGCAGGGCGACATAGGCCTCGATGGTGGCGGACAGTTCGGCGGGGCCGCCGTGGAAGGTGGCCCAGGTGCCGTCGGGGCGCTGCTGGGAGCGGATCCAGCGGGCGGCGGCCGCGGTGGTCCGCTCGTCCTGGATGCCCAGGAACCGGCGGAGCAGCAGGTCCTCGGCGTCCATGGTGACGTTGGTCTCCAGGTCGCCCTTCCACCAGCCCTGGGGGTCCTGGCGGGACAGCAGGTGTTCCACGGCGCGGGTGGCGGCCCGCTGCGCGGCTTCGTACGTCTTCGGCGACCCGGTGGCCGCCACGTGCGGAGGCAAAACGGTTGTGCTCGGGCCGGCCTCGGCTGCACGGGGCGGCAAGGCCCCGGTGCCGTCGGTCGTCGCTGTCATGGCTTCCCCTAATGCAGTGAGTTTCTTCTCTGCCGTACTGCTTGTGACTGCCGTACTGGGGGGCTTCCGTCGGCCGGTGCCGCACAATTGACACCGGCCGGCGACCGCGAGGGCTAGATCGGGTTAATGGCGATCAACTCTTCCGTACGACGACGAAGTCCGCCAGCGCGATCAGCTGCGCGCGGACCTCTGCGGGCATGTCGACGCCGCTCAGGGCCTCGATGGCGGTGGCGTGCTGGCGGCGGGCCTCCTGGGAGGTCCACTCCCGGCCGCCCGCCTCCTCGATCAGCGCCGCGCGGGCCGCGAACTCGTCCTCGTCGAAGTCGGCGGCCTGGGCGTCGGTGAGCTTGGCGTCGGCGGCGAGCAGGGCGGCGAGCCGCTCGGAGGCGGGGCCGCCGGCGGCGAGGGCGGCGACCACCGGGAGGGACTTCTTGCGCTGGCGCAGGTCGCTCCAGGTCTGCTTGCCGGTGGTCTCCGGGTCGCCCCAAATGCCGAGCAGGTCGTCGACGGCCTGGAAGGCGAGGCCGAGGTGGTAGCCGTAGGCCTCCAGGGTGTCGGCCGTACGGTCGTCGGCGCCGCCGAGGACCGCGCCGATGGAGACCGCGCACGCCAGCAGGGCTCCGGTCTTGTTGCCCTCCATCTCCAGGCACTCGGCCACGGTGACGCGCTCGCGGTGCTCGTAGGAGATGTCCTGGGCCTGGCCGTCGATGAGCTTGCGGGTGGCGGTCGTCAGCCGCCGGGTGGCCCGGCCCGCCTCGACGGTGCCCAGCTCCAGCAGCACCTCGTTCGCGAGCGCGAAGAGCGCATCGCCGACGAGGATGGCCTGCGCGGGGCCGTGCGCCTTCCAGACGGTGTCGCGGTGGCGGCGCTGCTCGTCGCCGTCCATCAGGTCGTCGTGCAGCAGTGAGAAGTTGTGCACGAGCTCGACGGCGACGGCGCCGGGGATGCCCACCTCGGGTGCGGCGCCGGCGGCCTCGGCCGAGAGCAGGGCGAGGGCGGGCCGCACGGCCTTGCCCCCGTCGCCGTGCGTCGGCCGTCCTTCGGCGTCGATCCAGCCGAAGTGGTAGGCGGCGACGGTGTCCATGGGTGCCGCGAGCCGGTTGACGGCGGCACGCAGCACCGGCGTGGCAAGCGTCCGTCCGCGCTCCAGCAGGGCACTGACGCCTGCGGTGTCGACAGCTGGGATCGCCGATGTCACGGTCTCTCCTCTGGTGGTCGTGCTCACGCGCGCCCCGTTCCGGGAACGCGCGCCTTGATGGCTCGCTGGGTCATACCGCCGCCTCCCGCAGGGGGTCCCGATGCGGTCGGCCGAGCTCGCAGAGGGCCGCGCCGGCGGCAGTCAGACCGCTGCGCACCGCGCTCTCCATGGTCGCGGGCCAGCCGGTGGCGGTCCACGCACCGGCCAGGAAGAGGCCGGGCGCGTTCGTGGGGGCGTGCGGCCGCAGCCGGCCCACGCCGGGGGTGGGGGCGAACGTCGCCGTCCGTTCCCGGGTGACGAAGAAGTCGCGCACGCCCGCTCCCCGGGCGGCGGGCAGCAGCCGCTCCAGCTCGGGGAGGTAGCGCTCGCGCAGCTCGGCGACCGGCCGGTCGATGTCGTCCTGGGCGGCCGACTGGGACACGGCCAGGTACTGGGCCGCGCCGTCGAGGGCGGCCAGCCCGGAGGAGTCGGTACGGTCGAAGACCCACTGCACCGGGCTGCCGAGGGCGGTGAAGAACGGCTGTCGCATGACTTTGCGGTCGTATACGACGTGCAGGTTGAGGATGGGGGCGGTGTCGATGCCCAGCAGCCGGTCCGGCTCGTCCAGGGCGCCCTCGGGCAGCAGCGCGTGGGTCTCGCGCTGGGGCACGGCGAGCACCACGGTGCCGGCGTCGAGCCGCTCGGCGCTGCCGGGCCCGGCTTCGATGTCCACGTGCCAGCCGCCGTCCGTGCCACGGGAGATCCGCGTGGCGCGCGTGCGCAGGGCGGTACGCACGCCCGCGGCGTCGAGGGCGGCGCGGGCCCGGGTGTCGTGCAGCTCGCCCAGCGGGACGTGCGCCCAGCCGATGTCGGCGGCGCCGGGCTCGGAGAGCAGGCCGGTCTTGAAGACCATGGCGGCCAGGCCCAGCGAGGAGCGGTCGGCGGTGGCGTTGAGGGTGGCCACGCCCACCAGGTCCCACAGCGCCTCGACCGTGCGGTCCGACTGGCCGCGGCGGCGCAGCCAGGTGGCGAAGTCGACGCCGTCCAGCGCCGGGTCCATCGGGTCCAGGCCGCGCAGGGCCAGCGCGGCCCGTCCCACGTTCGCGCGCTCGGCGAGCGAGAGGTGCGGGTACGTGGCCAGGCTCGCCGCGAGGTGCAGCGGCACGGGCAGCGCGGTGCGGCGCAGCCGGCCGAGGCGGGGGCGGCCCGAGGGGTGGCCGACGTCGAGGACGGGCACGTCGAGCCGGTCCTGCAGGGGGGCGAGGTGCCGGGCGCCGACCCGGTCGAGGAACCACTGGTAGGCGGTGCAGCAGCGCAGGTAGACATGCTGGCCGTTGTCGATGGCCAGCTCGCCGCGGCGGAAGGAGAAGGCGAGGCCGCCCAGGCGGGGCCGGCCCTCGACGAGGGTGACCCGCACTCCGGCGGCGGCGAGCTCGAGCGCCGCCGTGATGCCCGCGAGGCCGCCCCCGATCACCACCGCGGCCGCTCCGTCGGAGCGGCCTGCCTGTGTGGGGAGCCGGTCGGGCCGGGTTGTCGTCCGTGATGTCATGCGCCCACTCCCTCGGCTTCTGTCAGGGACGCGATCGCCGGGTGGAGGGTTGCGCACCGCTTGCCGCCGCGGCGGCGCCCGGTGCCGGTGTGCGTGCGGGTCATCAAGCGCGCCCCCTGGCGGTCTGCCGGTGGACGCTGCGGGCGTCGTACCCGGACAGTCCGCGCACGGCGACGAAGGCCTTCTCGCGCCCGGGCAGGGAGACCCTGCCGCGCAGCACGGCCTGCGGCTCCTCGGCGATGCGGTCCAGCAGCCTGCGGTAGATGCCGGACATGGCGGCGACGCAGGCGCCGCTGCGCCGGTCGAGCATGGGCAGCAGCCGCATGCCCTCGGCGAACAGGGCGCGGGCGCGGCGCACCTCGTAGTGCACCAGGCCGGTGAAGTCGGCGCCGGCCGGGGGCCGCACGGAGTGGAAGCCGGCGGAGCAGCCGAACTTGGCGAGGTCCTCGGAGGGCAGATAGGTGCGGCCGTTGGCCGCGTCCTCGCGCACGTCCCGCAGGATGTTGGTGAGCTGCAGGGCGAGGCCGAGCGTATCGGCGTACTCGGGGGCGCGTGCGGCGTCCCGGGCGCCGGGCACGGTGCCGAACACGCCGAGGGAGAGCCGTCCGATGGCGCCGGCGACGCAGCGGCAGTACGCGGCGAGCTCGTCCCACGTCTCGTAGGTCTCGCCGCGCACATCCATCTGAACGCCGTCGATCAGTTCGTCGAGCCCTCCGATGGGAATGGGAAAGCGGCGCACGGCGTGCGCGAGCGCGACGGCCACCGGGTCGGTGTCGTCCTCGTCGACGGCGCCGTCCCGGATCCGGTCCAGCGTCGTACGGGCCTCCTCGAGCCGCAGCCGCTTGGACTCGGGGTCCAGGGGGCCGTCACCGATGTCGTCGACGCGCCGCGAGAAGGCGTACAGAGCCGACATGGCCCGTCGCTTGGCCGCGGGCAGCAGCCTGATGCCGTAGCTGAAGTTGCCGGCCTGCTGTCCGGTGACGGCCTCGCAGTAGCTGTACGCGGCGAGTACCGGTGCGGACGCGTGTGGCGTTCCGTTCACGGTCCCGCTCACCCCTCTCTTCGCAGTGTCGCCCCCACCTCGCGCAGCACGCTGAGCTTGGTGGGCTTGGGCGGTCCGGGGAGTACGTCGTGTCCCGCGGCGGTGACCGCCCGGAGCGCGGCCCTCCCCCCGCCCACGAATCCCGCGAGCAACAGCTTCAGCCTGCCGTGGACGCTACCCACCAGTGGGGTGCCTTCATTCAGCAGGCGCCCGGCGCGTTCCGCCTCGTACGCGACCAAGGCGCGCACCGATGCGCCGGCGGTCGGCAGGGCGAGGTCGGACTCCGTCACACGGAAGCGTTTCATGTCCTCGGCGGGGAGGTAGACGCGGTCGCGTCCAAGGTCCTCGGCGACGTCCTGTAGGTGTTCGATGATCTGCAGTGCGGTGCACACCGCGTCCGAGTGGCGGATCCGCTCGGGGCTCGCTGTGCCGGTGATGCCGAGGACGAGACGGCCGACGGGGTTGGCGGACAGCTCGCAGTAGGCGAGCAGCTCGTCGTACGTGGCGTAGCGGCTCACCCGCTGGTCCTGGCGGTTGGCCTCGATCAGCCCGAGGAAGGGCTCGGGGGTCAGACCGCACCGGCGGACGGTCGGACGCAGGCGGATCAGCAGCGGGTGGCGGGGGCCCGTGCCGGTGGGGTCGAAGACGCGCAGGAGGTCGGCCTCGAAGGCGTCGAGCATGGTGAGACGGTCGTCGCTCTGCTCGCGGTCCAGGCCCAGCAGCTCGGCGTCGCGGCCGCCGGGGGCCAGGTCGCCGTCACCGATGTCGTCGACGAGACGGGCGTAGCCGTAGATCGCCATGAGATCGGCACGCCAGGCGCGGGGCACGAAGAAGGGCGCCACGGGAAAGTTTTCGTGCGCGGCCTTGTCGAGCACGGCGCGCGCGTGCGCGTCCGTCCCCGCCGTCATCGAGGGCTGCCCGGACCGGGGACGGCGTACGCGTCTCTGATCTGGAGAGAGCCCCTGGCCAATACGGCCAATGCAGCCATTGCCGTCACATCTCCCGTTCTACACTGCCGACCCAGAACATCCTATTTCGGACACGCCGCAGGGTAGGGGCGTCGCCCCGGGCTCCCCATCGAGCCTCCCCCTGTGCACCCTCGGCAGCGGGGTGCGCGGGTATCGCCATGCCCCACCACAAACAGCAGCAAAAGAGCACGCTACAGCGTACGCCGCACAAGTGTCCGACGCCCGCCGGGGTGCGTGCTTGATCCATACAATGCCACGCGATGCCCGAATCGGCCCTGACAATAAGCGAGTTGATCGTCACGGAACGGTCAAGGCCCCCGCCGGCACACGCCTGCGGGGGCCCGGTGCGACCGGTGCTTCCCGGGGTGCTCCGGGGAAGCACGGGCGCGGATTCCGCTAGCGAGCCGTCTCCTTCTCGTACGCCCGGACCACCTCGTCGGTCGGACCGTCCATCAGCAGCTCGCCGCGCTCCAGCCACAGCACCCGGTCGCAGGTGTCCCGGATGGACCTGTTGTTGTGGCTGACCAGGAAGACCGTGCCGGCCTCCTTGCGCAGCTCGCGGATGCGCTCCTCGGAGCGCTTCTGGAAGGAGCGGTCGCCGGTGGCCAGGGCCTCGTCGATCATCAGGACGTCGTGGTCCTTGGCCGCCGCGATGGAGAAGCGCAGCCGGGCCGCCATGCCGGAGGAGTAGGTCCGCATGGGCAGCGTGATGAAGTCGCCCTTCTCGTTGATCCCGGAGAAGTCGACGATGTCCTGGTAGCGCTCGCGGATCTGCTCGCGCGACATGCCCATGGCCAGACCGCCGAGCATCACGTTCTTCTCGCCCGTGAGGTCGTTCATCATGGCCGCGTTCACGCCCAGCAGCGAGGGCTGGCCATCGGTGTAGATCTTGCCGCGCTCGGTGGGCAGCAGCCCGGCCACCGCCTTGAGCAGGGTGGACTTGCCCGAGCCGTTGGAGCCGATCAGGCCGATGGCCTGGCCCCGGTAGGCGGTGAAGCTCACCCCCTTGACCGCGTGCACCTCGCGCACGCCCGCGCCGGGCGTGCGCTTGACGATCCGGTTCAGGGCGGCGGTCGCGCTGCCGCGGCCGGTGTTGCCGCCGTAGACGCGGTAGACGATGTGGACGTCGTCCGCGATCACGGTGGGCAGGGGTGCGGACGCCTCGGTCCCGGTGTTCTGATCAGCCACGGCCGTACTTCTCCTCAGCCTTCCAGAAGTACACGAAACCACCGACGCCCACGACCAGCGCCCAGCCGACCGCCAGCGCCCATACGTGCGGCGGCAGGTGGATGTGGCTGCGGTCGTCGATCAGCGCCCAGCGCATGAGGTCGATGTAGACGGCGGCCGGGTTGGCGGCCAGCAGGTCGGCGACCCACTTCGGCGCGTGCGTCTTCTCCAGCGCCGTGGACAGGCTGTACATCACGCCGGACGCGTACATCCAGGTGCGCGTGATGAACGGCAGCAGCTGCGCCAGGTCGGGGGTCTTGCTGCCCAGCCTGGCCAGGATCATCGCCAGGCCGGTGTTGAAGAGGAACTGCAGCACCAGCACCGGAACGATCAGCACCCACGACAGCGCGGGCATGTGGCCGAAGCCGAGCAGGAAGAGGAACAGCACCAGCATCGAGAGCAGCAGCTGCTGAAGCTGCTGCATCGCGAAGGAGATCGGCAGCGCCGCCCGCGGGAAGTGCAGGGCGCGCACCAGCCCCAGGTTGCCCGCGATCGAGCGCACGCCGGCCATCGCCGAGCTCTGCGTGAAGGTGAAGACGAAGATCCCCGTCACCAGGAAGGGGATGTAGTTGCGGATCCCCATGTCCTTGCCCTGCTGCATCAGCAGGCCGAAGATCAGGAAGTACACCGAGGCGTTCAGCAGGGGGGTGGCCACCTGCCAGACCTGGCCCAGCTTGGCCTGGCTGTACTGGGCGGTCATCTTCGCCCGGGAGAAGGCGATGATGAAGTGCCGCCGGTCCCACAGCTGCCGGACGTAGTCCGGCAGGCTCGGCCGGGCGCCGCTCACCGCGAGCCCGTACTTCCGGGCCAGCTCGGCGGCGGGCAGACCGTCGTCGGGTGACGGCGGGGCACTCATGGCGACCGCACTGTCGTGCGTTGTCTCGCTCACAATTGACACTTTCGTCCTCAAGGTGCGCTGCCGGGGCCGGGCCCCGGCTCGCGCCCGGTGCTCTCAGACAAGAGCTTGTCAGATCACGGGCGGGCGACCCAGTCGGGTCAGGCGCCACACGGTACGCCACTTCATCGGGCGCCGTGGACCGCAAGGAGTCGTCCAGCCCTCCCGGAATCCGCCGAACCACGCGCGCAGCGCGGGCAGCGACGGGCGCCGGGCCAGGGTCAGCAGCAGCCACACCCCGACGTAGACGGGGACCAGCGGTGCCGGAAGGTTCCGGCGGGCCAGCCACACCCGGTTGCGGGCCACCATGCGGTGGTAGACGGCGTGCCGGCTGGGAGCCGTGGTCGGGTGGTGCAGCACCATGTCCGACCGGTAGTCGATCATCCAGCCCGCGTCGAGGGCCCGCCAGGCGAGGTCGGTCTCCTCATGGGCGTAGAAGAACTCGTCCGGCAGCCCGCCGACGTCGGCGAAGACCCGCGTGCGGACCGCGTTCGCGCCACCGAGGAAGGTGGTCACGCGCGAGGAGCGCATGGGATCGGCGGCCCGCAGCCGCGGCACGTGGCGGCGCTGGGTCTCGCCGGTGTCGGGGTCGGCGATGCGGAAGCTGATGATGCCCAGCTCGGGGTCGGCGGCGAAGGCCTCCCGGCACAGCTGTGCCGTGTCCTGGCCCGGCAGCAGTCCGTCGTCGTCCAGGAAGAGCAGGATGTCCACGTCCCGGCCGGCCGGGCCGAACGCCTCGATGCCGACGTTGCGGCCCGCCGGGATGCCCACGTTCTCGGGCAGCTCGACGGTCCGCACGCTCAGCCCGGGGACGCCCAGCTCGGGCAGCGGGGAGCCGTTGCCGACGATGACGACCTCGATCGCCTCGCCGGTCTGCTTGGCGACCGACTCCAGCAGGGCGCGCAGCTCCTCGGGGCGGTTGCCCATGGTCAGCACGACCGCGCCGACGCGCGCGGCGGCGGCGCTCATCGCAGCCTGCTCGAGGCGAGGATGGACACGAGGTGCAGCAGCGTCTGCAGGACGGCGATGCCCGCGAGGACGGCCGTGCCGAGGCGGGTGAAGAAGAGGTCGCCCCGGGCCGCGTCCACGATCGCGAGGACGAGGATCAGCAGGGACGCCTCGATCCCGAGGATCAGCCGGTGGAACTTCAGCGCCGCGGCGGCCTTGCGGGCCAGCGCCATGCCGGAGGAGCGCGGCTCGGCGGCCGCCTCCTTGACCGGCGGCAGCCCGGCCTGGTGGCGGGCGACGCCGACGAGGTCGGTCTCGGCCTTGATCAGGACGGCGCCGAGCGCGGCGAGGGTGCCCAGGAAGGCCCACAGCCAGTCGATCCGGCCGCTCCCCCACGGGTCCGCGGCGCGCAGGCCGAGGCCGAGCAGGACCGCGGCGTCGCACAGGTAGGCGCCGACCCGGTCCAGGTACACCCCGGAGTTCGAGTACTGCTTCTTCCAGCGGGCGATCTCGCCGTCGACGCAGTCCAGCAGCAGGTAGAGCTGGACCATGACGACGCCGAGCACGGCGCCCGTGATCCCCGGCACCAGCAGGGCCGGGGCCGCGAGGACGCCCGCGACGGTCATCAGGTAGGTGAGCTGGTTGGGCGTGATCCGGGTGTTCACCAGATACCGGTCGCAGCGCAGCGAGATCTCTCGCATGTACAGGCGACCGGCCCAGTGCTCACCGCTGCGCCGGTCCTTCACACCTGCGGGGTGGACGACCGGGCGGAGTTCAGCGACTGACGGTTTGTGCATAGTCGGCGTAGGCGTCCCTGATCTGGTGGGTGGAGAGGTCGAGGTGCTCCAGGATCGTGTACCGCCCCGGGCGGGTCTGCGGTGCGTACTCCACCACCTGCACGAACTCGTCGTCGGTGAAGCCGATCTCGCCGGGCAGCACGGGCAGGCCGTGCCGCCGCAGCACCTCGACCATCAGCGCGGACTCCTCGCGGGCACCGCGCAGGTGCATCGCGAAGGCGGCCCCGAGGCCGCACTGCTCGCCATGGCTGGCGGCGCGCTTGGGGAAGAGGATGTCGAAAGCGTGGTTGATCTCGTGGCAGGCGCCGGAGGCGGGGCGGCTGTCACCGGCGACGGACATCGAGATGCCGGTGAGGACCAGGCCCTCGGCCAGCACCTGCAGGAAGCCGTCGTCGCCGACGCCGCCGGGGTGGCGCAGCACGGCCTCGCCGGCCTGGCGGGCCATCGCGGCGGCCAGGCCGTCGATCTTCTCGCCGCGCTCGCGGTGGGCGAGCTCCCAGTCCGCGACGGCGGAGATGTTGGAGACCGCGTCGCCGATGCCGGAGCGGACGTAGCGGACGGGGGCCTCGCGGATGACGTCGAGGTCGATGACGACGGCGATGGGGTTCGGCACGCCGTACGAGCCGCGGCCCGCGTCGTTGTCGAGCGTGGCGACCGGCGAGCAGAGACCGTCGTGCGAGAGGTTGGTGGCCACGGCGACCAGCGGCAGGCCGATCCGCGCGGCGGCGTACTTCGCACAGTCGATGATCTTGCCGCCGCCGAGGCCCACGACGGCGTCGTAGTGCCCCTTCTTCATGCGGTCGCCGAGCCTGATGGCGTCGTCGAGGGTGCCGCCGCCGACCTCGTACCAGGAGGCGCCGGGCAGCGCCGGGGCGAGCCGCTCGCGCAGCGCCGCCCCGGAGCCGCCGCTGATGGCGATGGCGAGCTTGCCGGAGCTGGAGATCCGCTGGTCGGCGAGGACGCAGGCCAGATCGTTCAGCGCACCGGCGCGGATGTCGACGACGACCGGCGAGGGGATGAGCCTCGTCAGTACTGGCACGCGATCTCCCGGCCCTTGGCGAGGTCGTCGTGGTTGTCGATCTCGACCCACTTCACGTCGCCGATGGAGGCCGTGTCGATCTTGAAGCCGCGGTTGACGAGCTCCTGGTAGCCGTCCTCGTAGTACAGGTCGGGGTCGCGCTCGAAGGTGACCTTGAGGGCGTCGGCCAGCTCGGCGGCGGCGTCGGCCTCGATGAGCGTGACGCCGATGTACTCGCCGGTGGCGTCGGACGGCTCCATCAGCTTGGTGATCTTCTGGACGCCCTTCTCGCCGTCCACGACGACCTTCATCTCCTCGTCGGCGAGGTTCTTCACCGTGTCGAGGGCGAGGATGATCTTCTGGCCGTCGCCGCGGGCGGCGAGCAGCGTCTTCTCGACGGAGACCGGGTGGACGGTGTCGCCGTTGGCGAGGATCACGCCGCGGCCGAGGACCTCACGCGCGCACCACAGGGAGTAGGCGTTGTTCCACTCCTCGGCCTTGTCGTTGTCGATCAGGGTGAGCTTGAGGCCGTACTTGGCCTCCAGCGCCTCCTTGCGCGCGTACACGGCCTCCTTGCGGTAGCCGACGACGATCGCGACCTCGGTCAGACCGACCTCGGCGAAGTTGCCGAGGGTGAGGTCGAGAACGGTGAGCGACTCCTCCGCACCGTCGGGGCCGACCGGCACCAGGGCCTTGGGCAGGGTGTCGGTGTAGGGACGCAGACGCCGTCCGGCGCCGGCTGCCAGCACGAGGCCGATCATGCGGGTTCTCCTGTTTCGTCGTGTACTGCGGGCGCCCCGGCGGACACCCAGAACCGGATGCTCTCGCTGAGCACCAGGAGCGTGATGGCGGCCGCGAGGACCGTCAGCGCGATGGTGAAGCCCCGGCCGTACCAGAGGGCGGCGGCGGCCGTGACCGCCACGACCCGCCCCTCGTGCCCGCCGATCGCCCGCACCAGCCAGTGCGGCGGGGCACCGGTGCCGCCACGGATGCGGTACACCGTGTCGTAGTGATGGTAGGCGACCGCGGCGACCAGGCCGAAAGCCGCGGGCAGCGCGCCCGGGGCGCCGGAGAGCGCCGCCAGGCCGAGGATCATGCCGTACTCGGCGCCGCGGAAGATGGGCGGCACCAGCCAGTCGAGGGGGCCCTTGAGGCTGTGGTGGACGGCGATGGCGGCGAACCCGGCGTAGGCCACGGCCAGGCCGACGGCCGCCCAGGTGCCGGCCCCGCCGAGGAGGAGCGGGCGGATCAGCAGCAGGGCGGCGGCCCCCGCCGCCCACAGGGGCGCGCCGTACGCGGCGCCGGGCCGCTTGCGGGCCGGTTCCACGGTGAGCCAGAGCGAATCGGTGAGGTCCCCCAGCGCCCGGGCGGCCCGGTCGGTCCGCTGCGCCTTGCGGGTCAGCGAGCGCAGCACGCGGCCGGCGGTGGTGTAGCAGGCGGCGAAGGCGCAGCCGATCAGCAGCACGACGAAGACGACGCGGGGGGTGGTGAGCGCGGTGAGGACCGCGATCAGCGCCCAGCGCTCGCCGATGGGCAGCACGATCATGCGCCGCACCCAGACCGTCCAGCCGACGCTGTCGAGCCTGTCGGAGAGGGCGGCGGTGGGGCTGGTGTTGGCGGTGGCGTCGTGGTTGGCCTCGTTGAAGGAGAAGTCGACCACGTGCCGGCAGGTCTGCAGGATCATCGCGCCGAGCGCGAGGGCCCATACGTCGTCCCCGCCCCGGGCCGCGCCGAGCGCGAGGCCCGCGTAGTAGGCGTACTCCTTGGCGCGGTCGAACGTCGCGTCGAGCCAGGCGCCGAGGGTGGAGTACTGGAGGGAGTAGCGGGCGAGCTGGCCGTCGGTGCAGTCGAGCACGAACGACGCGATGAGCAGGACGCCCGCGGCGACGTACCCGGGGCGCGTGCCGGTCGCCGCGCAGCCGGCCGCGATCAGCGCGGTCAGCAGCGAGGCGGTGGTCACCTGATTGGGGGTGAGGCCGCGGCGGGCGCACCAGCGGGCGAGGTAGCGGGAGTACGGGCTGATGCAGAAGGTGGTGAAGAAGCCGTCGCGGGACTTCACGGCGCTGCGCAGCCGGACGGCCTCGTCGTCGACGGCGGCGGTCTCGGCCGCCGCCTTGGCGCGGATGTCGTCGTCCGCCGGTACGGCCGCGACCAGGACGCCCAGCTCCGGGCGGTGGACGGCCAGGCCGTCGGCGGTCAGCTGGGCGGCGAGGGCGTCCGGCAGGCCGGCCTCGGCGGCGCCCGACGGCTGCGCGGACGGCGCGGGCTCCGCGGCCAGCGCCGTGAGCGCGCGCGTGAGCGCCGCGCGGGCCGCCGGCTGCGCGGTGAGCGCGCCGGTGACGGCGGCGGCGGGGAAGCGCGGGTCGGTCAGGGCGAGCCGCAGGGCGTGGACGTGGCCCACGAAGCGGTGGTCGACGAGGGCGACCCGCTCGGCGGCCGGGACGGCGGCCAGCGCCGAGGCGGCGCCGGCGGCGTCAGGGGCCGTGCGGACGTCGAAGCCCAGGGACCGCAGGTCGTCCTCGAGGGAGGAGCCGGCGGGCGGCGTGCCGGTGAGGATGGCGGTCGACAGACGAACTCACTCCTTGGAAGCTGGCGTGGCCGCCTCGGGGTCCGCGAAGTGACCGGGCGGCGTGCGTGGCGCGCCAGGCCCCGGCCGCGGGGCGGCGTGCGGCACGTCGGCAGAGGCTATCGGATCACCGGAAGCCGCCGTTCACCGCACGTGCACCCGGGCGTCCCGTCACTGACAGGACGCCCGGGGAATCCGGACGGTTCCCACGGACGGACGAAACGTTTCCCGTCGCCTGGCTGGAATAGGCTGCCGTCATGACGTGGCTGATCACAGGCGGAGCGGGGTACATCGGGGCGCACGTGGCGCGGGCGATGACGGAGGCCGGGGAGCGGGTGGCCGTGCTGGACGACCTGTCCTCCGGCGTGGCCGGCCGGCTGCCCGACGGCGTCCCGCTGGTGCGGGGCTCGGTGCTCGACCGCGAGGTGCTGGACCGCGCCTTCGCGGAGCTGGACGTGACCGGTGTGGTGCACCTGGCGGCGAAGAAGCAGGTCGGGGAGTCGGTGGAGAAGCCGCTGCTCTACTACCGCGAGAACGTGCACGGGCTGACGGTGCTGCTGGAGGCGGTCGTCGCCGCCGGGATCCGCAGCTTCGTCTTCTCCTCCTCCGCGGCCGTCTACGGCATGCCCGACGTGGACCTCGTCACCGAGGACACGCCGTGCCTGCCGATCAATCCCTACGGCGAGACGAAGCTGGCCGGCGAGTGGCTCGTCCGGGCGACGGGGGCCGCGCACGGCATCTCGACGGCGTGCCTGCGCTACTTCAACGTCGCGGGCGCGGCCCGGCCGGAGCTGGCCGACACCGGCGTCTTCAACATCATCCCGATGATGTTCGACCGCGTCACCCGTGGCGAGCGCCCGCGGATCTTCGGCACCGACTACGACACGCCGGACGGCACCTGCGTCCGTGACTACATCCACATCGAGGACCTGGCCACGGCCCACCTGGCCGCCGCCCGCCGCCTCGCCGAGCGGCCGGGCACGGGCGATCTGACGCTGAACGTGGGCACCGGGCGCGGGGTGTCGGTGCGGGAGATGGCCGATCTGATCAGTGAGGTCACCGGCCGGCCCGAACTGACGGCCGAGACCGGGCCACGCCGTCCGGGTGATCCGGCGCGTGTCGTGGCGTCCGGGGAGCTGATCGCGAAGGAGCTGGGCTGGAGCGCTCGGCACGACCTGCTGAGCATGGTCACTTCGGCCTGGGAAGGGTGGTGCCTCCACCACCCGCAGGCACGTCGCAGCTGATCGGGCCGACAGGGGCAGCGTGGGCATCGTCGCAGGTCAGGGCAATGACAACGGTGTTCAGTGCCGCGTTGCCCGATACCCCCCACCCGTAGTTCACTGGGGCTCGGCCGGCACCCGCCGGCCGTTCCGGGCGATCTTCGGAGGCGGCATTCATGGGAGCGGGGCACGACCACGGCCACTCGCACGGGGGACCCCCGCCCGGCACGAGCGGCACCGCGGCCGCCGCCTACAAGGGGCGGCTGCGCATCGCGCTGGGCATCACCGTGACGGTGCTGGTCGCCGAGATCGTCGGCAGTGCGCTGACCGGATCGCTGGCGCTGCTCGCGGACGCCGGGCACATGGCCACGGACGCGGTGGGGGTCTCGATGGCGCTGGTGGCGATCCACTTCGCGAACCGGCCGCCGGGCGGCCGGCGCACGTACGGCTACGCCCGCGCCGAGATCCTGGCGGCGCTGCTGAACTGTCTGCTCCTGCTGGGGGTCGGCGGCTTCATCCTCTTCGAGGCGGTCGACCGGCTGCGCAACCCCACCGAGGTGCCGGGCGGGATGACGGTGGCCTTCGGTCTGGTGGGCGTGATCGCCAACCTGATCTCGCTGGCCCTGCTGATGCGCGGCCAGAAGGAGAGCCTCAATGTGCGCGGGGCGTTCCTGGAGGTCCTCTCGGACGCGCTGGGCTCGCTGGCCGTGGTCCTCTCGGCCGTGGTGATCATGCTGACGGGCTGGACGCAGGCCGACCCCATCGCCTCCCTGATCATCGGGCTGATGATCGTCCCGCGCACGCTCAAGCTGCTGCGGGAGGCGCTGGACGTGCTGCTGGAGGCGGCGCCGAAGGACGTCGACATGGACGACGTGCGGGCGCACATCATGGCCCTGCCCGGCGTGGAGGACCTGCACGACCTGCATGTGTGGACGATCACGTCGGGGATGCCGGTGCTGTCCGCGCACGTGGTGGTCGACCCGGCGGCGCTGGACTCGGCCGGGCACGGGAAGATACTCCACGACCTGCAGGGCTGCCTCGGCGAGCACTTCGCCGTCGAGCACTGCACCTTCCAGCTGGAGCCCAGCGGGCACGCCGAGCACGAGGCCAGGCTCTGCCACTGACCGGCCGCCGCCCGGCGGGCCGGCCAGGACTCATCCGTCGCCGCCCTGGGCATCTCGTACGGCAGACTTGAGGGTCGAAGACAGACAACGAGGATGGTCAATGCCGATCACATCAGCCACGGACCGCTCCGCCGACTCCGCCGCGGTACCCGCTTCCGCCGACTCCGCTGAACCGATCATGCTGGAGCTGGTCGACGAGGACGGCACGACCATCGGCACCGCCGAGAAACTCTCCGCCCACGTGGCGCCCGGCCGGCTGCATCGTGCCTTCTCGGTCTTCCTCTTCGACGACGAGGGCCGGCTGCTGCTGCAGCGCCGGGCCCTGGGGAAGTACCACTCCCCCGGCGTCTGGTCGAACACCTGCTGCGGCCACCCCTACCCGGACGAGCCGCCCTTCGTCGCCGCCGCCCGCCGCACCGGCGAGGAGCTGGGCCTGGCGCCCGCGCTGATGCGCGAGGCCGGGACCGTGCGCTACAACCACCCCGACCCCGCCTCGGGCCTGGTCGAGCAGGAGTACAACCACCTCTTCGTCGGGACCGTGCGGGCGGAGCCCGACCCGGACCCCGAGGAGATCGCCCAGACCGCGTTCGTCACCCCGGCCGAGCTCGACGAGCTGCGGCGCACCGGCACGTTCTCCGCGTGGTTCTCGACGGTGCTGGACGCCGCGCGTCCCGCGATCCGTGAGGTCACCGGGGCCTCAGCGGGCTGGTAGCGGCGGCGCACGGGTGCAGCGGCAGGGCGGCCCAGACCACCTTGCCGCCGCTCGGGGTGTGCTCGACGTCGCACCGGCCGCCCACCTCGTCGACGGTCGCCTGGACGAGCAGCAGGCCCCGGCCGCCGGTGCGCGGCTCGTCCTCGGCGAACGCCTCCAGCGCCTTGGGGCGGTAGGGGTGGCTGTCCTCGACGGCCACGCGCACCCACTCGGGGCCGATGGAGACCTCCACGGCCACCTCCGGGGAGAGCAGCGCCGCGTGCCGCACGGCGTTGGTGACCAGCTCGGAGACGATGAGCAGCAGGCCGTGCAGCAGGTCCTCGCGCAGCGGGACCCGCCGGCGCCGGATGAGGTCGCGGACGGCGTGTCTGGCCCGGGGCACCGAGCAGTCGAGCGCGGGTGTGGTGTACCGCCAGGTCCCGTCGTACTCGGCCGGCTTCCGGGGCGGGGGCGCCTGGCCCGGCTCGGGCGGTACGCCCCCGAGGATCTCCATGTCCGATACCAACCCCTCGCCGTGGCCCGACCGCACAGGTCGAGTGTTGGGAATCCGGGGGTCCGCACCGGTCGGCTGAACAGAAGTCAGCTGCTATCGACGGGTTTTGATCGCGTACGTGTGCCGCGGCCGCTTCGGCGACTGTTCCTGGCTGCCGCGTTCATCTTTCAATGAACGATACGGACTGTCATCTTCCGAGACCTGCGGTGATCATGAGCAGGGTCGTCCCGGCTAGCATCCGGCGCATGGAGCCCGCACTGCATCTGGACGTCGCCGACGCCACCGCCACCGTCCGCATCGCCAACCCGGCCAAGCGCAACGCCATGACCACGGCCATGTGGCAGGCGCTGCCCGCCCTGCTCGAGCGGTGTGCCGCCGACCCGGCCGTACGGGTGCTGGTGCTGACCGGCGAGGGCGGGACATTCTGCGCGGGCGCGGACATCTCCGGCCTGGGCGAGGACGGCGGCGAGCGGGCCCGCGGCCTCGCGGTCGCGGCCGAGGAGGCGCTGGCGGCCTTCCCCAAGCCGACGATCGCCGCCGTGCGCGGCCACTGCGTGGGCGGCGGCTGCCAGCTCGCCGCCGCCTGCGATCTGCGGTTCGCCGCGCAGGACGCCTCCTTCGGCATCACCCCGGCCCGGCTGGGCATCGTCTACGCGGCCTCCTCCACCCGGCGCCTGGTGGACCTGGTCGGCCCGGCGACGGCCAAGTACCTGCTGTTCTCCGCCGAGCTGATCGACGCCGAACGGGCGCTGCGCACCGGCCTGGTGGACGAGGTGTGGCCGGCCGGGGCGCTGGAGAAGCGGGTCGCGGAGTTCGCCGCGACCCTCGCCTCCCGCTCCCAGCTGACCCAGGCCGCGGCGAAGGAGTTCGCGGCCGGGCCGGCGGGCGAGGACCGCCTGGCGCACTGGGCCGGGCAGGCGCGCGGCAGCAAGGACCCCGCGGAGGGGGTCGCCGCCTTCCTCGAGCGCAGGCGGCCGCGGTTCACCTGGACGGTGTGACGCCCTCCTCCCGGCCCCGGATCTTCCGCCACTCGGCCACGAGGTCGGCGGGCGCCTTCTGCGGGGAGCCCGCGTCGTACGGCGGCTGCGGGTCGTACTCGATCATCAGCTGAACGGACTGGGCGGCGCGGTCGCCCTCGATCCGGCCCACGAGCGTGAGCCCCATGTCGATGCCCGAGGAGACCCCGGCGGCCGTGACGTACTTGCCGTCGGTGACGACCCGCTCCCCCGTCGGGTCCACGCCGTAGGCGGCGAGGTCGTCCAGGTACAGCCAGTGCGAGGTGGCCCGGCGGCCCGTCAGCAGCCCGGCGGCGCCCAGGATCAGGGAGCCGGTGCACACGGACGTCGTCCATGTGGCCGTCCGGTCCGCCTCCTTCAGCCAGTCCTGGACGGGGCCGGGTGCGAGGGGCAGGTTCTCCTGCGGGCCGCCCGGCACCACGATGATGTCCGGGTGCGGCACGTCCGCCAGCGAGGCCTCGGCCACGAGCGCCAGCTCGCCGCTGTCGTTGGCCACGGGGCCGGGCCGCTCGGCGACGAAGGTCCGCCGCGCACCGGGCAGGCGCAGCGCCTCGAACGGGCCGACGGCGTCGAGCGTGGTGAAGCCGGGATAGAGCAGGATGGCGATCTGCATGCGGTGTTCCTTCTTTCGTGTGGTGAACGGGGCTCAGGTGGTGGTCAAGGAGGGCGCCGGGGGCCGGAACCGGCGCCGGTATTCGGCGGGTGCCGTGCCCAGGGCGCGGACGAAGGCGCGGCGCATGGCCTCGGGCGTGCCGTAGCCGCAGGCGCGGGAGACCTCGGCGACGCTCTGCGCGGTCTCCTCCAGCAGGCGGCGGGCGGACTCCAGCCGCACGCCCTCGACGTAGCGGCCGGGCGTGACGCCCACTTCGGCCTGGAAGGCGCGGGCGAAGTGCCGGGGCGAGAGGCTGGCGCGGCCGGCGAGGGCCTCGACGCTCAGGTCGGCGCCGGGGTGTTCGGCGATCCAGTGCTGGAGGTCGCGCAGCGCCGGCCGGTCGGCGGTCTGGGCTGCGAGCTGGGTGCTGAACTGCCGTTGGTTGCCGGGGCGGCGCAGGAAGACGACGAGGTGGCGGGCGACGGCGAGCGCGGTCCGCCGGCCGTGGTCCTCCTCGACGAGGGCCAGCGCGAGGTCGATGCCGGCGGTGACGCCGGCCGAGGTGGCGATGCCGCCGTCGCGCACGAAGACGGGCTCGGGATCCAGCCGAACGGCGGGGTACCGCCGTGCGAAGTCCTCGCAGAACGCCCAGTGCGTGGTGGCGCGGCGGCCGTCGAGCAGCCCGGCGGCGGCGAGCAGGAACGCGCCCGTGCACACCGAGACCAGCCGCCCGGCACGCGGGCCGTTGCGGCGCAGCCAGTCCAGCAGCCGCGGGTCGGCGTCGGCCATGCACTGGCCGCCGGGTACGAGCACGATGTCCGCCGCGGCGCACTCGTCGAGCGCGGCGTCCGGGGCCAGGCGCAGTCCGCTGCCGGTGCGCACCGGTGCGCCGTCGACGGTCGCGGTGCGCACGCGGTAGGTGCCGGGGTCGCCGAGCAGGACGCCGGCGCCGTGGAACACCTCGAGCGGGCCGGTGACGTCGAGGCTCTGCACCCCTTCGTAGAGGATGATCAGCACGGTGCGGCGGGAGGTCATGGTCCTCATGCTGCGGCGGGCGGGGTGATGGCCGCAATGACGAGCTCCCCACCTTTCCTGCCATGGCACCCCGGCCTTCCCCGCCAAACCAACCAGTCGGTAACGTGCGGGACATGAGCTCTCTTCCCGCGCGCGCCGGACGCCGCTGCCACAACGTCGTCAACCCCTTCCACTCGGTCGTCTACTTCTCGCCCGACTCCGTCCGCGAGATGGCCGGGCTCGGCATCGAGGAGCGCAGCGCCGCCTATCTCGCCGCGCGGTCCGCCGCGTTCGGCCGGGTCGGCGCGGGCGTCGTCACGGCGACGTTCCACAGCTTCAAGCACGAGATGGTGGCGCGGCACGTCCCGCGGGTGTGGGACCTCGCCACGCCTCAGCAGGTCCTCGACGCGCGTCTGCGGGCCGCCGACGCCACGCTGCGGCGCCTGCTGGGCGAGGAGGCCCTGGCCTCCGCGGAGATGGCCGAGGCCGCGGAGCTGGCGCTGCGCGCGGCGGAGGCCTGCGAGCGTCCCGTGCGCCCGCTCTACGCCGCCCACGCCGACCTGCCCGTGCCGGACGCCCCGCACCTCGCCCTGTGGCACGCGGCGACGCTGCTGCGCGAGTACCGCGGCGACGGGCACCTGATCGCCCTCGCGCGGACCGGGCTGGACCCCGTCGAGGCGCTGGTCAGCCACTCCGTCACCGGGCGCGGCATGTCGCTGAAGTGGCTGCTGACCACGCGCGGCTGGAGCGAGGAGGAGCTGACCGCGGGCCGGGAGCGGCTGGTGCGGCGCGGACTGCTGGGCGCGGACGGCCGGTTGACGGAGGCCGGCATCACGCTGCGGGAGAACCTCGAGGACGAGACGGACGTCCTGGACGCGGCGCCGTACGAGCACCTGGGCGCGGCAGGCGTCGAGCGCCTGACCGAGCTGCTGACGGCGTTCACCACGGCCGTCGTGGAGGCGGGCGGATTCCCGGCGGACCTGCGGGGGTAGGACGCGGCCCCCGCCGGCGGCACCTGCCACAATGCAGATCGCGGCTCGAGGAGAGATCCCGGAAGAAGGCAGAGCGTGATCGTGACGACGTCGACGTCGATCGAAGGCAGGATCGCCGAGGAGCTCGGCGTACGGGAACGGCAGGTGCGGGCGGCCGTCGAATTGCTCGACGGCGGCTCGACCGTCCCGTTCATCGCGCGCTACCGCAAGGAAGCGACCGAGATGCTCGACGACGCCCAGCTGCGCGCCCTGGAGGAGCGGCTGCGGTATCTGCGGGAGCTGGAGGACCGGCGGACGGCCGTGCTGGAGTCCGTGCGTTCGCAGGGCAAGCTGGACGAGGCGCTGGAGGCGCGGATCCGCGCCGCCGACTCCAAGGCCCGGCTGGAGGACATCTACCTGCCCTTCAAGCCCAAGCGGCGCACCAAGGCCCAGATCGCCCGCGAGGCCGGGCTGGAGCCGCTGGCCGAGGGGCTGCTCGCCGACCCCGGCGTCGAGCCGGCGGCGGCCGCGGCCGCCTTCGTCGACGCGGACAAGGGCGTCGCGGACGCGGCCGCCGCGCTGGAGGGGGCCCGGGCCATCCTCACCGAGCGGATCGGCGAGGACGCGGACCTCATCGGCGAGCTGCGCGAGCGCATGTGGTCGCGCGGGCGCGTGGCCGCGAAGGTGCGCGAGGGCAAGGAGGAGGCGGGCGCGAAGTTCGCCGACTACTTCGACTTCGCCGAGCCCTTCACCGAGCTGCCCTCGCACCGGGTGCTGGCGATGCTGCGGGGCGAGAAGGAGGAGGTCCTCGACCTCACCCTGGAGCCGCAGGCGCCGGACGAGACGACCGCGGGCCCGAGCGCGTACGAGCAGGCGATCGCGCGCCGCTTCGGCGTCGTGGACCGCGGCCGGCCGGGCGACAAGTGGCTGGGCGACACCGTCCGCTGGGCCTGGCGCACCCGGGTCCTGGTCCACCTCGGCATCGACCTGCGGCTGCGGCTGCGCCAGGCCGCCGAGGACGAGGCGGTCCGGGTCTTCGCCGCGAACCTGCGTGACCTGCTGCTCGCCGCGCCGGCCGGCACGCGCGCCACGATGGGCCTCGACCCCGGCTTCCGTACGGGCGTGAAGGTCGCCGTCGTGGACGCCACGGGCAAGGTGGCCGCCACCGAGACGATCTACCCGCACGTTCCGCAGAACAAGTGGGACGCCTCCCTGGCCGCGCTGGCCCGGCTCGCCCGTGAGCACGCCGTGGAGCTCGTGGCCATCGGCAACGGCACGGCCTCCCGCGAGACCGACAAGCTGGCGGGCGATCTGATCTCCCGTCACCCCGAGCTGGGGCTCACCAAGGTGATGGTCTCCGAGGCCGGCGCCTCGGTCTACTCCGCCTCCGCCTTCGCCTCGCAGGAGCTGCCGGACCTCGACGTGTCGCTGCGCGGCGCGGTGTCCATCGCCCGCCGGCTGCAGGACCCGCTCGCCGAGCTCGTCAAGATCGACCCGAAGTCGATCGGCGTCGGCCAGTACCAGCACGACCTGTCCGAGGTGAAGCTGTCCCGGTCGCTGGACGCGGTCGTGGAGGACTGCGTCAACGGCGTGGGCGTCGACGTCAACACCGCCTCCGCCCCCCTGCTCTCGCGCGTCTCGGGCATCAGCTCGGGCCTCGCCGACAACATCGTCGCCCACCGCGACTCCAACGGCCCCTTCCGCTCCCGGAAGGCCCTCAAGGACGTGGCCCGGCTCGGCCCGAAGGCGTACGAGCAGTGCGCGGGCTTCCTCCGCATCCGCGGCGGCGACGACCCCCTCGACGCCTCCAGCGTCCACCCCGAGGCGTACCCGCTGGTCCGCGCCATGGCGAAGGCCACGGGCGGCGCGGTGGGCTCCCTCATCGGCGCCACGGCGACGCTGCGCTCGCTGCGGCCCGACGACTTCGTCAACGACTCCTTCGGCCTGCCGACGGTCACCGACATCCTGCGCGAGCTGGAGAAGCCCGGCCGCGACCCGCGGCCCGCGTTCAGGACGGCGACGTTCAAGGAGGGCGTCGAGAAGATCGGCGACCTGGCGCCGGGGATGCTCCTGGAGGGCGTCGTCACCAACGTCGCCGCGTTCGGGGCGTTCGTGGACATCGGGGTGCACCAGGACGGGCTGGTCCATGTCTCGGCGATGTCGAAGACGTTCGTCAAGGACCCGCGGGACGTGGTGAAGCCGGGGGACATCGTGCGGGTGAAGGTGATGGACGTCGACATTCCGCGCAAGCGGATTTCGCTGACGCTCAGGCTGGACGACGAGGCGGGGGCCGCGGCGGGCGGTGGCGGCTCCGGTGCGGGTGCGGGTGCCCCGCGCAAGCGTGCCGAGCGGTCGGCACCGCGCCCGCGCCGCGCGGACAGCCGGCCGGCGGCTCCCGCCGACAGTGCGATGGCGGATGCCTTGCGGCGGGCGGGCCTGCTGGGCGGCGGCCCGAAGGGCCGCTGACCCGGGGGCTCCGCCCCCGGACCCCCGGTCCTCAATCGCCGGACGGGCTGATTTTCAGCCCGTCCGGCGATTGAGGACAAACAGGGAACGGTCAGCGTTCCGTAACGCGGCCCTCGGTCACCTCGAGGCGCCGGGTCGTCGCGACAGCGTCGAGCATGCGGCGGTCGTGCGTCACCAGCAGCAGCGTGCCGTTGTACGAGGCCAGCGCCGACTCCAGCTGTTCGATCGCCGGCAGGTCGAGATGGTTGGTGGGCTCGTCCAGGACGAGCAGGTTGACGCCCCTGGCCTGGAGGAGGGCGAGCGCGGCGCGGGTGCGCTCGCCCGGTGAGAGGGTGGCGGCCGGGCGCAGGACGTGGGCGGCCTTGAGGCCGAACTTCGCCAGGAGGGTGCGGACGTCCGCCGGGGGCAGCTCGGGGACCGCCGCTCCGAAGGCGTCCAGCAGCGCCTCGTCGCCGAAGAACAGGGCCCGTGCCTGGTCGACCTCGCCGACGACGACGCCCGGGCCCAGCGCGGCGCTGCCCTCGTCCGGGGTCAGCCGGCCCAGCAGGGCGGCGAGGAGGGTGGACTTGCCCGAGCCGTTGGCGCCGGTGACGGCGACCCGGTCGGCCCAGTCGATCTGCAGGTCGACGGGGCCCATCGTGAAGGCTCCGCGCCGTACCACCGCACCGCGCAGCGTCGCCACGACCGCGCCCGAGCGGGGCGCGGCGGCGATCTCCATGCGCAGCTCCCACTCCTTGCGGGGCTCCTCGACGACGTCGAGCCGCTCGATCATGCGCTCGGTCTGGCGGGCCTTGGCGGCCTGCTTCTCGGTCGACTCGGCGCGGAGCTTGCGGCCGATCTTGTCGTTGTCGGTGGACTTGCGGCGGGCGTTGCGCACGCCCTTCTCCATCCAGTTCCGCTGGGTGCGGGCGCGGGCCTCCAGGGAGGAGCGGGTGTCGGCGTACTCCTCGTAGGCCTCGCGGGCGTGGCGGCGGGCGGTCTCGCGCTCCTCCAGGTAGGCGGCGTAGCCGCCGCCGTAGAGGTTGACCTGCTGCTGGGCGAGGTCGAGTTCGAGGACCTTGTCGACCGTGCGGGCGAGGAACTCGCGGTCGTGGCTGACCAGGACCGTGCCGGCGCGCAGCCCGGTGACGAAGTCCTCCAGCCTGGCCAGGCCGTCCAGGTCGAGGTCGTTGGTGGGCTCGTCGAGGAGGAAGACGTCGTAACGGCTGAGCAGCAGCGAGGCGAGGCCGGCGCGGGCGGCCTGGCCGCCGGAGAGGCCGGTCATGGGCCGGTCCAGGCCGACGGTGAGGCCGAGGGAGCCGACGACCTCCTCCGCGCGCTCGTCGAGGTCGGCGCCGCCGAGGTCGAGCCAGCGCTCGAGGGCGACGGCGTAGGCGTCGTCGGCGCCGGGCGTGCCGTCGACGAGCCCCTGGGTGGCGGCGTCGAGGGCGGCCTGCGCGGCGGTGACACCGGTGCGGCGGGCGAGGAAGGCGCGTACGGTCTCGCCCTCCCGGCGCTCGGGCTCCTGCGGCAGGTGGCCGACCGTCGCGGCCGGCGGGCTGAGCCGCAGGGTGCCCTCGTCCGGCGTGGCGAGGCCGGCGAGCAGGCGCAGCAGGGTGGATTTCCCGGCGCCGTTGGCTCCGACGAGACCGATGACCTCACCGGGCGCGACGACGAGGTCGAGCCCGGAGAAGAGGGTGCGGTCGCCGTGTCCGGCGGCGAGGTCCTTGGCGACGAGGGTGGCACTCATGAGACCACGACTGTAGCCGCTGGGCCGGGGGCCGCCGAAACCGATTTTCCTCAGCCGGTCACCCTGGCGACCAGCACCTCGCCGTAGGTGCGGGCCACGACGAAGGCCAGGCGGGCCCCGAGCGGGACGCGGTGCGGGCCGGGCTCCAGTCCGTCGTCGAGGAGCTCGCGGGCCCGGGGCCGCCGCAGGGGCCCCCTGCCGTAGCCCGTGAGCCGCACGCGGCAGGCCGCCGCCACCTCCAAGCGGGCCTCGCCCGCGGCCGCCGTGAGCGTGGTCAGGCGGTGCCGGCCGTCCGGCAGGGGCTGCAGTGCCTGCTCGACCTGGGCGACGAGCACCGCCAGGAGCGGGGCGGGTGCCTCGACGAAGCCGGCGTCGTGGCCGGCGGCCGCGAACGCGGCGCGCACCGCGGCCCGCTCCTCCTCGCCGACCGCGGGGTCGAAGGCCACGGCTCCGTAGGTCCGTATCTCGTCCGGGTGCGCGCGCACCGCGTCGCGGCTGATGTCGGCGCCCGTGCCGAGGGTGCGCAGGGTGGCCGCGAGCCGGGCGAAGAGGGCGACGCGCGGGCCGACGAGCAGGACGCGCCGGGGGCGGGCCGGCGGGGAGAGGCCGGCGAGGAGCCGGCGCAGGACGGCGCGGTACTCCTCCGCGCGGAAGCGGAAGGGGCCGATTCCCGGGTAGCCGTGCCGGGCGGGGTCCGCCGGCGGCCCGGTCTGCCGGGCGAAGTCCCGCCAGACGACGTCCGTGCGGTCGCTCTCGACGACGGCGCTGATCACCTCGCAACCCGCCGGGTGGTGCGCTTCCGCTTCCGCACGGCGCGAGGACTCGGCTACGGCGCCCGCCGGCTCCTCGCACTCCGGGCAGGCGTAGATCACCTGGCGTCCGCCGGCGCCGTCCGGCGGGAGCAGTGCCCGTACCCGTGCGGCGGTCAGGGCCGGCCCGCGCTGCGCGACGGGTGGCGGAAGGCCGCCCGCGCCGGCCAGGCGCGGCAGCAGGGGGGTGCCGTCCACCACGAAGTCCGGGGGGTCCCGGGGGACTTCGTCCCCGGCGTGCGCCGCCGGCGCCAGCGCGAAGGTCGCGTACTCCACCGCCATGCACGCAGTATTCCCCCGTGTGTGCCGCTTCGAGCCCGGCGGCGGCGTTTTCGGTTGTACCGTCGGCGCATGGCAAGCGATGTGATCGTTGTCGGTGCCGGGGTCACCGGTCTGACCAGCGCGATCGTGCTGGCGGAGCGGGGGCGCGCGGTCGAGGTGTGGACCCGCTCGCCGTCCTCGCGGACCACGTCGGCGTTGGCCGGGGGCCTGTGGTGGCCGTACCGGATCGAGCCGCTGGAGGCGGTCGGCCGCTGGGCGCTGCGCTCGCTGGCGGTCATGGCGGGGCTGGCCGGGCGGCCCGCGGAGACCGGGGTGCGCATGGTCGAGGGTACGCACGCGGGGGCGGTGCCGCGGGAGTTGGGGGCGTGGGCGGCCGGGGTGGCCGGACTGCGGGCCGCGGGGCCGGGCGAGTTGCCGCGCGGGTACGAGCGCGGGGTGCGGGCCCGCGTGCCGCTGCTGGACATGGCGACGCACCTGGCCTATCTGCAGCGCCGGCTGGCGGCGGCGGGCGGCACGGTCACCGTCCGCCCGCTCTCCACGCTGGCGCAGGCGGCCGGGGCGGCGCGGACGGTGGTCAACTGCTCGGGGCTGGGCGCCCGGGACCTGGTCCCCGACCCCGCGGTCCACCCGGTGCGAGGCCAGCTGGTGGTGGTCGAGGACCCGGGGATCGACGAGTGGTTCACGGTCGTCGCGGACGGCCGGGCGGACACGCTGTACGTGCTGCCGCAGCCGTACGGGGTCGTCCTCGGCGGCACCGCCCGCGAGCACGAGTGGGACCGTACGCCCTCGCCCTGCACGGCCCAGGCGATCATCGGCCGGTGTTCGAGGGTCTTCCCCCGGCTGGGCCAGGCCCGTGTCCTGGCGCACCGCGTGGGGCTGCGCCCGGCGCGATCGCGGGTGCGGCTGGAGGCCGGGCGGCTTCCGGGCGGGGCGCGGGTGGTGCACAACTACGGTCACGGCGGGGCCGGGATCACGGTCTCGTGGGGCTGCGCGCTGGACGTCGCGGACCTGGCCGAGGGCTGAGCACGGCGGGGCTCCCCCTTACGGCAGGGGGAGCCCACGCCGCTCAGGGCAGGTGCAGCGGGACGGGTACGCGCAGGCCGGGGCGCAGAGTGTCGTCACGGTCGTACGGGCGGGCGTCCCGCGTCGCCCGGGAGAAGGCCGCGGGTCCGCCCACGAGCGGGAGGCTCGCCCAGGTGCGGCGCAGGTCGATCGTCAGGCGTGGGGTGGTGGAGGCCGGTTCGACCAGGCCGGCGTCCGTGCCGGCCACGATGAGGGCCAGGCGGTGGCCCGCCGGGACGACGTGGTCGGTGGCGGCGAGGTCGAGGGTGACGGTGTAGGGCGTGCCGGGAGTGAGCGGGCCGCCGTGGGAGAGGTCGGCGGCGTGGCCCAGGTCGGCCCAGCCGCGGCTGACGACGGTGTGGGCGACGTTCTCCACGTCCGCCTCGGTCCGTTTGAAGCAGCCGGTGTCGGCGGTGGTGCCGCTGCCCCAGCAGGTGCGGTCGGCGAGGGTGCGGATGCCCTCGCCCGCGTCGGCGTAGTCGCGGACGGCGGCCGGGCCGAGGTCGACGAGGACGGCCGAGACGTGCGCGGAGGCGGTGGACGGGGTGAGGGTCAGCCGGACCGTCGACGAGCCCGACAGCCGCAGGTCGCGCGTCAGGGGGCGGGTGGTGAAGCCGGCCTTGGCCGGTGTCGTCCGGTCGATGTGGGCGGACCAGTCGCTCTCGTTCTGCTTCGGGTCGTCGGTGAAGGACTCCGTCGCGCCGGGGGGTGCGGGCTCGGTGCCCAGCGTGCCGACGCCGGGCAGCGGGCCGGCGGCCGGGCGCAGGGTGGTGGCGCGGGTCGTGCGGGGCGGCCAGAGGCGGTCGGTGGACCACTGGTCGGGGGCGCGTTCGACATCGGCCATGGGCTCGCGCTCGATGCCGTTGGCGTAGCCCAGGAGGTAGTGGTCGAACCAGCGGTGCAGGGTGCGCACCCAGGCGTCGCGGCGGAAGTCGAAGGGGTCGACATGCCCGGCCTGGGACAGCCAGACCTTGCGCTCCACGCCCTGCTCGGCGAGGGCGTCCCACCACTGGCCGAAGTGCTTGGTGCGGACGTTGAGGTCCTGCATGCCGTGGACGGCCAGGACGCTGGCGCGCACCTTGTGCGCGTCCTTGACGTAGTCGCGCTCGTCCCACAGGGGCGTCCAGTCGCCGTTGCGGGGTGCGCCTTCGACGAGCCGGCGCTGTACGGCCTGGCAGCGGCCGCGTGCCCCGGGGCTCTCGACGCGGTCCGCGAGGCCGTCGGGGCCGCTGCCGAAGAGGGCCGCGCCCTGGGCGAAGTAGTAGTCGTACCAGGAGCTGATGGCCCCGATGGGGACGATGGTCCTCAGGCCCTCGACGCCGGTGGCGGCGACGCCGTTGGCGACGGTGCCGTCGTAGCTCTTGCCGATCATGCCGACGGCTCCGGTGGTCCAGTCGGCGGTGGTCCTGGTCGGGCCGGTGCGGGAGGCGTAGCCGTGGGCGCGGCCGTTCAGCCAGTCGACGACGGCCTTGGCGGACTGGATGTCGGAGCGGCCGCCGACGTCGACGCAGCCGTCGGAGCGGTTGGTTCCGGCGAGGTCGACCAGGACGACGGCGTAGCCGCGCGGCACAAAGAAATTGTCGTAGTACAAGGGGAATTGAACGGGGTTCCCCTGGGCGTCGTAGGTCTTCTTCTGGCTCTCGTTGCCGCGCCCGCAGCAGGAGTAGTACGGGCTGGCGTCCATGATGACGGGCACCTTCAGGCCCTGCTCGGCGGCTTCCCGGGGGCGGATGACGTCGACGGCGACGCGGTCGGTGCGCCCGTCTCCGTCGCCGTCGAGCCGGGTGTCCACCCAGACGGATTCGCGGACGGCACGGTCGTAGGAGTAGACGGGTCTGCTCTCGCCCGGCGTCCTCGCGCTGTCCGGGGCGGGGGCGGCGTGGGCGGCGCCCGGTGCCGTCAGGAGAACGGCCATCAGGGCGGCCAGGGCCGCCAGTACGGACTCGGTCCAGGGTATGCGGGCCTTCCCCGCGCGTATGGGCACGGCCGGACGGTAGCGCGGTCAACTCCTGGGCAGAAGGGGGTAGACGGGGGTCCTGAAGTTGACGTGGATGGCCGTCATGACGGGCGCATGTCGATCACATGTCGGAATGCACCATGGACATAGCCGCATCGGCAATGAGTACATAGGCTGCGATTGATCTTTCGCCCCCTACGAGTTGGAGTGACTCGTGCGTCACAGACTCATCGTTCCGAGCGCGGCCGCCGCCTTCATGCTGCTGGCGATCCCGGCATCGGCTGCCGACGCCACGCCCGGCGCGCCGGGTGCCGGAGACTCCTACTACCCGACCTCCGGGAACGGCGGATACGACGTCTCCCACTACGACTTGAGGCTGAAGTACCAGCCCACGTCAGACAAGCTGGAGGGCACGGCGACGCTGACCGCCACCACCACGCAGGCGCTGTCGCGCTTCAACCTGGACTTCGCGCTGAACGTCAGCGAGGTGCTGATCAACGGCAACAAGGCCGCGTTCGCCAAGACCGGCGACCACGAGCTGGAGATCACGCCGTCCTCCGCGCTGGAGAAGGGCCGGGAGATCACCGTCGTCGTCCGCTACAGCGGCGTGCCCTCCCAGGTGCAGATCGGCGGCTACTCCGCCTGGCAGCGCACCCCGGACGGGGCGGTCGTGGCCAACGAGCCGGAGTCGGCGGTCTGGTGGTTCCCCAGCAACGACCACCCGACCGACAAGGCCACGTACGACATCTCGGTCTCGGTGCCGGACGGCCTGCAGACGGTCAGCAACGGCGAGCTGAAGTCGCAGAGCTCCAAGCTGGGCTGGACGCGCTACAACTGGCGCTCGACCAAGCCGCAGGCCAGCTATCTGACCACGCTGGCGATCGGCAAGTTCGACATCACCACCGACAAGACGGCCGCCGGGCTGCCGGTCCTCAACGCCTACAGCAAGGACCTCGGCGACAACCTCGCCTCGGCCAAGGCCAGCGTCGGGCGCACCACCGAGATCATCGACTGGGAGAGCACAGTCTTCGGCCCGTACCCGTTCAACGCCATCGGCGGCTACGTGCCGAACGTGAAGACCGGCTACGCGCTGGAGACCCAGACCCGGCCGTACTACAGCCCCTCCGGCTTCGCCAACGGCTCGAACGCCTCGCTGGTCGTCCACGAGCTGGCCCACCAGTGGTTCGGTGACAGCGTCTCGGTGAAGGACTGGCGCGACATCTGGGTCAACGAGGGCTTCGCCACCTACGCGCAGTGGCTGTGGTCGGAGAAGGAGGGCGAGGGCACCGGGCAGGAGCTCGCGAACTACATCTACGACACCATCCCGGCGGACAACGCCTTCTGGAAGGTCAAGCCGGGCGACCCGGGCGCGGACAACCAGTTCCACAGCGCCGTCTACCAGCGCGGGGCGATCGCCCTGCAGGCGCTGCGCAACAAGGTCGGCGACAAGGCCTTCTTCTCGATCGTCAAGCAGTGGACGACCGACAAGAAGTTCGGCAACAGCTCGGTGCAGGACTTCGTGAAGTTCGCGGAGAAGACCTCCGGCAAGCCGCTGCAGAAGCTCTTCGACACCTGGCTGTTCACCGACAGCAAGCCGAGCGCCGCCGTGGCCGCGAAGGACGGCATCGGCACGGCCGTCAAGGACGGCAAGCCGGCCCGGTCCCTGACCGGCAAGACCGCCGCGCCCAAGTCCTGGAAGAAGATCCAGGACGCGCAGAGCGCCCACCGGCACTGACCCCCGCCGCGCAAGGGCCCGTCGTCCGGCGACGACGGGCCCTTCCCGCGTGTGCCGGGCGGCCGGCGAGGGTTTCACAGCGGTGGTGGCACAGCAATACTGTTGGGCCGAAGGGCGCGACAGAGAGCGAGGCACCGCTGATGGACACCTCCGCCGGGAACGCCGCGGACACCGCGGAAACGGGCCTCACGGTCGACGAGTTGGCCGCCCGCGCCGGCGTGACCGTCCGCACGGTGCGCTTTTACGGCACGCGGGGCCTGCTGCCCCCGCCGGCGATCGGACCGCGCCGGGTCGGCCGTTACGGCCCGGACCACCTCTCGCGGCTGGCCCTGATCGAGGAGCTGCAGCACCAGGGGCTGACGCTGGCCGCCATCGAACGCTACGTGCGGCGCCTGCCGGAGGACCTCAGCGCGCACGACCTGGCCATTCACCGCGCCCTGGTGGCCTCCTGGACGCCCGACGAGGCCGAGGAGGCCACCCGGGCCCAGCTGGAGCGGCGGGCGGGCCGGCACCTGTCCGAGGAGGACATCGACCGGCTCGCCGCGATGAACGTCCTGGAGCGTGCCGAGGACGCCGAGGGCGGCGCTGCCTTCCGGGTGGACCCGGGGCTGCTGGGGCTGGGGGTGCAGCTGCTGGACGTACCGATCGCCCTGGAGACGATCCTGGCGGCCCGCACCGTCCTGCTGGAGCACGCCCGTTCGACGGCCCGGGAGCTGACGCGGCTCTTCCACGACGAGGTGTGGGGGCCCTACCGCGAGCAGGAGAGCGACCCGGCGCAGGTGGAGGCCATGAAGTCGCTCTCGGCCCATATGCAGCCGCTGGTGGTGCAGGCGCTGGTCACCGCGTTCCAGCGCTCGCTCAAGCAGGAGCTGCGGGCGACGTACGGGGGCTGAGCGGCCCGCCCCCGTACTCCGTGGGCCCGCCCGGGTCAGTCGGTGAAGGTCTCGCCCTTCTCCGCCTTCTCCAGCAGCAGCGCGGGCGGCGCGAACCGCTCGCCGTAGGCGGCCTGGAGCTCGCGGGCGCGCGCTGCGAAGCCGGGCAGGCCGCCCTCGTAGCCGTTGATGTACTGCAGCACACCGCCGGTCCAGCCGGGGAAGCCGATGCCGAGGATCGAGCCGATGTTGGCGTCGGCGACCGAGGTCAGCACGCCCTCCTCCAGGCAGCGGACCGTGTCCAGCGCCTCCGAGAAGAGCATGCGCTCCTTCATGTCCGTGAACGGGATCTGCCCGTTCCCCGGACCGAAGTGCTCGGCCAGCCCGGGCCACAGACCGGCCCGCTTGCCGTCCACGTAGTCGTAGAACCCGGCCCCGCCGCTGCGGCCCGTGCGCCCGAACTCCTCCACCATGCGGTCGATGACCGCGTCGGCGGGGTGCGGGGTCCAGGTGCCGCCGGCCTCTTCGACCGCGCGCCTGCTCTCCTCGCGGATCTTCCGGGGCAGGGTGAGGGTCAGCTCGTCCATCAGGGAGAGGACCTTGGCGGGGTAGCCGGCCTGGGCGGCGGCCTGCTCCACGGAGGCGGCGGGAACGCCCTCGCCGATCATCGCGACGCCCTCGTTGATGAACCGGCCGATGACGCGCGAGGTGAAGAAGCCGCGCGAGTCGTTGACGACGACGGGGGTCTTGCGCAGCTGCCGGACCAGGTCGAAGGCGCGGGCCAGGGCCTCGTCACCGGTCCGCTCCCCCTTGATGATCTCCACCAGCGGCATCTTGTCGACGGGCGAGAAGAAGTGCAGGCCGACGAAGTCGGCGCGCCGCTCGACGCCCTCGGCGAGCAGGGTGATGGGCAGGGTGGAGGTGTTGGAGCACAGCAGGGCGTCCGGCTCGACGACGTGCTGGATCTCCTGGAACACCTTGTGCTTGAGCGCCGGGTCCTCGAAGACGGCCTCGATGACGGCGTCGCAGCCCGCCAGGTCGGCGGCGTCGGCGGTCGGGGTGATGCGGGCGAGGAGCGCGTCGCGCTTCTCCTCCGTCGTACGGCCCTTGGCCAGCGCCTTGGCGAGCAGGCCCTCGGAGTAGGCCTTGCCCTTGCGGGCGTTCTCCAGGGAGACGTCCTTGAGGACGACCTCGATGCCGGCCCGCGCGCAGGAGTAGGCGATGCCCGCGCCCATCATGCCCGCGCCGAGCACCGCGACCTTGCGTACGGTGCGGCGCTCGACGCCCTGGGGGCGGCTGGCGCCGGAGTTGACGGCCTGCAGGTCGAAGAAGAACGCCTGGATCATGTTCTTGGCGGTCTGCCCGGTGACCAGCTCGGTGAAGTAGCGGGCCTCGATGACCTGCGCGGTCTCGAAGTCGACCTGCGAGCCCTCGACGGCGGCGGCCAGGATGTTGCGGGGCGCCGGGTAGGGGGCGCCGCCGGTCTGCTTCTTCAGGGTGGCCGGGAACGCCGGCAGGTTGGCGGCGAAGCGCGGGCTGGCCGGGGTGCCGCCGGGGATCTTGTACCCCTTGGCGTCCCACGGCTGCTGTGAGCTCGGGTTGGCCTCGATGAACGCGTGCGCCTTGGCCAGCAGCTCCTCCGGGTCGGCCGCCACCTCGTGCACGAGCCCGGCCTCCAGGGCGCGGTGCGGGTCGTACTGGGTGCCCTGGAGCAGCACCTTCAGCAGCGCGTCGGTGATGCCGAGCAGCCGTACGGTGCGGGTGACGCCGCCGCCCCCGGGCAGCAGGCCGAGGGTGACCTCGGGCAGGCCGATCTTCGAGCCGGGCGCGTCGAGGGCGACGCGGTGGTGACAGGCGAGGGCGATCTCGTACCCGCCCCCGAGGGCCGCTCCGTTGACGGCGGCGACGACGGGCACCCCGAGGGTCTCGATGCGGCGCAGGTCGCGCTTGACCGTCATGCCCGCCTCGAAGATCCGCTCGGCGTCGGCGGGGGTGGCGGCGATCAGCTCGCGCAGGTCGCCGCCGGCGAAGAAGGTCTTCTTGGCGGAGGTGACGATGACGCCGCGCACGGACGCCGGATCTGCTTGACGCTCCGCCTCCAGGCGGTCGGCGACCGCGGTGAGGGAGGCCTTGAAGGCGTCGTTCATGGTGTTGGCGGACTGCTGCGGGTCGTCGAGGACGAGGGTGACGACGCCGCTCTCGCTCCGCTCGTAACGGATGGTGGTGGGCTCGCTCATTTTTGACGTCTCCAGTGGAAGGGGGTGGGGTGGGAGCGGGGGAACGACTAGACGCGCTCGACGATCGTCGCGACCCCCATCCCACCTCCCACGCACAGCGTGATCAGCCCGTACCGTCCGCCCCGCCGCTCCAGCTCGTCGACGACCGTCCCGAGCAGCATCGCCCCGGTCGCGCCCAGCGGGTGCCCCATCGCGATGGCGCCGCCGTTGACGTTGATGCGCTCCAGCCCGATCCCCATGTCCTTGGCGAAGCGCAGCACCACGGCCGCGAAGGCCTCGTTGACCTCGATGAGGTCGATGTCGTCGATGGTCAGCCGGGCCTTGGCGAGCGCCTTGCGCGTGGCGGGGGCCGGGCCGGTGAGCATGATCGTGGGGTCGGAGCCGGAGACGGCGCCGGCGACGATGCGGGCCCGGGGGCGCATCCCGTGGCGCTCGCCGACCTCGCGGTTGCCGATGGCGACGAGCGCGGCGCCGTCGACGATGCCGGAGGAGTTCCCGGCGTGGTGGACGTGGTCGATCTTCTCCACCCAGTGGTACTGCTGCAGCGCCACGGCGTCGAAGCCGCCCTGCTCGCCGATGGCCGCGAAGGACGGCTTGAGGGCGGCGAGGGTCTCGGCGGTGGTGCCGGGGCGGATGTGCTCGTCCCGGTCGAGGACGACCAGGCCGTTGCGGTCGCGCACCGGCACGACGGAGCGGTCGAAGCGGCCCTCCTTCCACGCCGCGGCGGCCAGTTCCTGGGAGCGGGCGGCGAAGGTGTCGACGCCGAGCCGGGAGATGCCCTCCAGCGTGGCGATCAGGTCGGCGCCGATGCCCTGGGGTGCGAAGTTGACGTCGAAGTTGGTCATCGGGTCCGCGAACCAGGCGCCCCCGTCGGAGGCCATGGGCACCCGGGACATCGACTCCACGCCGCCGGCGAGGACGAGGTCCTCCCAGCCGGAGCGGACCTTGGCCGCGGCGAGGTTGACGGCCTCCAGGCCCGAGGCACAGAAGCGGTTCTCCTGGACGCCCGCCACCGTGTCGGGGAGCCCGGCGGCGATGGCGGCGATGCGGGCGATGTCGGAGCCCTGGTCGCCGACGGGGCTGACGACGCCGAGCACGATGTCGTCGATCGCGGCCGGGTCCAGATCCGGGAAGCGGCGCCGCAGTTCGTGGATCAGGCCGACGACGAGGTCGATGGGCTTGGTGCCGTGCAGGGCGCCGTTGGCCTTGCCGCGGCCGCGCGGGGTGCGGATCGCGTCGTATACGTACGCTTCGGTGCTCAAGGTCGTAAGCCTTTCAAGAGGTCCGGGGGAAGCGGGTCAGGAGAGCAGGGAGCGGCCGATGATCTCCTTCATGATCTCCGTCGTGCCACCGTAGATCGTCTGGATCCGGCCGTCGGTGAAGGCCTTGGCGACCCGGTATTCGGTCATATAGCCATATCCCCCGTGCAGTTGCAGACAGCGGTCGGCGACGCGCTTCTGCAGCTCGGTCGCCCACCACTTGGCCATGGAGGCGTGCACCGCGTCGAGCTCGCCCCGGTCGTGGTCGGTGACGCAGCGGTCGAGGAAGGCGCGGGTGACGGCGCACTCGGTGGCCATCTCGGCGATCTCGAAGCGGATGTGCTGGAGCTTTGCCAGCGGCCGGCCGAACGCCTCGCGCTCCTTGACGTACCGGGTGGTCGTCTCCAGCAGCTGCTCGGCCCCGGCGATCGCGGCGACGGCGATGCTCAGCCGCTCCTGCGGGAGGTTGGTCATCAGGTGCACGAACGCCCCGTCGCGCTCGCCGAGCAGGTTCTCCTTGGGGACGCGGACGTCGTCGAAGAACAGCTCGGCGGTGTCCTGGGCCTTCTGCCCGATCTTGTCGAGGTTGCGGCCCCGCTCGAAGCCCGGCGTGCCCCGCTCGACCACCAGCAGGCTCAGCCCCTTGGCGCCGCCCTCCGGCGTCGTCCTGGCCACGACGACGACCAGGTCGGCGAGGATGCCGTTGGAGATGAAGGTCTTGGAGCCGTTCAGCAGCCAGTGGTCGCCGCGGTCCTCGGCGACGGTGCGGATGCCCTGCAGGTCGGAGCCCGCCCCGGGCTCGGTCATGGCGATGGCGGTGATGGTCTCGCCCGTGCAGAAGCCGGGCAGCCAGCGGCGCTTCTGCTCGTCGGTGGCGAGCGTGGTCAGATACGGGCCGACGATGTCGTTGTGCAGCCCGATCGCCAGCCCGGAGGCACCGGCGCGGGTGAACTCCTCGGTGAGCACGGCGCTGTAGCGGAAGTCGGTGTTGCCCCCACCACCGTACTCCTCGGACACGGCGAGCCCGAGCAGGCCCTGCCGGCCGGCCGCGAGCCAGGCGTCGCGGGAGACGATGCCGTCCTCCTCCCAGCGCTCGTGGTGCGGGGTCACCTCCTTGTCCAGGAAGGTGCGGACCGTCGCGCGGAAGGCCTCGTGGTCGGGGGTGAAGATCTGACGCTTCATGAGTTCTCGCTGCCTTTCCGGGGCGCGGGCTGCTGAAGTCCGGGGACGCCCCAGTCACGCGCCACCTCGGCGGTGTCCGCGCCGGGCCGTGCGGGCGGGCGGCGCAGGGAGCCGGGGGTGGTGGAGAAGCGCGGGGCGGGGGCGGGCTGGGTGACGCCGTCGTGGTCGGCGAAGGTGCCGCGCGCGGCCAGGTGCGGGTGCCCGGGGGCCTCGCGCAGCGACAGCACGGGCGCCACGCACGCGTCCGACCCCTCGAACACCTCGGTCCACTCGGCGCGGGTACGGCCGCGGAAGCGCTCGGCGATGACGGTGCGCAGCTCGTCCCAGCGGGCGGCGTCCGCACGGTCGGGCGCGGCCTCCTCGATGCCCAGGAGGCGGGTGAACTCGGCCCAGAACCGGGGCTCCAGCGCGCCGACCGCCATGTGGCCGCCGTCGGAGGTCTCGTAGGTGCCGTAGAAGGGCGCGCCGCCGTCGAGGAGGTTGGCCGCGCGCCGGTCCTGCCAGCCGCCGGCCGCCATCATGCCGTGCAGCATGGCGGTGAGGTGGGCGGTGCCGTCGACGATGGCGGCGTCGACGACCTGGCCGGCGCCGTGGGCGCGGGCGTGCTGGAGGGCGGCGAGGACGCCGATGACGAGGTAGAGGGAGCCGCCGGCGTAGTCGCCCAGGAGGTTGGCCGGGGCGACGGGCGGGCCGTCGGCGGGGCCGGTCATGCCGAGGGCGCCGGTGACGGCGATGTAGCCGATGTCGTGCCCGGCGGTGCGGGCGAGGGGCCCGTCCTGCCCCCAGCCGGTCATGCGCCCGTAGACCAGGGCGGGGTTGCGGGCGAGGGCCTCGCGGGGGCCGACGCCCAGGCGCTCGGCGACGCCGGGGCGGTAGCCCTCGATCAGGATGTCGGCCCGCTCGGCGAGGTCGAGCACGGTGCCCGGGCCGTCCGGCGCCTTGAGGTCGACCAGGACCGAGCGCTTGTTGCGGTTGGTGACGTCGCACGCCGGGTCGATGTGCAGCCCCTGGCCGTCGGGGCGGTCGACGCGGACCACGTCGGCGCCGAGGTCGGCGAGCAGCATCGCGGCGAACGGGCCGGGCCCGATCCCCGCGAGCTCGACCACGCGCACTCCGGTGAGCGGACCGTTCCCTGCGCCTGCCATGCGGCCCCCACGTCCGGTCTCTTATGACATAACCGCTGTAACACTCGCGATGTTAAGAACGTGTTCCACCGTCCACAAGCCCCCTGGCGGGCCCCGTCCGCCGTCAGCCGGCGTCGAGTTCGGCGACGAGCCGCTTGGGGGCGATGGTGCGGTAGCTCTCCTCGACCCAGTCGCAGAGCAGCTCGGCGGGGGCGCCGCCGCCGGTCAGAGGGATCGTCACCCAGCCGTGCCGGCCCAGGCCGTAGGAGGTGGGGACGGCGCCGGGTACGGCGAGGGCGTGGCCGTGGGCCTCCTCGTCCTTGAGCTTGACGGAGATGGCGGGGGAATCGGTGTTCTGCTCGTCGCCGAGGAAGACGAAGATCTTCTTGTTGACCTTGACCACCGCGTCCTCGCCCCAGGGGAACTCTTCGACGGCGCCGGGGAGGGAGAGGGCGAATTCACGCACGGATTTCCGGGACATGGGGACACCATATGCGGCTCCGCCACAGGCCCCCGGTCACAGCAACCCGGCCTCCACCAGCAGTCGCCGTACCGCCGCCACCGCCTCCGCCGGCAGCGGCCGCAGCGGTGCCGCCGTCGCCGCGCAGTCGATGACGCCCAGCAGGTGCAGCGCCGCCTTGAAGCCGCCCAGGGCGGCCGCGCTGCCGCTCATCTCGGCCGGGTCGCCCGCGTCCACCAGCGCGAACAGCGCCGCGAGCCGGTCCTGTTCGGCGGCCGCCTCGGCCCAGCGCCCGGCGCGGGCGTGCTCGTACAGCCGTACGTAGCCGGCCGGGTCCACGTTGCCCAGGCCGGGCACCACGCCGTGCGCGCCGGCCAGCAGGGCCGCGTCGACGGTCAGTTCGGAGCCGGTCAGGACGGCGAAGGTGCGGTCGAGGCCGTGCCCGCGCAGGGCGAGGAGCAGGCGGCGCAGGGCGCCGAGGTCGCCGCTGCTGTCCTTGAGCCCGGCCAGGGTCCCGTCCGCGGCGAGTTCGAGCAACGTCGGCGCGGCGAGCTTGGTGTGGACGGCGGAGGGAATGTCGTAGGCGACGAGCGGCAGGTCGACGGCGTCCCGCACCCGGCGGTAGTGGGCGGCGGTCTCGGCCGGGTGGGTGCCGGTGTAGAAGGGGGCGGTGGCGACGAGCGCGTCCGCGCCGAGCCCGGCGGCGGCGCGGGCGTGCTCCAGGACGCGGGCGGTGGTCATGTCGATGACACCGGCCAGGACGGGCACCCGCCCGGCGACGGCGTCGACGGTGGCGCGCAGGGCGTCCCGGCGCTGGGCGTCGCTCAGATGGGCGCTCTCGCCGCTGGTCCCGAGGGCGAAGACGGCGTCGACGCCGGCGGCGAGCAGGCGTTCGACGTGGGCGGCGAGCGAGCGGGCGTCGACGTCCCCGGCGGGGGTGAGCGGAGTGCACAGCGGGGGCACCACACCGGTCAGGGGCACGGGCAGCGGCACGGTCACGACCGCCCCGGGCCGTCGGCCGGGTCCCCGACGCCGCGGCGCGGCAGGAGCGTCCCCCCGCCCTTCCCGGTGGAGGAGGTGATCCAGGCGGTGGTGCCGCCCGCCCGTGCTTCCGGGCCCGCCTCGTCGTCCATCGTGCGCCCGCCTTCCGTGTCCCGCCGCGCCGCCGGATACGCCCGGCCCCTGGCCGGGGCCGGCGACGGCTCCCGGGAAAGCTGCCCGCGCGGGGCGCGCGCAATCCCGTCGGGGCGTACGGGCTATCCGCCGGCGAGCAGGGCGCGCCGGCACAGCGAGTCGGCGGCGCGCGTGGTCTCCGGGATGCGGTAGCGCGGGGACAGCCGCAGGGTGTGGGCGCACGCGTGGTCCAGGCTCACGCGGTGGCCGACCGAGACGAAGACCGGTTTGACGCCCTGTTGGGTGCGCAGGGCGCGGCCGACCTCCTCCTCGCCGTCCAGCAGCGGGGAGGCGTCGCCGCGGTGCGGGCCGGGCGGTTCGTGGCGGAAGGTGAAGGGGTTCTTGGCGACGCCGATCGTGGGCAGGCCGGTGAGCACGCCGAGGTGGGAGGCCAGGCCGAAGCGGCGCGGGTGGGCGAGCCCGTAGCCGTCGCAGACGACCAGGCCGGGGGTGACGGGCAGGTGGTCCAGGGCGGCGAGCACGGCGGGGATCTCGCGGAAGGCGAGCAGACCGGGGACGTAGGGGAAGGAGACGCGGCCGGTCGCGGTGGCCTCGCCGACGACCTCGAGGGTGAGCGCGTCGAGCGCCACGGCGGCCGCCGCGACGAGGTCGCGCCCGTCGTCGTAGGCGACGTCCACGCCGGCCACGACCAGGGGTCCGCCGGGCGGCGGGCCCATCTCGTCCAGGACCACCCGGCCCCGCAACTCGTCCTGGACGGCCCTCGCTTCCGTCTCCGTCGTGGGCCAGTCGGGCGGCAGGTCGTATGCGTCGCTCATGATGGCCCCACGGTAGGCGACGGGCGCGTCGCGCCGGTCGGCGGGCACCCCCGCCGGCCGGCGGCGTAGCCTGTCGATCATGTTCGTACTGGAGCTGACCTACATCGCGCCGATCGAGCGGATCGACGCCGCCCTCCAAGAGCACGTCGCCTGGCTGGACGCGCACTACGCGTCCGGCGTCTTCATCGCCTCCGGCCGGAAGGTGCCGCGCGACGGCGGGATCATCCTGGCCCTCGGCGACGACCGGGCGAAGATCGAGGAGATCACCCGGAGCGACCCCTTCACGGTGGCGGGGGTGTGCGAGTACACCGTCACCGAGTTCATTCCGACGAAGACCGCGGCGGCGCTGGAGCAGTACCGCCAGGAACTACCCTCCTGACCGCACCCGGAGCCGGGCCGTCCGTCCCTTCTCCCCCGCCGCCCAGCAGCCGCCGTCGGGCGCGCAGTCGACCGTGTCGTACGAGCCGGTGTCGAAGCCGGTCCAGGTGCGGCCGCCGTCCGTGGTGACCTCGCTGCCGGTCGGGCCGACGGCGAGGGCCGTGGCGCGGCCGTGCGGCAGCCAGGCGACGCCGGAGCGGTAGGCGGCGGGCGGGCGGCCGGCCGGGCTCCAGGTGGCGCCGCCGTCCGCGGTGACGGCGGCCGCCCGCTCGGAGGGCTTGCCGGCGCGGTAGTCGCCGCCGACGGCCAGGCCGTGGGTCCGGTCGCGGAAGGCGAGGGCGAAGACGCCGCGCGCCGGGTCCCCGGCCGGTACGGGCGCCTGGGTGACGGTCCAGGTGCGGCCCAGGTCGGCGGAGTGCAGCACGCGGGAGGCGGCCGCGCCGCCGGTGGCGATCCACGCGTCCCGGCGGCCGGAGCTCACCACGCACTGGCCGCTCGCGGCGAACGCCGCCTCGCCGGGCAGGGCCGCCGGCATCCCGTCGGAGGGCAGCAGCCGCCAGCTGCGGCCGCCGTCCCCGGTGGCCAGGACACGGAACTTTCCGTCGACCGGGTCGCCCAGTGCTATGCCGTTGCGCCGGTCGAAGAAGGTCACGCAGTCGTAGAAGGCCTTCGGGTCGGTGTTGCGGAACGTCTGCGTCCAGCTGGCGCCGCCGTCGTCCGTGCGGTAGATCCGCGAGGCCTCGCCCTCGCCGATGGCCAGGACGACCGCGTGCCGCGCGTCGAAGGCCGCCACGTCCCGGAACTCCAGCTCGCCCGCGCCGGGCGGGGAGACGTCGCGCCAGCGGCGGCCGCCGTCCCGGGTGAGCAGCACCGTGCCCTTGGTGCCCGCCACCCACGCCGTGGAGCGGCCGACCGCCGCGAGCCCCCGGAAGCGGGCGTCGGTGCCGCTGTCCTTCGCCTCCCAGGACAGGCGGGGCGCGGGCCGCTGCCCGGCGTGCGCCGGCGCCGTCCCGGCCAGGGCGAGCGCCGCCACGGACGCCCCCGCGAGCAGGATGCGCAGTGCCGTACCTGTCTTCCCCTTGTTCCCCATGCGTCTCATGAGGCCGGAAGCTAGCGGAGCCCGGCGGGGCCGTCCATGGAATGCGGGAACGTCGAAGATTCATCCTTTCGGCCATGGTGTGTGGCCGTACGGACGATCCGGACGGCCGGTCCTGCCGCCTAGCGTGGGCCCATGGCCCAGCTCCCCTTGCCGCCCCTGCCGTCACCGCGCACCGCGCCGGCCGTGCTGCGCGCCCCGCGGCAGGCGCTGCGCGGCCGCGGCTGGCTGCTGGCGGTCCTGGGCGGGCTGTGGATGATCGAGGGCCGGGTGCTGAGCCGGGGGGCGGCCTACTCCTCTTCCCCGGGCGGCCATCACGCGCACCTGGTGGTCTGGGTCGCAGGACTGCTGGTGGCGGCCTGCGTCCTGCCGTGGGCGCAGCTGGCCGCGCGGGCGGCGGCGGCCGTGGCGGTGTCCTGGGCTGCGACCGGCTATCTGCTGGTGGCCGGGCAGCACGTGCCGGCCTGGGGGATCACCGAGAGCGCCGCCCTGCTCGTGATGCTGGGCGTGGTCGCCTGGCGCACCCCGGTGCGGACGGCGGTGCCGCTGGGGACGGGGCTGGCCGTGGGGGTGCTCGCCGCGCCGGTGCGGGACGCGGAGGCGCTGAGCGCCACCGTCGTCGCGTACGCCCTGGTGGTGGCGGTGGTGACGGCGGCGGGCCTGTGTCTGCGCCACCGCGACGTCGAGCGCGCCCGGGCAGTGGCCGCCGCGCGCGAGGCCGAGCGCCTGGAGCTGGCGGGCGAGCTGCACGACTTCGTCGCCCATCACGTGGCGGCGATGACGCTGCTGGCCAAGGCCACCGGCTCGCTCGCGCGGGACGAGCGCGTCGCGGCGTCGCTGCGCGACATCCAGGAGGCGGGCGACGAGGCGATGACCTCGGCCCGGCGGCTGCTGAAGGTGCTGCAGCAGGACCGGGCCCGGCGCGGTCCGCTGCCCGGTCTGGAGCGCACCGCCGAGCTGGTCGACGGCTTCCGCGAGGGCCACCCGGGCGCGCGGGTCACCCTGAGCGTCGAGCCCGGTTTCGACGCGGGGCTCGCGCCCGAGCTCGCCGCCTCCGTGCACCGCATCGTGGGCGAGGGCCTGGCCAACGCGGACCGGCACAGTCCGGACGCGTCCGCCGTGGAGGTGACGCTACGACGGTCGGGGGAACGGCTGTTCGTGTCCGTGCGCGACGACGGCGACCCCGCGCACGCCTCCGGCCCGCGCACCCCTCAGGACGGCGGCGGGCTCGGCCTCGTGGGGATCGCCGAACGGGCGGACGCCATCGGCGGTTCGCTGACGGCGGGGCCGGTCGCCGGGGGCGGCTGGGAGGTACTGGCGGTTCTTCCTGTCCGTCAGTGAAACCGCACGACCCCCGCACGCGGTCCTGATCCCTGAGCATCCGAAATCACAGACGGACGGCATGGTTCCGCCCATGCTTGGGGTATTCCTTTGAGTTCGTAGACCTAGAAGGCAAATGTCTTCTTTTTCAAGGCAAGTGACGCAGCTCACGCTGGATTCATGTGCACTACCGCGATCGATCGACCGTCTCACCCACCGGAGAAGAGAAGTCGGTCGTAGAGCGGACGTCGCACGCGGCACGGAAGCGCACCACCCGGAAAACAATCGCAAGGGAGCTGGCGTTGTCCACTGTCATCGAACAGCCTGTCCAGGCACGGATCATCGCGTCGGCCCCGCCGTCCCGGACGGTCCCCGCACACCTCCGGTACGAGCGCACCGACCCGTTCGCCGTACGCATCGCCTTCCCCGCGGCGGCCTCGCTCGACGGCGCGGAGGTCGAATGGGCCTTCGCCCGCGACCTGCTGGCCCGCGGGCTGCTGCGCTCGGCGGGCGGCGGCGACGTACGGGTGTGGCCCTGCGGGCCGCACCGCACGGTGCTGGAGTTCCACGCGCAGGAAGGGGTGGCCATGGTGCAGATCGACACCCCCGAGCTGCGCTCCTTCCTGGCGCGGTCGTACGCCCTGGTGCCCGCGGGCGGCGAGGGCGGCCAGCTCGACGTGGACAGCGACCTGGCCGCGCTGCTGCGCCAGGCCTGACGGTGCCGGGCCGCTAGGGGAGGTAGGCGAGCCAGTCGGTGCCCGGCAGGCGGTGGGGGCGCCAATCGCGCGCGTAGGACGGCAGGTAGGGGTCCTCGGTGTCGAGCAGAAGTGCCGTCGGGATACGGGAGGCCCTGCGGACGATGTCGGCGGCGGAGTGCGAGCGGTTGTTGCCGGTGATCTGGGCGGAGGCGCAGCCCGCCGCGTAGGCCACGGGCTGTGCGCGGGGTCCCGTGACCAGGCACGGGGCCGTCAGCCCGAGCCGGCCCAGTTCCTGGGCGGCGCGGTGGTAACGCACGGCGGTGTCACGGGCGTCGGCCGTGTTGGCCCGCAGTTCCTGGGCCTGCACGGCGAGATGGGCGGCCGGCACGACGCACAGCAGTACGGACACGGCGAGCCGGGCGCGGCCTCTGCGGGCCGCGGCCACCGCATCGAGGGCCAGGCCGGCCACGGGCAGGGCGAGCAGTGCGTAGGCGGGGAGCAGGAAGCGTGGCGCGGAGTAGTCGAGCAGCAGCAGATAGGGCGTGGCGAGGGCCAGGGCGCAGGCCACCGGCAGCAGGGTGACGGCGGCGCCCCGCGCGCGGCGGCGGCCGGTCAGCGCGAGGGCGCACGCCGCCGCGGTGAGGGCGGGCAGCAGCAGCCACCACAGGGCGTGGGTGAGGGAGGGGCCCGCGATGTGGCAAGGGCGGCACAGCTGAGGTCCGTTGAGGGCGCGGTAGGCGGCGCGCAGCCCGGCGCCCGGATGCTCGCCCATGCCGCCTTCGGTGCCGCTGGAGACCGACAGCCGCCGGCCGATGCCGCCGAACCGCGCGTACGCCTCGGTCACCCACTGGGCACCGCCCGCCGCGAGCCCGCCGGCGACGGCGGCCGCGGTGGCGGGGCGCCGCCACTGTCGTACGCCCGCGCAGGCGGCGAGCAGGGGCAGGGCGAGCCAGCCGGCGTCGGGGGCACGCAGGAGCGCGACGGCGGCGAGCGAGGCGGCCAGCGCCACGAGGGACCTGCGGCGCCCGGGGCCGTCGTGGCGGGCCCTGAGGAACCAGCCCACCGCGGCGACGGAGGTCAGTGCGACCCAGAGGTTGGGCATGACCTCGGGGCCGCTGAGCACGGTGATCCACAGTCCGGCGAACAGCAGCCCGGCGAGGGCGACGCGGGCCCGGCCGAGCAGCGGCTGCCACACCGCGAACGCGGCGTACAGGGCGGCGGAGGAGAGCAGCGCCAGCGTCACGCGCAGGGCGGTGGTGGAGGAGGTGACGGCGATGACGGGGGCGACGAGGAGGGTGATGCCGCGCGAGCGGGGCGCGCTGAAGTAGGCGGCGGGATGGCGCGGGTCCACCTGGGAGAGGTAGACGCTCTCGTCCCAGCCGAGGTGCATGTGGGCGACCGCGTAGCACAGTTGGAGGGCGGCGTAGGCGAGGGCGACGGCCGCGAGGCGGGTGTTGCGGCGGTGCGGGGACGGGGTGTCCGTGGCGCCGGGGGCGGGTCCGGCCCGCCGGTCGGTCGTGGCCATGGCCCCTGTCTACCGCATCGCGGTGCCGCTACCGCGTCACCACAAGGCGCTCTCCCCCGCCCGCTCGGCGCGCACCCGGGAGGCGACGATCTCCGTGACGGCGGCGTCGCGGCCGGCCCAGCAGGCGGCGACGACGGACTTGCCGGGTTCGAGGGCCTTGTAGACCTCGAAGAAGTGCTGGATCTCCAGCCGGTCGAACTCGGGCAGGTGTCTGAGGTCCCTGAGGTGCTCGTGGCGGGGGTCGGCGGAGGGGACGCACAACACCTTGTCGTCCTCGCCCTGTTCGTCCCGCATCCGGAACATCCCGATGGCGCGGCAGCGGATGACGATGCCGGGGAAGGTGGGGTCGCCGGCCAGGACGAGCGCGTCCAGCGGCTCTCCGTCGGCGCCGAGCGTTCCGTCGATGTAGCCGTAATCGGCCGGGTAGCGGGTCGAGGTGAACAGCATGCGGTCGAGGCGGATGCGTCCCGATTCATGGTCCATCTCGTATTTGTTGCGGCTGCCTTGCGGGATCTCCACGACGACGTCGAAGTCCACGGTGGCTCCTGGGGAGGGGGACGGCCGGATCACCATGGTGACGCGTGCCGCCCCGCGGGCGCCATGCCGCGTCGCGACGGAGCGGCCCTGACCGCTGGGGGCCGCCCCTCAGCGGGACTTCGGGCCCGAACGGGTGGAAACCAGACACCGCCCGGGCTGCCGGGCGCCGGGCACCCGGGGTCCTCCTACGCCATCGGCCGTGGGGGCGTCTACCGCATCGGGACCAGGGGCGATGGGCGCATCGGCCCCCGCGTCCGCCGCCCTGGTCGCATTCTGCAGCGTCAGTGTCACCACCCCGGCGGCGGCCACCGCGCCCGCCGCACCCGCCAGCAGACCGCCGGTCACGCCGTAGCGGAAGGCCTCGCCGAGTCCCACGATGCCGACGACGGCCGCCACCACCGGATTGACGACGGTGACGGTCGCCAGCGGGGCGGCCAGGCCGGCGCCCCGGTAGGAGGCCTGTGACAGCAGCATCCCGGCCGAGGCGAGCAGCGCGATGACGCCGAAGCTCGGCAGCAGGCCGGCGAAGTCCGTGTCATGGGAGGTCCAGTCCTCGGCCACGGCCTTGGTGAAGACCGAGCCCATTCCGAAGGCGGCACCGGCCGCCGTCGCCAGGACCACGCCGCGTACGACGGGCCGGCACGTCCAGCGCGCGGCGAGCGCGAGGAGGACCACCGCGGCCAGCACCGCGGCGGCGAGCACCGGGCGTTGGGCGCCGTCGATGGACTCGGCGCTCGGTGGCCCTGTCAGGCTCAGCAGCCCCGCCAGACCCGCCGTCGCGAGGAAGGCGCCGCGCCAGCCCACCGCCCCGACGGGCCGGTGGACGAACAGCGCGGCCATCGGCAGCGCGAAGACGATGGTGAGCGCGCCCAGCGGCTGCACCAGGCTCAGCGGCCCGTACGCCAGCGCCACCACATGCAGGGCGGCGCCCAGACCGGTCAGCGCGACCGCGGCCCACCACCCCGCCCGGCGCAGCGGGGCGTACGCGCCGTCGCCGCCCGTGGCGGCGACGCGCTCCTGCACGATGGCCGCCCCGGCGTAGCAGACGGCGGACACCAGACACAGCAGCACCGAGACCACGAGCGCGCTCACGAGCCGCCTCTGCAGTCGGCTCCGCCCCCGTGTTCCCGCCCGGCTCTGTGCTCGGTCCCCTCGTGCTCCATGCCCTCAACCATGCCTGCCGCGGGGCCCTTCGTCGTCGTACTTGGGTACGGGCTTTCTCGTACTACCGGTGGAGTACGAGTAGGCGGTTCGGATGACTGCCGCGCGATATGCGGCGCCCGTCAGGCGCACCCGTCTTTACCCGGCGCATTGTCCCACGACATATCCGGATGATCCCGGACCGCTTTTATGCGTATGCCGTCTACGCGTTTGTCGACGCCCACCGGGAAATCGGCTGCGGGAATGAGGGTGACCTGAAATACCATTGTGTAGGGCCTACGTATAGGAAAACGCTATGTAGGCTCAAACGGGGAATACATGCACGTTTACGGGGGGAAGCTTCAATGTCCGGCAGTTCAGGAGTTTGGCATGTGCACGCGCTCGATAAATTCGAACAGGACAGCCGCAGGGTCACTGTCATAGGTGCCGGAATTTCCGGCCTCGTGACGGCGTACGAGCTGGAGCGGCTCGGCTATCGCGTCGAGATCCTCGAGGGCAACACCCGTATCGGTGGGCGTATCCACACCCACCGGTTCGGCGACGCCCCGGGCGCACCGTCCGTCGAACTGGGCGCCATGCGCATTCCGACCCACCACCACAACACCCTGGAATACATTCGGCGGATGGGCCTCGAGGGCAAACTCCGCGCCTTCACCACCCTGATGTCGGAGGAGAACGCATTCCTCCAGACGGCCGCGGGCTTCATCCGCATCCGGGACGCGGCCGGGCCGCTGCGCGAGAACTTCCGGCGTGAGCTGGAGCGTCATGTGCCCGGCCACCGGTACGACCGCGGCACCATCGTCTTCGGGGCGTGGCTGACGGCCATCGTCGACGCCATCGCTCCGCCGGACCTGCGCGAGGCGCTCCGCGAGGACCTGCGCCGCCAGTTGCTCGACCTGGTGGCGCGCGTCGATCTGAGCGGACACCTGCGCGGGCCGGACCGCGACCGGGTCGACCTCCACTCGCTGTTCTCCGCCCACCCGGGCATCCGCGCCGGCTGCAGCGGCAGGCTCAACAGCTTCCTCGACGACATCCTCGCCGAGACCAGCCCCGACCTGCTGCGCCTGGACGGCGGCATGGACCAGCTGACGGACCGGCTGGCCTCGCGGATCCGCGGCCACATCTCGACGGGCCGCCGGGTGACGGGGATCGACGTGCGCGGCGACCACGTCCTGGTCCACGTCCGCGCCGGCTCCCGCACGATCGTCCACCGCTCGGACTTCGTCGTCAGCACCGTCCCCTTCCCCGTCATGCGCCGCATGCGCCTCAGCGGCCTGGACGAGGACAAGCTGGCCGCCCTGCGGGACGTGGTCTACTGCCCGGCCACCAAGGTGGCCTTCCACTGCCGGGAGCCGTTCTGGCGGCACGGCGGCATCCAGGGCGGCGCCTCGTTCACCGGCGGGCGCATCCGGCAGACGTACTACCCGCCCGCCGACGGCGATCCGGGCCGGGGGGCGGCCCTGCTGGCCAGCTACACCATCGGCGACGAGGCGGCCCGGCTGGGCCGGATGTCGGCCCGCCGCCGCCACCGCGTGGTCCTGGAGGAGCTCAGCGTCGTCCATCCCGAACTGACGACCCCCGGCATGGTGCTGGGCGCCGTGAGCATGGCCTGGGGGGACTACCCCTGGAGCGGGGGCGGTTGCGCCACGCGCTGGGGGAAGAACGCCGCCGAGTGCGAGGAGGAGCGCATCCGGGCCGCCCGCCCGGTGGGCCGGCTGTTCTTCGCGGGCGAGCACTGCTCCACGGCGCCCGCCTGGATCGAGGGAGCGATCGAGTCCGCCCTGTGGGCCGTCGAGGACGTCGAGCGCTTCCGGCCGGCCCACCGCCGCGCGTCCGTCACCGGACGGCCCAACACCGCGGGAGCTCTGTGATGAGCGTCTTCGACCTGCCGAGGCTGCACTTCGCCGGCACCGCCGTCACGAAGCTGCCGACCGGCCCGCGCAGCGGGCTGGTCGACCTGGCCGCCAACCGCGCCCTGACCGACGACGGGCCGTTCCCCGCCGACCGGCCCGCCGCCGAGTACCACGCCTATCTGCAGCGGCGCGGTCCCCGCTTCGACGCGTCGGGGCGGCCCTGCCCCGACGGGGAGTTCAGCCTCGCCAAGGGCTGGAACTTCGACGGCAACGGCCACTTCCTGATCGACGCCCGGATCGTGTCGGCGCAGGTCGCCGACGGTCCGCCGGACACCACCGACCCGGTCGTCGGCCGCGGCGTCGACGTCTGGGGCCACTACAACGACTACCTGCGCACCACCGTCAACCGCGCCCGGGTCTTCGACCTCGACCCCGCCTCCCGGTGGACCACGGCCCTGATGATCGGCCGGTTCGGCTTCGGCCGCCTGGGGCGCTCGCACGACGACGGCTATATGCTCACGGGCCCGGTCGGCGGCCTCCAGCCGCCGCGCTGGGTGGACTTCGGGCACATCCTGGACGTGGGCGACCACATCCTGGCCCCGCAGCTGCGCTACAGCGCCGTGCACCAGTTCGTGGTCACCGACCGGGACGCCCCGGACGGCCCCGACGGCGGCGGGCACGGGCCGCGGTGGCTGCCGGACGCCGGGCTCTCCCCCGCCGTCGGCGCGCTGCGCGAGGCCGTCGAGGAGGCCGACGGCCTGGTCGTACGGTTCGCGCTGGACAACATGGCCTCCCCCCTCGTCCCCGACGCACCCGGCCACTGGCGGGTGCGCGGGACGATCGCCCCCTGGTACGCGCACGAGCTGCGCACGTACCCGGCCGGCCGGCTGCTCGCCCCCCGCGCGGGGGCGGGCGGCCCGCTGCACCACCTCACGGTCCACCTGGCGCACGGGCGGGCCGGGCTCGACATGATCACCGCGGTGCCGGTCACCGGCCGCGCCGCACAGGCGGGGCCCGGCCCGCTGCACCGGCTCGGCCCGCCCCTGGACGCCGGCGACCTCGAACTGCGCACGGCCGCCACGGACCGGCTCGTGGCGCGCGTACCGGCCGCCGCGTACACCGGGGACGACGCGAGCACCGCGGGCCTGGTCACCGTGGCCGCCGAACCCGGCTGGGAGGCGGCCGCCGACGAGGCCCTGTGCCTGACCGGCACGGGAGGCGACGGGCGGCGGACGACGCTGCTCACCGAGCGGGAGGTCAACGTCCAGAGCGACGAGGCCCTGGTGGTGGTGCACCACCGCGGCCGCGACAGCGACCACCCGGTGGAGGTACCGCTGCGGTCCTACGTGCGCGGCCGCCCGGCGAGCGCCGGAGTGCGCGTACGGCAGTACTTCAACCCCCGCGCCCTGCCGGCCGACGCCGTCGCGGGCGGCCCCGGGGCGCGGTGCGGCGACGCCGTCGTGCTGGGGATGCGCGGCGGCGACGGGGCGTACGCCGAGGACTGCGTCGTGGAGACCGACGACCACGGCCACGGCCTGCTCACCCTGCGCGGCGAACGGGCCGGCACCTGCCGGGTCCTGCTCTCCACCGGCCCCGCCGACCGGCCGGCACCCGCCGGCCCCGGCGGGCCGGGCTCGGCCTGGGCGGCGTACGACGACGAGGACGCTCTCGGCTACTGGGCGGGCGCCGGCTCCCTGGCCGTCCGCGTCCTGCCCGACGACTGGCACCTGGACGACATCCCCCGTGACAGCGTCGACTTCGAGCTGCTGCACCGGGAGATCTTCGCCTACTACGAGCACGTCTCCTCCTTCATGCGCTCGGAGGTCTTCAGCCTCGCCGACCGCTGCAAGGTCGAGACGTACGCGGAGCTGGTGTGGCAGATGTGCGACCCGAGCAACAAGGCGAAGACGTACTACATGCCGCCCACACGCGACCTCTCCGACCCCAAGGCCCGCCTGCTGCTGGCGTATCTGCGCAACCAGCAGGCCCGGGTGCGCCCGCCCCTGACCGTGCCCGCCGTGCTCGACCGGGGCCCGGCCATCGCCACCCGCGGCGAGCTGTGGACGGTGCTGAAGCAGGCGGCCACCCTGGAGCTCGCCGTGATGCTGCAGTACCTGTACGCGGCGTTCTCGGTGCCCACCCACGGCGCCGGCCGGGAGTACGTACGGCGGGGGCAGTGGACGGCCGAGCAGCTGGAACTGGCCTGCGGGCAGGGCGGGGCGACGCTGGACGACGGGATCCGCGGCGTCCTGCTGAACGTGGCCCGCGAGGAGATGATCCACTTCCTGCTGGTCAACAACATCATCATGGCGATGGGCGAGCCGTTCCATGTCCCGTCCATCGACTTCGCGACGATCAACAGCGAGCTGCCGGTGCCGCTGGACTTCGCGCTGGAGGGGCTGAGCGTCGGCAGCGTGCAGCGGTACATCGCCATCGAACAGCCGGCGGGCCTGACGCCCGAGGTCCGGCGGGAGGGCGGCACCCGACTGGAGGCGGTCCGCCCGCTGGGCTTCTCCTGGGGCTCGGTGAGCGAGCTCTACGCGGGCATCCGCGAAGGGCTGCAGCGCGTCCCGGACCTGTTTCTGGTGGAGAAGGGGCGCGGCGGCGGAGAGCACCACGTGTTCATGCGCGAGTCGGTCAACACCGTCCATCCGGACTACCAGTTGGAGGTCGACGACCTCTCCAGCGCCCTGTTCGCCGTCGACTTCATCAGCGAACAGGGCGAGGGCGGCGTCCTGGGCTCCGCCGCGCCCTCGGACACCTCCCACTTCCACAGCTTCCTGCGCATCGGCGAGTTGCTGACCACCGAGCGCGTCGCCGGGCCGCACGGCCGGCTGGTGCCCTGGAGCCCCGCCTACCCGGTGCTGCGCAACCCCACGCTGGGGGCGGGCGACGCGGCCAAGGACCAGATCACCGACCCCGAGGCGCGCACGGTGGCACGGCTGTTCAACCGCTCGTACCACCTGATGCTGCAGCTGATGGTGCAGCACTTCGGGGAGAGTCCCGACGGCAGCCTGCGCCGCTCGAAGCTGATGAACGCCTCCATCGACGTGATGACCGGTGTGATGCGCCCGCTGGCGGAGCTGCTCGTCACGATGGAGTCGGGCCGGCGCGGCCGCACGGCCGGCCCGACCTTCGAGCTGGACGCCCCGCCGTCGTTCGGCCCCCGGCCCGACGTGGCGCGGCGCTCGCTCGCGCTGCGCTTCGACCACGTGGCGGCCACGGCCGGAAAGTGCGGGCCGGTGCCCGCCCAGGTCGCCGACATGACGGCCTTCTACGCCGACTTCTTCCGCCGGAGTGGGGAACAGCCATGAGGAACTACGACACCGATGTGCTGATCGTGGGCGCGGGCCCCGTCGGCATGGCGCTGGCCCTGGACCTGGCCTACCGGGGCGTCGACTTCATCGAGGTGGAGGCCTCCGACGGCACGGTCGCCCACCCCAAGGTCGGAACCGTCGGCCCGCGTTCGATGGAGCTCTTCCGCCGCTGGGGCGTCGCCGGCCGGATCCGTACCGCCGGCTGGCCCGGCGACCACCCGCTGGACATCGCCTGGGTCACGGCGGTCGGCGGCCATGAGATCCACCGCCTGGACTTCGGCACGGTCGACGGCCGCCCGGAGCTCGCCCACACCCCCGAGCCGGAGCACCCGTGCCCGCAGCACTGGCTGGCGCCCCTGCTCATGCGGGAGGTGGGAGTCCACCCGGACGGCCCGCTGCGCCTGCGGTGCCGGCTGGACGGCTTCACCCAGGACGCCGAGGGGGTCAGCGCCACGCTGACGGACCTGACGGACGGCGGGGCCCGCCTGACCGTCCGGGCCCGCTATCTGGTGGCCTGCGACGGCGCCGCCTCGCCCGTGCGCAAGGCGGCCGGCATCGAGGCGCCGCGCCGCCACGCCACCCGCGTCTTCCGCAACATCCTCTTCCGCGCCCCCCGCCTGCGCGGCCAACTGGGCGACCGCAACGCCCTGGTGTACTTCCTCACCCGGCCGCCGGCGCTGCGCTTCCCGCTGCGGTCCATGGACGGGCAGGGGCTGTACCGGCTGACGGTGGGGGTACGGGAGGGGGAGCCCGCCGTGGACGGGGACGCCCTGGCCATGGTGCGTGCGGCCATCGCCCCCGAGACGCCCGTGCAGATCCTCTCCGAGAACGTCTGGTACCTGACCCATCGCGTCGCCGAGCGCTTCCGCGACGGCCGCGTGCTGCTCGCGGGCGACGCCGCGCACACCCTGTCGCCGTCCGGGGGGTTCGGCATGAACACCGGCATCGCCGACGCCGCCGACCTCGGCTGGAAGCTCGCCGGCGAACTGGCCGGCTGGGCCGGACCGGGGCTGCTCGACGCGTACGCCACCGAGCGCCGCCCGGTGGCCGAGGGCAGCCTGGAGGAGGCCAACGTCCATCTCATGCGCACCATGCGCCGGGAGCTGCCGCAGGAGATCCTCCTGGACTCGGCCGAGGGCGCCAGGGCCAGGGCGGAGCTGTCGGCCGGGATGGAACGGGGCGGGGTGCGCCACGAATTCGACTCCCCCGACGTGCACTTCGGGTTCCGCTACGCCTCCCCGCTGATCGCTGGCGGGGGCGAGGGCGACTGGCGCACACGGGCCGTGCCGGGGGCGCGGGCGCCGCACGCGTGGCTGGGCGAGGGCGCCTCGACGCTCGATCTCTTCGGCCGCGCCTTCGTGTTGTTGTGCTTCACCGCGGCGCACGGCACGGAGGCGGCGGAGAAGGCGGTGCAGGACGCCTTCGCGCGGCGGCGCGTCCCCCTGGAGACGGTCCGGCTGGAGGAGCACCGCCCGGTGGCGGAGCTCTACGGCAGCCCGTACGTACTCGTGCGCCCGGACGGGCACGTCGCCTGGTGCGGCGCCCGGCTGCCCGCGGACCCCGGGCCGTGGGCGGACAGGATGCGAGGCGCGTGATGGATGACGGGAACCCGACGGGCCTGGCCCCCTTCCGGACGGCGGACGTCGACCTCGAGGACCCGTACCCGCTCTACCGGCGCTACCGGGAGGGCGACCCGGTCCATCTGTCCGACGACTCCTGGTACCTCTTCCGCCACGACGACGTGGCGCGGGTGCTGACCAGCCGGGGCTACGGGCGCGGCGCGCCGCCCGCCCGGCTGCCCGAGGAGTGCCCCCACCTGCGGCGGACCACCGCCAACTGGATGGTCTTCATGGACCCTCCGCGGCACACGCGGGTCCGCGCGCTGGTCGCGAAGGCCTTCACGCCGCGGATCGTGGAGGGGCTGCGTCCGCGTGTGCGGCAGCTGGCGGCCGATCTGGTCGCGGATCTGGCCCGGTCGCCCACCGCCGACCTGGTCGACGGCTTCGCCGCGCCCCTGCCCATCCTGGTCATCAGCGAGCTGCTGGGCGTGCCCCGCGAGGACCGCCCCTGGTTCCGGGCGCAGGCCGTGGACCTGCAGCAGGCCACCAGCTCGCGCGTGGCCCGGCGGGCCGACGCGTTCCGGGTCGCGGACGCCGCCGCACGGGAGCTGGAGGCGTACTTCCGCGCCGAGCTGGCCCGCCGCAGGGCGGGGCGCAGTCCGAACGCGGCGGATCTGATCGCCGCCATGCTGCACGCGGAGGAGCAACTGCCGCTCGGGGACGACGTGCTGGTCGGCACGTGCATCCACCTCCTCACGGCGGGCCACGAGACGACCACGAACCTGATCGCCAAGGGCCTGCTGGCGCTGTTCGCCCACCCCGACGAGCTCGCCCTGGTGCGCTCGCGGCCGGAGCTGATGCGGGAGGCGGTGGAGGAGCTCGTACGGTACGACTCGCCCGTGCAGATGATCAGCCGGTGGGCCCGCGAGGACGACGAGGTGGGCGGGCGGCGCGTCCCGAAGGGCGCCAAGGTCACGCTGGTGCTGGGCTCGGCCAACCGCGACCCGGCCCACTTCGACGCCCCCGACCGCCTGGACGTCCGCCGTGACGCCCGCCGGCACACCGGCTTCGGCATGGGCGTCCACTACTGCGTCGGCGCCCCGCTGGCACGTGCCGAGGCGGAGATCGGGCTGGGCGAGCTGCTGCGGGGCCTGCCCCGGCTCGCCCTGTCGGAGGAACCGGTGCGGTGGGCGGACGACTTGGTCTTCCACGGCCCGTCGCGGCTGACGGTACGGACGCGGGGCTAGCGGACCCCGGCCGGCCGTTCCCGGTGCGGGGGCGGCCGGCCGTCAATCCGGAACGTTGCGGGTGACCGGTCCCGCGCGCCATGACTACCTTGCCGATCGTTCGGCTCGCTTGATCATCTCAAGGAGGAGTCATGGCAGGGAAGTCTGTCCGGGCAGGACTGGCGGCCGCGCTCGGCGCGGCGTGCGCGATGCTGGTCGTGCTCCCTTCGGCGGCGCAGGCCGCGCCCGCGGCCGCCGATCCCCACGCCGACACACTGGCGGCACTGAAGACGTTCCAGGCGGCCGCGGGCCCGGGCGCCGGCGTCCACGCGGGTGACGCCACGAACTCCTGGAGCCTTTCCGTCGGTACCGGCACCATCAACACCAACGCCCCGGTCCAGCCGAACGAGCACTACCGCATCGGCAGCCAGACCAAGACCTTCACTGCGGCCACGGTCCTGCAGCTCGTCGACGAGGGCAAGGTCTCGCTGGACGCGCCGATCGAGAAGTACCTGCCCGGCGTCGTCGCCGGCAACGGCTACGACGGCAACGCCATCACGGTGCGGCACCTGCTCCACCACACCAGCGGGGTCGCGGTCTACGAGCCGTTCTCCACGCCGCCCGCCCGTAATCCGGACGGCACGTACTCCCTCGAGGCGCTGGTCCGGGAAGGACTCAAGCGCCCCCCGGCCTCCGCGCCCGGCACCGCTTTCCTGTACTCCAACACCAACTACCTGATCCTCGGCATGCTCGTCGAGAAGACCACCGGGATGCCGGTGCACAAGGCCGTCACGAACCGGATCATCACGCCGCTCGGCCTGACCCGGACCGTTTTCCCGGCCCCCGGCGACCACTCCCTGCCCACCCCGGCGGTACGCGGGTACCACGGGGTGCGGATCGGCGGAGTCTCCTTCTGGTCCCGGGTCCTCGACTACGACCCGTCCGTCTTCAGCAGCGCCGGAGCGATGATCTCGACGGAGGAGGACCTCACGAAGTTCTACCAGGCACTGATCGGCGGCAAGATCGTCTCTCCGGCCGCCCTGGCCGAGATGGAGAAGACCGCGGGCGCCGAATTCGGGGGAACCGGTTACGGGCTCGGGCTGCTCAGGCGCGACCTGCCCTGCGGCGGGTCGGCCTGGGGTCACAACGGCATGGTGCCCGGCTACTACACCCAGACGATGGTCACCGCGGACGGCCGCCACGTGTCCGTGGTGACCAACGCCCACCTCGCGACCAACGCCCCCGTCGCGCAGATGGACAAGGTCGTGACGACGGCCCTGTGCGAGAACCGCTAGGCGGTCCCGCCCGGAAGCGAAACCGCCGCCTAGCTCTTGCGGACGAACCAGCGGTCCAGATAGGCGTCCAGCTCTTGGTGGTCGCCGGCCCGCGCCCGCAGGCCGATGTGGCCGTCGGGCCGGACGAGGAGCAACGAGCCGCGCCGCAGCGGTGCTTTGCCGCCGCCCTGGGGCGGCTGGACGCGGAACACCTCGGCGGGGACGGGGAAGCGGCCGACCGCCCGGCGCAGCTCCTCGGCGGCGTCGGGCGCCGGCCTGCGGTCCGGGATCTCCAGCAGGGTCCAGCGGTCGTAGGAGAGCAGGTCGTGCAGCCGGCGCTCCCGGCCGCCGTGGGTGACGGTCACGTCCGGCAGCCGGTCGCCGGCGCACAGGGCGCCCCGGCCGCCGCGCCCGGCCCCGTCGGTCGACAGCTCGCTCGCGCGGTGGTGGCGGGGGAGCTCGCTGAGGACGGCGCGGCCGCGCCGGTGGAGGCGGTCGCTGGAGAGCACCGCCGGCCCCAGGAAGCGCATCGCGGCCAGGGTGAGGACGGAGGGCGGCAGCTCCATCGCGTTGCGGCGCATCTGCCGGATCACTTCCTGTGCGATGCCGCGCTGTTCGTGGGAGTAGGTGTCGAGCAGGGAGTCGGTGGCCCAGCCGTGGTGCACGGCGGCGAGCTTCCACCCGAGGTTGTGTGCGCCCCGGAGCCCGGTGTTGAGCCCGCGCCCTCCGATCGGGGCCCACATGTGGGCGCTGTCCCCGGCGAGCATGGCCGGTCCCTTGCGCAGGGAGCCGGCGACCCGGTCGTGGAAGCGGGCCCGGTTGTACCAGGGCGGGACCGTCGGCATCAGAGCGGTGGCGGGGTCGTGCGTGGCCCTGGCGACGAGGTCGCGCATCTCGTCGACGTCCGGCGGTGCCACGCGCTGGGGGTCGGGGTCGTCGAGGAAGCTGAAGAAGCGGTAGCCGCCGCCCGGGCGGGGGGAGGCGATGAGGCACACGCGGTGCTCGAGGAAGAAGTAGGTGGTGTCGGGGGCGGTCGGGAACTTCCAGTCGGGCTTGGCGTTGATCTGTACGGCCTGCAGGTCGACCCGGCGTTCGCCCTCGAACGGCACGTCCATCGTCTTGCGCACGAGGCTGTGGGCGCCCTCGCAGCCCACGACCCAGCGGCAGCCGATGGTCTGCAGCCGGTCGCCGGGCCCGCGCACGTCGACCTCGGCGCCGTCGACGCCCAGCCGGAGCGCCACCGCCTCCGCGTCCCAGCGCACTTCGGCCTCCAGCTCCCCCAGCCGCTCCACCAGCAGCCGCTCGATGGCGATCTGCTCGATGGCCAGGGGCTGGGGGAAGGCCGTGCCGGTGACCTGGGTCTCGTGACCGCCGACGCGGCGCCCCCGCACGTACACCTCGGCCTGGCGCAGGCTCAGCCCCTGGTCCAGGAACCGGTCCGCGCAGCCGAGGTCGCGCAGGACCTCCAGGGCCCGCTGCCAGATGACGCTGGCCCGCACCTCCCGCTTGGTGCTCGGCTCCTTCTCGAGGACGACCACGTCCAGGCCGTACTGGCGCAGCGCGATGGCCAGCGCGAGACCCGTGGGCCCGGCCCCGACGACCACGACGTCCCGGCAGAAGTCACTCATCCAGGTCTCCCCCGTGCGGAACGGCGGGTGGCCCGGCCGACGCGGCCGCCCGCCCCTTCATCCCTCTTCGACGCTCTTCATGGTCCGGGATGAAGGGGTGGGTATCAATGGGGCCTATTCTCCGACATTAGCCCTTTCGTACGAACCACTGGTGTATGTACGTTTCCAGCTCCTCGGCGCTGTCGGTGCTCAGCCCGATGTGCCGGTCGGGGCGCACCAGCACCAGCGCCCGGCCGGGCAGGCGCCGCTCCCCCTCCCCCGGGTCCAGCCGCGGCCGGAAGACCTCCACGGGCAGCGCACAGGCGCCGGTCACCGCGCGCAGCCGGCCCTCGTCCACGCCGCGCGCCCGCGCGCCGGGGGCGACCAGCAGCGTCCAGCGGTCGTAGGAGAGCAGCTCGTGCAGCCGGCAGCGGCGCCCCTCCACGGTGACGGGCCCGTCCGGCAGCCGCTCGCCCGCCTCCTCCCCCCGCGACAGGGCGCTCTCCCGGTGATGCATCGACAGGTCGCTGAGCATGGTGCGTATTCTCTGCGCGAACCACCGGCTGCGCGTCAGCCGGGGCCCGATCACACGCATGCCCAGGAGCGTCGCCGCGGTGGGCGGCAGCTCCAGGACGTTGTGCCGCATCTCCCCCATCACCTTCTGCGCCGTGAGCCGCTGTTCGGTGGCATAGGTGTCGAGCAGGGCGTACGGGTCGGCGGCCCAGCCGTTCAGGGCCGTCGCGAGCTTCCAGGCGAGGTTGTGCGCGCCGCGCAGCCCGGTGTTGAGCCCGTGCCCGCCGATGGGCGCCCACAGATGCGCGCTGTCGCCGGCCAGCAGCGCCCGGCCGTCGCGCAGCGAGCCGGCGACCCGGTCCTGGAAGCGGGCCCGGTTGGTCCAGCCGGGTTCGGTGGGCACCAGATGGACGTCGGGGTCGTGCGCGGCGTCGGCGACCAGGTCCCGCATCTCCGCCACCCCCGGCGGCTGCACGACCGAGGGGTCCGGGTCGGTGCGGAAGCAGAAGAACCGGTGCCCGCCGCCGGGGCGGGGGGACACCCCGAGCGAGATGCCGCGTTCGAGGAAGAAGTAGGTGAGGTCGGGAGCGTAGGGGTACTTCCACTGCGCCACGGCGTTCATCTGCAGGCACTGCAGGTTGGGCCGCCGTGCGCCCTCGAACGGGATGCCGAGCCCCTTGCGCACCACGCTGCGCGCCCCCTCGCACCCGACGACCCAAGCGCACCGCACGGTCCGCGGGCTTCCGTCCGTGCTCCGCAGATCGACCTCGGCCCCGTCCGGGCCCGTCCGCACCGCCACGGCCTCCGTGGACCACTCCACCTCGCCGCCCACCGCCGCGAGCCGCTCGCCGAGCAGCCGCTCCACGGCGTCCTGCTCGATCGACAGCGGATGGGGAAACTCCGTCCCCCCGCAGCCGAAGGTCATCCCCCCGACCCGCCGCCCCCCGGCGTGAATCTCCACCCGCCGCAGCCGCAGCCCCTGCTCGATCATCTCCTCGGCGCACCCGAGGTCGCCCAGCACCTCCAGCGCCCGCTGCCACACGATCCCCGCCCGGGCCTCCCGCTTCCCCCGGTCCGCCTTCTCCACCACGGCGACGTCCACCCCGTACTGACGCAACCCGATGGCCAGGGCCAGCCCCGTGGGCCCGGCCCCGATGACCACGACATCGCGGTAGTCGTTCACTGGCGTCTCCCCCCTGCCCGGCGGCGGACGACACCGCCGCCCCTGCCCTCATCGTGTGGCACGGCAAGAGCGGACTCAATGGGGCAGGTCCTTACTTTTCTCCCGGATCCGCACCACCCGCGGGCTCGAACTCGCGCAGAGCGTCCTCGAGCGTGCCGAGCGTCTCGTCGGCAAGGCCGTGCAGGAACTCCGGGCACACCCATGCGTCCAGCGGCACGTCCTCGTGCTCCGTCTCGTCCTCCTCGTTCCACCCGTGGTACTCGGAGATCTCGGCCCGCCCGCCGGGGCTGCGCAGCAGATAGCCGACCTGGTTCACCCAGTCGGGGTCGCCGGTGTCGGGGTGGTCGCCGGCGGCGTGCGGGCAAGGACGGTCGTCCAGGAGGGGAACGGCCGCCTCGATCCCCGCGATCATCGCGTCCAGCACGGCGCGATCGGTGACCCGCTCGGAGGCCGCGTACCAGCAGGTGGCGTTCATCGTGACGAAGAAGCCGGCCAGTTCACCGCGGGTGGGGCGGACGAGGGGTTCGTCGGCCTCGAAGATGAGCTCCTCGTACGGGTCGCAGTAGGGGTAGTCGTTCACGATTCCCGAGAGGGTGCTGATGCGGCTGTGGTGGTACTTCGGCGCCCCGACGGGTATGCGCCGCACGGTGAACGGCGCGATCACGTCCGCGGCGAGGCGCGCCCACCCGGCCACGTTGGCGGGGCAGAGCACGCGCTCGGCGTCGGCGCCGCCGTCCGCATCGCCGTCCGCATCGCCGTCCGCGTCGCCGTCCGCGTCGCCGTCCTGGCCCGGGAGCTCGCCGGTCAGCAGACCAGCCCCGCAGGCCCGGATGTCGTCCTCCAGCGACCCCGTCTCCCTCTCGTACGGATGGAGGTCGTGGGAGCAGGGGCGCGCACCCAGCTCCTTCGCCGCGGCGTGCAGAGCCCCGAGCGCCGCCTCCTCAGCCGCCCGCCCGGGCCGCCAGGAGAGATACCCGGACATCGCGACCAGCCCGGCCACCCACACCCGGGCAAGCTCCCCGCCCGGCTCGGCGGCGAGCCTGCGCGCGCACTCCATGACCAGGGGGTCCGCCTCGTCCGCGGACGAGATCTTGTCGATGCGCCGCCAGGCGTCGGCGAGCTGTTCAGGGGTGAGGCCGGTCATGTCGATCATGAAGTGCACGACGACACCCGGACCGGCGCGGTTCCGGTTCCCGCGAGGAAAACCGGCTAGGAGAGTGAGCCTCCGTTGCGGGGAGCACAGCCGATCGTTTCCCCGAGTGGCCAGCAGCTTCTCCGTATTCCTCCCGAAGAATGGGGTTCACCGTGCGTTCTGCGCACCCTCGGAGCCGGTGGAAGGTCATTGTCGCCGGTGTCACCTCGGCCGGCCTCGTGGGCTTGCTCCAGACTCCGGCCGCCCCCGCGTCCCACGACCGCCGCCAAATCTCCGATTGCCTGGGCAAAGAGGACGGCTACGACCGCGGGCTCTTGCGGAACAACAAGGAATGGGCGCGGGCCGAGAACCGCCGCCTGGGGTACGGCAGGTACGCGACGTGCCGTTTCGTCATCACGCACAGGTCCAGGTACGTGGATGTCGGCCAACGGGCCGTGTCGGACACCTACGGCGCCTGCGCCGGCCCCGCATGGAGTGTCGAGCTGCTGGTCAACGAGTCCGTGGCCAGGTCGAAGGCGATGTCGCGCGAGAGGGAGAGGGTCAGAAAGCGGGAGCGGTCGATCGAGAAGGACGTCTCGGGGCTGATCTCGGCGGCCATTGCGGGCGTGCTGGACATCAGCCTCGGCCGCGACGTCACCGTAGGCCGCCTGGAAGGCGAAGAACACGGGCAGCGGCACGGTGAGACCACCGAGTGGACCGACAGCAGAACCGATGAGAAGAAGAACATCGTCAGCATCCCCGAGGGAAAGAGGGTGTACCTCCAGTCCGCTCCATGGCTGCGGAAGAGCTCCGGCTACCTGGAGATGAGCTACTGGGAGGGCGGGTCCGACGGTCGCGGCAGAGCCGTGAAGAAGATCGACCTGACGACCCATACCCCGGCCCTGAGAGCGAACAAGAAGCCGCGCATGGACTATCAGACCCGCTGGATGGACTGCCCCAAGAAGAAGTGACCGCAAGGCCCGCCCCCTCGGCCCTCACCGAGGCCCGGGAAACAGAAAAACCCCAGCTGAGCTGGGGTTTTCTCTGTGGTGTCCGAGGGGGGACTTGAACCCCCACGCCCGATAAAGGGCACTAGCACCTCAAGCTAGCGCGTCTGCCATTCCGCCACCCGGACTAGGTGTCTGTCTTCGCGGGGCGTTCCCCGCGGCGACATGGATAACTCTATCAAGGTTTCGGAGTGCCTTTCACCAGGGATTTCTTCCGCGCCATAGGGTTCAAACATGCACAAAGAGGGACACTCCCCCGCAGCGAGTGCCGCCCGTCGGAGGCCACGGCCCCTTTCACCGCTGCGGGAGCACCTGCGGGACACCTTCTGGTTCGCGCCGACCGCCGGCCTGGTGGGGGCGGCGGTGCTGGCGATGGGGGTGCTGGAGCTGGACAACCTCGTGGTGCGGGAGCTGCGGGAGGAGGGGGAGTACGGCGAGGTCGAGTCGCTGATCGCGATCGCGGACGACATGAAGACGATCATCACGACGGTGGGCTCGGCGATGCTGACCTTCATCGGCGTGGTGTTCTCGATCTCGCTGGTCGCCCTGCAGATGGCCAGCGGCCAGTTCTCGCCCCGGGTGGTGCGGCTGTACGTGCGCAGCCGGATCACGAAGTGCACGTTCGCCGTCTTCCTGGCGACGTTCCTCTTCGCCCTGCTGGTGCAGGCCTCCTACGAGGGGAACGAGGACCCGCGGACCGTGTCCACGGTGCCGGTGTTCTCCAGCGTCATGTGTGTGCTGATGGTGCTGCTGAGCCTGGGGCTGTTCATCGCCTATGTGAACTCCACGCTACGGCTGATGCGGATCAGCCATGTCATCGACCGGATCACGCGGGAGTCGTTCCGGGTGCTGGACCGGCACGGGGTGGCGGACGCCGGGCGGCCGGGGCTGCCGGAGGCGGGGGCGGAGGTGCGGTACCGGGGGCGGGCCGGGGTGCTGCGGGACGTGCACATCGCGCGCCTGGTGCGGGCCGCCCGGCGGCAGGGAGTCGTGCTGCGGCTGATTCCGCGGATCGGGGACTTCGTCGTCCCCGGCACGCCCGTACTGGCGGTGCACGGAGGCGCCGTGGCGCCCCCGCAGCGGGCCCTGCGCTACACCGTCTCGGTGGGAGTGGAGCGGACGTTCCACCAGGACCTGGGGTTCGGGCTGCGGCAGCTGTCGGACATCGCGCAGCGCGCCCTGTCGGCGGCCGTGAACGACCCGACGACGGCCGTCCAGTGCCTGGACCGGATCGTGCAGATCCTGGCGGCGGTCTCCGGGCGGCCGCTGGGCGCCCTGCACCACTGCGACCGCAAGGGCGCGGTCCGGCTCGTTCAGGACGTACCGGAATGGGCCGACCTCGTCGACCTCGGCTTCGCGGAGATCCGGGGCTGCGCCGTCGGCAGCCCCCAGGTGACCCGGCGGCTGATGGCCGCCCTGGAGGACCTGGCGCGGCTGGCGCCCGCCGAGCGGCGCGCGCCGCTCGAACGGCACCGCACGCTCCTGGAGCAGGCCGTGGAGCGTACGGTGCGCGAGCCGGCCGACCGGGACTTCGCGCTGCGGCCGGACCGGCAGGGCATCGGCTGAGCCGCGGCGGCTACGGCATGAGGTGGTAGTCCGGGAAGTTGCCCGGCACGCGCTCGTCCGCCGCCGTCCCCCGTGTCACGGCCCTCACCAGCAGTTCCCCGCCGACGAACGCGCCCCGCCACGACGCCCCGAAGCCCCCGAAGAGCTCCTCGCGGTCGCCGCGGGAGCGCGGCGTGCCGTGGCCGACCTTGAACGCGCGGATCTGTGGGGCCAGCCGCTCGTACACCGCCGGGTCGTCGCAGGAGAGGGTGGCGACGAGGGCGCCGTTGCTGGCGTTCATGGCGGCGAGCAGCTCGGCCTCGGTGTCGACCAGCACGATGGTGTCGACCGGGCCGAAGGGCTCGGCGTGGTGCAGCGGCGAGGTGGAGGGCGGGTTGAGGAGGGTGACGGGCGGGACGTACGCGCTGGTGTCCTGGCCCGGCAGGAAGCGGCCGGCGGCGAGGTCGCCGCGGTGCAGGGGGATGGCGCCCCGGTCGACGGCCTCGGCCACCTGGTCGCCGAGCTCCTTCGCCTTCGCCGCGTTGATCAGGGGGCCGAAGTCCAGCTCGGGCAGGGGCCCGGCCGGGTCGGGGACCGCCAGCGGGTGGCCCAGCGTCACCTGGCGCACGGCCGGGAGGTAGTGGGCGAGGAAGTCGGCGAACGCCGACCGCTGGACGACGAAGCGCGGGTAGGCCGTGCAGCGCTGCTTCGCGTAGTCGAAGGTCTTGCGGATCTGCGGGGCGAAGGCGTCCCAGTCGGTGAAGTTCCAGACGCCCCAGGTGTTGAGGCCCTCCTGTTCCAGGATGTGGGGCTTGCCCAGGTCCGCGACCGCCGTGGCCACCCGCGCGCCGGTGTCCCGCCCGCCGACGAACGACACGCAGCCGATCTCCGGGGCTCGCACGAGCGCTTCCGACAGCTCGCCGCCGCTGCCGCTGACCAGGGTGACGGGCAGCCCCTCGCGGGTGGCCAGGGCGCAGGCCAGGGTCAGGCAGGCCACACCGCCGTCGGTGGGCGTCTTGGCGATGACCGCGTTGCCGGCCAGCGCCTGGACGAGCATGGCGTGGACGAGCACGCTCATCGGGTAGTTCCAGCTGGCGATGTTGCTGACGGGGCCGGGCAGCGGCGAACGGCCCGCCATCATGCGGTCGATCTCCGCCACGTACCACCGCACGCCGTCGATCGCCCGGTCCACGTCCGCCCGGGCCAGCCGCCATGGCTTGCCGATCTCCCAGACGAGGAGCAGCGCGAGGAGGTCGCGGTGCTCGGCCATCGCGTCGAGGGCCGCGCCGACCTGTGCCTTCCGGTCGGCGAGCGGCACCTCGCGCCAGGCCCGGTGCTGGTCCAGGGAGGCCCGTACGGCGAAGTGGGCGGTGGCCGCGTCGAGGCGGGGCGGGCCGGCGATGGGGGTGCCGTCGACCGGGGTGGTGGCGGGCAGCGGGCGGCCGTCGGCCTGCCAGGCGCCGTTCCAGAGGTTGAGGACGCGGTCGAACCGGAAGGCCTCGGGGGCCACGGCCTGGCAGCGCTGCCAGGCCGTGGCCCACTCGGTGCCGGGTTTGAGGGTGAAGGTGGGTGCCATCGGTGATCTCCGCTCTCGGTGCACGGTCGGGGCGGGGAATTGGCGCTTCCTACCGAACGGTAGCCACGGGGCGTACGGAAGGTGAGGCGCCTGCCGTCGATGAGGCCCACGTCACGTGCCGGCGCCCGGCCGGGCGCCTGGCGCCCCGCGCGCACCCGCGAGAATGAACCGTCCACCGCACCAACCCACCGACACCGGGACTGATCGACATGGGACGGGTCACCGAACGACGCCGCGTCATCCGCATCCGCGACGGGGCCGTCGCCACCCGCCCGGACACGCTCGTGGCCGAGGAGCCGCTGGAGATCCGGCTGAACGGCAAGCCGCTCGCCATCACCATGCGCACCCCCGGCGACGACTTCGCGCTGGCGGCCGGGTTCCTGGTCAGCGAGGGGGTGCTGGGCAGCGCGGACGAACTGGCCAACATCGTCTACTGCGCGGGCGCCACCGACGACGGCTCGAACACCTACAACGTCGTCGACGTCCGCCTCGCGCCCGGCGTGCCCGTCCCCGACATCACCCTCGAGCGCAACGTCTACACCACCTCCTCCTGCGGCCTGTGCGGCAAGGCGAGCCTGGACGCGGTGCGCACCACCGCCCGCTGGCCCGTCGCCGACGGCCCGACGGCCCTGCGTCTGAAGCCCGAACTCCTCGCCACGCTCCCCGAAAAGCTGCGCGAGGCCCAGCGCGTCTTCGACCGCACCGGCGGCCTGCACGGAGCGGCCCTGTTCTCGGCGGACGGCGAGCTCCTGGACGTACGGGAGGACGTGGGCCGGCACAACGCGGTCGACAAGCTCGTCGGCCGCGCCCTGCAGCAGGGGCTGCTCCCGCTGTCGGGGGCCGTGCTGCTGGTCTCCGGCCGGGCGTCGTTCGAGCTGGCGCAGAAGGCGGTCATGGCGGGGATCCCGGTGCTCGCCGCCGTCTCGGCGCCGTCGTCGCTCGCCGTCGACCTGGCCGCCGAGACGGGCATGACGCTGATCGGATTCCTGCGCGGTGCGTCGATGAACGTCTACGCCGGGGAACAGCGCGTCGTGCTGGACTGAGGGAGGTCGGGAGCCGGGGCGGTCACGGGCGGCCGTGCTTGCAGCCGCCGGGCCGGCCGCGCCAGCGGCCGCCGAGCCTGCCGAGCACCCCGAACCGGTCCCACTCGTGGAAGATCTCCGCCCACGGACCGCCGACCTGCCGCAGGGTCCGCCGGATCTCCTCCACGTCCTCGGTGGACATCCGGCGCACCTCGGGCCGTAGCACCGAGGCCAGCAGGTCGGCGCGGATCTCCTCCCACAGCTCGCTCACGTCGGGCGCGGTGTGCCAGGCGACGAAGCAGACGGCGACGTACGTGCGCTCGCGGCGCAGCAGGCTGACCACGGCGGCGCTGCGCGCCTGGTGGGCGTACGCGCGCAGGAGGTGCCGGTCGTCGGAGTGGATGAGGTCGGGCAGTTCGCCGGGGGCCGGGGGCGGGTCCATGCAGAGCAGCCGGTCGGCGAGGGCTTCGCTGAGGCGTTGCTCGATGCCGGCTTCGAGCGGGGCGGCCTGGCGGCGCAGGCCGACCACGCGGGCGGTGTAGCCGGGCAGGGCCTCACCGGTCTCGAGGTCGCCGGCCTGTTCGAGGAGGAGCAGCGCGGCCCGGTCCCGCGGGGTCAGGTCGGCCCCGCTGACCAGGACGCTCTGGAGGAGGGCCTTGGCGAGGGCGGGGGCGGCCCGGTCGCCGGGGTCGCTGTCGAGGGCGGCGCGCACGAACGGCCGGGCGAGGCCGGCCGCCTGGTGCGAGGCCGCCGGGATCGTGTCGAGCAGGACGACGGCCTCTTCGGTCAGCAGCGGCTCGTCGCCCCAGACGAGCCGGTAGGCGGTGCGCAGGACGGAGGGGGCGTCCTGGTGCTCGGGGTCGGCGGCGTCGATGAGCTTGTGCAGGAGCGCGGGCCGGTCCTGGTCGTGGGGCGGTGGGAGCGGCTCGTGGTGGAGCTCGTGGTGAAGGGTGTCGGCGGCCGGTGTGCCGTCGGGGGCGGCTTCGTCCTGGGCGTAGCCCTGCTCGTGACCGTGGCCGTAGCCCTCGTCGTGGCCGTAGTCCTCGTCGTAGCTCTGGTCTTCGTCCTGACCGTCGTCGGAGTTGCAGGTGTAGCCGTAGCCGTGGCCGTAGCTGTAGTCGACGTACGGCGCGGAGTCCTCGGCCATGGCGGCGGCCATGCGCAGATGGGGGCGGCCGGTGAGGTCCGCGCCGGGGAGCTCGGAGGCGAGCAGATGGGTGAGGGCGCGGGGGTCCTCGGTCGCCGCGGTGCGGTCGAGGGCGTCGAGGACCGCGGTCCGCAGCGCGGGGTGGGCGTCGAGAGCGGCCCGTACGACCTTGCGGTCCGGTGACGCCTCGTCGAGGAGGGCGGCGGTGAGGCGGGCGGTGAGGACGGGCATGACGGCGCTGCGGTCCACTCTGAGCGCCTCGGCGAGGCGCAGGAGCGTCAGGAAGCGGACGAGCGGCGTCTGGGGGGTGTCGGCCGCGCGGTCCAGCTCCGTGCGCAGGTCGCGCCGGAGGGGGGCGAGGGAGGCGCGGGAGGACGTCGTGGTCGAGAGCTCGTCGGTGAGCGACGCGAGCACCGTCCACTCCTCGGGGGTGCGGTCCGTGCCGCCGGCGGCGAGGGTGGCGAGCAGCCGGCTCCCGTGGGGGTCGTCGAGGCCGTCGTGGGAGAGCTGTTCGCGGGCCCAGCGGGCCGCGGCCGTACGACCGTTCGAGTCGAGGGCGATGCCTTCGCGGGCGGCGAGCGCGGCCAGGCGCTCCGCCTCGTCGCCGGAGCCCCGTACCGCTCCGGCTCCCCCGCGGCGGGACGCCTCGGCGAACAACGCGGGCCGGCCGGCGAGCCAGATCCGGGCCGCGACGGCCGCCCAGAGGTCGCGTTCGGCGCGGGCGGGGCTGGAGGTGCCGCCGGTGCAGTCGTGGACGCGGTAGCGACGCTGGGCGGCGGCGGAGACGAAGTCGAAGTCGGCGTCGGGGAAGGCTCCGACGATCTGCTGTCGGGCGAGCATGGGGCGGCGGGTGTAGGTGGTGAAGGTGAGCCGGTCGGCGAGCTCGCGCGGCAGGACGGCGCTGGCGATGGCGATCCAGAACGCGGTCTGGGAGCTCTCCCGCTCGATGACGAGCAGCTGTGGGGCGTCGGGGGTGCGGAAGAGGGTGCGGACGTCCGCGAGGAAGTGCTCGAGGCGGTCCGCGCGGGCCTGGACGAAGTCGAGCAGCCCCTTCTTGTCGATGCGCCGTGCGGGGGTGAGCGCGGCCAGCGGCTCCGGCGCGCCGTCGCCCGGGGTCCGGTCGGCCCAGGACGGGGACTCCCACGCCTCGATGGGCAGCAGGCCGCCGGGCAGCCCGCCGCCCTCGGGCAGCCGCACGGCGTGGGCGTGGAAGTTGCCGTGGCGGCCGCCGCGGCCGGGGCCGGTGCGGATGGTCCGGCACAGCAGGCGGCTGCCGTCGGAGAGCCGGTTGTGGCTGAACGCGACGGGGAACCCGGCGAGTTCCTCGGGCGAAGGGCAGTCGGGGGCGTCGGTGGGGGGCTCGTAGCCGATCAGCTGCTCCGCCTCCCCCAGCAGGGTGATGGGCAGTTCGGGGCTCGCGGCGGTGAAGCGGAAGCCCGAGCCGTCCGGGCCCGCGGTGGCGGTGGAGGTGTAGTGCAGCTGCTGCAGATTCACGTGACACCCCGTTTCGCCTTGTTCTTTTTGGCCTTGTCTTACGTACTGCACGTACTGCACGTACTGCACGTACTGCACGTACTGCACGTTGCGCACTGCCGTGCTGCGCCTTGCGACTGCCGCATTGCGCCTCGCGTACTGCTTACCGCGTTCGGCCGTCCGGCTACCGCACCTGTCCGTCTGTTTGCGCGCGCCTGATGGCCTGCCCCTTGTCCGTTTCCGCCCTCACGCCCTGTGTACGGCCAGTGGGGGCCGGTGGGCGGCCGCCACGCCTCCGGCTCCTCACCTTCGCCCCACTTGCGGGTGACATCCCACCAGATCCGGCGCGCCGCCGCCCCGGCTTTGGGGGGAAGTTCAGTCGTCGTCCTCGACCACGCGGGTGAGGAGCGCGAGGAAGAGTTCACGCTCGGCGGGCGAGAGCGCCGCGAGGAGCGTCTCGTTCGCCTTGTCCCCCAGCTTGGCGAGGCGGGCGAGCCGGCGGCGGCCGGCGGGGGTGAGATCGATGGCGTTCTTGCGGCGGTCCGCGGGGTCGGGGGCGCGGGTGATGAGCTCCTGGGCCTGCAGGTCGTTGAGGATGCCGACCATGTCCTTGGGGTCGAAGCCGGTGGTCCGGCCCAGCTCGGCCTGGGCGACGGGGCCGAGGTCGGCGACGGCGGAGAGGACGGCGTGGTGCGACATGCGCATGCCGTCCTGCGCCAGCGCCTCGGCGACGAGGCGGCGGCCGCGGGCGGAGGCGCGGTTGAGCAGCCAGCTGGGGAGGGTGCGGATGCGGGCGAGGGAGGGCTCGTCTCCGGTCGCGGGGGTCATGGGAGCCATGGGGTGAGCGTATCCGGAAACCATTGGACTTCCCAACGATGTGGGGTACCGTAGGGGCTACCAACGTTGGGGCTCCCAACGTTGGACGTACCAATGCTTATGGTGGAGGTGTGTGCCCATGCGTCGCGTCCGGTATTACGAGTACGGCGGCCCCGAGGTCCTGCGCGTCGAGGAGGCGGAGGTCCCCGCGCCCGGCCCGGGTGAACTGCTGCTGCGGACCGAGGCGATCGGTGTCACGCTGCCGGTCGTCCGCAAGGTCCGCGAGGGCGGGCTGCCGCTGCCCGCGAGCATCGGCGGCGAGGTGGCCGGCGAGATCGTCGCAGTCGGCCCGGGAGTGACCGGCTTCGCGGTCGGCGAGCGGGTCACGGGGCTGTGCTTCGGCGACGCGTACGCGGACCACGCCGTCCTGCACACCGCCATGGCGTCCCCGGTCCCTCCCGGCGTGGACGCCGCCGACGCCGTGGCGCTCGTGCGGTGCGGCCTGGTCGCCCTCGGCGCGTACGAGGCCGCGCGGCCGGCCGAGGGCGAGTCGGTGCTGGTGACGGCCGCGGCCGGCGGCTCCGGCCATCTGGCCGTCCAGCTCGCCAAGGCCCGCGGGGCAAGCCGCGTGGTGGCGGCGGTCGGCTCGGCCGCCAAGGCCGACTTCGTCCGGTCGCTGGGCGCCGACGAGGTGGTGACGTACGAGGACGAGTCCTGGGGCGAGCCGGTGGACATCGTTCTCGACGCCGTCGGGGGCGAGCTGCTCTCCCCCGCCATCGCGGCGCTCGCTCCGGGCGGCCGGCTGGTGGCGTACAGCTCCGGCGGCGGGACCATCGAGGCGTACGACCTGCTGGTGGGCGCGAAATCCGCGATCGGCTTCCAGATGGCGCTCATAGCCCGGGGCCGGCCGGAGCTGATGGAGCGGTGGCGGCAGGAGCTGTGGGAGCTGTACGCCTCCGGGCAGGTGCGGCCGCGGGTGCACGCCGAGCTGCCGCTGGAGGACGCGGCCAAGGCGCACGAGATCATCGAAGCCCGCGTCAACCAGGGCAAGGTGGTCCTGCGACCCGTGTGAGCCCTTTGGCCTGACGGTCCTTGTGGGAGCAACGCCCGCACCGTACGGTGGCGCACCGGACACGTGGGGCCGCCGCGACGGCCTTGACGCGAAAGGGCCGGGCCATGGCGGCGCATCCTCCCACCGGTTGCCGACAGCGCGCACCCCTGGCTCATTCCTCGTCCCCGCCCGGTCCCCGCATCAGCTGGCGGGCCGCTGCCGCCTCCGCCGTTCTCTGCGGTGCGCTGCTCGCGCTCTGCCTCCCCCCAGCGGCGGCCGTGCCCGGGGGGTACGTCACCCCGGCGGGTGCCGGGGTCGAGGAACCAGCGGACGCAGGGTTCGAGGAACAGGTCCTGTTCAAGGCCGGCCGGGAGCCGGGGCACGGCTACGCCTGCTACCGCATCCCGGCGATCGTCACCACCAACCGGGGCACGCTCCTCGCCTTCGCCGAGGGGAGAAAGGACAACTGCGGTGACGCCACCGACATCGATCTCGTTCTCAAGCGCTCCACCGACGGCGGCCGCAGCTGGGAGCCGCTGCGGATCGTGGACCACGGCCGCGGCGACACCCACGGCAACCCCGCGCCCGTCGTGGACCGCCGCACCGGCCGGATCGTGCTGGCCACCACCTATAACGAGGGCCGCGACGACGCGGGGAACTGCGACGTGCCCTGCGACCGCACCCCGCACCTGCAGTACAGCGACGACGACGGCCGCAGCTGGTCGCGCCCGAGGGAGCTGACGGCGCAGATCCGGCCCGCCGGGTGGAACTCCTGGTACGCGACGGGCCCGGGGCACGGCATCCAGCTCGCCCGGGGGCCGCACCGCGGTCGCCTGGTCATCGGCCTCAATGCCGAGAGCCATGACGGCACCCGGACATCGGCCAACCACGCGGCGCTCGCGCTGAGCGACGACGGCGGGGCGCACTGGCGGCTCGGCGCGGTGGACACGCACGAGGTCACGGCCGACCGCACCTACCGGCAGAAGCCCTCGGAGCTGACGCTCGCCGAGCGGAGCGACGGGGCGGTCTACGTCAACGGCCGGGAGCAGGACGGCACGGAGCCCGGCAATCGCGACGACGCCGTCAGCCGTGACGGCGGAGCGAGCTTCACCGCGCCGTTCCGGGCGCTGCCGGACCTGTACTCCCCCATGGTGCAGGGGGCGGTCGCCCCGCTGCGGCCCGGGCGCTGGCTGTTCTCGGCGCCCGCCGACCCCGACCGCCGCCGCACCTTGACCATTCGTTCCTCCTACGACCAGGGGCGCACCTGGGAGAGCGCCGAGCGCGGCAGACGGGTCACCGCCGACTGGTCCGGCTACTCCGACATGGCGGTCGTCGGCCCGGGCACGACGGGGCTGCTCTACGAGGCCGGGAAGGCGGACGCCCGGCAGGAGATCCGCTTCGCGCGGTTCACCGAGGAGTGGCTGGGCGCGCGGCGGGGGCCGGACCCGACGACGCCGGACCGGGCGCCGGGCGGGCGGGGCGCGTATGTGCTCGGCGGCGCGCGGCCGGTCGGGGGGCGGTTCGGCTCCGGGCTCGGGTTCGACGGCAAGGACGACGCCGTGCGCCTGCCCTACCGGGCCTCGCTGCCGCTGGGCGCGCGGGACTTCACGGCGGCGCTGTGGTTCCGTTACGGCGCCTCGGGGGCCGGGGGCGAGCAGCCGTTCCTGTGGATGGGCGGCGTCGGCGGGGCGCCGCAGGTGGCGCTGCGCGGGGAGCCGCGGGAGGGGCGGATCGCCGGGCAGGTGACGGCGCTCGCCGAGGGGCCCGGGCCGTCCCGGACGGCGACGGTCCGGTCGGTGGGGGCGTACGACGACGGGCGGTGGCACCACTTGGCCCTGCGGCGTACGGGCGGGAGGCTGACGCTGACCGTGGACGGCGTCTCCACCGCCGTGCCCGATGTGCCGGGGTCGGTGAGCCGGAACTCGACGTTCGGGGTGCATCTGGCGCAGAGGCCGGACGCACGCGCTTTTCTGAAGGGGGGTCTGGACGAGGTACGGGTGTACGGGAGGGCGTTGACGGCCGGGGAGCTGGCGGCGCTGCGGGCGACGAACGCGCCGCCCGCCCGCAGCGACGGTCCGGTGCTATGGCTGCCGCTGGACCGCGTCGACCCCGGCGATCGTGCCGGTGTCGCTTCCCGCCGCTGAGGGGCGGGGGCTGGCGGCCCCGGGGGCGGGGGCTGGGGCGGCAGCGGTGGGCGCCTGGCGGGCGTAGCGCTTGGCGAGTACCGCGCAGACCATCAACTGCAGCTGGTGGAAGAGCATCAGCGGCAGCACGGCGACGCTCGCGTGCGCCCCGAAGAGCACGGTCGCCATCGGCAGCCCGCCGGAGAGGCTCTTCTTCGACCCGGCGAAGGTGATGGCGACGCGGTCCGCCCGGTCGAAGCCCAGGCGGCGGGCGCCGCGGCTGGTCAGGGTGAGCATCAGGGCGAGCAGGACGGCCTCCACGGCCAGCAGGGCCGCCAGCCGCCAGGGCGTCACCTGGTGCCAGACGCCCCCGACGACGCCGGCGCCGAACGCCCCGTAGACCACGATCAGGATCGAGCCGCGGTCGACGTACCCCAGGGCCTTGCCGTGGCGCACAAGAGAGGGTCCGAGCCGGCGGTGCAGCAGCTGCCCCGCCACGAACGGCACCAACAGGCGCAGGGCGACCGACAGCAGCGAGTCGAGGGAGACCCCGCCCGTGCTGCCGCCCAGCAGGAGGGCGGCGAGCAGAGGGGTGAGGACGATGCCGACGACGCTGGACAGGGAGCCCGCGCAGATCGCGGCCGCGACATTGCCGCGGGCGAGGGAGGTGAAGGCGACCGACGACTGGACGGTCGAGGGCACCAGGCACAGGAACAGCAGCCCGGTGTACAGCTGCGGCGTCAGGACGTGGGGCACGAGACCGCGGGCGGCGAGGCCCAGCAGCGGGAACAGCGCGAACGTACAGAGGAGGACCGTCAGGTGCAGCCGCCAGTGACGCAGTCCGTCGAGCGCCTCACGGGTGGAGAGGCGGGCGCCGTAGAGGAAGAAGAGCAGCGCCACGGCCCCGGTGGAGGCGTGGTCCGCGGCGGCGGTCGCGGCGGGGCCGCGCGGCGGCAGGAGGGTGGCGAGCAGGACCGTGCCCAGCAGGGCGGCTATGTAGGGGTCGACGGGGAGCACCGCGACGAGGCGGCGGGGAAGGCGGGCACGGAGAAGGCCGGGACGGAGAGGGCGGGGGCGCATGTCCTCAGGTTGTCCGCCGGACGGGCCATCGGGAACCCCGTTCACCACGCTGACTGTTATCACGTATGGCGATGGGCCTGGCTAGGCTCGGGGCATGGCCGATCTGTTCGATCCCACCCAGCTCCGTACCTTCGTGACCGTCTCGCAGACCCTGAGCTTCACCCAGGCCGCCGATCGCCTGGGCGTGCGGCAGTCGACCGTCAGCCAGCAGGTGCGCAGGCTGGAGAAGGCGGCCGGCCGGCTGTTGTTCGTCCGCGACACCCACAGCGTGACGCTCACCGAGGACGGCGAGGCGATGCTCGGCTTCGCCCGTACGATCCTGGAGGCCAACGAGCGGGCGGCGCACTGGTTCGCGGGGACGCGGCTGCGGGGGCGGCTGCGCTTCGGGGCCTCCGAGGACTTCGTCCTCACCAGGCTCCCCGAGATCCTGCAGGCCTTCCGGCGCGACCACCCCGAGGTGGATCTCGAGCTGACCGTCGACCTCTCCGGCCCCCTCCAGGAGCAGCTCGCCGCCGGACGGCTCGACCTCGTCCTCGTCAAGCGCCATCCGGGCCAGGGCCGCCCGGACGAGCCCCACGGCCGGCTCGTCTGGCGCGACCGGCTCGTGTGGATCGGCGGTGAGGGGCTGCGCCTCGACGCCCACCGCCCGCTGCCGCTGGTGGTCTTCCCGCCGCCGGCCGTCACCCGGGCCCGCGCCCTCGAGGTGCTCGAACGGCACGGCCGCCCCTGGCGGGTGGCCTGTACGAGCGGCAGTCTCAACGGTCTGGTGGCCGCCGCGGGTGCCGGGCTGGGCGTGATGGCGCACGCCCAGGGCATGATCCCGCCGGGGCTCGTCCGCGTTCCGGCCCGCGCCGGGCTTCCGGAGCTCGGCGACGTCGACGTGGTGCTGCTGTACGGCACCCGGACGGTCCGGGGCGGCACCGCGCGCGGCAGCGCGCGGGCGCTGGCGGAGGCGATCCTGGCCGCCGGGGACCGGTTGCAGTCGCCGGGCCGAGCGCAGGCGCCCCAGGGGTCTCAGGGTCCCGGATAACAGTCGGCGACAACTGCGTGCACGCCTCGAAGAGGTATCGAAGAGATTCGGTGCAGATCCGGTCGGACCCCGTCCATCAGACGAGACGAGGCCGGTCGAAGGGGTTCGGGGCGGGACGGGATCGGGTACGGTCACGGCGCTGTGCGGAGCGTCGCGAGGAGCGAGAGGTTGCGCGAGTTCACCGTCCCTTCCCTGGTGACGGCGCCCCACGTCGGAGGACTGGCGGACGTCGTGTTCGATCATGCCGCCGACGCCCCCGACAGAGTCGCGCTGGGCCGCCCGACGCAGGACGGCCGGTGGCGGGAGGTGACCGCAGGCGCCTTCCGGGACGAGGTCCTGGCGCTGGCCAAGGGCCTGATCGCCCAGGGGGTCCGGTTCGGCGACCGGGTCGCCGTCATGTCCCGTACCCGGTACGAATGGACGCTGTTCGACTTCGCGCTGTGGTGCATCGGCGCCCAGCCCGTACCGCTGTACCCGACGTCCTCCACCGAGCAGGTCTTCGGCATGCTGCACGACGCGGACGTCTCGGCCTGCGTCGTCGAGCACGAGGACCACGCGATGACCATCGGTTCGGTCATCGACCGGCTGCCGCGCCTCGTCCGCCTCTGGCAGCTGGACGCAGGCGCGCTCGGCGAGCTCACCGGCGCCGGGACGCGCATCGCGGACGAGGTCGTGCACCGGCACCGCATGGCCGTCACCCCGGATTCCCCGGCGACCGTCATCTACACCTCCGGCACCACGGGCCGCCCCCGGGGCTGTGTGCTCACGCACGCCAACTTCATGGCCGAGGCCGACAACGTCCTGCGCCGCTACGAGCAGGTCTTCCGCTCCCGCCCCGGTGACGAGGCCTCCACCCTCCTCTTCCTCCCCCTCGCCCATGTCTTCGGCCGGATGGTGCAGGTCGCGGCGGTGCGCGGCCGGGTCAGGCTGGGGCATCAGCCGCAGTTGTCGGCCGCCGCGCTGCTGCCCGCCCTGCAGTCGTTCCGGCCGACGTTCGTGCTCGCCGTCCCCTATGTGTTCGAGGGTTTGTTCGCCTCGGCCCGGCGCACGGCCGAGCTGGAGGGCAGGGGCAGGCCGTTCGAGAAGGCCGTCGACGTCGCGGTGCGGTACGCGCAGGCGCTGGAGGACAAGGCCTTCGGCCGGGGCCCGGGCCCCGGCACCACGCTGCGCGTACAGCACCAGGTCTTCGACAAGCTGGTCTACGCCCGGATCCGCGAGGCGCTCGGCGGTCGGGTGCGGTACGCGATGTCGGGCGGCTCGGCGATGGAGCGGGACCTGGGGCTGTTCTTCGCGGGCGCGGGCATCACCGTGTTCGAGGGGTACGGGCTGACCGAGACGACCGGCGCCGCCGTCGCCAACCCGCCCGAGCGCACCCGCTTCGGCACCGTGGGCCGGCCCGTTCCCGGCACGAGCGTGCACATAGCCGACGACGGAGAGATCTGGCTGAGCGGCGGGCAGGTGTTCTCCGGCTATCTGGGTGACCGACGTGCCACGGACGCCGTCCTGCGCGACGGCTGGCTGGCCACCGGTGACCTGGGCGCGCTGGACGAGGACGGCTATCTGACGATCACCGGGCGGAAGAAGGAGATCCTGGTGACCTCCGGCGGCAAGAGCGTCTCACCGCACGCGCTGGAGGAGCGGGTCAGGGCCAATCCGCTGGTCGCCCAGTGTCTGGTGGTCGGCAACGACCGCCCTTACGTCGCGGCCCTCGTGACGCTCGACCAGGAGGCGGTGGCGCACTGGATGGCCCTGCGCGACAAGCCCCTGCCGCCACCGTCCGAACTGGTGCACGACCCGGAGCTCGAGGCCGAGATCAGGCGGGCCGTGGTGGCCGCCAATACACTCGTCTCACAGGCCGAGTCGATACGCACGTTCCGCATCCTGGCGAACCGGTTCACCGAGGACCAAGGGCTGCTGACGCCCACGCTGAAGCTCAAGCGGAAGGCGATCGAGAAGGCCTACGCCATGGAAGTCGACGCGCTCTACGCCACCTGACGCGGCCCGTAAGTCCCCGGTGCCAGAAAAATAGGTGTATCGGGAATGCGATCCGGAACGTGCCGGTTGACCATGGGGTAAGTGCTATCCGACGGACGTAAGGATCGATTGCTCGTGAGCAAGGTCCCCACCATCACCCTCAACAACGGCGTCGAGATGCCGCAGATCGGCTACGGCGTGTGGCAGGTCCCGGACGGCGAGGCCGCCACCGCCGTCGCGACCGCCATCGAAGCGGGGTACCGCAGCATCGACACGGCCGCGATCTACGAGAACGAGCGGGGCACGGGCAAGGGGCTGACCGCCTCGGACGTCGCCCGTGACGAACTGTTCGTCACCACGAAGCTGTGGAACAGCGCCTCCGAGACCTGGACGCGCGAGAGCGTCCTGCGGGAGTTCGACGCCTCGCTCGACAAGCTCGGGCTCGACTACGTCGACCTGTACCTCATCCACTGGCCCCGGGCCATGCGCGACGACTACCTGACGATCTACCGCACCTTCGTGGAGATCGCCGCGAGCGGCCGCGCCAAGGCCATCGGCGTCTCGAACTTCCAGCCCGAGCAGCTCGAGCGGGTCATCGCCGAGACCTCGGTCGTCCCCGCGGTCAACCAGATCGAGCTGCACCCCAACTTCGCGCAGGCCGAGCTCCGCGCCCTCCACGCGCGGCACGGCATCGTCACGGAGGCGTGGTCCCCGCTGGGCCAGGGCCGGGGCCTGCTGGAGGACCCGACGCTCGCCCGCATCGCCGCCAAACACGGCAAGACTGCCGCTCAGATCGTGCTGCGCTGGCACGTCGAGCTGGGCAACGTGGCCATCCCGAAGTCGGTGACCCCCTCCCGCATCCGGGAGAACATCGACGTCTTCGACTTCGCGCTGGACGCCGACGACCTCGCGGCGATCGCCGGCCTGGACAACGGCACCCGGCTGGGCCCGGACCCGGCGGAGTTCGACTTCAACTGATCCGCCGGCCTCGGCCGGTCGGGCCGGCGCCACGACCGGTCGTCATGTCGCCCCTGCGGCCCCGGGACGGACGTACCGTCCCGGGGCCGCCGTGCGTCAGCGCGCCCCGTGCCCGGGCGCGATCGCCTCGACGCGGCGGGCCAGCTCCACGTCCAGGCCGGTGACCTTGCCGCCGACGCTGTGCGTGTTCACGGCGAGGGAGACGGTGTTGTAGCCCAGGGTCAGGTCGGAGTGGTGGTTGAGCTCCTCCTGGAGCTGCGCGATGTGGATCACCATCGCCGCCGCCTGGAAGTGGCCGTCGAAGGAGTACGTGCGCGTGATCCGGTCGCCGTCCGTGGTCCAGCCGGGCAGTTCCTGGAGGCGCTCCTCCACGTCGTTCTGCGAGAGCGGTTCGACTGCCATCGCGCATCCCTTCGTCGCGTCTTCGCCCCGTCTTCGTTCCCACCGCGAGCCGGCGGTGATGCAAGCGTCCCATGGGGCGGCAGCGCTTTCGCGCCAATGTACGGCCGACGGCGCGGAGGAGACCCCGCCCGCCTTCCGGGTCGAGGAGGACCCACCTATGCTCCTGCGCCGGGCATGACAAGTTACCGGCGGTTAGGGGCTGTGGCCATGGTGGATCCCGCAGGCAGCACACGCAGAGGGTTCCTGGGCGGCGCGGGTGCCGTCGCCGCGACGGCGACGCTCGGCGGGGCGACGGCGCTCGGCGCCACGGCCGCGCTCGGCGGCACGGCCCACGCACAGCCCCGCCGGCGCACCGGCGGACGCACCGTCGCGGTGCTCGGCGGCGGCGTCGCCGGGCTCACGGCCGCGCACGAACTGGCCGAGCGCGGCTTCCAGGTGACGGTGTACGAACGCAAGTCCGCCCTCGGCGGCAAGGCGCGCAGCATGGACGTACCGGGCAGCGCGAAGGGCGGCCGCCGGCCGCTCCCCGGCGAACACGGCTTCCGCTTCATCCCCGGCTTCTACCGGAACCTGCCCGACACCCTGCGCCGCATCCCCTTCCCCGGCAACGCGAACGGCTGCCACGACAACCTCGTGGCCTCCAGCGAGGTGATGCTGGCGCGCACGGGCGGGCGCGAGGACATCCGGATACCGTTCGCGAGCATCGGCAAGGCGCCGCCCGTGCTCACGCCGGACGCGTTCCTGCGCATGCTGACGGCCTTCTTCGAGACCTTCGCCCGGCTGCCCGCCCATGAGATCGCCTACTTCGCGGGACGGCTGCTGGTCTGGTTCACCAGCAGCGAGCGGCGGCGGACGCAGGAGTGGGAGCGCGTGCCGTGGTTCGAGTACACCAAGGCCGCCCGGATGTCGGCGAACTACCGGCAGCTGCTTGCCGTCGGAATCACCCGCAACATCGTCGCGACCAAGGCCGAGGTCGCCAGCACGAAGACCGTCGCCACCTGCATCGAGGCGTTCCTGTTCAACGCGATGGGCCGGGGCGCCGACGGCGAGCCGGACCGGGTCCTCAACGCCCCCACCAACGAGGCGTGGATCAACCCCTGGATCACCCATCTACGGTCGCTCGGCGTCGAGTTCCGCACCGGCTGGGGCGTACGCGACCTGCGACTCGCCGGCGGACGGATCACCGAGGCCGTGCTGCAGGACGCCAGCGGGGCACGGCAGTCGGTGACCGCCGACCACTTCGTCTCCGCGATGCCGGTCGAGCACGCCCGTACGACCTGGAACGCACAGGTCCGGGCGGCGGACCCACGGCTGGCGCGCTGCGACAAGCTGCGGACGGACTGGATGACGGGCATCCAGTTCTATCTCACCGAGCCCACGCCGATCATTCACGGCCACATCAACCACATCGACTCGCCCTGGTCGATCACCTCCGTGGGCCAGGCCCAGTACTGGCCCGGACGGGACTTCCGGCGCAACTACGGCGACGGCACGGTGGCGGACTGCCTGTCGGTCGACGTCTCCGAATGGGACCGGCCCGGCATCCTCTACGCCAAGACCGCCAAGCAGTGCACCCGCGAGGAGGTCGCCCGCGAGGTGTGGGCGCAGATGAAGGCGGGCCTCAACGACACCGGGCGCACGGTGCTGAGCGACGCGAAGCTGCACTCCTGGTTCCTGGACCCGGCCGTCGAACTCGGCGGCACGCACGCCAGCAACGACGAGCAGCTGTTCATCCACCCCACCGGCACCTGGTACAACCGCCCCGAGGCCCGGACCGCGATCCCCAACCTCTTCCTCTCCGGCGACTACGTGGCCGTCGACATCGACCTGGCCACCATGGAGGGCGCCAACGCCTCGGCCCGCGCGGCGGTCAACGCCCTGCTGGACGAGGCGGGTTCCCGCACCGAGCGGTGCGCGATCGCACCCCTGTACCGGGCACCCGAACTCGAGGGGTTCCGGCGGCAGGACGACCTGCGCCACCGGCTCGGGCTGCGCAACGCCTTCGATCTGGGGTAACCCTCGCGAACGCACGGGTTACGGTCGGACCATGACGACTGTTGCGGTTGCCCCGGACACGGGCGTGGGCGTGGGCGCGCTGCTGCGCGAATGGCGGGACCGGCGGCGGATCAGCCAGCTGGAACTGGCGCTGCGCGCCGACTCCTCCGCCCGGCACATCAGCTTCATCGAAACGGGCCGCTCCCGGCCGAGCCAGGAGATGGTGCTGCGCCTCGCGGACCACCTCGACGTACCCGTCCGGGAGCGCAACGCCCTCCTCATCGCGGCCGGTTACGCCCCGCACTACCCCGAGCGACCCCTGGACGACCCGGCGCTGGACGGGCTACGGGAGGGGCTGGAGCGGCTGCTGAATGGCTACGAGCCGTTCCCCGCGCTGGTCGTGGACGGCACCTACCGGGTGCTGGCCGCGAACAGCGGCATCGCCATGCTGATGGAGGGCATAGCGGACCACCTGCGCACTCCCCCGCTCAACGCCATGCGGATCACCCTGCACCCCCAGGGCCTCGCGCCCCGCATCCTCAACTTCCGCGAGTGGCGCGGCCATCTGCTCCACCAGATGGAGCGCCAGCTGGCCCTGATGCGCTCCACCCCGCTGCGCGCCCTCTACGACGAGGTCAGCGCCTACCCGATGCCCGAAGGCCGCACGGCTGAGATCGAGATGTCGACGGGCGAGGGCACGGGACTTCCCTTCGCCCTGCCGATGGTGATCGAACACGGGGGCCGCACCCTGTCGTTCACGTCCACCATCGCGACCTTCAACACCCCCATGGACGTGACCGTCTCCGAACTGGCCCTGGAGACCTTCCTCCCCGCCGATCCGGAGACGGCCGCCGCCCTGAGGCAGGGCTTCACGCCGTAGCGGGCACCCGGTCGAGGAAGCCGAGGACGGACCGGATCCGGCCGTCCTCGGCCAGCGTGATCACATCCGACCCGGCGACCGGCGCGGCCCCGTCGGCCACCGACACCAGCTCCCACGAGAAGCGCGCCGTGTCGTGGTGCCCGTCGACGACCCCGCTCAGCCGGAACTCGAACCCCGGAAACTGCTCCCGCGCCGCGGCGATGACAGCACCGACCTGCTCGTGCCCCCGCACATCGGCCAGCGGGTCGGTGTAGCTCCCGTCCTCACTCCAAGCAGCGGCGACAGCCTTGCCCCGCGCCTCGGCATCCACGGCGTTCCAGGCCTCGAAGTAACGGTTAACGGCGCCCTCGTACTGCGACTGCGACATGACGATCTCCCCTTCAACCCAACATCAACAGAACCGGCCGGCAACCCGGCCCACGCTCCCCGGACCCGAGTGCGCGGGTCCGGGAGGCGCTGCACTCACTGTGCCGGGACGGGGGGTGGGTGGGCGATTACCGGTCAGGTAATGCCCCGCCGGAGCAACAGGGTCGCGGGGAGCCAAAGAGGAAGCCACCGGGCGCCGGGCGGGGTCAGTCGCTCGGCGTCTCCCTGGTGGAGTCGGCGCTCAGGTCGAAGATGCCGTCCATAGCTTCCGCCCCTTCTGTGATCACCGGGCGAAGCACCTTTCGGTAGACACGCTCGGTCGTCTGAGTACCGCTGTGTCCGACAACACGGGCGATGACCTCGATGTGGGTCCCGTTGGCCGACAGGAGCAATACGGTGCTCGTTCGCAGCTCACGCGCGGTCCACTCGTGGGGCTTTGCGAAGCCGGCGTCCCTCAGCAGGGAACGGAAGTTCCGCAGGACACTGCGCGAGTCACGTTGACCTCCGGTCTCGCTCGGGAAGACAAGCCCCTTCGGGTCCCCATGCCACTCCTCGTTCCCGGCACTCCTGCTGCTGCCGCTTCTCGTACCCCTCCAAGAAGTGGTAGCAGGAACTCCACGCCTCAAGCAGCGACGTACACAACCGCATCAGCGGCGGAACGCAGTACGGCCCAGTGCTCCAGGGCCGGGATTTCTCCAACCTCACCTTCAACGTGGCGGCCCGCACCCTCCCGGATCGGGAGTAGCCGGGCAGCACACCACATCCCACCGCTGAAGGCCGTGCCACAACATGCCAGTAGAGGCGGTAAGCAGCGGTCAACAGGCGCCTGGCAAGGCCGCCAGAACCTGGCTCCCAGCGGGGACTTTCGCAGGTCAGTGGCCGTACACAGGCCCAAGTGCCGGGTGATTTCCAAGCCTATGGCGCGGGTTCGATTCCCGTCATCCGCTCAGACACGAAGGCCTCAGGTCACCGACCCGGGGCCTTCGCCGTTGCCCACCTCCGAGCGACATATCAGCCGCGTTTCTGACGCAGGTGGCGGGAAGCGGCCAGGCAGGAGGACAGCCACGTCGCCTCAGAGCGATTGATGATCAGGTCGTCCACGGTGACCACCCCGTCCATCACGCCGCCGACCCGTATTGAGTGGTCGCCGACGCGGAACATCTGCCAATCGACGTCGCTGTGCCAGAGCCGGGCGGTCTTCTCTCCCCGGCGCTGGGCGAAGACGAGTTCTTCCCCGTACTCATTGAGGAAGTAGCCGACGTAATCCCTGCCGGTGATCACGCCACCGCACAGGCGGGCCAGCAGCTGTTCGATCGCAGGACGCTCTTCTTCCGTCATGCCGTGGGCTCCTCGGTCTGGTCAGGGTCCTGCCGCGCTGACGAGAGGGCCAGCATCCGGGCTGCTGACTCCAGCAGGGTTTCGTACGTGATCACTTCAATACGTGCCGCATGTGTGTTGTAGGTGCGCAGTGTCTCCGCGATCTCTTGGGGGCTGATGTCCCCACTCCCGTATCTCGGATGCCCGATCACAACCGTCGCCGAGGCTCTACGAGTGTCGACGCCATGGTGCGTGAGGATGGTCTTACGGTTCTCGTCCATAGTGCGGAGGTAGTTCTGCGCCTGTGACACCGCTCGGTGCGCCGGGGCACCCAACATGAGGTGGCCGCTGCGACGTATTACCAGGTCCTTGATGTTGGCGCGCTTGAGTTCCACCACGTGAAGGGATCCATCACCGCGCAGAAGCGGGATGTCTAGAATCGTGTCCGAGGTGTACTGTCGGCGCGCCAGCTCTGCCACGTAAGCACCGCCGAAGATCCACTCCTGGTTCTTCAGATGGGCGTGGAGGGCGCTTTCGGAGCTCGTCTCGTCCTCCACCACAACGCGCAGGGCTTCGAGGCCCGCCCTCCGGGCCTTCAGCTCCAGCAACTGAGCGGGCAACCCCACATCGGCGTCCGCCAGCAAGTCGCCTACCATCCGCGCGGCGCCGGCCGAGGCCGGTCGCGGCAGGTTTCTGAGAACCAGCTCCATGTGCCCGTACTGCTGGAGTCGCCTCCTCTCTCGGGTGGGCAGCCGGATCCCGCCCTCACCAGTGCCGAGACCCAAGTGATCCACAAACAGGGCTATCCCGCGAAAGAGGTCCCGCGCGTCGGCGACCGTTGCATCAGGATTGTCGTTGGAGAGAGCGTCCAAAACGGCCACCGCTCGATCGGATCCCATGGCCACCATCCTGCGCATGCCTTCCTCGCTGCGATGCCGCGCCTCCTCGTCGTAATAGTTCTCTAGGATTTCGAGGAACAGTTCGCCGCCGGCGTAGGCGGCGAAACGCTGGAACCGCTGTGCAAACGCGAAGTCACCAAGCAAGAGCGCTTCTTGAGCGACGTCCTCCAGGGCCTTCACCAACGGTCTGCCCTTGCCGTACCCCGTCCCGCCGAAGGCAGAACCCATAATGCGCAGCACCGCATCGATGCGCTCTTGCACGCTCGGGTGCTCGGTGAGCTCACGTGCCCCGCTGACCATCTTCCAAAGCGTGAAACTGGATCGGAATGTCGCCATGCGGGGACTCTAAAGGCTGTCCCGTAAATGGTCGTCGAGTCGGTGAAGGCGTGGTTGTTCCGTGCGGACTGGCTCGCCCTATCCGGTGAGGGTGAGGTTGTGCAGGCGAGCGATGCCGAGCATGGCATGATGCACGCCGTCCCCTTTGAGGCGGCAGTCGCGTAGGACCTTCCAGCCCTTCATCCGGGCGAAGGCGTGCTCGACGCGGGCGCGTACTTGCTTGTGGGAGCGGTTGTGTTCCTCCTTCCATCCCGGAAGGGCCTCACCCTTCGTCCGTCGGTGCGGGATGACGAGTCCGGTGCCCTGGTAGCCGCCGTCCGCGATCGTCACCGTGTCACCGACGGCTTCCTTCGCCCCGGACTCCTTCCAGCCGCGGGAGTCGTGGCGGTTGCCGGGCATCGGTCGGCCGATGCCGGTAGTTCTTGGACTGCTCGGCAATGCTGCGGTCTCGGGTGGGTACGAGGGTGCCGTCCATGATGAGCCGGTGTCTTACTGAACCGCTTGCGCGGCTGGAGTGCCAGTTTCGGGACCTAGGTGTTCGATGATCCGGTCGGCGGCCGACTTGGAGGCCCCGAAGAGCGGAGCCAGCTGGCGAAGCGTCAAGTTCGTGCGCCAGTACGCCACGACCAGGAGCACCCGGTCTTCCAGTGACAGGCTCCACGGCCGACCGCGTCGTGCCCCGTCCGCGGCCTCAGGACGGCTCCGACGCGTGATCGCACCAGCCACTGCCTGATCATTCCACTGCCGACGATTCTCCCTGCTTGAGCGCGATGCAGCAGCGGTCTACCTGCTCGACCACCTGCTCCATGAACCAGCGCATGGCCTCGTAGGGCATCACGGGCTCGTCGTGGCCGTTGGCATGTTGCCTCTTTGGTGATGTTGATTTCTGGCCCCGTCATCCACGAGGCGGAACTGACACCGACTGCCTTGCCGGGAGTCTGTGCGTGGTGGCAACCGGGCGCCTTCGTCGCTCGACCGATCCCCCGCCGAGCCGCCGAGTGGGAAGAACTGCTCGTGAGCCCCTTGCACGATCCGTCGGATGTCCTCCCGGGCCCGCGTCTCAGGCTGGTCCCAGCTACATGTTCCGGATGTGTTCGAGCGCGGTGTTGAGGAGCTTGCCCACCTGGTGGAGGGTGGTGGCGGTGGCGGTGGCCAGGTAGGCGGGGTGCTGGGCGAGCGGGGTGAGAACGGCGTGGCCCTTCTCAGGGTCGTCACCGATGAGGATCGATGGGTGGTCGGTGGTGAGGTGGGGGTCCACGACGAGGAGCTGGCCGGCGGCGCGGTGTCCGCCCAGCACGGCGGGGCCGTCCCAGGCCGGTGCCGTCCCGCCGTAGGCGGTGTGCTGGTCGAGGACGGGGCGGCCGCCGCGGTACACGGTGAGGCGGGTGGTGAGGTGGCCTGGGGGTTCGGCCGTGCGGCCGAGGAGTTGCTCCTCGCGCAGCAGGACGGCGGCGGTGGGCGCGAGGTGGACCGTGCAGGTCTGGTGAAGGGTGCTGTCCGAGGCGCTGATCAGGGGTTTGGGCAGCCAGGTCAGCATGGCGTGGTCGGCGACGGTGAGGCGGACGTCGTAGGCGGCGGGTGTGGCGGTGGCGCCGGGCAGCGCGATGGTGGCGGTCGGCGTGCTCACCTCCAGCCTGGCGTCTTCCTCGGCGGTGATGTCGAGGGCGAGCCGGTCCCCGCCGAGAGGTGCGCACATGGAGCTGATCACGCTGACCCGGGCCCACCCATTGTGGGGTTGCGTCTGGTGCAAGTGGAAGGGGCCGCTGTTGCGCATGAGCGGCACGGTCGTGGTGGAGCCCTCGCAGGCGGCCCTGATGAAGGCGGTGGCCCGGACACCGGAGAGTTCGGGGTCCGTTAGGTGCACCCTTCCGGCCACGTGCTCCCCGTCTGTCGGCCCGCTGTCCGTCTCGCTTCCTGCGGCGGTCGATGCGGGGGGTGCTGTGCTGGGTGGCGGGCTCGGGTGTGGTGCGGTGGCTGTCATACGGCGGCCTCGGTCCGCCAGGCGGCCAGGCATCCGTTGACCCAGTCGGCGACGGGCTGGATGCCGTCGTCCGAGGCAAGGCTGGTGAAGACGACGGGGAGGTTGCCGCGCTGCCGGCCGGCGTCGGCGGCCATGGTGTCCAGGTCGGCGCCGACGTAGGGAGCGAGGTCGGTCTTGTTGATGACGAGGAGGTCGGCGGTGGTGATGCCGGGGCCGCCCTTGCGGGGGATGTCGTCGCCGCTGGAGACGTCGATGACGAAGACCTGGTGGTCGACGAGGCCCTTGGAGAAGGTGGCGGTGAGGTTGTCGCCGCCGGACTCGATGAGGATCAGATCCAGCGGGAGCAGTGTCTCCTCCAGCTGTTCGACGGCTTCGAGGTTGGCGGAGATGTCGTCGCGGATCGCGGTGTGCGGGCAGGCGCCGGTCTCGACGGCGGTGATCCGCTCCGGCGGCAGCACGGCTTCGCGGAGCAGAAACTCGGCGTCCTCGCGGGTGTAGATGTCGTTGGTGACGACCGCGATGGACAGCCGGTCGCGCAGGGCGCGGCACAGTGCGGCGACGGTGGCGGTCTTGCCGGATCCGACGGGCCCGCCGAGGCCGATGCGCAGGGCGCGGCGCCCGCCGTCGGGGCGCAGTGCCTCTGCGCTGGGCGTGTGGTGGTGCGGCAGCATCGTGTCGTGGTCGAGGTGCATGGCGTACTCCGAACGGTATGGGGGTGTCAGGAGGCGAAGAGCCGCATGGACCAGGCGGCGTGCTGTTCACCGGTGATGTCAAGGAGCGGCGACGAGGCGGCGGGCAGCACTCCGACACCGTCGGTGGCGAGCCGTGCTGCCGCTTCGGCGGCGGCGTGGGCGACGTCGTCGAGTTCGCCGGCGAGCCGGGCGAGCAGGGCGGTCGCGTCGAACGGGTCGAGGCTCAGCAGCCGCACCGCCGCCGTCGCGGGGCCGCCGATGCTCTCGTACGCGGCGCACTGGGCGGCGTCGAACGGGGTCAGGCCCGCGGCGCGCGCGGCGACGCCGAGCACCACAGGCTGGTGAGCGCCCTGCGGCAGGCGGTGGGCGATCTCGTCGAGCTCGGGGCAGGGCCAGGCGGCCCGGGCCGCGCGCAGCATCTGCCGGCCGAGCTTGCGGGCGACCTGCCGCAGTGCTGGTACGGGGGTGCGTGCGTCCGCGGCCTCGTCCAGCGCCATCGGGTCGTATCCGGTGGCGGCCGCGGCGGCGAGGCCGGCCGCGGTCAGCCCGGCGGTGTGCAGGCGGCCCCGACAGAACGCCTCCAGGCTTGAGGCGTCGTGGACACCGTGCGAGGCGACCGCTGCCTCCACACCGCCGGAGTGGGCGTGCCCACCGGCGGGGAAACGGCCGTCGGCCAGGACGAGCAGGGCAGCATGGCTCATGGGAACGGTGGCCTGCCTTTCACAGGTACGGACCTCAGGAGGAGGGACTTCCCGAGCAGGCGGTCCGGCGGCGGAGCGCCGCCGGACCGACGTCGCGCTCAGAAGAGGAAGTACCGCTGAGCCATGGGCAGTTCGGTTTCGTAGAGGTCCGGATTCGGCGGCTGGTTCTTCTCGAACATCAGCCCGTCATTCGGGGCGCCTTCCACCTTCGTGAGGCTGTCCATGGTCGTGCCCCGCTCATATCCCGGGGGATTCGCGGCTGTGCCCGTATCCGTGGCCGTGCCCGTGGCTGTGCCGGAGCCCGTGGCTGTGCCAGTGCCGGAGCCCGTGGCCGTGGCTGTTCCCGCGGCCTGGCTCTTGCTCTTGCTCTCGCCGATGGTGACGCTGAAAGTCTCGGGACCGATTTCGATCTCCGGCGACTCACCGTTGAGCTTCATGCTCTGCTTGGTCACGTCACGAGTGGATTTGGTCTCCTTCACCCCCTTGGTCAGGTTGTACGTCGTCTTGATGCCGAGCGCCTCGGGCACCACGAAGTTGAAGGAGTTGCCTCCCGGGGCCCGGCCGCATGCCCCCCACACCGGGCGGGGCAGGTACGGCTGCGGTGTCGGGATCGACGCGTTGGCGTCGCCGACCTGCGCGTAGGCGATCTGTCCGCCCTTGATGATCACGTGCGGCTTGACGCCGAAGAACTTCGGCTCCCACAGCACCAGATCGGCGACCTTGGGGGTATCACGGGGGCCGGTCGTCTCGACGGAGCCGACATGCTCGTCGATGCCGTGGGCGATGGCCGGGTTGATCGTGTACTTGGCGATGTAGCGCCTGACGCGGTAGTTGTCGTGCCTGTCGGTGTCCTCCCGCAGGTGGCCGCGGCGCTTCTTCATGACGTGCGCGGTCTGCCAGGTCCGCGTGATCATCTCGCCGATACGCCCCATGGCCTGCGAGTCGGAGGACATCATCGAGATGGCGCCGGTGTCGTGCAGCCAGTCCTCGGCGGCCATGGTGGAGGGCCGGATACGCGAGTCGGCGTACGACTTGTCCGCGGGCACCTCAAGGTTGAGGTGATGGCAGACAACCATCATGTACATGTGCTCGGCGACGGTGTTGACCGTCAGGGGCCGGGTCGGGTTGGTCGACGCGGGCAGGACATTCTCGTAGCCCTTGCCCACCATCTTCATGATGTCCGGTGCGTGGCCGCCGCCGGCGCCTTCGACGTGGAAGACGTGAATGCCCCGGGGCTTCTTGGTGGTGGGATGCTTGGTGGCGTTGAAGGTGTCCTCAACGAACCCGGACTCGTTCATCGAGTCGGCATGCAGGGCGACTTGGGCGTGGTGCGTGTCACAGATTTCCAGCGCCTTGTCGATGGCCGCGGGGGTGGCTCCCCAGTCCTCGTGGACCTTGAGGCCGATGGCGCCGGCCTTGATCTGGGCCTCCAGCGCCTCGTAGGAGATTGTGCCGCCCTTGCCGAACAGGCCGATGTTGACCGGGTAGGCGTCCAGGGCCTCGAACGTCCGCCGGAGGTGCCACTCGCCAGGCGTCACGGTGGTGGCCCGGCTGCCTTCCGCGGGGCCGGTGCCGCCGCCGATGAGCGTGGTCACTCCCGAAGCGAGTGCCTCGTGGATCTGCCCGGGGCCGATGAAGTGCACGTGGGTGTCGATGCCGCCCGCGGTCAGGATCCGCCCGTTGCCGGAGATCACCTCGGTTTCCGGCCCCACCACGAAGTGCGAGGCACGCCCGCCCAGGTTCTCCTCGGCCGTGTAGGGCTTCGGTGTCATCGTTTCCGGGTTGTAAGCCTGCCCGATCGCCTTGATCTCGCCGTTTCGCAGGCCGACGTCGGCCTTCACCACACCCCAGTAGTCGATGATCAGAGCACCGGTGATCACTGTGTCCACCGGATTGTGTGTGGTGTCGCTCCTCGGGAAATGCGACTGGCCCATCGACTCCCGGATGACCTTTCCGCCGCCGAAAAGCATCTCGTCGCCGCTACGGCCCGGTCCCCCGCACCAGTCCTCCTCGATCTCGACGATGAGATTCGTGTCGGCGAGCCTGACCCGGTCGCCCTTCGTCGGGCCGTACAACGTGGCGTAGTCCTGCCGCCACAGCGGCTCCGGAGGGCGCGCGGTAAAGCTGAGCTCGCGCGGCGGTCGACTGCACGACACCACGTGCCTGACTGGAGCTACCACTCATGGGGCCACCTTCCAATCACCCGGGTCCTTGACTCGAAGGCCCTTGACCAATTGGGCTCCCTTGATGGGCACCACCCACACTCTGCACACGTGTTCGGGCTCGATCCGCTCCGACGTACCGGCCGCAATGTGCAGCCGCTTCCCCTTCACGTCATCGTCGGCCGGGTCGGTGCACTCCTCGTCCTTGAAGAACTTGAGGCACGCGTTGACTTCGCCCAGGTGGAAGTGGGAGCCGACCTGGATAGGCCGCTTCGCGGTGTTCTTCGCCCACAGCGGCCCCTCCCTCAGGGAGTCGTCGTGGTCGTCCGCGTTGAACGTCACCGCGTGCTGACCGTCATCCGCGAGAAGTTCGTACTTGCCCGGGTAGACCTTCGCGTCAGGCTCCGCCTTGCCGAGCGGGTCCGGAATGGTCACCAGCTTCGTGCCGTCCTTGAACGTCGCTTCGACCTGCACGTCGCGGATCATCTCCCGCACGCCGTCCATGACCTCGAAGTCCGTCAAGTTGCCGCTGGCGGTTTTATTGGGGATCTTGAGCGTCTTCGCCACATCGCTCAGCTTGGTATCCATGAGCTCGGCGACCGTCTTCGTGTCGTGGCGGGCCTCCTCCAGCACATAGGCCGCCAACAGCGCCATGACTTCCGGGTAGTTCAGTGCGAGATCAGGCTGGCGCCTGAGACGTCGTTCGGCCAGATCCGCCGCAACACGGATCATGAGCCGCTCCTGCTCATGTGGCGTCAGATGCATGCGGGCTCTCCTTCCTGTGGTTCGGCGTGACGTGCACGGCGAGTCGCCCAAGGAGAACCCGGTGCGGACGCCACTTATGTGTTCAACGACCCAGGTAGGAATAGAAACGGAAGCAATGCATCCATTCATGCTTTCGGATGGAGCTTGATCAGCGAGCCTCCGGCGTCACCCCCTCATCGAGTAGTACCGGCAACGGCTGAGGCTTCTGCTACGTATTAGGAATAGAGGCTGGCCCCCAGTCGCTGGCTCTGCGGTGCTCCAGGCGCTGGGCGGGATACTGGCGAGATTCCGGCATGGCAACTGTGACAGCCGGCGGGCATGCCAGAACTGCGGGTTCACTCAGGCCGTCACTACGCCATCGTCGGCAGTGGCTGGTGTGATCACGGCGTCGGAGCCGTCCTGGATAGTCCCGTTCACCGGGCTGAGCCCTCGCTGCTTCGGCAAGCTGGTGACCGTGGTTCGCCGTGAGGCCGCGGACGGGGCACGGCGCAGTCGGCCGTGGAGCCTGTCACTGGAAGACCGGGTGCTCCTGGTCGTGGCGTACAGGCGCATGCACTTGACGCTGCGCCAGCTTGCCCCGCACTTCAGGGACTCCAAGTCGGCCGCCGACCGGATCATCGAACACCTTGGTCCGAAACTGGCACTCCAGCCGCGCAAGCGATTCAGTAAAGACACCGTGCTCATCATTGACGGCACCCTCGTACCCACCCGAGACCGCAGCATTGCCGAGCAGTCCAAGAACTACCGGCACCGGCCGGCCGATGCCGACCACCTGGCGGGTGTCGGCATCGGTGACGACCTGGTGCGCGGTGGAGTAGCCCCGCACGGAACGACCCGCCTTCACCGACTCGAAGACCATTTACGGGACAGCCTTTAGAAGGAGGAACTGACAACGACGCCGGGTGCTAGGAGGACCGTCCGCGGTCTGTACCCCAAACGAGTCGCAGTGATTCCCGAGCGTCTCCCTCGAAGGGGAAGAACTCCCCGAAGGCTGACCCACTTCGCTCTGGAACTCGTCCCGGCCCGCCGACGGACGCCCACGGACCGCAAGGAGGGTTCGGCGTCGACAAGCCCAAGAGCGCGTGCCACAACGTGCCAGTAGGGGCGGTAAACAACGGTCATGGGAGGGCGGTGACGCGGGGGTGGTGACTCAGACCAGTTCGAGTTGCGGTTCCGGTTGCCGCGCCGGGGCGGTCTTCTTCGGTTCCCGTTCCCACAGTTTCGTGGTCCGTACGTAGCCGTAGATCACCGAGGTCATCGCCAGAAGGAGAAGCGGTCCGAACGCCCACGGATTCCGGGCCATCTCCACCGGCAGGTAGCGGTAGCACGCCAGGAGTGCGGCGAAGACCGTTGCGCCGTAGGCGATCAGCTGGGTCGCGGACCGGTCCCAGCCGCGGTCGAGTGCGCGCATGGCTGCCTCGACCGTGAGCGCGAACACCACGCCGGCGACGAGGTCCACGCCGTAGTGGTAGCCGAAGCCCAGTGTTGCGCTGAGGGTGGCGACCAGCCAGAAGGTCCCGGCGAATCGCAGAAGTCTTGGGCCCTTGCGGGAGTGGATGAAGATCGTGGTGGCCCACGCCGTGTGCAGGCTCGGCATGCAGTTGCGAGGGGTGATCGCGTCGTACGGCACCGGGTGCGGGATGCTGATCGGCGGCGGCGTGTTGGGCCACAGGTTGGCCACCGCCCACTGCACGCCGCCGGTGCCGGAGGTGCCCGGGCCGTAGGCGAAGATCGGTCCGACGACCGGGAAGATCATGTAGACGGCCGGTCCGAGGAGGCCGATCACCAGGAAGGTGCGGACCAGGTGATGGCTCGGGAAGCGGCGCTCGGCCGCCACGTTGCGCAGCTGGTAGAGCGCGACGACGATCGCGGCCACCGCGAGCTGGGCGTAGACCAGGTCGAGCGTGTGGATGCCGATCGGGCCGGTGGCCTTGAGGATCCGGCCCGCCACCCATGACGGGTTGCCCAGCGCGTGATCGGCGGTCGCCAGGTACGGGTCGAGCACCTCCGGGCGGGTCTTCGCCGTGATGAGCAGCCAGGTGTCGCCCGTCTTGCGGCCGGCCACCAGCAGCAGGCCCAGGCCGACGGCCTTCAGCAGCAGGACGCGTTCCTGGCCGGTGCGTCGTGTGACGGCGATGACCGCACAGCCCAGCATCACCCACAACGCGCCGTTGCCGAAGAAGTGGTCGGCGTCCACCTTGGCGTCGACCGCCCACCGCACCAGCACGAAGACGACGTCGATGCCGATCGCCGCACCAGCCGCGATGAACCGCTGTCGCCAGGTGAGCACCACCATCATCAGCGCCAGACCGCCGTACAGCGGCCCCGGTTTGGGGGCGAAGATCACCTCTCGCGCCTGGGTGGTCAGCGGCCCCGGCACGCCGGCGTAGCGACGCGCGGCGATCTCCAGCGTGATGAGGAACCCGAGGGTCACCGCACCCGCCGTGGCCCACAGGATCGTCCGTGGTTGTCGCCACGCGGCGGCTTTGCTTCTGCAGTCTATTCGCGACACCCGCGATACTATAGGTACCAATTTTTTGACCGTTTTGTGGGGTGTTGGTAGACCGTCCAGTGTCCGGCGGGCCAGCCCCCCTCGCAAGGCGGGTGGCCACCGGCGAGCGCCGCCGCCTTCCGCCCGGAATGCATGGAATGCCCGGAATGAGACTCGGGCGGATCGATGCGAGACTGAGGTGGCGGAGGTGGTGTGATGGCCGACAGGGACGACCGGGCGGTCACCACCGGGGCGGACGAGCAGATGCTGGAACGGCTGCTCGCCGAGGCCAATGCGATCGTCCCCTACCGGCTGCCCGGGCTGGTGAACCGGTGCGCCCGGGCACTCGGACTGGACAGCGCCGCGATCTATCTCGTCGACCTCCAGCAGCATCAGCTCATCCCTCTCGAAGACCAGACCGAACGGCTTCCGGTGGACTCCAGCGAGGCGGGCTGGGCCTACCGCACCCTGTCACTGCGGGTCCACGAGTCCCGTGAGGGCGTGGTGGTGTGGCTGCCGATGGTGGACGGCGCGGAGCGGCTCGGCGTGCTGGGCATACGGGCCGGAGTGCTGGACGGGACGCGGCTGCGCCGGTGCCGGATGCTGGCGCGGGTCCTGTCCCTGGTGGTCACCTCCAAGCGCACCTACAGCGACTGGTTCGTCGCCCGCATCCGCACACAGGGCATGGATCTGCCCACCGAGATGCTGCGCGCCTTCCTGCCGCCACGCAGCGTCGGCCGCACCGGCGTGATCTCCACCGCCGTGCTGGAACCCGCCTACAAGCTCGGCGGGGACGCCTTCGACCACTCGGTGAGCAAGAACATCCTGCACGCCAGCATCTTCGACGCGATGGGCCACGACCTCGCCTCGGGGCTGACCACCTCCGTAGTGATGGCCGGCTGCCGCAACGGCCGCCGCTCCGGCGCCGACCTGCCGAACATGATCGAGGCAGTGGACCGGACGCTCGCCGAGTGGCTCCCCGATCAGTTCTGCACGGGCGTGGTGTGCCAGCTGGACGTGGACACCGGCATCCTGCGGTGGTGCAACTGCGGCCACCCGCCTCCCCTGCTCATCCGCGATGAAGGCGTGCTGGAGCACGCCTTGGAGAGCCCTCCTCAGCCGCCGATGGGGCTGCCGTTCCAGCTGGGACCCACCCGCCGCAAGGTGCACACCACGACGCTGGAACCCGGCGACCGGGTGCTGCTGTACACCGACGGCGTCACCGAGGCCCGCGGCAACGACGGCGAGGCGTTCGGCCTGGACCGCTTCACCGACTTCATCATCCGCTCCTCCGCCGCCGGCCAGCAGCCCTCCGAGGTCCTGCGGCTGCTCATCCACGCGATCCTCGAGTACCAGGGCAACGCCCTCAGCGACGACGCCACCATCCTGCTCCTCGAATGGCACCCCGAACTCATCGAATGGCACTACGGAGGCAGCCCCAGCGAAGCCGCCTGACTCCTTCCTCAGCACAGCACCGCGCAGCCCCGGTGCTCCAGCGCGGACAGCCATACGGGCCGGCTCGCGATCGGGTTCCACCGGAGGTCCAGCTTCTCCAGGAACGGGAGTTGGGACAGGGACTCCGGGAGTTCGGTCAGGCGGTTGTTGCGGAGGTCGAGGTGGGTCAGTTCGGGGAGGGCCGAGAGGGACTCCGGGAGTTCCGTCAGGTGGTTGTTGCGCAGATCCAGGAGGCGTAGGCGCTTCAGGTGGCCGGTGGAGCGGGGGAGGTGTCGCAGGGCGTTGTCCATGAGGCGTAGTTCGCGCAGGGCCTTCAGGTTGCCCAGGGATTCGGGCAAAGCCGTGAGGGCGTTGCCCATCAGGTGCGCTTCGCGGAGTTCGCCCAGGCGGCCCAGGGAGTCCGGCAGGGTGCGGAGGCGGTTGTTGTACAGGCGCAGTTCGCGGAGGGCGGCCAGGGCGCCAAGGTCCTGCGGGAGTTGCGTCAGGCGGTTGTCCGTGATGTTCAGGTAGCGCAGGCGCGTGAGGCGACACAGCGTGGACGGGACCGTCGTGAGGCGGTTGTTGCTGAGGTAGAGATAGCGGTCGAGGCCCCTGAGGCGATCCAGGGATTCGGGTACGGCCATGAGGTCGTTGTGGCCCAGGTCCAGCGTGTGCAGGCCCGGTAGGTCCGTGATCTCCTCCGGCAGGGTCGTGAGCCTGTTGGCCGCCAGGTTGAGGCTCCGCAAGCCGCTCAGGTTCCTGATCCAGGGCGGTACGGACTCCAGCCGGTTGCGGTACAGGCTCAGCAGCCGCAGGTCGCCCGCGGTGCGCAGCGGTTCCGGAACGGCCGTGAAGGCGTTGTCGTCCAGGTGGAGTTCGGTGACCCCGTCCAGACCGCCCGGCGGCGCCGGCCACCGGTCCAGGCCCCTGCCCCTGAGGTCCAGCCGTCCTCGCCCCTCGTGCCGCGTCATGCGTCCCCTCTCCCTTGTCCGGACAACCGCAAGGCTACGAGACCGCTTTATTGACCGAACGTTCCAGATATCCCTAAGATCATCGACGTGGCCAGGACCAAGGAATTCGATCCGGACGCCGCCCTGCAGTCAGCCCTGGAGCTGTTCTGGCAGCGCGGCTACGAGGCGACGTCGATGGCGGACCTCGTGGCGCACCTCGGCATCGCCCGGGCGAGCCTGTACGGCACGTTCGGCAGCAAGCGCGAGCTCTACCTGAAGGCCCTCGAGCGCTACGGCGAGCAGCACGGCCCGCCCATCGTCGAGGAGCTGTCGCAGCCGGGGCCCGCCCTGCCCGCGGTGCGGGCGCTGGTGCGCCGCTTCGCGGAGGAGGCCGCCTGCGACGAGCTGCGGCGCGGGTGCTTCGTGACGAACACCGCCGTCGAGCTCGGCGCGCACGACGCGGACACCGCACGCCGGGTCGAGCAGAGCTGGTCCTCCCTGGAGACGGTGCTGACCTCGGCCCTCATGCGGGCCGCGGCCCAGGGCGAACTCCCCGCGGACCGCGACCCGGTCGCACTGGCCCGCATGCTGCTGGTGCTCCTGCAGGGGCTGCGGGTGATCGGCAAGGTGAACCCCTCGGCCGGCCTGCTGCGCGACGCCGCCGACCAGGCGCTGGCCCTGCTGGACTGACCGACCCCTCGCCGCCCCGCCCCAAGGACGGCACCCGCATGCCCTAATTCAAGACCGATCATTCTCGAATAACTCTCGCATAGCTCTCACAGAGCTTCTTCGTTGAGGAGTAGTCACCATGACCGCACGCTTCACCGGCCGCACCGTCCTCGTCACCGGCGGCGGCACCGGCATCGGCCGGGCCATCGCGCTCGCCTTCGCCCGCGAGGGTGCCCGGGTCGTGGTCGCGGGGCGGCGCCCGGAGCCGCTGCAGGAGACCGTCTCCCTCGTCGAGGCCGAAGGCGGCGAGGCCACCGCCGTCACCGCCGACGTGAGCCGTTCCGAGGACGTCGAGGCCCTGGTCGGGCAGACGGTGGCGCGCTACGGCGGGCTGGACGTCGCCGTCAACAACGTCGGTACGTTCATACCGCCGACGAAGCTCGCGGACATCCCCGAGGACCACTGGGACACGCTGATGGCCACCAACCTGACCGGCCTGTGGCTGTCGATGAAGCACGAGATCGGCCACATGCGGGCCAACGGCGGCGGCGCCATCGTGAACATCTCCTCCAACCTCGGCGCCCACAAGCGGCTGCCCGGCCTGAGCGCGTACGCCGCCAGCAAGGCCGCCGCCTCCGCCCTGACGCGCGGCGCCGCCCTGGACCACATCGGGGACGGTGTGCGGATCAACGCCGTGAGCCCCGGGCCCGTCGAGACCCCGATGTCCTCCCGCCCCGGCGAGTCCGCCGAGGACAAGGCCGAGCGCATGGGCCGGGAGGTGCCGGCGGGGCGGGCGGGCACCCCCGAGGAGATCGCGGCGGCCGTGCTGTACCTGGCCTCCGACGAGGCCGGTTACGCGGTCGGCACCGAGCTCGTGCTCGACGGGGGCATCACGGCCTGAGACGCAGAAGGCCGCCGGAAACGGCTGTGGCCCGGCGGGCGTCCGAGGACACCCGCCGGGCCACGTTCAGCGACTGCTTCAGCCGACGAGCTCCGGCTCGGCGGCCTCCGTCTTCACGGCCTGAGGGGCGACGGCCTCCTCGGCCGGCTCCGCGGCCTTGCGGCGGGCCGCCATCCACACGTAGACGAGGATGCCGGCGAAGAGGAACAGCACGCCCTGGTAGACCGCCGCGTACCCGGCGCCCGCCACCAGCCAGAAGGAGAAGGCGAAGCCGCCGAGGGCGAGGATCATGTCGCGCGTCATGCGGCCGGGGTGGACCTTGTCGCGTGCCCCCGTGAGCAGGAAGTACACCTGCGCGGCGGTGGCCAGCAGGTAGGGGACGGTGGCGGAGAACGTGGTGATCAGGACCAGGATCTCGAAGACCCCGCTCACGCCGACCGTGTAGTTGACGATCGTCAGCACCGAGGCGAGCACGGCGGCGGCGATCACACCGGCTGTCGGCACGCCGCGTCGCTTGATCGCGAACATGGCGGGGAACAGCCCGTCCTTGGCCGCCGCGTAGGGCATCTGGGCGCTCATCAGCGTCCAGCCGTTGAGCGCTCCGGTAATGGAGATCACGGCGGCGAGCGCGATCAGCGTGCCGCCCCAGGTGCCGCCGAACATCGCGTTGACGGCGTCGGAGAAGGGGGCGGTGGAGTCCACCAGCTTGTCGTGGGCGACGGTGCCGAAGACGGAGACCGTGCCGAGCAGGTAGACCACGGCCGCGCCGATGGTGCCGATGACGCTCGCGCGGCTGACGTTGCGCTCGGGGTCACGGACCTCGCCGGCGCTGATCGCGGCCGACTCCACACCGACGTAGCTGTAGAGCAGGATCGCGGCGGAGGCGGTCAGACCGCCGGTCCAGTTGCCGCCGCCGGTGGTGAAGGGACCCAGGTTGTCCGGGTCGAAGAAGAAGAGGCCGACGACCGCCACGAAGAGCATGGGCAGGAACTTCAGCACCGTGGAGACCATCTGCACCGCGCCCACCCAGCGGGTGCCGGCGAGGTTCGCCAGCGCGGGCAGCCACAGCAGCGCCAGGGCCAGGACCAGGTCCAGCCCCTTGGACTCCTTGCCCCCGGTGAGCACGTGGAGGTAGCCCACGCCGGCGACGGCGAGGGCGGCGTTGCTCACCCACGTCATCGTCCAGTAGGACCAGGCGGACAGGAATCCGGCGAAGTCGCCGAACGCCTCGCGTGCATAGACATACGGGCCGCCGGTACGCGGGAAGCGTCCGGCGAGACGGCCGAAGACGAGGGCCAGCGCGATCGCGCCGATCGTCAGGACCCCGAACGCCAGCAGGCTGACCGTGCCGTAGGGGGCGACCGAGGCGGGCAGCATGAAGATGCCGCCGCCGATGATGTTCCCCATGACCAGGGTGATGGCGGTGGGGAGGCCGAAACGGCGTGCGGGTGCGCCGTCGGAGTCGTGCATGGGAGGTGCGCCTCTCGTGCTGCGGGCAGGTCGCCGATTCTGGGGCGACATCGCACACCCGTGCAAGAGCACAGGTATGTGCGACAGCACATATTGACCGCGGAGCCCCGAGGCGCAAAATTAGAATTTTTTGTCCCGCACGGCCGGGCCCTCGACCGCAAAAGGTGCTGTCACGGGTGCCGTGGACCGTGATTCGTCCACCGGGACGCCCTCATGCGGAATCGGCTCCCCCACAACCGTCCCGGCCGGTATTTGCGGTCGCCCACTCGCCTCGCACAGCCAGCGCCGCAGCACGCGGTGCACCGCCTCGGCGCCGACCAGCTCCTCCCCCTCCCCCACCGGCGCGCTCAGCTCCCCGGGCCACAGCAGGAAGGCCCGGCTCTGCTCGCCGCCCAGCCCGCCGTGCGAGCCGATCTGCTCCTCGAAGGCGTGCACCTCGCCCGTGACCGGGTCGTAGGCGGAATTGACCATGATGTCCGCCGCGTGCGGGAAGCCGGCGGTCCGCCGGACGGCCGCCACCGCGCCGGGCCCCAGCCCGCGCAGCGGGCTGTGCTCGGCTCCCTCGCCGGTGTCCAGGTAGTGCTCGCTGCCGCCGGCGCCCAGTACGACCGGGCCGCGCTCCGCCGAGCGTACGAGCAGGAAGCCGACCCCCGGGTGGTCGGCGAGGGTGCGCAGCAGCCCCGGGTGGTCGCGCTCGATGTGCTCGCGGCTCGCCCGGCCCGGCAGGTCCGGGAAGGAGACCAGGCCGAGGTTGCCGGAGGCCAGCACGACCGGTTCCCTGCCCCTCGCCGGGCGGCCCGCCGCGGTGCGCACCAGTTCCTGGAGGGTCAGCCCGTAGCGGGCGGCGAAGGTCTCCCCGGGGCTCTGGCCGTGGTCGGAGAGCAGCACGATGCGGTACGGGCGCGGGGCGTGCTCGGTGACCTTGGCGATCAGCGCGACGGCGCGGTCGAGCCCGCGCAGCACCTGGTGGGTGTCGCGGCCGCGCGGCCCGGAGTGGTGGGCGACCTCGTCGTAGCCCACGAGGTCGGCGTAGACGGAGGTGCGCCCGGAGAGGATGTCGCCGATGACGGCGGCGACGATCACGTCGCGCTCGACGACGGTCACGAAGGCCCGTATGAAGGGGTAGAGCCCGCCCCGGCCCAGGCGCGGGGTCTCGCGGTGGAACTTCGCGCGCGTGGACTGGCCCATCTCGCGCAGGACCTCGGCCACGTAGGAGACGGCCGTGCGGGTGGCGTTGGCGGGGTCGGAGAAGTAGGCGAAGTACCCGGACCGGGAGCGGTTGTGCCGGCCGCGCCGGGCGGCGACCGACAGGACGAGCGCGAGCTGGTCGGCGCCGCCGGTGAAGAGGTTGCCGCGGCTGGCGCCGTCGGCGGTGAGCAGCCCGTCGTGGCCGGTGCGGGCGGCCGCGCGGCGCTGCAGCTCGGCGGCGCCGGCGGGGCGGTTGCTGATCATCACCTCGCCGGTCTCCTTCTCGTACCAGCGGAAGGCGGGCACGTCCTCGTTGGAGCCGTGCAGGATGCCCAGCTGGCTGGCGCCGGTCTGGCTGGACCAGTCGGTGCGCCAGGGGGTGAGGCGGTGGCTGCCGGCGGCCCAGGCGGCGACGGTCGGCATCAGCGGGGGCCTGCGGCGGCCGCGGGCGCCCCACCGCTCGCGCAGCGCGTCGCATAGGACGTCGTGGCCGACCCCGTCGAGCTGCAGGAAGACCGTGCCGGGCGAGGAGTGCCGGCCGGTGGGCTGGCCCCGGCGGCGGCGCTTGCGGTCGGCGAGGCGGGCGAGGCGGCGGCGGTAGGCCCCGTCGTCGCGCACGGCGACGAAGCCCCCGGCCGCGGAGGAGGCGGCGGAGACCACCGCGGCCACCACGACCGCGGTCTCCGGTTCGGCGGTGCCCCCGCCGACGGGGACCAGGGCCAGGGCGGTCACCAGCAGCGTGCCGTTGAGGAAGAAGACCAGCAGGCCGAGGACGCAGGCCGGTACGAGCAGGAAGGCGCGCACGAGCACGGGCCAGACGACGGCGGTGAGCAGTCCGAACGCCCCGGCCCCGAGCGCGGCGGCGAGGACGAAGCGGGCGGCGCCGTCGCCGCCGGCGGGCCGCAGCCGGAAGTCGGGCAGGAGGCCGGCGAGGGCGAGCATGGTGACGGTGGAGACGGCCCAGGGCAGGACCGCCCCCAGCCATCTTTCCCCGACCAGCCTGCCCGCACGGCGGATGACGCTGCGCAGTTGCCCCATGACTGCAGAGTAGGACGGGCGGGCCGGGTGCACGGTGGCCCGGATCACTAAGGAAGGGAACCGGTCACTACGCCTCCGGTTCCGGCCACCGGAACCGGCGGACGCCTGCCCTCAGCTTGCCCTCAGGCGGGTGGCCGCGGCCGGCGGCGCACCTGATCCAACGTGGGGTCCAGAGCGGAGTCGTAGGCACCGACGCCCAGGCAGTGCGGGCACTGGCCGGCGCGGTGGACGGTCTCGGCCGGCCCTCTGAACGGATGGGTGCCGACGGTGTAGGCGAGCGCGCGCGTGGTGTATCCGGAGCCGTGGCACCACGGGCACGCCCTGGCCTGCGGCTCCGGTCCGTGCGGGGACTTGTGTTCACTCACCGGGACCGACCAGCCCTTGCGCGCGATGACCGTTGCGCCTCAAAGCGTAGACCCTTGGGGGGCGTTCCGGCCGGGCCGGCCGGATCCGTCGCCCGGGGTGGCTTCCGTGCGGCGGCTGGGCAGGATGGCGGCATGACCTGCCTTCGTACGCCCCGACTGACGCTGCGCCGCTGGCGCGAGGACGACATCGCGCCCATGGCGGCCATCAACGCCGATCCGGAAGTGATGCGCTGGATCGGGGACGGGTCGGTGTGCGACCGGCGGGAGACCGAGGACCGGATCGCCGCCTGGGAGCGGGAGTGGGAGGAGCGCGGCGTGGGGCTCTTCGCGGTGGAGTACCGGAGCAGCCGCCGGCTGGCCGGCTTCGCGGGGCTGTCCGTGCCCGCTTTCCTGCCCGAGATCCTGCCGGCCGTGGAGCTCGGGTGGCGGCTCGGACGGCCGTTCTGGGGGCAGGGGCTGGCGACCGAGGCGGCGCGGGCGGTGCTGGACTTCGCGCTGCGGGACCGGGGGCTGGCCAGAGTCGTCAGCGTGCACGCCGTCGGCAACTCCGCCGCCGAGGGGGTCGTGCGCAAGCTCGGCATGCGCCGGGAGCGCGAGACGACGCATCCGGCGTACGGGGTGCCGCTGTGCGTGCACGTGCTCGAGGCGCGCCCGTAACGTGCCGGACGCGCCCATGGAAATCACCTGGTGGGGCCATGCCACCGTGACGGTGGAGGACTCCGGCGTCCGGGTCCTGACCGATCCGCTCTTCGTGCGGCGGCTCGCGCACCTGCGCCGCCGCAGGGGTGCCGTGCCGCCGCCCGAGGCGGCCGTCGCGGACGTCGTGCTGGTCTCCCATCTGCACGCCGACCATCTGCATCTGCCCTCGCTGGCCCGGCTCGCCCCCGGCACCGCCCTGGTCGTCCCCCGGGGCGCGGCCGGCGCCGTGCGCGGCCTGCGCAGGCTGGCGGCCGAGCGCCGGCTGGCGGTCACCGAGGCCGCGCCCGGCGACGAGGTGGTGATCGGGGAGGTGCGGGTGAGGGCGGTGCGGGCCGAGCACGACGGGCGGCGCCTGCCGTGCGGGCCGCACCGGGCGCCGGCGCTGGGGTACGTGGTGCGGGGCGCGGCGACCACGTACTTCGCCGGGGACACGGCCTGGTTCGCGTCGATGGCCGACGAGGTCGGCCCGGTGGACGTAGCGCTGCTGCCGGTGGGCGGCTGGGGCCCGTTCCTGGGCCACGGCCATCTGGACGCGCGGCGCGCGGCCCGGGTGCTGGCCCTGCTGGGGGCCCGCAGCGCGGTGCCGGTGCACTACGGCACGTTCTGGCCGATCGGCATGGACGCGATCCGGCCGTACGAATTCCACGCGCCCGGCGAGGAGTTCGCCCGGCAGGCGGCCCGCTACGCACCGGGGGCGGCCGTGCACCGGCCGGCGCACGGCGAGTCGGTGCGGCCGTGACGGCGGCCCTGGCCGGGGTGGTGGCGGAGGCGGCGCAGCGGTCGGTGCCGCCGGAGTCGACGCAGCAGGCGGTCGGCTATCCCTCCCTGTTCGTGCTGGTGGTGCTGGGGGCGCTGGTGCCCGTCGTGCCGACGGGGGCGCTGGTGAGCTCGGCGGCGGTGGTGGCGTTCCACCAGGGTTCGCCGTTCTCGCTGCTGTGGGTCTTCCTCGTCGCCGCCTTCGCCGCCTTCCTCGGCGACATGGGCCTGTACTGGCTCGGCGAGCGCGGTCTCCGCTCCCGGGGCGGTTCGCGCTGGCTGCGCCGGCTGCGGGAGCGGGCCGCGCCCGAGCGGCTGGCGCAGGCGCGGGCGCGGCTGGAGGAGCACGGGGTGACCGTGCTCGTGCTGTCCCGGCTGGTGCCCGCCGGGCGCGTTCCGGTGATGCTGGCCTGTCTGCTCGCGCGGGTTCCGGCGGTGCGCTTCGCGCGCGGGGACTTGCCCGCGTGCCTGGCGTGGGCGGCCACGTACCAGGTCATCGGGGTGGTGGGCGGCTCGCTCTTCGCCCGCCCGTGGGAGGGCGTGGTGGCGGCGGTGCTGCTGACCCTGGCGGTGGGCGCGGTGCCGACGCTGCGACGCCGGCTGCGCTGAGCTCACCTGTTCGGCCTTGCCGCACGTGCCGCAGCCTGTGCGAGCGACCAGCGTGGACCTCACCGTGCCGAATCGACTGGAGGGCTCATGGCGGTCGTACCGACCCGCGCCGGCGGGCAGCTGTTCGCCGCGGGGCTGAGCCTTCAGGGGCAGGTGCCGGGGATCCTGCGGGGGACGCGGGAGCGGAAGGTCGTGGCGATGGCCGGGGGCGGCTACCACAGCCTGGCGGTGACCGAGGAGGGGCGGCTGATCGCGGCGGGGCTGGACGACTACGAGCAGGTGACGGGCATCTTCGCGGCCGCGCGGGGCCGGGCGGTGGCCGCGGTGGCCGGCGGCGGGTTCCACAGCCTGGCCGTCACCCGCGACGGGCTGCTGCTGGGCGCGGGCAAGGACCACAACCGGCAGGTGTCGGGCCTCCTCGAGGCCGCCCGGGGCGGGAAGGTCACCGCCGTGGCGGCCGGTTCCGTGCACAGCCTGGCGGTGACCGACGAGGGGGACCTGCTCGGCGCCGGCCACGACGGCGACCGGCAGGTCTCGGGCATCCTCGCGGCGGCCCGGGGCGGGCAGGTCGCGGCGGCGGCCGCCGGTGACTTCCACAGCCTGGCCGTGACCCGGGACGGGCGGCTGCTGGCGGCCGGGCGGGACGAGGACGGGCAGGTGTCCGGCATCCTGGCGGCGGCCGGGGACGCGAAGGTCGTCGCCGTGTCCGCGGCCGCCCTGCAGAGCCTGGCGCTGACCGACGACGGCCGGCTGCTGGCCGCCGGCCGGGACGGCAACCACCAGGTGTCGGGCATCGTCAGGGCCGCACAGGGCCGGAAGATCGCCGCGATCGCCGCGGGCTATCTGCACAGCCTCGCGGTGACGCGGGACGGCGCGCTCCTGGGCGCCGGCAAGGACGGCGACGGCCAGGTCTCGGGCATCCTCGCGGAGGCGAAGGACAGGACCGTCACGCTGGTGGCCGCCGGCGGCTTCCACAGCCTGGCGGTGGCCGCGCCCGACGGGCCCCGGGGCCGGGAGGTCCGGGTGGACCTCGCGGGCGTCCGGGATCCGGCCCGGGCCGTCACGCTGCAGTTCCTGCGGGAGCCGGACGGCCTCGACGTCCGCATGGAATCCGGCGCTCCCGCCCGGGACTTCGCCATCAGGGAGGGCGCGCCCGTACAGCTCGTCGTGCGGCGCGAGGAGGAGGTCGTGGCGAACGGATCGGTGTACTTCACCTACGAGGAGCCGACCGGCGTCGTCGGCGTCGACACCCGGGCCAGCCGCTTCCCCTCGTTCCTGACCTGCACCGGCCACGGCGCCAACCGCTTCACGTTCGCCTGGAGCGGCTGACCGGCGGGCCGGGGGTTCACAGGGCCGACAGCACCCGCGAGGCCCCCACCGGAAGGTCCCACAGGTCCTCCCGGGGCCGCCCCGCCGCCGCCCAGGCCGCGCGCACCCGCCGCAGCGGCTCCATCGGCGGCTCGGCGGACAGCAGGAACGTCGACCAGTGCATCGCCCCCATCACCCGGGCCCCCAGGTCCCCGCAGGCGCGTACGGCCTCCTCCGGGTCGGTGTGCACCGTCTCCAGCATCCAGCGCGGGTCGTAGGCGCCGATGGGCAGCAGCGCCACGTCGATGCCGGGGTAGCGGCGGCCGATCCGCTCGAACCAGAAGCCGTAGCCGGTGTCCCCCGCGAAGTACACGCGCCGCCCGCCCGGCGCGGTGAGCACCCAGCCGCCCCACAGCGAGCGGCAGGTGTCGGTGAGGGTGCGCTTGCTCCAGTGGTGGGCCGGGACGAAGTCGAAGCGGACCGGGCCGGCCGGGCCGGGCAGCTCCACGGCCTCCCACCAGTCGAGTTCGGTGACGCGGGTGAAGCGGCGGCGGCGCGCCCAGGAGGCCAGGCCGGCGGGGAGGAGGAGGTGGGTGTCGCGGGGCAGCCGCTTGAGGGTGGGGGCGTCGAGGTGGTCGTAGTGGTTGTGGCTGATGACGACGGCGTCGATCCTCGGCAGGTCCTCCCACGCCACGCCCACCGGGGTGACGCGGGCGGGGGTGCCGAGGATTCTGCGGGACCAGACGGGGTCGGTCAGGACCGTCAGACCGCCCACGCGCAGCACCCAGCTGGCGTGCCCCGCCCACGTGAGGGCGAGCGAGCCGGCGTCGACGGCCGGCAGCGGCCCGGGCTCGAAGGGCAGGTCGGGGAGTTCCAGCAGCGCCTCGGCGCTCGGCCGCAGCCGGCCCTCGCGGGCGAGGCGGGCCAGGGCGCGCACGCCCGGCAGGGGCGCGGTGAGGCGGTCGGCGAACGACGGGGGCCAGGAGCGGATCTCGCCGAGGGGGCGCGGCTGCGCGAGGGGCCGCTCGGTCTGTTCGGTCATCTGGGGCTCCATTCGTGGGGAACCGGAACCTGGACGGTGCGGCAGGCGGGGGCCGCGGCACGCTCACCGCTCGACGGTAGATCAGATACCGGCGAGTTCACTGAACGCCGATCCAAAAGTGGACAACGCCTCCGCGACATCCGGCTCCGCCACCGGGTCGGCCGCGTCCAGGGCGCGTTGCCGCCCCTCGTCGGAGGCGCCCAGCAGCGGCGGCGTGGAGAGCCGGACCCGCAGCGCGTCGGGGGCGTCCCCGAAGCGGTGCCCGCCGGGCACGGGATGGCCGAGGACCGCGCTGAGGTAGCCCTCCAGCTCGACGGAGTCGGTGATGCGGCGGGCGGCGAGGGCGTCGCGCAGCTCGCCGAGGTCGGCGTAGAGGTGGGGGCCGGTCTGCGGCGGCCGGCACAGCACCCCGGCGGCGTCCAGCCGCTCGCGGGCCGCGGCGCCCAGCGCCCCGTACAGCCGTGCGGTGGCGGCGGTGCGCTCGCGCACGGGCCCGGGCTCGGTCAGCGCCCAGCGGGCCGCGGCGGCGACGGGCGGCGGCAGTTCGGCCCCCAGGGCGGTCAGGACCGTGCCGGCCCGTGCGCGCAGGGCCGGGCCGCTGCCGCCGGCGGGGAAGCGGGCGACGGCCACGGGCCAGGCGGCGGGGGCCAGGGGCCCGGCGAGGTCGGCGAGGACGACGACGCGGTCGGGGTACATCTCGGCGGGGCCGACGAAGACCGTGGCGTGCCGGTCATGCAGGACGTCGCGCCAGGTCTCGTCGCTGATGACGGTCAGTTCCTCGGCGGCCGCGGCCTCGCAGACCTCGTGGAGGATCTCCGGCGGGGCCACCGTGCCGGTAGTGTCGTCGGCGACGGACAGCACGAGGAACCGCGGCCGCCCGCCCTCGGCACGGATCCGCCGTACGGTCTCCAGCAGCGCGAACGGGTCGGGCACGCCGCCGCACTCGGCCGGCACGGGCACGTGGTAGGCGAGCCGCCCGGCGAGCCGGGCGAGCGGGCCGTACCAGGCGGCGCAGGGCCGGGTCAGCAGCACCTCGCCGCCCGCCGAGGCGAACAGGGCCAGCAGCAGAGGCTGTGGGCCGGGGCCGGCGACGACGTGCTCGGGGGCGGTGGGCAGCCCGCGCCGGGCCCAGTAGGCGCAGGCGGCGGTGCGCAGCTCGGGCCCGCCGCCAAGGGGTTCGGGGCCGGAGCGGCCGGCCGCCTCCGCCAGCCGTGCGGCGAGTTCGGGCAGGACGGGCAGTCCGCGCTCGGGCCCGGGGAGGGCGGAGGGTGCCGCAGAGCCCTGCTGCATCCGTACCTCCGTACCTCACCCGGCCCGGTCTTCCGTCCACCTTCGCAGATCTTGGTGTGCGCGGCGGGCCGACACGGGCGGGCGGGTGACGGACCGTCCCGCATCGCAAGACGGGACTCTCGCGATGCGAGATCGATTGCGTACGGTGAAAAGCGCCACCGCACCCAGCAGCGAGGGGACCACCATGCCCGAGGAACGGAAGAAGCGGAACAACGCGACCACGGTCTACATCCACGGCCACCACGAGTCGGTGCTCCGCTCCCACGGCAGGCGCACGGCCGCCGACTCCGCCGCCTATCTGCTGCCCGAGCTGAGGCCGCACCACCAGGTCCTGGACATCGGCTGCGGCCCGGGCAGCATCACCGCCGACCTGGCGGCCCTGGTCCCGCAGGGCCGGGTGACGGGCCTGGACGCGGCCCCGGGAATCCTGGAGCACGCCCGCGCGATCGGCCGTGAACGGGGCCTGAAGAACATCGACTTCACCACCGGCGACATACGCGCCCTGGACTTCCCCGACGACTCCTTCGACGTCGTCCACGCCCACCAGGTGCTCCAGTACCTCGACGACCCGGTGGCCGCGCTGCGCGAGATGCGCCGCGTGTGCCGCCCCGGCGGCCTCGTCGCCGTGCGCGACGTCGTCTACACGGCCATGACCTGGTACCCGCACGTGCCCGGCCTGGACGACTGGCAGCGCCTGTACGTACGGGTGGCCCGCGCCGGGGGCGGGGAGCCGGACGCCGGGAGCCGGCTGCTGTCCTGGGCCCGGCAGGCGGGCCTGACCGACGTCACGGCGACGGCGGGCGCCTGGTGCTACGCGACCCCGGAGGAGCGCACCTGGTGGAGCGGCCTGTGGGCGGACCGCACCCTCTCCTCCCCCTACGCCGACCTCGCGCTCGCGGGCGGCCACACCGACCGGGAGGGCCTGGAGACCATCGCCCGGGCCTGGCGGGAGTGGGGCCGTCACGAGGACGCGTGGTTCTCGGTGCTCAACGGCGAACTGCTCTGCAGGGTCAACTAGCCTGCTGCACATGAACATTCTGGGGACTTCGCTACGGGTGTGCGTCGCCGATCTGGAAGCGGCGATCGCGGTCTACGAACGGCTGACCGGGGAAGAGGCGCTGCGCTTCCGGCGCGGAGGGGTGGCGGTGGCGGCCGTCGGCTGCTTCTTCCTCATGAGCGGGCCGGAGGCGGAGCTCTCCATCCTGCGGAAGATCACCGCGACCGTCGCCGTCACGGACGTGGACGAGGCCCTCACCGATCTCCAGGCGGTGGGGGCCGACATCATCGCGGGCCCCCTGCCGACCCCGATCGGCCGCAACCTGGTGGCCCGCCACCCGGACGGCTCGGTCTTCGAGTACGTCGACCGCCGACCGGGGTGATATCCGGCGATCACGCGGTGACGATCTGACGCCAGATCGTCACCGCAGCCGCCACCTGCACGACCAGGAAGGCGAGCTGCCCGGAGAGGCCGTGCACCTGGTAGACCGACGCCAGCAGGCCGAGGCGTTTCGTCCAGTAGGGCCGTTCACGACTGAACGTTTCCGTGTCCATCCACATGCTCGTCAGTGTCAGCACCATGAGCATCAGGACTACGTTCAGGACTGCCAGGCCCAGCGCCTTGCGGTCGATGCTGTGGTTGAGCATGGCCAGCACAGCGATGGGGACGAGCCAGGCGATGAACAGGTTGAAGGCCCGCACCGGGCCGCGCTCTCCGGGCAGCACGCGCCACAACGCCCCCAGGACCAACCCCGCACCGGCGAAGAAGATCTCCTGTCTCGCGAACTCCCAGAGCATATCCGGAATTCCCGTAGGCGCGTCGAGTGTGAACGTCCAATGCTCGATGTCGTATGCGTTCTCGTACCAGGCCGTGACCATACTCGGGACGATTCCGAAGATGGCCGCCCAGCGCGCGGCCTTGACGGCGTTCTTCCACCAGCGCCGACGCGGTCCCCAGCTGAGGGCGACGTCGACCACGGATACGGGGTCCGGTAGGCAGTCGCGGCTGCACTTGGTGGGCCGCCAGTGGTGCAGTGCACTGAGTTGCTCCTCCAGATCCCGTCTCGTGACTCCCTCCGCGCGCCCTTGATCAACGAGATGCAGCCGGTGGAGCAGATCGCGACAGCTGCGGGATTCGTCCATCAGCCGCCGGTGCCCGGCGCGGGTGCCCAGCTCTTCCGCGACGTAACTCTCTTTTTCTACTGCTTCTCCTGCCATGCATCTCTTTACCGCTCGGTCCATTCGACCCAGCACCGACCATCGACGCCCAGCCTTCACCATGGCATAGAGAGCCAACATATTCAGAGGAAGCCAGAGGCCGTACACCTCCGACGAGCTTCCTGCAAACTTGACCCCCCTCAGTGTCACGATGGCGAAGACGGCGGTCACCAGCAGCAGATCCCACCCCTTGGGGCCAAGGGAATTTTTTTGCGGCTTGAGGCGGGAACTGATATGGAGTAGCGCCACAAGGGCGACCCCCGTCAATACCCATGTGTGGGCGTACGCCCATAGCGGACCGACAGATGAGAGTTCCGCGAGTTGCTGGCTCAGGGCGCTACCGCGGGTGTTATCGAACAGCGCACTTGCCCCACCAATCCAGTTGGCACGTTCCCATCTGAGCTCAAAGGACAGCGCATAGCAGACCACCACCATGGCTGCGGCCACGGCGAGCACCGCTCCGATTACCGTGATATTCCGGAGGTGATGGCCGGGCTCATTTCCAATCGAAGGTTTACCCAACCTTCCTTCCCGTGCAAAACGCCAGCCCCATGCGGCCATCGCGGTAAACCACAGCCATAGCACGGACATGTCCAACAGGACCAGCCCGACAATCCCTGGGAGCGGAGGCTGGGCCGCCGGCATGAGATTCGACGGAAGGCCGAAGAGCTGGGGAGCCACGATCACCAGCAGGCCGATCGCTGCCGTTGCGGAGGCGGCGACGACGACAATTCGCCTCCTCAGTCCATTCTGACTTCCGTCGGAAGCCTGTGACAAGGGAAGCCACGGCCGCGCGAGGAGGACGAGAGCAAGCCCCGAGGTAATTCCGACAAGGGCGCGCCAACGGTTTGCACTGGGAGAGGGCTGGAGCACCAGAAGCAATGTCAGGCCGAGGGCCGCACTCAGCCCGGCCCACTGCAAAGCCGTGGTGGCCAAAACCCTGGCAGCAGCCTTCTTGGGGTTACCGACGGCCTTCTTGTCGCTGCCGACGGCCTTCTTTTCAAGGAAAGGCCATACCGACAACGCGATCACGGCCGAGCTGCAGATCCACCAGGAGACGACACCCAGCGACTCGATCCAGGAATCGCGGCGACTCAGCACCGAGGAAAGATTCCGTGGTGGCACTATCTTGACCTCGGCGCTCGAGCCGTTCATGTCCCAAACCCTGCTGGCCTTGCTCGCGCTCGAGGCTCCGGGTGCTCCGCTGATTTCCAGGCCGCCCGACTTGACCTCGACTGTTTTGCGCGAGGCCCCCTTCAGAGCATCCGGTGAGCGAAGGACGGCCTCCCAGTCCTTGCCCCGTCCGACCATGACCGCCCATGGACCCACTTCGAATTCACCAGGGCTGCTGATCAGATTCCATGACTCGTATCGCACAGTGACCAGGTCTTTTTCCTTGGTCGCCTGGGAACTGATGGATTGCCACTCCGGATGCCATTGGTTAAACTTTTTCTTCGATTTTCCGCCCTCGCGCAACAGGCACTGCATGGCATCTCGATGTTCGCTGCTGTCCGCGCTGAGCGTCAGGGCGTTCGCGAAATCCCACTGACGCTCCGAAATTTCGACGCTTGTTACCTGTTGCACCTTGACGAAATCGGCATGGCGTTGGTCGAACAAAAGGTTGTACTTGACGACAGTCTTCTCAGGTTGCCGGATTTCCGGGCAATAAGCCCTGTCGGTGGCCTGCGCCTGTGCCGGTTGCGCGACCCACCACCCGATCGTCGCGGAGGCCAGCGCAATCCACCGCCATGCCCTCACCGCCGCCTCCATCGATCACCGAAAGCACCAAGAAAATCACCGTAAGTGCCCAAAGGTCGGCCTGCAACAGAGAGGTGAAGGTGGTGGGCCGGCTGGTTCAGGAGAGCCAGTCGCTGTAGTGGGTGGGAGCGATACGGGCGTCGCCCTTGGCGGTCAGGGCATCGCCCTGGACGGCGGCGAACATGCCGGCGGTGTCGTCGGTGACGACCGTCCGGCCGTCGGGATGGGCATTGAGGGTGATCCGGCCGAGTTCGTCGAGGGGGAGGACGTCGGGCCCGGCGATGTCGAGGGTGCCGTTCAAAGGGGCGCCGACAGCGACTTCGGCGACGGCGTCGGAGACGTCCTGGGCGGCGATCGGCTGGAGCGGGGTAGTCGGCAGGCGGACGGTGTCGCCCTCGGTGGTCCAGGACAGGACCGCGTCCATGAACTCCATGAACTGGGTGGCGCGGACGATCGAGTAGGGGATCGGCCCGGCCTTGAGGATGTCTTCCTGCAGGACCTTGGCCCGGTAGTAGTCGAGGCCGGGCACCTGGTCCGCGCCGACGATCGAGAGGATGACGACGTGGCCCACCCCGCCCTTCCGGGCGGCGGTCAGAAGGTTGTCCATCGAGGTCTGGAAGAACGCCGGTGAGGCGTCGTCGAAGGTCGGAGAATTCGTCAGGTTGACGAGGACGTCGGCGCCGGCCACCGCCTCCGCCAGGCCCTGCCCTGTGATCACGTCGACACCTGTGGACTGCGAGTGCGGCACGGCCTCATGCCCGGCCGCGTTCAGCTTCTTCACGACCCGCGACCCGATCAGACCGGTACCACCGATGACTGCGAACTTCATGGGTCACCTTTCGTTATGCGTCCAGACTGCGATGCGCCGCGCACGCGGACCGTGCGCGCGAGGTCAGTGGGCACCCATATGGAAGTCGTACCGCGCAGGCAGCGGATGCGCCTGGCGAGCACGGGCGCGTACGGCTTCCGTGACCGGCCCCTCCCCCGCCACCAGGCGCTCGGCGATGGCGCACCAGACGTCGGCGAGAGTGTGTTCGCCCTCCCGCAGGTCGTCCATGTCGAAGCCTTCGTCGAAGACCGCGCGCGCCCCCGCCGCGTCCCCCTGGGCGAGCAGGACACGGGCGCGGAGCAGCCGGAAACGGCCGTGCGCGCGAGCGCCGGACGGCTCGGCCGCCAGGACGGCGGCCGCGTCGTCGGCCCGCCCGGCGTCCAGCAGCGCACCGGCCGCCTCGAGCGCCAGCGCGGACCGGGCGGCGCGCGAGGCACCGGCGACGCGTGCCTCGGTCACGGCGGCGGCGTAGCGGTCGGCGGCCCGCTCGGGGTGGCCGTCGGCCTGGTCGGCGGCGGCCAGGGCGCGCAGCGCGGGCCAGGTCAGGCCCTCCCGCAGAGCACGCTCCCAGCTGCGGACAGCCTGCGAACGGTCGCCGGCGTGCCATTGGGCGACGCCGAGGTGATAAGCGGCGGACGGCCCGGGGTCGGCGGCCTCCAGCAGTTCCCGCCAGCGCGGCGAGACCAGCGAGTGTCCAGGCTCGGGCCCGTCCTCGGTGAGGGCACCGGTGCGCAACAGCTTCAGCCACGGCCGCTGTTCGTCGCCCAGGGTCGCCGCCCGGAACGGCGTGCCGGGCAGGTCGAGCCGCCCGCGCTCGACTTCGAGCGCACCCCATCCGGAGCCGGTGGCCAGCATCTCCTTGGGCTCGTGATCGGCGTACGGCCGCCAGTCCGCGTACGCGGCGTCCACGGTGGCACGCGGCAGGGCCTCCTCCAGCCGCCCGGCGGCCTCGGCACGGGCGGCAGCCCAGTCGGCCCCGTGCACCCGTCCGGGGTCGGCGTCCAGCGGCCCGTACGCCTCGAGCCACGCCAGCTCGCCGCCCGCCTCCAGCCGCAGGTGTTCGAGCTGGGTACGGGCGAGCCCCGCCTGGATCTCGGCGTAGCCGCCGGTGCCCGGCTCGGTGAGCCACTCCTGCCAGCGCCGCCCGGAGGCTCCCGCACCCCAGACGAAGAGCTTGCGCCCCCGCAGCAGATCGGTGGAGGTCTGCACGAGCCCCCGCCCACGCTCGTCCAACGAGGCGATCCAGGGCCGCTCCCCCTCAGGCAGGTCATAGAAGAAATCGGCGTGCCGATCCCCACTGAGCGGATAAGTGCCGTCACAACCACCCGAGGCCGGAACCGAAACGTGCCGCAAGGCACGCTCGTACCCGAAGTGCCAGGCCCCGTCGGCAGGGGCGAGGACACGGGTGCGCGCCCCTTCGGGTACGGCGGTGTTGGACCACCAGTACACGGGAGCGGGCCGGTCGTGCGGATTGCGCACGCGCACGCCGACATACAAAAAATCAGAACCGTCGGGCAGCCAGAGGTCCACCTGGAACGGCAGATCGCGCAGCCGCTCCCACTCCCACAGCCGCAGCATCTCCCCACCGTCGGGCGCGGGCACACGGGCCGCGTGCAGCGGGGCGACGGACAGGGTGGAGTGCCCGGTGGCGCCGATGTTCCACTCGATGCCGCCGGAGAACCAGGCGCCGTTGAGGGCGAAGCCGGCCGGCTGGAGCACGGGGTTGGTGTACAGGAGCGAGCGGCCGGTCGGCTTGTGCACGAGGGAGTGCACGCGACCGCCGAGAGAAGGCAGGACGGTGGCGCGCAGCCGGTCGTTCTCGATGACGACCGCATCAAAATCCGTCGGCACACGCTCACGCCCATACCCATCACGCCGACGTACGGGCAGTAGGGACCGCAGGGGGGCGTAGCGCATCTGCCGGGCCATGTCGCCAGGCATCCGACCAACGGCCCGAACGTCCCGATGCACGTCACGAGGAGGTACGAGCGGAGCCAGGGGATTCTCAGGCCCCAAAGAAGCGGCAGGCAGAGTCAGAACAGCAGAACGGACGGACGTGACCACGGCAACCTCGGCTTCCAGCAGGGCGGATACGGTGATCGTTTCCCCGAGCAGCGGACCTGGACGCTTCCGGGCGCCGATTCGCCCGGAACCGACCGGAGGGGCCGGGGGCGGTGTGGGCCCTGGCAGGGGCGTAAAGCGTGATTTGCGGCGGCATTGGGGGGCCGATGACGGGAACGGCACCCGCCGTAAATCATGCAGCCCCAGAAGGGCCCGCACCGCCCCCGGCCCCGCCCCAGACAGCGGCGTCAGCACCCCAACGCCCCGCCACACAAGCCCAGTCAGACGGCCCACCGTCAAAAACAACGGGCGATGCCACATACCGCACAAGCCCGAACGCCCCATGCCGCTCGCGCGTCCAGGGCTCGACGTCGCACTCCCCCACGTCCCGCAACGGTTCATCGCGCCCCACACCACGCGCCAACCAAGCCGCAGTCTGCGCAAGAGCAAGCCGCGCCAAGTACGTACCACCCCCGGCCCGCTGATCCGTAACGCCCCGCAGCACAGCGGCGGCCAGCAGATACCCCGTACCGTGGTCCAGGGCCTGCGCGGGCAGCACACCGGGCCGGCTGTCCGGACCGGCCTCGACGGCGGCGATGCCGCACGCGGCCTGCACCAGGCTGTCGAAGCCGCGCCGTCCGCCCCACGGCCCGTACGTGCCCCAGGCGCTCAACTGGCCGATGACCAGCCCGGGCCGGCGCTCGGCCAGGGCCTGCGGCGACAGGCCGTGGCGGTCCAGCGCGCCCGGCCGGTAGCCGGTGACGACGACGTCGGCGGTGGCGAGCAGCTCGTCGAACGTGGCGCGGTCGGCCGCCCGGGCGAGGTCGAGCGTGGTGGAGCGCTTGCCGAAGCCGGTGTCGTTGTGGGCGTCCTGACTCTCCGGCAGGGAGGGCGAGTCGACGCGCAGCACGTCCGCGCCGAGCAGGGCGAGGGTGCGCGTGGCGACGGGCCCGGCGATGACGCGGGTGAGGTCGAGCACCCGCAGCCCGGCGGCGGGAAGCCCGCCGACGTGGCCGCCGAACCTCCGCACCGGCCCATCCCCCATACGCTCCAGCGAGAGCAGCGACCGCTGCGCGACCGCGGCCCCCTGCGGATGGACGGCCCATTCGTGCGGCGTGCGCACGGCGACGGCCAGCCCGCCGGCCGCGTGGATCTCCTCCTCCACCTGGGCGGCCTCGCGCCCGGCGAGCACGTCGGCGACGCGGCCGGTGAGGGCCTCGTCGCCGCCGGCGCCGGCGTCCGGCTGCCCGAGGGCGGCCAGGAGCCGCGCCCGGTGGTGGGGGTAGTTGGCGTGGGTGCGCACCCACCCGTCGGCGGTGCGCCAGAAGCGGGACAGCGGCGCGAAGGTGGTGGCCGCCCGTCCCCCGACGCGCAGGTGCCGTTCGCTGGCGAACGCGGCCGCCACGGCGCCGTCGTCGACGCGTACGGCGGGAAGCGGGCCGCCGCCGCGTCGCGCGGCGGCCAGTTCGGCCGCGGCGAGCGCGCAGACGGCCACGGTCGACCGGGCCATCTCGCGCACGGGCAGCCGGGCCCGGAGCGCGCCTCCGGGCCCGGGCCCGCCGAGGCCGACGGCCGCCGTGAGGGCGGGGTCCCCGCCGAGCAGCGCCCAGACGCGGTCCGTCGCATCGGTCGATCTCTTGATCATCCCCCGAGTGTGGCACTGAGTGCCATCGACTGGGAAGAGGGCCGCCGGGACAGCACCGGGCCTGCCACGAGGGCGCGTTGGACGCCGGGGGGCGCGGCGGCCAGCCCGTTGATCAGGTGTTCCTCGCCGAGCAGGACGCGGACGATCTGGCGGCTGTAGCGCTCCACGGATTCACGCTGGAATCCCATGAGGGGCCAGCCCCAGACGGAGGCCAGGCAGACGCCGTCGCGGACGATGTACGGGTCGGCGGGGTGGGTGCACTCGACGATCGGCTCCACGGGGGTGCGGTTGGTGGCGCAGCCGCCCACCAGGTCGACGACGACCGTGCCGGGGCGCAGGACGGACTTCAGGTCGTCGTCGGTGACGATGTAGTGCGTTCCCCGGAACCGCGCGGCCAGTTCGACCCCGTTGATGATGAGGTCGCTGGACCGCAGGTAGCGGCGGACGGCCGGGCGGGCGGTGGCCCGCTTGGTGAGGATGTCGACGGTGGCCACGCCCTGCCGGAGGCATTCGTCGAGGGCGCCGAAGGCGACGTTGCCATAGCCGAGGACGGTGGTCCTGATGGCGGCGGGGCCCGGGATGTGCCGGTTGCGTTCGAGGACGAGGTCGATGCCGAAGCGGGCGCCGGCCCGTCCGGTCTCGTGCAGGCAGTGGATCCGTCTCCCGCCGTACGCCTTCAGGGTCCGGCCGGCCCGGTACTCGTCCACGCGGTCCGGCGGAATGGCGGCGGCGATCTCCACGAGCTCGTCGGCGCCGATGGCGAGGACGGCAGGGTCCGCGGGGCGCGGGGGGTGGGCCTGGAGCACCTGGAGGGAGCGCGGCAGACAGCGGGCGGCGTACTGGAGGGCCCCGTAGGAGTCGGCGGGGAAGCCGACGAAGGCGAGGGACCGGGCATCGGGCGCGGGCGTAGGCACGGGCGGCACGGAATGTACGGAGTGGTGCCCGCCGAGAATCCTCTCCATGGCCAGCCGACTACGAACGTAAGGATCCGCGAGGAGTTCAGGGCTTTCGCATATCAATTCCATCGCGACGATGTTCACCGCGTTCTCGTCGGCGACGGCCACTCTTTCGGGAATGGACTGCACATGCGCCATGCAGAGCAGGCTGGATCCGGGGTCCATGTGCGCCAGGTCGTGATGGGCCGGTCCTTTGAGCTTGATGACCAGGTCTTTCGACCGATAGAGGGCGGCGCGTGTTTCGATGGCCGCACCGGCCGCGGCGTAGGCGGCGTCGGGATATCCCGTGGCCGCCCCGGCGCCACGCTCGACGGCTACCGCGCAACCATGCCTGACCAATGCTTTCACACCGCCCGGGGTCAGCGCGACCCGCATCTCGGAGCCACATGGATTCTCCGGCGATTCATGCTCCGCCGCGAGCCCTATTCGCCGGAACGGTCTCATCGTCCTTGCCGGATCAAAGCCTGCGGTCATTTTCGAGCCCCCTTCCGTGCGGCACGGAGGACAGCGTTCGGCCAGAAAGGTGACCGGCCGCTCTCAGGATGGCAGGGGTCGTGGTGTTCTGCCCGCCGGGGTAGGATCGACAGGCGTTTCTCCATCGCACGAGGGGAGACAGCCATGGAATCCCAGGTTCGAACTCACGTGCAGTCCCACATCCGGGCACTGTTGATCGACATCAATGGCACCGTCTTCGACCACGGAATTGCCATAGAAGGCGCGCCGGAGGCCGTGAACAGCCTGCGGGACCGTGGATATGCGCTGCGTTTCCTCACCAATACCGAGTCCAAAACCGTCGAGGCGACGCTGGAGAGCCTGTGCGCCTGCGGTCTGGACATCAAGCGCGACGAACTCTTCACGCCGGTGGTCGCCGCGCGGACGCTGCTGGAGACGTGCGCCGCCCCACGCGTGCTGTCGCTGATGTCCGAGGAGCTGCGTAGGTCGCTGCATTCCGAGCGTTCCGGCAGGCCGGAGGAGAGCGACCCTACACACGTGGTGGTCGGCGACTGCCAGAAGGTGCTGGACTACGAGCTCCTGAACCGGGCCTTCCGGGCGGTTCGCGCGGGCGCGGAGCTCATCGCCCTGCAGCGCGGCGCGCTCTACCGCACCCCGGAGGGCGAGGAGTTCATCGACACCGGGGCGATCGTCGCCGCCCTCGAGTACGGCACGGGCCGTTCCGCCCGACTGCTGGGCAAGCCCTCCCACGAGTACTTCGGGCTCGCCGCCACGTCGACGGGCTTCACCGCGGACCAGACAGCGGTCGTCGGTGACGACGCCACGACCGACAACGCCGGCGGGAACGGGATCGGCGCGACCACGATCCAGGTGCGCACCGGCAAGTACGCGGGGCAGGCCGCCGAGGGGCTCGCGGTGGGGGCGCGATACACGGTCGACTCGATCGCGGACGTACCGGCCCTGCTGAGCGGCCCCCTCTCCTGAAGAACAGGCGTTCCTCCCGCAAGCAGCGGACGGTCACTGCACGGACAGCGGCACGGCCGCCGCGTACCCCGGCCCGGCACCGGTGTCGCGCAGCGCCCAGCCCGGCGGCGACGCGGGCCGCGGGCCCGTCCCGACGTACGTCACCGAGGGGCTCTCGGCAGCCCCCGGCCCGTGCCCTTGAGGTAGGCCCGCGCGGGTTCCGTCGGCCCGGCCTCGGCGGCGGCATCCGCCGAGGCCGGAGTCACATGGCGACCACCGTGCGGTCGCCGTCGGCGCGGCCCGCGTACTCGGCGGCGCCGTCCTCCCGCCAGCGGGCGAGGTCGCCCGTGCGGTACATGAGCCCGCCGGGCGGGCCGAACGGGTCCGCCACGAACCCCTCGCCGCGGCCCGTGTCCGCCGGCCGGTCACCGGCGACGTACAGCTCGCCGATGACGCCGGGCGGGCAGGGCTGCCCCGCGACGTCGAGGATGTACAGCCGGGTGTTCCACACGGGCTGCCCCAGCGGTACGGGCGCGCCGGGCTCCGCCGGTTCGAACCGGTGGTGGGAGGCCACGGCGGCCGCTTCCGCGGGTCCGTAGAGGTGGTGCAGCCGGACGCCGGGCAGCACGTGGTGGAAGAGGTTCACCGTCTCGCGCGGCAGCACCTCGCCGCCGCACAGGACCCGGCGCAGCCCGGCACGGTGCGCCACCTCCGCACCCGAATCCGCACCCGACTTCGACTCCGACTCCGCCTCCGCCAGGAAGCCGGCCAGCGCGGACGGCGCGAAGTGGGCGGTGGTGACGCCGTGTTCGCGGATCGTACGGGCCAGGGCGTCCGGCCCGGCGAGGACGAGGGTTGCGCCCTCCCGCAGCGGCCAGAGGAACTCCCACACCGACGCGTCGGCGCCGGCGCCGGTCCGCTGCAGCACCCGGTCCCCGGGCTCCAGCCGGAACCGGTCCTGCATCCAGCGCAGCCGGTTGTCGACGGCCGAATGGGGCACGACGACGTCACGGGGCGCGGCGGGGAGGACGTACGCGGGGTGCTGCGGGGTGAGCGCGCGGCCCGGATCGGTGGGCAAGTGGTCGGCCAGCTCCGCCGTCAGCGCGGGGTCGTCCAGCGCCACGGCCGGGGGCGCGGTGTCCGGGAGCGCCGCCCGGCCGGCGGCGTCCGTCAGGACGCACACGGGCGCGGCGTCGCCGGCCAGGAATGTGTGGCCTTCTTTTGGGTGGCCGGGGTCCACGGGGACGTACGCCGCCCCCGCCTTGAGGACGGCCAGCAGGGCGACGACCAGCTCGGCGGAGCGCGGCAGGGCCACGGCCGCCCGGCTGCCGGGGCGCAGGCCCAGGCCGATGAGGTGGCGGGCGAGGCGGTTGGCGCGGGAGTTGAGCTCCGCGTAGGTCAGGCGCTGTCCGTCGGCGACGAGCGCGAGGGCGCCCGGGGTGCGGGCGGCGCGGGCCTCGACGGGGCCGATCAGGGTCGTCGGGGGCAGGGCGACGGCGGTGTCGTTGAACTCGCCCAGGACGCGCTCGCGCTCCTCGCCGGTGGCCAGGCCCAGCGCGGAGAGCGGCCGGTGGGGGTCGCCGTCGGCGATGCGGGTGAGCAGGTCGAGGAAACGCCGCTGGTGGGCGGCGACTTCGGCGTCGTCGTAGAGGGCCGGGTTGGCGTCGTAGTCGATGCGCAGGCCGGAGCCGTCGGCCCGGTCGTAGATGTTGACGTCCATGTCCTCGACGGGCCCGGCACACACGTTGTGGGCCTCGGAGGGGGCGCCGGCGAAGGTCAGTCCGTAGTCGAAGGGCATCACGTTGACGAGAGGACCGACGAGCGGGCCGGCGAGCACGGCGTCAGCGGCAGCGGCGTCGCGGCGCAGGTCGGCGTCGCGGTAGCGCTGGTGGCGGCGGGCGGAGCGGATGCCGAGGTCGGCCTGGCGGGCGAGTTCGGCGAAGGTGGCGTCCGGGGTCACGGTGAAGCGCAGCGGCAGGACGTTCATGACCATGCCGGGTACGCGCAGGGCGACCGAGCCCATGCGGCCCATCATGGGCAGGCCCAGGACGACGTCCTCGCTGCGGGTGGCGCGGGCGAGGTAGAGGGCCTGCGCGGCCAGCAGCACGTCGGGCCAGGTGGCGCGGACGGACGCGGCCAGCTCTCGCAGCCGGGCGCTCGCGGCGGGGTCGAGGTGCGCGGTGTGGCGCAGGGACGTGCGCGAGGGCGGGGCGGTGCGGCCGGCGAGGGTGGGGACGCGGGGGCCGTCCGCCAGGTGGCCGAGCCAGTGCTCGCGGTCGCGGTCGTAGGTGGCCGAGGCCCGGTAGGCGGTGTCCTCGTCGACGAGGGCGGAGAGCCGTCCGAAGGGGCTCGGGCCGGGGTCGCGGCCGGCGACGAGGGCGGTGTAGGTCTCGGCGACGCGGCGGGCGATCAGGGAGTGGCCGTAGCCGTCGAGGACGGCGTGGTGGGCTCGGTGGTACCACAGCCAGCGGTGGTCGCCGACGCGGAACAGGGCGTGGGCGAAGAGCGGTCCGGCGGCGGGGTCGAAGGGGGTGGCGGAGTCGGCGCGCATCCAGGCCAGGGCCGCGGCCTGGGCGTCCCTGCGCTCGCGCAGGTCGGCGGTGTGGAGCGGGAAGCCGTGGCCGGGCGCGGGGATGTCCAGGGGCAGCTGGCGGGGTCCGGCGGGGGTGTCGGTGATGCGGACGCGCAGGGCGTCTGCCTCGCCGACGGTGCGGTGCAGGGCCTCGGCGAACAGCTGCGGGTCGACGTCGCCGTGGATGTCGAGGTACTCGGCGGTGTTGAGGGCGGGGCTGCCCGGGTCGAGGGCCTGGGCGTGCCACATGCCCGCCTGAGCGGCCGTCAGCGGCAGGCCGCCGCGCGGCGCGTGGCGCCGGGCGGGGGCGGTGCCGTCGACGGGCCGCTCCAGAGCGGGGACGGTCATGCCCGGGCCCCCAGCAGCGGCGCCCACTGCTCGATGGCCGGCTTCTCGGCGAGGTCGACGAAGGTGACCTCGGTGCCGTGGTCACGGCGCCAGCGCTCGACGAGCGTCATGATGCGGACGGAGTCGAGGCCGTAGTCCACGAGGTTCTCGTCGTCGGGGATGTCGGCGGGGTCCTCGCCCAGGACGTCGGCTACGTCGGAGCGGATCTGTTCGATCGTGAGGGCCATGGGGGTCACTTTCCTTCGAAGACGCGGTCGGTGGTGGTGACGACCGCGCACTTGGCGGCCGCCCAGCGCAGTGCCATGGCGTGGTCCTCCGCGGAGAAGTCGGCGACGGCGTCGGCGACGAGGAAGGGCCTGATGTCGCGCATCCAGGCGTCGCAGGCGCTCATCATGACACCGATATGGGCATATACCCCGACAATGATCAGCTGGTCGCGGCCCTGTGCCGCCATGCGCTCGGCGAGGTCGGTGCGGACGAACGCGCTGTACTTCCACTTGGTGAGGACGGTGTCGCCCTCATCGGGGGCGACCGCCTCCGCGATGGCCTTGGCGCGGGCGTCGTCGGGCAGGCCGGGGCCCCAGAAGTCCTGCTGCAGGCCGCGCTCGGCGGCGCTCTGGCCGCCGGGCTGGGCGGAGTAGACGACCGGGACGCCCAGCCGTGCGCAGTCCTTCTTCAGCTGCCCGATGTTCGCCAGCAGTTCGGTGACGGGCGAGGCGCCGGCGGTGAAGGCGTCCATGAAGTAGTTCTGCAGGTCGTGCACGAGCAGGACCGCGCGGTCCGGGTCGACGGTCCAGTCCACCTTGTTGGCCGGCAGGTCGGCCTCGGTGGGCATGGGGTAGGGGGCGATGGCAGGGAGCGCCATGGTGGTGTGGGGCCTTTCTCAGTGCTGTGGGGCGGCGGCGGTGTCGCGGAGCCGGGCGGCTATGGCCGCGCGGAGGTCCTTCTTGGAGACCTTGCCGATGCCGGTCTGCGGGAAGGCGTCGACGAACTCCACGCGGTCGGGGACCTTGAAGGCGGCGAGGCCGCGCTCGCGGACGAACTTCTTGACCGCGATGGACTTCACCGGCTCCGCGCCCTCGCGCAGCACGACGTACGCGCAGGTGCGCTCGCCCAGGTAGTCGTCGGGCATGGAGACCACGGCGACGTCGTGGACGGCGGGGTGGGCGAGGATGTGGTTCTCGATCTCCTCGGCCGCGACCTTCTCGCCGCCGCGGTTGATCTGGTCCTTCGCCCGGCCCTCGACGACGAGGTGGCCGCTCTCGGTGAGCCGGACGATGTCGCCGGTGCGGTAGAAGCCGTCGGCGGTGAAGGACGCGGCGTTGTGCTCGGGCGCCCGCCAGTAGCCGCGGATGGTGTACGGGCCGCGGGTGAGGAGGTGTCCGGTCGCGCCGACGGGCAGGTCGTTGTCCTCGTCGTCCACGACGCGGACCTCGTCGTCGGGCGAGATGGGGCGGCCCTGGGTGGTGACGATGGTCTCCTCGGGGTCGTCGAGCCGGGTGTAGTTCACCAGGCCCTCCGCCATGCCGAAGACCTGCTGCAGGGTGCAGCCGAGCGCCGGGCGCACGCGGCGGGCGGCCTCCTCGCTGAACTTCGCGCCGCCCACGAGGAGGACGTCGAGGCTGGAGAGGTCGTGCTCGCCGGCCGCCGCGGCCTCGGTCCACACCAGGGCCAGCGGCGGTACGAGGCCGGTGATGGTGACGCCCTCGCGCGCGATGAGCGGGAAGGCGACGTCCGGGCTCGGGCGCGGGGCCAGGACGACGCGGGCGCCGGCGTAGAGGGCGCCGAGCGTGCCGGGCGAGCTGAGGGGGAAGTTGTGGGCGGCGGGCAGCGCGCAGAGGTAGACGCTGTTCTCGTCCACGCCGCATATCTCGTTGGAGCCCCACAGCGAGTAGATGTAGTCGTCGTGGGTGCGCGGGATGAGCTTGGGCACGCCGGTGGAACCGCCGGAGAGCTGCAGGAACGCCAGCTCGTGGGGTTCGGGGGCGTCCTCGATCACGACGGGCTCGGTGGGGACGTCGGCCAGGGCGGTGTGCTCGCCGGGCTCGCCGACCACGAAGACGTGCCCGAGGGTGGGCACCTCGGCCCGCACCTTCGTCGCCAGCTCCCGGTAGTCGTAGCCCTCGGCGACGTCGGCGATGACGTAGGCGGCGGCCTCGCTGAAGGAGCAGAAGTGGCGGATCTCGGTCTCGCGGTGCGCGGGCAGCGCGAAGACGGGGAGGGCGCCGATGCGGAAGAGGGCGAAGATCACCTCGAAGAACTCGGCGACGTTCGGCAGCTGGACGACGACGCGGTCGCCCTTGCCGATGCCCCGCGCGAGCAGGCCGGCGGCCAGCCGGTCGGCGCGCTCGTCGAGCTCGCCGTAGGTCCAGCGGCGGCCCTCGCCCGAGGGGTCCACGACCGCCACCCGGTCCGGGTGCTTCTCGGCGCGGTCGCGCAGCATCTGCCCAAACGTTTCTCCACGCCAGTAGCCCATGGCGCGGTAGCGCTCGGCGAACTCGGCCGGGTACCCCGGCGCGTCGATGGTCGGCACGGTCACTGGTCTACCCCCACTGCCTGCAGGAACGTCTGGAACTTGGCGCCGGTCTCGGCGGTCTCGGCCTCCGGCGAGGACTGCTCGACGACGCCGGCGCCCGCGAAGAGGCGCAGCGTGCGCTCCTCGGCCTCGGCGCAGCGGATGGTGACGACCCATTCGCCGTCGCCGCCGGCATCTCCCCATCCCACCATGCCGGTGTAGGCGCCCCGGTCGAAGGGTTCGAGTTCGCCGATGACCTCGCGGGCGGTGGCGGTGGGGGTGCCGCACACGGCCGGGGTGGGGTGCAGGGCGCACGCCAGCTCCAGGGCGGAGACGGCGGGGTCGGCCGGTTCGCCGGTGACGGTCGTGGACAGGTGCCACATGGTGGCGGTCCGTACGAGCGTGGGGCGCGCGGGCACGTCGAGGGTGCGGCAGTAGGGGGCGAGGGCCTCGCGGACGGCGTCCACGACGACGGCGTGCTCGTGCAGGTCCTTCGCGGACTCCAGGAGCGCGGCCGCCCGGCGTACGTCCTCGGCGAGGTCGGCGCTGCGGGGCGTGGAGCCGGCGAGCGGGTTGGCGACGAGGCGCCCGCCGCGTCTGGAGACCAGCAGTTCGGGGCTGGCGCCGAGGAGGGTGCGGCCGGGGCCGGAGGGCAGGGCGAAGGTGTAGCCGGACGGGTCGCGGCGGGCCAGGCGCTGGAGCAGTCCCGGCAGGTCGAGGTCGCGGGAGGAGCGCAGCTCCAGGGTGCGGGCGAGGACGACCTTGCTGAAGTCGCCGCGCTTCATGCGGCGTACGGCCTCGGCGACGGCGTCGCCGTAGCCGGCGGGCTCGGGCACGGGCCGGACGTCCCAGTCGGCCGCGGCGGGCTCGGCGGCGGGCAGCGCGATGAGCGGGTCCTCGGCCAGCGGCGGCGCCCAGCGGACGGCCTCGGGCACGGCGAGCGCGGCGGGGGCGGTGTGGTCGAAGGGGACGACGCCGACGACGAGCGGCGCGGGGTTGCCGGCGAGCAGCTGCGCGTCGAGGGTGTCGGCCACGCGCCGGGCCAGCGGGGCGTCGCCGTGCGGTACTTCGGCCCGGGTGCCGTGGGCGAGGAGGGTGCGGGTGGGGGAGGCGAAGAAACGGGCGCGGCCGGGTTCGTAGGCGTCGAGCAGCGAGGTCGCCGCGCCGACGGCTGCGGCCCGCCCCTCGGGCCGGGTGCCGGACCGCCCGTCCGGGCGGGCGGCGGGCTCGCTCGGCCGGCCGGCGACGTGGTGAACCGTGGTCACCTGCTGCTCCGTTCCCCCGGTGGATCGCACCGGGCAAGGCTGTGAAGTAATGACGGACCGCCCCGGTTCGGGCACCCCGCCTCCCGCCACGAGGGCGGTAGGGACGGACGGACCCGGTGGGGCACTGCCGCCCTGGGCGATCCCGCCACGACGGCGGGGGGTCGGACGCCCGGCCCCTGACGAGGGGCCGCACGCCCTGGTGGCACTGGCACCGCCGGGCGGACGAGCGCCGGGCCCGAAAGGGCCCGGCCGGCCTGCCGCCTGACGGCGGGTCGGGTCTCCGGCTCCGCGAGGGGCCGAACGCCCTGGTGGCGCTGCGCCGCCGGCCGGCGGCCCGGGCCCGGAGGCCCGGCCGTCTGACGGCGGGTCGGACGACCGGCCCCCGCGAGGGGGCGGCCGCCCTGGTGGTGACTGGACGCCGGGCAGGTGCCCCGGAATCGGGCCGAAGGGCCCGCAAGGCCGCCGGGGCGGTGCAGTATCCGCCCCCGTTCCGGCGGCCCGAAGGGCCGTCCGGCGGCACGCCCGGCGACCGGCCGGGTTCGGCCGGTCCGGTCAATCGCGCGCCGTCAGGCCCGCAGCGTGGCGCCGCCGTCGACGTAGAGGTCGTGCATGGTGATGTGGCGGGCGCGGTCCGAGACCAGGAAGAGGACCGCTTCGGCCACGTCCGAGGGGTCGGCGATGCGGCCGAGGGGGATGCCGACGCGGTACGAGGCGGGGTCGCCGTCGATGACGCGGTCCGGGACCTGGTCGCCGGTCCACAGCTGGCGCTGCATCGCGGTGTCGGTGGAGCCGGGCGAGACGACGTTGCAGCGGACGCCGCTGCGGGCCAGCTCGAGCCCGAGGCACTTGGTGAACATGGTGGCGGCCGCCTTGGAGGCGGCGTACGCGGCCATGCTCGTGCGCGGCACTCCGGCCGCGTTGGAGCCGACGGTGACGATGCATCCGCTGCGGCGCTCGCCCATGCGGCGGGCCGCGGCGCGGGAGGTGTTGAAGACGCCCGTGGAGTTGACGGCGAAGGTCCGCTGCCAGTCCTCGTCGGTGATCTCGACGACGGGCGAAGTGCGCAGCACTCCGGCGACGTTGACGAGGATGCCGAGCGGACCGAGTGTGCGCTCCACCTCGTCGACGACGGCTTCGACGGCATGGCTGTCGGAGACGTCGGCGGTGTACGCGGTCACCGAGCCGGCGCCGTATTCCGCTTCGAGCTCCTTGATGCCGTCCGGCGTCGAATCGAGGGCCGCGACACGCGCCCCTTTTGCGACCAGGGCGCGGGTCACGGCCTCGCCTATGCCTTGACCGGCGCCGGTGACCAGCGCGATACGGCCGGCGAGTTCGGACTGCTCCACGGCGGTTTCCCCCATTCCATTTGAATTAAGGTAAGCCTTACCTTACATGACAGACCCGCTCGAAGGGAATTGACGTGCGAGGCCATGACATCCCGGCGCGTCAGAATCCAAGGGGACGGGGAAAACCGGGGGAGAAACAGAAGGCAACCATTAGGTTAGGCTAACCTCATGCGACTCGTCGTCGAACAGCTCACCGCCGGATATCCCGGCCACCCGGTCGTGCACGGCGTGGACCTGACCGTCCCGGAGGGACAGGTCGTCGCCGTCGTGGGGCCCAACGGCTGTGGCAAGTCCACCCTGTTGCGCTCCATCGCGCGCCTGCACCAGCCCGACTCCGGCACGGTCCGCATCGGTGACGCCGACATCTGGGCGCTCACCCCCCGCAAGGCGGCGCACCGCATCGCCCTGCTCCCCCAGTCGCCGCAGGCGCCCGAGGCCGTGACCGTCGCCGGGCTCGTCCGCTACGGCCGCCACCCGCACCAGGGCCTCTTCCGCCAGTGGTCGCGCGAGGACGAGCGGGCCGTCCGGGAGGCGCTGGAGGCCACCGGCACCGCCGCCCTGGCCTCGCGCCGCCTCGACCAGCTCTCCGGCGGTCAGCGCCAACGCTGCTGGCTGGCCATGGTCCTGGCCCAGGAGACGCCCATCGTGCTGCTGGACGAGCCGACCAGCGCCCTGGACCTCGGGCACGCCGTGGACGTCCTCGAGCTCGTCCGCGAGGTCGCCGCCGCCGGCCGCACCGTGGTGATGGTGCTGCACGACCTGGCGAGCGCGGCCCGCTACGCCGACACCATCGTCGCCATGCGCGACGGCCGGATCGTCGCGCACGGCCCCTCCCGCGAGGTCGTCGACGCCACCCTCGTCCGCGAGCTGTACGGGATCGAGGCCGACGTCCTGGCCGCCCCCGGCGACGGCTCCCCCGTCGTCGTCCCCGCCGCCCGCACGGGCGCCGCCGGGGCGCCCGTCACGGCGGCGGCCGCCGTCAGCTGACGGTCATTTGACGAGTTCGAGGACGGGGACGCCCGGCACCGCCATGCCGAAGGTCTGGGCGTAGAGGGACAGCTCCGCCTCCAGCGCGCGGACCACGGTCGAGGCCCGCCGGAAGCCATGGCCCTCGCCCTCGAAGGCGAGGTAGGCGTGCGGCACGCCCCGCCCGGCCATCGCCGTCACGAACCGCTCGCTCTGCGCCGCCGGGCACACCGGATCCTCCAGGCCCTGCAACAGCAGGAAGGCCGCGGTGACCCGGTCCACCCGGCTGAGCGGGGACCGGTCGCGGTAGCGGTCGGGGAACTCCGCGAACGGCCCGATGAGCGTCTCCAGATAGCGCGACTCGAAGTCGTGCGTGCCCCCGTCGGCCCAGGACATGAGGTCCATCACCGGGAAGCTGATGGCCCCGCAGGCGTACAGCCCCGTGGAGACCAGCGAGGCCGCCGTGGTCCAGCCGCCCGCGCTGCCGCCCCGGATCGCCAGCCGGTGCCGGTCGGCACTGCCCTCGTCGGCGAGGGCCTCGGCGACGGCCGCGCAGTCCTCCACGTCCACGATCCCCCACCGCCCCGCCAGCCGGTCGCGGTACTCGCGCCCGTAGCCGGTGGAGCCGCCGTAGTTGACCTGGGCCACGCCTATGCCGCGCGAGGTGAAGTAGGCGATCTCCAGGTCCAGCACCAGCGGCGAGCGGCTGGTGGGGCCGCCGTGGGCCCACACCACGAACGGCGGCAGCTCGTCGGCGGGCGCCGTGTGGTCGGGGCTGTGCGGCGGATAGATGTGGGCGTGCACCTCCCGTCCGTCCGGTCCGGTGAAGGTGCGGATGAGCGGCTCGGGGTAGTAGGCCGGGTCGACCGCGTCCGTGTGCCGGGCGCCGATCGCCCGGGCCCTGCCGGTGCGGGTGTCGAGCTCGACCACCTCGAAGGCGGTGCGCGGGCTCGCCGCCACACCGATGACGCGGCTGTCGCCGGCCGCCAGCGTCGCGGCCCACTCCGTCCACGGCCCCGCGGCGTCCACCAACTCCCCGGTCTCGGGGTCGAGTATCCCCAGCGTCTGGGCGCCGCGGCCGTGCACGACGGCGATCGGCCCGGCGGCCAGCGGAACGAACCAGCGCTGCCCCACCTTCCACAGCGGCCCCGCGAACTCCTCCTCGCGGCGACAGAGATTGACGCTCTCGCCGGTCTCCGGGTCGAGACGGTGCAGATTCCACCACCCGGTGCGGTCGGTGACGGCCAGCAGTCTGCCGTCCGGCGCCCACTCCACCTGCGCCACGGCCTCCCCGGCACCACCCATGACGGTCCGGGCGCCCGAGAAGCGCGGCCCGTCCCCGCCGGCCGTGACGTCGGCGAGCTTGAGCTCCGAGCCGTCCCAGGGCATGCGCGGGTGGTCCCAGGCGAGCCACGCCGCGCGCCGGCCGTCCGGGGAGAGCCGGGGCCCGGTGACGAAGCGGTGGCCGTCGTCGCTCAGCTCGCGCACGGCCGCTCGGTCCCCGGCGGCGGAGCCGTCCAGCGGCACCGCCGCGATCACCCGCCGCACGTCGTACGGCCCCTCGCCGGTGAACTCCTCCAGCACGCACCACACTTCCCCGCCGTCCGCCCGCAGCACCGGGTCGGCCCAGCGCAGCCCGCCGCCCACCTGCGACACCGGGGTCAGCGGCCTGGGCGCGCCGCCCGCCGGGTCGTCCGGCTCCCACGCGTACAGCCGCTGGTCCGCGAAGTGCGCGAAGACCACCAGCGGCCCGCCGGAGGACCGGGGGACGGCCGTCCAGGGGACGCCCCCGTACTCCAGCACCCGGGTGCGGACGTTCCACGGCGCGGGCAGCGCCTCCACCTCCCGTCCGTCGGGCAGCCGCCGGACCAGGGTCGAGCGGCCGTCCTCCGCCGGGCGCGGCGCGACCCACCACACCTCGTCACCGACCGTGCCCACGTAGTCCGGTCTGCCGTCGTGCGCCGCGGCGAGCTCCGCGCCGATGGGGGACTGCCAGGCTCCGTAGGGCGCCGTGGACACCATGATTGCTACGCCTCCTCAAAACGGTCCATCAGGAAATGATCGAGCACGCGGACACCGAAGTGCAGCGCCTCGACGGGCACCCTCTCGTCGACACCGTGGAAGAGCGCCTGGTAGTCGAAGCCCACGGGCAACTTGAGCGGTGAGAAGCCGTAGCCGGCGATGCCCAGGCGGGAGAACTGCTTGGCGTCCGTACCGCCGGACATGCAGAACGGCACCACCTGTCCCTCCGGGTCGAAGCGCTCCAGCGCCGCGCGCATGCGCGCGAACACCGGGACGTCGACCGGGGCCTGCAGCGCGGACTCCCCGTGGTACACCTCCCACTCCACGTCGGGGCCGGTCAGCATGTCCATCGTGGTGCGGAACTCCTCCTCCCCGCCCGGCACGGTCCGCCCGTCCACGAAGCCGACGGCCGCCCCCGGAATGACATTGATCTTGTACCCGGCGTCCAGCATGGTGGGGTTGGCGCTGTTGCGGACGGTGGCGGCCACCAGCGCGGCCGCCTTGCCCAGTTTGCCCAGGAGTTCGTCCATGTCGAGACCGGGCGCGTCCGGGTCGGTCTCGATGCCGTGCGCGGCGGCGATCGAGCGCAGCGCGGCGCGTACGGTCGGGGTCAGCCGCACCGGCCACGGGTGCGACCCGATCCGGGCGACGGCGGCGGCGAGGGCGACCACCGCGTTGCGGCGGTTGACCTTCGAGCCGTGCCCGGCGGTGCCGTGCGCGGTCAGTCTGACCCAGGCCGAGCCGCGCTCCCCCGCGCCCACGGGGTACAGCCGCAGCCCTCCGTCGGCGTGGAAGGTGTACGCGCCGGACTCGCCGATGCCCACCGTGCAGCCCTCGAACAGGGCGGCGTGCTCGTCGGCGAGGAAGCCCGCGCCCGGCACGGCGCTGTCCTCCTCGTCGGCGGTGAAGGCGAGCACGACGTCGCGGGGCGGGCGCACCCCGGCACGGGCCCAGGCCCGTACGGTCGCCAGGACCATCGCGTCCATGTTCTTCATGTCGATCGCGCCCCGGCCCCACACCTGGCCGTCGCGGACCTCGCCCGAGAAGGGGTGCACGCTCCATTCGGCGGGATCGGCCGGGACCACGTCGAGGTGGCCGTGGACGAGCAGGGCGTCCGCGCCCGGGTCGGTGCCGGCGACCCGGGCGACGACGTTCGTGCGCCCGGGCTCCTTCTCCAGCAGGAGCGGTTCGAGGCCCGCCTCGGCGAGCCGCTCGGCGACGTACTCGGCGGCGGGCCGCTCCCGGCCGTCGCCGCCGCCCCGGTTGGTGGTGTCGATCCTGATCAGGTCCGAGGTGAACCGCACCACCTCCTCCAGCGCCCGTTCGTCGACGCCCCCGGACCCGTCGCCCCCGTGCCCCCCGTGACCCCCGTTGATCGCATCAGCCATATTGGTCCTCCACCGCCGCGGACACGACGGTGGTGACCGCCTTGAAGCAGCGGATTGCCTCGTACATGGTCGGCATGGTGTAGGAGACCCGGCGCTCGCCGCTCTGTTCGACGCCCGGCACGGCCGTGGCCGCGCCGGCGAGGTGTTCGGCGTCGAACTCCAGCTCCATGGCGAACGGCCCGCCGCGCACCGGCTCGTGCCGCACCGCGAGCGCGGTGGCGGCCTTCGCCGCGGCCCTGATCTCCCGGGCCGTACGGGCCGGGGGACGGCACACGGCCGCGTACCGCGAGACGTAGTCCTTCACCGCGACCGAACGGGCCTCGGGCGCATAGCCCTTGGCGTCCTCGCACGTACGGTCGTCACCGGTCACCAGCACCACCGGAACACCGTATTCGGCGACGACCAGGGAGTTCAGCAACCCTTCGCTGGCCCGCGCGCCGCTCACCCATACGCCGGTGAGGGAGTTGGCCAGATAGGTGTGGGCCAGCACCCCCTCGGTGCCGGCGCCCGTGTGGTAGCCGACGAACGCGATGCCGTCGACGTCTGCGTGCTGAACCCCCTCGACCATGCTCAGGCTCTTGTGCTTTCCGGTGAGCATTTCCGCTCGCTCGTCCAGCTGCTCCAGCAGCAGATTGCGCATGCTCCAGTGCGCCTCGTTGACGAGGACGGCATCGGCGCCACCGTCGAAGAACCCGGCGATCGCCGCGTTCACGTCCGAGGTGAACAGGTGCCGGCACCGCTCCCACTGCGATGCGCCGGGCAGCACGTCACCGGGCCAGGTGACACCGGTGGCACCTTCCATGTCCGCGGAGATCAGGATCTTCACCATGCACCCGTTCTATCTCAGGCGGGGTGCTCGCGGCAGCAGTGCGGTGGTGTCAGAGGCGGCCGGCGACGAACCACTGGGCCGGCAGGAGGATCCGCCGGCCGTCCGGGTGGAAGGCGGTCATGGCCAGTTCCGTGTGCCCCTCGGCGAGGATCTCCAGCCCGGCCGAACGCAGCAGTGCGCACACCTCGCCGTCGGGGGCGGCGGCGGGCCGCAGACCGTGCGTCAGGACGCGGCGCAGCTTGGCGGGCGGGCCGTCCGGGCCCTGGGCGACGCCGGCCAGTACGTCGCCGGCCGCCCGGGTCGGCTCGACCACGAAGGCCCGCCCCCGCCGGCCGGCGAGCCGTGCGACGGCCCGCGCGACGGGCGCCCGGTCCTGGGCGTCGCTCTGGTGGATCACGGCCCGGAGGTAGACGTTGCTGTCGCCGAGCCGCTCGTGCAGGGCGCGGACCGCGGCCGCGTCGACCAGGTCCAGCCGGGCGTACTCCGCCAGCGCCCGCCGGTCGGCACGGCGTGCGCGCTCCACCGCGGCCCGGGACAGGTCCACCCCGACCGCGCGCGCGAAGCGGCCGGCCAGGAAGCGGGTCTGGGTGCCGTTGCCGCAGCCGAGGTCGACGACCGGCAGGGTGCGGTCCGCGTGGGGTGCGAGGAGGTCCAGGTGGGGTGCGGCGGTCAGGGAGGGGTCGGAGTCCCAGATCGCGTCGCCCTGTTCATCGGAGGTCTCGCTCCAGAATGCTTCCCAGGCGTTCAGGTACCGGTCCGTCACGCTCACGGGCGCACCAGTGTCTGCTCGAACCACACCGTCTTCCCCCGTCCCGTATGGCTGGCGCCCCACTCGCGCGCCAGAGCGTCCACTACCCGCAGACCGCGTCCGTACTCCTCGTCCGCCGCCGTGTCGAGCAGCCCCGGCAGGGTGTGGTCGTCGTCGGTGACCTCGCACAGCAGCACGTCCGTGCGGACCAGGCGCAGCCCCACCTGCCGGGTGTCGGCGTGGCGCACGGCGTTGCCGACGACCTCGCCGACGAGCTGCTCGGCGACCGGGGCGGCCGACCGCAGTCCCCACGCCGCCAGCCGGTCGCGGACCAGCCGCCGGGCCCGGGGCACCTCGTGGGCCTGCGCCGGGAAGCTCCACTGGGCCACGTGCCCGGGCGGAATGCCGTTGAGGCGGGCCATGAGCAGGGCGACGTCGTCCTTGCGGCTGTCGCCGGTGTTCAGTGCGCGGATGATGGTGTCGCAGGCGGCGTCCATGGACGCCGCCGGGTGGGCCGCGGATTCGCAGAGGGCGGCGAGTCCCGTGCCGATGTCCTGGCCGCGCACCTCCACCAGCCCGTCGGTGCACAGCACGAGCCGGTCGCCGGGGGCCACGCGTACCGTCGTCGCCTCGAAGGGCACGCCGCCGACCCCGATGGGTGCTCCGGTGGGCAGGTCCAGCAGGCTGCTGCGGCCGTCCTCGGCGCGGACGAGGACGGGTGGGATGTGCCCGGCGTTGGCGATGCGCAGCTCCGAGCGGATGGGGTCGTAGACGGCGTACAGGCAGGTGGCCAGGTAGTGCTCGCCGAGGCGTTGGGCGAGGTCGTCGAGGTTGCGCAGGAGCTGTCCGGGCGGCAGGTCGAGGGCGGCCATGGTCTGTACGGCCGTGCGCAGCTGGCCCATCATGGCGGCCGAGTGCAGGCCGTGGCCCATGACGTCGCCGACGACGAGGGCGGTGCGGGAGCCGGGGAGCTTGACGCTGTCGAACCAGTCGCCGCCGACCCGGCCGAGGCGGGTGCCGGGGAGGTAGCGGGTGGCGGTGTCGCAGCCCGCCGTGCGCGGGGTGAGCTGCGGCAGCATGCTGTCCTGGAGGGTGTCGGCGACGTTCTCCTGGTGGGTGTACATGCGGGCGTTGTCGAGGACGAGCCCGGCGCGGGCGGCGAGTTCGGCGCCGGTGGTGCGGTCCATGTCGTCGAAGGGCTCGCGGCCGTCGCGGCGCATGAGGACCATGAAGCCGAGGACGACATTGCGGGCCTTGAGGGGGACGACCAGCATCGAGCGGCCGGTGATCAGGGGCCGCAGGTCCCGCTTCTCGAACTGGCCGGAGATGCGGTTGGCCAGTTCCTCGCCGATGCGCGGGATGAGGACGGGTTCGCCGGAGACCATGCACTGGAAGAACGGCGTGTGCTCGGGGAAGGCGATGGCCTCGCCGACGGGCACGGTGTCGTCCCAGCGGCCGGGCTCGTCGTTGTGCTCGACCCAGACGCGGTGCCAGACGGTGGTGACGTCGGGCGGGCCGTCGGGGAAGCCCTCGCCGGCGAGGACGGCGGCGCGCAGGTGGGTGCCGGCGAAGTCGGTGAAGCGGGGTACGGCGGCGCTGGTGACCTCGCGGATGGTCCGCTCCAGGTCCAGGGAGGTGCCGATGCCGCCGCTGACCTCGTTGAGGAACTCCAGGCGTTCGCGCACGGCGGCGTATTCGAGGTCGGTCTCCTCTGCCGGCTCCCCCGCCGCCTGCGGTGCCGCCGTCCGCTGTCCGGCGGGCCGGGTGTGCTGCTGCCGGGCGCGCCGCCGTACGTACGCGGGCACGCCCCAGTCGTGGGTGACGGGGATCTGTTCGTGGTGGCTGATCTCCAGGGCGGGGTAGCCGAGTTCGAGGACCTGGGCGACGATGCGTTCGCTCGCGGCGGGGCCCATGCCGGGCAGGATGTCGGGGAGCCGGCGGGCGAGGCCGTCGGCGTCGGGGAACGCGGTGTGCGGGGCGAAGGCCGGAAGGACCCGTTCGAGGCCGGGCAGGGCGGTGGCGTCGGCGGCCAGGACGAGCAGCCGCTCCGGGCCGGGGCCGGCCAGGGGGTAGGCCCACCACAGGATGTCGATGGTGCCGTCGTCGTCGCCGGCCCGGGCGCGTCCGGCCCGGGGGTAGCCGGGTGCGGCCGGGATGCCGGGCGGTTCGGCGCCGAGGCCGGTGCCGGGTCCGCAGGCGTAGGCGTCCCGTTCGTCCGGGTCGCCGGGCTCCCGTAACGCCCCGTAGACGGGCAGGAGATCGGCGAGGGGCCTGCCGACGGCGTCCGCCCGCCCGGCTCCGAAGAGCGTGCGGGCGCCGCTGCTCCAGTGGGTGACGAGCCCGGAGGCGCCCGCCACCACCACCGCGAGGGGGACGCGCCCCGGGACGGCTTCCCGCTGTGCGGGCACGGGTCCGGACGTGCCACGGTCCATGGGCGGTTGCTCCTTCGCACGCGTACGCAAGATCTCCCCACCGCCTACCACCGTAGAGGCCACGCGGGACCGGGCGCGGGCCAATAACGGAATATGTCGTGCACCGGGGTGCCGGGCCGCCCACCGTGCCCGGACGGCCCTGGAGGTCAATGGTCCGCATGGCCCAACTGCAGGTCCCGTTCGGTCCTTCCGCCGCCGGCGACCTGCAGGACGGTGGCGACGGGCGGGTAGCCGGCGGCGACGACGGTGTACTCGCCCGCCGAGAGGTCCACGAAGCGGAACGCCCCGTCGGCGCCGGTGATGGTGGAGTCCACGACGTTGCCGGCGGCGTCCAGGAGGCTGACGCGGGCGTCCTCCACGGGCCGGCCGCCGCCGGCGCGCACCGTGCCGCGCAGGACCGCGCCGCCGGCGAGCTCGACGTCCTGGCGGGTCTCGCGGGCGGACTGGACGGTGACCGGCAGGGCGGCCGGGCGGAAGGCGGGGGCGCTGGAGGCGAGGGTGTACTCGCCGGCGATCAACTCGTCGATGACGTAGCCGCCTTCGGGGCCGGTGCGGGTGGAGGCGACGACCTCGCCGTGCACGTTGGTCAGGGTGACCAGGGCCTCGCGGACGGGGGTGCCGTCGGCGGTGCGGACGGTGCCGGCCAGCCGTCCGGCGCCGCCGAGGACGACGTCGAGCTCGACGGGCCGCTCGCCGACGGTGACGGTGACGGCCTGCGGCTGGTGCCCTCCGGCGGCGGCGATCAGGACGTACGAGCCGGTGCCGGGGGTGCTGATGGCGTACCGCCCGTCCTCGCCGCTCGCGCCCCGGCCGATCTGGCGGCCCTGGACGTCGATGAGGGTGAGGGCGGCGCGCGGGACGGTGGTGCCGTCGTGGTGCTGGACGGCGCCGGTCACGGGGATGCCCGCGACGAAGGGCGCCGGATCGGCCGGCGGGACGGTGCGCGCGGACGGAATGGCGGCTTCGGGGGCGTTGTGGGACACCAGTGGTTTCTCTTTCAGCAGGAAGGCGAGCACAAAGCCCACGATGAGCACCGGTACGAGGTAGAGGAAGATCCGTGGCATGGCCTCCGCGTAGGCCCGGACGTATCCGTCCCGCAGCGGGGCGGGCAGGGCGTGCACCAGCTGCGGGGTGATGGAGTCGGGGGCGGGCAGGCCGGCGCGGGGCGGCAGTTCGGCGGCCAGGGCGGTGGTGAGGCGGTGGGCGAAGAGCGTGCCGAAGACCGCCGCGCCGACCGAGCCGCCGATCTGCCGGAAGTAGTTGTGGGCGCTGGTGGCGGTGCCGAGGTCGGCGGGGCGCACGGAGTTCTGCACCGCGAGGACGAGGACGGGCAGCGCGAGGCCGATACCGACGCCGAGGATGGCCATCCAGAGGCTGTAGACGAGCCGTCCGGTCTGGGCGTCGAGGTGGGAGAGCAGGTACATGCCCTCGGCGGAGAGGGCGCCGCCCAGGATGGGCAGCAGCTTGTAATGGCCCGTACGGCTGATGAGGTGGCCGGCGACGAGCGAGGCGGCGGCGATTCCCCCCATCATGGGCAGCATGAGCATTCCGGACTCGGTGGCGTCGACGCCGTCGACCATCTGCAGGAAGGTGGGCAGATAGGTGGCGGCGCCGAAGAGGGCGACGCCGACGACGGCGCCGACGAGCGCGGTGACGGTGAAGACCGGGTCGCGGAACAGGTGCGGTGGGATGATCGGTTCTGCGGCGAAGTGCTCCACGACGGCGAGGAGCAGGGCCGTGCCGACCGCTCCCGCGCCGAGCCCGAGGATGGTGCGGGAGGTCCACTCGTACTCGCTCCCGCCCCAGGTGGTCAGCAGCACCAGGCAGGTGGAGGAGGCCGTGAGCAGCAGGGCGCCCAGGACGTCGAAGCGGGCGCGGCGCGGCGGCCGGGGCAGCTCGAGCGCGAGGACGACGACGGCGAGCGTGACGAGGCCGAAGGGGACGTTGACGTAGAAGCACCAGCGCCAGCCGGTGTGGTCGGTGAAGAACCCGCCGAGCAGGGGGCCGGCGACGGAGGCGAGTCCGTAGGCGGCGCTGATGACGCCCATGTAGTGGCCGCGCCGGCGGGGCGGGACGATGTCGGCGATGATCGCCTGCACGCCGATCAGCAGGCCGCCGGCGCCGATTCCCTGGACCGCGCGGAAGATGATGAGCTGGTCCATGGTGCGCGACCAGCCGGCGAGGGCGGAGCCGGCGACGAAGACGACGATCGCGAGGACGAAGACGGCCTTGCGGCCGAAGAGGTCGCCCAGCTTGCCGTAGAGCGGCAGCACGATCGTGGACGTCAGCAGATAGGCGGTGACCGCCCAGGACATCCGGTCCAGGCCGTGGAGTTCGCCCACGATCTTCGGCAGGGCGGTGGCCACGATGGTCTGGTCGAGCGCCGCGAGCAGCAGCGTGAGCATCAGCCCGGTGAACACCAGCCGCACTCTGGCGGGGCCGGGCGGGGGTGGGGGGCCGCTGGGGGCCGGTACGGACGGGGGCAGGTCGAGCGTCCTGTCGCTCTTCTCCAAGGTGGTCTCGAAGGTGGACCCGCCCACGTACCGCTCCCCTCGTCGCGCCTGCGCTGCCGCCCATTTCTCGCATTACGCGACAACGGCCAGCAAGCGCGACGATTTGCGTGGGAGCGCCGAACGAGGGGCTTTCGGCCGGTCGGAGGCGGTTTCGGTGCACTGGTACGGCACGGCGAGAACCACTCGAACCGGTGAGCCCGGACCGGTGGGGGCCCGGGCTGCCCCGGGGCTCAGGCGGCGCTGGGCTTGCCCTCGGTCTCGGCGGCGAGGCGGGCGAGGACGGCGTCGTAGATCCGGCCGAGGCCCTTGGGGGCGAAGGCGCGCTCGAAGAAGCCGCCGATGCCGGTGGCGCCGGTCCAGGTGGTGGTGACGACGACCTTGGAGCTGCCCTCGCCGGCCGGGGTGACGGTCCAGGTGGTGACCATGGTGGAGTTGCGGTCCTTCTCCACCAGCTGTCCCGTGGACGGCTCGGAGACCTCCAGCAGGCAGTCGCGGACGCGCTTGCTGGTGGCCTGGAGCTTCCAGTGCACCAGCGTGCCCTCGCCGTCGCCGCCCTCGCGCACCTCGTACTCGCTGAAGTGCTCGGGCAGCAGCTTGGCGCGGGTGCCGCTGTAGTCCGCGAGGGCGTCGAAGACGTCCTCCGCGCCCGCCGCGATGATCCGCTCCGTGGTGGCCTCGACCTGGCCCATGGCTAGTCCTCCGGGACGATAAAAGCTGTGCTTGCCGTTGTGCGTGTGCGGGCAAAGCCAACCACCCTCGTCACAACCGCCCAAATCCTGGGCGCCGGGCGTTAGCCTCCGCGCATGGTGAACATACGGGAGATGACGGACGCCGACATCGAGACCGTGGCCGCCCTCCGGGTGGCCGGCTGGCGCCACGCGTACACCGGCCTGGTGCCGCGGCGCCATCTGGACGCCATGGACGCGAGTGCGAACGCCGCGGCCCACCGGGCGCGCCTGGCGAGCGGCGCCGATCCGGCGGTGAACGCGGTGGCCGAGGCGGCGGGCGGCGTGGTGGGCTGGGTCTGCCACGGGCCGTGCCGGGACGCCGACCAGCCGCCCGGGACGGCCGAGTTGTACGCGGTCTACGTGCGGCCCGACCTGATCGGCACCGGGGTCGGCCGCGCCCTGTGGGAGGCGGCGCTCGAGGGCGCACGGCAGCGCGGGGACGCGCGCATGGTGCTGTGGGTGCTGAAGGGCAACGCGCACGCCCGCCGCTTCTACGAACGCGCCGGTTGCAGTCGCGACGGCGCCGAGCGGACGGACGACATCGACGGCGCCGCCGTGCCGGAGGTGCGTTACGTACTGGAGCCGCTGCGCAGCCCCTGAGTGCCGCCGCGGCCGGTCAGCCGGGCCAGCGCCACGACGGCGGCCGGCCGCAGCCGTTCGTATTCGCGCGCGGCCACCAGCGTGGCCTCGGCGCGCCGGTCGCCCAGCACGCCCAGGCCCTCGACGCAGGCGCGGGCGACCGGCCAGCAGTGGTCGCGGGCGGCCAGCAGCCGCTCGAGGGTGGCCAGCAGGGCCGGCACGGACTCGGGGGCGCGCAGCTCGGTCAGCAGGCGGACGGGGTAGAGGGCGTAGGCGGTGCGCAGCGGATTGGTGGCGAGCGCGGCCGCGGCGCGGGCGGTGCGGGGGTCGCGCAGGCGGGCGAGGACGTGGGCGGCGGTGGCGCAGCGCACGGGTTCGCGGTAGTTGAGGAGGAGGATCAGCGTCTCGAAGGCGCGCCGGTCACCCTTGGCGCCCAGGGCGAAGGCGGCGATCTCGCGGGCCCACAGCGGTTGTTCGGGGGCGACGAGGACCTGGGCGAGCCGGTCGCGCGCCGCGCGGCTGTCGGACCGTACGAGCGCGATCAGTTTGTCGTGCGCCGCGAATTCGGCCGGGGAGACCAGTTCGGCCCGTACCCGCTTCAGCAGCGCGCGGAATTCCTCTTCCATTTCCCGCTCTCCTCCCCGAGTGGCCTGGGCCACATCGTAAGTCGCGCGCACGCCCCTGGCGCTCTTGGTTACCCGTGAGTTAATCTCCCGGCAAGAGCAGCATTCCCGCTCTGGCGTTCTGGTGACGCAGCCGCCACAGCGATGACGTCGGTTCGGCATTTTCGAGTACGGCACCGCCCCGGGACAGGGCCTGCCGGTCGTACAACTCCCTCTCCGTGGACGCCCCTTACCCGTCCGCGGATTCTCTCAGTCGCCGCCCCCTGGCCGGGGCCGCCGCCAACCGCCGTCTCCCCTGCGTACGGGGAACATCCCCTGGAGTCTCGCGATGGACCGTACGTCCACCCCTGAGCCGTCCCCTCTCAGCTCCTCGGCATCGCCCGCCCCCCTCAGGACCATAGCCGTGATCGGCCTCGGCACCATGGGCACCGGGATCGCCGAGGTCCTCACCCTGGCCGGCCGTGATGTGGTCGGCATCGACATCAGCGACGCCGCCGCCCTGCGGGCCGGTGCCGCGCTGGAGGCCGCCACCGCCCGCGCGGTCGAACGCGGCCGGATCACCGAGGCGGAGCGCCGGGCCGCGCTCGCCCGCTTCCGCACCGCGCGCGAGCTGGAGGCCGCCGCCGACGCCGATCTGGTGATCGAGGTCGTGCCCGAGCACTACGAGCTCAAGCACGAGGTGTTCACCGCCCTCGACGCCGTCGTCCGCCCCACGGCCATCCTGGCGACCGGCACCAACGCGCTGTCGGTGACCCGGCTGGCCGCGGACTCGGCGCGCCCCGAGCGCGTGCTGGGCCTGCACTTCTTCAACCCCGCGCCGGCGATGAAGCTGGTGGAGGTCGTCTCCTCGGTGCTGACGGCGCCGGGCGCGGTCGCCGCGGTCACCGCCCTGGCGCGCGAGCTCGGCAAGGAGCCGGTGGCGGTGGGCGACCGGCCCGGGTTCGTCGCCGACGGGCTGCTGTTCGGCTACCTCAACCAGGCCGCCGCGATGTACGAGTCCCGCTACGCCACCCGCGAGGACATCGACGCAGCGATGCGCCTGGGCTGCGGGCTGCCGATGGGCCCGCTCGCCCTGCTGGACCTGATCGGCATCGACACCGCCCGCACGGTCCTGGAGGCGATGTACGCCGCTTCGCACGACCGGCTGCACGCTCCCGCGCCCGTCCTGGGCCAGCTGGCCGCGGCCGGGCTGACGGGGCGCAAGGCGGGGCGCGGCTTCTACACGTACGAGGCGGCGGGCTCCGCCGTCGTCGTGCCGGACACGCACACCCCGGCACCCGCGGCGCGGGAGGCGGGTGTCCGCGAGGTGCGGTCCGTGGGGGTCGCGGGCTCGGGGACGATGGCGAGCGGGATCGCCGAGGTCTTCGCGAAGGCCGGCTACGCGGTGGTGCTCGCGGCGCGCTCGCAGGAGAAGGCGGAGGCGGCCAAGGCGCGGATCGCGAAGTCCCTGGCGCGTGCGGTGGACAAGGGCAGGCTGTCGGCCGGGCAGGCCGCGGAGGCCCTGGCGGCGGTGACCCCGGCCGGCTCGCTGGACGCGTTCGCGGAGGTGGGCCTGGCCGTCGAGGCGGTGGCGGAGGACCTGGAGGTCAAGCGGCAGCTGTTCGCCACGCTCGACAAGGTGTGCAGGCCGGGCGCGGTGCTGGCCACCACCACCTCCTCGCTGCCGGTCGTGGCCTGCGCCCGCGCCACCTCGCGCCCGCAGGACGTCGTCGGCATGCACTTCTTCAACCCGGCGCCGGCGATGAAGCTGGTCGAGGTGGTCCGTACGGTGCTGACCGCCGACGACGCGCACGCCACCGTGCGCGCGGTGTGCGCGAAGGTGCGCAAGCACCCGGTGGACTGCGGGGACCGGGCCGGTTTCATCGTCAACGCCCTGCTGTTCCCCTACCTCAACAACGCGATCAAGATGGTCGAGGAGCACTACGCCTCCCTGGACGAGATCGACGCGGCGATGAAGCTGGGCGGCGGCTATCCGATGGGCCCCTTCGAGCTCCTCGACGTCGTCGGCCTGGACGTGTCCCTGGCCATCGAGAAGGTGCTGCACCGCGAGTTCCGCGATCCGGGCCTCGCGCCGGCTCCGCTGCTGGAGCACCTGGTGGCGGCGGGCTGCCTGGGCCGCAAGACGGGCCGCGGCTTCCGTGAGTACGCGAAGGCCTGACCGGGCCGTGCTCGATCAAGCGGTGGGGTGGGGCGGACTGCTCGAACCGTCGGGAAGTCCGCCCCGGCACACCCATACGGACGCGTGTTACGTTCCCCACATGTCCCAGCCCGCCAAGTCCGCCCGCGCACCGCGCGGGGCCGCCACCGAGTCCAGGGGAGTCAAGGGCCCGAAGGCCGTCCAGGACCCGCACGAGAACGTCCCCGGGAGCGCCGGATCCCGCCGCGCCGCCGCCCAGCGGCTCACGATGCGCCGCAAACTGGCCGCGGCGGCGATGGAGTTGTTCGCACGCAAGGGCTACGAGGCGACGACCGTCGACGAGATCGCCGCGGCGGCCGGGGTCGCCCGGCGGACGTTCTTCCGCCACTTCCGCTCCAAGGAAGAGGCGATCTTCCCCGATCACGACGACACGCTCGTCCGTGCCGCGGGCGTCCTGGACGCCGCCCCTCCGCACGAGAACCCGCTGGACACCGTCTGCCGGGGGATCAAGGAGGTCATGCGGATGTACGCGGCCTCCCCGGCCGTCTCCGTCGAGCGCTACCGGCTGACCCGCGAGGTGCCCGCCCTGCGCGAGCGCGAGATCGCCTCGGTCGCCCGCTACGAGCGGCTGTTCACCCGCTATCTGCTGGGCCACTTCGACGAGAGCGCCCATCACGTGGGCGACGACGACCCGTTGCTGGCCGAGGTCGCCGCCTCCGCGGTCGTCACCGCGCACAACCACGTCCTGCGCCGCTGGCTGCGCAGCGGCGGCGAGGGGGACGTGGAGGCCCAGCTCGACCACGCCTTCGCCATCGTGCGCGAGACCTTCGGCACGGGCATCGGGGCGGGGCGCTCCGGCGCGGCGGACGCGCCCGCGGCGTCGGTGCGGACCGAGGACGAGGTGCTGGTGGCGGTGGCCCGTACGGACGCACCGCTGGGCGATGTCATGCGCGCCATCGAGAAGGCGCTCAAGAAAAACTAAGACATAAGCGGATATCAACGAATAGCAGTCCCTCAACGGCCGCCCCATCGGGGCGGCCGTTGTTGCTCATACGTGCCCTCCGGATGACATCTGAGAGAAATTGTTGGCACCCAGTGTCTTGTCGCATGGCACGCGGTGCCATACCTTGTGGGTGTCCGGGCGGCCGGCACGCAGACACAACCGTCGTGTGCCGGCTGTCCCCACTACGTACCCCGTACGCCGTGCGCCCGGATGCCTGCGTCACCAGGCCCCACCGCGCTCACCCGCGCAGCCGAGCACCATCGCCGAACCGACGGCACCGCCTCTGCACCACCCCCGACGTTCCCTCAAGCCCGTTCCACACGTGCTTCGCCGGAGGCAAACCGTGAACCAGATCCTGGACGCGATACTCGCGCCCGACACCAGCGCCGAGGACTTCGCCGCGCTGCCCCTTCCCGAGTCCTACCGCGCGGTGACCGTGCACAAGGACGAGGCGGAGATGTTCGCCGGACTCCCCACCCGGGAGAAGGACCCGCGCAAGTCGCTGCACCTCGAGGAGGTGCCGGTGCCCGAACTGGGCCCCGGCGAAGCCCTCGTGGCCGTCATGGCCAGCTCGGTGAACTACAACTCGGTGTGGACCTCCATCTTCGAGCCCGTGTCGACCTTCGCCTTCCTGGAGCGCTACGGCAAGCTCTCCCCGCTCGGCAAGCGGCACGACCTGCCGTACCACGTCATCGGCTCCGACCTGGCGGGCGTCGTGCTGCGCACCGGACCCGGCGTCAACGCCTGGCGGCCCGGCGACGAGGTCGTCGCACACTGCCTGTCGGTGGAGCTGGAGTCGGCCGACGGCCACGACGACACGATGCTCGACCCCGAGCAGCGCATCTGGGGCTTCGAGACCAACTTCGGCGGCCTGGCCGAGATCGCGCTGGTGAAGTCCAACCAGCTCATGCCCAAGCCGGCCCACCTCAGCTGGGAGGAGGCCGCGGCGCCCGGCCTGGTCAACTCCACCGCCTACCGCCAGCTTGTCTCCCGCAACGGCGCCGGGATGAAGCAGGGCGACAACGTCCTGATCTGGGGCGCGAGCGGCGGACTCGGCTCGTACGCCACCCAGTTCGCGCTCGCCGGCGGGGCGAACCCGATCTGTGTGGTCTCCAGCGAGCAGAAGGCGGAGATCTGCCGGCGGATGGGCGCGACGGCGATCATCGACCGCAGCGCCGAGGGCTACCGCTTCTGGAAGGACGAGCACGAGCAGGACCCGCGCGAATGGAAGCGGTTCGGCAAGCGCATCCGCGAACTGACCGGCGGCGAGGACGTCGACATCGTCTTCGAGCACCCGGGCCGCGAGACCTTCGGCGCCTCGGTGTACGTCACCCGCAAGGGCGGCACCATCGTCACCTGCGCCTCGACCTCGGGCTACAACCACCAGTACGACAACCGCTATCTGTGGATGTCGCTGAAGCGGATCGTCGGTTCGCACTTCGCCAACTACCGCGAGGCGTGGGAGGCCAACCGCCTCATCGCCAAGGGGAAGATCCACCCCACGCTGTCGAAGACCTACGCCCTGGCCGACACCGGCCAGGCGGCCTACGACGTGCACCGCAACCTCCACCAGGGCAAGGTCGGCGTGCTGTGCCTGGCGCCGGAGGAGGGCATGGGCGTGCGCGACGAGGAGATGCGCGCGCAGCACATCGAGGCCATCAACCGCTTCAGGAACGTGTGAGAAACCTGCGATGACTGAGCGTCAGAAGGATCGTCCGTGGCTGATGCGGACCTACGCCGGGCACTCCACGGCCGAGGCGTCCAACGAGCTGTACCGGCGCAACCTCGCCAAGGGCCAGACCGGCCTCTCGGTCGCGTTCGACCTCCCGACGCAGACCGGCTACGACCCCGACCACATCCTCGCCCGCGGCGAGGTCGGGCGGGTCGGGGTCCCGGTCGCCCATCTCGGTGACATGCGGCGGCTGTTCCAGGACATCCCGCTGGAGCAGATGAACACCTCCATGACCATCAACGCCACCGCGATGTGGCTGCTGGCGATGTACCAGGTGGTCGCGGAGGAGCAGGGCGCCGACGTCACCAGGCTGCAGGGGACGACGCAGAACGACATCGTCAAGGAGTACCTCTCGCGCGGGACGCACGTCTTCCCGCCGGGCCCCAGCCTGCGGCTGACCACCGACATGATCACCTACACGGTGAACCACATCCCCAAGTGGAACCCGATCAACATCTGCAGCTATCACCTGCAGGAGGCCGGGGCCACCCCCGTCCAGGAGATCTCGTACGCGATGTCCACGGCCATCGCCGTGCTCGACGCGGTCCGCGACTCCGGCCAGGTCCCGGCCGAGCGCTTCGGCGACGTCGTCGCCCGCATCTCCTTCTTCGTGAACGCGGGCGTCCGCTTCATCGAGGAGATGTGCAAGATGCGCGCCTTCGGCCGCATCTGGGACCACATCACCCGCGAGCGTTACGGCATCGAGAACCCCAAGCAGCGCCGCTTCCGCTACGGCGTCCAGGTCAACTCGCTCGGCCTGACCGAGGCCCAGCCGGAGAACAACGTCCAGCGCATCGTGCTGGAGATGCTCGCCGTCACCCTCTCCAAGGACGCCCGCGCCCGCGCCGTGCAGCTGCCCGCCTGGAACGAGGCCCTGGGCCTGCCCCGGCCCTGGGACCAGCAGTGGTCGCTGCGCATCCAGCAGGTCCTCGCGCACGAGAGCGACCTGCTGGAGTACGACGACATCTTCGCCGGATCGCACGTCATCGAGGCCAAGGTCGCCGCCCTGGTCACCGAGTGCCTGGAGGAGATCGAGCGCATCCAGGCCATGGGCGGGGCGATGGCGGCCGTCGAGTCCGGCTACCTCAAGTCGCAGCTGGTCTCCTCGCACGCCGAGCGCCGGGCCCGCATCGAGGCCGGCGAGGAGAAGATCGTCGGCGTCAACTGCTACGAGTCCACCGAGCCCAACCCGCTGACCGCGGACCTCGACACGGCCATCATGACCGTCGACCCCGCCAACGAGGCCCGCGTCGTGGCGGCCCTGCACTCCTGGCGCGACGACCGCGACGAGGGCCGCGCCCAGGAGTCGCTCTCCGCCCTGAAGAAGGCCGCGGCGGGCTCCGACAATCTGATGGCCGCCACGCTGGAGTGCGTGCGCGCGGGCGTCACGACCGGCGAGTGGTCCTGGGCCCTGCGCGACGTCTTCGGCGAGTTCCGCGCCCCGACGGGCGTCAGCAGCGCCCCGGTGGCCGTGACCGCCGAGGCGGGTACCCCGATGGCGACCGTCCGCGCGAAGGTCGCCCGCACCGCCGAGGAGCTGCGCAGCGGCAAGCTGCGGCTGCTGGTCGGCAAGCCCGGCCTCGACGGACACTCCAACGGCGCCGAACAGATCGCCGTACGGGCCCGCGACGCCGGCTTCGAGGTGGTCTACCAGGGCATCCGGCTCACCCCGGAACAGATCGTCTCGGCCGCCGTGGCCGAGGACGTCCACTGCGTGGGCCTGTCGATCCTCTCGGGCTCGCACGCCGAGCTCGTACCGGACGTACTGGCCCGGCTGCGCCGCACGGGGGCGGACGACGTGCCCGTCATCGTCGGTGGCATCATCCCCTCCGCCGACGCCGCCGCCCTGCGGGCGGCCGGGGTCGCGGCCGTATTCACCCCGAAGGACTTCGGGATCACGGAGATCATCGGCCGTATCGTCGACGAGATCCGCAAAGCGAACCAGCTCGACCCTCTGGAGGTCTCCGCATGACCACCCCCGCGCCGGCCCCTGTCAACCGGCTGCGCCCGCGGCGCTCCTGCCTCGCCGTGCCCGGCAGCAACCCGCGCTTCCTGGAGAAGGCCCAGGGCCTGCCCGCCGACCAGGTCTTCCTCGACCTGGAGGACGCCTGCGCGCCGCTGGCCAAGGAAGGCGCCCGGCACACCGTCGTCGACGCGCTGAACAACGGCGACTGGACGGGCAAGACCAGGGTCGTCCGGGTCAACGACTGGACCACGCACTGGACGTACCGCGACGTGATCACGGTCGTCGAGGGCGCCGGCCCCAACCTCGACTGCATCATGCTGCCGAAGGTGCAGGACGCCCAGCAGATCGTCGCGCTGGACCTGCTGCTGACGCAGATCGAGAAGACCATGGGCTTCGAGGTCGGGCGCATCGGCATCGAGGCGCAGATCGAGAACGCCAAGGGCCTGGTCAACGTCGACGACATCGCCGCCGCGTCGCCGCGCCTGGAGACGATCATCTTCGGCCCGGCCGACTTCATGGCCTCCATCAACATGAAGTCCCTCGTGGTCGGCGAGCAGCCGCCCGGCTACCCGGCGGACGCCTACCACTACATCCTCATGCGCATCCTGATGGCAGCCCGCGCCCACGATCTGCAGGCCATCGACGGCCCGTACCTGCAGATCAGGAACGTGGACGGCTACAAGGAGGTCGCCGGGCGCGCGGCAGCGCTGGGCTTCGACGGCAAGTGGGTGCTGCACCCGGGCCAGGTGGAGGCCGCCAACGAGGTGTTCTCGCCCTCGCAGGAGGACTACGACCACGCCGAGCTGATCCTGGACGCCTACGACTGGTGCACCTCCGAGGCGGGCGGCAAGAAGGGCTCGGCGATGCTCGGCGACGAGATGATCGACGAGGCCAGCCGCAAGATGGCGCTCGTCATCGCGGGCAAGGGCCGCGCGGCCGGGATGACCCGTACGTCGAAGTTCGAGATCCCGGAGGCATAAGAGCGATGCAGTTCGGCCGCACCTACGAAGAGTTCACCGTCGGCGACGTCTACAAGCACTGGCCCGGCAAGACGGTCACGGAATACGACGACCACCTCTTCTGCCTGCTCACCATGAATCACCACCCACTGCACATGGACGCCCATTACGCCGAGAAGACCACGGACTTCGGCAAGAACGTCGTGGTGGGAAATTACGTCTATTCGCTGCTGCTGGGCATGTCCGTGCCCGACGTCTCGGGCAAGGCGATCGCCAACCTCGAGGTCGAGTCGCTCAAGCACATAGCGCCGACCTTCCATGGCGACACCATCTACGGCGAGACGCGCGTGCTGGACAAGACGCCGTCGAAGTCGAAGAGCGACCGCGGGATCGTGTACGTCGAGACCATCGGCTACAAGCAGGACGGCACCGTCGTCTGCACTTTCCGGCGCAAGGTGATGGTCCCCACCGCCACGTACATCAAGGAGCGCGGCGGGGAGCAGCCCGGCCGCCCCGAGCCGATCATCCGGGAGAAGTGAGATGGGCCGCCTGGCGCAGACCGACGGGCTGACGGACATCCAGCGGGACATTCTCGCCACGGTCCGTGAATTCGTCGACAAAGAGATCATCCCGGTCGCGACCGAGCTGGAGCACCGCGACGAGTACCCGACCCGGATAGTCGAGGGCCTCAAGGAACTCGGGCTCTTCGGTCTGATGATCCCGGAGGAGTACGGCGGGCTGGGTGAGTCACTTCTCACATACGCGCTCTGCGTCGAGGAGATCGCCCGGGGCTGGATGAGTGTGTCCGGAATCATCAATACGCACTTCATCGTCGCCTACATGCTCAAGCAGCACGGCACGCAGGAGCAGCGCGAGTACTTCCTGCCGCGGATGGCGACGGGCGAGGTGCGGGGCGCGTTCTCGATGTCGGAGCCCGGACTGGGCTCGGACGTGTCGGCCATCACGTCCAAGGGCGTGCGGGACGGCGACGAGTACGTCCTGAACGGCCAGAAGATGTGGCTGACCAACGGCGGGTCGTCGACGCTGGTGGCGGTGCTGTGCCGGACGGACGAGGGCCATCCCGAGGGCACCCCCGCCCATAAGTCGATGACCACCTTCCTGATCGAGAAGGAACCGGGCTTCGGCCAGGTCAAGCCGGGTCTGACCATCCCCGGAAAGATCGAGAAGATGGGCTACAAGGGCGTCGACACCACCGAGTTGATCATGGATGGGCTGCGCGTGCCGGCCGACCGTGTGCTCGGCGGGGCCACCGGGCGGGGCTTCTACCAGATGATGGACGGCGTCGAGGTGGGCCGCGTCAACGTCGCGGCGCGTGGTTGCGGCGTCGCTCAGCGTGCGTTCGAGCTGGGTGTTTCCTACGCACAACAGCGCCACACCTTCGGAAAAGCCATCGCCCAGCACCAGGCCATTCAGTTCAAGCTGGCCGAAATGGGGACAAAGGTCGAGGCGGCCCATGCGATGATGGTGAATGCCGCGCGGAAGAAGGACTCGGGTCAGCGCAACGACCTCGAGGCCGGCATGGCCAAGTACCTGGCCTCCGAATACTGCAAGGAGGTCGTCGAGGACGCCTTCCGCATCCACGGCGGCTACGGCTTCTCCAAGGAGTACGAAATCGAGCGGCTCTACCGTGAGGCGCCGATGCTCCTGATCGGTGAAGGTACGGCCGAGATCCAGAAAATGATCATCGGGCGCCGGCTACTGGAGGAGTACCGAATCCAGGGGTAAATGCCCGGTTTGGAGGTATCTGGGGGTGTTTTAACAGAGAAGAAGATCACACCCTGTCATCGGCGTTCGGCCATCTACTGGCCCCGGCGCTTAGCCAGTTGCCGTCCGAAACCGATAGCATCCCCGGAAAGCCGCCGTCCCCCATATCGTTACGCGGCACCCTCCGCTACGAAGGTCACCCATGCCCCACAGCTCTTCCTCTGCACCTCGCGACAGCTCCCGCGGTGTACGCCTCGCGCGAGGAGCATCGCCGTGGCTCCTTCCCACCGTCGCCACCGCGGCGGTCAGCCTCACCCAGGCCCGCCGCTCCGGGCGCTGGGCGGCACTGGCCGTGCCCGCCACCGCACTCGCGGCGGGCATGCTGTGGTTCTTCCGCGACCCCGATCGTGAGATCACCCAGGGCCGGGTCATTTCCCCGGCCGACGGCGTGGTGCAGAGCATCATGCCCTGGAAGGACGGACGAACCCGCGTCGCGATCTTCATGAGCCCGCTCAACGTCCACGTCAACCGCGCCCCGATGGCCGGCACGGTGACCTCGGTCGAGCACGTCCCCGGCGGCTTCGTTCCGGCTTTCAACAAGGAGAGCGAGAACAACGAGCGCGTCATCTGGCACTTCGACACCGAGCTCGGTGACATCGAGATGGTCCAGATCGCCGGCGCCGTCGCCCGCCGCATCGTGCCGTACATCGACGCGAACACCAAGGTCGAGCAGGGCGAGCGGATCGGCCTGATCCGCTTCGGCTCCCGTGTCGACCTCTACCTGCCCGAGGGCGTGGAGGTCGCGGTCGAGGTCGGACAGGCCACCACGGCAGGGGTGACACGCCTTGACCGTGGTTGAGCCGGACACACAGGCCGCCTGGGTTCCCGAGGCCGACGCCGACGACACGGACGTCATGCCGCTGTCCACGCGTCTGTCAATAGCGGACACCCTCACCCTGGGCAACGCGATCTGCGGCTTCATGGCGGTGTACTTCACCACCACCGGCGTCCTCATCCCGCACCTGACGGGCAACGAGGACGGCGGCATGGCCCGCCACAGCGCGGCCACGGCCGTGATACTGATGCTGCTCGCGTCGGTCTTCGACCTCTTCGACGGGCTCGTGGCGCGCAAGCTGCGCAGCTCGGCGATGGGTGCGGAGCTGGACAACCTGTCCGACCTGATCAGCTTCGGCCTGGCGCCCGCGTACTTCGTGGTCGTCTGGGGCATGGTCGCCGACGACGCCCACCAGCGGGTCTCGGCGGTCGCGGCGATCGTGGTGCTGCTCGCGGTGGTGCTGCGGCTGGCCCGCTTCTCGTGCGTCCAGCTGCGGGACGGCATCTTCCAGGGGATGCCGAGCCCCTTCGGGGCACTGACGGTCGTCTCGATCGTGCTGCTCGAGCTGCCGTTCGTGCCGACGCTGCTCGCGATCATGGGGGTGGCGTGGCTGATGGTCAGCCGGGTCGAGTACCCCAAGCCGCGCGGGCCGCTGGCGGTGGCCATGCTCAGCTGGATCGTGCTCAGCATGGGCCTGCTGGCCGCGTGGGCCTTCGACGCCCCCGGCGGTGAGCTCCTGCTCCAGACGGGCTGCGCACTGCAGGTCGTCCTGGGCGCGGTGATCCCGCTCTTCGCCACGGCGCGTCGCGTGAACACGTTCCGCGACAACCGCCGCGAGGCACGGGCGACGCAGCCGTAGCGCTGGCCGCGCGGGACGGTACGAACCAAGGGCGTGGGCCCGGGCGAAAGCCCGGGCCCACGCCCTTCGGTGTTGTGGGAAGGGTCCTGGCCTCAGGCGAGGTAGTCGCGCGCGATGCGCTCGGCGAGACGCTCCACGAGCGTCCCCGCTTCGGCCATGCACCGCTCAGCATCCGGCTCCAGGTCCGTGAGGGCGTACGCGCGCTCGATGCCCGCGCCCGCGAGAGCGGCACCGCCAAGGGCGAGGCGGCCGCAGACCGCCACCACGCGCGTGCCACGGGCGGCCCGGGCCACCCCCACCGGCGCCTTGCCGTGCAGCGTCTGCTCGTCGAGCGAGCCCTCCCCCGTGATCACGAGGTCGGCATCCTTCAGCGCCGCCGCGAAGCCCAGCACCTCGAGCATCACCTCGATGCCGGGCCGGAAGTCCGCCCCCAGGCCGGCCAGGGCTCCGTAGCCCAGTCCGCCCGCCGCCCCGGCCCCGGGCGCACCCGCCCGCACGCCGCCGTCCAGCACGCGCGCGTAATGGGCCAGGGCGGCGTCCAGCACCGCGACGTCCTCCCGCGAGGCGCCCTTCTGGGGCCCGTACACCGCGGCAGCCCCCCGCGGGCCCGTCAGCGGATTGTCGACGTCGCTCGCGAGCACGATCCGGGTCCGTGCGAGCCGTGCGTCCAGCCCGGACAGATCGGCGCGCGCGAGCGCCGCCAGCGGGCCGCCCCCGGGGCCGAGCGCCCGCCCGTCCGCGTCGAGGAACCGGGCCCCGAGGGCGGCCAGCATCCCCGCCCCGCCGTCCGTGCCGGCGCTGCCGCCCACGCCCAGCACGACCGTGCGGGCCCCGGCGTCCAGCGTGGCCCGCAGCAGCTCCCCGGTGCCGAGGGACGTGGCGGTGAGCGGGGCGAAGGCCCCGCGCGGCAGGTGGCGCAGGCCGGACGCCTCGGCCATTTCCACCACTGCCGTGCCGTCGGCCGGACGCAGCGCGTACGCGGCGGCGACCGGCTCGCCGACCGGCCCGGTCACCGTCGCCGTGCGCCGTTCGAAGCCCGCCGCCACCGCGGCCTCCACCGTGCCGTCGCCGCCGTCCGCGACCGGCAGCGCCCGCACCGCCACGCCCGGCGCACCGCGCCGCAGACCGGCCGTGACGTGCCGGGCGACCTCCACGGCCGTCAAGGACCCCTTGAACTTGTCCGCGGCGATCAGTACGTGTCGTACACGTGTCGCATCCGCCACCGTGCATCCCCTCGCTTCCGGGTCGCGCCGCGGTGACCCTACCCGGGGGACTGTCGCGCCGCCCATGCCCCGCGGCGGCGTGCCAGGCCGCCCAATACGGCCTTTCCCGGCCATAGTGGGGCGTCATGAGCACCGAGAGCACCGGCGTGCGCGCACCGCAGGACGAGCCCCCGGACGTGCCGCTCGTCGTCTTCGGCGGCGTGGCGGTCCTGGCGGTGGTCGCCTGGGCGGCGCTGGGCAAGCGCTCCTTCGACCGGGTCTCGACGACGGCTCTGGGCTGGGTGCTGTCCAATTTCGCCTGGCTGTTCGTGATCGCGGCCGATGTGTTCCTCGCGCTGTGCGTGGTGATCGCCGTCAGCCGCTACGGCCGGATCCGGCTCGGCACGGACGACGCGCAGCCGGAGTTCGGCAACCTCGCGTGGATCGCGATGATGTTCAGCGCCGGCATGGGCATCGGCCTGATGTTCTACGGCGTCGGCGAGCCGCTGCAGCACTTCGTCGTCCCGCCGCCCGGCAGCGGGGTATCCGCCGGTTCCCCGGCCGCGGCCCGCACGGCGCTGGAGTACTCCTTCTTCCACTGGACCCTGCACCCCTGGGCGATCTACGGCATGGCCGGCCTGGCGCTCGCGTACGCGGGCTTCCGCAAGGGCCGCGGCAACCGCCTCAGCTCGGCGTTCGTCCCGCTGCTCGGGGCGGGGCGGGCGGCCGGCTGGCCGGGGCGGGCCATCGATCTCCTCGCCGTCTTCGCCACGGTCTTCGGCACGGCCACCAGCCTGGGCCTGGGCGCGCTGCAGGTCTCGAAGGGCCTCAACATCACGACGGGCGTCAAGGACTCCACCTCCCTCGAGCTCGTCATCATCGCCTCGCTGTCGGCCGCCTTCGTCCTCTCCGCCTTCTCCGGCCTGCACAAGGGCGTGAAGTGGCTGAGCACGCTCAACATCGCGCTCGCCGCGTGCCTGATGCTCTTCGTCTTCCTGCTCGGCCCGACCGTCTTCGTCCTCAACACCATCCCGGCCGCCACCGGCGGCTACCTCCACGACCTGATGACCTTCGCGACCCGCACGGGGGCGTTCACCGACTCCAAGTGGCTCGGCGCCTGGACGATCTTCTACTGGGCGTGGTGGCTGTCCTGGGCCCCGTTCGTCGGCACGTTCATCGCCCGCATCTCCCACGGCCGGACGATCCGCGAGTTCCTCGTCGGGGTGCTCCTGGTGCCCAGCGGAGCGACGGTGGTGTGGTTCTGCGTGATGGGCGGCAGCGCCCTGCGCCTGGACATGACCGGCGCCGCCGACATGGCGGGCACGGTCAAGGAGGGGGCGGAGGCCTCCCTGTTCGCGCTGCTGGACACCCTGCCGCTGGCCACGCTGTCCTCCTGGATCGCGATGGCGCTGGTGATGACGTACTTCATCACCAGCGCGGACTCCGCGTCCCTGGTGATGGGCTCGCTCTCCAGCCGCGGCGCCCTCCACCCGCGCACCTGGCTGGTCGTGGTCTGGGGCGTGCTCATGGCGTCCGTCGCCGCCGTGCTGCTCGTGGCCGGGGGCCTGAAGTCCCTGCAGTCGGCGACGATCCTGGTCGCGCTGCCGTTCGTCCTGGTCATGCTGGCGCTGTGCTGGTCCCTGCTCAGGGAGCTGCGCACCGACCCGGGCGCGGGGCCGGCCCGCCACCACGCGATGCACGGCCTGCGGGACGCCCTGCGCACGATGGTCGGCGAGGCCGTCCTGGAACAGGGCCCGGTGCGCCACCACCGCCTGCGCCGGGTGGCGGAGGGCGCCCGGGACCGCGACGGGGACGGCGACGGCACCTAGGGCTCGGTCCCGGTCGTCGATACGTCAGGACACCTCAGAACAGCCGCTCCCCGGCCCGCTCGAAGGCCAGCAGCCGGCGCTTGCGGTCCAGCCCGCCGCCGTAACCGGTCAGGCTCCCGGTGGCGCCGATGACGCGATGGCAGGGGACGATGATGCCGATGGGGTTCTTGCCGTTGGCGAGGCCGACCGCGCGGGAGGCGCCCGGGGAGCCGATGCGGTCCGCGAGTTCGCCGTAGGAGACCGTCCGGCCGTAGGGGATCTCCCGCAGCGCCTCCCAGACGCGGCGCTGGAAGGGGGTGCCCACCAGACTCAGCGGCAGGTCGAACCGGTCCGACGCGCCGGTGAAGTAGGCCTCCAGTTGCCGCACCGCCTCGGGGAACGGGCCGTCCTCGGCGCGGTCGCCGAAGCTTTCCTCGGGCGGCCGGTGCCGCTGGCCGGTCATGTAGAGGCCGCACAGGACGCCGTCGTCGGCGACGAGCGTGAGCGGCCCGTAGGGGCTGTCGACGACGGTGTGGACGCGGGACATGGTGGCTTCCTTCAGCTGGTGAGGGGCGGTCGGGCGGCGGCGTGGTCGTCGGCCGACCACAGGTACTGGACGGCGTACGCGCGCCAGGGCCGCCAGGCGGTGGCGTGCCGGGTCAGGGCTGCGGGGGTGGCGGGCAGTCCGGTCCGGGCCGCCGCGCGCCGCACGCCCAGGTCGGTGGGGAGGAAGGCGTCGGGGTCGCCGAGGCCCCGCATGGCGATGAGCTCGGCCGTCCAGGGCCCGATGCCGGGCAGCTCGGCGAGGTGGGCCCGGGCCCGCGCCCAGTCGCTGCCGGGCCCGAGGGCGAGCTCGCCGCCGGCGAGGGCCCCGACCGTCCGTACGAGCGTGGCGCGGCGGCCGGCGGGCATGGCCAGCGCCGCGGGGTCCAGGGCGGCCAGCGCCCCGGCCGTCGGGAAGAGGTGGGTCAGCCCCGTGCCGGCGCCGCCGGGTATCGCGAGGGGTTCGCCGTGCGCGGCGACCAGCCGGGCGGCGAGCGTCCGGGCGGCGGCGGTCGAGACCTGCTGGCCCAGGACCGCGCGGACGGCCAGCTCCTCGGCGTCCACCGTGCGCGGCACGCGCCGGCCGGGGCTCTTGTCGACGAGGGGCGCGAGGTGGGGGTCGGCGCGCAGGAGCCCGTCGACGGCCTCGGGGTCGGCGTCCAGGTCCAGCAGCCGGCGGCAGCGGCTGATGGCGCCGGCCAGGTCGCGCTGGTCGGTGAGGGCGAGGCGGCACTCGACGTGCCCGGGGCGGGGGCGCAGCGCGACCGTCCCCTGGCCGTAGGGCAGGCGCAGGGTGCGGTGGTACGTGCCGTCGCGCCACTCCTCCACGCCGGGGACGGCGGTGGCGGCGAGGAGCCCGAAGAGGTTGTCGGGGCACAGCGGCTCGCGGAAGGGCAGACGCAGCGTCAGCGTGCCGGGGGTGGCCGGGGCGTGGCCGCGCGACGCGCGGGCGCGCAGGTCGGTGGGGGTGAGGGCGAAGACCTCGAGGACGGTCTCGTTGAAGGTGCGGATGGAGGAGAAGCCCGCGGCGAAGGCGACGTCGGACATGGGCAGCGCGCTGGTCTCGATCAGCACGCGGGCGGTCTGGGCGCGCTGGGCGCGGGCCAGGGCGAGCGGACCGGCGCCGAGCTCGGCGCGCAGCTGGCGTTCGATCTGGCGGGTGCTGTAGCCGAGGCGGTCGGCGAGGCCGCGTACGCCCTCGCGGTCGACCGTGCCGTCGCCGATGAGGCGCATGGCGCGGGCGACGAGGTCGGCGCGCTCGTTCCAGCGCGGGGAGCCGGGGCTGGCGTCGGGTCTGCAGCGCTTGCAGGCCCGGAACCCGGCCTGCTGGGCGGCGGCCGCGCTGGGATAGAAGGTCATGTTCCGGTCCTTCGGCGGCACGGCCGGGCAGCTCGGGCGGCAGTAGATGCGCGTGGTCAGCACGGCGGTGAAGAACCAGCCGTCGAAGCGCGCGTCCTTGGAGCGCACGGCCCGTACGCAGCGGTCGAAGTCGGTGTGCATGTCTCAAGGATCCGGCTTCCGGGGCGGTGGGGCTCGCGGAAATCCGACATCACCGTCCGCGGCGTTCCCCACCCACATGTCAACACTGGTTGACACGCGCGCGGTGTCACCCTAGGTTGACAGCATGGCCGGAACGGATGCGAAGGACGCGGTCGGCACCACCGAGGCCGCCATGAACGCGGACCCCCACGTGGGGCTGCGGGCCGTCGCCGCACTGCGGCGGCTGGTCGAGCGCCTGGAGGAACTCCAGGTCGACAGCGCGCGACGGCAGGGCTGGTCCTGGGAGGAGATCGGGGCCGCGCTGGGCGTCAGCAGGCAGGCAGTCCACAAGAAGCACGCCAGGAGGTAGGCATGTTCGAACGGTTCACCAAGGACGCGCGCGAAGCCGTCGTCAGCGCGCAGGAAGAGGCGCGCGCCCTGGACCACGCGTGGATCGGCCCGGAACACCTCCTGCTCGGGGTGGTCGCCCGCACCGGGGCGCCGGGCGCCCGCACCCTGGCCCGGCTCGGGATCACCCCCGAGGCGTGCCGGGCCGCGATCGGCTCGCCCCGGCCCTTCGACGACGGCGACGCGGAGGCGCTGCGCGCCTTCGGCATCGACCTCGAGGCCGTGCGCGGCAGGGCGGAGGACGCCTTCGGCCCGGGCGCGCTCGACGCACCGCCGCCGGCCGGCCCGGCCCCGCGCCGGCTGTTCGGACGCGGCGGCGGCACCAAGGCGCACGTCCCGTTCACGCGCCGCGCCAAGAAGGCGCTGGAGCGTTCCCTGCGGGAGGCGCTGGCGCTGCGGGACCGGCGCATCGGCGTCGAGCATGTGCTGCTGGGCATTCTGGACGCGGAGGACGAGGTGACGGCCGGTGTCCTGCGGCGGCTGGGCACGGATCCGGCGACCTTGCGGTCCGGGGTGCTGGCGGACCTGGCGCAGGCCGCCTGATTTTCCACGGCGTTCGAGGACCGGGGGCCCGGGGGCGGAGCCCCCGGTCAGGCGTCGCGCAGGCTCCGCCATACCGCCTTCGCCGCGTGGTGCCCGGACATCCCGTGCACGCCCGGCCCCGGTGGGGTCGCCGAGGAGCAGAGGAAGACGGCGGGGTGCGAGGTGGCGTACGGCACCCGGGCCAGCCGGGGGCGGATCACCAGGCGCAGGCCGGCCACGGAGCCGGTGGCGATGTCGCCGCCGACGTAGTTGGCGTTGCGGGCCGCCAGCTCCGGCGGCCCGGCCGTGGCGCGGGCGAGGACGAGATCGCGGAAGCCGGGCGCGAAGCGCTCGATCTGACGCTCTATCACCTCGGTGCCGTCGCCCTCCCAGCCGCTGGGTACGTGCCCGTACACCCAGAAGGTGTGCTTGCCCTCCGGGGCCCGGGTGGGGTCGATGATGCTGGGCTGGGCGGTGATCAGGAAGGGGACGGACGGGTCGTCACCCCCGACGGCTGCCCGCAGGGCAGCCCCGATCTCGCCGATGGTCGGGCCGATGTGGACCGTCCCGGCCCGGCGGGCCGCCTCGGCCGTCCACGGCACGGGCCCGTCCAGGGCGTAGTCGAGCTTGAAGACGCTCGGGCCGTAGCGGAAGTGGCGGTAGGCGTCGCCCAGTCCGGCGATCCGGGCGAGGGCGGTCGGCGAGGTGTCGAAGACGAACGCGCGGGCCGGCGGCAGGTCGTCCAGGTGCTTGACCTCGAAGCCGGTGTGGATCGTGCCGCCCAGCTCGCGCAGGTAGGAGCCGAGCGCGTCGGCGATGGACTGCGAGCCGCCGCGCGGGACGGGCCAGCCGCACTCGTGCGCGGCGAGGGCGAACATCAGGGCCATGCCGCCCGTGCCGAAGCCGCCGAGCGGGGCGATGCCGTGGGCGGCGAGCCCGGCGAAGAGCCCGCGGGCCTTCTCGTCCCGGAAGCGGCTCCTGGCCAGAAGCGTGGCGGACTGGGCGGCGACCAGCCCGAACCGGGCGTAGGTGACCGGGTCGCGCGGCAGCCCGTCCCACTGCGTGCGCAGGAAGTCCGCGGAGAGGGTGTCCCACCGGCCGTGGAAGGGCGCCACCAGCCGCCGGTACGCGCCCGCGTCGCGCGGTCCGAGCGAGGAGGCACTCTCGCCGACGAGCCGGGAGAGGACCGCGGCCGTGCCGTCGGGGAAGGGGTGCGCCATGGGCAGGTCGGGGTGGATCCACTCCAGGCCGTGCCGGTCGAGGGGCATCGCGCGGAACGCCGGCGAGCGCACCGCGAGCGGGTGCACGGCCGAGCACGGGTCGTGGCGGAAGCCGGGGAGCGTCAGCTCCTCGGTGCGGGCTCCGCCGCCGATGGCGTCGGCCGCCTCGAACACCTCGACGGCGAGGCCGCGGCGGGCCAGTTCGACGGCGGCGGTCAGCCCGTTGGGCCCCGCTCCCACGACGACGGCGTCGAGCATGGTGGCCACCGGATGGACTCCCCTCGTCCCTGCCTGTCAGCCGGCGGACGCCAGCAGGCCCAGGATATGCCGCAGGGTCGGCTCGTCCCGCGCCGCGCTGAACGGCAGGGCGTTGCCGCCCGCGATCCGGAACGGCTCCCCCGCGACGGTCCCGCTGACCCCGCCGGCCTCGGCGACCAGCAGCAGCCCGGCCGCGTGGTCCCAGGCGTTCTCCCACGAGAAGGCCACCGCGTCGAGCGAGCCCTGCGCCACGTGCAGGTACTCCAGCCCCGCCGAGCCGCAGGGGCGCGGCGCGACGCCTTCCGTGCACAGCGCCGCCAGGACCCGCTTCTGCTCGTCGGTGGTGAAGTCGTAGTGCGAGGTGGCGACTTCCAGGTCCTTGCCCGGCTCGGGCGAACCGGAGCGCAGCGGTACGCCGTTGAGCACCGCCCCCTCCCCCTTGCGGGCTATCGCCATCAGCTCCAGAGCCGGCGCGTAGGTCCAGGAGGCGAGCAGCTCGCCGCGGTGCGCGAGGCAGACCAGGGTGGCGAAGCCGGGGTCGCCGTTCACGAACTGCCGGGTGCCGTCGACCGGGTCGACGATCCACACCGGCTCCTCGCCGCACAGCGAGGCGAGGATGCGCGGGTCGGCGTGCACCGCCTCCTCGCCGACGACGACGGATCCGGGCAGCAGGGCCGTCAGCGCGTGCGTGAGGTGTTCCTCCGCGAGCCGGTCGGCGACGGTCACGAGGTCGTGGGGGCCGTTCTTCTCGACGATCTCGTCCGCGGCGAGCTGCCGGAAGCGCGGCAGGATCTCCGCGGCGGCCGCCTTGCGGACCGCTTCCTCGACATCGTTCACATCACCTGCGAGAAATTCATCGATCATACGAACCATCGAACCACGTCGCACCGACAATCGGTGGTGTGGTGATGGCCGCACGGTGTCCCCGCGGTGAACCCCTCGCCGGCCCTGCTGCCCGGGGTGGGCTCAGGAGGGCAGGTCCTTGAGCCACTGCGCGACACCGCCGTGGTGGGAGCAGGTGCCCCTGCGGTGCGCGGAGTAGGAGGACGTGCCGTCGTTGCAGATCGCGGAGGCCCCGCTGTGCGAGCCGCCGGTGGTGGACGACGAGCCGCCGCCTCCCCCGGTGGACGTGGAACCGGACCCGCCGGAACCGCCGGACACGGCGCCGCCGAGGGAACCGGCGTCCGCCTTGGCCGGCGGCGTGGGCGAGGGGGTCGGCGAGGCGCTGCTCGACGAGGGCGTGGGGGCGTGCGTCGGACTGGGTGTGGGCGTGGCGGTGGGCTCGGCTATCTCCGACGGTGTCGCCGTCGAGACGGTGGGCTTCGGGTCCTGCGTCTTCTTGCTGTCGCCGTCGTCGCAGGCGACGGCGCCGAATCCCAGTGCCAGCGCGGCGAACAGCGCCGCACAGGCCCGTGCGGTCCGCCGCGCGGTGAACGTGCTCACGATGAGGATTCCCCCCGGTGTACTGCTGCGCGAAGCAGTTCCGCGCATGGCTCCGCACCCGGTCGCGAGCCGGCGCCCGGCGGTCCGGGAGGGCGGGGTGGGGGGTAGCCAGAGTGTAAGGGGCTTCGCGGCGAACGCGTGGCCAGATGACGGAGTTACGGTTGTTTCCGCTGCCGGCCGGCCGGGCCGGCCGGAGGAAGCACGCTGGAGGATGCGCCGTGCACGGTGAATACAAGGTGCGGGGCGGCAAGCTCGTCGTCGTCGACGTGGAGGTCGCGGACGGGGTGCTGCGCGACGTGCGGGTGGCCGGCGACTTCTTCCTCGAGCCCGACGAGGCCCTTCTCGACATCAACCGGGCCCTGGAGGGCGCCCCCGCCGACACCCCGGCCCCGCAGCTGGCGGCCCGCGTCGAGGCGGCGTTGCCCGAGGGCACGGTGATGTTCGGCTTCACCTCGGAGGCCGTCGGCATCGCGGTGCGCCGGGCCGTGGCGAACGCGACCGACTGGACCGACTACCGGTGGGAGCTGATCCACGACGGGCCGCAGTCGCCCGCCCTCCACATGGCCCTGGACGAGGTCCTGACCGCCGAGGTCGCCGCCGGGCGGCGCCCGCCGACGCTGCGCGTGTGGGAGTGGGGCTCCCCCGCCGTGGTCATCGGCAGCTTCCAGTCGCTGCGCAACGAGGTCGACCCGGAGGGGGCTGCCCGCCACGGCATGACGGTGGTGCGCCGCATCTCCGGCGGGGGTGCGATGTTCGTCGCATCGCAAAGGCACTACAGCACCGCGGCGTAGTGATCTTTCGCCACGACCGCGTATCGATCATTACGGATATCGTTTAAGTCTCGGTACTTAGGGATTTGCGTCCTGCGACGAGGGAGAAATCAGTTCCCCTCGTAACGTCAAGGACGTGAGCATCACCGTGGCACCTGCACCTGCACCAATACGCCTGCGCCCCGCGGAGGCTGATGGCCTTCCAGAGACCTTTAAGCGCAGGAAGCGCGGCCTCATCTACGTCCGCGTATCGCAGGCACGAGCTGACATGATCAGCCCGGAACTCCAGGTAGGTCATGCCCAGGCGCTGGCCGACGCCAATGACATCGACGTCATTCTTGAGCCGATCATGGACCTCGGCGAATCAGGCCGAGAGTTCGAAGAGCGCAAGATCGAAGAGATCAAGCAGATGGCTCGGGACAAGGTGTTTGACGTCTTGATCCTTTGGATCTGGTCGCGCTTCGGTCGGAACCTTCGCGAGTCGCTTCAGCATCTTGACGCCCTGATGGACTACGGCGTCGAGGTACGCGCCGCCAAGGAAGACTTCGACGGCAAGACCACCATCGGCAGGTTCGCCATCGCTCAGATGCTGAACATTGCCGAACTTGAGTCGAACCAGAAGGCCGACATGTGGCGCGACACGTTCGAGCGCCGCAGGAATCGGGGCCTTCCCCACGCCAACCGTGGAAAGTTCGGCTACTACCGCTGCCTTACCTGCCCGAAGTGGGAGTTCGGCAAGAAGCTCGAAACGTGCCCCAGGTGTCGTCCTGGCATCCTGAATGTGGATCCGGTGACAGGCCCGGTGCTGGCCCAGATGTACCGCGACTACGCGGCGGGCATCTCGGTCAGGAAGATTGTCATGGGCCTTAACAGGCGCGGATTCACGACGTTCGTGGGCAAGCCTTGGACGTCCGGCGACCTCCACGCCACGCTCGACACCGGCTTCGGCCTCGGCTTCGTGCGCTACCTCATTCCGGAACTCGGCCACAAGGTCATCACCCGCGAGGACGGCAGCACGAAGAAGAAGCGCGTCAACCGTCAGCGCGACATCACCGCGTACCTCTACTACGGCGGCGCACACAAGGCCGTCATCGATGACCCGGTGGAGTGCGAGCGGCTGTGGGACGCTTACACCAAGCGCCGCATGACCCAGAGCAGGAAGCACCACTTCACGAATCAGGCGCGCTACTCCCTGTCGAGCCACCTGCGATGCTCGGGCTGCGGGGGCCGCATGCAGACCGCACTGCGGGGCAAGAAGCATCGGCGCCCGCTCATCGACGGCCTGACGAACCCGCTGGACGTCACCTTCCGCTGCGCGAACCACATCGACAACAAGTCGTGCCCACTGGGAGGCGTGTACATCTCACTCGCCGTTGCCGAGAAGCGGTTCCAGCGTTGGCTGGCGCAGGAGGCTGCGATGGACGCCGAGACCTCGCGGAAGCTTGCAGCTCGGATGGCGAAGATCCGCGCCCAGGGTGATGAGAACGACGACTACCTGAAGCGGTTGAGCGAGATCGAGGCTCAGCTCGCGGACATCCGCCGCGAGGAGGACAAGCTGACGGATGCAGTCCTTGAGGAGCTGATCTCCAAGGACGCGGCTCGACGCAAGCGTGCCGAGCTGGAGACGCAGAAGGGCGCCCTCCTCAAGGAGAGCGCCGAGCTGCAAGACAAGATCAAGAATGTGCCCAAGGTGATTGAGCGCCCGGACCAGCAGCGCATCGCTACGGCCCTTGAGGTCTACTCCGTGGCCGGGCAGGCAGACCGGAGGGAGCTTGCGGGCAAGCTGATCAGAGAGATCCGCGTCCACCCGGGGAAGGACACGGAAGGAAAGATCGAGGTCTACCCGCTGTGGGTCGCGCCGCCGCCCAGGATCAAGCCGGCACTGGCTGCGTAGCAGCGGCCCGGAGAGCGGTTAGTTCGTCTTCGTACTGCACAGCGAGCACTGCCACGAGGTCCCAGAACTCGTCCATGCAGTCTTCTCGGGTTCGAACGATGATGTCGAGGTCCATGTAAGTCCTTTACGAGACGGGCGGGATTCCTCCTACCGGAGGGTCTCGCCCTTCGTGCTCTACCGACCTTTGGGGCAGAAATCCACGGAGAGACGCGATGACCGGATTCAACTCGTGGGCTGGTCAGTCGGCTTGGCGCACATCTCACCTATGCACAATTTACGTCCAGGGTTCCCAAGGCCCAAGGAGGGTTGCCGAGGTCACACAGCCTCGCCCCCGCCGCGACGGCTCGGGCTCACGTGTCGCTGAGGCGGCATGAACGATGCGCCGGCCACGGCGATGTCCGGCGCATCCACTTCAGAAGGTTCAGGAAGCCGCGTGCAGCAACCTCGAAACGGGGACCGCGAAGCGTTCGCTGTCGCATTCGTTGGCCGGCACCACGGTCATGACGCGATACCGGGGGTCACGCATGGGAGAGAAGCAGAGAAAGACGACCTCAAATTCTTGGTCATGATGATGCGGCAGGTAGACACGACGCCGTGAGCCGTCCGGGTGGACGTTTGCCAGGCTCTCGTCATAGATGCGCCGGGCGACGTCGTCCTTTCGGACCTCTTCCACTACCTCTCGCATGCGCGCATTGTCGGGGTTGTTGCGCATCGCCAGGTGAAGCTGTGCCGCCATGGGCCTGGCCCAGGTCTGTTCCCAGTCCACGAGCTGAAGGCGTGCCTCCCTGTACGTCAGCGCCCAGATCATCACGTTGACGCCGTGGGGCATCCATCGCCACTGCTGCGAGGCCGCCGCGTTGTGGATGAGGATGTCCCACTCGGGTCCGGAGACGTAGCAGGGGTAGGGCTGCATGAGAACGAACCGGGCCAGTGCCGGGCCGATGACGCTTGTGTCCATCTGCGGCCCCTCCGGCGGCGTCCTGCCCACCGTGTACGTGTAGAGGGTCAGCCGCTCGTCCTCGGTGAGACCCAGGACGCGTGAGACGCAGTCCAGGAACTCGTCCGAGAAGGGCGTGGAGACGCCACGTTCAAGGTTGCTGTACCAGCGGGTGGAGAAGCCGGCGAAGTGACTCACGTCTTCCTGGGTGAGCCCGCGGCCCCGCCGACGGCCGTACCGTGCGGTGAAGCCGGGGAGGTCTTCCGGGTCCACGCGCTCACGCCATTGCCTGACCATCCGTCCGACCGCCACCAGGTCGTTTTGCTCGCTCATTGCGCCGCCCTCACACAAAAAGATCCATGGGTTGGCTGCAACGATCCGTCAGCCCCCGATTGCTCCGGGATTCAACGAACCGTCGGATCGATGCCCCAGGCAAGTACTCGATAGTAACTGACGCCATTACGAATCAACCCGAGTAAGATCATTGGCGGTTTATGATTACTCGTCGAATGCGATCTTGCTCGCTCCGTACAAGGACTTTAGTCCCCCCGAAACCGGAACTGGCGTGTTCCGGAAGTGTTCTATTCCAACATGGCGGGCCGAAAATCAGGCAAAGTGGAGGCCAACAGCGGGACTAGTTCAAGGAGTCGGCGTGAGCCGTTCTGTCTTCATCACCGGGGGGAACCGGGGAATCGGCCTCGCCATCGCGCGCACCTTCGCCGCCGCAGGCGACAAGGTCGCGATCACTTACCGATCGGGAGAACCGCCCGCCGGTTTCTTCGCGGTGAAGTGCGACATCACCGATCCGGAGCAGGTCGAGCAGGCGTACAAGGAAATCGAGGAGATCCACGGCCCGGTGGAAGTGCTGGTGGCCAACGCCGGCGTCACCCGGGATCAGCTTCTCCTTCGGATGTCTGAGGACGACTTCACGAGCGTGGTGGACGCTAACCTGACGGGCACTTTCCGTGTGGCCAAGCGCGCCTGTAAGGGGATGCTGAAGGCCCGTAAGGGGCGCGTCGTCGTCATCTCTTCCGCGGTTGCCCTGCGGGGCGAAGCAGGGCAGGCCAACTACGCCGCCTCGAAGGCCGGCCTGGTGGGCTTCTCCCGTTCCCTCGCGCGGGAACTCGGCTCCCGAGGCATCACCGTCAACGTGGTGGCCCCCGGCCTGACGGAAACGGCCATGAGCGGCGCTGTCGCCGAAGAACGGCGGGCGGACATGCTTACGCAGATCCCCTTGGGGCGCGTCGGTCGGCCTGAGGAGATCGCGCATGCCGTGCGTTTCCTCGCCTCGGACGAGGCGGCGTACATCACGGGCGCCGTGCTGCCCGTCGATGGCGGCGCCGGCATGGGCCACTAGCGCGCACGGTCACAAAGAATCTTTTGCGGTGCCAGGCCGCTCAATGGCGTAGGAACCTTCACGGCCCGGCACCGTCGTCACGCAACACGCAGATTCGAAGATCCGCAGTCACCCGACTGGATCCTGAGCAAAAGCCCCGAACCCGTGAGAGGTGATTGTGCCACGGGCTCCCCGTGATCCATGACATCCCCAGGTCCTTACCCGTCGCTGCCTGCGAAACCGTCTACCGCCTTCGCGTGATCGAATTGCGGTTTCGTGAGAGGTTCAGCAGCCTGCCCCGCCTGACGCCAGGGCAGAGACCTTTCTTCGGCCGACCTTCGGCGCTCATCCGAATGCGCTGGTCCGCCTTCCGGCTTCTACGTGCGCGCGTCGCCACGTTGCGTGAAGCGTCGACGTTCTACGTCCGTGCCCGCCCCGCGAAGCCGAGCCCATCCCTTTCACCTCGCGCGCAGAAGCGTTGTCACTCTGCGCTTTCCTAGGCATACCAAAAATGGCTCGCATTCCTATTCCCCTTTCCGCATACCCGGCGCCCTTCCATGTGGTCGGCGGTGATCGCTCGTGACTGCCTGGGCCATCGTCGGGTTCGCCATCGTGGGCGCCCTCGCCTTCGCGTGGCTGGAGCACACAGCAGACATCCCCGCCGGCCGACGCCGACGGCACCGACGCGGTGGTGCCCGATGATCCCGCCTGCCGTCCCGGCCGCCCGACTGCTCGGTGCCTTCGACCCCGGCACGCCGGAGTGGACGGCCGCGCGGTCCGGCCTGGTCGTCACCGCCACGGAGGCCGCCGTGATCGTCGGGCTGTCGCCCTGGCGGTCCCCGCTCTCCCTCTGGCACGACAAGGCCGGAACCCTGCCCGCTGAAGAGGCGGCCCCGACGGCCGCCATGCGATGGGGAACCCGGCTCGAACCGGTCATTGCCGACGCCTTCGCCGAGGCCCACCCGGAACTGCATGTCCATGAGACCGGGACGTGGGCGAGCCGGGCCCGGGACTGGCAGCGCGCCACCCCGGACCGGATCATCACGCCGGCCGACGGCGGCCCTGCGGCCCTGCTGGAGATCAAAACCAGTCGCTACGGCGACGGTTGGGGCGAGGTGGGGACGGACCAGGTGCCCGTCACCTACCGGTGCCAGGTCGTCTGGCAGCTCGACACCCTGGGCCTTGACGTCGCCCACGTCGTCGTCCTGGTCGCAGGCCAGGACTACCGCGAGTACACCATCACGCGGGACGAGGGCGAGGCGGTGTTCCTCCGGGACCGTGCCGCTGCGTTCCTCGACAGCATCCGGGCGGGCGACCCGCCGCCGGTCGACGGCCACCCGGCCACGTACCGCACGGTCCAACGCCTCCCGGGGGCCGTGGACGACACCGTGGCCGATATCGCGCCGGACGTCGCCGAGACCTACCGGCAGGCGCTCACGGATCACCGCCAGGCGGAGGACGCCAAGCGCGCCGCGTCGGCGGCCGTCCTGTCCGCCATGGGCACCGCCCGCCGGGCCGAAGCTGCTGGCCGGAAGGTCGCCACCCGCAGCACTCGCAACGACGGCAGCACCCGCGCCCTCATCCCGCACCCCCGACTCTTGACGGAAGACCTCGCCGCATGACCAGCCCCATACAGACCGCCGTGGCCGCCCGCCAGCGGCAGCAGCACGCGCAGGTGACCTTGGCCGACCAGGTGGAGGCCATGCGCCCGGAGATCGCCCGGGTGCTGCCGGCGTGGGCTCAGACGGACGCCGACCGCATGGCGCGCGTCGCCTTGACCACCCTTCGCCGGAGCCCGAAGCTCCAGCAGACCACCCCGGAAAGCTTCCTCGGCTCCCTCATGACCTGCGCGCAGCTCGGCGTGGAGCCCGGCCCCCTGGGCGAGGCGTACTTGGTGCCCTACGGGCGCGAGTGCACGTTCGTGCTCGGGTACAAGGGCATGGTCAAGCTGTGGTGGAAATCCCCCCTGGCCAAGACGCTGGACGCCCGCGTGGTGTACGAGGGCGACCACTTCCGCCATGAGTACGGGCTGACGCCGGCGCTCGTGCACCGGCCCACCCTCACCGACCGGGGTCGGCCAGTCGCGTACTACGCCGTGGCGACCACCACCCGGGGCGGATCGGCGTTCGTGGTGCTGCCACCGGAGGAGATCGAGCGGCACCGCCGGCACTCGCGATCCGCCGACTCCGGCCCGTGGCGCGACCACTACGAAGCCATGGCCAAGAAGACATGCGTGCGGGAGCTGTGCAAGCTCCTGCCCACCGGCCCCGAACTGTCCCGGGCCCTCGCCCACGACGGAAGTGTGCGCACCGACCGCCGCCCCGACGCCATCGATGCCCAACCCGAGATGCCGGAGGTCATCCCCGGCGAGGTCATCGAGCAGGAAGCGGAGGCTGCGTGATGGGCGCCCTGCACGAATTCCGCGCCGAGCGGGGCGCGAACCGGCTCCTGGAGCGCATCCGGGCCGCCGCCGACCGGGAACAGCTCGCCTTGGTCCAGGCGCTCATCCTCGACCACGCCCTGACCGTCGAAGAGTTCTCCGCCAACGACTTCCGCGACCGTCTCCCCGCGGACCTGCCCCACGGGCTCCTCGGGGCCGCCGTCCGGGGACTGGCCGCCTCCCGGGCCATCAGCAACACCGGCAGAACGGTGCCGTCCACGTCGCCGGACACCCACGGCCACCACATCGCCGTCTACCGGCTCACCGCCCCCCACCAAGAGGCCGTAGCCGCGTGAACACCACCGGCCCGACGCCATCCCACTGACCACCTACGAGACAGAGAGAACACCCCCGTGCCCTGGGTCCGCCTGGACGATCATTTCCCCTCGCACCGGAAGGTGGCGATGCTGTCGGACCGCGCCTTCCGGCTGCATGTCTCCGCCCTGTGCTGGTGCGCGGCGAACCTGACCGACGGACACGTCGGCGACCGGGAATTGCGCCTTGTGGCGCACGTGCGCGGCATGACGGCGACAGCACGGCAGCTCGAAGACGCCGGGTTGTGGAAGCGCGTTGACGACGGCTGGGTGTTGCACGACTTCCACGACTACCAGCCGACCGCCGACCACGTCCGGGCAGAGCGAGAACGCAACGCCGCACGTCAGAGGCGCTTTCGAGAGCGCCGCACGGCCGACACCGACACGACGACCGCCCCTGAGGAGGAGGCGCGTAACGCCGTTACGCCGGGCGTTACTAACGCCGTCAGTCACCCCGTGACTAACAGCGCCCCGACCCGTACCCGTCCCGTACCCGTCCCGGGTTCTATCCCTGGCGGGATAGAACCGTCCCCCCTCCGTCCCCCCGAGCGGAAGGCGGACGCGTCCGGCGTCCCGCCCTTCGCGCAGGCCCTCGCCGATCAGCTCGCCGCCGCCGGATGCCACCTGCAATGGCGGACGGACAGCGCCGACCGCCAAGCCCTGCGGGAACACCTCGACCGCGTCCCCGTCGCCCGCCTGGTCGACGCCGCACGGCGCGCCTGGAACCCCGACCGGCCACCGCGGAGCATCCGCTACCTGATCAAGGTCTGGGACGCCACGCCGGCCGCCCCCGCCGGCGCCCCGGACCAGCCCGCCCCCGCCCCGGCCGTCGACCGCCAGCAGCAGGCGAGCGACGACCTGTTCGACCGCGCCATGGCCCGCGCCCGCGCCCGCATGGCCGCACACCCCACCGACACCCCGCACGAAGAACCGAGAGCACTCACCGCATGACCCCCGACGAGACCGTGGTCCTGACCCGATACGTCCGGGCCCTGTGCCCGCAACAGAAGCTCGACTCCTACACCCCCGACGCCTGGCACGACGTCCTTGGCCCCTACGACCTCGGCGACGCCCGGCAGGCCGCCGCCACGGTCGCCGGACGACAGCCGTTCGTCAGCCCGGCCGAGATCATCGCCGAGATACGCCGCGCCCGCGCCGGACGCATCCGCCACGTCCACGGCCCCGGGCAGTCACCCGAGGTGCCCGACGCCGACCCCGACGACGTCCGCGCCTACCTCGTTGCCCTCCGCGCCCAGCGCACGCGCGCCGCCGACCCCACCGCCCGCCGCCGGCCCCTGCATGAACTCCTCACCTGCGCCGGTCGCACCGTCCCGAAGGAAGTCACCCGCTGATGGCCACTGAGACCCGCCTGACCGCCACCGGCAACCTCACCGCCGACCCGGTCCTTCGCTTCACCGGCACCGGTAGCCCGGTCGCCTCCTTCACCGTCGCCTGCAACGACCGCCGGAAAAACTCGAGCGGCCAGTGGGAGGACGCCGGAACGCTCTGGTTGCGCTGCACCGCCTGGGAACGCCTCGCCGAGGCCGCCGCCGGCCAGCTCGCCAAGGGCGACCCGGTCACGGTCACGGGCCACCTGCGCCCCGACGACTACGAGCGCGACGGCGTCCGTCACACCGGCTTTCAGATGCAGCTCACCAGCCTCTCCCGTCCCATACGCCCCACCAGCGGTGCCAGCGCCCCCACTCCGGGCCCAGCCGCCCCCCATTGGCCCTCGGGCGCCCACGGGGGTGCAAGCGGCCCGCAGGCGGCCGTACAGCGGCTCGGCCCCGCGCCGTTTTGAACCGTCCATCCCCGCTCCACCCGGAAAGACCCCCGTGCCCTTCCCCATCAAGATCGCTCCACCGCCCTACGTGCCCAGCACCGACGAGGCGCGGTTGCCCTGCACCGACGCCCCGGACCTGTTCTTCCCGCCCGACCGGCAAGAGCGCCAGAAGGAACAGCTCGAACGCGTGGCCGCCGCCAAGGCCCTGTGCTTCCGCTGCCCCGTCCGCACCGCCTGCGGCGACTGGGCCCGTGAACACCAGGAGTGGGGCATCTGGGGAGGCCGTACCGAGGAAGAGCACGGCTACCGGCCCACCACCGCACGACTCAAGACCCGCCGCACCGACCACACCAAGGCAGCAGCGTGACCCGCCACACCGCAAGCACCATCACCGACGACGCCCTTGACGCCCTGTACGCCCGCCTCGACGCCTACGACAGCCGGGCCACCCAGCACTGCGAGACCCCCGCTCACGGCGCGGAGCGGAGGGCGGACGAACGCCCTGCATGCTGTATATGCCCCCGCACCCTGTGGGCCGACGAACAACACCGATACGCCTGCCGTCTGTGCGAACAGCGCATCACCGCTCACCTCGCCCAGCTCCCGGACCTGGTCCGGGACCTCCACGGCCTTCTGCTGCCCGGCGTGCACACCGCCGCCCCCGCCTGCCGAACCCGGGCCAGCTCAGAGCCGGCCGCGCCGATCCGTCTAGACGTCCTCGACGTCATCACCTCCGTGACGGCCACCCTCGACAGCTGGCTCCGTGACTGGCACGAACACCTCTCCTGGGACGCACCGGCATACCGCAACGACCCCCTCGCCGAGGCTGCCGCGGCCCTCCGTGCGAACCTCCCGTGGGCAGTCGAAGAACACGCTGCGGTGAACGAATTCGCCGCCGAGATAAACGACTTGCACCGCACCGCAACGGGCATGCTCGACCCCGCGAAACGCGCTCGCCGCATCGGGCGCTGCCCCGTACCGGTGCTCGACGAGATCGGCCGCAGGGGAACCTGCGGCGCCGTTCTTCGCTACGTCCCCGGCGCCACTACCGTCACCTGCCCATGGTGCCGCGCCACCTGGGACGCCCTAGACCTCAGTGCAGCCCTAGCCGCCGAAGCTGATGGCGCTCTCTATTGAAAATCCTTACCTGCTGCTCGGGCACGACGGGAGGCGTTACTCCTAGTATCCGACTAACGTTCGACCGCCACTAACTGATGGAGCGATACTGGCCAACTGTCGGTCGTGGCGGCCTCTTAGGTGGCGCTGTGAGCAGCGGCGTGCTCACAGCGCTTCTCGGGTGGGGGTTCAGCGGCGGGCCTGGGCGCAGGCGCTGGCTGCCCGCGCGGTGCCGACCTGGGAGACCCGGGTGAGTCCGGTGCTGCACACCAGCTCGCTGACCGTCGGGAGGCCGGCTCCGCCGACCCCGCAGAAGAGGTCGCCGGCGGTGGTGTTGCGCGCCGGAGCAGTGGACGCGAGGGAGTTGGCGCATTCGGGGCCGGTGGCGTTGGCGGCCGGTGCGGCGACGACGACGCCGGCGGCGGCCAGGGCCAGCGAGCCCAGGGCGACGGCGAGACGGGTCTTGAGGCTTCCTGGCATGGTGGCTCCTCACTGAGCGGGAGAGAGGTGAAGCAGGTAACCGGACTATCGGAATCCGGCCGCTCCAGCTAGGTAAACGGACAAGAGGACTGACTGTTACGTCCCTATGGGGTGAAAGGCGCGTCCACCTCTCCCTCAAATTCATCCCCCAGGGTGGATTAACATCATCAAAAGGGGCAATCGGTATGGTCCTTGTCCGCGTGCCGGGACCATGGGGCCGGCCAGTCCTGGCCCGCCACGCGGAGGGAAATTCCATGCGCCTGCGTATCACGCTGCTCGCCGTCGCGAGCTCTTTCGCCCTTGCCCTGTCCGCCTCCACCCCCGCATACGCGGTGGCGGCGGAGGGGTCATTCCTCTACGGCTACACCGACCAAGGCGAAAGGATGGGTGGCACGCTGGACAACCCGACGCTGGGCCAGTGCTACAACATCCCCCTTGTGTCCACCGATTACGTATTCGGGCCGAACAACACAACCGACGCCATCGCCGACGTGTACGAGGAGTTGGGGTGCGAAGGCGACCCCAAGGCCACCCTCGCATCCGAAGAAACGAGGCCGGATGAATTCACCTTCAGGTCCGTGATGTTCCGGGCCACCCCGTGAGCAGCACCTGAGACGCGACGCGACCGGGGCCCGCAGTCCCGCCGCGGGCCCCGGCGCCTGCCCAGGGGCTCGGGTCCCGCGTCGCCGGGCAGCGGACCGCCCCGGTGGGCGGCCGGTGGGGACAGGGGTTCACCGGGGCGTCGCCCGGTGGTCACCCGTGCTGCATCGAATGTCGGTGCGACGTGGTTCGATGGCCCTATGGTCCACATGGTCGACAGGTTCCTCGCAGGCGATCTCACGGACGTGGAGGAAGCGGTCCGCAAAGCGGCCGCGGCCGAGATACTGCCGCGCTTCCGGCAGCTCGCCGCGGACGAGATCATCGAGTAAGAACGGCCCGCACGACCTCGTGACCGTCGCCGACCGGCTCGCGGAGGAGCACCTCACCCACGCGCTGACCGCCCTGCTGCCCGGCTCGGTCGTGGTCGGGGAGGAAGCGGTGCACGCGGATCCGCGCATCCTCGCCTCGCTGTGCGGCGAGGACCCCGTCTGGATCGTCGACCCCGTCGACGGCACCCGGCAGTTCGTGCACGGCGACCCCGGCTTCGCTCCACTTCAGGTCTGTGAAGTTCACGACCTCCTAGCCTCGCCACCCGGGGCTGTGGGAGACCCCTGCCCCAGGGAGACCTGTTTGGGGTTTCCATCCCCCCGTGTCACACTCGTCAACAGCGCCCCCAGTATGCCCGCACACCGGGGGTAAGTGATCACTCGAAAGCCCCGTTGGTCCCCCCGCCGACGGGGCTTTCGGCGTGCCAGGGAGGAGGCTGACGCACGTGTCCCCGACACCCACACCGATCATCTGCGACACCGTCGCCGCCGCCCGGTACGTCAGCGTTACACCGTCCGCCGTCCGCCAGTGGATCCGACGCGGCCACGTCGAGCATCGCGGCTACGACCGTGCCGGCCGCGCCCTCGTGGAACTGCGTGAAGTGCGCGCCTACCTTGCAGGACGGGAGCGCTCGACCGCATGAGCCAGCGCGCCCAGAGCGCCGCCCCGCCCGCGTCGGACGCGGTGCACGGCATACGCCCCTTCTCCGTCCTGCGCACCGATCTCGGCCCTTGGCGGACGCGTCGCCGGTCCTGGGAAGAACTCGGCCTGCACAGCAGGCGCGGGCGCGAGCACGTGAGCACCTACAGCACCGGCAGCGACCCGGTCAGCAGCAAGCACGCCACGATCGGCGGGGGCCTGTCGACCTTCGACCCCGTCCTCGCCGAACTGTCCTACCGGTGGTACTGCCCCGACGGCGGCAGCATTCTCGACCCGTTCGCCGGTGGCTCCGTGCGCGGCCTGGTCGCCGCCAACAACGGCCACTCGTACACCGGCATCGACCTGTCCCCCTCCCAGGTCGATGCCAACGAGGAGACCGCCGCCGCATGGCGTGATCGCGATCTCCTGGCCGCCGAACCCCGGTGGATCCTCGGCGACAGCGCCGAAGAGCTTCCCTGCCTCCCCGGCGACAGCTTCGACTACGTGTTCACCTGCCCGCCGTATCACAGCCTTGAGCGCTACAGCGATCACCCGGCGGACCTGTCTGCCATGCGGTGGCGCGAGTTCGAGCAGGCGTACCGGGAGATCATCGTGGAGACGGTGCGCTGCCTGGCGCCGAACCGATTCACCACATGGGTGGTCGGCGAAGTGCGAGGCAGCACCGGCATGTTGCGCGGCCTGGTGCCGCTCACCATCGCCGCCCACGAAGCGGCCGGCGCCCGTCTCTACAACGACTCCGTACTCCTCAACTCCCTCGGCACCGTTCCCATGCGGCTCGGTGCCCAGTGGCGCGCCTCCCGGAAAATCGGCCGCCACCACCAATACGTCCTGACCTTCGTCAAGGGCGACCCGCGCAAGGCAACCGCAGCACTTGCCACCTGACACTGCCCGCCGCCCACCAGGGCGGCACGGTCCCGCCGCTCACCAGGGAGCCGCCCCGCCCGCACGGTGGGGCCCAGCCGGTTCGACTCCGGCCCGGACCGCCAGGGGTCCGCACCGCCCATCAGTAACCAATACCCCCGCCCACACGGGCGGGGTGCGCCGAACAGGGTTGCAAGCTCGTGCGGACCCCTCACACGCCCGCCTGACCCAAGGGAGAGATGCGCGGCCACTGCGTCGCGGATATGCCGCAGAGATCCCGGTTCGAACCCGGGGGCGGGCACCGGCTCCACCGTCACCGACACGCCAGGAGGTGACGGCCCTGCCCTGGCACACCAGCAACCGCGCCGCCCGCCTGCCCAGGAACTGGTCGGTGATCCGAGCCCGGATCCTCGCCCGAGACCCCCTGTGCCGCATCTGCGCCGTGCGCCGCTCCACACAGGTGGACCACATCAAGGCCATGACCGACGACCACCGCGATACTGCCCTGCAGGGCGTCTGCTACCCCTGCCACGCGCAGAAGAGCGCGTTCGAAGGGGCGGCCGGCAGGGCCAGGCGACCAGGCCGGCGGCGTCCGGAGGAGCAGCACCCGGGCCGGATCTCGTCACGATGAGTGACGCGGTCGGAGCCACCACCTGGGGGTGCTCCCTCCCCCCGGGATCGGACCCAGGGCGATACGCCTAGCAGCTCCCCCCGTGTACGGGTTTCCGAGCCCGTGAGCCCCCGTTCGGGCCCCTCGTGACCTGCGTTGCCCGTGCTGCTCTGCGCCCGTGGTTACTGCGGGTGAAGTGAGTCGACGTGAGGCAGCGCGCCCCGCGCGGGCCGTGCCAGCGACCGGTAACCGCCCCCTAACGGGTGTGCCCACCGGGCGGTCGTGGGCACGGCCCGCCGGAGCACCCGCCGCCGTCCCCGCACTCGTCGAGGAGGTGATGGCCGTGGGAACCCGGGGCCCGGTGCCGAAGCGCTCGACCGAGCGTCGGCGCCGCAACAAGGACGACGACGGGCCCGCTCTGGTCCGTGCCGCTTCCGCTCCGGGCGCGGTGAGTTGGCCGCCGCCCGATCCGGGCTGGCATCCCGTGGCAGCCGACTGGTTCACCTCGCTCGCCGCCTCCGGTCAGTCGCAGTTCTACGAGCCCTCCGACGTCGCCGTGGCCCGGTACGTCGCCGAGGCCATGAGCCGCAACCTGAACAACAGCCGGTTCTCCGCTCAGCTCTTCGCCGCTGTCTCCTCCGCGATGACCGACCTCCTGACGACGGAGGGTGCGCGCAGGCGGGTGCGGATCGAGCTGGAGCGCGGCGGCGCCGAGGAGGCGGTACCCGCAGGCGTGACGGCGCTGGAGACCTACCGCAAGGCACTGAGCGGATAGCCCCCGCGCCGAAGGGGGTGCGCCATGAGCACGCCCCCGGCGCCGGCGGAGGAAGAGCCGCCGGAGAAGGTGGTGCCGGTGGCGCTCGGCCCCGCCTGGCAGCGCAACGAGGACGGCTCGTTCGTCGTCCCGGAACGCTCCCTGGGCTGGCACGTCTCGGTGTGGGCTGCGGAGTACCTCCAGCACCCCGACGGCCGGCCGTGGACCTGGACCGGTGAACAGTTCCGGTTCATCCTCTGGTTCTACGCGCTCGACGCCGACCACCGGTTCCTGTATCGGGACGCGGTTCTCCAGCGCCTCAAGGGGTGGGGGAAGGACCCGACCGCCGCAGCGATTTCGGCGATCGAGTTCGTAGGCCCATGCCGGCCCAGCGGCCGGACGTTCACCACGGGGGAACTGGCCGGCCAGCCCATCGGACAGCCGCACCCGGCCGCCTGGGTGCAGTGCGCTGCGGTGTCGTTCGACCAGAACCGCAACTTGATGACGCTCTTTCCCTCCCTCTTCACCAAGAGGGCGATCGAGGAATACAGCATCGAATTGGGCAAGACCATCATCTATGCCCACAAGGGTGCGGCGCGGATCGAGGCCGTGACGTCGTCCCCGGCCGCCCTCGAAGGCGGACGCACGACGGCAACGATCATGAACGAAACGCACTGGTGGACCCAGTCCACGGGCGGTCACGAGATGGCGGCCGTGATCGAGCGCAACGCGACCAAGTCAGCCGACGGCGCGGCCCGCACCCTGGCGATCACCAATGCCTTTGAACCGGGACTCGACAGCGTTGCCGAGCGCACACGGGAGGCGTGGGAGGACGTCCAGGCTGGCCGTGCGGCGGATACCGGCTTGCTGTACGACTCCCTGGAGGCGCCGCCGGAAGCGAAGCTGAACGCCGCCTGGGCGCCGGCGGTGATCCGGGCGGTGCGCGGTGATGCGCACTGGCTGGACGTCGACCGGATCGTGGCCTCTATCCTCGACGTCCGCAACCCCCCGTCGCGCTCCCGGCGCTTTTGGTACAACCAGGTCACGGCGAGCGAGGACGCGTGGATGGCGCGGTACGAGTGGGACGCCTGCGCCCGCCCGGAACTCGTCCTGGCCGATGGGGACGAGATCGTGATCTTTTTCGACGGTTCCACCAGCGACGACGCCACCGGCCTTGCGGCCTGCCGCGTCTCCGACGGCCACGTGGTCACCCTCGGCGTCTGGCAGCGCCCGCCCCGCACAGACGGGTGGACGGTTCCGCGGGACGAGGTGGACGGCGTGGTGGAACGCACCTTCAGCCGCTACCGGGTCCTGGCGTTCTTCGCCGACCCCGGCACCGGCACCGACCCGGGCGCCGGCGGTGCCACCGACCCCGGCACGGCCACGGACCCCAACAGGGGTGGCCGGTACTGGGATCACTACATCGATGAGTGGGCGAAACGGTACGGCAACCGGCTCCTGGTCCACGCGGTCACCTCCGGCCTGCGCCGCCATGCCGTCGAGTGGGACATGGGCGACCCGAAGCGCCAGCAGGCGTTCACGGAGGCGGTGATGCGCACCCGCTCCGACATCCTGGAACGCGCCCTGACGCACGACGGGCACCGGATCATGCGCACGCACGTCGCCAACGCCCGCCGCCGGGTCAACGCCTGGGGCGTCACGATCGGCAAGGAGCACCGCGAGTCCGCCCGGAAGGTCGACCTCGCCGTGTGCATGGTCGGCGCCCGGATGCTGCGGCGCCTGGTCCTCAACTCCCACAAGTTCGCAACGCGCCGCAAGGCGCGCGGTTCGGGGCGTGTGGTCGTCCTCGGCTAGCAAGATCGAGGAGACGTACCGCCCTGTCCACCCCTGCCCTGCCCTCGCTGTCCCTGTCCACTGCCGAGCTGGATACGCTGGCGCGCCTGTCCGCCCTGGTGGCGCAGGACGAGGCGGAGTTCGCCACGCTGGACGCCTACTTCACCGGCCTGTCCCGGGTCGCGAACCTGGGCATCGCCGTGCCACCGGCGTTGCAGCGGATCCGCACGGTGACCGGCTGGCCGCGCATCATCGTGGACGCCCTGGACGAGCGCCTGGACATCGACGGATTGCGCTGCCCGGACGCCCCGGGCGCGGACGCCGAACTGGCCGGGCTGTGGGCGCACAACGACTTGTATGAGGAGGCGCAGTTGGCGCACCTCGACGCCCTGGTGTACGGGCGGGCCTACCTGGTGGTGGGGGTCGGAGACGATGGGGTGCCGCTGGTGTCGGTCGAGGCGCCGCAGCACATGACCGTTGACTACGACGTGCGCACCCGCACCGTGCGGGCCGCCCTGCGGCAGATCACCGCCGGCGCCCAGCGCACCGCCACCCTCTACCTTCCCGACCAGACCATTGACCTTCAGGGGACGGGAACCGGCTGGTCGGTCGTGGAACGCCGCCCGCACCGCCTGGGCGCCGTCCCCGTGGTCCGCCTGGCCAACCGGCCCCGCACCGGCGACCGCCGCGGATCCTCGGAGATCACGCCGGAGGTGCGGGCCCTGACCGACGGCGCGTGCCGCACCCTGCTGGGCGGCGAGGTCGCCCGCGAGTTCTTCGGCGCACCCCAGCGCTACATCCTCGGCGCCGCCGAGGGTGCGTTCCAGGGCCCGGACGGCTCGCCGCGCGGTGCGTGGGAGACGTACACGGGCCGGTACCTGGCACTGGAACGGGACGAGGACGGCAACACCCCGCAGGTGGGCCAGTTCCCCGCCTACGACCCGGCGGTGTACGGGCGGCTCGTGGACATGTACGCCCGCCTCATGTCCGGCGTCGCGGGGGTACCCGCCTACATGCTCGGCTATACCACCGACAACCCCGCCTCCGCCGAAGCCATCCGCTCCAGCGAAGCGCGGCTGATCAAGAAGGCCGAACGTCGTCAGCGCAGCTTCGCGGGTGCCTGGTCGCGCGCGATGCGCCTCGCCCTCCAGCTCTCCGGCCTCCCCGCGCCAGTACCCCGTATCGAGGTGCTGTGGCGCGACGCCGCAACGCCGACGGTGGCCGCACAGGCGGACGCCACGGTGAAGCTGGTGGCGGCCGGCGTGCTCCCGGCAGAGTCGGAAGTGACACTCGAGCGAGCCGGAATAGACCGCGCGCAACGCGAGCGGATCGCCACCGAACGCCGCCGCAGCGCCGGCCGAGCCGCACTCGAAGAACTCGCCAGCACCCTCACCCCCTCCACCGGCGACACCGCCGACTCGGACGGGTTCGGGCTGGCCGCGTGAAGATCCTCCGCGCCCTAGCCGACGCCCACCGGCGCCGACAGGAAGCGCTCAGCCGCGCCCTTGCCGCCGAGTACCGGTCCGCGCAGGAGCGCTACCAGGCCACCGCGCCCGGCACCGAGCGCGAACGCGCCTGGTCCGCAACGATCGTGCACATGATCCACCGCTACGGTGCTGCCTCCGCCGAACTGGCCGCCGAGTACTACGCCGACGCCCGCAAGGCCGCCGGCGTGCCGGGCGCCTTCGACGTGCCCGTGGCCGGGCCCCCGCCCATCGGCCAGATCACCGCGTCCCGCCGCGCCGTGCGCGCCTCCGCATCCCGCCGCCCGTCGGGCGACGCGGACGACGGCAAGGCGGCACAGCAGTGGGAGGCGGTACAGGCCGAACGCGACCTCGTCCGGGTGCAACGCCTTGCGGCCCAGGCCGGACGGCGAACGATCGAGAAGGCGGCCCGCGCCGACCCCCAAGCGGTCGGCTGGCGGCGCGTGACCACCGCCGGGTGCTGTGCCTTCTGCGCGCTCCTGGCCGTCAACGGCCTCGTCTACACCGACCAGCGCACCGCCGCGCGGCGTGAGGACGGCGAGCCGTATCACGACCGCTGCCACTGCCACGCCGAGCCGGCGTTCCGCGGAGTGAAGCCGCAGCCGCAACCGCAGGTGGACGCGTGGGAGGAGCTGTATTACGAGGCGTCCCACGGCGTCTACGGATCCGAGAAGCTGACCGCGTTCCGCCGCGCCTTCGACGCCAAGCACCGCAGCCGCCCACCGGCCGACCGCGCGACCACCTGACCCCCCGCCCGTCCTAGCCCTGCCGTGTCCTCCGGCAGGGCTTCTTTTTTGCCCAGAGGTGCCCGCTATGTCATCTAATGCCCCTGTCGAGTCGCCCGAGGCTCCCGCACCGCCGCCCAAGCCGGTCCCCGCGTGGGACGAGCCGACGGCGGCGCGGGCGGAGATCGAACGCCTGAATGCCGAGCTGGCCGCCCACCTCGCGCGCGTGGCGGAGCTGGAGCCGGCCGCCGCCGAGCTCCACCAGCTCCGCGAGGCGGAGAAGTCGGAGGTGCAGAAGCTCATGGAGCGGGCGGAGACGGCAGAGCGGGCGGCCGAGCAGTCGCGCGCCGAACTGCTGCGCGCGCCCGTCGCCCAGGCCAAGGGCCTGTCCCCGCAGCAGGCCGCACGGCTGGTCGGCGCCACGCGCGAAGAGCTCGAAGCCGACGCCGACGACCTTCTGGCGACCTTCACCCCCGCCCCGGAGCAGGCCGCCGCCGGCGGGCCGCTGATGATGCCTGACCCCTCCCAGGGCACTTCCGGTCAGCTCCCGGCCGGTGACCCGGCGCAGATGTTCGCGGCGATCATCCGCAACACGCTGCACCGCTGAACTTCCCCTGTTGCACGCTTTGTTCCATCGCACCGCCTAAGGACTCTGCACTATTTCCGCGCTCACCCCGATCAAGTCCACCGCTGTTCCGTCCACTCTGCTGCCCCCGCAGATCACGGGCCCGATCTTTGACAGGGCGGTGGAATCGTCGGCGGTGATGCAGCTCGCCCGACGCGTTCCGCTGTCGATGACCGCCGAGACCGCCATCCCGGTGTCCGGGGACGTCCCGCTTGCCGACTGGGTCGATGAGGCCGGAACCAAGCCTCTGGGCGCCTCCTCTCTTTCCGTCCGCACCATGCGGGGCAAGAAGGTGGCCGTATTGGTGCCGGTCAGCGCCGAAGTTTTTATGAACAACCCCGCAGGTCTGTTCTCACAGCTCCAGCGGGACCTCCCCACCGCGCTTGGCCGCGCATTCGACTACGCAGCCATTCACGGCAAGACCCTCACCGGCGGTAAGGGCCCGTTCGAGGACTACCTTGCGGCCCCCCCCAATACCGTGGCCCTCGGCACCACTACGCAGGCTAAGGGTGGCATTTATGCCGACGTTGTAAGCGGCCTTAAGCAGGTGGCCACCGCCGGATACGACACCAGCGGCTTTGTGGCCGACCCGCTCCTGAAGCCGGAAATGCTGCTGACCACGGACACCACCGGTCGGCCGATTTTCGTACCCGATCCGGCCGGGCAGGGCACCGTTACACGGGGCTCCCTCGTCGGCTACCCGATCGCCTACAACCGAGGTGTAGGTGGGCGACTCAACCGGCAGTCCATCACGGCCGATACGGGCCTTCGCGCCGTCGCCGGTGACTTCGACCAGTGCGTGTACGGCGTCGGTATGGACATCACCATCAAGTCCACCGACGTCGGTACCTACATCGACTCCGACGGTCACATGCATTCCGCGTTCCAGGAGAATTTGGTTCTCCTTCTCGCCGAGGCACATTACGGTTTCGCGGTCGGCGACAAGAACGCCTTCGTGACCTACACCTCGCCCGTCATCGCACCGAAGGCCGCGCCCAAGCAGTCCGATTTCGTGCAGGCCGCCTAACGCCCGGAACAGCCCAAGCCCCGTTTTCTGCGCGGCTGCCACGTGATCGGGGGTGAGCCTTTGCCCCTGATCGACCCCGGGCAACTCGCCGCCTTCCTTGGCCAAGACGTCGAGCAGGCGCGGGCCGCACTGGTCATCACGCAGGCCGAGGCGCTGTGCCGGGCGGTGGTGGACCCGCTGCCCGAAGGCGCCGGCGCGGTCGTGCTGTCCGTCGCCGCACGGGCGTACGCCAACCCGCAGGGGCTCGCCGCCGAAACGGTGGGCCCCTACAGCGTCCAGCGGCCAGCCGCACAAGCGGGGCTGTACATGACGCGCGACGAACGCCGGTCGCTCAAGCTCATGGCCGGCCGGGGCGGCGCCTTCACCGTCGACCCCACCCCCGCCGGGGCAGGGCCCGTCACCGCGCTGGCCCACGGCGGTGTGCGCGTGGCCCCCGGAACCGCCCTTCTCCTCTATCCGGAGGGCGGCCTGTGACCGGGTTCCCGTTCGGGGAGCCGGTCACGGTGCTACGTCCTGGTGCGACCGGTCGCGACATCTACGGCAACGACCTGCCGGGCCCGGACGCCGAGCAGCTGGTCCCGGGCTGCGTCATCGCCCCCGCCGGGCCGCCTGGTGAGGTGACCGACGGGCGGGACACGGTCACCGAAGCCCTCGCCGTCTACCTCCCCGTGGGAACCGACGTGCGCCCCACCGACCGCATCCGCATCCGCGGCGAGGTCTTCGAGGTACACGGGGCCGTGACTATCCACCGCTCCCCGTTCACCGGCCAAGGCGCCGGCGTCCACCTGACCGCCCGCCGCACCACCGGCTGACCCACCCCCGAGACGGGGGAAGAGGAGGCTCCAATGGCCGGCGACGTGCGAGTGCGGGTGTACCGCAAGGGCGTCCGCGCGATGCTGAACACGACCATGATCGCCACCGCCATGGTTCGGGCAGGCGAGGTCATCGCCGACCGGGCCCGCGCAACCGCCCCGGTGGAAACGGGCGTCTACCGCGACTCCTTCGAGGTCTGGGCCCAGCGCGGGATGGGCGCCAAGAAGGACCGCACCGGGGCGATGGTCATCAACACCGCCCGGCACGCCGCAGCCGTCGAGTACGGCACGGGCGACACCCCCGCCCACCACACGCTGTGGCGGGCAGCAGTAAGGCGACAGTAGCCATGAACGCCCACTGGCCGGACGCCGAAGCCGCGCTCATCGCCTGGCTGCCCCGCCTCCTGGACGGAATGCGGGTGTGCACGGACACCCCCGCCAACCTCGAAACTGTCCTGCCGCTGGTGCGGCTCTACCGCAGCGGTGGCACCGATGACGGGTTCCGCCTCGATGCCGCTGTGGTGGAGGTGGACGTGTTCGCCGGCACCCGGGCCCAGGCCGTCGCCCTCGCCGCCCGCCTGCGAGCCCTGCTGCTGGAGCACCTGCCCGGCAGCACCATTTCCGCCGCCACCGGCGACGTGGTGGTCACCGCCTGCTCCACCACGGCGGCCCCGGCGGTGCGTCCCTGGACGAACCCGGCCGTGGTCAGGGTCGGCGCCACCTACTCCGTGCGCCTGCACACCCGCTGAACCCCGCCCTTTCCCCCCTTTTTCACTCCGGGCCGCTGGCCCCGCGCCCCGGAGGAGACGCCGGGTGCGCATGATTTCGCGAAGGAACTTTTTTGCTTCAGATCACGCGCTCTGCGGACCTGACGATGGTCGGTGCGACCGGCGGCGCCTGGGTCGCCCCTCTTGGCACCCCGAGCCCCGTCGGGCTGGGGACGCCCCTGGCCCCGTGGGCAGGACTCGGCGCCATCTCCGACGACGGCCTGAAATTCGGCATCGACGAGGACCACAAGGAATTCAGTCCGTGGGGCGTGACGAGTGCCTTCCGCACCCAGATCACCAAGAGCGTCAGAACGTTCGGCCTGACCCTCTGGGAGACCAACAACCCAGTGGGCAAGTCCCTCGTCTTCCGCATTCCGACGTCAGACCTGACCCCCGACAAGGACGGCATCGCCCGGTTCGCCGAGAGCGCGAGCCCCAAGCCGGACCGTCGGGCCTTCTACTTCCTGACGGTGGACGGCGACACGATGGAGGGCTTCTACGTCCCCGCCGGCGAGGTGACCGACCGCTCCGACGTCACCTATAAGAGCGAGGAAATGGCCGGCTACGACATCACCATTACGGCCTACCCGGACGCCTCCAACGTGACCGTCTACCACGCCTTCACCGCGTCGATTCCCCCCGCTGCCAATGGGGCGCCGAAGGTGTCGGACGTCATCACGCCGAAGCCGACCACCGGGCAGACGACCCCGACGCAGTCCGACTTCGCTCCCGCCGCCTAACGGCATCCACCGACCCGCTGAGCCTTTTCCCGTAAGGAAGTTGAGAAACCCATGTCCGAGACCATGATGGAAACCCCGACCGCCGGCGCCCTGACCGATGTGCCGCAGCAGACCGGCGTGGCGCCCCACCCCGCCGGCCAGGAAGTCGACGCCTCCGGCGGTTACGTGACGGCGGCGCTGGCCGGCCGCCCGGTGCGGGTCCTCCCCGCGCAGCGGTGGCGCGCCTCCCACCTGCGCGCCCTGAACTCGGGTGACCTGGATGCGTTCGCCGAAGGCGTGCTGTACGCGGACGACGTGTCCGTCTGGTACGAGGTGGACCCGACGCAGGACGAGATCGGCGCGTGGGTGCGCGAGGTGGCCGATGCGGGCGGCGAGGGCCTGGGAAAGTCCTCTGGACGTACCGCCTCCTCGCGGAGCACGGCGAAGCGGTAGAAGCGGACCTGCGCCGCTATTACCGGGCTGACCTCCTCGACCTGCACCGTGGCCGCCTGTCTTGGCGGCAGGTGCGGGTGATGGTGGAGCACCTGCCGCCGGAGTCGGCGGTCATGACCGCACTGCGCAACACGGCCCCGGACGGGGCCCTGGACGAACGAGCTGCGGGCAGCGATCCGGCCTCGGGCCGGTGGTCGCAGTCAGACATGCTCCTCGCCCAGCTCATCGACGCTGTCCGCCAGTTGTCCCACTGCTACGTGGTGGCGAACACGGACAGCAAGGCCCGCAAGAAGATCACGCCACCGGAGCCGGTGGCGCGTCCCGGCATCCCCCGCACCGGCCAAGCCCCCGTGCGGGGACGGATGAGCGGTGCGGCGGCCGAGGCCCTGTGGCAGATCATGCGCGGCACCACGCCCGCGCCAGCACAACCGACGTAGCACGGCGGCCCGCCCCATAGCGGCTGGTCCCCCGAGAGATAAGGGGGCCGCCGGTGGGCACGCTGATCGGCTCGGTCGAGGTCAAGGTCATCCCCAATGTTCAGGGGATCCGCGCCCAGCTAGCGGCCGACCTTGCCCAGCCCTCCCGGCAGGCCGGCGAGGAGGCCGGACGGCTGGCCGGCCGGGCGTTCGCCGGCGCGATGCGCGGCTATGCCGACGACGGCGCCCGCATCGGCGCGAGCCTCGGCCGGGCCATCGCCTCCGCACTGTCCCCCGCCATCCGCAACGCGATCCCGGGCGCGGTCCGCGCCGGCGGCCGGGCTGCCCAGGGCAGTGCCGCACGTGCGGGCGAGGAGACCGGTGGGGCGTTCGCCCGCACGGTCCGCGCACGCCTCGAAGCCGCCTTCCGCACCCTGCCGAACATCACGGTCGGCGCGGACACGGCCGAGGCGGACGCCGACCTCCAGGCGCTGCGGGTGCGCATGGAGGCGCTGGCGGGCAAGACCGTCGGCATCGACCTCGACGCCGCCACGGCGCGCGCCGAGGTCGACGAGATCGAAGCCGAGCTGACCCGGCTCGGCGCTGCCCATCCCGACGTCACGGTGCGGGCGGACACCGCCGCCGCCCGCGTCCAGCTCGCCGCCGTCCGCGAGGAGATCGACCGGATCACGGCCGTCCCGGGGCGCGTGCGGCTGGAGACGGACGGGACCTTCGGGGCCCGCCTGCGGGCCCAGGTGCAGGCGGCGCAGGCGGCGTTGCCCGAGATCAACGTCAACGCCGACACGACGCCGGCGCGGGCGGAGCTGGCGGCGCTGCGCGCGCAGCTCGCCACGCTCGCCGAGGCCCGGATCGGTATCGACGTCGAGGCCGGGGCGGCGCTGGCGCAGGTTGAGATGGTGCAGGCGCGGTTGTCCGCGCTGTCCGCCGCCGACGCCGACATCGACGTGCGGGTGGACGCCGCTGCGGCGTCCTCCGCTCTGGCTGCCGTCCGGGCTCAGGTCGATGCCCTCGACGGCAAGAACATCGACTTCAACACCCGCCCCGCCCTCCTGGGCACCTGGGCCCTGTCCGCCGCGCTGGCCGGGCTTGCCGCCGTACCGGCGGTTCAGGTCGTGGCCGCGCAGGTCGGGGGACTGGCCGCCGCCACCCTGACGGCGGCCGGCGGCTTCGCCGTTCTGGCCGCCGTCGCCGCCCCGGCCCTCGCCGGTATCGTCCAGGCGCTCCAGGCCAAGAAGGCCGCCGAGGACGCCGCCGCCACCGCGACCGGCAACGGCGCCGCCGTGGCTGCGCAGGCCGCGCAGCGTGCCCGGCAGCAGGAAGAGGCCGTCCGGGCCCTGGCAGCAGCGCAGCGGCAGGGCGCGGAGCAGGTGGAGGCCGCGCGACGGCAGGTGACCGCCGCCGAAGAGGGCGTGGTCCGGGCCGAGGAGCAGTTGGCCCGTGCGCAGGACGACGCCCGTCGTGCGCAGGAGGCGTTGACCGCCGCCCGCGCGGACGCCGCCCGCCAGCTCGAAGACCTCGGCAACCGCCTCGCGGATGCCGCACTGTCGGAGCGGGCGGCCGTCCTGCACCTCACCCAGGCCCGCGAGGACCTGGCCAAGACCGCCGCGGACCCGCGCGCCGGCGCACTCGAGCGGGAGCGCGCCCAGCTCGACTACGACCAGGCTCTCCAGCGGCTCAAGGAACAGCAGCTCGCCCACCGCCGCCTTGCCTCCGACGTCCGCCGGGCGAACGAGGCCGGCGTCGAGGGGAGCGAGCAGGTACGGCGGGCGCACGATGCCCTCACGCAGTCCCAGCAGCGCGTCAGTGACCAGGCCCGCACGGTCGCTGACGCGCAAGGCCGGGTGGCGGACGCCGTCCGCGCGGTGGGGAAAGCCCAGCAGCAGGCGGCCGAGCAGGTTGCCACCGCCCAGCGCCGCGTTGCCGACGCGCAGCGCGAGAGCGCGCAGACGGCGACGGCCGCCCAGACGGCAGCCTCGAAGTACCAGCGGGCGTTGGATGCCCTCACGCCTAGCGCCCGCGCCACGTTCGACGCGTTCGTGGCGCTCAAGGGCGCCGTTAAGGACTGGTCGAGGGAGCTTCAGCCCGAGGTCATGCCGCTGTTCACCCGCGCCCTGGACGGTGCGCGGGCCTCCCTGCCGGCCTTCACGCCGCTGGTCAAGAGTGCGGCTGCGGGTGCGCGGGAGCTGTGGGACGCCACGTCCCGGGACATGCGGACGCCATTTTGGCACCGCTTCCGCGACGACCTGACCGGCGCCGTCCGCCCGGCCATCGTCGGCGTCGGCACGGCCGCCGGCTACATGGCCAAGGGCGTGGCCGGCGCCTTCGACGCCGCCCTCCCGCACACCGAAGCCTTCACCGGCTCGCTGGTGCGCGGGGCGAAACGTTTCGCCGACTGGGGCACCGGCCTGCGGGACAACCCCGCCTTCGCCGCGTTCCTGGCCCGGATCCGTGAGAACGGCCCCGTCGTCGGGGAGCTGCTCGGCAACATCGCCGCCGCCCTCGGCAACGTCGCCACGGCGCTAGCGCCGATCTCGCACGTCACGCTGCCGGTCGTCAGTGACCTGGCCCGCCTCGTCGCTGCGGTGCCGCCCGGGGTGCTGGAGGCGATCGGCGTCGCGCTGATCAGCATCAGCCTCGGCCTGCGCGCTGTCGCCCTGGCGGAATGGCTGGTCAACACCGCCACGGGCGCGCTCGCCGTGCTGATACAGGCGACGCCGATCGGCTGGACAGCCGACGTGATCGCCCTGGTGATCGCTGCCGTCGTCGCCCTCGGCGTCGGCCTCTACTACGCCTACCAGCGCTTCGGCTGGTTCCGCGACGCGGTAACCGCCTGCTGGGACGCGATCAAGACGGCGTCCCTGTTCGTCTGGAACGCGGTCCTCCAGCCGCTGTTCCGGTGGCTCGCTGCCGTCGTCATGACGCAGGTCGCCCCTGCGTTCCTCTGGCTCTGGCACAACGCCCTCGAACCCTTCTTCAACTGGGTCGCCAGCACAGGCCAGTTGATATGGGCCACCTATCTTCGGCCCGCCCTTTCGTGGCTTGCCGCCTTCATCATGACGGCGGTCGCGCCGGCGGTCATGTGGCTGTGGCTGAACGCCGTCCAGCCCGCATTTCTGGGGATAGGAGCCGTGGTTGGCGCCGTCTGGAACGGCGCACTGAAACCCCTTTTTTTGGCCTTCTGGTCGTTTATCGTTCAAACACTCGGGCCGGTCGTTGTCGACTTCGCCCAGGCGATCGTCTGGCCGATGTTCCAGTTCATCGGCCAAGTGATCGCCACGGTTTGGGTGTCGGTCATCCAACCGGCACTGCAAGCGCTCTGGTCGTTCACGAAGAACATCCTCGCCCCGGTGATCGTGTGGCTGTTCAGCGCGATCGTGCGGCCCACGTTCCAACTGATCGGCGCCGCGATCGAGTTCGCGTGGGACAACGTCATCCGACCGTCCGTCGCCGCGTTCGTCTGGTTCTTCAAGAACGTCCTCGGCCCCGCCGTCGAGTGGCTGTACTACGACGTGGTCAAGCCCGCCTGGCGGGGCATCGGCGGCGTCATCGAATGGGGCTGGGACAACGCGATCAAGCCCGCTTTCGACGCCCTGAAGGTCGGAATCGACCTGGTCGGCAAGGCATTCGCCGCCGCCAAGGACGCCGTAGCCATCTCGTGGCACAAAATCCAGGACGCCACAAAGGGGCCGGTCAATTTCGTGATCGGCACCGTCTGGAACGAGGGCGTTCTCGATATCTGGAACACCCTGACGGGCTGGATTCCCGGCATCGGCGACAAGCTCAAAATGGAAAAGCTGCCACTCCTGGAATCCGGCGGCCCGCTGCCCGTAAGGCCCGGCGTCTTCAACAAGCCCACCGCGATTGTGGGTGAAGGAAATCCCCGCTGGCCCGAGTTCGTGATCCCCACCGATCCCAAGTACCGCGGGCGGGCGCTGGGCCTGCTCCAGGCTGCCGGCACGCAGATGCTCGCCCGCGGCGGCGTCATCGGCTCCGCCCTCGGCTGGGGGCGCGACGCCGCAGGTAAGGCGTGGGACTGGGGCAGCGACAAGGCTACGAAAGCCTGGCGCGGCGTGTCCGGCGCGGCCGACATGCTGGCCCACCCGGGCGAAGCCATGGACAAGCTGCTGAAGCCGGTATTCAGCGACCTCGACGCCATGAACAAGGCCAAGTGGTCGCAGATGATCCGCAGCGTTTTCACGACGCCGGTCACCGGCCTGAAAGACACCGTCGTGGACTACGTGAAGGGCTTCCTCTCGGCCGGCGGAAGCCCGCGATCGGGCGGGGACGCCGGCGGCAGCGGGGTTACCCGGTGGACGCCACAGGTCCTCACCGCCCTTTCCATGCTCGGCCAGCCCGCCTCATGGCTGGACACCGTTCTTCGCCGCATGAATGACGAATCCGGCGGCAACCCAGGCATCGTCAACACGTGGGATGTCAACTGGCAGGACGGCACCCCAAGCGTGGGCTTGATGCAGGTAATCGGCCCCACCTTTGACGCCTACGCAGGCCCTTTCAGAAACACCGGTCCTTTCCTGTACGGCACGTCAATTGACCCGTTGGCCAACATATATTCCGGCCTCAACTATGCCGTGCACAGGTACGGTTCGCTTTCCGCGCTCGATCGCCCTGGCGGCTACGACAGCGGCGGCTATCTGCCTCCCGGCCTGTCCCTCGTCTACAACGGCTTGGGGCGTCCCGAGCCGGTGTTCACGCCGACCCAGTGGGACATGATTGCCAATGCCCAGGGGTTCAACGGAGCACCGCCGAAGGAGACCAGCGGCGGTGACGGAGCCGTGATTCATCTGCACGCCGTTCCCGGAATCCCCACCGAAGAGCAGATCGTGAGCGCGCTCCGCTTCGCTGACGCCCTCTACGCCTAATCCAACCCCCTGCGCCGTGCGGCGCGAGAGAGTAAAGGGGGCTGGATTGTGCGTGCCCTTGCGGAGCTGAATTCCCCATCGGCCGTGGTCACCTTCTCGGGAGAAGGGGACAACGGGGCGGCCGGCGGCCCGATCGAGGACGTTCCGCCCCGGGTCACCCTGACCACGGCCGGCGGGGCGGAATTCCTGCTGACGGCTGACCTGTCACAGGCGGGTGCGTGCATCGCCATCCTGCCGGGCCCCACGGGGATGGACGCCCCGCCGTGGCAGGCCACCGTCTCCGAGTACGTCGGCCTCGATGGCGGCCAAGTCGTCAAGACCCGTGCGGCCACCCGCCGGATCAACCTGCCCCTGCTGCTGTGGGCCCGCTCCCGGCCGGAGCTGTTGACGCTTCGCCGTCGACTGATCGCCGCCGTCATGGCAGGCCCCGCGATACTGCGGGTTGCCGAGGCCGACGGATCCGCCCGCACCATCGGCGTCCACTACATGGGCGGCCTGGAAGGCGACGAGGGAAGCGACAACGCCGGGCTGGCCTACGCCCGCTACGGCCTCCAGCTCGTCGCCCCCGATCCGTACTGGTACGGCCCCCTGCGCACGGCCACCTTCCGCGTGCGCGGCGGCACCCCCCACTTCCTCTCCCGCCTCCCCGCCCCCGCCGGAAGCAGCGGTGACGGTGACGGGGGAGAGACAGAGTTCTTCCCGCTTCGGATCGGCGCGAGCGTCATCGGGGAGAGCGGGGTGCCCATCGACGTCACGTCGGACACCGACGTGTGGCCGGTCTGGCGGATCACCGGACCCCTCGGCACCCAGGACGCCGGACAGCCCGCCGTGCCCGTCCGCATCGCGAACACCACCACCGGCCAGACCCTGGCCCTGAACTACGCCGTCCCGGCCGGCGCCACCGTCGTCATCGACACCCGCCCCGGGATCAAGACGGTCTACCGCGAGACCCCGGAGGGCGGGCAGGGCGAGAACCTGTGGCCGTCCGTGAGCGGGGCCGCCGCCCTGTGGCCCCTGCTGCCCGGCACCAACCAGCTCGTCGTCACCGCCGCCGGGGCGGACGACCGGTCCGCCGTGACCCTGTCCTACCAGCCCAGACACTACGGAGCCTGACCCCGTGCGGCGCTACCGCGTCGATGTCCGTGACACCGCCCTCCGGCGGATCGGCCAGATCGACGCCTACACCAACCTCGACGTCATCGTGCGACACCTCGACGTCGGCACCTGGTCCCTCACCCTGCCCGCAGCCCACCCCCAAGCCCGGCTGCTGACCACCGGACAGGGCGTGATCATCTGGCCCGAAGGCTCCACCGGCGTGGACGCTGCGGAGGGCCGGCGGGAGCCGTTGCTGAGCGGGCCGGTCGCCAAGGTCCGGCACGACTGGTCGAACAGCACCGGCACCGACGGCACCCTCACCTTCACCGGCACCTGCGACAACGCCGCCCTGGCCGAACGCCTCGCCTTCCCCGACCCCGCCCGCGCCCCCGACACGGGCAACGGCCGCTACAGCGTCGACTACTGGACCCGCCAGGGCCCGGCCGCCGACATCGTCCGCGAACTGGTCGCCACAAACCTCGGCGAGCACGCGCTACCCGGTCGGCGCGTCCCCGGCCTCGACACCACCCCACCGCCCGGCACCGCGACCGGGGCGGCCGCCTCGGCGCGGCTGCGCTTCGACACCGTCCTGTCGGCCGTACAGACCCTCGCCACCGGCGCCGGCCTGGCGGTCCGCATCGTCCACCCCGACCCCACCGTGCCGCGCCTGGCCCTGACCGTCGCCCCGGTGCGGGACCGCTCCCGCGAAGTACGCCTGTCCCCCCAGCTCGGCAACCTGGCCGCCTACGCCTACGAGCTGACCGCGCCGAAGGCAACCCGGGCCGTCGTGGCCGCCCAGGGCAAGGGAGCGGACCGCTTCTTCTGGCAGTGGACCACACCGGAGGCAGAGCGCGACTGGGCCCGCAGCGCAGAAACGTTCGTGGACCAGCGCGACACCCCCGTACCCGCCCGCCTTGACGCCACGGACCCGCAGTTCGCGGCGCTCGCCGAGGCCGCCAGCCGCGCGCTGGAGCAGGGCGGCCAGCAGGCGGAGTTGTCTCTGTCGCCCATCGACACACCGCAGATGACCTACGGCCTCCACTACCGCGTCGGCGACACCGTGACCGTCACCACCGTCGGCGGCACGGACCTCGCCTATCCGGTGCGGGAGGTCCACATCACCGACACCGCCGACACCTCCACCGTGCAGGCCACCGTGGGCACCGCCAGCGCGACGAAGACCCCCGCCCTGTACGGGCAGGTACGGCGCCTGTGGCAGGCAGTCCACCAGCTCAACACCCGACACTGACCCCCTTCCGGAGGCTTCGGCTTGCCCGAGTACTTCTATCCCTTCGACTCCGGCCCTGGGACCACGGTCACGTCCGCCCAGTGGTCGCACATGACGTCGATGTGGCAGACCGACGGCGTCCGCGCCCCCCGCGCCGGCGAGCCGGACCCCCTGGGCGCATCGGTCACCGGGCAGGACATGACCCTCACCCTCGCCCCCGGCCACGCCACCGTGCAGGGCCACCACTACCACGCCGACGCCACACAGAACGTCGTGGTGGGACCGAACACCGGGACCGCCCCACGGATCGACCGGATCACCGTCCGCCTGGACCGCACCGCCCAGCGCATCCAGATCGCCTACCTGACCGGCACACCCGGCGCCAAGCCCCTGCCGCCGACCCTCTCCCAGGGCCAGGACGGCATCGTGGACGTACCCCTTGCGCGCATCACCGTCGCCCCGCAGGCCGGAGCCATCAAGACGTCCGACGTTGTTGACGAGCGCGTGTTCGCGCTGACGCAGGCGGTGTACGCGAATGCGGGGGCGCGCGAGGTGGCCCCCGATATGCCGGTACCCGGCAAGATCGCCTACCTCCAGGACGAACAGCGCCTGGAACTTCGTACCGAGTCCGCGTGGGTGCCGCTGTCCCCGGGCCCGTGGAACCCGCTGCCGCTGCCCCATGACGTCAAGGCTCACGGCGGCTCCCCGAGCTGGCGCATCGTGAACGGGAGCGTCGAGCTGTCCGGCAGCGTCGAGCGCAAGGACGGCCGCGACTTCAACCCCGCGGACTCCTGGCTCCTGGCCACCCTCCCGCCGGCCGCCCAGCCCCACTACATGCGCTCGTTCATATGCGCGACCTCCCGCAACGACAACACGAACAACAGCATCCGGGTCGACGTCACGTCGAACAGCGATCCCTACCCGGGCCAGCTACAGGCCATGGTCCTGTCCCCCGTGAAGTGGATCTATCTGGACGCCATCAAATTCGCGGTGGACACAAGCCCCCCGCCACCCCGCAACGGCGGCTGGGACGAGATCTCCAAGGCCGCCTACGAGGCGGCGTCCAAGGCGGTGCAGGAAGCGTCGCGATGGGCGCAGGAAGCAGCCCGTAAGGCAGCCGAGGAGGCCGCCAACAGCGGCAAACCACCGCCTGATTCAGGCTCCGATAAAGAACCAACAGACAAGGACTCCATGCCCGTCGCACGTAACGTGATCAGCATCGCCCGCCGGGAAGTCGGCTACCACGAGGGCCGATCCGATGGCCACTGGAACAACCAGGAAAAGTACGCACCCGAGGTGCCCGGCCTCGAATGGGCCCAGGGCCAGGCGTGGTGCCACGTCTTCGTGAGCTGGGCCTTCCAGACCGCCGGCATGAAGTCCCTCGCCCCCGTCACCGCCTCCTGCGCCACCGGTGTCGACTGGTTCAAGCAGCGAGGCCGTTGGAGCGACTACCCCGTGGTGGGTGGCGTCGTCTACTACGGCGACGGCGGCGGTGAACACGTCGGCATCTGCGTGGCCTACACGGACGACACGATCACGACCGTGGAAGGCAACACCAACGACAACGGGTCGTCGGAGGGCGACGGGGTCTATCTGCGAACCCGCCCCCGCAAGAGCGACCGCATTTACGGCTACGGCATACCCGCCTACCCCGAAGGCGTCGTCCTCGCCGACCCCGCCCGCAAGGGACAGAAGGGCGTCGTCTTCTTCGCCAACCAGGCCGACGAACGCGACATCCCCACCGCCCGGTCCGCGGCCAGCAGCAGCGGGAGCGGTGGCGACACCGGCACGGGGTTCGAGCCATTCCCGGGCGAAGCCTTCTTCAAGAGCGCGCCGAACAGCCCGATCATCACCGCCATGGGCCGCCGCCTGGTCGAAGAGGGCTGCGGCGCCTACGAGCAAGGGCCCGGCCCCCAGTGGACCGACGCCGACCGCGAATCGGTCCGCCGCTGGCAGAAGAAGTTGGGCAACTCGCCCGAATACTGCGACGGCTGGTTCGGCCCGAAGCAGTGGGCCGCACTGAAGGTCCCGCAGGTCACCGGCAAGTGAGCACGGCCACCGTCACGGCACCCGCTACCGACACCTGACGCCGTTCAACGAAAGGCGAACCCTCTTGACCGACGCCGCCCGGCGCACCATCCGCACCACCGTGCAGACCGCCGTCTCGCTGGCCGCACTCCTGCCCGTCATCCTCGACGCCTCGGGCATCCCCGCCACCCTCCCATGGGTGGCCGGCGCGCTCGCCGTCGCCGCCGGCCTGACTCGGATCATGACCATCCCCAGCGTGCAGGCCCTCATGCCAGCCTGGCTCCGCACCCACCCGCGGGCGTCCCTCCCCACTGATGATCACGAGGGCAGTGCGTGACCAATCCCGCCCCGGCCGACGCGGCAGCCGTCGCGCTGGAACTCGAGCGGCTCCGGGGAACCATGGAGGCGGGTTTCGCCCGCGTCGACGGTGCCCTCGCCCTGCTAGTCCAACGCAGCGACCAGAGCGACCGGCAGCTAGCCGACCACGACAAACGACTCGATGCCCTCGAACGCAACCGCTGGCCCCTCGCCAGCCTCGCAGCGATCATCAGCCTCGTGACGTTGGCTCTCTCCATCTGGCAGGCGACCCCCGCCCAGTGAGATCACACCCCCGCATCGGCCACACGGCCGGCGCGGGGGCGTTTCGTCATTGCTGCTCAACAGTGCAACAAGCGAGTGCAACTAGCATGAATGTGCGGCCCACTTGACACCTCTTGCATGGATTGACGATTGTCATGCACGACAGTGCAACGCCCTCGGTGTGGAGGTCACAGTGGCACTAGAGTTCATCGGCATTGACCCCAGTACCAACGATGGCAACTGCCCAGCCGTCTGGGTGGATAAGGCGAACGCTGACCTGCTGTTTCAGGGATGGAAGCCGGACGAGGAGACCGAAGAGGAGTGCCAGGCGCACAGCCCTCTTCCCGACCATGAAGGCATAGTCCGGGTACCGGTACGGATGGTGTCGATCATCAGGAAGGCGTGTGATGACGCAGAACGACGTGCCCAGCTTCTCGGAGCTGCTGACCTCGGCGAAGCGCTCGGCGATTCACCTTGAGATGCGCGACCTGTACGCCGTCGAACAAGAGCAGGAAGCGTTCGAGGCGTGGAAGGCCGGGCACCGGCTGAAGGTCGAGGATCGCGCATCGTGGTGGCGTCCCTGGCTCGACCTGGTCCAAGAGACGGTCCGGCGAGGCGTGGTCATGCGACGTGCTCGGGTCGTCTCCGAGCCGGTGACGGACTACATCCGGTACGAGCACAGTGGCACGTTCACCAACGTCGCTGCTGGCGAACTGGTGCGGTGGCTACCTCGTCGCCAGACCTTCGACCTTGCTCTCCCTGGAGTCGACTTTTGGCTGATCGATGATCGGATCGTGAGGTTCAACCACTTCAGCGGCGACGGTGTGGACACTGAACCCCAGGTCTCTCAGGATCCGGACGTCATCAAGCTGTGCGCTACAGCGTTCGAAGCTGTCTGGGACCGCGGGATCCCCCACGAGCAGTACCAGATCTGAGCCGCGCGTCCGACAGCCAGCCCATGCCCATCTCCCCCTCCTCCAGCGCCCAAGCGGCACGCGAGGCCGTCGCCGGCCGCCTCCGTGACATCAGGAAGGACGCGGGGCTTACAGGGCATGAGCTGGCTGCGCGCGCTGGCTGGCACGCTTCCAAATCGTCGCGCATCGAAAACGCCAGAACCCCACCGTCGGACGACGACGTCAGGACCTGGTGCCGGGTTTGTGGTGCGGACGATCAAGCAGACGATCTCATTGCGGCGAACCGCTCCGCCGACTCCATGTACGTGCAGTGGAAGAGGCTCCAGCGAACCGGGAGCCGCAGGCTGCAAGAGTCGCGCGTTCCGCTCTACGAGAGCACCCAACAGTTCCGCGTCTACTGCTCCAACGTCATCCCCGGACTACTCCAAACCGAGGCCTACGCCACAGCCCTGTTCGCTCTGATCAGCAGGGCGCAAGGAACCCCCGACGACTCGGCCGAAGCAGCCGCTGCCCGCGTCGCACGGTCCAGGGTGATCCACAGAGGAGAACACCGCTTCGCGCTCCTCGTGGAGGAGTCCACTCTTCGCTACCGGATCGGTGACGCCGAGACGATGGCAGGTCAACTGGGTTACCTGCTGACGGTCATGTCGCTCCCTTCCGTATCCCTCGGCGTGATCCCCTTCTCGGCCCCGCGCACCATGTGGACCCTTGAGACGTTCATGATCTTTGATCAGGAGCAGGTGCAGGTGGAGCTGCTGACAGCCGCCGTCAACATTCGCGCCCCTGGTGAGATCGAGCAGTATGCACAGGCGTTCGCAGAACTCAGTGAGCTGGCCGTGTACGGTCGGCATGCACGCAACCTGATCACAGGCGCGATTGATGCCCTCTAGCAACCCGCGTGCAATTCTGTAGAAGATCGTTGAGGCTGGCCGCCTCACCCTCCTACGTTCGAGCGCATGACGACGCTGCCGACCAACCAGCCCGCGCTACCTGACTGGGTCAAGTTGGGCGTGCGGGTTCTCGACAAAGAGGGCCGGGTTGGGATCGTCCACGGAATCGGTGACCCCGTCCGCTTCGGCCGTGACTCGCCATCCAACTGCGTCTGGCTTCTCCCGCCCAGGGGCGGGATCGAGTGGCGTGTTGCGATTGGCGAGATCAAGAGATGCGAAGAGGAGGCGCCAGCCGGTGACAACGGAGATTCCAGTCCCCTGCGGGATGAAGAAGGTCCGTGTTCCGCCGGATCGAGTCAGGGAGGGCGACTGGGTTCTCCTCAACGGTGCGTGGCGGAGGGTGATGGACATGCGCCGCCAGGAGCACGGCCGGGTGCTGATTTTCAAGGACCTCCCGCCCAAGACGGTGAACGCCCCGGTCGACGTGGCCCGGCAGGACCCTTACGACCATCCGGGGCGGAACGGGGCGGGCATGCGGTGAGCGATCCCGCCCAAGGGAAACGCGGGCCTCAGCGGACCCCCCGCACCTCGACCGAGGATCACTGCACCCGCCGGGCCTTCGTGGTTCGGCAGAGTGGTGTCATCGAAGTGCCGACGTCTTATTGGTCGCGCCAGCCAGCCCGCCCGGCCCGGCGGGAAGCGAGTGCACCATGAGCACCACCGCCCTGGTGAGCACCCAGGAGACCATCAAGGGGGCCCGCGGCCTCCGAGCCATCTGGCGCTTCGTCCTGCACCGCATCGTCGTTCACGCCGACACCATCACTTATGGCGCCCAGTGCCTGAAGTGTGATTGGACCGTGCAGCGGGATGACGATGAGGCCATGCACCTGGCGTGCATGCGTCATACCGGCCGCTTTCCCGACCACACCGCGTTTTGGACTTACTGCCGTTCCATGGCTTACGTCCAGCCCGTCGAGGGAGGCCAGCGGTGAACGTCAAGGCAGAACGCCCGGACCTGGCCGTGGCTTATCGATACGTGGTGACCGCACCCCACGGCTCCGGGCCGGGCTGCAAGTACGTCGCCCCGGCCGGCACGCCAGGACCATCCTGCCGCACCTGCCGCCTACTGGACGCCGACCTCGCCAAGGCCATCAGGAGCGGTGACGCAGCGGCTGAGACACGGACCGCTCGGCATCGGGCAGCCCACTGGTCGAGCATGCACCGGACGGTCCAGTGGTGAGCCGGTACCGGCCCCGGGGCGGTCCTGAAACCATGCTGTGCCCGCATGGCGGGCACAGTCTCAAACCGTTCCACGCGGGTGTGTACCGGTGCGACGAGCACGGCGTGACGGTCATCCGCAAGCCCCCGTGGCCCCTGCCCGTCCCGGTGGGACGGGCAGGGGCCACGGCGCCCTGAAGAGGAACGGACTTGGATTCCTGACGGAGGCGGCCGGCAGTCCACAGTGACGGTGCGGTCGCGGAAGAGGAGGGGTTCTATGACACAACGCTGCGGTAGCCGGCCGCACCACCGGTACGGCCATTGGTTCGCGCGGAAGCCACAGACCGTCGTGGTCCAGCCCACGAGCTTCTGCAACATGGGCTGCTTCTACTGCTACTTGCGGGACAAGGGCTTGAAGAACAACATGTTGCCCGCGACCGCCGCAGCCGTGGCGGAGTCCCTTGCCGGCCTTGCCGACGCCAGCCATCCGATAGGTCTCGTCTGGCACGGCGGGGAGCCTCTGACGGTGGGGACGGAGAAGTTCTCCGCTCTGCTCGCTCCGTTCGAGGGCCTGCGTCTGGACGGCCGGATGCATCACTACGTCCAGACCAACGCCACCCTGATTGCGCCTGGCTGGTGCGATCTGCTGGAGGAGTTCGAGTTCCGGGTGGGCGTGAGCATCGATGGGCCGGCTGCCCTGAACACCCAGCGTGTAGACCTCCGGGGACGGCCTGCCTTCAAACGGATCATGCGGGGTGTTGATCTCCTACGGGAACGCAATATCCCGTTCTCGGTGATCGCGGTGGTGGGGCGGGAGGGTATCGATCAACCGGAAGAGCTGCTGGACTTCGTCGCCACGCTGGGCTGCCACTCGGTGGGCTTCAACATCGAGGAGACCGAAGGCGTCAACATCGAGCGCCGCCCGCCCAGCCGCGATCAGGCCGAGGAGTTCTGGCGGCGGGTCCTGTCGTGGTCACGCGAGAACAGCGGCCCGGCGATACGCGAACTGGAGCGGATCTCCGAATACCTCAGCCTTGTCCGCAGCGGGCAGAAGAGCGACTGGGACAACCGCCTCCTCGACCCCATCCCCACCGTGACCTGGAACGGTGACGTCGTGTTGTTATCGCCGGAACTGGCGGACACCAGCGATGCCGCTTACGGCGACTTCCTCGCCGGGAACGTACGGGAGAAGACCATCGCGCAGATGCTGAGGGAAGCTCCCCGCCTGCGCTACATCCGCGAGTTCTTGACCGGCCTGGAGCGTTGCCAGGCCGAGTGCGAGTTCTTCGACTTCTGCCGGGGCGCCCAGGCTGGAAACCGCTACTTCGAGAACGGCCGCCTGTCGAGCACCGAAACGAACTACTGCCGTGTTTCCCGGCAAGCCCTGGTAATGGCCCTGTCCACCACTGCGAAGAAGGAGCAAATGGCATGACCTTACTGGAGCAGCTCACGGCCACCGACGCACCCGTGGTGCGTGAGCTGGTCGCCGCGTTCGGCCGGCCGCAGAACGGGCAGATCCATGCCAAGTTCGACAACCGCCCTACCTGGGACAACTGGGCAAAAGAGCCGCCGGTGACCTTCAACAACCAGCCGACCTGGGACAACTGGAACAAGAAGAAGTAGACCGCTCCTCCCGGTGGCACGCCTGCGCGGACGCTGGCGTGCCACCGGCTGACATCGTGAAGGAAGAGCGCATGGAACCGCGCAAGGTACGCCGTGTGAGCGTGACCCTGCCCGCCCTGGACGAGCCGGGTCTGTACCTGTCGAGCATCCAGTCACTCGAAAGCGGCCGGGGCAGAGTCGCAGAGTTCCAGTACACCGACAAGGATCTCCGGGACATGGACCTCGCCGGCACCCACCTGCTGGACGGCCGAATCCAGCGCGTGAGGACCCAGCGCGCCCGGTTCCACGAGGTGCGTGCTGATTCAGTGCACTTCTCAGACTGTGACCTCTCCTCGCTGAAATGGTCGGACAGCAGGCTCTCCCGCGTCACGTTCAGCAACTGCAAGCTCATGGGGGCGCTCCTGGAAGACGTGGCCCTGGACAACGTGCTCTTCGAGAACTGCAAGTTCGACTACGCCACTCTCGACCGAGTCCGCGCCACTGGCCCGGTGATCTTCTCGAAGTGCACCCTGCGGGAGATGAGCGTCCGGGCCTGCGACCTCGGCTCGGTGGCCTTCGAAGCGTGTGACCTGCGGCTCGCCGAGTTCGAGGGCGGCCAGTACCGCGACTGCGACCTTCGGGGCAATGACCTGAGCGCGCTGCGGGGAACGGCCGCGCTCAAGAAAGTACTCATCGACCGTGCCCAGGTCGCCCAACTGGCCGATGCGCTGGCGGCCGAGCTGGAGGTCACCTACGGCGAAGACCTCGACGACGAATGACCCCCGCCTAGGACGAGAGGGACAAATATGGCAGTGAGCTTGCTGTTCGGCCAGGGCGGAAGCCTCCGGGAGCGGTGCGAGATCGGGTCCGTCCGGCTGAGCCACGGCGAGACGGACTACGACGAAGGGGCGGTCGTGCCCGCCGGTGACTGGCGGCCACTGAACCCGCGGGAAGCCCGGTGGTTCGAGGCTGAGCCCGGCACCCCCGACGGCACGCTGATCGAATTGGTACGCCAGCCCCTGCCGGTCATGCGAACGGAAGAGGCACCGGACCTCCACACCACCGCCGCCGACCTCTATCCGTTCGCTGACCGCTGGCCTGCCGATTTCCTGGGCTGTGTCACGAATCCCGGAGAGGCGTGCACCACGACTGAAGACCCCACCACCGGACGACGCCTCGGCCTCCACGTCGATAACTGGGACCGCCTCCCCTACGGCGTCCGTGGCGACGGCCGCCGCCGGCTCTGCCTGAACCTAGGCCCCGGCATCCGCTACTTCCTCCTCGGAGACCGGGACATCGAAGAGATCTACCGACTCGTTCGCCCCGACCCGGAACACCGCTACCCGCACACGGACGACGTGAGGCGATACGTCACCCAGGGGCGGCCGCTGCAATGCCTGCGCGTCCGCCTGGAGCCCGGGGACGGCTACCTCGCTCCCACCGAGCTGCTGCCCCATGACGGCTCCACCCTGGGCGGAGAACAGCCCTCCACTGCCGCCTTCTGGCTAGGCCGGTGGCCAAGGGGTGCCGGCACGCCCTGACCACCTACGGCCGGTGGCGCGTCACCCCAACACGTACGGTGGCTGTATCCGCCACTGGGACCGGCCCAGAGGCCAGTTTCGGGAGGGTGCACAGTGCACGGGGAGTACAAGGTGCCGGGCGGCAAGCTGGTCGTCGTGGACTTGGACGTGGTGGACGGAGCGCTCCGCGACGTGCGGGTGGCGGGGGACTTCTTCCTCGAACCGGACGAGGCGCTGTTCGACATCAACCGGGCGCTCGAGGGGGCCAACGCCGACCTGCCGGCTCCGGAGCTCGCCGCCCGCATCGATGCGGCGCTGCCCGAGGGCACGGTCATGTTCGGCCTCACCTCCGAGGCCGTGGGCGTCGCCGTGCGCCGGGCGCTCGCGAACGCCACCGACTGGCACGACTACGACTGGCAGCTCATCCACACCGGGCCCCAGTCCCCCGCCCTGCACATGGCACTCGACGAGGTCCTTACTGCGGAGGTCGCCGCCGGCCGCCGGGCGCCGACGCTGCGGGTCTGGGAATGGGAATCGCCAGCCGTGATCATCGGTAGCTTCCAGTCGCTGCGCAACGAAGTGGACATGGAGTCCGCGGAGCGCCATGGCATGACGGTCGTCCGGCGTATCAGTGGAGGGGGAGCTATGTTTGTAGAGCCCCTGAGTACGATCACCTACTCGCTCTACGTACCGGACTCCCTCGTCCAAGGACTGTCGTTCGCGGACAGCTACGCCTATCTCGATGACTGGGTGCTGGCCGCCCTCGGGGACATGGGCATCAAAGCCTGGTACCAGCCGCTGAACGACATCGCCACCGACGCCGGGAAGATCGCCGGAGCCGCGCAAAAACGAATGGTCGGCGAGAACGGTGCGGTACTGCACCACGTGACCATGGCCTACGACATGGACGCCGACAAGATGCTCGACGTGCTGCGCATCGGCAAAGAGAAGCTGTCCGACAAGGGCACCAAGAGCGCCAAGAAGCGGGTCGACCCGCTCCGCCGGCAGACCGGTCTTCCGCGTGCCGATGTCATTGATCGCATGATCGCATCCTTCCGGAACCGTTACGGCTGCTCGGTTGGCGAGGTGACCGAGCAGGAGCTGAGCCGTGCGCAAGAACTGGCGAAGACCAAGTTCAGCTCTCAGGAGTGGACCGCCCGGGTTCCATAGGTCACAGCCAATCCTGATCTTGGCCATTAAGGTCTCGATCATGGAATTGGGTGAATACCGGCGCGTGGGGGATCGCCCTCCCCCCACGCCGATCGAGCGTCCGGACAACGCGACTCGCTTCTTAGCGAATACCCTCGCGAACGTTGCGGCCTGGCGAGCCGCAGAAGCTGCCCAGGCCCCCTGCGAGGGTGCCGCCTCGGAACTCGCGGTGAGGTTCACTCCGAAGGAGTTCGAGCACGTGGTGCGGCTCCTCGCGGAGGACGGAGGCCCTGCCTCGATGGCCGTTCTCCAGGCCCTCAGCAACGAGGACGAAGAGCGGATCGGTGACGTTTCCGCAGGTGAGTGGGTGTCTAGGCCCGCTCCGAGCCTCCGCTGACCCGGGCTCGATGATCGTCGTAGTGTACTGTCGCTACGACCTTCATCGAGCCCGGCAACACCATCACGTACTCCCTGTGCGTCCCGGACGCCCTGGTGCAGGGGCTGTCCTTCGCCGACAGCTACGCCTACCTGGACGACTGGGTGCTGGGCGCGCTGGAGGGGATGGGCGTCAAGGCCTGGTACCAGCCGCTGAACGACATCGCCACGGACGCCGGCAAGATCGCGGGGGCGGCGCAGAAGCGCATGGTCACCGGCGACGGCGCCGTGCTGCACCACGTGACGATGGCGTACGACATCGACGCGGACAAGATGCTCGACGTGCTGCGCATCGGCAAGGAGAAGCTGTCCGACAAGGGCACCACGAGCGCGAAGAAGCGCGTCGACCCGCTGCGCCGCCAGACCGGCCTGCCGCGTTCGGCCGTCATCGAGAAGATGATCGAGTCCTTCCGGGGCCGCTACGGCCTGGCCCGGGGCTCGGTCACCGCCGAGGAGCTGGCGCGGGCCGAGGAACTGGCAGCGACGAAGTTCGCCTCGGCTGAATGGACGGCGCGGGTGCCGTAGCCCCGTCCCCCGGGGGACGGAGGCGGGGAACGACGGGCTCAGATCAGCTTCCGCAGGTCGATGGCGTCGCTGAACGCCTTCATGCCCGCGTCGTTGGGGTGCAGGTGGTCGCCGCCGTCGAAGCGCGGCAGCATGCGGTCGGGGTGGCGGGGGTCGCGGATGGCGGCGTCGAAGTCGAAGACCGCGTCGTAGACGCCCGTGGCCGTCCGGATGTGGCGGTTGATCGCGACGCGCTGGGCCTCGGCCTCCGCCGTGCAGTCGAAGAAGCCGCCGCACGGTGCGATGGTGGCGGCCGCGACGCGCATGCCCCGCTCGTGGGCGAGTGCCGCCATCCTCTTCAGGGCGCCGATGACCTCGTCCGCCGTGGTGCCGGCGCGGATGTCGTTGACGCCCTCGAAGAAGACGACGGTACGGGCGGAGGTCTGGGCCAGGACGTCGCGCTCCAGCCGGTGCTCGGCGCTGACCCCGCTCTTGATGGTGCTGGTCCCGGCGCCCGGATAGCGGTCGGTCACCACGCGGTTGCCGGAGATGCCGTGGTTGAGGACGCCGAGGCGGGGCACCGTGTGCTGGCCGAGCAGCCGCCGGGACAGCAGGTCGGGCCAGCGTCCGTTCGCCCCCGGCGTGGCGCGCTCGCCGTCGGTGATGGAGTCGCCGAGGGCGACGACCGAGCCGGACCCGCCGGCGACGTCCACGCCGGTCAGCAGCGGCCAGCCCTCCAGCTTCTCGCCGAACGCGGCCGAGCCCCGGTCGCCGGTGCGGTCGCCGGCGCCGTCGGCGCTCAGGTAGGAGACCTGGTTGCTGTAGCTGTGCACGGGCAGGGCCCGTACCGTCTGCGGCAGATGGATGCTGACCAGCAGGTTGGTGTCGGGCGGCACCCGGAAGCCCACCGGGTCGCTGAACTGCTGGGCGCCGGCGGGGATCTCGGCGCCGGCGCGGCCGCCGAAGGCCAGCGGCACGGGCCGGCCGGCCGTCGCCGCGCCGCTGCCCTGGACCGCGACGGTGGCGTGCCCGATGCGGACCGTGCGCTGGGCGAAGGTGTTCTCCAGCCGGATGCGGGTGCGCGGTCCGCCCGCGCTGCTGTGCACGATCAGCCGCAGTGTCCGGTCGGTCCACGGGCCCACGGCGGCGTACCCGGAGGTGGACGTCCCCCAGCTGCCGGTCCACCCGTTCGAGGGAGGCCGCACGGCGAGGGAGAAGACGTGCAGTTCACCGGCGTACCCCTGGCGTTCGGGCAGCACGACGGAGGACAGCTCCCGGCCCCGGGCCAGTGGCACCGTCACCACGTACAGGCGGGTGGTCTCGGTGCGCTGGCCGCCGCCGGTGTTGCGGTGGGGCAGGCCCACGGCCTTGGTGGTGAGCGGGCCGTGGCGCCAGTCGGGCGCCCGCAGGTGGTAACGGGTCCGCGAGCCGTCGCGGTAGCGGACGTAGCCGGTGCCGCCGGCGACGTCGGCCGCGGGTCCCGGGGAGCTGCCGGCCACCAGGAAGGAGAGGGCGTCCCCGCGTCCGCCCAGCCGCACGGCCTGGCCGTCGGCCCGGACGTTGTCGGGCCGGCCGGGCCGGGAGTCGGGCCAGCGCAGCGGGGCGCCGTCGATGGGCAGGAGGCGGCCGGGGGTCCAGCCGGCGGCCGTCAGGTCCTGGGCGGAGAAGGAGCCGCCCTGGCCGTCGAAGTCGGCCTCCTCGGGGCGGGCGTCGTCGCTGACCGCCCGGTTGTCGAAGAGCCGCTCCAGGGGGAGCGGCTCTGCGGCGGGTGCGGTGTCGGCGTGGGCCGGGACGCCGGCGAGGACGAGGGCGCAGACGGCCCCCGTGGCGACGGCGCCCGCGGCCAGGGCCCGGGCGAGGGCCGTCGGTCTGTGCCGTCCCGCGACGGGCACTGTGAGCTTCGATGTCCGGAGCATGCGTGTCATGCCTCCCAGCGTTCCCCGCTCTGCACGTGGCGGGATGAAGCTAGGGAGACGCCAGGGGAACGTCAAGGAGGCCGACCGGCCACGTCGGGCGCAGCGCGCCTGTGGTGGGGCCATCCGTATGAGTGAGATCCTGTCCAGTATGAACATTCCCTTCTTGGACAGCTGGCGCAAGCGGCACGGTCCTGCGCACGGGGTGGCGCTGCCCGAGGCGGCCGACCGGGGACCGGAGGGTCTGGCCGAGCTGTTGTCGGAGTGCGAACTGCTGCGTGCGCACGCACAGTCGGCAGGGGTCGCACTCGATGACTCGCCGTCGTCCCTGGAGGCGCTGGACCAGCTGCAGCCGCGCTGGCGGGAGGACCCGGAACTGGTGCCCTGGCTCGGTAACGACGCGGGGCTGTATCTGGGCACGGTCATCGTGCGCACGGTCACGGGCGCGGGCTGGTGGATCTGGCCGGACGGGCAGCCGGTGGTGCGGCTGGCCAGCGGCCGGGAGATCGATGTGGTCGAGGCGGGGCAGGCGTGGGCGGCGGACGGCGCCCCGGAGCTGTCCCAGCTCTACGCGGAGGTCGCGGAGAACTGACCCCGGGGCGGTGCGTCAGCTGGTGAACGCGATCGTGTACTCCAGCCGCCAGCGGTCCGCGCGGACGACGATGTCGGAGGTCTCCACGGCCCGGTCGTCGCCGTCGAAGTGCGTGCGTTCGACGACGGTGACGCACTGCCCGGCCGTGCAGCCGAGCGCCTCGGCCTCGGGGGTGGTGGCCGGGCGGGAGCCGACGAGCTCGCGGGCGCGCACGACGCGGATGCCGATGGCGGCCAGGCGGCCGCGCACGCCGCGCCGGGCGTAGGGGCCGCGCTCGGGGAGGGCCACGTCGGTGCCCTCGGTGATGGTCAGCGGCTCCCAGCTGGTGGCGAGCTGCACGGGGTGGCGGTTGGCCAGGTATTCGTACTGGGTGCACAGCACCGGCTCGCCGGCGGTGATGCCCAGCCGTTCGGCGACGGACGCCGGGGCGGGGGTCTCGCTGGAGGACGCCTCCCAGGTCAGCGCCGTGTCGCGGGTGGCGGGCGCGGTGGGGTGGGGCGTGCCGCCGTAGTCGCGGATCTTCGCGGCGAAGGGCGAGTCGACGGCGCCGGTGGAGCGCAGCAGCGTGCCGAGCGGCGCCCGGTCGGTGACGAAGACGCCCCGGCCGAACTGGCCCTGGGCGTAGCCGGCGGCCTTCAGGACGCGGACCGCGCGGTCCACGGTCTGGTCGCTGGCCTCGTAGGCGCTTTTGAGTTCGGAGCGGGAGGGGATGCGGTCGCCGACCGCCAGGGCCCCCTCGTCGATCCGTTGCCGCAGGTCGTCCGCGATGCGCAGGTATACGGGCCTGCTGTCGCCCACACCGGGCTCCCTTCCCCCTGGAGCTTCCCCCCGTCCGCCACCCACAGGCTAGGTACCCAGGCTGGGTCTGTGTACCTAGGGCAAATGGCCGCCATCGCACCCCCTATCCGGCCCAATCCCGGTCTGTACGCGTGTCGCCGGTGAAGTGCCCTTTTGATGTGGATAGTTTGCGGCGACTGCGAGTCAGCCGAGAGTGGGTAGGGCGCTGGTATGGCCGTCGATCCCTTGATCGAACTGCGGGATGTCAACAAGCACTACGGCACGCTGCACGTGCTGCAGGACATCAACCTCACCGTCGGCCGCGGGGAGGTGGTGGTGGTCATCGGCCCCTCCGGATCCGGCAAGTCCACGCTGTGCCGGGCCATCAACCGGCTCGAACCCGTGGAGTCCGGCACGATCCTGCTCGACGGGCGGCCGCTGCCGGAGGAGGGCCGGGAGCTGGCCAGGCTGCGCGCCGAGGTCGGCATGGTCTTCCAGTCGTTCAACCTCTTCGCCCACAAGACGGTGCTCGCCAATGTCTCTCTGGCCCAGGTCAAGGTCCGCAAGCGCGGCAAGGACGAGGCCGACCGGCACTCGCGGGAGCTGCTGGAGCGGGTGGGGCTGCTCGCCCACGCCGAGAAGTACCCGGCGCAGCTGTCCGGCGGCCAGCAGCAGCGCGTGGCCATCGCCCGCGCGCTGGCCATGAACCCCAAGGCGCTCCTCTTCGACGAGCCCACCTCCGCCCTCGACCCCGAGATGATCAACGAGGTGCTGGAGGTCATGCAGCAGCTCGCCCGCGACGGCATGACGATGGTCGTCGTCACCCACGAGATGGGCTTCGCCCGCTCCGCCGCCAACCGCGTGGTGTTCATGGCGGACGGCCGCATCGTCGAGGACCGCACCCCCGAGGAGTTCTTCACGGCCCCCGAGAGCGAGCGGGCCAAGGACTTCCTGTCCAAGATCCTCAAGCACTGAGCGGGGACGGCGTGCAGATCAGACGCGTGCACATGAGGCGGACGCGGCACGGGCGCGGGCGCGGCCGGGCGGCCGCCCTGGCGCTGGCCGCCCTCGCCCTGCTGGCGGCCGGCTGCGGCAAGGAGGGCAGCCCGCCGGTCAAGGGCCCCAAGCCCGGGGCGCTCCCCGTCTACCACGTCGACGCCGGCTTCCAGCTGGAGGACTCCCCCACCTGGCGGGCCGCCAGGAAGCGCGGGCACCTGGTGGTCGGGGCCAAGGAGGACCAGCCCTACCTCGGCGAGAAGGACCCGGCCTCGGGCACCTACTCCGGCTTCGACATCGAGATCGCCCGGATGATGTCCGCGTCCCTGGGCTTCGATCCGAAGACCATCGCCTTCCGCACCATCGCCTCGGCCAACCGCGAGACCGCCCTGCAGAACGGCCAGATCGACTACTACGTCGGCACCTACACCATCAACGACCTGCGCAAGAAGCAGGTCGGCTTCGCCGGTCCGTACTACATCGCCGGCCAGTCGCTGCTGGTCCGCGCGGACGAGACGGACATCAACGGGCCCGGGGACCTGGCCGGCAAGCGGGTCTGCTCGGCGGCCGGCTCCACCCCGCTGCAGCGCATCCAGCGCGAGTACCCCAAGGCGATCGCCGTCGCCTACGACACGTACTCGATCTGCGTGGACAACCTCCTCACCCTCCAGGTGGACGCCGTCACCACCGACGACACCATCCTCATGGGCTTCGCCGCCAAGGCGCCCGACGAGCTGAAGGTGGTCGGCAAGCCCTTCTCCAAGGAGCCGTACGGCATCGGGGTGCCCCGGTCCGACAACGCCCTGCGCTTCGCCCTCGACGACGCCCTCGTGGCGCACGAGAAGAACGGCGACTGGAAGAAGGCGTACGACGCCACCCTCGGCCTGTCCGGGGTGCCCGCACCGCAGCCGCCCCCCGTCGACCGCTACCCGGCGGGCTGAGGAGGACTCCTATGAACGTCCTGACCGACAACCTCGCCCTCTACGGCGAGGGCCTGCTCGGCACCGTCGAGCTCACCGTCTACGCCTCGCTGCTCGCGCTCGCCCTCGGCTTCCTCATGGCCTCCTTCCGGGTCGCCCCCGTCGCCTCGCTGCGCACCTTCGGCACGGTGTGGGTGACGGTGCTGCGCAACACCCCGCTCACCCTGCTGTTCTTCGCGGTGCTGCTCGGCCTGCCGCGCTTCGGGATCGTGCTGCCCTTCCAGCTCTTCGCCGTGCTGGCCCTGGGGTGCTACACCTCGGCCTTCATCTGCGAGGCCCTGCGCTCGGGCATCAACACCGTGCCCACCGGCCAGGGGGAGGCCGCCCGCAGCCTCGGCATGACCTTCACCCAGACCCTCGGCGACGTGGTCCTGCCGCAGGCCTTCCGCTCGGTCATCCCCCCGATCGGCTCGACGCTGATCGCGCTCGCCAAGAACTCGGCGATCGCCGGGTCGTTCAGCGTCACCGAGCTGCTGGGCGTCTACAAGCCCCTCAACGAGATGGGCTACAGCATCATCTGGTCCTTCATCTGGATCGCCGTCGGCTATCTGATCGTGACCCTGACCATCAGCGCGATCTTCAACGTGCTGGAGAAGCGCTGGGGAGTCGCCCGATGACCACCGCCCTGTACGACATCCCCGGTCCGCTCGCCCGGCGCCGCCACCGCCTCTACGGCGTCATCGCCACCGTGGTGATCGCCGGGATCCTCGCCTGGGTGGTCTACCTCCTCTTCGACACCCAGCAGTTCACGGCCGCCAAGTGGACGCCGTTCGAGTACAAGGGCATCCAGGAGATGCTGCTGCGCGGCCTGGGCAACACGCTCAAGGCCTTCGCCTACGCCGCCGTGCTCTCCCTCGCGCTCGGCGCGGTCCTGGCCTGCGGGCGGCTGTCGGTGCACGCGCCGGTGCGCTGGCTGGCCACGCTCGTGGTGGAGTTCTTCCGCGCCATGCCCGTGCTGGTCATGATCTTCTTCGTCTTCGTCGCGCTCAAGGTCCAGCCGCTGCCGGCCCTGGTCACCGGCCTGACGCTCTACAACGGCTCGGTGCTCGCCGAGGTCTTCCGCACGGGCGTGAACTCCGTCGAACGCGGGCAGCGGGAGGCCGCGTACTCGCTGGGCATGTACAAGACCCAGGTGATGACCTACGTGCTGGTGCCGCAGGCGCTGCGCGCGATGCTGCCGACCATCATCAGCCAGCTCGTGGTCGCCCTGAAGGACACCTCGCTCGGCTTCCTCATCACCTACGAGGAGTTCCTGCACGCGGGCAAGCTGATCGCCAGCAACCTCGACTACGACCTGCCGTTCATCCCCGTCGTCATGGTCATCTCCCCGATCTACATCGGGATGTGCATGCTGCTGTCCTGGTTCGCCAACTGGGTGGCCAAGCGGCAGAAGCGCAGCCTGAAGACGGAGGCCGTGGAGGTCGCCCCCGCCGAGCCCGGCACGCTGATGCCGGGCGCGGGGACGCACCCCTAGTCCCGCACGCACCCCTAGTCCCGCACGGGCACCGAGAGCCGGCCGGGGCCGAGCGTCAGCCGTGCGCCCGCCGGGTTGTGCTCGATGTACAGCGGGTCCACGGTGTCGACGACGAGCGCGAGCCGGTGTCCGGCCGGGACGTCGTAGGCGGTCGCGTACAGCTCCAGGTCCACGTCGAAGGGCGTGCCGGGGGTGCGGCCGTGGAAGGTGTACGGGGCATGGCTGACGAGCCGGCCCACGCCGAGGGGGCCCACGTCGTAGAGGTACGCGACGACCGTGCCGCTCTCCTTGTCGCTCGTGAGGGTGGTGTGCAGCCCGACGGTGCCGCGCACGCGCTGCGGGGCGGCGTACGGGCCGGTCTGCCACACGGCGGCGTACGAGCGCGGCAGCAGCGGCACGGAGACCATCGGCGGCAGCTTCAGGAACTGGTCGAGGGCGCCCGAGAGGATGGCGGTGCCGCCGTTGGCCCCCGAGTCGACGTTCGCGCGGATGGTCCGGGAGCCGGTGAGGGGGACGGCCTTGCGGGTGCGCTCGACGGCCGCCCAGTCGGGGTAGGACTCGTAGGGGCCGTCGGAGCGGGGCTTCAGCTGGACGGGCAGTTCGCGGTCGATGCCGTTGGCGGCGCCCTTGAGATGGCGGTCGAACCAGCGGTGGGCGTTGTTCCAGGTGTCGTTGGGCAGGCCGAGCAGTCCGGTGCCCTCGGCGGTGGCGTGGTCCCCGGGCCGCAGTTCCAGGCGCTTGGGGCCGGTGAGCCGTTCGTAGAACTTCGCGTACTGGCCGGGCGGGAAGAGGGAGTCGCCCCAGGCGTTGCCCAGCATGATGGCCGCGCCGTTGTCGTTGATCTCCTTCAGGCGGGTGGCCGGGGAGCGCTTGGCGCCCCACTCCAGCATCTCCTTCTCCTTGGCCAGGTTCGAGCCGAGGAAGTCCTTGAGGATCCCCTTCAGCTCGTCGCCCGGTCGCCCCGTCAGGGCGCCCAGGCCGCCGAGCAGTTCGGCGGCCTGGCGGTGCTGGGTGCGCTCGCCGTAGATGGACTCGATGAGGTCGGCCCAGCCGCTCATCGCCACCACGGCCTTGATCCGCTTGTCGGAGCCGGAGGCCAGCAGGCTGATGCCCGCTCCGTAGGAGATCCCGGCCATGCCGATCCGGTCCGGGTCGGCCGGGGTGTGGGCGAGCGTCCAGTCGATGACCTTGGAGGCGTCGGCGACGTCCGGCGGGCCGGCCGTCTCGATCTTTCCGCCGGAGAGCCAGAAGCCGCGTGCGGTGTAGCTGACCACGACATAGCCGGCGTCGGCGAGTCTCCTGGCCTGGGCGATGTATTCGAACTGCGGCATGGCCCAGCTGGTGGGCAGCACGATCACCGGGTAGCGGCGGGAGCCGTCGGCGCCGGTGGGGGTGAAGACGTTGCCCTTGAGGGTGATGCCGCCGGAGCCGGGGATGTCGGTGAAGCGCAGGTCCGCCCCCGCGGCCGCGGCCGCGCGCGGTGGCGCGGCCGGCGAGGACGCCCGGGCGGTGGGTGCCGGGCCCAGGACCCCGGCCGCGAGCAGCGCGGCCGAGGCGACGACGGTGGCCGTGGTGCGCTGGGCCTGCCGGGGGTGTCGCACGGGTCACTCCTGACGTCGGTGCCGCCGCCCCGCACAGGGGGCGGCGGCACTGCCGGGACAAGTGACCCGAAAGTAACCTCGGAGGCTTACCGGGGGTAATAGGCACGCGAGTTACGCGTGGGTAACGATTGATCGTCCGCGCCGCCGGCGCCTGACGGCCCCTCAGTCCTCCGCACCCAGCCACAGGTCGGGGCCGAAGACCTCGTAGTGGATGTCGGCGGCCGCCACGCCGGCCTCGAGGAGCTGGGCGCGGGCGGCGCGCAGGAAGGGCAGCGGGCCGCAGAGGTACGCGGTGGCGCCGGCCGGGACGTCGAGGCGGGTCAGGTCGGCACGGCCGGTGCGCTCGGCGGGCCAGGGGCCTTCGGGGTGCTCGTACCAGACGTGGGCGCCGGCGTCGGCGAGCTTGGCGGTCAGCTGCGACAGCTCGGCGCGGAAGGCGTGGGTGGCCTCGCTGCGGTCGGCGTGGACGGCGACGACGCGCCGGGTCGAGCCGGTGGCGGCGAGGTGGGAGAGCATCGCGGTCATCGGGGTGCAGCCGATGCCGGCGGAGACCAGGAGCAGCGGCCCGTCGCCGTCGTCCAGGACGACGTCGCCGAAGGGGTGGCTGACGAGCAGCGTGTCGTCCACCGCGACGTGGTCGTGGAGGTGGTTCGAGACCTCGCCCGCGGGGTCGCCGGCGACGCGCTTGACGGAGAACTGAAGGGCGTCCTCCGGGTGGCCGGAGAGGCTGTACTGGCGGATCTGCCGGGCGCCGTCGTCCAGGGTGACCTGGACGGAGACGTACTGGCCGGGCCGGGCGGCGGGCACCGGGCGGCCCTCGCACGGGCGGACGACGAAGGTGACCACGTCGGCGGTCTCCTGGTGGCGGGCGAGGACGCGGCACGAGCGCCACGTGGCGCCGTGCAGGGCGCCCGCCCGCTCGTACAGCCGCGCCTCGAGGGCGATCAGGGCGTTCGCCATCAGCCAGTAGACCTCGTCCCAGGCGGCGGCGACCTCGGGGGTGACGGCCTCGCCCAGCACCTCGGCGATGGCGGCGAAGAGGTGCTCCTGGACGACCGGGTACTGCTCGCGGCTGACGCCGAGCGAGGCGTGCTTGTGGGCGATGCGCGAGAGCATGGCGTCGGGCCGCACGTCCGGGTGCTCGACGAGTGCGGTGGCGAAGGCGGCGATGGCGCCGGCGAGCGCCTGCTGCTGGGCTCCGCTGGCCTGGTTGCCGCGGTTGAACAGGTCGCGGCGCAGCTGCGGGTGGGCGGCGAACAGGCGGTCGTAGAAGCGCGGCGTGATCTCGCCGATGGCGCCGCCGACCGCGGGCAGGGTGGCGCGGACGATCTCGGTGGACTTCGGGGACAGCATCGGCGGCTCCTCACGGTCGGGCCTCGGAGCAAGCGATCGGCGATCGAACTTGCATCTGAGATTCGCATTAAAGGGTGTGCGTGACCGCCCGCTCGCGGGCGGCGGTGCGTCAGCTTCCGGGGGGTGGGCTCAGGCTCAGCAGGACGGGGCCGGTGGGCGGGCCGGTCAGCTCCTCGACGGTGATCGGGTCGAGAGCGGCGAAGAACGCCTCCTGGGCCTGGCGCAGGGCGCCGCGCAACCGGCACGCGGCGCGCAGCGGGCAGGGCGGCTCGTCCTCGCAGCCGACGACGTCGCCGGCCCCCTCCAGCTCGCGGACCAGCCGGCCCACCGAACTCCGGCGCCCGGCCTCGGTCAGGGCGAGCCCGCCGCCGCGGCCCCGGCGGGCCTCGACGACCCCCAGGTGCTGCAGCCGGCTGACCACCTTGGCGGCGTGGGTGTACGGCACGCCGACCGCGCCGGCCACCTCGCGGGTGGTCGGCGCCGCGCCGTCGCCGGCATCCGGCGCCACGGCCAGGCGCATCGCGATGCGCAGGGCGATGTCGGTGCTTTTGGTCAGTCGCACGACTCCAACCTAGCTAATTGGACTCCGAGAGTCGAATTATCGGACGGGTGGGACGCCCGTGACGAGATTGACAGAGAGTCACCACGAGGCGAGTCTGACCAGGCCATGATCAGCCGATCATCGGTGAACGACTCTTTTTGTCTACGGAGGCAGTAGTGGCACACGTGCGCCAACGCGGTGGGCGGTACGGAAAGGCACTGGCGGTCCTCGGCGCGGCCTCAGCGCTGACGGCCGGGGCGGCGGCCCCCTCGGTCGCCACCACCGAGCAGCCCGGCAGCGCCCGTTACGTCGCCCTCGGCGACTCGTACACCTCCGGCCCGGGCATCCCCGAGCAGACCGGCGGCGACTGCGCGCGTTCCAGCGTGAACTACCCCTCGCTGGCCGCCGCTGAGCTGGGGCAGAAGTCCTTCAAGGACGTCAGCTGCAGCGGTGCGGTGACCGACGACATGTGGCGCGCGCAGGGTGCGAACGCGCCCCAGCTCGACGCCCTCGGCAAGCAGACCCGGCTCGTCACCGTCGGCATCGGCGGCAACGACATCGGCTTCGGCACCATCATCGGCACCTGCGCCCAGCTGTCCGCCACGGACCCGGCCGGCGCCCCCTGCAAGAAGCAGTTCACGGCCGCGGACGGCTCGGACCAGCTCACCGCGCGCATCAACGACGCGGCGCCCAAGATCGCCCGTGTCCTCAAGGCCGTGCACGAGCGCGCCCCGTACGCCAAGGTCGTGCTCGTCGGCTACCCGACGATCATGCCGGACGACGGCAAGGGCTGCTTCCCGGCCGTGCCGATCGCCGCCGGTGACACCCCGTACCTGCGGGACACCGAGAAGCGACTCAACGCGATGCTCAAGGAGCAGGCGGGCAAGGCGCACGTCCGCTTCGCCGACACCTACGGCCCGACGGTGGGCCACGATGTGTGCAAGCCCACCGCCGACCGGTGGGTCGAGGGCGCACAGCCCGAGAACCCCGCCGCGCCCTTCCACCCCAATGCCAAGGGCGAGCAGTCCATGGCCCGTTCGGTGCTCGCGAAGCTGCGCTGACGCCGAGCGTGCCCTGTCGGCGGGCGGGCTCCGCGAGTAGGCTCCGGGGCCCGTTCGCCCGAATGGAGGCACAGATGGCGCTCCCGAGACCGACCACTCACCGAAGCCTGCCCGTCCTCGCCATAGCGACAGCGCTCCTCGCGGGCGCGCTGACGGCACCCGCCGCGGCCTCCGGGGCCGGCCCGGCCACGGAGGCCGCCCCGCGCAAGTCCCCCGTGGCCGTCGGCCACGGGGGCGTGGTGGCCAGCGTCGACCCGGACGCGTCGGCGGCCGGCATCGAAGTGCTGCGCAAGGGCGGCAACGCCGTGGACGCGGCGGTGGCCACCGCCGCCGCCCTCGGCGTCACCGAGCCCTACTCCGCCGGCATCGGCGGCGGCGGCTACCTCGTCCACTACGACGCCAAGACGCGCAAGGTCTCCACCGTGGACGGCCGGGAGCGGGCGCCGCTCAGCGCGACCAAGGACCTCTTCCTGGAGAAGGGCAGACCGCTGCCGTTCGCCGACGCGGTCACCAGCGGCCTCGCCGTCGGCACGCCCGGCACCCCGGCGACCTGGGACACCGCCCTGCGCTCGTGGGGCAGCCGCTCGCTCGCCCAGGTGCTGGAGCCGGCCCGGCGGCTGGCGCGCGACGGCTTCACCGTCGACGACACCTTCCGCCGCCAGACCGCCGACAACCAGGCGCGCTTCAAGGACTTCCCCGCCAGCGCCGAGCTGTTCCTGCCGGGCGGAAAGCTCCCGGCCGTGGGCTCGACCCTGAAGAACCCCGACCTGGCGCGCACCTACGGCCTGCTGGCCAAGGACGGCGTCGACGCCGTCTACCGGGGCCCGGTCGGGCGCGACATCGTCAAGACCGTGCGCAAGCCCCCCGTCGACCCCGCCTCGCAGCGCGTGGCGCGCCCCGGCGACCTGACCGAGAAGGACCTGCGGGCGTACGCCACCCGGAAGCAGGAACCCACCCGGACGGCCTACCGCGGCCTGGACGTCTACGGAATGGCCCCCTCCTCCTCGGGCGGCACCACCGTCGCCGAGGCGCTGAACATCCTGGAGAACAGCGAGATCAAGCGGCTGTCCCCGCAGGCGTACCTCCACCGCTACATCGAGGCGAGCCGGATCGCCTTCGCCGACCGCAACCGCTGGGTCGGCGACCCGGCCTTCGAGAAGGTGCCCGTCCAGGGGCTGACCTCGCAAGCCTTCGCCGACTCGCGCGCCTGCCTGATCAAGGACGACGCCGTGCTGACCAGCCCGCTGGCGCCCGGCGACCCGCGCCGGCCCGCACCGTCCTGCACGACGCGCGGCACCCCCGCCCCCACGCCGTACGAGGGCGAGCACACCACCCATCTGACGGTCGCCGACAAGTGGGGCAACGTCGTCGCGTACACCCTCACCATCGAGCAGACCGGCGGCAGCGGCATCACCGTGCCGGGGCGCGGCTTCCTGCTCAACAACGAGCTGACCGACTTCTCCTTCACCCCCGTCAGCCCGGGCGTCCACGACCCCAACCTGCCCGGCCCGGGCAAGCGCCCGCGCTCGTCGATGTCCCCCACGATCGTCCTGAAGGACGGCCGGCCCGCCTTCGCCCTGGGCTCCCCCGGCGGCGCCACGATCATCACCACGGTGCTGCAGACGCTGCTCAACCACGTCGACCGCGGGATGCCGCTCGTCGACGCGATCGCCGCGCCGCGCGCCAGCCAGCGCAACGCGGCGACGACCGAGCTGGAGCCGAGCCTGTGGGACAGCCCGCTGCGGGGCCGCCTGGAAGCCAAGGGCCACGTCTTCAAACCCAACCCGGAGATCGGCGCCGCGACCGGTGTCCAGCGCCTGCCGGACGGGCGGTGGCTGGCGGCCGCCGAGACCGCACGGCGCGGCGGCGGCTCCGCGATGGTGGTGCGGCCGGCGCACTGAGCCGGACCGGGGCGTCCGCGGTGGGGGGCGGCACCACCGCGGACGCCGCCCCGGCCGACCGCTCTCCCGGGCGGCGCACACCCGGATGCCCCCGGGTTTTCCACAGGAAGTGCGATGGTCTTGCCACGGGGAGTGACGGGACCTACGGTCGCATGCACACACGGATCTTCGCGTGTCAGCCTGGTGGAAGCCCCTGGCATAGGAGCAGCTCATGGCCAACGTTGTCCGCGCCGCACTGGTCCAGGCGACCTGGACCGGCGATACCGAGTCGATGATCGCCAAGCACGAGGAACACGCCCGCGCCGCGGCCGCGCAGGGCGCCAAGGTGATCGGGTTCCAGGAAGTCTTCAACGCCCCCTACTTCTGCCAGGTGCAGGAGAGCGAGCACTACCGCTGGGCCGAGCCGGTCCCGGACGGACCCACCGTCCAGCGGATGCGGGAGCTCGCACGCGAGACCGGCATGGTGATCGTCGTACCGGTCTTCGAGGTCGAGCAGTCCGGTTTCTACTACAACACCGCCGCCGTCATCGACGCCGACGGCAGCTACCTCGGCAAGTACCGCAAGCACCACATCCCGCAGCTCAAGGGCTTCTGGGAGAAGTACTACTTCAAGCCCGGCAACCTCGGCTGGCCCGTCTTCGACACCGCCGTCGGCAAGGTCGGCGTCTACATCTGCTACGACCGCCACTTCCCCGAGGGCTGGCGCTCCCTCGGCCTCGCCGGCGCCCAGCTCGTCTACAACCCCTCCGCCACCTCCCGCGGCCTGTCCGCCCACCTGTGGCAGCTGGAGCAGCCCGCGGCGGCGGTCGCCAACGAGTACTTCATCGCCGCCATCAACCGCGTCGGCCAGGAGGAGTACGGCGACAACGACTTCTACGGCACGTCGTACTTCGTCGACCCGCGCGGCCAGTTCGTCGGGGACCTCGCCAGCGACACCAAGGAGGAACTCCTGGTCCGCGACCTGGACTTCGGCGTCATCGACGAGGTGCGCCGGCAGTGGGCGTTCTACCGGGACCGCAGGCCCGACGCGTACGACGGGCTGGTGCGGCCGTGAGCGCGGGGCAGCCCTCGCTGCGCGCCCGGCACCGCGCGGTGATGCCCGACTGGCTCTCCGTCTACTACGACGAGCCGCTGGAGCTCTCCCACGGCGAGGGCCGCTACGTCTGGGACGCCGACGGCCGGCGCTACCTCGACTTCTTCGGCGGCGTCCTGACCACCATGACCGCCCACGCCCTGCCCGAGGTCACCGAGGCCGTCGCCCGGCAGGCCGGCCGCATCCTGCACACCTCCACCCTCTACCTCGACCGGCACATGGTGGAGCTGGCCGAGCGCATCGCTGCCCTGTCCGGCATCCCCGACGCCCGGGTCTTCTTCACCACCTCCGGCACCGAGGCCAACGACACGGCCCTGCTGCTGGCCACGTCCTTCCGCCGCTCGAACCAGATCCTGGCGATGCGCAACGGCTACCACGGCCGCTCGTTCTCCGCCGTCGGCGTCACCGGCAACTCCAGCTGGTCGCCCACCAGCCTCTCGCCGCTGCAGACGCTGTACGTGCACGGCGGCATCCGCGGCCGCGGGCCCTACCGGCGGCTGTCGGACGCGGAGTTCATCGAGGCCTGCGTCGCGGACCTGGAGGACATGCTCGGCCAGACGCACGGCAACGTCGCCGCGCTCATCGCCGAGCCGGTGCAGGGCGTCGGCGGGTTCACCGCACCGCCCGACGGGCTCTACGCCGCCTTCCGCGAGGTGCTCGACCGGCACGGCATCCTGTGGATCAGCGACGAGGTGCAGACCGGCTGGGGCCGCACGGGCGATCACTTCTGGGGCTGGCAGGCGCACGACGCGAGCGGCCCGCCGGACGCGCTCACCTTCGCCAAGGGCATCGGCAACGGCATGGCGCTGGGCGGCGTCGTGGCCCGGGCCGAGGTCATGAACTGCCTCGACGCCAACTCCATCTCCACCTTCGGCGGCAGCCCGGTCACCGCGGCGGCGGGCCTGGCCAACCTCACCTATCTGCTCGAGCACGACCTCCAGGGCAACGCCCGGCGCGTCGGCGGCCTCCTCATCGAGCGGCTCCGCGCCATCACGGCCGGCCTGTCCGTCGTCCGCGAGGTGCGCGGCCGCGGCCTGATGATCGGCATCGAGCTCGTCGAGCACGACGGCTCGCCCTCCCCGCGCGCCGCCGCGCTCGCCCTCGAACGCGCCCGCGAACAGGGCCTGCTGGTCGGCAAGGGCGGCCGCGAGGGCAACACCCTGCGCATCGCCCCACCCCTGTCGCTCACCGTCGCGGAGGCCGAGGAGGGCGCCGCCGCGCTCGAAGAGGCGCTGCGCACGGTGCAGAACACCGTCGGAGCGAAGGAACGGACATGACCAGAACGATCGTCAGCGGCGGTCTCGTCATCACCGCCGCCGAGGAGATGCACGCGGACGTCCTCATCGAGGACGGCAAGGTCGCCGCCCTGGCCGCGCCCGGCAGTTCCTGCGCCGGCGGCTGGAGCGCGGAGCACACGATCGACGCGACGGGGAAGTACGTCGTGCCCGGCGGGGTCGACGCCCACACCCACCTCGACCTCCCCTTCGGCGGCACCTCCTCCTCGGACACCTTCGCGACGGGCACCGCGGCCGCCGCGTGGGGCGGCACCACGACCATCGTCGACTTCGCGGTGCAGCAGCGCGGGCAGTCCCTGCGCCAGGGACTGGACACCTGGCACGCGAAGGCCGACGGGCAGTGCGCCGTCGACTACGGCTTCCACATGATCCTCTCCGATGTGAACGACGGTTCCCTGAAGGAGATGGACCTCCTGGTGGGGGAAGGCGTCACCTCGTTCAAGCTGTTCATGGCCTACCCGGGCGTGTTCTACAGCGACGACGGGCAGATCCTGCGGGCCATGCAGCGGGCCGCCGGAAACGGCGGACTGATCATGATGCACGCCGAGAACGGCATCGCCATCGACGTCCTGGTCGAACAGGCCCTCGCCGCCGGCAGGACCGACCCCCGCCACCACGGCGAGGTCCGCAAGGCCCTGCTGGAGGCCGAGGCCACCCACCGGGCCATCCAGCTCGCCCGCGTCGCCGGCAGCCCCCTGTACGTCGTGCACGTCTCGGCCGAGGAGGCGGTGGCCGAGCTGGCCCGCGCCCGCGGCATGGACCTGCCGGTCTTCGGCGAGACCTGCCCGCAGTATCTGTTCCTGTCCACGGACAACCTCGCCGAGCCCGGCTTCGAGGGCGCGAAGTACGTCTGCTCGACACCGCTGCGCCCACGCGAGCACCAGGCGGCGCTCTGGCGCGGGCTGCGCACCGACGACCTCCAGGTCGTCTCCACCGACCACTGCCCGTTCTGCTTCTCCGGACAGAAGGAGCTGGGCCGGGGCGACTTCTCCAAGATCCCCAACGGCCTGCCGGGCGTGGAGAACCGCATGGACCTGCTCCACCAGGCCGTCGTCGACGGCCATATCTCCCGCCGCCGCTGGATCGAGATCGCCTGCGCCGCCCCCGCCCGGATGTTCGGGCTCGCCCCGCGCAAGGGCACCATCGCTCCGGGCTGCGACGCGGACATCGTGGTCTACGACCCCCACGCCGAGCAGACGATCTCGGCCGCGACCCACCACATGAACGTCGACTACTCGGCCTACGAGGGCAAGCGGATCACCGGACAGGTGGAGAGCGTCCTGTGCCGCGGAGAGACCGTCCTCGACCGGAGGCGGTTCACCGGCCGGGCGGGACACGGACGCTACCTGCCCCGCTCGACCTGTCAGTACCTGGCGTAACTCGTGTAAGGAGCACCCCGTACCGTGGACTTCGGCCTCGTCCTCCAGACCGACCCGCCCGCCTCCGCCGTCATCGACCTGATGCGCCGTGCCGAAGGGGCCGGCTTCCGCTACGGCTGGACCTTCGACTCCGCCGTGCTGTGGCAGGAGCCCTTCGTCATCTACAGCCGCATCCTGGAACACACCGAACGACTCATGGTCGGCCCCATGGTCACCAACCCCTCCACCCGCAGCCCGGAGGTCACCGCCTCCACCTTCGCCACCCTCAACGACATGTTCGGCAACCGCACGGTGTGCGGCATCGGCCGCGGCGACTCGGCGATGCGGGTCGCCGGGCGCAAGCCCAACACCCTCGCCACCCTCAGCGAAGCGATGCGCGTCATCCGCGACCTGGCCGAGGGCCGGGAGACGCAGGTGGACGGCAAGACCCTGAAGCTGGGCTGGGTCGGCGAGGGCAGGCTGCCGGTGTGGATGGCCGCGTACGGACCCAAGGCCCTGGCCCTGGCCGGCCGCGAGGCCGACGGCTTCATCCTCCAGCTCGCCGACCCGTATCTGACGGAGTGGATGATCAAGGCCGTGCGCACCGCCGCCGCTGAGGCGGGCCGCGACCCGTCCTCGGTCACGATCTGCGTGGCCGCCCCCGCCTACGTCGGGGACGACCTGGCGCACGCGCGCGAGCAGTGCCGCTGGTTCGGCGGCATGGTCGGCAACCACGTCGCCGACCTGGTCAGCCGCTACGGCGCGCACTCCGGCCTGGTGCCCGAGGTGCTCACCTCGTACATCGAGCAGCGGCAGGGCTACGACTACAGCCACCACGGGCGCGCCGGGAACCCCTCCACCGACTTCGTGCCCGACGCGATCGTGGACCGCTTCTGCCTCCTCGGTCCCGTGGAGGCGCACCGGGAGCGGCTGGAGCGGCTGCGCGAGCTGGGGGTGGACCAGTTCGCCGTCTACGCCATGCACGACGCGAAGGAGAGCACCATCGACGCCTACGGCCGGCACATCGTCCCGGCGCTCGGCTAGGCCGGGGCGCCGGGGCCGTCAGACGTCGAGGTCGACGACGACGGGGGCGTGGTCCGAGGCACCCTTGCCCTTGCGCTCCTCGCGGTCGACGAAGGCGTCCTGGCCGGCCTTGGCGAAGGGGGCGTTGCCGTAGACCAGGTCGATGCGCATGCCCCGGTTCTTGGGGAAGCACAGCTGGCGGTAGTCCCAGTAGGTGTACGGACGGTCGTACTTCAGGGGGCGCGGCACGATGTCGGACAGGCCGGCGTCGCGGAGGGCGGCGAGGGCGGCACGCTCGGCGGGAGTGACGTGCGTGGCGCCCTCGAAGACCGAGGGGTCGTAGACGTCCTCGTCGGTCGGGGCGATGTTGAAGTCGCCGAGGACGGCGAACGGCCGCTCCCCCGCCGCGTCCACCGCGACGGCGTCGCGCAGCGACTCCAGCCAGCGGAGCTTGTAGGTGTAGTGGTTGTGGCCGACCTCGCGGCCGTTGGGCACGTAGACCGACCAGACACGGACGGGCCCGCAGTCCGCGGAGATCGCGCGCGGCTCCTGCGCGCCCTCGTAGTCGGGCCCGCCGGGCAGGCCCATGACCACACCGTCCAGGCCGACCCGGGAGACCAGCGCCACGCCGTTCCACCGCCCGGTGGCGTGGACCGCGGACTCATAGCCGAGCTCGCGGAGCGCCTCGGTGGGGAACTGCTCGGCGGTGCACTTGGTCTCCTGGATGCACAGCACGTCCGTGCCGCTGCTCTCCAGCCAGGCCAGCAGCCTGGGGAGACGGGCGGTGATCGAGTTCACGTTCCAGGTGGCGATGCGCATGCGGCCACCCTAACGGCCGCCTCTGACAGTCACAGGTCGATGCTCTGGCCGGCCGCCATCCTGGAGTGGTCCGCTCCCCCGACGCCGGGGCCGTCCGGGCCCAGCATCCGGTCGTAGACGGGCCGCGCGAGGTCCGTCAGCAGCGCGTCGTGGATGTCGATCGCCCGCCGGGGCTTGATCTCCCGGACGTAGTCGATGACCTCGGAGACCTTGTTCCAGGGGGCCATGACCGGGACCATCAGCGTCTCGACCGGCTGCCCCGGCAGGGTCAGCGCGTCGCCGGGGTGGAAGACCGAACCGTCCACGAGGTAGCCGACGTTGGTGATCCGCGGGATGTCCGGGTGGATCACGGCGTGCAGCTGCCCGTGCACCTGGACGTCGAAGCCGGCAGCCGTGAAGGTGTCGCCCTCGCCGACCGTGTGCACCCGGCCGGGGAAGGCGGCCGAGATCCGCTCGGCGACGCTGCGCAGCGTCCACAGCTCCGCGGCCGGGTTGGCCTCCAGACCGGCCCGCAGCCGGTTCTCGTCGAAGTGGTCGGGGTGCTCGTGGGTGACGAGGACGGCGTCCGCGCCGACGGCCGCGTCCTCCTCGCTGAACCCTCCGGGGTCGATGACGAGCGTGCGGCCGTCCTTCTCCAGACGGACGCAGGCATGACTCTGCTTGGTCAGCTTCATGGCCCCATCTTGCTACGCGCCCCCGCGCCGCGTCTGCGCGCCGCCGCGCCCTACCGCGCGTCGCCGCCCTCCGCCGCGACGACGCGCTCGGCCACCGCGAAGGCGGCGCCCGCCGCCGGCAGACCGCAGTAGAGGGCGGTGTGCAGCAACGTTTCCTTGACCTCGTCGGCGGTGACGCCGTCGCGCAGGGCGGCCCGGACGTACCGGTCCAGCTCGTCGAGGTGGCCGGCCGTGGTCAGGGCGGTCAGGGTGAGCAGGAAGCGGGTGCGCCGGTCGAGCCCGGGGCGCGCCCATGTGCCGCCCCATGCCACGCGGGTGACGAAGTCGTCGTACTCGGCGCCGAACCCGTCCGGTCCGGGCCGGCTCCCGCTCTCCTCGCCGAGCACCTCGCGACGGATCCGGACGCCCGTCGCGTGGGCGTCGGCGTCCGGGGCGGGGCCGGGTGCCGGGGCGGGGGTGGTCGCGTAGGGGTTGGCGTCCCCCGGGGCCGCGTACGGGTTGGCGCCCGCGGAGGCCGGCAGGTGCCCGGCCGCGGCGAAGGGGTTCGCGCCCTGGTCCGGTTCCGGGGAATCGGCCTTCGGGGCCGCTTCGGGGGCCGGGGCCGAGGCGGCCCGGGGCTCGGCGACGGCTGCCGGCTGCGTCACCGCGAAGGGTCCGCCCGGCACGGACGGTACTGACGGCACGGACGGCTGAGATCCGGCGGGGGCGGGCGCGGGAGCGGTGGCGGCGGCAGCGGGCTCCGGCGCGCCGAACGTTCCGGCCGGGGCGGACGCGACAGCGGGCTCCGGTGCCCCGAACGACCCGCCCTGAACGGACGACTGAGGCCCGGCGGCGGGCTGCCAGGGGGCCGAGAAGTGGCGGACCAGCAGATCGGTCACGGCGGCCGGCTGCTCGACCGGCGTGAGGTGCCGCGCCGCGGGCACCACGGCCAGGCGGGCGTCGTGGATCCCGGCGACCAGCACCCGGGCCTCGGCGGCCGGGGTCACCTGGTCCTCGGCACCGACGATCACCAGCGTGGGGGCGCCGATCCGGCCCAGCCCCGCCCGTGCGTCGAAGGCGGCGAGGGCCTCGCAGGAGGCGGCGTAGCAGTGGAGGTCGGTCGTACGGACCATCTGGACGGCCCAGTCCACGATCGCGGGCTGGCCGCCCGCGAAGGCGGAGGTGAACCAGCGCTCGGGCGCCGACCGGGCCACCGGCTCCAGCCCGTTCGCGCGGACCTCGCCGGCGCGGGACCCCCAGCTGTCGGCGCCCGCGAAGTGCGCGGCGGAGCCGACCACCGCCAGCGAGGCGAGCCGGTGCGGATGGCGCAGGGCGAGGTCGGTGCCGATGGCGCCGGAGACGCAGCAGCCCACGTACCCGAAGCGTTCGACGCCGAGCCGGTCCAGGGTGGCCAGCAGCCGGTCGGCGAGCTCGCCGACGGTGGCGGCGGGCCGGGCGGGGGCGCCGCCGTGACCGGGGAGGTCGAAGCGCAGGACGCGCCAGTGCCGGGTCAGCTCCGGTATCTGGCGGTCCCACATGTGCCAGGTGGTGCCCAGGGCGGGGCCGAGGACGAGTACGGGGCCGTCCTCGGGGCCGTCGAACCGGTGCTGGAGGGAAGGGGTCTGCTGCTCGCTCACCCGCGCCACGCTATCCGCCGTAGTGGCGGAACCGGTTCAGGGGGTCGTGGTGGAGATGACGAAGACCTGGGGGTGGTCCGGGTTGTCCATGTTGGCGGTGATCTGAAAGTTCGGCTTGGGCTTGTCCTGCTCGCGGACCGTGCCCTTCCAACGGTGACCGCTGCCGAACTCCCAGCCGACCGTCGCCGCCTCGTCCTCGTCGATGGCGATCCGGCCGTCCTGGAGGGCGGCGGGGTTGGTGCCGACCTGCTTGAGCCACTTGTCGAACTTCTTGCGCGTGGTCGTGAACTGCAGGTACAGCGAGCTGGAGCGCCAGGAGTTGGTCTCGTAGTGGGCGACGTCGGTGGCGTAGGCGGGCACCGTCATCCCGTAGATGCGGCGCTGGACCTTGGAGGGCCAGCCCTCCTCCAGCCCCTTGGAGACGGCCTCCTCCCGCTTGGTGGTGCTGCCGCTGCGGCTCTGCATCGCGGAGATGTAGAGGTAGCCGGCGGGGATGGCGATGAGCAGGAAGATGACGACGGGCTTGACCCAGCGGCGGCTCGTACGGCCGCCGCCCGTGCCGTCGCCCCGGCCGCCGTCGCGGCCGCCGGGCTCCTCCGCGGGGGCGGTGGGTGCGCTGTGTTCCATGATGCTCATCCCCGGCCCGCCCGTGCGTACCGTTCGTAGCGCTCGACGCGGCGCCGGTTGGCGCGGCGGAAGCGGCGGGCGACGAGGCGGGCCAGGTCGGCGGCGCCGACCATGCCGGCCTCGGGGCCCAGCTGTGCCTTGACGATGCGGGCCTCCGGGCGGTAGCCGCGGCCGGTGAGGTGGCGGCGGAACGCCTCCCGGGCGGGGCCGATCAGCAGGTCGTCGGCGGCGCTGACGCCTCCGCCGATGACGAAGCAGGAGGGGTCGAGGGCGGCGGCGAGGTTGGCGATGCCCACGCCGAGCCACTGGCCGATGTCCTGGAGGAGCTCGACGCACATGGCGTCGCCCTCGCGGGCCAGCTCCGTGATCAGCGGGCCGGTGATCTCGGGGACGTTGCCGCCGACGCGGTCGATGATCCCGTAGGCGACCGGGGACTCCGCGGCGGCCAGCTCGCGGGCCTCGCGGACCAGGGCGTTGCCGGAGCTGTACTGCTCCCAGCAGCCGCGGTTGCCGCAGGGGCAGCGGTGGCCGCCGGGGACGACCTGCATATGGCCGAACTCGCCGGCGACGCCGAACTTGCCCCGCTTGACCTGGCCGTCCTCGAGGATGGCACCGCCGATGCCCGTACCCAGAGTGATCATGACCAGGTGGTCCTCGCCCCGGCCCGCGCCGAAGCGCCACTCCGCCCAGGCGGCGGTGTTGGCGTCGTTGTCGACCATGACCGGGACGGCGAGGCGGCCGGCCAGGCGGTCGCGCAGCGGCTCGTTGCGCCAGGACAGGTGCGGGGCGAACAGGACGCGGTTGCGGTCGGCGTCGACCCAGCCGGCGGCGCCGATGCCGACGGCGTGGACGTCGTGGCGGTCGGAGAGGTCGAGGACCAGCTCGGTGATCGTGTCCTCGACGACCTTGGGGCTCTTGGACTTGTCCGGGGTCTCCGTGCGGAGCTTCTCCAGGATGTTGCCGTCGGCGTCGACGACGCCCGCCATCACCTTGGTGCCGCCGATGTCGATGCCGACGGTGGGGACGCGGGGCGCGGTGAGGTGCGAGCGGCGCTCGCGCGTGCCGGTCGTGCGCAGCACGGTCGCTCTTCCGGTGCCCCGGTACACCCGCTCGCGGTACGTGCTCATCGCGACACCTCCACCACTGCGTGGGGCCTGGCGGTTCTACGGGCGCTGCCGGTGCGTGCTCGCACGAGTCGATGTCCCTGCAGTGGTCTCAGGAGGCCGGGGCCTCGTATCTACGGTCGTCGCCGATTGTGCCTCACCGGCCCGTCCCGCCGCACAATGGCGCAGGTGAGCCGGTTTGTGGGCAGGCGTTCCGCGGGGCTGGGGGCACCTCCCAGCGGTAGCTGGGGGAGGGTGGGCACAACCGGCCCACCGGCCCGCACCGAAGCGGCGCCCACAATGCCGGGCAAGGAACACTGTTAGTCCCCGTCGGAGTCCACCGGCTTGCCGCCGATCACATCCGGCCCCGGCGCCCGCTCCAACTCATGGCTGAGCTGATCGAGCTCACTGCCACCGGCCATCTGCCGCGTCAGCTCGTCGAGCGCGATCCCCGACTTCGGGTGGCTGCCCGCCATCGCCCCGCGCTTGAGCAGCACGAAGCGGTCACCGACCAGATACGCGTGGTGCGGGTTGTGCGTGATCAAGACCACGCCCAGGCCCGCGTCGCGGGCGGCGGCGACGTACTTCAGGACCACGCCCGACTGCTTGACGCCGAGCGCCGCCGTGGGCTCGTCCAGGACGAGGACCTTCGCGCCGAAGTAGACGGCGCGGGCGATCGCCACGCACTGGCGCTCACCGCCGGACAGCGTGCCGATGGGCTGGTCGACGTCGCGGAGGTCGATGCCCATGCGCAGCAGCTCCGCACGGGTCGTCTCGCGCATCCGCTGGACGTCGAGGCGCTTGAAGGGGCCCGCCCCCTTCGTCGGCTCGGAGCCGAGGAAGAAGTTGCGCCACACCGGCATCAGGGGGACGACGGCGAGGTCCTGGTAGACCGTGGCGATGCCGCGGTTGAGGGCCTCCCGGGGCGAGGCGAGCCTCGCCTCCTCGCCCTCGATCTCGAAGGAGCCCGCGTCGTGCTGGTGCAGACCCGCGATGATCTTGATCAGCGTGGACTTGCCCGCGCCGTTGTCACCCAGCACACAGGTGATCTCGCCGCCGTGGACCTCCAGGGAGACGCCCTCGAGCGCGCGGATGTTGCCGTAGTACTTGCTCACGTCCGTGAGCTTGACGAGAGCTGTCACTTGGTCGCCTCCGCGCGCTTACGGACCCAGGCGTTCAGCAGGGTCGCCAGGAGCAGCATGGCGCCGAGGAAGAACTTGAACCAGTCCGGGTTCCACTGCGCGTACACGATGCCCTTGCTGGTCATGCCGAAGATGAACGCGCCGACCGCGGACCCGATGGCCGAGCCGTAGCCGCCGGTCATCAGGCAGCCGCCGATGACGGCCGCGATGATGTAGAGGAACTCGTTGCCGACGCCCTCGCCCGACTGGACGACGTCGTAGGACATAAGCAGGTGCTGGCCCGAGATCCAGGCGCAGAACGCCACGGCCATGTACAGGCCGATCTTGGTGCGGTTGACGGGGACGCCGACCGCGCGGGCCGCGTCCGCGCCGCCGCCGACCGCGAAGATCCAGTTGCCCACGCGGGTGCGGAGCAGGATCCAGGTGGCCAGCGCCACGAGGCCGAACCACCACAGGATCGTGACCTGGAGGTCCACGCCGCCGATCGTCAGATGGGAGGCGAAGACCTTCCGGGCGGACTCGAAGCCCTCCATGTCCCCGATCGTCTTGGTGGAGACCGTGCCGCTGATGAGCTTGGTGAAGCCCAGGTTGAGGCCGGTCAGCATCAGGAACGTACCGAGCGTGATGATGAAGCTCGGCAGCTTGGTGCGCGTCAGCATGAAGCCGTTGAAGAAGCCGATCGCCAGGGTGGTGAGGAGGGAGACCCCCACGCCCACCCAGACGTTCGCCGTCATCTGGTAGCTGAACATCGACGAGACCAGGGCCGAGGTCGTCACCATGACGCCGGTCGACAGGTCGAACTCCCCGCCGATCATCAGCAGCGCCACCGGCACGGCCATGATGCCGATCGTCGAGGACGCGTACAGCACCGTGGACAGGCTGGAGGCCTGCAGGAAGCTGTCGGCCACGAACGAGAAGAAGACGAAGACGGCGGCGGCGCCGACGACCGCGCCCAGCTCGGGGCGGCCGAGCATGCGGCGCAGGTACGAGCGGCTCACCAGCCGCTCGTCGGGCGCGTCCTGGACGGGGGCCGTGGCGGGTGCGCTCATCGTGTGCCCCGCTTGGTGTACTCGGCCAGGACCTTGGCGTCGTCCTTGGTGACGATCTGCGGGCCGGTCAGGACCGGGCGGCCGCCGCCGAGCATGTCGCGGTTGTAGCGGTAGAGCCACAGCAGGTCGACCGCCTCGTAGCCCTGGAGGTAGGGGTCCTGGTCGACGGCGAAGCCGAGGGTGCCGGCCTGGAGGGCCTCGGCGACCTTGGCGTTGAGGTCGAAGGTGTCGACCTCGGCCTTGCTGCCGGCCTGCTCGGCGGCCTTGACGGCGGTGGGGGCGAAGGGGGCGCCGAGGGTGACGACCGCGTCGATGTCCTTGTCGGACTGCAGCTTCGCCTCGATGGACGACTGCACGTTGGGCATGTTGGTGCCCTCGACGTAGAGGTTCTGCAGGTCGCCCTTGAAGGACTTCTTCACGCCCTCGCAGCGCTGCTCGTGGCCGACGTTGCCCTGCTCGTGCAGGACGCAGACGGCCTTCTTCTTCCCGCGCTGGTTGAGCTGCTCGCCGACGGCCTCGCCGGCGATCGTCTCGTCCTGGCCGATGTGGGTGAGCGCCCCGAAGTCCTTGGACTTCTCGGAGCCCGAGTTCACGGTGATCACCGGGATGCCGGCCTTCTTCGCCTTGGCGACGACGTCCTTCATGGCGTCGGGCTTGGCGAGGGTGACGATCAGGCCGTCGACCTTCTGGTCGATCATGGCCTGGACGTTCTGCGCCTGCTTGTTCCCCTCCGGGTCGTGCGCATAGAGGAATTTGATGTTGTCCTTGGCGGCCGCCTGCTTGGCACCGCTCTGCACGATGTCCCAGAAGGTGTCGCCATCGCCCGAGTGGGTGACCATCGCGAAGGTCCACCGGGGGGTGTCGACCGCGGCCCGCCCTTGGGCGGCCTTGGCGGCCCGCTCCTCGGCGCGCTTGCCGCCCGTGCTGCTGCACCCCGCCAGTGTGGCGCCGAGCACCGCTGCCAGCACGGCGCTCACCGCACGTACGCCTGTCCGAACCCTTGCCACGAGGACTTGCCCTTCCACTGTCTGTCACGGTGCGGCCGGGTCCCGATCACAGACCCAACCGCCCAAGTATCCGTCACCATCCGTCACCGCTGTCGGCCGGGGCGTCGGCGGTGCCGTGCGGGGCTGCATTCCTTGTTCGTCGCGCGTCGCTCACGCTGTGGGGGGATTTGTAGTGGCGGGCGACACACCACGTCAAGACTTTGTCAGTACATTCTTATGCCCTGACAGGTCGGCGCTCCGTCACGGACGTGCCAGCAGCTGGAAGTCGAAGGAGTACCGGGAGGCACGGTACAGATGCGATCCGAACTCCACCGCACGACCGGTGTCGTCGAAGGTCATGCGCTCCATCGTCAGCAGCGGCGCGCCCTCCGGCTCGGCCAGCAGCTCGCCCTCGGCGGCGGTGGCGGCGCGGGCGCCGACGGTCTGGCGGGCGCTGTGCAGGGTGATGCCGGCGAGGCGCATCAGGCGGTAGAGGCCGGTCCCCTCCAGCGTGTCGTCCTCGAGGTCCAGCAGGCCGGCCGGGAGGTGGTTGGTCAGCCGCGCCATGGGCTCGCCGTGCGAGAGGCGCAGCCGCTCGACGACCACCACGTCCGTGCCCTCGGCGACCCCGAGGGCGGCGGCGACGCGTGCGGTGGCGGGCTCGACGGCGTGGCGCAGCACGCGGGTGGCGGGCCGCTGGCCGGCCGCCTCCAGGTCGTCGTAGAGGCTGCTCAGCTCCAGCGGGCGCCGGACCTGGCTGTGCACGACCTGGGTGCCCACGCCGCGGCGGCGTACGAGCAGGCCCTTGTCGACCAGCGACTGGATGGCCTGGCGGACCGTGGGCCGGGACAGGCCCAGCCGCCCGGCGAGCTCGATCTCGTTGCCGAGCAGGCTGCCGGGGGCGAGCTCGCCGCGCTCGATGGCGGCCTCGAGCTGCTGGGACAGCTGGAAGTAGAGCGGGACCGGGCTGCTGCGGTCGAGGGAGAACTGGAGGGGTCGGTGCTTCGCCACGGAGGGAGCGTAGCCCCGGGACCAGATGACGGGAAGTCCGGAGGTCCGGTTGTCCTGACAATATGCGGGCGTGGGTCGCGGGCCGGCGGGCGGCCTCCTGGCGGGCCCGGCCGGGGGCCCCCGCCGGTCGGCGCCGCAGCGGTCAGAACCGGACGGGCAGGCGGTGCGGGCCCCGCATCAGCAGGCCCTCGCGCCAGGTCAGGGCCGCCGGGTGGGCGTCCAGGGCGAGGTCCGGGCAGCGCTCCAGCAGCGAGCGGATGGCGATCTTCGCCTCCAGCCGGGCCAGCGGGGCGCCCACGCAGTAGTGGATGCCGTGTCCGAAGGCGACGTGGCCGCGGGCATCGCGGTGGATGTCGAAGCGGCCGGGCTCGGGGAAGCGGGCCGGGTCGTGGTCGGCGTCGGCGATGACGGCGAGCACGAGCTCGCCGCCGCCCGGCACCAGCGTGCCGCCGATCTCGACGGGTTCGGTGGTGAAGCGGTACGTGGAGGTCTCCACCGGTCCGTCGTAGCGCAGCATCTCCTCGACGGCGTTGTCGAGCAGCCCGAAGTCCGCCCGCAGGTCGGCGAGCTGGCGGGGGTGGCTGAGCAGGGCGAGGACGCCGTTGGAGATGAGGTTCACGGTCGTCTCGTGGCCGGCGACCAGCAGGACCCACGCCATGCCCAGGAGCTCCTCGGGCGAGAGCCGGCCGCCGTCCTCGTCCGTGGTGCGGATCAGTGCGCTCAGCAGGTCCCCGCCGGGCCGTTCGCGCTTGGCGGCGACCAGTTCGGCGAGGTAGGCGGCGATGTTTCCGGCCGCCTGCGCCTTCACCGGGGACGGGTCGGAGCCGATGGCGGTGTTCGACCAGCGGCGGAAGGACTGCCGGTCGAGGTCCGGAACGCCCAGGAGCTCGCAGATGACGCTGATGGGCAAGGGGAAGGACAGGGCGTCGACGAGGTCGGCACGGCGGTCCGGGCCGGCCAGCATCGCGTCCAGGAACCCGTCGGTGAGCTCCTGCACGCGCGGGGCCAGGGCCTCGACGCGCCGGGCGGTGAACTCCTTGGCGACGAGCCGGCGCAGGCGGCTGTGGTGCGGCGCGTCGACGATGAGCATGTGCGGGCCGGAGGCGATCCGCGGCAGGCCGAGGTCGCCCGAGGCCCGGTCCCAGTCCTTCGACAGCCGGGGGTCGTTGAGGGTGGCGCGCACCTCGTCGTAGCCGACCACGAGCCAGCAGATCGCACCCTCGGGCATCCGCACCCGGTGCACCGGCCCCTGCTCGCGCAGCTTCGCGTAGACGCTGTACGGGTCGCGGGCGAAGTCGGCCCCCATCGCCGCAAGGTCGACTATGCCGTCCCGCGTGTCCGTCGTGGCTCCCATGGCGCTACCCCCTGGTCGTCGGAGATCGCTCGGTACGGGCGCCGGAGGCGCACTCCGGTCGTCCGTCGGCTGCCCTCACCGTACGGGAGCGTACGGTGCTGGGGCATCGGCCGTGAGGAGGAGCCGCAAGGGGGACGCGCCGTCCGGGAGTTGGAGACGTCAGCCGCAGCGGTGACCCGCCTCCGCCAGGCGGCCGAGGAGCTCCCCGGCGCGCTTGGCGACCGAGTCCCGGTCGCCGTCGGAGAGTTCGGCGCCCATGCCGCATGCCACGGCCCCCGCCGCGATCCAGTCGGGGGCGCTGTCGACGGATATCCCGCCGCTGGGCACGAGCGCCGCCTGCGGCAGCTCGGCCCGCACCGCCCCGACCCACTCCGGATGCCGGCCCACGGCGGGGAACAGCTTGAGCGCGTCGGCGCCCAGCTCCAGGGCGCGCACCAGCTCGGTCGGCGTCGCGACGCCCGGGAAGACCGGCACGCCGTAGCGGTGGCCGGTGCGGATGACGCCGGCGTCGAGGCCCGGCGAGGCCAGGAAGCGGGCGCCGGCGTCGATGGCCATCCGGGCGGAGGGCGCGTCCAGGACCGCCCCGGCGCCGATGATGCCCTCCTCGCCGACCTCGTGGGCCAGCGTGGTGACGGCCTCCAGGGCGAAGGGGGTCGCAAGGGATATCTCCAGGCTCGTGATCCCGGCGGAGAGCAGGGTGCCCGCCGTCGAAGCGGCCTGGTCGTAGCTGTCGCCACGGACCTGGGCCACGACGCGCTGGGCCAGCGCGGCCCGGGTGATCTCCCACCGGTACACGGAAGTTCGCCGCCCTTCTCGAAGTGCCTGGGTGTCGTGCCTCACCAAAACGGTAGCGGGCCCCACTGACAATCGGCCCCGGTCCGACGACGGCGACCGCGGACCTGTGGAACGTTCGGGAGAACGCACAGCAAAGGGCCCCGCCGCCAGGGGAGGCAGCGGGACCCGGGTGGGACGAGAGCGTACTCAGCAGGTGAAGTCGACCAGGTCGAAGGTCGCGTAGTGGTCGCCGGTGTAGTAGTCCTCGTGCGTCTTCTCGCCGGTGACGATCCGTCGGGCACCGCGGTCCGGGGAGCCCGGGGTCTTCACGGTGTACTCGTGGTAGTAGCCGCTGTTGTGCTTCGGCAGGACGCCCTCGCGGTTGGAGAAGACCGTGCCGTCCTTCGGGTACGGGAACGGGCCGCCCTTGTCGATCAGACGCAGGGTGTCATGGGCCTGCGACGGCAGTTCGGAGTAGCAGATGTCGCCGACGGTCTTGGCGGACGCGATCACGGCAGCCGGGGTCCCGGCGGCGGTCGACGTGGCGGCGACGGCCGGGGTACCGACCAGGAGCGTGGAGGCCAGGGCGGCGAGGGCCGCGAAACGGGCCAGGCGAGGGGGGGTTGTCATGTCACCAGCATGACGCGCGTAGCGCATGTCATGTCAATGCCAAATCTTGATGTTTCCCTGACGTTTACCGCGATCAGCCGCCGCACCGGACGGTACTGGAGGGTTACCAAGGGTAACGACCCCCGAATTTGCCCGAGAGGCAAAACTTTTGCCCCAGAGGCACGACCGGGCTTATACCGGAACCATGAGTGGAGACGATCTGCCCGCCGTGGCCCCACAGTTGCGCGCCCTGCGCAAGCGCAGCGGGCTGACCCTGGAGGCCGCCGCGGCACGGGCCGGGCTCTCGCCCGCCCACCTCTCCCGGCTGGAGACCGGGCAGCGGACCCCGTCGCTGCCGATGCTGCTCGCGCTGGCACGCACGTACGGGACGACCGTATCCGACCTGCTGGGCGAAGTGCCCGAGCAGCGTGATCCGATCGTACGCGCGGACCGCATGGAGGCGCAGGAGGCGGGCGGCTGGACGTACTGGCGGGCCGGCGGCTCCGGCCGGGCCATGCAGGCGCTGCGGCTGCACGTCCCGCAGGGCCCGGGCGGCCAGGAGGAGCTGGTGCGGGTGCACCCGGGCGAGGAGTGGCTCTACGTCACCGGCGGGCGGCTGCGGCTGACCCTCGGCGAGAGCACCCATCTGCTCGACGCGGGGGACGCCGCCCACTTCGACTCCCTCACTCCGCACCGTATCGCGGCCGCGTCCCGCGAGGGAGTGGATCTTCTGTTCATGCACACGCTGATGCAGAGCGGCGCCGCCGGGCTGTGCCTCGGCGGCTCGGCACCGACCCGGAGGGCAATGCCATGAGCGACAACGTGAAGGACGACTACGTGGAGGAGGACCGGGCCCCGATGGGCATGACGGTCCGGGTCTTCATCTACCTCGTCGCCGTCCACTTCATCGTGGCCTTCTTCTTCCTTCTCTTCTATCTCGGCGGGGCGGAGTAGCCGCCCGTGGATACCCTGGCCGCATGGCCCGTACCGCCCGGGACGTCCTCGACGACGCCGTCCGCAGCCTGCCGCCCGGCTCCAACCGCCTCGTCCCCCTGATCGCCGCGGGCGAGGCGCCCCGGGCGGCCGTCGCCGCCCTCGCCCTGGAACAGCGCCACGTCATCGCCGCCGACCGGCGCAGCTTCGAACACCTCGCGACACGCGCGACCGGCCGGCACGACAGCGCCCTCGCCCACTTCTTCGCCCACCTCGCCCACGGCGAGAGCCTCGCCCTCGACCTGCTGACCCCGCTCACGGCCGCCTGCGGGCTGGACGAGGAGGCAGCCGGGGCGCATGAGCCGAGGGCCGGGTGCCAGACCTACCCGGCGTACGTCGCCTGGCTGGCCCTGGGCGCCGAGCCGGTGGACGCGGTGGTGGCGCTCACCGCCAACTTCGCCGCGTGGGGCGGCTACTGCGCCACCGTCAGCGAGGCCCTGCGCGTCCACTACGGCTTCGACGACGAGGCGTGCGGCTTCTTCGACTTCTTCGCCGGGCCCGACCCACAGGGCACGGAGAAGGCGCTGGCCGCCGTGGCCGAGGGGCTGGTGGGCGGCCGGCTGTCGGAGCGCCTGGCGCACCGCTACGGCCGGCTGCTCCAGGAGTACGAGTCGATGTTCTGGAACACGCTGGCCGGACCGCCCGCGGCGTAGGGCCTCAGCGCCGCAGCCGCCCCGCGCCCTCCTCGGTCAGCGAGCCGTGGACGCGCAGGCGGGCGATGCCCCCGTCGGGGTGGATGTCGATCCGTACGTGCGTGGCGGTGGGGGCTTCGGCCAGTGGGAAGCGGTGGACAGTGTCGGGCTGCAGGCGGGTGCGCGGCAGCAGCTCGCTCCAGCCCGTGGAGTGGTCGGCGGGGTCGGCTCCCGTGGTGGCGTCGAGCACGGACAGGGCGGCCCAGCCCGCCGCGTTGCCCTTGTAGCAGCCGGTGTCGATCTCGACGGCCCGTAGGACCGACTGGCCGGTGAGGCGGTAGCGCACCCAGTCGTGACCTCTGTCGCGGCGGCGGCGCGTCTCCCAGCCGTCGTCCATCTTGCGGGAGCGGCCGGGGAGGATGCTGTTGTCCGGCGAGGAGTAGAAGCGGTCGGAGGCGTCCTCGACGTGCCCGCCGTTCTCCAGGGCGGCGAGGTCGAAGGTGCCCAGGGCCGCGAGCCAGACCGGGTCGGGGGCGGCCTCGCCGTGGACGCGCAGCCGGGCGATGCCGCCGTCGGGGTGCTGGTTGAGCCGCAGGTGGGTGATGCGCTGCCGGCAGTCGACGCGGAAGCCGTTGGCGGCGTGGCCGCCGACGGGGGTGCGCGGGACGAGGGTCGTCCACGTCACGTCGTCGGCGAGCAGCTCGTGCGGCGACGGGGTGCCGGGCAGCGCGGTGGCCTCGACGCTGACGGCCTGGGGGTGGTTGCCCCGGAAGTGGGCGGTGTCGACGACGATGCCGTGGACGACGCCCGGTACGCCGAGCCGGATCAGCGCCCAGTCGTGGTCCTCGTCCGCGGGGTGCGGGCGCTCGGCGCAGGTGCCGCGCCGGCGGCGGGTCTCCCAGCCGTCCATGACCTTGCCCTTGTGCCCGAAGTGGTGGGGGTCGAAGCGGGCGGGGCCCGGCTCGATGAGGTTCTCGCGCTCGGCGAAGAACTCGTCGTTGGCGGCGATCACACCGGCGCCGAGCCGTCGGTCGGCGAGGTCGGGGAGGCGGGCGAAGGGCAGGTCGGCGAGGGGGGCCGTCCGGTAGTCGGCGTAGGGGTCGCCGCCGGAGTAGGGCTCCGCGTCACCGGTGAAGGAGGCGCCGGTGGAAGCGGAGGTGCTGGTGGAAGCGGAGGTGCCGGTGGAAGCAGAGTTGCCGGTGGAAGCGGAGTTGCGGGATATGCCACTCGTGCTCATGCGCGCTCCAGGAGTCGGCCGGTGGGTTCGGTCAGCGGGGTGCCATGGTCGGCGATCTTGCGGCCGCGCAGCCAGGTGGACCGTACGACCCCCCGCAGGGTCCGGCCCGCGTAGGCGGTGACGGGGTTGCGGTGGTGGAGCGCGGCGGGGTCGACGGTGAAGGTCTCGTCGGGGGCGAGGACGGCGAAGTCGGCGTCCTTCCCCGGCGCGATGGCGCCCTTGGCGGCCAGGCCCGCCAGCGCGGCGGGGGCGCCGGCCATCCAGCGGGCCACGTCGTGCAGGGTGTGCCCGCGCCGCCGGGCCGCGGTCCACACGGCGGGCAGGCCCAGCTGGAGGGAGGAGATGCCGCCCCACGCCCTGGCGAAGTCGGGCACCTTGAGGTCGGCGGTGCAGGGCGAGTGGTCGGAGACCACGCAGTCGACGGTCCCGTCGGCCAGCGCCGCCCAGAGCGCGTCCTGGTTGGCCGCCTCGCGGATGGGCGGACAGCACTTGAACTCGGTGGCGCCGTCGGGCACTTCCTCGGCCGTCAGGGTCAGGAAGTGCGGGCAGGTCTCGACGGTGACGGGCAGGCCGTCGGCCCGGGCGGCGGCGAGCGCGGGCAGCGCGTCGGCGGAGGACAGGTGCAGGACGTGCACGCGCGTGCCGTGCCGGCGGGCGGCGGCGAGGAGCGCGCCGACGGCCTCGTTCTCGGCGGCGCGGGGACGGGAGGCGAGGAAGTCGGCGTAGCGCGCGCCGCCGCGCTGCGGTGCGTCCTCGAGGTGGTGCGGGTCCTCGGCGTGCACGATCAGCAGCGCGCCGAGGGCGGCGGTCCGGCGGGCCACGGCGTCGAGGTCGGACCGGCTCAGGTGCGGGAACTCCTCGACGCCGGAGGGCGAGAGGAAGGACTTGAAGCCGAAGACCCCGGCGTCGTGCAGTGGCCGCAGGTCGGCGAGGTTGGTGGGCAGCGCGCCGCCCCAGAAGCCGACGTCGGTGTGGACCCCGGCGCGGGCGGCGGCCCGCTTGGCCCGTAGTCCGGCCACGGTGGTGGTGGGCGGGAGGCTGTTGAGGGGCATGTCGACGAGGGTGGTGACGCCCCCGGCGGCCGCGGCGCGGGTGGCGCTGCGAAAGCCCTCCCACTCGCTGCGGCCGGGGTCGTTCACGTGCACATGGGTGTCGACGAGCCCGGGCAGCAGCACGTCGTCCCCGAGGTCCTCGACGACGGCCGTGGGCGGGGCCGGCTCCCCGTGCGGCAGGACGGCGGCGATCCGCCCGTCCGCCACGGCGACGGCCGCGGGGGCCGTGCCCCCGGGCAGGACGACCCGCGTCGATCGCAGGATCAGCTCCACGTTCCGGTCCACGCCGCGGCCTCCCGACAGCCCGAATCGCCGAATTCCCGAACCTCTGAACCCCTGGACTTCAACGAAGTGTTGAACGAACGATGCGGGAAGTCTTCAGTCGCCACCCGACCCCGTCAAGACCCTTTCACTGCACAGAATGCGGATTTCACGCAACAGAAACCGGCCTGGTGCTCCGACGGTGGCCGGTAGGCTGCTGCCACCTGTCCCGGAAGGAGCGCCGTGCCCCCCGCCGAGCCCCGAACCGCCCCGACCAGCGGCGGCGTCCAGTCCCTCGAGCGCGCCTTCGACCTGCTCGAGCGGATGGCCGACGCCGGCGGCGAGGTCGGACTGAGCGAGCTGTCGGCGAGCAGCGGGCTGCCGCTGCCCACCATCCACCGGCTGATGCGCACGCTGGTGGCCTGCGGCTACGTCCGCCAGCAGCCCAACCGGCGGTACGCACTGGGCCCCCGGCTGATCCGGCTCGGCGAGAGCTCCGCCCGGCTGCTGGGCACCTGGGCCCGCCCGCACCTGGCCCGGCTGGTGGACGAGACCGGCGAGACCGCCAACATGGCGCTGCTCGACGGCGACGAGGTGGTCTACGTGGCGCAGGTGCCCTCGCGGCACTCGGTGCGGATGTTCACCGAGGTCGGCCGGCGCGTGCTGCCGCACTCCACGGGCGTCGGCAAGGCGCTGCTCGCCCAGTCGCCCGACGACGAGGTCCGCGCCCTCCTGGCCCGTACGGGCATGCCGGCCGCGACCGACAAGACGATCACCACGCCCGACGGCTTCCTGGAGGAGCTGGCCCGGGTGCGCGAGACGGGCTTCGCGATGGACGACAACGAGCAGGAGATCGGGGTGCGCTGCCTGGCGGTCCCCGTGCCCGACTCCCCCACGTCGGCGGCCATTTCCGTCTCGGGCCCGGCGGGCCGGGTCACGGAGGCCGCCACGGAGCGGATCGTGCCGCTGCTGCGGGAGGTCGCCGCGGAGCTGTCCGTGGCCCTCGCCGGCGCGGCCCCCTCCGTCTGAATCCGGTCCGGACCCACCCTCTGGCCGGAGGGGGCGTCAGCCGCTCCCGCGGGGGCGCGGCAGGCCGACCCCGCCCGGGGCCGCACCGGACGCGTCGTCCGGCGCCTCCCCCGGCTCGCCGCCGGGCACGCGCTCCGGCGCTTGGCCCGGCAGCCCGCCCAAGCGCTCGACCGCCGAGCGCACGTCGCCGAGGGCGGGGGCCAGGGCGCTGACGGAACCCACCGCTCCAGCGACCAGCAGCAGGGAGCGGCACAGCCGGGAGACGTCCGTCGCACCGGCGCGCGCCATCGCGTCCAGGGCGGCCAGTTCGTCCTCGGCCACGTCCCGGTCCGGTAAGACGGCGGGATGCCCCGCCAGCGCCCGGCGCAGCCGGGACACCGCCGCGCCCAGCTCGTCCGCTCTCGGGTCCGGCTCCTCGCCGGAACGGTTCGCTCGCTCCTCTGCCACCACAACGGCGCCTTCCGCCACGAATTTCCCCCTCCCACACGCTCGCTCGCGCGGATCAGTTAACGCCACTTTCCGTGCGACGCGCCACACGCACAGCGAAATTCAGGCCGCGTGTTCACGTACGAGTGACGAACTGACGTCCGGCGCACATCAGGACACGCATGCGGTATGCAGGGTCTATGGCAGCAGCGACGGACACGAGTGCGAAACGGGCGCCGGTGGCGGGCCTGTTGCTGGCGGCGGGCGGCGGGCAGCGGCTCGGGGGGCGGCCCAAGGCGCTGCTGGAGTGCGGGGACGGCAGGCTTCTGGTGGAGCGTGCGATGCGGGAGATGCGCGAGGGCGGCTGTGCGACGGTGCACGTGGTGCTGGGTGCGGGGGCGGCGGAGGTGCGGGAGCGGCTCGGCCGGCTCCCGCCAGGGGTCGCCCTCGTGGACAACCCGCGCTGGGCCGAGGGCATGGGCTCGTCCCTGCGGGCCGGCCTCGCGTCCCTGACGTCCGTCACGGACGCGACGGCGGCGCTGGTGATGCTGGTCGACCAACCGCGCATCGGCGCACGGGCGGTGGCGCGGCTGCTCGCCGCGCGCCGGGAGGGGGCACAACTGGTGGCGGCGGCGTACGGGGGCGAGCGCGGCCATCCGGTGCTGTTCGGGCGGGAGCACTGGGAAGGGGTGGCCCGAGCGGCCGACGGCGACCAGGGGGCGCGGGCGTACTTGCGTCAACGCGCCGACGCCGTCGTGCTGGTGGAGTGCGCGGACATCGCGGCACCGGACGACATCGACACCCCGGAGGATCTCGCATTGCTGGAATGAACCCTTGAACTTCCACTATGAGGAAAATAGTCTCCACTCCACGCGGCACCGTGTGCCATGCGCCACGCCCACGCGTCACGTCCGCCATGACCGGTCCACCCCGGCGGCCCGCCGGGCACCGCACCGCCCGCTGAAGGAGTGACAGCCCATGTCCGCACCAGCGTCGTCCCAGCCCGCAGTCGTCGACGCCCCGCACGTGGAGCGGCAGGAGGAGCTGCTCACCGACGCGGCCCTCGCCTTCCTCGCCGCGCTGCACCGCCGCTTCACCCCGCGCCGCGACGAGTTGCTGGCCCGCCGTGCCACGCGCCGAGCGGAGATCGCCCGCACCGGCCGGCTGGACTTCCTCCCGGAGACCGCCGGCGTCCGCGCGGACCCCGACTGGCGGGTGGCGCCGGCCCCCGCCGCGCTGGAGGACCGGCGCGTGGAGATCACCGGCCCCGCCGACGACCGCAAGATGACGATCAACGCCCTCAACTCCGGCGCCCGCGTCTGGCTCGCCGACTTCGAGGACGCCTCCTCCCCCACCTGGCGCAACGTCGTGAACGGCCAGCTCAACCTCATCGACGCCTACGAGCGCCGCATCGACTTCACCTCCCCCGAGGGCCGGACGTACGCGCTCGGGCCCGCCGCGGAGCTCGCCACGGTCGTCATGCGCCCGCGCGGCTGGCATCTCGACGAGCGGCACATCACCGTCGACGGCCGCCCCCTGCCCGGCGCCCTCGCCGACTTCGGCCTCTACTTCTTCCACAACGCCCGGCGCCTGCTCGACCTGGGCAAGGGACCGTACTTCTACCTCCCCAAGACCGAGTCGCACCTCGAGGCGCGGCTGTGGAACGAGGTCTTCGTCTTCGCGCAGGACTACATGGGCGTGGAGCGGGGCACGGTCCGGGCCACCGTCCTCATCGAGACGATCACCGCTGCGTACGAGATGGAGGAGATCCTCCACGAGCTGCGCGAGCACGCCTCGGGGCTCAACGCGGGCCGCTGGGACTATCTCTTCTCCCTCATCAAGAACTTCCGTGACGGGGGCGAGAAGTTCGTCCTTCCCGACCGCAACGCCGTGACCATGACGGCTCCGTTCATGCGCGCGTACACCGAGCTGCTGGTGCGCACCTGTCACCGGCGCGGCGCCCACGCCATCGGGGGCATGGCCGCGTTCATCCCCTCCCGCAGGGACCCCGAGGTCAACGAGGTCGCCCTGGAGAAGGTCCGGGCCGACAAGAGGAGGGAGGCGGGCGACGGCTTCGACGGCTCCTGGGTCGCCCACCCCGACCTGGTCCCGGTCGCGCGCGCCTGCTTCGACGCGGTGCTCGGCGACAAGCCGCACCAGAAGGACCGGCTGCGCGAGGACGTCGAGGTGACGGCCGATCAGCTCATCGCGGTCGACACCCTGGAGGCCAGGCCGACCGCCGCGGGCCTGCGCAACGCCGTCCAGGTCGGCATCCGCTACATCGAGGCGTGGCTGAGGGGCCTGGGCGCGGTCGCCATCTTCAACCTCATGGAGGACGCGGCCACGGCGGAGATCTCCCGTTCCCAGATCTGGCAGTGGGTCGACGCGGGCGTCGTGCTCGACACCGGCGAGAAGGTCACGGACCGGCTGGTCCGCGAGGTCGCCGCCGAGGAGCTCGCGGCCGTCCGCACGGCGACCGGCGCCTGGCAGCAGGCCCACGACCTGCTGCTGAAGGTCGCCCTCGACGAGGACTACGCCGACTTCCTCACGCTGCCGGCGTACGAACTCCTCGACCGGGAGGGCGACTAGGGCGCGCCGGTCAGGACCTCCACCTTCCCGGTGTCGAGCGAGTAGTAGGCGCTGACCACGGCGAGGGAGCGCTTCTTCACCAGCGGGGCGAGGTCCCTGTTGGTGCGCAGGTCGGCCGCGGTCATCCGGGCCTGGTTGCGGGCCATGGTGTCGACCGGGTCCGCGCCGGGACGCTTGATGGTCCGCTCGTACGCCGGCCGCAGCGCCTCGGCGATCGCGTTCAGGTTGCCGGGCAGCGCCTCGTCCTCGCGCATCGCCTTGTACGACGACTCCACGGCCCCGCAGCGCTGGTGCCCGAGGACGACGATCAGCGGGGTGCCGCTCGTCATGGGCCCGTACTCGACGGAACCGGTGACCACCGGGCCGACGGTCTGTGCGCCGGTGCGCAGTACGTAGAGGTCGCCGAGGCCGGTGTCGAAGAGGAGCTCGGGCGGCACGCGGGAGTCGATGCACGAGAGGACCACCCCGTACGGCTCCTGCGACTGCGCCACGAGCTCGCGCCGGGTGGGATCGCGGTCGGGGTGCTGGAGGTTTCCGTTCACCCAGCGCTTGTTGCCGTCCATCAGCCGCGCGAAGGCGTCCTTGGCCGTGGTGGGACGCGGAGCGGGCGGTGGCGTCGTCGCCTTGGGGGCGGCGTCCGCCGACTTCGGGGCGCTCTTCGGGGCGCTGTTCGAGGAGCACCCGGTGAGCGCGGCCGCGGCGGCCACGAGACCGCCGGTGAGCAACGCCCTGCGGTGCGGATGTCCTGCTGCGTCCATCGTCGTTCCCCTCGGCATCGCTGAGACACGCCCGCGTGTCGGCACCTGCGCCGGGCCGCTGCGGCGATCGCGATTGTTCACCGCGCTGCGGGCGGTCCTGCGGGAGGCGCGGAGGAACGCCGGCTCATTTACCCCTGACGGCCCACAGCGGATCCCCGGGCGGCCGTGAGCGGTCGCGGCGCGGCCCGGTCCCCGTCACGTCAGGGCCGCGCCCAGCGCCACGAAGCCGCAGATCAGCACGGCCAGGATCAGCAGCAGCGGCCATACGAACCGCAGGTACCGGTCGTAGCCGACCTTCGCCAGCGACACCCCGCCGACCACCACGGCGGTGGTCGGCACCCACAGGTTCATCCAGCCGCTGGCCGACTGCCAGGCCGTGACCACCACCGCGCGCGAGACGTGCGCGAACTCCGCCAGCGGCGCCAGGATCGGCATCGCGAGGGTGGCGTGGCCGGAGGTGGAGGGGATCAGGAAGGCCAGCGGCAGGTTCACGACGTACACCAGGATCGCGAAGGCCACCGGCGGGGTGCCGGAGACCGCGCCCTCGACGGCGTGCAGCACGGTGTCGATGACCTTGGCGTTCGTCATGATGACGGTGACGCCGCGGGCGAGGACGATCACCAGCGCGGGCGCGATGAAGTCCGCCGCGCCCTGCACGATGGTGGCGCTCAGCTTCTGCTCGCCCAGCCGGGCGACCAGCCCGACCAGCAGGGCCGCGACGATGAACAAGGCCGCCAACTGTGCGAAGGACCAGCCCAGTTCCCAGGTGTACGGCGTGGCGTCGGCCTTGCCCGACAGGGCGCTCGCCCAGGGGATGACCGAGAAGATCATGAAGGCGAAGACGGCCGCGACCATCACGAGCACGCCCTTCTGCAGGCCCGTGAGCTCCGGCGGCTCGACCGCCTGGGCGGCGAGCTCGCGGTCCCCCTCCAGGAAGCCGACCAGTGAGCGGTCCGGTTCGGCCCGCACCCTGCTCGCGTACCGCACGACGTAGCCGATGGCCACCCCCGTGAGCACCACCCACATCACGAAGCGCAGCACGATGCCGTCGCCCAGCGAGATGCCGGCGGCCGAGGAGGCGACGCCGGTGGCGAACGGGTTGACGGTGGAGGCGAGCACGCCGATGCCCGCGCCGAGGATGATCGTGCCGGTGGCGACCATCCGGTCGTAGCCGAGCGCCAGCATCAGCGGCACCAGCAGCCCGTAGAACCCCAGCGTCTCCTCCGCGAAACCCTCCACGGTGCCCAGGAGCGAGAAGACGGTCATCACGCCGGCGATGAGCAGCGCCCCGCGGTCGCGGAGCCGGTGGGCGAGCCGCTCGATGCCGCGGTCGAGCGCGCCGGTGGCGAAGACGACGGTGATGAACGCGCCGATCGCCAGGACGAAGAGGAAGACCCCGGCACTGCCGTACAGCGCGCCGACCGCGTCCGGTGCCACCTCGCCCGTCTTCAGGTCGCGCACGCCGTAGAGCCCGTTGACGGGGGCCAGGAAGAGGTCGCCGAGCCGGTGCGCCAGGCCGCCGGGGGCGAACGCGCGGTGGTACGTGCCCTGGACCGGGTCGCCGTCGGCGTCGCGGTCGTAGGCGCCGGAGGGGATGACGAAGGTGAGCGCCCAGACGAGGAGCGTCACCACCGCGAGGACGGTCAGCGCGCTGGGGAAGACGAAGCCGGGCTTCTTCTCCTCGGGGCTCGCCTCCTCCTCGTGGTTCGCCTCCGGCGGTTCCTGCTCCACGACGGCGCCTTTCGGTACGAATGGGTGTTATTCGTGCCGATTGTGGCGTAGTGGTGCGCCGGGACGGCCGAGGCGCGGTCGTCTGCGCGTCGTCACCGGGGGGCGGCGGCCGGCGGTCGTCCCCGTCCCACGTGGTGGAAGGCCAGGTTGAGCACCACGGCCGTCAGGCAGCCCGCGCTGACGCCCGAGTCCAGGATGATCTTCAGGGTCTCGGGGATGGCGGCGTTGTCGTAGAAGGTGCGGGAGACCACCGGGACCAGGCCCACGCCGAGCGAGGTGGCGGCGATCAGCAGATTGTCGCCACGGTCGAGGCCGGCGGTGCGCAGCACGTTGATGCCGCTGGCCGCGACGGTGCCGAAGAGGACGATGCCCGCGCCGCCGAGCACCGGCTGGGGCACGAGGGCGATGAGGGAGGCGAACACCGGGCTCAGGCCCAGCAGGACGAACATCAGGCCGCACGCGGCCACGGTGAAGCGGCTGCGGACGCGGGTGAGGGCGACCAGGCCGATGTTCTGTGCGAAGGCGCTGTTGGCGAAGCCGTTGAAGAGCGGGCTGAGCGCGGTGCCGAGGGTGTCGGCGCGCAGGCCGGCGGCGATGACCTTCTCGTCCGCCTCGCGGTCGACGATCTCGCCGAGGGCGAGCATGTCGGCGGTGCTCTCGGTCATGCAGACGAGCATCAGGACGCACATCGAGACGATGGCCGGCAGGGCGAAGTGCGGGGCGCCGAAATGGAAGGGGGTGGGGAAGCCGACGAGCGCCGCGTGGCGGGTGGCGGTGGTGTCGACGGCCCCGGCCGGTACGGCGAGGAGGGTGCCGGCCACCAGTCCGAGCAGGATCGCGATCTGCTGCAGGAAGCCCCTGAGCAGCCGGCGCAGGGCCAGCACGATGGCCAGGGTCGCCCCGGCCAGGCCGAGGTTGGTGAGCGAGGCGGGGCGGTCCGGGTGGCCGCCCTGGATCCAGCCGAAGGAGACGGGCAGGAGGGTGATGCCGATGAGGGTGATGACGGTGCCGCTGACGACGGGCGGGAAGAAGCGGACGAGCTTGCAGAAGGAGGGGGCGAGCAGGAAGCCCAGCACGCCGGCCACGATGACGGCTCCGTAGATGACGGGCAGCGCGTCCCGACGGTCGGCCTGGGCGTCGGCGACGGCCAGCATCGGCGCGACGCCGGCGAAGGAGACGCCGTTGACGAACGGCAGCCGGGCGCCGACCTTCCACAGCCCCACGGTCTGCAGGAGCGTCGCGATGCCGGCCGTGAACAGGCTCGCCCCGACCAGGAAGGTGATCTCCACCGGGGACAGCCCGACGTACGCGCCGACGACCAGCGGCGGGGCGACCACTCCGGCGTAGCTGGCGGCCACGTGCTGGAAGCCGCCCGTGAGCAGTTGTGCGGGCCGGGGCAGCCGGTCCACGGGGTGGGCGTCGCCGCCGTCCCCGGCGGTGGCCGGCTGTGGCCCGCCGGTGGGCCTGGGCACCGTGACCACGGCGGTTCCTCCTGTCGGTGGGGGTGAGGAAGGGCCGGGGCGCGGGCGGTTCGCCGCGCCCCGGCCCGGCCGCCGAGGGCCGTCCCCCTCGGCGGGTCCGGCGGGCCCGGCGGATCAGCCGGCGTCGGCGGCGATCCGGGCCAGGCGGCGGGCCTCGGCGCGGGCCTCGCGGGCAATGGTGTCCTCGTCCGCGGTGACCAGCCGGCCGTCCTCGACGACGGGGGCGCCGCCCACGAGGGAGAGGGTGACGGGCGCGGATGCGCCGAGGACCAGGGCGGCGACGGGGTCGGCGATGGTGGAGTGGCCGAGGCCGTCGAGCTTCCACAGCACCAGGTCGGCGAGCTTGCCGGGCTCCAGCGAGCCGATCTCCTCGGCCCGGCCCAGGACGCGGGCGCCGCCGTGGGTGCCCAGTCGTAGTGCCTGACGGACGTTCAGGGCCTTCTCGCCGCCGGCGAGCCGGTGGACGAGGAGGGCGTTGCGCAGCTCGGTGTGGAGTTCGCCGGACTCGTTGGAGGCGGTGCCGTCGACGCCCAGGCCCACGGGGACGCCCGCGCCGAGCATCGCGGGGACGCGGGCGGTGCCGGCGCCGAGCCGGGCGTTGGAGGAGGGGCAGTGCGCCACGCCGGTGCCGGTGCGGGCGAAGGCCGCGATGTCGGCGTCGTTCATGTGGACGCAGTGGGCCATCCAGACGTCCTCGCCGAGCCAGCCGGTGGACTCGAAGTAGTCCGTCGGCCCCATGCCGAACAGCTCCTTGCAGAACCGCTCCTCCTCCACGGTCTCCGAGCCGTGCGTGTGCAGCCGTACGCCCTTGCGGCGGGCGAGCGCGGCGGACTCGCGCAGCAGCTCGGTGGAGACGGAGAACGGCGAGCAGGGGGCGACGCCGATGCGCAGCATCGAGCCGAAGGAGGGGTCGTGGTGGGTGTCGATGGCCTCCTCGGTGGCCAGGAGCGCGGCCTCGGTGGTCTCGACGGCGAAGTCCGGGGGCAGTCCGCCGGCCGAGGCGCCGCGGTCCATGGAGCCCCGGGTGGGGCTGAACCGTACGCCCAGCTCGCGGGCGGCGCGGATCTCCGCGCCGAGGAGGTCGCCGGCGCCGCGCGGGAAGACGTAGTGGTGGTCCATGGCGGTGGTGACGCCGCCGCGGACCATCATGGCGAGGGAGCCGCGCGCGGCCGCGTACACCATGGGCTCGTCGATGCGGGCCCAGACGGGGTAGAGGGCGACGAGCCAGTCGAAGAGGTTGGAGTCCTGGGCGAGGCCGCGGGTGAGCCATTGGTAGAAGTGGTGGTGGGTGTTGACGAGGCCGGGGGTGGCCAGGTGCCCGGTGCCGTCGACGCGGCGCACGACGTCCGTGAGGCCGGCGGGCGCGGGCCCCGGGCCGACGGATTCGATGGTGGTGCCGTTGACGACGATGTGGCCGCGGTCGTACTCGGTGTCGCTCGCGTCGACGGTCGCGACGGCGCAGTTCTCGATGACGACGCGGGAGGCCGAGGGGGGTGCTGGCATGGGTGCGGTGTCCTTAGCGGTCGTCGTCCTTGGGGGGCGTCCTCAGAGGTTCGTCAGGTCGGCCGGTATGCCGGGTTCGGCGCCGTCGCGCAGGACGGTCGCCTCGATGAGGCCGTAGGGGCGGTCGGCCGCGTAGTAGACCTCGTTGTCGTTCTCGAGGCCGAACGGCGAGAGGTCGGCGAGGAAGTGGTGCTTGTTGGGCAGGGACAGCCGTATCTCGTCGATGCCGGGGCACTGGTCGATGACACGCGAGCCCATCTGGTACAGCGTCTGCTGCAGCGAGAGCGAGTAGGTGTCGGCGAAGGCGGCCAGCAGGTGTTCGCGCGCTCCTTCGTAGGAGCGGTCCCAGTCGGTGGGCCCGGGATCGGTGGCGTCGCCGGTCCAGGCGTGGCGCCAGCGGGCGTGCACCTCGGTGGCGAGGACCCGGTCGCGGGTCTCGGGGAGAGTGGTGTAGCGGTCCTTGAGGTAGCCGTGGAACTCCGAGTCGGTGGAGTTGAGCACCACGAGGTCCTTGAGCCCGGAGATGATCTGCCACGCACGGCCGTCGAAGGTGATCTGCGCGGTACGGGTCTCCTGGCCGCGGCGGACGAAGGAGTGCTGCTTGGGGCCGGGGACGCCGATGCGCTCCCAGGCGTGCTCCTCTATGCGGATGCGGGCGGTGCGGATGGAGTCCTGGCTGGTCACGAAGTGCCGGGCCAGGTGGATGCCGAACTGCTCGGCGGAGTCGACGCCGTGCTCCTTGGCGAAGGCGAAGACGGTGTTTTTGGTGGCGTCGGTGGTGAGGACGTTGGCGTTGGAACCGGAGAGGTGGACCTCTTCCATGTCGCCGGAGAGGGCGACGGAGACGTTGAGGTCCTTGATGTGGTGCGTGGCGCCGTCGCGGACGATTCTGACGACGTGGCTCTCCGCCTTGCCGTACTGGTTCTGCCCAAGGATCACGGTGCTAGCTCCCTCGGTATACGGAGTAGCCGAACGGGCTGAGCAGCAGGGGCACGTGGTAGTGCTCGCCCGGGACGACGGCGAAGGTGACCGTCACCTCCGGGAAGAAGGCCGTGCCCCCGGCCCGCCGGGGGGAAAGGTGGGGCTCGACGTCGAAGCGCAGGCGCGCACGGGTGCCCGCCGGCGGCAGTGCGGGCAGATCGGCGCAGCGCCCGTCCGTGTCGGTCTTCGACGTGCCGAGCACGCTCCAGCCGCCGCGGTCGCGGACGGACAGCTCCACCGCGACACCGGTGGCGGGACATCCGGCGGCGGTGTCCAGGACGTGCGTCGAGACCGACGCGGTCGTCGCGGTGCTCATGTACGGTCCGCTCCTTCCCCCGCGGGCACGGGCTGTACGGCGAGCCGGGCCAGCCGGATGCGGTTGATCCTGCCCAGCTCCCCGCGAACGATCTCGCGCTCGCGTTCCGGGGGGTTGTCGATCCGGTTACGGATGGCGTCATACATCTGTTCGGCCGTCAGGCCGGTGGCGCAGATCAGGAAGACGTGCCCGAACTTCTCCTGGTAGGCCAGGTTGAGTTCGAGCATCCCGGCTCTGATGCGGTCGGGGGCGTTCGCCATGCCGCGCTGTTCGCGCGCGGAGACGGGGTCGCCGGGGGCCGGCCGGCCGATGGGCGGATGGGCGGCCATGGCCTCGGCCAGATCGGCCGGGCCCAGGGCGGCGACGGCGGTGTCGCTCGCGGTCAGCAGTGCCTCGGCGTCACGGTAGGGGCGCCCGGCGAGGATGCCGTTCCCCCATGCGGTGCTGGCGCAGATCTCGTGCAGGGCGGACCGGGCCGTATGCTCCTCGGCCGCGTTGAACCGGGCGAGGCCCGGCGTCGAACTCGCAGTCACGGCAACCTCCGTGGCGCTTGTCGCTGCGCTCGGATGAGCTGCGCATAGCTAACGCCCTGAAGAACACCGCGTCAACAGTTTGTTGAAAAAGCTAGTCGCGATTGAGGTAGTTGTAGACCGTGAAGCGACTGACGCCGAGCGCGGCGGCGACGGTCTCCACGCCGTGGCGCAGCGTGAAGGCGCCCCGCGCCTCCAGGTTGCGCACGACCGACTGCTTGGCCTTGCGGTCGAGTTCGGCGAGCGGCACGCCGTGGCGGCGCTCCAGGTCGGCCAGGATGCGCTCGAGCGAGTCGGCCAGGTGCGGAAGCCGCACGGCCACCACCTCGCGCCCCTCCCAGGAGAGGACGACGTCGTCGGCCCCGGCCTGATCCGGCTCGAGGAGCTGCCCGCCCAGGGCGTCGACGAGCGGCCTGACGGCGGCGCGGAACGCGTCCTCGCTCACCCGCCGCCGCCTTCCGCGGCTCCGGGCACGACGTTGACCTGCAGCGACACCCGTGTGGCGCCGGACCTGAGGGACGCGCGCAGCAGTGCGTCCAGCGCCGTCAGGACGGCGTCGGCTCCGCCTTCGACGGTGTTGCCGAACGGGCCGACGTCGACGGCGTCCAGCCCCGCGCCCTGCACGACCTCGCGGGCCGCCACGGCGTGCGGCGGCGGCTCGTCGAGGTCGAAGGGCTCGGTCGTGAACTCCACTCTCAATCGCACCGGGTCAACGTACTGCCCCCAAGAGCCGGGCGCACAGGGTCCCTTGACAGGGCCGCGGAGGCGACGGCAGCCTTTTCCTCACAACGAAATCATTTTTCCGCATCATGGAATCTCCAGCGGAAGGAGCTGAGTCGACCCCTATGGGCCTCTCCGATCACCGCTTCGATGTGAACCTCTCGATCCTCTTCACGGAGCTGCCGCTCCTCCAGCGGCCCGCGGCAGCGGCGGCGGCCGGCTTCACGGCGGTGGAGCTGTGGTGGCCGTGGCCGGGCACCCCGGTGCCGCCCGACGACGAACTCGCAGCGCTCGGCGACGCGTTGACCCGGGCGGGCACACAGCTGGTCGGGCTGAACTTCTACGCGGGCCTGCTGCCGGGCCCGGACCGGGGCGCGCTGTCCGTGCCGGGCGCGGAATCGGAGCGCTTCCGCGCCAACCTCGACGTCGCCGCCGACTTCGCCGGGTCGCTGGGCTGCCGGGCGCTCAACGCGCTGTACGGCAACCGCGTCGAGGGCGTGCCGGACCGCCTCCAGGACGCGCTCGCCCTGGAGAACCTCGCGCTCGCGGCGCGGGCCGCGGACCGGGTGGGGGCGGTGCTCTTGGTCGAGGCGCTCAACGCCGCGGAATCGCCGCGGTATCCGCTGACGGACGCGGCGGCGGCCGTCGAGGTCGTCGACAAGGTCAACGCGGCGACGGGGCTGGGCAACGCGCGGCTGCTGCTGGACCTGTACCACCTCGCCATGGGCGGCGCGGACCTGGGCGAGGTCGTCGCCCGGTACGCGCGCCGGGCCGGCCACGTCCAGATCGCGGATGTGCCCGGGCGGGGGGCGCCGGGCACCGGGTCCCTGGACTTCGCGGAGCTGCTGCCGCGTCTGCGCGAGGCCGGGTACGACGGGCCGGTCGGCCTCGAATACCGGGCCGCGGGCGCGGACGCCTTCCGCTGGCTCACCGACTTCTGACGCCCCGGCCCCTCCCCCGGAACCCCGGACCGCGCTGACGCGCGAGCGGGGGTCCGGGGGCGGAGCCCCCGACCACCCCGAAGGGAACCTCGTGTCACTCCCCCGCATCGCCTGGATAGGCCTCGGCATCATGGGCTCCCCCATGGCCGAGAACCTCCTCAAGGCCGGCTACCCGCTCACCGGGTACACCCTCGAACGCCACAAGCTCGACCGCCTCGCCGCCCACGGCGGCACCCCCGCGGCCTCCGTGCGGGACGCGGTCCGCGGTGCCGACGTCGTCGTCACCATGGTCCCCGCCGACCCGCACGTCACCGCCGTCGCCTACGGCGACGACGGCGTCCTGGCCAACGCCGCCCCCGGCACCCTCTTCGTCGACATGTCCTCCATCACCCCGCGGACCTCTGTCGAGCTGGCGCGGGCCGCCGCCGCGCACCGCGTACGCGTCCTGGACGCGCCCGTGTCCGGCGGCGAGGCCGGGGCCGTCGAGGGGAGCCTGTCCATCATGGCCGGCGGCGACGCGGCCGACTTCGCCGAGGCCCGGCCCCTCTTCGAGGCCCTCGGCACGACCGTCGTGCACTGCGGCCCCCACGGGGCGGGCCAGACCGTCAAGGCGGCCAACCAGCTGATCGTCGCCGCGAACCTCCAGGCCTGCGCGGAGGCCGTGGTGTTCCTGGAGAAGTCCGGCGTCGACCTCACCGCCGCGCTGGACGTGCTGGGCGGCGGGCTCGCCGCCTCCGCCGTGCTCACCCGCAAGCGCCACCACTTCCTCACCCGCGACTTCGCCCCCGGCTTCCGGATCGACCTGCACCACAAGGACATGGGCATCGTCACCGCCGCCGCCCGCGAGGTGGGCGCCGCGCTCCCGCTCGGCGGCGTGGTCGCGACGCTGGTGGCCGCCGTCCGCGCCCAGGGCGACGGCGGCCTGGACCACTCGGCGCTCCTGCGGGGCGTCGAGCGGCTGTCGGGGATCACGCCGTGAGCGCCGCCACCGTGCCCGCCATGCAGGCGGCCGTGCACATCATGAAGGACGAGGGCGTCGACATCGCCTTCGGCTGCCCCGGCGCCGCGATCCTGCCCCTGTACCAGGCCATGGAGGCGGTCGGCGGCATCGAGCACCTGACCGTCCGCCACGAGGAGGGCGCGGCCCACATGGCCGACGGCTGGGCCCGCACCAACGGGCGGGTCGGCGTGGCCATCGCCACCTCCGGGCCCGGCGGCACCAACCTCGTCACCGGCCTGTACACCGCCTTCGCCGACTCGATCCCCATGGTCTGCGTCACCGGCCAGGCGGTCTCGGCCAAGCTGCACCAGGAGGCGTTCCAGGCCGTCGACATCGTCGCGGTGGCGCGCCCCGTCACCAAGTGGGCCGTGCAGGTCAAGGAGGCCGCGCAGATCCCCTGGATCTTCCGCGAGGCGTTCCGGACCGCCCGCGAGGGCCGCCCCGGGCCCGTACTGATCGACATCCCGGTGGACATCGCCCAGCGGGAGATCAAGTACGACGCCACGACCGACACCCGGCTTCCCGTCCGTACGGTCGCACCCCACCCGCCCCGTGTGGAGGCCGCCCTGGACCTGCTGCTCGCGGCCGAGCGGCCGCTGATCCTGGCCGGCGGCGGGGTGATCCTCGCCGATGCGGCGGACGAGCTGCGGGCGCTGGTGGAGCAGCTGGGCGTGCCCTTCCAGGTCACCCTGATGGGCAAGGGCGCCATCGAGGACGACCACGAGCTCCACATGGGCACCACGGGCATCCAGACCTCGCAGCGGTACGCCAACGCCTCGTTCCTGGAGTCGGACTTCGTGCTCGCCGTCGGCGCCCGCTTCGGCGACCGGCACACGGGCGCCGGGGTCGCCACGTACCGGGGCGCGCGCACGTTCGTCCACGTGGACGTCGAGCCCACCCAGCTCGGCAGGGTCATCGAGCCGGACCTGGGCATCGTCTCCGACGCGCGCCTCTTCCTCGCCGCGCTGCTGGACGCGGCCCGGGCGCGCGGCGCAGCTCCCGACATCGCGCCCTGGACCGCGCGCTGCCGGCTGCTCAAGCGGACCCTCACCCGGCGCGAGGACTTCGACACCGTGCCCGTCAAGGCGCCCCGGATCTACAAGGAGATCAATGAGATCTTCGGCCCGGACACCTACTTCGTCACCGCCATCGGCCTCTACCAGATCTGGGGCGGCCAGCATCAGAAGGCGCATCTGCCCCGCCGCTACCAGGTGTGCGGCCAGGCCGGCCCGCTGGGCTGGGAGGTGCCGGCGGCGATCGGCGTGAAGAAGGCGCTGCAGGGCATGGGCCGGGGCGAAACGGAAGTGGTGGGCGTCGTCGGCGACTACGGCTTCCAGTACACGGTCGAGGAGCTGGCGGTCGCGGCGCAGTACGACGTGCCGTTCGTGCTGATCATGCTGAACAACGAGTACCTGGGCCTGATCCGCCAGGCCTCGATCGGTTACGGCATGAACTACCAGGTGGACGTCCACTACGACGAGACCGGCACCGATCACGTCACGCTGATGCGGGCGTACGGCTGTGCGGGGCGCCGGGTCGTCGATCCGGCGGACATCCGGCCGGCGATCGAGTGGGCCCGCAAGGAGGCCGTCTCGACCTCCCGCCCGGTGCTGGTCGAGATCATGATCGAGCGCGAGGCCAACACCCCGCACGGTCCGGACATCGACGCCGTACGGGAATTCGAACCACTCCCGTAACACCCGCACCACGAACCCCGGGCGGTGGCGCCGTCACCTGTCCGGTCGCGCCCCCGGCGCCGCCGCCCGGCCTTCTCCCGCGCCCGCCTTGGCGATTCGCTCCCCGACCGCCCCCGCATCGTGGACGATGGGGTACCCCACAACCCCTACGGACCCCTCGCTGGAGCCGAAATGGCCAAGAGCGTGCCGGTGCACTGCCCCACGTGCCGCCGGGAGCACTCCTTCACCCCGCCCACCTTCCCCTGTGCGTGCGGCGCCCCGCTGACCGTGCCCGTACTGCCCGATGCCACACCCGAGTTATTGGCCCACCGCACCTGGCGCGACTCCTGGGTGGCGGTGCGCTGCCCGTCCTGCGACCGCCAGGGCCAGTGGCCGCGTCCCGAGTTCGGCTGCTCCTGCGGAACGGTCGTACGGCTGCCCGTGCCGCCCCCGCGCGAGACGGAACCGGAGCGGCCGGCCGGCGAGGAGGCTCCGAAGCCGTCCCGGACCGCCTCGCGCCCACCCTTCCGGCCGGTGACCATCCGCACCGAGCGCGACGCGGTCATGGCCGCCGAGCGCTATCTGCGGTGGCTGGGGTTCAGCGACGTACGCCGCCCGGGGAACTGCCCGGCGCCCACGGCGTCGGGGGTGGACCTGCGCGGCACGGGCATGGTCGCCCGCGTCGATCCCACGACCCTGCCGACCACCCTGCGCGACATCGAGTGCCTGTGGCTGCACGGCCTCCTCGAATCGGCGGCCGCCGCCTGCTTCTCCCTGGCGGGCTATGCGCACGACGCCCGCTGCCGGGCGGACGACCTGCGGCTTCCGCTGTTCGTGATGGACCTGGCCGGCACGCCGCAGGCCCTCAACGACTGGGCCGACGAGCTGGTGCGGCACGGCCGGCGCTAAGGCCCGCGCGCACCGCGAAGCTCAATTCTTGCTCTGAACTCTCCCGCGCGCATGGCGAGTTGGCGCGGTCCGGGCGGAGACTGGGCGCAGGGCCCGCGGGACACGGGGGAACGCGGGCCCGTCCACGGGGGAAACACGGGGGAACCACACGGGGGTGTCGGGGCGGGCCGCTCGCGGCCCGCCCCGCGCACGTCCGCTACGGCTGGGCCACCGTCGCGGGCGCGGCCTCCAGCAGCGTCGTCGCCTCCTGCCTCAGCTCCACCTTGCGCACCTTGCCGCTGACGGTCATGGGGAAGGACTCCATCACCCGCAGATGGCGCGGCACCTTGTAGTGCGCGAGCCGGCCGCGGCAGTAGCGGGCGAGCTCGTCGCGGGTGAGGGTCTCGGCGGGGTCGTTGAGGATGACGCAGGCCATGATCTCCTCGCCGTACTTCTCGTCGGGGACGCCGATGACCTGTACGTCGCTGATCTTGGGGTGGGCGTGCAGGAACTCCTCGATCTCGCGCGGGTAGACGTTCTCCCCGCCCCTGATGATCATGTCCTTGATGCGGCCGACGATCCGTACGTAGCCGTCCTCGTCCATCTCGGCGAGGTCGCCGGTGTGCATCCACCGGTCGGCGTCGATGACGTCGGCGGTGCGCTCGGCGTCGTTCCAGTAGCCGAGCATCACCGAATAGCCGCGGGTGCACAGCTCGCCCGGCTCGCCGCGGCCGGCCGTGGCGCCGGTCGACGGGTCGACGATCTTCACCTCCACGTGCGGCAGCACGGTGCCGACGGTGCCCGTGCGACGGGCGAGGTCGTCGTCGCGGCGGGTCTGGGTGGAGACCGGGGAGGTCTCAGTCATCCCGTAGCAGATGGCCACCTCGGCCATGTGCATCTCCGTCACGACCCGCTTCATCACCTCCGAGGGGCACGGCGAGCCCGCCATGATGCCGGTGCGCAGCGAGGACAGGTCGTACGTGGCGAAGTCGGCGAGGCCGAGCTCGGCGATGAACATGGTCGGCACGCCGTACAGCGAGGTGCAGCGCTCGCGCTCGACGGCGTGCAGCGCGGCCGTGGCGTCGAAGATCGGGCCCGGGATGACGACGCAGGCGCCGTGCGAGGTGGCCGCGAGGTTGCCCATGACCATGCCGAAGCAGTGGTAGAAGGGCACGGGCAGGGCGATGCGGTCCTGCTCGGTGTAGCCGAGGGTCTCGCCCACGAAGTAACCGTTGTTGAGGATGTTGCGGTGCGAGAGCGTGGCGCCCTTGGCGAAGCCGGTGGTGCCGGAGGTGTACTGGATGTTGACGGGGTCGTCGCAGTGCAGCCGCGACTCGCGCTCGGCGAGCCGGCCGGGGTCGGTGGCCGCGCCGAGGCGGACGAGCCCCTCCCAGGTGGGGTCGCCGATGTAGACGACGTCGCGCAGGTCCGGGCAGGTGGCGCGGACCTGTTCGACCATGCGGCGGTAGTCGCTCGTGCGGTACTCGAGGGAGGAGACGAGCACGCTGATGCCCGCCTGGCGCAGCACGTACTCGAGCTCGTGCACCCGGTAGGCCGGATTGACGTTGACCATGATGGCGCCGATGCGGGCGGTGGCGTACTGCACCATGACCCACTCGGGGCAGTTGACGGCCCAGATCCCCACCCGGTCGCCCTTGGCCACGCCCTTGGCGAGGAGGCCCAGCGCGACCTCCTCCACCGCCCGCCCGAACTCCGTGTACGTCCAGCGCCGGCCGCCCTGGACGTCGACGAGCGCCTCGCGGTCGCCGAACCGGCCGACCGTACGGGCGAGATCGGCGCCGATGGTGTGGTCGAGCAGCGGAGTGTCGGTGGAGCCTGCCGCATGGGCGGCGGGGGGTGTGCTCACGGTGGTCACCGGTGGTCTTCCTCTCGGTACTCGGTGCCGCCGCCCTGCGCGGTGCGGTCGCGCAGCTCGATGCGGCGGATCTTGCCGGACACGGTCTTGGGCAGCTCGGCGAACTCCAGCCGGCGGACGCGCTTGTACGGGGCGAGCACGGATCGCGAGTGGGCGAACAGGGCCTTGGCGGTGTCCGGGCCCGGCTCCCAGCCGTCGGCGAGGACGACGTACGCCTTGGGCACGGACAGCCGCAGCGGGTCGGGGGCGGGGACGACGGCGGCCTCGGCGACGGCTTCGTGTTCGAGGAGGGCGCTCTCCAGCTCGAATGGACTGATCTTGTAGTCGCTGGACTTGAAGACGTCGTCCGCGCGCCCGATGTAGGTGATGTAGCCGTCGGCGTCGCGGGCGCCGATGTCGCCGGTGCGGTAGTAGCCGCCGGCCATCACCTCGGCGGTGCGGTCGGGGTCGCCCGCGTAGCCGGTCATCAGGCCGACGGGGCGCGTGCTCAGGTCGAGGGCGATCTCCCCCTCGTCGGCGGGCTCCCCGGTGTGCGGGTCGAGGAGAGCGACGGTGAAGCCGGGGCTGGGACGGCCCATGGAGCCGGTCTTCAGCGGCTGGCCGGGCGGGTTGGCGACCTGGACGGTGGTCTCCGTCTGCCCGAAGCCGTCGCGGATGGTGACGCCCCAGGCTTGCCGCACGGTCTCGATCACCTCGGGGTTGAGGGGCTCCCCGGCGGCCACCGCCTCGCGCGGCGGGGTGCGCAGCGCGCCGAGGTCGGCCTGGATGAGCATCCGCCACACGGTCGGCGGAGCGCAGAAGCTCGTGACGCCGCAGCGGTCCATCTCGGCCATGAGGCGGGCCGCGTCGAAGCGCGTGTAGTTGTGGACGAAGACGGTGGCCTCGGCGTTCCAGGGCGCGAAGAGGTTGGACCAGGCGTGCTTGGCCCAGCCGGGCGAGGAGATGTTGAGGTGGACGTCGCCGGGCCGCAGGCCGATCCAGTACATGGTCGACAAGTGACCGATGGGGTACGAGATGTGGGTGTGCTCGACGAGCTTGGGGCGGGCGGTGGTGCCGGAGGTGAAGTAGAGCAGCAGGGGTTCGTCGGCACGGGTGGGGCCGTCGGGGGTGAAGGTCTCCTCGGCATGGCGTTCGTGGTCCCCGTACGCCAGCCAGCCCTCGGGCGCGGCGCCGACCGCGATGCGGGTGTAGTCGCCGGGCACGTCGGCGAACTTGCCGGTGTCCTCGGCCCGTACGATCACATGGCGGGCCCGGCCGCGTTCGATGCGGTCGGCGAGGTCGGCGGGGCCCAGCAGGGGTGTGGCGGGGATGACGACGGCGCGCAGCTTCATCGCGGCGAGGGCGGTCTCCCACAGCTCCGCCTGATTGCCGAGCATGACGACGAGGCGGTCCCCGGCGCGTACGCCTCGCTCGCGCAGCCAGTTGGCGAGCCGGTCCGAGCGGCGGCGCAGCGCGTCGAAGGACAGGCGCTTCTCGTCGCCGTTCTCCTCCACGATCCACAGGGCGGTGCGGTCGTTGTCCCGGGCGATGGCGTCGAACCAGTCCAGGGCCCAGTTGAACGCGGTGGGGCGGGGCCAGACGAAGCCCTCGTACGCCGCCGCGTAGTCCTCGCGGTGCGCGAGCAGGAAGTCCCGTGCCTCCCGGAATCCGTCCGCCTGACCGGCCGTTCCGGTCGGGTCCATTGCCGTCACATGTCCTCCCGTTGCCCCGTGTTCGCGATTCTTCCAAATATCTCAAGGCGGAAGTCGGCGCGGCAGGGCCGGAGCCGGGCGGTTTCGGGTCCGGCTCTCTTTCGATGCGGGCGGCGGGCGGCGGGCGGCGGGCGGCGGGCGGCGGGCGGCGGGCGGCGGGCGGCGGCGTCAACGAGCCGTCAAGGGACCGCCGGGAGGGGTCAACGTGCTGTCAAGGAGGCGCTTGTGCGGGCTTGCACCGGGCATAGCGTGACCGACGCACCTCGCGACACCGCACCGAAGCTCCTCCTCCCGACACCTCACCGACGCACCCCCTCCCGACACCTCACCAAGGACCGTCATGCATGTGAGCCGTACCCCCGCCGAGGCGGCCGCCGTGGCCGCAGTAGCCCGCCCCGACGTTCCCGCGAGCCCCGAGAGTCATCCGGCCGACGACGGAGAGCCGTCCCATCCTGACCGGGAGGAGCCGCTGTACGTGCCCGTGCGGCCCTGCCCCGGCGGCTTCTCCCTGCGCGTCTACCGCACCCCGCTCGAGACCCGTACGGTCGTCGCCTTCACCAGCCGGCGACGGCTCGCCGACTGCCTGGGCCAGGCCGTCCCCTCGGTGCGCCTCGCCCTGCCCGCCGTGCGGTCCCTGGCCGCACCGCTCGGCGTCACGCTGGTGTCCGTCGACCCGCAGCTGACGGCGCCGCCCGTGCGGCCCGCTCCCGAGGACACCGTGCCCCTCCTGCCGACGTTCCCCGGCTGACTCCTCGCATCCGCTCATTCCCTCGAAGGAGATCATCCGTGTCCCTGCCCCTGGCCCCCGTCACCCTCCCGCCGCTGACCGGGGAGCCCTCGTCCACCCCGGTCTGGCCCGCCTCCACCCGCACCCTGCCCTCGGGCGACCTGGCCGTCGGCGGCGTCGCCCTCGGAGAGCTCGCCGACCGCTTCGGCACACCCTCCTACGTCCTCGACGAGGACGAGGTACGGGCCAGGGCCAGGGCCTGGCGCACCGCCCTGCCGGACGCCGACGTCGCCTACGCCGGCAAGGCGTTCCTGTCCCGCGCGATGATCCGCTGGATCGAGGAGGAGGGGCTCTCGCTCGACGTCTGCTCGGCGGGCGAGCTGGAACTCGCCGCGCACGCGGGCTTCCCCGCCGAGCGCGTCGTCCTGCACGGCAACGCCAAGAGCCCCGAGGACCTGCGCACCGCGCTGCGGCTGGGGGTGGGCAGGATCGTGCTCGACAGCACCGGCGAGATAGCCCGCCTCGCGGCCCTGGTGCCGCCGGGCGCCCGCCAGCGGGTGCTGGTGCGCGTGGTACCGGGCGTCGAGGCCGGCGCGCACGCGGCGGTGCGGACCGGGGTCGAGGGGCAGAAGTTCGGACTGCCGATCGCGGGCGGCGAGGCGGAGGACGCGGTGGCCCGCGTCCTGGGCCAGCCCCGCCTCGAACTCATGGGCCTGCACTGCCACCTCGGCTCCCAGATCGCCTCCGTGGAGCCGTACGTGACCGCCGTGCGGCGCCTGGTGTCCCTGCTGGCCCGCCTCCGCGACGTGCACGGCGTGACGTTCCCCGAACTCGGCCTGGGCGGCGGCTTCGCCATCGCCTACCGCGACGGCGACGCCGCCCTGGACCCGTACGCCTACGCCGACCGGGTCGGCAGCGAGCTGTCCCTGCGGTGCGCCCACGCCGATCTGCCGGTCCCCCGGCTCGCGGTCGAGCCGGGCCGCTGGATCGCGGGCCCGGCGGGGGTGGCGCTGTACCGCGTGCTGGCGGTGAAGTCCACGGGGAGCCGGGTCTTCGTGGCCGTCGACGGCGGCATGAGCGACAACCCCCGCCCGGCGCTGTACGGCGTGCGCTACACGGTCCGGCTGGTGGGCCGCGCCTCGGCGGTGCCCGAGCGGCGGGTGACCGTGGTGGGCCGCCACTGCGAGGCGGGCGACGTACTGGCGGAGGACGTGGCCCTGCCGGGTGACATCCGCCCGGGCGACGTCCTGGCGGTCCCGGCGTCGGGGGCGTACCACCTGTCGATGGCCTCGGCGTACAACCTCGTGGGCCGCCCCCCGGTAACCGCCGTAACGGCCGGCCGCGCCCGCCTGCTCATCCGCCGGGAGACCTTGGCGGACTTGCGGAGCCGGGACGTGGGCGAGTAGGCCCCCACCGGTCACGCCCAATCCCAACCCGTCCGGTCCGCCCAACCCCAACCCACCCGGTCCGCCCAACCCCAACCCACCCGGCGCGCCCAACTCCAACCCGCCCGGTCCGCTCAACTCCAGCCCGTCCGGTCCGCCCAACCCCAACCCGCCCGGCGGACTCAACTCCAGCCCGTCCGGCGGACTCAGCTCCAGCCCGTCCGGCGATTGAGGACAAGAAACGGTGAAAGGGCGGGGCAGGGGCAAACTCCCCCCACCCACACCACCGGCACACGCCAGGAAACGCCGTCACCCCGACCGCTCCGGCGCAAACGGCACCCCACTCACCATCCCCCGCCGCCCGATCACGAGCGCCTCACCGAGAAACCCCACCCCGATGGACAGCTGCATCGGCCGCGCCTCCTCGTGCATGCCCATCTTGGCCGCGAGGAGACCGAAGCCCCCCATGACGACCGCCGAGGCGACCAGGACGAGAAACGTGCGGCCGGTATAGCGCTGCCACAGCACCCCCTGCTTCTCGAAGATCTGGACGGTCCGCCCTCTCACGGCTCCGAGCGCGAGGCCCAGGACGGCGCCCGTCACGGTCCACGCGATGTCGGCGCCGTTGAGGCGCTGCGCGTGGGACAGCGCCAGGACGCCCAGACCGGTCAGGACGAGCGGCGTCACGAACAGGTCGCGCGCCTTGAGCGGTTCACCGATCAGCCGCTTGATCACGACGGCGACGACGCCCACCGCGATGAGGCCGGCCAGCAGCCAGACGTTCACTCCCACCCCTTAAATAGCTCGGTCGTGCTAAATAGAATTTAGCCCGGTCGTGCTATAAACGGCAACATGCCGAAGATCGTCGACCGCGAGGCCCGCCGCCAGGCGGTGGCCGACGCGGTGTTGCGGGTGGCCGGCCGGAACGGCCTGGAGAACGCGTCGCTGCGCAACGTCGCGGAGGAGGCGGGCCTGGCCATCGGCTCGGTCCGCCACTACTTCACCGACCACGGCGAGATGCTGCTCTTCGCCATGGACGAGCTGGCCGACCGCATCGAGCGGCGCGTCCGCACGCACGCCGGCGTCCTCCTGGACCCGGCGACCGACGACGCGGACCGCCGCACGGGCACCGAGGAGCTGCTGGCCGAGTTCCTGCCGCTCGACGGCCCCCGTCACGAAGAGTCCGCGCTCTGGCTGGCCTTCACCACCGCCGCCCGTACGCGTCCCGAACTGCGGCCCCGCGCGGAGCAGGTGCACCGGGGCATGCGGGAGCTGCTCACCCGCGTACTGAGCGAGGCTCGACGGGCGGGCGGGCTGGCCGAGGACGTCGATATCGCGGTGGAGACGCTGCGGCTGTCGGCCCTGCTCGACGGCCTCGCCCTGCAGTCCGTCCTGCAGGGGCCGGCCGAGGTCACGCCGCGCGCCATGCGGCAGGTGCTGCGCCGGCACCTGGACTCCCTGCGCCCGGGAGAACGGTGACCCCGAAGGCCGGAGAACCGCCCCCTACGTGACGGCCCCGAACCGCACTTCGTACTCCGCCCCCGGCGCGGCCATCGCCAGCACCCCCTCAGCCTCCTCCCGCACCGCCTCCCGCTCGGCACCGGAGATCCGCCGGAACGGCTCCACCGTCACCGTGGCCACCGCGTCCCGCGCCGTCTCCATGCGCCATATACCCGCGACGAAGCCGTCCAGCAGGACGGCGCGGTTGGCCCGGTTGACACGCCAGAGGCGGCGCAGGTCCTCGGGCGAGACGACACGGCTCCGGTCGGCGTGCGAGAGGGTGAGGTTGTCGAACTCCGGAAGGAGGCGGGCCGGGGCCGGGGTGCCGGGATCGGGCAGCGGGCCGTCCACGACGTCGAAGAGCTCCACCCCCTGTTCGTCCCGGAACGTGCGCAGGCGGGGCCGCAGGCCCTCGACCCGCTCGCGGAGCCGGGTCAGCCCGCACCAGGTCTGCATGTCCTTGACCGAGGCGGGGCCGAACGCCCCCAGATAGCGCAGCAGCACGGCATCCAGATCGGGGGCGGGATCGACCTCCGCGCCGAGCCACGCCTCCACGGTCGTATGGGCGGCCGGGCCGCTGCGCCCCCACAGCGCGCGCGGGGGCACCTGGACCAGCGGCAACAGGGTCCGGGCGGCCATGGCCAGGTCCTGCGGAGCGCTCCCGGGCCACTCCTCGGCCAGCGCCTGCCCGAGCGCGTGGAAGGTGTACGGGCGCTCGGCGACCAGCTCCCGGGCCCGGCCGGCCACCCGGTCCAGGTCCACCTCCGTCAGGCGCTTGCCGTGGTTGCCGCGGAACGCCCGCTCGTGCATGGGCTGGGACAACGGGCGCAGAACGCGGCAGTCGCGGGCGCTGACCAGGTGAATGGTGGAGCGCATCACCGCGATGCGCACCGCCGCGCGCGAGGCGAGCAGACCGGAGAGCTCCTCGGGGTCGAAGCCCTCGAGGCGGGCGGCGAGGGCGTAATAGGGGTCCATCGGGGCCTGGGCCTGGAGCCCCACCAGGCGCTCGACCGCGTCGATGGCCGGCAGCGCGACACGGCGCAGGAGCAGCTGGCGTTCCAGCAGGGCGCGGTTGAGCGCGCGCCGGGTCAGGACGGGCGCGGCCGCCCGGTTTCCGGTCATGTGCCTACGGTAAGGCGGACCACTGACAGCGCCCCCGGCCTCCCCCGGAGGTGGGATTTGGGGCCGTATATCCTGTTCTGCGGCCCAGTGACCAGCGAGAGGGAAGAGAAAAATGCCCGAGCGCCCTCCGCGCCACCGGTCCACGCCCAGGAAGCACTCCTGGCTGCGCCCCCCGAACGGCCGTACGGCACCCCCGGACACTCCCCCGGCCCCCACCCCCGCCACCGGCGCCGAGGACGGAGCCCTCGAACCGAACGGCGGCCAGGGCAGCATCGTCCACGCCGCCGTGTACCGCGACGGCCACCGCGTCGCCACCCCCGACTCCCTTGCCGAAACGTACCGGCAGCTGCGCGAGCAGCCCGAGAGCATGGCCTGGATCGGCCTCTACCGGCCCACCGAGGAGGAACTGGTCTCCCTCGCCGACGAGTTCGACCTCCACCAGCTGGCCGTCGAGGACGCCCTGGAAGCCCACCAGCGCCCCAAGCTCGAGCGCTACGGCGACACCCTCTTCGTCGTCCTGCGCGCCGCCCGCTACCTGGACGCGCCCGAGGAGGTCGACTTCGGCGAACTCCACGTCTTCGTCGGCCCCGACTTCGTCATCACCGTCCGCCACGGCGCCGCCCCGGACCTGTCGGCCGTCCGCCGCCGCATGGAGGCCACCCCGGAGCTCCTCGCCCTCGGCCCGGAGGCCGTGCTCTACGCCATCCTCGACGCGGTCGTCGACGGCTACGCCCCCGTCGTCGCGGGCGTCCAGAACGACATCGACGAGATCGAGACCGAGGTCTTCGGCGGCGACCCCGCCGTCTCCCGCCGCATCTACGAACTCGCCCGCGAAATGGTCGAGTTCCAGCGCGCCACCCGCCCCCTGGTAGGCATGCTCCACGGCCTGATGGCCGGCTTCACCAAATACGGCACCGACGAGGAACTCCAACGCTACCTCCGCGACGTAGCCGACCACGTCACCCACACCAGCGAACGCGTCGACGGCTTCCGCTCCGCCCTCGCCGACATCCTCGCCGTCAACGCCACGCTCGTCACCCAGCAACAGAACGCCGAGATGCGCGCCCTGGCGGAGGCCGGCTTCGAGCAGAACGAGGAGATCAAGAAGATCTCGTCGTGGGCGGCCATTCTGTTCGCACCCACACTGGTGGGAACGATCTACGGCATGAACTTCGAGGCGATGCCCGAGCTGAAGTGGACGTTCGGGTACCCCTTCGCGATCCTGCTGATGGCGGTGGTGTGCGTGAGCCTGTACTTCATCTTCAAGAAGCGTGACTGGCTGTAGGCAGCACATCAAACAGCAGCCCGCAGGGGCCCCTGGGGAGAATCTGGGGTGGCACAGCGTCTGTGCGCCAGATCATCACCGCGCAGGCCCCGGTCGTAGCCGAGCCGGCCCCGGGCGCTCGCCGGAATCCCGGCCGACACCGGGGCGGCGGAAACCCTGGCGCGCGGGGCCGACGGGACCAGGTAACGTCTTTGTCATGTTCTTCCAGACACCGATTTACGAGTGAGAGCGTGACGGGCCCCTGCTGACGTCCTTCGACGTCGCCGCGCCCGTCCCCCACCGATGAATCCGTAGATCACTTCACATCATCACCGGGAGAACCCGTGACCGACAGCAAGAACATCAACAACCCCGTGGGCCAGGGCGGCGGCCAGCGCAAGAAGCTGTCCCGCGCCGAACGGCAGAACAACGGTCCGCACCGCAACCGCGACCGCCAGAGTGCCGCCGCCCAGAAGGCCGAGCTGGTGCGCAAGATGCGCGAGAAGGCACGCGCAGCTGAGGCCGCCGGGCAGGCGAGCGACGGCACCGCCCAGAGCTGACGCACCTCCGCCACACGGCGGCACCGCACGGGGCAGGGCCCGGACCGCAACACGCGGTCCGGGCCCTGCCGCCGTGTCGGGGTTCTGCCGCGGTCGTGGCCGGCGTAGTTGGCGTGTTTTGGGGACGCCGCGAGCGGTTCGGCTCCCCCACCATGGGGCCCTTCCGACACTTGGGGTGGTCATGGCAGCGCATCAGCCGATATCGCGTCGTACGGCGCTCAAGAGAGCCGCCGGCGCCGCGATCGCCGCCGGGGCGGCGTCGGCGGTCGGTGGGGTCACACCCGCCGCCGCGAGCACGCTCCGTCTCCAGGACGTACGGGCGTTTCACGGCACGTGGCTGGGGTCGTACGACGGTCGGCATGCCAAGTTGGAGATCGTGGCCCAGCAACAGCCGCCCAGCAGCTACTACACGCTTTTCCTCAAGTTCAGCGAGCTGGAGCGGAACGAGACCTATTCGGGGTACGTCCAATACGTTCCCCTGAACGCACACGAGATCCGCAACATCACGCTCACCGGCCCCAGCACTCTCAGCTGGCCGAACCTGCTCCTGCACACGTGGAACACCGACTACCTCTCGGGCACGAGCAGTTGGAACGGTGTGGGCTTCCCGATGTCCTTCTCCCGTTCCACCGTTGCGCCGCCCTTCGCAGCGGGTCGGCCATTCCGGGGCTATGGAGACTGGTACTCGCCGCCCCACAACCACTCTGAGTACGCGGGCAACGTCGACGGCCGGCGGGCGAAACTGGAAGTCTTGAAGTACTGGGTCAGCGGCAAACCCCAGACCCAGTTCACCCTGACCGATCTGGACCGTGACACGGCCTACGCGGCCACGTTCCTGGACGTGGACTTCGGTAGCTGGAGCATGGACCGCCAGCGCAATCCGCTCGCCGGGGTCACGATGAAGCCGGTCCGCCCCGGCCCCGAACCGAAGTACATCGAGTCCCTGTACTGGCATTCCTGGAACCCCATGTACGTGAGCGGCGCGGACATCTGGCAGGGCGGCCGGTACGGCATGTCCTTCGTCCGCCAGACGCCACTGCCATAGCACTCGTTCGCCGAAAAGGGCCGCGTGGTCTCCGCGACGCCCGCCCCCCCCTCACCCGATCTGCCGGCGCACCAGTTCGTGGAAGAGGCCGCCCGCGTCCGCGAGCAGTTCTGCCGGGGTGCCCTGCTGGACGACCCGGCCCTCCGACATGACGACGACCCGGTCCGCGTCCATGACCGTCGACAGCCGATGGGCGATCACGATGCGGGTGGCGTGCAGGGCGCGGGTGGACTCGATGACCACGCGTTGGGCCTCGTTGTCCAGGGCGCTGGTGGCCTCGTCCAGGAAGAGGATGCGGGGTTTGCGGATGAGGGCCTGGGCGATCATGAGGCGTTGGCGCTGGCCGCCCGAGACGGTGGTGCCGCCGTCGGAGAGGACGGTGTGCATGCCCATGGGCATGGCCTTGATGTCGTCGGCCAGGCCTGCCATCGCGGCGGCCTCCCAGGCCTCTTCGAGCGGGTAGGTCTCGGCGCCGCAGATGCAGTCGAGGATCGAGCCGGAGAAGGGCTGGGCGTTCTGCAGGACGACGCCGCACTGGCGGCGCACGGCCGCGCGGTCGAGTGCCGCCAGGTCCTGGCCGTCGTAGAGGACGCTGCCGGAAGCCGGCTTGTCGAAGCCTATGAGCAGCCGCAGCAGAGTGGACTTGCCGCTGCCGCTGGCCCCGACGATCGCGACGAACTCGCCCGGTCGCACCTGGAGGGACACGTCGTCGAGCACCAGCGGGCCGTCGTCGGCGTAGCGGTAGGACAGCCGGCGGGCCTCGACGGCTCCGCTCAGTTCGCCCGGGCGGGTGCTGGAGCCGCGGACCTCGGGGGTCTCCCGGAGGATCGGCTTGACCTGTTCGAACATCGGCTGCACGGCGGCGGCCGAGAGGAGCGCGCCGGTCAGCTGGGTGATGGAGGACAGCAGCATCGTCACGGCGGTGGAGAAGGTGAGGAACTCGCCGGCGGACATGCTGCCCCGGGCCGGGCCGGCCAGCAGCATGAACATCACGAGTGTGCACAGCGGCAGATAGACCGCGTTGAGCACGGTGATGACGTTCTTGATCCGGCCGATGCGCTGCTGCAGCTCGCGGGTACGGGCGAACTCCCGCGCCCAGGCGGCGTAGGCGAAGGACTCGGCCGCCGCCACGCGCAGCTTGGGCAGCCCGCGCAGGGTCTGGAACGCCTGGTTGTTGAGCTTGTTGCCGAGCCGGATGAGCTGCCGCTGGTAGCGCAGCTGCCACAGCCCCAGGCCCAGGAAGACCGCGGCGACGACCAGCAGCATGGCGAGGGCCACCAGTGCCAGCGGCACGCTGTAGACGAGCAGCAGTACGAGGTTCATCGCGCCGACGGTGCTGGCCTGCACGGACACCGGGCCGATGCCCGACAGCACGCGGCGGATGGAGCTGATGCCCATGGCCGCGCCGGCCAGTTCGCCGGTGGAGCGGCCGGTGAAGAACGTCGTCGGCAGCCGCAGCAGCCGGTCCCAGACGGCCGGCTGCAAGGTGGCCTCGATGCGGCCCTCCATGCGCAGGATGGCGATGTTCTGCAGCAGCATGAAGGCGGCCGAGACGACGCTGGTGGCGATGAGCGCGAGGCAGGTCTGCACGATGAGGCCGTTCTCGGCGGCGGGTACGTACGCGCCGAGCACCTTGCCGGTGGCGAGGGGGACGAGCGCGCCCAGGCCGACCGCGACCAGCCCGCCCAGGACCAGGCTGCGCAGCTCCGCGCGGGTGCCGCGCACGCTGAAGCGCAGCAGCCGCAGCAGGCCCGTCGGCCCGTCGGGCAGCGGGCGGTAGAACATGACGGCCTGCGGTGCGAAGGCGGCCTCGTTGGTCTTGCCGATGCGTTCCCGTTCGCCGGTGGCGGGGTCGACGGCTTCGTAGGCCCCGCGCCGCCACAGCAGTGCGACCGGGGTCTCGTCCTGCGCGCGCCGGCCCACGAGCGGTCCGCTGTTCTCCCGCCACCAGCGGTCGCCGAGCCTGACGACGCGGGTGCGGATGCGGGAGGCGAGCGCGATGCGTTCGACGGGGTCCGTCCGCTCCGGGCCGGCGCCGGCCTCGCCCGGATCGGACAGGGCGATGCGGGCCTCGTCGGCGACCAGGCGGCACACGGCGAAGGTCGCGTCGTCGCTCGCGCCGCGGCCGGGGCGTCCGCCGGAGCGGTCGATGGAGGCCAGCAGCGCCTGGTCCGCCTGGCTGCGGGCGGCCTCGCCGGCCTCGATGCCGGCCGCCGTGCGGTCCTCGTGGGCGCGTTCGAGCTGCTCGATCCAGCGGTCCAGGGCGTACAGCAGCCGGTACTGCTGGTCGACCATGCCCTGCCACATGGCCGCGTCGACGAGGAGGGTGCCCGCGGTGTACCCCTCGTAGGCGGCGCCGTACTGCACGCTGCCCGGGGTGATCTGCATCCACAGGACGTCGTCGTCGGCGCCGCCCCCGCCCGTGGTGGCGCGGCCGTCCAGCGGTGCCTGGTAGAGCACGCGCAGGCCGCGGCCGATGCCGAGCGCGAAGGCGTTCTCCAGGGGGCTGAGCGTCCCGTCGGCGGTGTCGTACCAATGCTCGCCGCCGTACCCGTCGTAACCGCCGTACCCGCCGTACTCGCCGTACCCGCCGTACTCCGGGCGGGACAGCTCGCGCAGGTCGACGCGGCGCAGCCGGCAGCCCTGGCGGGGGCGGCCGACGAGCGTGTGCTCGGGGCCCTCGGCCGGGCCCAGCAGCAGCGTGCCCGCCTCCAGCCGGCCCAGGAAGTGCCAGTGGCCGGCCTGGGCGGCGTCGACGGCGAACAGGTCCAGCTCGCCCTCCTCGACGAGCCACAGCACGAGCGGTCCTTCCAGGGACAGGCTGCGCAGGCCCGTGCAGTCGACCGGCGAGCCGAGCCCGCCGAGGGCCGCCACCACCGGATCGGTGACCGGGGTGTAGTGAGGAGTCGTCATTCTCAGTGCTCCTTGACCAGTTCGGCGTACGCGCCGCGCGCGGCGATCAGGTGTTCGTGCCGGCCGCGTTCGACGACCGTGCCCCGGTCGAGCACGACGATCTCGTCGCTGTCGCGGACCGTGCTCAGCCGGTGGGCGATGACGACGCAGGCGCAGCCGCGACGGCGGAGGTTGTCGATGACGACCTGCTCGGTCACCGCGTCCAGGGCGCTGGTCACCTCGTCGAGCACCATGACGCTGGGGCGGCGCACCAGTGCCCGGGCGATCTCCAGGCGCTGGCGCTGGCCGCCGGAGAAGTTGCGGCCGTCCTGTTCGACGCGGCTGTGGATGCCGCCGGGGCGGCGGGCCACCACGTCGTACACGGCGGCGTCCTCGAGGGCGGCGACGACGGCCTCGTCCGGGATCGACGGGTCCCACAGCGCGACGTTGTCGCGGACGGTGCCCTCGAAGAGGAAGACGTCCTGGTCGACGAAGGAGACGGAGGCGGCGAGCGCGCCGCGCGGGATGTCCTCCAGCCGCATCCCGTCGATGCGGATGGTGCCCTCCCAGGGGGCGTAGAGGCCGGATATCAGCCGCGAGACGGTGGACTTGCCGCTGCCGGAGCCGCCGACGAGCGCGATCTGCTGTCCGGGGCCGACGGAGAGGGAGAAGTCCTTCAGCAGCGGCGCGTCCAGGGGGCTGTAGCCGAAGGTGATGGCGTCCAGCTCCACGTGGCCCTTGAGGCGGCGGGTGCCGCCGGGGGGTTCGGGCCGTGAGTACAGCGGGTCGACGGGGAAGTTCTCGACGTCCTTGAGGCGGGCGACGTCGGCGGCGAAGTCCTGGATTCGCCCGGCCACGCCGTTGAGGCGGGTGATGGGCGCGGTGAAGCTGGTGACCAGGGCCTGGAAGGCGACGAGCAGTCCGACCGAGAGGTGCCCCTCCACCGCCCGCAGGCCGCCGATCATCAGGATCAGCGCGCTGTTGAGGGCGGCCAGTGTGGGGGCGACGACCGCCAGCCAGGCGCTGGGCACGCCGAGCCGCTGCTGTACGTCGAGGGTGACGGCGTGCTGGCCGGCCCAGCGGCGGAAGAAGCCGTTCTCGCCGCCGGTGGCCTTCATGGTCTCGATGAGCTGCAGGCCGCTGTAGGAGGTGTTGGTGAGCCGGGCGCTCTCGGCACGCAGCTTCTGGGTGCCGGTGGCGCGCAGGCGGATCACGATGCGCATGGCCACCACGTTGAGCAGTGCGATGCCGATGCCGACGACGGTGAGCTGCGGGTCGTACGTCCACAGCAGCACCGCGTAGAGGACCACGACGACCGCGTCGACGCCGGCGGCGGCGAGGTCGCGTGCCAGCGTCTCGGCGACGGCGTCGTTGGACTGCAGGCGCTGGACCAGGTCGGCCGGGTTGCGCTGGGAGAAGAAGGTGACCGGCAGCCTGAGCAGGTGGCGCAGGAAGCGGGCGCTGCCCAGGGTGGAGGAGATGATGCGCCCGCGCAGCAGATTGGCCTGCTGCAGGGCGGTGAGCGTGGCGGTGAGCAGGACGGCGGCCGCCATCGACGTGAACAGCACGCCCAGCGCGGACGTCTGGTCGCCGATCAGGAACATGTCGATGTACGTACGGCTCAGCGCGGGTACCGTCGCGCCGACGGCCACCAGCAGGAGGCTGGAGACCACGGCGGCGAGCAGGGTGCCGGAGGTGCCGCGCAGGCGGGCCGGCAGGGCGCCCATGACGCCGGGCCTGCGGCCGGTGCGGCGGAAGCCGTCGTCGGGCTCGAAGGTGAGGACGACGCCGGTGAAGCTGGTGTCGAACTCGTCCATGGGGACGAAGCGGCGGCCCTTGGCGGGGTCGTTGACGTACACGCCGCGGCGGCCGAAGCGGCGGCCCATGCCGTCGTAGACGACGTAGTGGTTGAACTCCCAGAAGAGGACGGCCGGCGCGCTCACGCCGGCGAGCGCGGCCAGGTCCATCTGCATGCCCTTGGCCTTCAGGCCGTAGCCGCGGGCGGCCTTGAGGAGGTTGCTGGCGCGGGACCCGTCGCGGGAGACGCCGCAGGCGATGCGCAGCTCTTCGAGGGGGACGAAGCGGCCGTAGTGGCCGAGCACCATGGCCAGCGCGGCGGCGCCGCACTCCACCGCCTCCATCTGCAGCACGGTGGGGGTGCGGACGGTCTTGTGTCTGCCGGTCACCGGGGCCGTCGCGCGGCGACGCGTGCCGGCCTTGGGCTCCGGGCGCCGACGGCGCGCGGTCACGGCAGCAGCCAGTCGACGGGCCGCTGGGCGGAGAGGTGGACGGCGCCGGTGACGGGCGTCGTGGAGTCGACGGCGTACGGGGGCCCGCCCGCGGAGGACCACCGGTAGCCGGAGGTGGTGGCGGAGCGCTCGAGCTGGACGAGAACGGCGACGGGGTTCCCCTGCCGGGAGAACTGCGCGGCGAGCCGGCTGTCGCCGAGGAAGCCGCTGATCTGCGCCGGTGTCTGGGGCGCGCGGCCGACCGCCTTGACGCGGCCGCGCAGTACGCCGAACCTCTGCTGGGGGACGGACTGCACGCTCAGGTCGACCGGGGCGCCCACGGGGATCGTCCCGCCGCTTCCGCCCGGTACGTACAGCACGGCGACCATCGGGTCGTCCGGGCTCGTCACCCGTTCCACGGTCGCCACGTCCGCGCCGGTCGTGACGACGGACCCGATCTTGGCGACGAGGGTCGTCACCCGGCCCCCGGCCACCACGCGCACGGTCCGGGCCCCCCGGTCCGTACCGACCTCGAGCAGGGGTGCGCCCGGGGGCAGCAGTTGGCCCTCCTTCGCGAGGACTTGCGTGATCTGCCCCGCGTACGGGCTCTGCAGCATGTAACTGCCCTCGGCGTGGGTGAGGATGCCGGGTGCGCTCAGCTTCGAGGAGACGGATCCGGTGAATGCCCAGAAGCTCGCGGCGGCCATGACGACGACCGTGACGGCCAGAACGAGGCGGCCCTGCGGGCGCGCGAAGCGCACGGGCAAATCGAGTTCTTCGGGCGATTGCAGCTTGGAAAGCGCCTTTTGGCGGAACTGCACGAACCATTCCTTCGACTGCATTCGTGACACGGGTGCTGAAATGTGCGGCGGAATTCCGGGCAGCCGTGAACCCCGGAACCGGGATGGGGAGTTCCGGGGTTCCGGGGTTCACGGGGTACGGATATCCCGCCCGGGCTCAGAGACCCGCGACGCCGGCCTGCACGCCGACGATGCCCTCGACCTGGCCGACGACGCCGGGGACGGCCTGGACCGTCTGCAGGCCGGTCACGGTGCCCAGCACGTTGTGGACGTCGCCGGTCACGGCGCCGAGGAGGCCACCGGAAATGCTCACACCGCCGGAAACGGCGTCCAGCTCGGCGTCGGCGATCTCACGGGTCTCGAGGTTGTCACGCATTTTTTGCGCACCCTTCATTCGTCTGAATATTTCTCAATGAGCACCTCAGCGACCCGGCCTTTTACGACCACCGTTCTCAGGGCCGCTGCGGTGCGCAGATATAAGCACGCGAACAGGTGGCACGGCCAACCGTGTTGACGCCCGACGACGAGCGGGAGGGGGCGACTATCCGATTCCTATACCCAACCATCACAACTTCTTCACAGGATCGAGTAACAGATGCGAGGGGTCCGCGGCGCTCGCGGAACATAGCCGGACACACGTTCATCAAGCGCACTGGGCATAACCGGCATACCGAGGAGCGGCGGGGGCTCGTACCGCCGGTCACACCCACATGTGAAGATTTATTGAAGCGACGTCAGGTAGCCGGACCACCACGCTATGTGGCGACCAGCTCCCGCTCGCGCTCATGGCGGAGCTGCTTCCGCTTCACCTTCCCGCTCTCCGTCCGGGGCAGGGCCTGCCGGAAGTGCACGGCGCGGGGGTAGAGGTGGGCGGCCAGGCGGTGCTTGATGTGCAGGCGCAGGGCCGTGGCCAGGTCGTCGCCGGGGACCGCGGCGGGGGTGAGGACGACGAACGCCTCCAGCACCTCCCCGCGCAGGGCGTCGTCGACGGCGGTGACGGCGGCCTCGGCGACGGCCGGGTGCTCCAGGAGGGCGTTCTCCACGTCCACCGGGCCGATGCGGTAGCCGGCCATGATGATGACGTCGTCGTCACGGCCCGCGAAGGCGAACCGGCCCCGGTCGTCGGCGCTCGCCAGGTCGCCGGTGAGGAACCACCGGCCGTCCGGGCTGAACCGGCCGGAGGTCCGCGGCCGGCCGCCGAGGTAGTGGGTGAACCACATCAGGGGGCTGTGCGGCACGTCGACGGCGAGGCAGCCGACCGTGCCGGCGGGCAGCGGCCGGTGCGTGCTCTCGTCGATCACGGCCAGGGTCCAGCCGGGGAGGGCCGGGCCCATGCGGCCGGGGGCGGGGGCCGCACGATGGCCGGGGTGCCAGGCGGTGCCGAGGACCATGCCGAGTTCGGTCTGGCCGTAGTGGTCGTGGACCGTCGCCCCCAGGTGCTCCTCCGCCCAGCGGGGCAGGTCCGGGTTCAGGGGTTCGCCGGCGGCCGAACAGCAGCGCAGGGCCTGCGGGCGCGTCCAGGGACGGTCGTGATTGCGCAGGGCGCGGTAGACGGTGGGCGCGGCCGCGAAGTTGGTGACCTTCAGCTCGGCGAGGACGCGCAGGGTCAGGGCGGCGTCGAATCCGGACGCGAGGAGCAGTGTGTGCCGGCCCAGGGCCAGCGGTCCGATGACGGCCTGGTAGAGGCCGTACCCCCAGCCGGGGTCGCTCATGTTCCAGAACACGTCGTCGGCGCGGTGGTCCAGCGCGTAGTGCTGGTAGGAGACGAAGGCCGCGAGGGCCCGGGCCGGGATGGGGACCGCCTTGGGCGCCCCCGTGGTGCCGGAGGTGTAGAGGGTGATGAAGGCGGCGTCGCTCGCCCGCCGGATGCGGGCCGGCGCGGGTGCGGCGGCGCCCTCGGCCTCCAGCGCGCGCAGCGTCGGTGCGGTGCCCGCGGCCGTGCCCCCGTCGCCGTTGACGACCACGGTCCAGGGCGTCGCACCGGCGTCGTCGCGCAGCGGGTCCAGCTTGGCCAGCAGGCCGGCGTCGACGACGAGGGCCCTGGCGGTGCCGGTACGGGCGGCGATGGCCCGGTCCGCGAAGGCGGTGAAGAGGGGGACGTGGACGGCGCCGAGCCGCCAGAGGGCCAGCAGCACCACGACGAGTTCGGCGGACTTGCCCATCAGGGTGGCCACCTGGTCCCCCGGGCCGACGCCCAGGCCGGCGAGGCCGCCGGCCAGGTGCCGGGAACGGTCGGCGAGTTCGCCGTAGGTGACGCTCTCCACGCGCAGTCGCTCCCCGTCCGGGCGGACGACGCTCAGCGCCCGGCGGTCGCGCGGGTGGCGGTCGCAGAGCAGGCCGGCGATGTCCACGACGGTGTCGGAGTCCTGGCAGAGGAGCTGTTCGATGAGGGCTTCGGCTTCCATGGCGGGCTCTCCTTCCTCAGCCGGCGGCGGTCAGGGCGGCGGGGACGGCGGCGGGCCGCTGCCAGCGCGGCGGCGGCGGGGTCCAGCGGTCCATCAGCTCGAGCAGTTCGTCGGCGTCCCGCACCGGCAGCAGCGAGGCGCTCTCCCGCGGGCTCATGAAGCCGTAGTGGGCGGCCTTCGTCGCGAGGGAGAGCAGACGGCTCCAGTAGTTCTCGGTGTTCAGGAGGGTGACGGGCTTGCCGTGGTGACCGAGGACGAGCGCGGCCCAGACCTCGAAGGTCTCCTCCAGCGTTCCCACCCCGCCGGGCATCGCGACGAAGCAGTCGCCCAGGGTCTCCATCATGTGCTTGCGTTCCTGCATCGTGTCGACGATGTGGAGTTCGGTCAGCGAGGTGTGGGCCACCTCCGCATCGGCCAGGGACGTCGGGATCACTCCGATGACCTTGCCGCCGGCCGCAAGGGCCGCGTCGGCGACCACTCCCATGAGGCCGACGCTTCCGCCGCCGTAGACGATGTCCGCACCGGCCTGGGCCAGCCTGCGGGCGAAGGCGGCCGCCTCCTGGGCGAAGGCCGGTCGGTTGCCTGACGACGATCCCGCATAAATGGTGACGCGCACGTGGAATCCAACCTGTCTGGGTGAGGGAGAGGAAGGGCCGGGAGAGACAGAGAGAGAAGAAGAGGAGGAGGGGCGCCGGCCGGGCGGCGGTAGGGGGAGCCGCGGCCCGGCCGGCCGTCGGGGGGCGTGCGGGTGTTACGGGCTGACGCGCCCGTACGACTCGAACGCCGCGTGGGTGAGGGGCATCAGGCGGGCGAACTCGGCCTCCATGCCCTCGGCCACCAGCTCGATCTCCCGCTGCGGGGAGGACGGGTAGGCGGAGTCGGGACGGTTGGTGCGCAGGCCGAGGAAGTGCATGAGGGCACGGGCGTTGCAGGTGGCGTACACCGAGGAGTACGTGGCGACCGGGAGCACCATGCGGGCGATCTCACGGGCGATGCCGGAGTCCAGCATCCGGCTGTACTCGCGGTAGGCGGAGAGGTAGACCTCGCTCGCCGAGGTGACGACGTCCTGAAGGTCGCCCGGGCCGCCGGGCACGTACTGGTAGTGGCCGGGCTTGCCCTCCTGGCGCAGCAGGCGCTGCTCGTCGGGGACGTAGAAGACGGGCTCCAGCTCGCGGTAGCGGGCGCTCTCCTCGTTGAAGGACCAGGTGCGGTGCCGCATCATGTGCCGGACCGTGAAGATGGGGGCGCTGATGAGGAACGTCATGTAGTTGTGCTCGAAGGGGCTGCCGTGGCGGCAGCGCATCAGGTACTTGATCAGGCCCTCGGTGTAGCCGTCGCCCTTGTCCTCGCGCTGGGCGCGCTCGCCGGCGGTGGAGACCCGGGCCGCACGGACCACGCTGAGGTCGCTGGCGCTGTGGTCCACGAGCTCGACGGTGATGTCGCTGCGCAGCTCGATGTCCGGGCGCCCGGCGAGGGCGGTGCCGGCCGTGGTCTCTTCACTGATCTGGAGGGTCATGTCAGCTGCCTTTCGGGAAGAGGGGTGTGCGGATCGTCCTGGCGCACGGCGGGCGGCCGGGCGGCGAGGACGGCGGCGAGGACGATCGCCGCGGAGGACAGAAGCGTGGTGGTGCCCGTCCGCCCGCCGCCGTCGGCGGCGAGGTCCAGGGCGAGGGACCCGAGGGTCTGTCCGCCGGTCATGGCCAGGCCCATGACCAGGACGCCGGTGTGGCGCACCAGGAGCACCGAGGCCATGACGAAGACCACGCCCAGCAGACCGCCGCTGTAGAGGAGGGCGTCGTGCGGCCAGTGCGTCGGTGCTCCCGACACGGCGAGGTCGACGACCAGGGCGGCCGCGACGACGAGGACGCCGAGGAGGAAGTTCAGCGCCACAGACGGATAGGGGCTGCCGGCCACGGCGTTGAGCCTGCCGTTGACGGCCATCTGCCAGGACAGGCCGATGCCGGCGGCGAACGGGAGCAGGGCCAGCCAGAGGGTGCGGGCGGTGAGGGAGTCCAGGAGCGGGACGGTCACGGCGGCCAGGGCCAGTGCGGCTCCGGCCAGGCGGCGGGCGTCGGCCCTGGTGGCCGGGCCGGGGCCGATGCCGCGGTGGTCGACCCACAGCCCGCTCAGGCTCTGGCCCGCCACCAGGGCGATCGTGTAGAGGGCCGCGCCCAGCGCGGTGGTGCTCGTCGCCTGGGACAGCACCACCACTCCCCCGACGATGCCGCCGAGGAAGTGCCAGGGCCGCAGGCCCGGCCCGGGGGTGCCGCGGTGGGTGAGCCGGGCGGCGCCGCGGCGGAATCCCGGCAGGAAGGGGCAGAAGAGCGCCAGCACCGCGAAGCTGAGGCCGTCGGAGACGGCGGCCGCCGCCACGGGGTCGTGGACCGCCTCGCCCAGCCGGCCGTTGATCCAGGCCTGCAGGGCCAGCACCGCCCCCGCCGCGGTGGCGGAGCCGATCGCCCATGCCCTGGGCCGGGCGCGTGCCCCGGCCCGCGGGGCCGGGCCGGTGCTCATATGCCGTACGCGGCGCTGAGCTTGCCGGTGAGATAGGCCCCGGAGGTGGTGGCCGGGTGGCGCGGCGGGTTGCCCGGGCCCGTGCAGGTGGGGATGCATTCGATGGGGGCGTCGTAGTTGGGCTGGAGGAAGAACGGCACGGAGTAGCGCTCGCGCAGGGCCACGTCGCGCGGCGGGTTGACCACGCGGTGGACGGTGCTCACCCAGCGGTTGTTGGTCCAGAAGGCCATGAGGTCGCCGATGTTGATGACGAACGTTCCGGCGATGGCCGGCACGTCCACCCACCGGCCCTCCTTGTCGAGGACCTGGAGGCCGCCGGGGGCGCCGTCCTGGTACAGGATGGTGAGGCTTCCCCAGTCGCTGTGGACCCCCTTGCGCAGCTGGCCGGGCTCCGGCGGGTGCTGCTGGCCGGGGTAGTAGTTGGCCGTCAGGTTGGTCATGTGCCGGTCGATCTTGTCGTCGAACCAGGTCTCGGGGAGGTCCAGGGCCAGCGCGAAGAGGCGCATGAGCTCCTGGGCCAGCTCTTCCATGACCGCGTAGTAGGCGGTGTAGGCCTCCCGGAAGCCCGGCAGGTCGGGCCATTTGTTGGGCAGGCTCAGCAGGGCGGGCGCGTCGGCGGGGAGGCCGGTGGCGCCGGGGTCGCCGAGCCTGTTGTAGGTGTAGGTCTCGGAGAGGTCGGCGAGCCGGCGGGCCTGTTCGGGGTCCGCTCCGGCGTTGGCCGCGGCCAGGTTGCCCTTGCGGCCGAAGCCCCGCATCAGCGGGTCGTCCCGGTCGGCGAGGAGGCGCTGCTTGTGCTCGTCGGGGAGGGCGAAGAAGGCCCGGGTGGCCTCGTAGGCGTCGCGGATGGCCGTCTGGGGCACCCCGTGCCCGGTGATGGCCATGAAGCCGCTGTTCTCACAGACGTCTCCGATGGTCCGGGCGACCTGGAGGCGGCCGGCCCGGTCGCCCTGGCGGGCTCCGGAGATGTCGATGACGGGGACGTACCCGTCGACCAGGGTGATGGGCCTGGTCTCCGTCGCCGCGGGCCGCGGCGGGGTGCTCGTCGTCACCTCTTGGCTCCTTGTTCCTTGGTGTCCTGGGGGTTCCCGCCGGTGGCGGGTGGGGCCTCGCGGGCCGTGGTGGGCGGGGTCACCGGCCGGTGAACTCGGCGCGGCCGGGCCCGTTCTCGAGGAAGCCCCGCATGCCGGCGGTCCGGTCGTCGGTGGCGAACAGCGCGGAGAACAGACGTGTCTCCAGGACGAGTCCCGTTCCCAGGTCGCTCGTGCCGCCCTGGTCGACGGCCTGTTTGATGGCCGCGAGGGCGACGGCGGGGCCCTTGGCCAGGGCCGTGGCCCGGGCGACGGCCGTCTCCAGGACCTGGGCGTCCGTGACGACCTCGTCGGCCAGGCCGATGGACCGGGCCTCGGCCGCGCTGACGACCCGGCCGGTCATCATCAGGTCCTTGGCGACGGCGGGCCCGACCAGGCGCGGCAGCCGCTGGGTGCCGCCCGCGCCGGGCATGACGCCCAGCAGCACCTCCGGCAGCCCCAGCCGGGCACCCCGGCCGCAGATCCGGTGGTCCGCGGTGAGGGCCAGTTCGCATCCGCCGCCCAGGGCCGGGCCGTTGACGGCCGCGATCACCGGTTTGGGGATGGCGGCCACGGCGTTGAACGCGGCCTGCAGCAGGGGGGCGTGGCGCGACATGGCCAGGTGGGACATGCCGGCCATCTCGCGGATGTCGGCGCCGGCGGAGAACGCCCGCGGACCGCCGGAAAGGACGACCGCCCGGATGTCGTCGCGCTCCGCGGCCTCGTCGGCGGCACGGTGCAGCTGTGCCTGCATGTCACGGTCGAGAATGTTGAGCGGGGGCCGGTCGAGCCTGATGACGGCCACCGCGCCGGGCAGCAGCTCGAGCCGGACCTCGGCGGCGGAGGAGTCGGTCCGCTCCTGCGCGGACCCGGCGCCGGCCGGGTGCTGTTCTGCGATCACGCCCACAGCAGGCCTCCATTGACCTCGAGCACATGTCCGTTGACGTAGGAGCTCGCCTCGGAGGCCAGGAAGACCGCGGCGTCCGCGACCTCCTCGGCACGCCCGGCCCGGCCGAGGGCGAAGCGGGTGCGGTAGGCCTCCCAGGCCTTGTCGTTGCTCTTGAGGTCCTGGCCCATGCCCGCGTCGATGATCCCGGGGGCGAGGGCGTTCACCAGGATGCCCTGGCGTGCGAGCTCGATGGCCGAGACCTTGGTGAACATCTCGATGGCGGCCTTGGTCGCGCAGTAGCCGGCGGCGCCCACGGCGACCCGCGTGGCCATGCTGGAGGAGATGTTGATGATCCGGCCGCCGCGCTCGCGCAGCACCGGAACCGCCGCCTGGGTGGTGAGGAAGGTGCCGGTGAGGTTGGTGTCGATCATCTCCTGCCACTGCTCCTCCGGCAGCCGCTCGATGCGGCCGTCGCGGCTGACCCCGGCGTTGGCGACGACCACGTCGACCCCGCCGAAGTGCTCGTGGGCCGAGGTCATCAGGGTGCGCAGCGAGTCGGCGCGGGTGACGTCCACGATCTCCAGGCGGGCCCGGTCCGGGTGGCGGTCCAGCACCTCCTTGAAGTCGTACGGGCTCCGCGCCGCGGCGACGACGTTGGCGCCCTCGTCCAGGTAGCGCTCCGCGATGGCGCGCCCGAGGCCACGGGTGCCTCCGGTGATCACTGCTGTTCGTCCAGCGAGTCGCACGCTGGTCTCCTTCGTGTGGATCGGTGGATCGGTGGGTCGGGGACGCGGTCAGTACCAGGTGACGACGGCGGCGCCGGCGGTCATGCCGCCGCCCACGGCGGCGAGCAGCACGTGCTCTCCGCGCTCGAACGGGCGGCGGCCGTGCTCGTGGTGGAGGGTGAGCGGGATGGAGGCGGCCGCGGTGTTGCCCAGGAAGGGGGCGGTGAGGGGGACCCGGGCGGGGTCGATGCCCATCTCGCGGACGCAGGCTTCGATGAGCCGGGTGTTGGCCTGGTGGAAGACGAAGCGCCCGATGTCCTCGAGCCGCAGTCCGCTCCCGGCGAGGGCCTCGGAGATGACCTTGGGGAAGGTGCGCATCGCGTAGTCGCGCACCTCGCGGCCCCGCATGCGGAAGAGGTGTTCGCCCCGCTCGCGGGCCCCGGCGTCCAGCGGCTGCCGGGTGCCGCCCGCCACGACCTCGACGTACTCGCGGTGGGCGCCGTCGGCGGTCAGGTGGACGTGGCGGATGCCGTATCCCTCGGGTACGGGTCCCAGGACCACGGCCCCGGCTCCGTCACCGAAGAGACTGACCGTCCGCCGGTCGGTCCGGTCCATCATGGTGGAGTAGATGTCGGCGCCCACGACCAGCGCGGTGCGTCCGGGTGACCGGGTGGTGAGCAGGGAGTCGGCGATGGACAGGCCGTAGAGGAAGCCCGAGCAGACGGCGTTGACGTCGAAGGCGGGCACGCCCGGCAGGCCGAGCCGGTCCTGGAGGACGACGGCCGTGGAAGGCTGCGGCTGGTCGGGGGTGGAGGTGGCCACGACGATGTGCTGCAACTGCTGTGCGAGCTGGGGCAGTCCGTCCAGGGCGCGGGCGGCCGCCCGGTGGGCGATTTCCGAGGTGGTGGTCCCCGGGGCGCAGTAGCGCCGTTCCAGGACGCCGGTGCGTTCGGTCACCCAGGCGGCGTCGGCGCCGGTCCACTGGGCTATGCGGTCGTTGTCGATGACGGTCTCGGGCAGGTACGTGCCGAGGGACAGCAGTCCGGTGTTCACTCTCTCGCCTTCTCGCTAGTCGGTGCCGGGTGCCTGCACCAGGGCGCACACCCAGGTGAAGCCGCCGCCCGCGCCGATGAGGACGGCCATCTCGCCGGGGGCGAGGATCTGCCGGGTGTACAGCTCGTCGAGGTCGGCTCCCCAGTCGCTGCAGCCGAGGTGGCCGGTGCGGTCGTCGAAGCGCAGCTGCTCGCACTTGAGGACGTCCTCGAGGACGGGCAGGTACTGGGCATCGAGGGTGCGCGCGCCGACGCGGGGCAGGACGAGGCAGCGCAGGCGCGGGTCGTCGGGCTCGACGAGGGCGTCGCGCAGGGTGTTCGTCAGGACGGTGCGGATGCGTTCGCGGGCGATGGCGTCGAAGACGCCCTTGCCCATGTCCGCGGTGGCCTGGCGGGCGGCGGTCACGGCGTCGACGGGCGAGCCGGCCTCCAGGGGTGCGGCGGCGAGGGGGGCGTGGCCGCGCAGGACGACTTCCATCTCGACGGCGGAGACGGTGTTCAGCGCCGGCAGGATGAACGCGTCGTCCCCCGCGGTGGACCGGTGCAGCAGGATCGCGGCGGCGGCGTCGCCGAGCCCCATGGACGGATAGGAGTTCCATCGGTCGATGCCGGGGCGCACGAAGCGGTCGGAGGAGGTGACCAGGGCCTTGGAGACGCCGGGGTCCGCCCGCAGCCGCAGGGCCGCGTCGTAGAGGGCGAGCGCCCCGCCGTCGCAGCCCTGGTGGATGGCCAGGGGCAGGCACGAGGTGGCGCCGAGCCGGTGGGCGATGTAGTGCGGGGGCGACCAGAGTTCGTGGCCCTGGTAGTAGAGCCAGGTGTGGATCAGCAGGTCGATGTCGTTCGACTGGCATCCGGAGCGTTCAAGTGCAGTGCGTGCGGCCAGCACGGCCATGTCGGGTGCCGGGACGTTTGAGACCGGCAGGGCGCTGATGCCCGCACGTAACGCGGAGCCCTCGTCCAGGCGGCCGTCATCCATGGCCTGAGCAGCGGTTTCACTGGTATCGGGGAACCAGGAACCGACCGCTCTGATGCGTAAGTCGTTGCCGAACCTCACGGTGTCGCTCCTCTTCGACCGGCCGCACCGCAGCGGCGTCCGGCGCGCCTGGGCCGGGGCGCCGGATGGCCGGGGTGGGGGGTGAGCTGGGATGTAGGGCAGTCGTCGCGGTGACGCTTCCTCAATCACCGCTGTATCGCGGGGGGATGCACGTCCTCAGTGCCGGTTCCGTGTCGCTTCCGTGGATCCGGCCGCCGCCAGACCTCAACTAAAACCAAACCGATCGTCCTTGTCAACAGACATAGATCGATTCGATGCATGGCCCGGTTTGCCCATGTTTCATCCAGCCGAAGGCGGAGCACTCATGGGAGCGATCCGCCTGAATATGGACATACGGGCAGCGCGAGAGGGGGGCGTTCGGGGATCACCAAGACCCAGCAAAGAATCTGGGCGGCAAGCCAGACCGCGTGGTACGAATATCTGGCTGCTACATACAAGTTCTGGGAGGGACGGCCATGTCGGCAACGGGGGAAGTCACTGAAGGCGCCGCGAAAGAAGGGGAGTTACCGCCCCGCGCGCCCTGGGTCGCATCGGCGGACGAGACCGCGATTCCGCGTCCTCTCGCCCGCCGCAGACCCAACTCCGCATCTTTAACGCAGAGTTGGCGTGACAGAAGCAGCAACTCCCCTGGTTCGAGCGCCCGACGGCGCCCGCCCGCGCCTGCCGGTCAGACCGGTCGCGCGACGGCGACACCCCCGCAGTGCAGAGCCCTGGCGTACGCCCGGAAGTGGGCGAGCTTGCGCGGGTGCACGGCGCACGGAAGCAGTGCCTCCCACATCTCGCCCAGCTGCGGGGCCAGTTCGGTGCCCAGCGCCTGGGACAGCACCCGTACCCCGGTGTAGGAGCTGACGAAGACCCTGGCGAGGAAGTCCGGCTGAACGTCCGCGCGCAGCTCCCGCTGGTCACGGGCCCGCTCCAGCAGGCCGGTGATGACGCCGACCCAGTCCCCGTAGATCCCGGGGACCGGGTCCCGGTACGTCGCGTTCTCGAAGGTGAGCCGGATGCCGGCGCGCACCACCACATTGACGCGCAGGAGCTCGGCCAGGTCCCGCGACAACTGCAGCATCAGCTCCAGACCCGAGCCCTGGGCGCCCGCCAGCACCTCGGCCTCCGCCGTCCAGAGCCGGTGCTGCTCCTCCACCACCGCGTACGCCAGCTCTTCCTTGCCCGCGAAGTGGAAGTACATCGCCCCCTTCGACGACGCCGCGTGCTCCAGGATGTCGCTCACGCTGGTGGCGCCGTAGCCGTAGCGATCGAAGAGCTCCGCGGCCGCCAGGATCAGCGCCTGGCGCGTCTGCTCGGACCGGAACTGCTTCGGCTTCGGCACAGGTTCTCCTCGGGGGTTGGTCCAAAACTCATACCGAACGGTCTCATTCTTCATCAGCAGGGGGCCTGTTCAGAAGAGTCCGGCGCCGCGGACCCGTGCGAATCGGTCAACCGTGAGGGGACCGTGGCCCCGGCCGGAAACACGAGCCGGCCGGCCGGCGTCTGCCGACCGGCCGGGGAAGCGGGCCTGCGCGGAGCGGGGGTCCCCACGCGGGCCCGCGGTCTCAGGTGGCCGCGGTGTCGCGGCTCCGGCGCCGGCGCCGGCCGAGGGCCACCAGCGTGCCGGCGAGGGCGACGACCACCACCCCGGCCCCGATCCAGGCCAGCGAGGTGACGTCCGTCCCGGAGTCCAGGAACTGCGAACCCGACCAGGAGCCCACGGCGTTGCCGAGGTTGAAGGCCGAGGTGTTGGCCGCCAGGGCCAGCGCGGAGCCACCGCCCGCCGCGCCCAGCACCCAGGATTGCAGGGGCGGGACGAGGGCGCCGGACGCCAGGCCGATCAGGAAGACCGCGACCGGCACGACGACCTTGGACTCGGCCGTGAAGGAGAGCAGCAGCAAGGTGGCCGCCAGCAGGACCAGCATGCTCGCGAGGGTGCCGCGCAGGGTGCGGTCGGCCAGCTTGCCGCCCAGGGCGTTGCCCACGAACCCGCCGAATCCGAAGACGAAGAGCAGGATGGTGGCGACGCCCGCGCCGAAGCCGGTCACGTTCTGCAGGAGCGGCGAGATGTAGCTGTAGAGCAGGAACCAGCCCGCCTGCGAGACGGCGGTGACCGCCAGGGCCCACAGCACCTGCGGGCGGCGCAGGATGCCCAGTTCACTGCGCATGGACTCGCTCTCGCCGCGGTCCAGGTGGCCGGGGACCAGGAAGGACAGGGCCACGAATCCCAGCACCGCGGCGCCGGCGACGCACCAGAACGTGGCGCGCCATCCCCACTGTTCACCGATCGCGGTGCCGATCGGGCCGCCCAGCACGGTGGCCAGACCGAGACCGCCGGCCACCCAGGCGATGGCGGACGCCCGGCGGTCCGGGGGCGAGAGGCGCACGGCGATGAGGATGCACACCGCCGCGAAAGTGCTGTGGGTCAGCGCCCCCAGGGTGCGGGCGCCCATGAGCAGGGAGAACGAGGGGGCGAGGGCACCCAGGACGTTCGCCGCCGCGAAGACCGACAGCAGGACGAGCGCGAGGAGTTTGGGTGCGACGCGCGAGGTCGCGACGGTCACGAGCGGACCGCCGATCGCGACCGCGATCGCATAGGCGCTCAGCAGCTGGCCCGCACTGGCCACCGAGACGTTCAGGTCGTCCGAGACGTTGAGCAGCAGGCCGATCAGGGCGAACTCGGCCGAGCACAGGGCGAACACCGAGAGCGAGAGCGCGGCCAGCGCCGCGACGGGGAACGTCGCGGGTGCCGACGGCGGGGCGGCTAACTGCTCCCGGCTCGCGCTCTCGGCGGTTTGTGGCATGGATGAGGCCGACAAGGCTGTACCTCCTTGCCCGGATCCGCGGATGGAAGACACGCAGCAGGCCAGGCATCGTCATCTATGTATGTCGTATACGCCATGAGTCGTATCGACCTATGCCCAACTCTAGCCCTATGCTGTCCGACCATGTCAAGCATGTTGGACCTCGCCACCCTCGGCTTCCTCTACGAAGAACCGCTGCACGGCTACGAGCTGCGCACCCGCATCGCCCGGCTGACCGGCCACGTACGCGCCATCAGCCACGGCACCCTGTATCCCGCGATCAAACGCATGGAGAAGGCCGGCCTGCTCGTACGGGAGTCACAGCCCGGCGCGGCGGCCGCGCCCCGGCACATGCTGAGCCTGACCGACCAGGGCCGGCAGACCCTGCTGGAACTGCTCCGCAAGCCCGACGACCCGTTCATCACCGACGAGAACCGCTGGTTCACCCTCCTCGCCTTCCTGCGCCACCTCCCGGACCCCCGGGCGCAGGCGGACGTGCTGCGCCGGCGCCTGACCTTCCTTCAGGAGCCGAGCAGCTTCTTCTACAGCGGGGACCGCCCCCTGAGCAGCAAGGACGTCGACGACCCGTTCCGGCGCGGCGTCCTCACCATCGCGAGGGCCACCTCGGAGGCCGAACTCGCCTGGCTGCACGAGACCATCGCGGACCTGACGGACCCGAGCGCCCGCTAGGCGGAAGGGAGACACCCCCGTGCGATCCATGACCGAGGGCGAATGGCGCGCGTTCGTCCTCTCCGGCTCCCGGACCGGCAAGCTGGCGACCACCCGCAAGGACGGCCGTCCGCACGTCACCCCGGTGTGGTTCCTCCTCGACGATACCGACGCCGAAGCCGACACCGGCGGCGCCGTTCAGGTCGTCTTCACCACCTGGCACGAGTCGCTCAAGTACCGGGCGCTGCGCCGCGAGCCGCGTTTCGCCCTGTGCGTGGACGACCAGGAACCGCCCTACAGCTACGTCACCCTGGAGTGCACGGCCCGTTTCACCGACGACCCGGACGAGCTGCGCGCCTGGGCCACCCGCATCGGCGGGCGGTACATGGGGGCCGAGCGGGCCTCGGCGTACGGCGAGCGCAACTCCGTGGCCGGCGAGTACCTGGTCCGCGCCACCGTGGACCGGGTCATCGCCTTCCGCGGCATCGCCGACTGACCCCGTCGCCGGGCGACGGCGACGGGGTCGGCGGGGCTCACCGCCCCGTGAACAGATTCCGCACCCGTCGCCGGCCCCGGCGGCGGCCCGAGTCGTAGCCGTCGTCCGGCTCGCCGTTGTCTTCGTCGTCCGGGGCATGCAGCACGGTCCAGCCGACGGCGGAGACGGCGGGTTCCAGCGAGAGCCTGCTGACGGCCTCCTCCAGCAGGCTGTCGTCGCGGCGCTCGGTGGTGAGCTCGGCCGACACCGTCACCTTGCCGGCGGTCTCCGCGTCGCGGCTGTCCACCGAGCGCAGCCGGAAGCCGGGGCGGGTGACGGCCTGGACGACCAGGGTGCGGACGTGGGCCTCCTCGGGCTCGGTGCACACCACCTCGAAGTGGTAGTCGGTGGAGACCTCCGCCCCACCGTGCGGTCCGCGGTCCAGGCCCCGGGCCAGCGGGCGCAGCAGGGTGTTGGCGCCGACCACCCCGACCGTGCCGAGCGCGGCGATCGCGTACAGGCCGGTTCCGGCGAGGGCGCCGACGGCGGCCGAACACCACAGGGTCGCGGCGGTGTTCAGGCCCCGTACGCTCAGGCCGTCGCGCATGATGACGCCCGCGCCGAGGAAGCCGATGCCGGAGACGATCTGAGCGGCGACGCGCGAGCCGTCGTAGCCGGCCGAGCTGGTGGCGTCGGCGAAGCCGTAGGTCGACAGCAGGACGAAGAGGGCGGAGCCGGCGGCCACGAGCGCGTTGGTGCGCAGGCCCGCCATCCGGGCCCGCCACTGTCGCTCCAGCCCGATGATCGCGCCGAAGCCGAGGCCCGCCCCGATGTTGGCCGCCATGTGCCACTCGTTGACCACTGCCATGCCGCACCGCCTTCCTCTCGCGCACCTTGCGTCTCGTTGCGTCTCGTTGCGTCTCGTTGCGTCTCGTTGTGTCTCGACCGGGCAAGGGGGTCGTAAAGCCCATGGACGCGGATGCTCCGGTTTTTTGACCTGATCCGGAAGTTCCTCTTCCTAGATTACTTAGCGCCACTCCCTGCTCTTTTCGGCCAAGTCGGCTGAAAGATCTTGTGTCTTTAAGCCGCCCTTATGAGACTTCTCCGTACACCTGTACGAGACTTTCCCACTCCTCGCCCTACCGGGATGTTTGTGCCGCTCATGGCTGTGTTCGCGATCGATGACACCCGATTAGCTTCCCCGTATTCCCTGTAGGAGCACTGTTCCAGGGCCCCCTCGGATGCCCTCCGCCGTCCAGGCGTCGACTGCCCGAGCCGGTCCGGAACCACCCCTGATGTGCCGCCCTCCGGTCCGGCGACCCCCAGTTGCCCAGGGCCGGTCATGGGCGGCCGCTCTCCGCGTCCGGCATGCGCCGAACCGCGGATCGACCCTGCGAAAAAGGAGAATCGTTGAGATTCCGACGAAGAGCGCGGGTGCCCATCGCGGCCGCGGCCGCCGCTCTGATGGTCGCCGGTCTGACCCAGGGCAGCGCCGCCGCCTGGGCGGCCGACGGCAAGCCCTCGCCGACCCCCGCCCCGGCGGCGGACACCAAGGGGAAGGCCGGCCTGGCGGTCGAGCCGTCGCAGCGCGCCGGCATCCTCGGCAAGGACTACAAGAAGTCCACCGACCACGCCTGGACGACCTCCGGTGACGGCGACGGCTTCCACCTGCTGGTGGCCGACGAGAAGGACGGGTTCACCTGGCGCACCGCCGCGACCCTGTCCGAGCCGGGCTTCGACACGGACGCCTGGATCGGCAACGCCTGTGTGACCGGTTCCGGCAAGCGCGCCGTGGTCGCCTACGCGCCCCGTACGTTCACCAACAAGGCCGACCTGATGCACCGCGGCGCCTTCACGGCGGTCGTGGACCTGGGCACCGGCGCGGTCAACAAGCTGGGCCTGCAGGCCTCCCTCGCCCATTTCAGCCCCGGCTGCGGCATCGGCGAGAGCGCGGTGCTCTCGCAGTACGCCGGCGAGGACAAGAACGCCACCCGCCTGGTGAAGGTGGACGCGGCGACCGGCGCCACCGCCAAACCCGTCGAGCTCGAGGGCCAGATCACCTCGGCCGTTCCGGCGACCGACGGGAAGATCCTCGCGGCGGACTCCGCCCGTGTCGTCAAGATCGACGACAAGAGCGGCAAGCGGACCCCCGTGGTGAAGACCAACGGGATCCCCTTCCTGCTCAAGCCGGACGCCGACGGCGGTCTGGTCTACATGGACCGTCCCGCCGCGAAGGCCGCCAAGGGCCTCGCCGCGAGCACCGCGGTCCCGCAGGGTGCAGTCAACCGGGTCTCCGCGGGGGAGATAGCCAAGGCGGACGCGGCCAAGAACCGCGCCACGACCCTGGCCACCGGCAAACTCACCGCGATGGACCTGTCCTCGACCCCGGACGGCACCGTCTTCATCACCGGCGAGACCACGGCGGCGGGCAAGCTGCCGTCGACCGTCAAGCGCCCCGAGGTGCCCAAGGACTCCCGCCCGACCGTGCGCGGCCGGGCCATGGTCACCGAGACGGTGTGGGCCGACGGCAAGGACTCCCGGATCCGTCCGGAGGAGGCCCTCACCGCCCGTACCGCCAAGATCAAGCTGAAGAGCCTGGGCACCGGCAAGAGCGCCCAGTTCGAGGTGCCCCCCACCTCGTCCGGCTCCCACGCCGCCGAGGGCCGCGAGCTGTCCCCGGCGCTGGCCACCGCCAAGGGCGGCACCAAGCCCGCGGCGAAGGCGCGCTCCGTCGCGGCCGCCGGCGGGTCCTCCACCCAGGTCGTCGAGGCCGAGCGCTACTGCTCGGTCCCGCGCAACGACCCGCGCAAGATGGCCATGCAGCCCAAGCCGCGTCAGGTCGAGTGGGCGGTGGACCAGGCCATCACCAACAACCTGAACAAGCACATCTCCCGGTCCGAGGACTGGAAGAACCTCGGCATGGGGGCCTACAAGCCGCAGAGCCTGTTCCCGCTGACCCCGCTCGAGGGCGGCGGCCGGGTGCCCGCGCAGGTGATGCTGGGCATCACGGCGCAGGAGTCCAACATGTGGCAGGCCACCCGCCTGGCCGTGCCGGGCGTCTCCGCCAACCCGCTGATCGGCAACTACTACGGTGTCAGCTACGCCTCCGACGGCCAGCAGACCGACCCGTGGAAGGTCGACTGGGAGCACGCCGACTGCGGTTACGGCATCACCCAGGCCACCGACGGCATGCGCATGGCCGGCCACGAGAAGGACGGCGAGAAGGCGCTCCCCACGCTGAAGCAGGAGGCCATCGCCCTCGACTACACGGCCAACATCGCCGCGGGCGTCAACATCCTGATCGAGAAGTGGAACAAGACCCGTGCGGCGGGCATGACCGTCAACGGCGGTGACCCGAAGTACATCGAGAACTGGTTCTTCGCGCTCTGGGCGTACAACGCCGGCTTCTACCCGAAGGAAGACGCGGCGAAGAACAAGGGCGTGTGGGGCGTCGGCTTCACCAACAACCCCGCCAACCCGCTGTGGAAGGCCAACCGCACCCCGTTCCTGGAGAACGCCAACGGCAAGGACGACTACTCCCACGCCAAGCACCCCCAGGACTGGCCGTACCAGGAGAAGGTCCTGGGCTGGGCCGGACACCCGCTGGAGGGCCTGGAGTCCCCCGGCAAGATGGTCAGCGGATTCCGGCCGGCCGGATGGACCACCAACGCCGACCGCACCACCGTGAAGCCGAAGGAAAGCCTCTTCTGCACCTCGGCCAACAGCTGCGACCCCAGCAAGATCGCCGACCTCGACTCCAACGACGAGGGCAAGGGCGCCTGCACCCGCAAGGACCTCCACTGCTTCTGGAACCAGCCGGTCCAGTGGAAGGACTGCGGCCGCATGGCGCAGTGCGGCACCGAGATCCTGCGCTTCAACGACACGTACAAGGAGGAGGCGGACGGGGACGCCTACCCGCCGTCCTGCCAGGCCAACCAGCCCAGCATGCACGACACGCTGATCGTGGACAACGTCCCGAACGGCACCCCGAGCACCCGGTGCGGCAACACGTATTCGGACGGCACCTTCTCCTTCGAGTTCGGCGGCCGCGGTGACGGCACCTTCCCCTCGAAGATCGACACCCATCAGCTGGCGGCGGGCTTCGGCGGTCACTTCTACTTCAGCCACACACGCCTGGACGTGCCCGGCAGTGACCAGTGGAAGATCACCGGCACCTGGAAGCCGAACCAGGCCATCAACGGCTGGACCCGGGTCATGGTGCACATGCCCGACCACGGCGCGCACACCCGCCAGGCCAAGTACATGATCGACACCGGCAAGGGGACCTTCTACCGGGTCGCGCAGCAGCGCACCGGCGAGAACCGCTGGGTCGACCTCGGCGTGTTCGAGATGGCCGGCACCCCGAAGGTCTCGCTCTCCACCGGCACCCAGGACGGCGACAGCACCGAGGACATCGCCTGGGACGCCGTCGGCTTCCAGAAGCTGCCCGGCAAGCCGAAGAACTTCATCGTCGCGATGGGTGACTCGTACTCCTCCGGCGAGGGCGCGTCCAAGTCCGGGGGCGGCGACTACTACCCCGAGACCGACAACAACGGCAAGAACGGCAACCTGCGGGCGGCCTGCCACCGGTCCAAGTACGCCTGGTCCCGCCAGGCCAAGCTGCCCGGCGCCAACGCCTCCATCGGCAACGACGCCGACCTGCGCGACAGCGACATGGATTACCACATGATCGCCTGCTCCGGAGCGAGGACGTACAACATCACCGAGAAGGGCCAGTACGGGGAGCTCCCGCAGCTCCAGCAGGGCTACCTGGACAAGAACACCACGCTCGTCACCATCTCGATCGGCGGCAACGACTCCGAGTTCACCAAGGTGTTCCAGGAGTGCTTCAAGTCGATGACCTGTGAGACGCAGGACAAGGACGAGCGGGCCCTGATCACGGACAAGGTGCGCCCGGCGATCACCGCCACGCTCGACAAGATCAACGAGCTGGCTCCCAACGCCAAGATCGTCCTGATGGGCTATCCGCCCCTGCTGTCGAACCAGGCCAAGTGCCTGAACCTGGGCATCCTGTCGCCGAACGTCGGCATCAGCACGTCCGAGTCCATGTGGCTGAACGGCATCGCCGACCACCTGTCGGACAACATGCTGGCGGCGGCCAAGGCCTCCAAGGGCAAGGTGACCTTCTCCAACCCCAAGGAGTACTTCAAGAACCAGACCATCTGCGGCAGCCCGGAGACGGTCCATGGCATCGTCACGGACATGACCCCCGGTGACAAGCCGATGACGAGCTGGGGTCCGCTGGACTTCGGCATCTCGGCGCAGTCCTTCCACCCGAAGATCGAGGGCGCGCGGAACTACGCCAACTCCCTCGAGGCCACGCTGAAGGAAATGCGCTGACGTCCTGAGGCATGAACCCCACGGTGGGGCAGGCGCACTCGCGCCTGCCCCACCGTGCTGTCACCAGCCCAGTTCGTAGTAGTTGTCCTCGAGGGTCACCCTGAACGCGGCGCGGTGCCGCTCACGGATCTTCGCCACGTCGGCCTTCTGGTCCACGGTCCGGCACTTCTGCACCGCCGTGCGCTGCGCGCGGGACCCGCCGCCGCTGGTGTCGCAGAGCTGGTTGTCCGGGTCGGACAGGGTGAAGCCGTGCTTGTCCCTGAGCGGCTCCTCCCAGTCCACCCGTGCCGTGAACGTGTTCTGCGCGCCGCCCCCGGCCGACGACCAGCGGTAGAGCATCGTCGGCGCCGAGCCCTCCCCGCCGCTCGCGTAGAAGCGCAGGGCCGCCTCCGCCGTCCCGGTCGGCATGTCCGTGCGCGGCGCGGCGCCGGTCCGCTTCCGCACGACGTCCTTGACGGCCGCGTCGACCTCCTTGATCCGGTCCTCGACGGTGCCGTCCGCGCCGAAGTACAGCAGGAGCGTACGGACGCACCGGAAGCGGTACGTGTCACGGCTGTGGTTGAACGATTCGTCCTCGCCCGCCTCGCACAGGTCCCGCTCGACCTCCCGGTAGGGGATCAGGCCCGGCGCCTGCCGCTTGAGGGCCCCCGCGGTCTCCGTGCTCTCCTTCCCGCCCGCGGCCCGGGCCTCCTTCGCCGCCGGCGACGTGGCCTCCTCACGGGCGTTCGTCGTCGTCTCCGACGCGCTCGTGCAGCCCACGCAGAGCACAAGGGCCGTGGCGGCGGTCAGCGCCGCCCGAACGGGTCGGGAGAGGTCTCTTCGGTACATGCCGCCACGCTAAGTGGCCCCGGTCCCAGGGACAACGGCCATCGCGTCACACCCTGGCCCCCACCAGCCCCGCCCCCGCCCCGTGATGGATCGGCGTCCGTACCGCCGCGAGCGGCCGGCCCGAGCCGCCGCGGCGGACCGCGACGATCTCGGCGGCGATGGACAGGGCCGTCTCCTCCGGCGTCCGGGCCCCGAGGTCGAGGCCGATCGGGGAGCGCAGCCGGGCCAGTTGCTCCTCGGTCACCCCCTCCTCCCGCAGCCGGGCCAGCCGGTCCTCGTGCGTGCGGCGCGAGCCCATCGCCCCGACGTACGCCACCGGCAGGGCCAGGGCCCGGGTCAGCAGCGGCACGTCGAACTTGGCGTCGTGGGTCAGCACGCACAGGACCGTGCGGGCGTCGAGGACCTGGGAGTCGAGGTAGCGGTGCGGCCAGTCCACGACCACCGCGTCGGCCGCGGGGAAGCGGGCGGCGGTGGCGAAGACGGGCCGGGCGTCGCAGACCGTGACGTGGTAGCCGAGGAACGAGCCGGCCCGCACCAGCGCGGCGGCGAAGTCGATCGCCCCGAAGACGATCATGCGGGGCGGCGGCACGCTGCACTCGACCAGCAGCACCACCGGCTCTCCGCACCGCGCGCCGTCCGCCCCGATCTCCACGGTGGTGGTGTGGCCCGCGTCCAGCAGGGCGGCCGCCTCGGCCGCCGCCGAGCGGTCCAGGGCCGCGCCGCCGCCGAGGCCGCCGGTGACGGTGCCGTCGGCCCGTACGAGCAGGGCGCGGCCCGGGGTGCCGGGCGGCCCGGACACCACGCGGGCGAGCGCGGCGGCCTCCCCCCGGGCGGCGGCGGCCGACGCGGCGGCCAGTACGGGGCGTTGGGGCGCCCCGGCCCGTACCGGCACCACCAGGACGTCGATGACGCCGCCGCACGTCAGACCGGCCGCGAAGGCGTCCTCGTCGGAGTAGCCGAAGCGCTCCAGCGCCGGCTCGCCGCTCGCGAGGGCCTGCCGGCACAGTTCGTACACCGCGCCCTCCACACACCCTCCGGAGACCGAGCCGACCGCCGTGCCGTCCGTGTCGACGGCCAGCGCCGCGCCCGGCTGCCGGGGCGCGCTGCCCCGCACGGCCACGACGGTGGCCACCGCGAAGTCATGTCCTTCCGCGCACCAGCGGTGCAGTTCCCCGGCGATGTCCAGCACAGCGGCCCTACTCTCCTCGGTCTCATGTCACTTCACGCCGAGCCAGTGCTCGATGGGGTGCAGGGCGAAGTAGCCCGCGAAGACCACGCTCAGGAGCCACATGAAGGCGCCCGGCTCGCGCCACCTGCCCTGCCCGGCCTTGATGGCCGTGTAGGCGATGACGCCGCCGCCGACTCCCACGGTGATCGAATAAGTGAACGGCATCAACACCACGGTGAGGAAGACCGGGATCGCGACCGCCCGGTCCGTCCAGTCGATGTGCCGGGCGTGGCTCATCATCATGGCGCCGATCACCACCAGGGCCGCCGCGGCGATCTCGCCGGGGACGATGCGGGTGAGCGGGGTGAAGAACAGGCACGCGGCGAAGAACAGCCCGGTGACGACGGAGGACAGTCCGGTGCGGGCGCCCTCGCCCACCCCCGTCGCGGACTCGATGAAGACCGTCTGCCCCGAGGCCCCCGTCGCGCCGCCGATCGCGCCGCCGGCGCCGTCGACGAGCAGCGCCCTGCTCAGTCCGGGCATCCGGCCCCGCTCGTCGGCGAGGCCGGCCTCGGTGCCCACGCCGATGATGGTGGCCATGGCGTCGAAGAAGCCGGCCAGCACCAGCGTGAAGACGATCATGCCGACGGTCACTCCGCCCACCGCGTCCCAGCCGCCGAACTCCACCTTCCCGAAGAGCGAGAAGTCGGGCATGGAGACGACGCCGCCCTTCAGTTCGGGTGCGCCGTTCTGCCAGGTGCGGGGGTCCGGGCCGGCGACGGCGTTGACGACGACCGCGAGCACGGTGCCCGCGACGATGCCGATGAGGATCGCCCCGGGCACCTCGCGTGCCTGCAGCATGAAGATCAGCAGCAGCGTCACACAGAAGAGCAGCACGGGCCAGCCGGCCAGCTCGCCGGCCGGTCCCAGCGTGACCGGGCCGCCGGCCTTGGAGGCGTGCACGAAGCCGGCCTTCACCAGGCCGATCAGGGCGATGAACATGCCGATGCCCATGGTGATGGCGTGCTTGAGCGCCAGGGGAATGGCGTTCATGACGCGCTCGCGCAGCCCGGTGAGCACCAACAGCATGATCACCACACCGTAGATCACACACATGCCCATCGCCTGGGGCCATGTCATATGGGGTGCGACCTGGGTCGAGACCACCCCCGAGACACCCAGCCCGGCCGCCAGCGCCAGCGGCACCTTGCCGACCAGCCCCATCAGCAGCGTGCAGGCCGCCGCGGCGCAGGCGGTGGCCGTGATCAGCCCGGCCCGGCCCAGGGTGTGCCCCGCCGCGTCGGGACCGGAGAGGATCAGCGGGTTGAGCAGCAGGATGTAGCTCATCGCCATGAAGGTGGTGATGCCGCCGCGCACTTCGCGCGCGAGCGTCGACCCCCGTTCGGTGATGTGGAAGTAGCGGTCGAGCCGGGACCGTCCGGCGGGCGGGCGCGAGCCCGCCGCCGTGGGGTGCCGGGCGGGTGCGTGGGTCATGGTGCCTGCTCCAGGGTCCGGTGGGGGCTGCACGACCCGGGGGACGGCCCGAGACGAAACGGATGACGGCGCCGCGGGGGTCAGGTGCCCGTGAGGTGTTCCGGGCGGACCGGGACGCGGTCCAGGGCCAGGCCCGTGGCCTGGCGGACGGCCGCGACGACGGCGGGTGTCGAGGAGAGCGTGGGCGCCTCGCCGACGCCGCGCAGGCCGTACGGGGCGTGGTCGTCGGCGAGTTCGAGCACGTCGACGGGGAGGGCGGGGGTGTCGAGGATGGTGGGGATCAGGTAGTCGGTGAAGGAGGGGTTGCGGACCTTCGCGGTGGCCGGGTCGACCACGATCTCCTCCATGACCGCGAGGCCCAGGCCCTGGGTGCTGCCGCCCTGGATCTGGCCGACGACGGAGAGCGGGTTGAGGGCCTTGCCGACGTCCTGGGCGCAGGCCAGCTCGACGACCTTGACCAGGCCCAGCTCGGTGTCGACCTCGACGACCGCGCGGTGGGCGGCGAAGGAGTACTGGACGTGCCCGAAGCCCTGGCCGGTGCGCAGGTCGAAGGGCTCGGTGGGGCGGTGCCGCCACTCCCGCTCGATGTCCACGCAGCCGTCCTCGAGGACGTCCGCGAGCTCGGCGAGGACCTCGCCGCCGTCGGTGACGACCTTGCCGCCCTCCAGCAGGAGTTCGGCCGACGCCCACGCCGGGTGGTACGTGCCGAACTTGGCCCGCCCCAGCTCCAGCACCCGCTCCCGCACGGCCTCGCAGGCGCATCTGACGGCGCCGCCGGTGACGTAGGTCTGGCGGGAGGCGGAGGTGGAGCCGGCGGAGCCGACACGGGTGTCGGCCGGGTGGATGGTGACGCGGGCGACGCCCAGTTCGGTGCGGGCGATCTGGGCGTGCACGGTGACGCCGCCCTGGCCGACCTCCGCCATGGCGGTGTGGACGGTGGCGACGGGCTCGCCGGCCACCGCCTCCAGCCGGACGCGGGCGGTGGAGTAGTCGTCGAAGCCCTCGGAGAAGCCGACGTTCTTGATGCCGACCGCGTAGCCGACGCCCCGGACCACGCCCTCGCCGTGGGTGGTGTTGGACAGCCCGCCCGGCAGCGCACGGATGTCGGGGGCGCCGCCGGCGCTCTCCCACTGCCGCTGCGGCGGCAGCGGCATCGCCTTGACGCGGCGCAGGAGTTCGGCGACGGGCGCGGGCGAGTCGACGACCTGACCGGTGGGCATGGTCGAGCCCTGCGACATGGCGTTGAGGCGGCGGAACTCCACCGGGTCCATCCCCAGCGCGGCGGCCAGCTTGTCCATCTGCGCCTCGTAGGCGAAGCACGCCTGGACGGCGCCGAAGCCGCGCATCGCCCCGCAGGGCGGGTTGTTGGTGTAGAGGGCGACCGCCTCGATGTCGACGTCGTCGATGACGTAGGGGCCGGCGGAGAGCGAGGCGGCGTTGCCGACGACGGCCGGGGAGGAGGAGGCGTAGGCGCCGCCGTCCAGCACGATGCGGCACGTCATGTGGGTGAGCTTGCCCTCGCGGGTGGCGCCGTGTTCGTAGCGCAGGCGGGCGGGGTGGCGGTGGACGTGCCCGAAGAAGGACTCGAAGCGGTTGTAGACGATCTTCACGGGCCGGCCGGTGCGCAGGGCGAGCAGGCAGGCATGGGCCTGCATGGAGAGGTCCTCGCGGCCGCCGAAGGCGCCGCCGACGCCGGAGAGGGTCATGCGGACCTTGTCCTCGGGCAGGCCGAGGACGGGCGCGATCTGGCGCAGGTCGGCGTGGAGCCACTGGGTGGCGATGTAGAGGTCGACGCCGCCGTCCTCGGCGGGGACGGCCAGGCCCGACTCGGGGCCGAGGAATGCCTGGTCCTGCATGCCCATCGTGTACTCGCCGCTGACGACGACGTCCGCGCGGGCCCGGGCGGCGGCCACGTCGCCGCGGACGACGGGCTGGCGGTGGACGATGTTGGGGTGCGGGACGTGCGGGGCGTGGTCGTCCGTGCGGCCGGGGTGGAGGACCGGGGCGCCGGGGGCGGTGGCGCTCTCCTCGTCGGTGACGACGGGCAGTTGCTCGTAGTCGACCTTGATCTTGGCGGCGGCGCGGCGGGCGGTCTCGGGGTGGTCGGCGGCGACGAGGGCCACCGGTTCGCCGTGGTGGCGGACGACGCCGTCGGCGAGGACGGGGGTGTCCTGGATCTCCAGCCCGTAGCGGGTCGCGGCGGGGAGGTCGTCGTGCGTCATGACGGCATGGACGCCCGCCGTGGCGAGGGCGGCGGAGACGTCGACGGAGCGGATCCGCGCGTGGGCGTGGGGGCTGCGGAGGGTGAAGCCCCACAGCATGTCCTCGTGCCACAGGTCGGAGGCGTAGGCGAACTCGCCGGTGACCTTGAGGGTGCCGTCCGGGCGCGGGGTGGACTCGCCGATGCCGCCCGGGGTGCGGCTGCCCTGGGTGAGGGCGGTGGGGGTGCGCGTCACCTCGTTCATGACCGGGCCGCCTCTGCGGCGCGGGCGGCGGCCAGGCGCACGGCGTCGAGGATCTTCTCGTAGCCCGTACACCGGCACAGGTTGCCCGAGAGGGCCTCGCGGATGTCGGCGTCGGAGGGGCCGGGGTTGCGCTCCAGCAGCTCGTCGGTGGCGACCAGGAGGCCGGGGGTGCAGAAGCCGCACTGGACGGCGCCGGCGTCGACGAACGCCTGCTGGACCGGGGCGAGTTGCCCCTCGGGTGCCCCGGCGCGGGCGGCGAGGCCCTCGACGGTGACCACCTCGCGGCCCTCGGCCTGGCCGGCGGCCACCAGGCACGCGCAGACCGGGACGCCGTCGAGGCGGACGGTGCAGGAGCCGCACTCGCCCTGCTCGCAGGCGTTCTTCGAGCCCGGCAGGCCGACGCGCTCGCGCAGGACGTACAGCAGGCTCTCGCCCTCCCATACGTCGTCGACCTCCTGGGACCGGCCGTTGACGGTGAAGTTCACGCGCACAGTGCTCCCCTCCCTTCGCTTCCCCGGTAGGCGTCCCAGACCCAGCCCAGCGTGCGGCGGGCCATGACGGCGACGGCGCGCCTGCGGTAGGCGGCGCTGCCGCGCACGTCGTCGATGGGACTGCAGGCGCCGGCCGCCAGCCGGCCGAACTCCCCGGCCGTGGCCGGCGCGATGGGCCGGCCGGAGTCCCACAGGCCGTCCTCCTCCAGCGCGGCGGCCAGGAACTCCTCCGCCACACGGGCCCGTACGGGCGTGGGCGCGGCCGAGCCGATGCCGGTGCGCACGGTGCGGCTGCCGGGGTGCAGGGCGATGCCGAAGGCGCACACGGCGATGACCATGGCGTTGCGGGTGCCGACCTTGGAGAACTGCTGCGGTCCGGTGGCCTTGCGGATGTGCACGGCCCTGATCAGCTCGTCGGGCGCGAGCGCGTTGCGCTTGACGCCGGTGTAGAACTCCTCGACCGGGATCATGCGGGTGCCGCGCACCGAGGCGGCCTCCACCTCGGCGCCCGCCGCCAGCAGCGCCGGGTGGCTGTCCCCGGCCGGGGAGGCGGCGCCGAGGTTGCCGCCGACGCTGCCGCGGTTGCGGATCTGCGGGGAGCCGACGGTGTGGGCGGCCAGCGCGAGGCCGGGCAGCTCGGTGCGCAGGTCCTCGAGGATGCGGGTGTACGGGACGGCGGCGCCGAGGCGGACGTGATGCTCGCCGGTCTGCCACGTGTGGAGTTCGCCGATGCGGTTGATGTCCAGCAGGTACTCCGGTCGGCGGTGGTCGAAGTTGATCTCGACCATCACGTCCGTGCCGCCCGCTATGGGCACGGCTGTGGGGTGCTCGGCCTTCGCGGCCAGAGCCTCCTCCCAGCTGGCGGGGCGCAGGAAGTCCATGAGATGTCTCTTCTCGAGGGGGGCTGCGGCGGGGTCGTTCTTGGCTGTTCCGGGACGGTTTCTCGCGGCGTGGGCCCAGTAGAGCGACGTACGGACCCGCCGGTGCAGTCACCGAAAACATGAAGCGGTTGGCTGGCCAGGGCCCCTGTCTTGTAGATTCGAACGAAAGACGGGGTTCAGAAACCTCACTGCATTCCACTGGTTACAAGAAGACAGATCGGCGGCGACGACGATGCGGCTGCGCGCACTGCTGGAGACCGATGCCCTGGGCCTTCGGCTGCTCGGCGGCGAGGATGAGCTGGACCGCACCGTCCGCGGCGTGATGACCACCGACCTGCGCGACCCCAGCCGCTACCTCTCCGGCGGCGAGCTGGTGCTCACCGGGCTCGCGTGGCGGCGGGAGCCGGAGGACTCGGAACGGTTCGTCCGCATCCTGACGGCCGCGGGGGTGGCCGGGCTCGCCGCGGGCGAGGCGGAGATCGCCTCGACGCCGGACGACCTGATCGAGGCCTGTGCCCGGCACCGGATGCCGCTGTTCTCGGTGAACGAGAAGGTCTCCTTCGCCTCCATCACCGAGCACGTCGTGCGGCAGGTCTCCAGCGAGCGGGCGGGCGACCTGGCGGCCGTCGTGGACCGGCACCGCCGCCTGATGACGGGCGGCCCGGCGGGCGGCGGCCCGGAGGTCGTGCTGGACCTGCTCGGCTCCGACCTGGACCTGCGCGCCTGGGTGCTGTCCCCCACCGGCCGGCAGATCGCCGGCTCCTCGCTGGCGGACTCCGGCCCCGGCCTGCCCGCCGCCGTCGGCGCCGCCCTGGCGGGGGAGCACCTGGCCGCCGCGCGCACGGGCCGGCGCGGCCCGCACCGGGTGACGGCGGCCGGCAGCACGTACTCCCTGTTCCCCATTCGCAGCAGCGGCCGCGCCGCGTCCGCCCGGGACGTGCGCGAGACGGTGCTGTCGGACTGGCTGCTGGCCGTCGAGGCGGACGCCGGGGACTGGCCCGAGGAGCGGCTCGACCTGCTGCACGGGGTCACCCAGCTGATCGCCGTCGAGCGGGACCGCCGGGACGCGGCCCGTACGGTGCGGCGCCGGCTCGCCCAGGAGGTCCTCGAACTGGTCCAGGCGGGTGCCGCGCCCGCCGAGATCGCGGCCCGGCTGCGGGTGGCCGCGCCCGTGCTGCTGCCCGGGCTGGGCACGGCCCCGCACTGGCAGGTCGTCGTGGCGCGCGTCGAGTGGGAGGGCGGCGACATCCCCGGCGGGCCGGTGGCCCAGGCGCTGCTGGAGGAGGTGCTGGTCGACCCGGACGCGTCCGGTCCCGAGCCCTCCGACCGCATCGCCGTCGCCCATACGGGCGACGAGGCCGTGGCGCTCGTGCCGCTGCCGGCCGTGCTCACCGGGGCCGAGGAGCCGGCCGTGCCGAGCCTGCACGCCGACACGCTCCTCGCGGCCGTCCGTGACCCGCTGGCCCAGGGCCTCGCCGACGACGGGCGCCTGACCTTCGGCGTCAGCGCCGCCGTCCACTCGGCGGAGGGCCTGCGCGGCGCCCTGGAGGAGGCCCGGCACGCACGCCGCGTGGCCGCCGCCCGGCCGGGCCGGGTCTGCGCGGCGGGCCACCAGGAGCTGGCCTCGCACGTCCTTCTGCTGCCCTTCGTCCCCGACGACGTCCGGCGCGCCTTCACCGCCCGCCTCCTGGACCCCCTGCGCGACTACGACCGCCGGCACCGCGCGGAGTTGATCCCGACGCTGGAGGCGTTCCTGGACTGCGACGGCTCCTGGACGCGCTGTGCGACCCGCCTGCATCTGCACGTGAACACGCTGCGGTACCGGGTGGGCCGCATCGAGCAGCTGACCGGGCGCGACCTGTCCCGCCTGGAGGACAAGCTGGACTTCTTCCTGGCACTGCGCATGAGCTGACGGAATATCAGGCCGCCGCGCGCGCACCACGGGCCCCGGATCGCCGCTCATGGAACGGTTCGATCTTGGGTAGCCTGCGCCCGTCACCACGAGTCGCGGGCGCCTCGGCGGCCACCCTTCCGGCGTACGGGCCCCCGGGTTTGTGAATTGCTTCACACCTGACCCTTGGCCGCGCCCGTGCCTTCGTGCTGTGATCGGAGCAGGCTTCCAGCTCGACGGCGCGCTTGGGGAGGGCACTGTGGCGGACACCGCCATGCGGAATTCTGGGTTGTCGGAGCCACCGGGACCACGGAAACCACTGGATCCGCTGGGGGAAGATCCGCTCGTCCGCGCCGTGTGGCGGCTGCGTTCGCGGGCCTGCTGGGACGACGCGGCCGCGCTGCTCGCCCCGCGCGCGGCGACCGAGGCCGGCCCGGCGCTGCACCGCACGGCGATCCTCGTCGAACGGTGCATGTTCACCTCCGAGGGCTGGGCGGCCGCCGAGGATTCGCTCCGGTCGGCGGAGGCCCTGGCCACGGACGACGAGGAACGCGGCGCGGCGGCCTGCGAACGCGGTCACCTCGCGTACGCGGCCACTCTTTTGGGCGTACGTGACCGGGCCGACGAGGCACGGTCCGCCCTGGGCCGCGCGGCGGCCCTGCTCACACCGCGCTCACCGACGCGGCCGCTGCTGGACTTCCGGCGGGGCCTGATCGCCCAGCACCTCTCCGACAACCCCTCCGACGCGACCGCCGCCTTCCAGCGGGCGCATACGGGCGCCACGGCCCAGGGCCACCAGCTGCTGCTCTCGTTCACCTGGCGGCATGTGGCGGCGATGGCCGAGCACGACGGCGAGCTCGCCGAGGCACGGCACGGCTTCGCCGAATCGCTGCGCATCCGGGAGGAGCTGGGCTATCTGGTCGGGATCGCCCCGGCGCTGGCCTCGCTGGCGGCGGTGCTGCCGGACGCCGAGGAGGCGGCCCGCCTGCGCGAGGAGGCCCGCCGCCTGGTCCGCCTCCTGGGCGGCGTCCCGGCCTGGCTGGCGAAGCGCCTGCCTTGAACCGGGGCTCCGCCCCGGACCCTGGTCCTCAAACTCCCCCAGCTACCGCTGGGAGGTTGCCCCCGGACGGGCTGAAATTCAGCCCGTCCGTCAGGGGCGGACTCCGCAGTGCCTCGCGGCAAGGGCCTCCACCGCCGCGAGGTCCCGCGCGGCCAGCGCGTCGAGCAGCCGCAGATGCTCGGCCGCATCGGCCACAAGCCCCTCGCCCCGCTCCCGCGGCGCAGCCCACTGCGCCCGCCGGTGCAGCTCGTCGGCGACGAGCACCAGCTGCTGGTTGCCCCCCAGGGCGAACAGCGCCCGGTGAAAGGCCCGGTCCGCCTCCGCGTACGCGGCCCGGTCGCCGCCCGCCGCCACCACGGCCGCGGTCTCGGCCAGCGGCCGCAGCTCGCACCAGCGCCCGGCCGGCACGGTCCGGGCCATCCGCAGCAGGGCGGGGACCTCGAGGAGCGCGCGGACCTCGGCGAGCTCGGCCACGTCGCGCGGGGTGCGGCTGGTGACGCGGAAGCCGCGGTTGGGGACCACCTCGACCGCGCCCTCGAGGGCCAGCTGCTGCATGGCCTCGCGGACGGGCGTGGCCGACACCCCGAACCGCTCGCCGAGCGCGGGGCCCGAGTAGACCTCGCCCGGTACGAGCTCCCCGCTGACGAGCGCCTTGCGCAGGGCGTCGAGGACCTGTCCCCGCACGGAGTACCGCTGCGGGACCCGGCGCGCGGGCCGGGCCGCGCGCCCGTAGTCGTACTCGCTCGCGTCGTGGGTGTGCTCCCCCCGCGCGGACGACGTGGCCTGTGCGGGGACGGCGATGCCCGGCCGTACTCCCGTGCCGTGGGGTCTGCCCTGCTCCATTGGGGTCCTCCTGGTGTCATTCGGAACGATAGGCGGCCCCTCCTGCAGTTCAAACCCCGGGCAGCACGGGTAAGGTAAGCCTTACCTGTTAACGATCGAGATTCGGTGGTCCTCGCATGTCCGCTGCCTCGGCTGCCCCGCTCTCGTACGGCCCCCGGGCCGCCTCCCCCTTCGCGGCCGCGTACGCCCGGCTGAAGGAGGCCCTGCCGGCGCTGACCGTGCTGTCCGGTCCCCCACGGCGCGGCAAGGGCTGGGTGAGCGCCGCGGGGATCGCGGCGGGCGGCGCCGAGCTCGACGCGTTCCTCGCGTGGGACGAAGCACAGGTGCTGCGCGACTACGGGCAGCGGGCCCGCCCCGACGTCGTCGCCTCGTTCGGGCTGCACCGCTACGCGTGGCACGCGTGCCTGCTGATCACCCTCCCCTGGTTCCTGCACCGGCGCGTGCCCCGGCTGCCGGCGGGGGCCGTGTCGTTCCACCGGAGCACCGGGCGGATCACCGCCGAGGCCGGGGAGTTCGCCTGTCTGCCCGGCGACCCGGCCGCGGCGCTGCCGGGGGCCCGGCCCGTGGCGGACGCCGAGGCGCTGCGCGCGGAGGTGCGCTCGGCGGTGGCCGCACACCTGGCGCCCGTGCTGGAGGGTTTCAGGCCGCGCATGCGGCGCGGGGCGCGGGCCCTGTGGGGCATGGCGACGGACGAGGTCGCCGAGGGCCTGTGGCACGTGGGCCGGCTGCTCGGCGAGGAGGAGCGCGCACGGCACGAACTGGGGCTGCTGCTGCCGGGGGCCACGGCACCGTACGTCGGGGGCGCCGCCTTCCGTGAACTGACCGGTCCCCGGGGCGAGTCGTGGCCCACCCGCGACCGCGCGAGCTGCTGTTTCTTCTACACCCTGCGTCCCGACGACACCTGCGTCACCTGCCCGCGCACCAGCGATGCCGACCGCATCGAGCGCCTGTCAGCGCAGTGAATCACCTAAGCCACCCGATAGGGTGGATTGATTAGAACTCAATGACCTTTTACCTGGGGGGCGTTCGAAATTCATCGTCGCTCTCCGTATATCCTTGCCGTCCATTCGCGGTGAGTTGCTGCGAAACCCCTTGGCGTACGGCCCGATTCCGTCAGGATGGCGCGCGAAACCGTACTGCACGCAAGGGACGCAAGATGAGAGTGACCGACATACCGCTGAATTGGGTGCTCCCCAGTGCCGTGGCACTCATCGGGGCAGTGGTGGCGGTGACGGTGTACGCGCGCGGCCGGCAATCCGGCTCGGAGGACACAGCGGCCGGCACGGACTCCTGGGAGCGCAACGAGGAGCGCAGACGCCGCAAGGAGGCCATTTACGGCAGCGCCTCGTACGTACTTCTCTTCTGCTGCGCCGCGGTCGCCGCGGCCCTGTCCTTCCATGGCCTGGTCGGATTCGGCCAGCAGAATCTGGGACTGACGGACGGCTGGGAATACCTGGTGCCCTTCGGCCTCGACGGTGCCGCGATGTTCTGTTCGGTGCTGGCGGTGCGCGAGGCGAGTCACGGCGATGCCGCGCTCGGCTCCCGGCTGCTGGTGTGGACCTTCGCCGGCGCGGCCGCCTGGTTCAACTGGGTGCACGCCCCGAGGGGCCTGGACCACGCGGGGGCTCCGCAGTTCTTCGCCGGCATGTCGCTGTCGGCCGCGGTGCTCTTCGACCGGGCGCTCAAGCAGACCCGCCGGGCAGCGCTGCGCGAACAGGGGCTCGTACCTCGTCCCCTGCCCCAGATCCGCATAGTGCGCTGGCTGCGGGCGCCGCGCGAGACCTTCGGCGCCTGGTCGCTGATGCTCCTCGAAGGCGTGCGCACGCTGGACGAAGCCGTGGAGGAGGTCCGCGAGGACAAACGTCAGCAAGCACAGCACCGGATGCGCCGGAGGGAGGCGGGCAAGCTGGAACGGGCCCGCATCAAGGCGTACAACCGGCAGCACCGCGTATGGGGCCGCGCCCGCGGCGGCCGGCAGGTCGACGTCACCGGGCCCGCCATGCCGTCGGCCGCGCAGCCCGCCCAGATCGGCTCGCAAGCGGGGTCGGATCCCTCCATAGTCGAGCCGGGTCAGCTTCCGGTACGCTCCCGCCCACTGCAGGCGGTGGGCAAGCCAGACCCCATCGACCTCACCGCCGAGGACGACACCCAGGCCATCCCGCGACTCGATTCGCTGGAGGCCAAACTGGCCCAGATCGAGCGCCAGTTCGGCTGACGTCCACCGTCCAGGAGCCCTGAGCCGTCGCACACGACCGGCTCAGGGCTCTTGCGCGTCCAGCTCGAACCACACGGCCTTGCCCACCCCGTGGGCCCGCACGCCCCAGCCGTCCGCCAGGGCGTGCACCAGCAGCAGCCCGCGCCCGGAGGTGGCGGTCGCCCCGGGCCCCGGAGGGCCGGCGGTGCCGTTGTCGCGCGCGGAGCCGGCCGGGGGCGGGCGCAGCGTCGGGTGCCGGGAGAGGAAGTCCCGCACCTCCACGCGCAACCGGCCCTTCTCGGGCGCCTCCGGGCCGCCGGTGAACCTGGCCGTGACCACCGCTCCGCCGTCGGTGTGCACGAGCGCGTTGGTCACCAGCTCGCTCACCAGCAGTTCGGCGGTGTCCGCCCGCCCGGGGCCGCCCCATCGGGCCAGCAGCTCGCGCAGCCCCGAGCGTACCTCCGCGACGGCCGTCAGTTCCTTGCGCCGGAGCCGTCTCTCCCAGCACCGCCCCGTGGCCACCGGATCGCTTTCCCCCGCCGCCTCCTGAGCGATGCCCTCGGCGGACCCTCCCCTGCCCTCGCGCCGCTCCGCGCCCACCCAGTGTGCAGTCCGCCGCTTCATCCTTCGCCGCCCCGACCCCTCCCCGGCGCCCCGGCATCGAACAGGCTCACGGCAAATGCATGCCCCGCACCGGCTGAATCGACGCCTGTTGACGCATCAACATGGTTATATGACCGGCATGGGGGCGCCTCTTGTGCCCTTCGCGAATAGCTGCCAGGGGCCTGCCGGGCGGCGGGCGGCGCCGAATGTCAGTGCCCCCTGCGAGACTCGCCGCATGACCGAGATTCCAGCAGAGAACTACGCCCCGGGCTGGCGCGACGGATCCCGTCCCGAGCTGCCCACGACCGGCGACGAGCGCGAGGTCCTGACCGCGTTCCTCGACTGGCACCGCGAGACCTTCGCGCTCAAATGCTCGGGCGTCGCCCCGGAGCGCCTCTCCGACAAGGGCGTTCCGCCCTCCGGATTGAGCCTCCACGGCCTGATCCGGCACCTGGCCGGGGTGGAACGCTGGTGGTTCCGCACGCAGTTCGCGGGCGAGGACGTGCCCGTTCTGTACTACTCGGACGACGATCCGGACCAGGACTTCGCGTCGCTGGACGGCGATCCCGCCGAAGCCCTCGCGGTATGGCGGGCGGAGTGCGAGCGGGCCCGCGAGATCGTCGCCGCCACGCCGTCGCTGGACGCCACGGGCCGGGTCGTCGCGACCGGGAAGCCGATCTCCCTGCGGGTCGTCCTGGTCAAGCTCATAGCCGAGTACGCCCGCCACAACGGCCATGCCGACCTGCTCCGCGAGCGCATCGACGGCGCCACGGGGTTCTGAGCGCCGCTCCGCGCCCCACAGGTGCCCGGCTCTATCCCTCCCAGACGGTGCAGGCGCTGCGGTCGTCGGCGTAGCCCTTGACGCGCAGTTGGACGTCGGCGAGGTACTCGGCGAGCCCCGGCGGCTCCTCGCGCGCCCACCGCTCGGCGAGCCGTACCCCCAGCTCCGGCTCACCGCGCAGGGGGTCGGCGAGCCCCGCGGTGCACAGCAGCAGGGCATCGCCGGGCCGCGCGACCGACGCCCGGAAGCGGAAGGGTTCGCTGGGCACGTCGGCGGGGTCTATCACGGGGGTGATGCCGGGGGTGGGGATGCCCAGGTCCACCGTGATCCGGTCACCCGCGCCGTAGCCGACGACGGGCTCGCCCGTCGGCTCCGGTTCGTGCGGCTCCGGGTCCAGGTCCTGCCAGGATCCGTCGCGCAGCCGGAAGAGGCCGCCCACGCCGACGCCGAAGAAGACCCGGGTGCGGCAGCGGACGTCGGCGGGCAGCAGCAGACAGCGCAGGCTCGCGGTGTACTCGGCCGGGCGCAGGCCCAGTTCGCCCGCGCGGACGCGCAACCGCCCGTAGGTGCGGTCGGTGAGCCGGTGCAGTCCGGACTTCAGCTCGTCGCGGCGGCCCGCGTGGATGTCCTCGGCGAGCCGGGCGTGGCTGCGCCCCACCGCGCCGCCGATCCATTCGCAGACCTCGCGCGCCGCGCGGTGAGCGCCCTCCGCGGCACGGGCGCCGCTCGCCAGGGCGACCAGGAGCAGTGCGTCCTCCCCCGTGCCGAAGCGGGCGGTGAGCAGGGCGTCGCGGCGGGGCTCGCCGCGGTAGCGCGCGGAGTCGCCGCGCAGCGAGACGGCCCGCAGGACCATGGAGCCGTAGCGTGCGCCGTCGAGCACGGTGTCGGGCACGAGGTCCTCGAGCGCGCCCGGGTCGGCGGGCGGCCAGGCGGTCGGCTCGGCCTCGTAGGTGGGCGGCCGCCGGCCGACGAACTCGGCGGCGCGCAGCCGTGTTCCGTTCCTGCGCGCGGGTGCGGTGCGCGGTGGGGGGACCTCGGACATCTCGGCGGTGTCGAGGGCTCCGGCCGCCTCGGAGAAGTCGGCGAGGTCGGTGAGGTCCGTGAAGCCGGTGACGTCGGTGAAGCCAGTGACGTCCCGGGCCTCCCTGATCTCGAGCGCTTCCCCGGCCTCCGCGGCCTCGCGGGCCTCCCTCGCTGCCCTGGCCTGGCGTGCGCCGCCCCGGGCGATCCCGGAGGCCTCCGGCGCCTGCGGGGGCGGGGACGCCTCGGGATCCTGCGGGGCCCGGGGTACGTCCGGCACGTCGACGGCCCCCGGCGCCGGCGGGGGCGGCGGGCAGACCCGGGTGCGGGGATCGGGGGGCGGCGGGCCCTCGGGGATCAGGTCCGGGCCGACGGGCGGGCGCGGTTCGCAGGCGCCGGCGCCGGGGGGCGGGGCCGGGGGCCGCGGTCCGGCCGGGTCGGCGGGGACGGGCAGGGAGCCGTTGGCGGGCGCGACCCAGCGCTTGGTCTGCCGCGGCACCCCGCGCGAGAGGGCGGGCGAGAGCCCGGACGGAGAGGCGGACGGCGGCCCGGGCAGCACGCGTTGGTCGGGCCGGCCCGGCGGCTCGGCGACGCGCGGCCGCTTGGGCTCGGCCCTCGGCCGTGCCGGTTCGGGCCCGACCACCGCCGAGGCGGAGGAGAATCTCTCGTCGAGGCTGTCGCCGGCGACCGCTCCCGTGTCGGGTTCACTCCTGCCGTACAACTCGCGCCACCAGGCGTCCTCTTGTTCGGCGTAATGGTCCCCCTGCTGACTCATGCCCTTATTGTCCACACTGCGGGGCATACGGGAAGAGTGCACGGCGAACACCACCCCAGGGATGATGTCCCGAGGCGCAACGCGGTTGTGGGGACGGGGAGGGGAGTCGCGCATGCTCGGTGCCATGGGTGTGGACGCCATCCGGCAGGCGGCACACGGGGAAAGACGGGTGGAACGGCCCGTCGGCGGAAGTCCGGTGGAGGTGGTGACGGGCGTCGAAGCGGTCGCCCGGCGACTGCTGCGACTACGGCTCGGCGCGGTGGACGAGGTGTGCGCCATGTTGACGGGCAGACCCGGGGCGTTGACGGAGAGACCCCGCGGCGCCGTTCCGGACGGCGCCGGCGCGGTGCCTCACCGCACCGTCGTCGAACACCCGGTCGCCCTCGTGCCGGACGGCGGGCGCGGCGGGCGCCTGCGGGTGGTCGACCGCATACCCGCCGAACTGGTCATCGCCGACCGCCGGGTCGCCCTGCTGCCCCTGACCTGCGGCACCGACGGGGCCGCCGCCCTCGTCGTCCACGACGGCCGGCTGCTGGACTTCCTGGTCGACCTCTTCGAGGACGTCTGGCACGAGGGCCGCCCGCTGCGCCCCGGCGTGCCCGGCGCCGGCTGCGGGGGCGCCGCGGCCGGCCCCGACGCCACCGACCTCGACGTGCTGGCGCTGCTGCTGGCCGGCCTGACCGACGCCAGCGTCGCCAAGCAGCTCGGCCTCGGCCTGCGCACCGTGCAGCGCAGGGTCAAGCGGCTGATGGAGCTCGCCGGGGTGACCACCCGGCTGCAGCTGGGCTGGCACGCGGCCGAGCACGGCTGGACCACGCGCCCCTGACGTACCGGGCCGGCGCCGGGAGGGGAAAGGTATCGGCCCGCGTGGCCGCAATCGCCCGGGGGCGCCACCGGCCGCGTTCCGGCAACCTGGGTCCATGGGGACCTGGCAGCTGCTCCTCGTCGGCCTCGTGATGCTGCTCGGACTGCTCGGTGTGGTGACTCCGGGCGTGCCCGGACCGCTGATCGTCTGGGCCGGGATCCTGTGGTGGTCGACGGCCGCCGGCACCGCCCTGGCCTGGGCCGTGCTGGCCGGGGCGACCGGTGTGCTGTTGCTGGACCAGGCCGTGATCCGGCTGCTGCCGCCGCGCCGGCTCAAGGGCGCGGGCATCACCCGCCGCGCCTTCCTGGTGGCGGGCGCGGCCGGGATAGCCGGCTTCTTCGTCGTTCCGCTGCTCGGTGCGGTGCCGGGCTTCCTGGCCGGGATCTACGGCATGGAACGGCAGCGGCTGGGCGGCCGCGGCGAGGCGTGGGCGTCCACGCGGACGGTGATGCGGGCGCTGGGCACCAGCGTGCTCGTCGAGCTGTTCGCCTGCCTGCTGGTGGTGGGCGCATGGATCGGCGCGGTGGTCGCGGGCTGAGCGGCCCGCGGCCGCGGGCGGCTCACAGCGGGGCGTTCTCCAGCGCCAGCAGCAGCCGCTTGCGCTCCAGGCCGCCCGCGTAGCCGGTGAGGGAGCCGTCCGCGCCGATCACCCGGTGGCAGGGCCTCAGCACGAGCAGGGGGTTGGCGCCGATCGCCCCGCCCACGGCGCGCACGGCGGCGCGCGGTGCGCCGATGCGGGCGGCCAGCGCGCCGTAGCTGGTGGTGGCGCCGTACGGGACGGCGTCCAGCGCGTCCCACACCTTCCGGCGGAACTCGGTGCCCTGGACGGTGTATTCGAGGGTGAAGTCCTGGGCGTCCCCCGCGAAGTAGGCCTCGATCTGCCGTCGTGCCTCCGCGAACGCGGCCGGCTCGCGCCGCCAGTCCGGTTCCACGGTCGGGGCGTTCTTCTGCCCCGGTACGGAGAGGGAGGCGATGGCCGTCCCGCCGGGGGCGGTGGCCGAGGGGAGGCCGGTGAGGAGCAGCCGGCCGAGGGGGCTGTCGAAGTCGGTGTAGAGCATGTCAGATGTCCTTCGGGGTGTCCGGGGTGTGCCCGGGGGCGTTCCACAGGTGGTGCAGGGCGTACGAGCGCCAGGGCCGCCAGGCCCGGGCGTCGCCCGCGGTGGCGCCGAGCGCGGCGAGCCCGTGGCGTACGCCCGCGTCGCCCGGCAGGAAGACGTCCGGGTCGCCGAGCGCCCGCATCCGGATGTAGCCGGCCGTCCAGGGGCCGATGCCCGGCAGGGCGAGCAGCTCGCGCTCGGCGGCGTCCCGGTCGACGCCCGCGTCGAGCCGGACCGAGCCGTCCGCCAGCGCGGCGGCCAGCGTGCGCAGGGCGCGCCTGCGCGCGTCCGGCATGCCCAGCTCGTCGAGGGCGGCGCCGGCCAGCGTGCCGGGTTCGGGGAAGACGTGGGTGAGGGCGCCGTCGGGCGCGGCCAGCGGCTTTCCGTAGGCGGCCACCAGCGTGCCGGCGAGCCGCGCGGCCGCGGCCACCGAGACCTGCTGGCCCAGCACGGCCCGTACCGCCAGCTCCTCGGCGTCCGCCGCGCCGGGCGAGCGCAGCCCCGGGCGGGCCGCGACCAGGGGCCGCAGCCGGGGGTCGGCGCCGAGCCGCTCGGCGACGGCGTAGGGATCGGCGTCGAGGTCGAAGAGCCGTCGCACGCGCTGCACGGCCGTCGACAGGTCGCGGGGGTCGGTGAGGTGGAGCCGGCACTCGAGCCAGTCGCCGCTCCGGGAGCCGGCGGGCCGCGGTTCGCGGACCTCGGCGATGCCGGCGCCGTAGGGCAGCCGCAGGGTGCGGCGGTAGCGGCGGGCGCCGCTCTCGCCGAGCACCTCCTCGATGCCGGTGATGGCGCGGCGCTGGAGGAAGTCGAAGACCTGGCGGGCGGCGTAGGGGCCGCGGTGGGCGAGCCGCAGCGGGATGCCGCCCGGCACGCCGTCGCCGGTGCGGCGGTGGGCGGGGCGGGCCCGCAGCTCGCTGGGGGTGCGGGCGTAGATCTCGCGGATCGTGTCGTTGAACTGCCGGACGCTGGCGAAGCCCGCCGCGAAGGCGATCTCCGTGACCGGCAGGCCGGTGGTCTCCAGCAGCACCCGGGCGGTGTGGGCGCGCCGGCTGCGGGCGAGGGCGACGGGGCCCGCGCCCAGTTCCTCGGTGAGGCTGCGGTGCACGTGGCGGGAGCTGTAGCCGAGGCGGTCGGCGAGGCCCTCGACGCCTTCGCGGTCGACGACGCCGTCGCCGATCAGCCGCACCGCGCGGCCGGCCAGGTCGGCCCGTACGTTCCACTCGGCCGAGCCGGGGGCCGCGTCGGGCCGGCAGCGGCGGCAGGCGCGGAAGCCAGCGCCCTGGGCGGCCGCCGCCGAGGGGTAGAAGCGCACGTTGACGCGCTTGGGGGTCACGGCGGGGCAGCTCGGGCGGCAATAGATGCCGGTGGTGGCCACGGCGAAGTAGAACTCTCCGTCGAAGCGCGCGTCCCGGCTGCTCACCGCCTGGTAGCGGGAGTCGTCGAGCTGTCTCGCGAGGTCCGTCATGCGTTCCAGTCTGCGGTACGCACGGGGCCGGGACTGGCGGAAAACGGACATGGCCCTCGCCGGGGCGAGGGCCATGCCGTGGTGGAGCGGCCGGTGGGTGCGGCTAGCGGATGTCACCCCGCTTGTGGGCCGCGATGTGCCGCCCGGCGGTGATCTTCAGCTTCCACTCGCGGCGCATCTCCGCCCGCAGCCGGGCGTCGGTACGGGCCGCGATGTGGGCGTTCTCGCGGAGCAGCTTGCGATAGCTGTCCAGGCGGCGCTGCGGCAGTGCGCCGCCTGCGACCGCTTCGAGGACCGCGCAGCCCGGCTCGGCGTCGTGGCCGCAGTCGTGGAAGCGGCAGTCCTCCGCGAGGGCCTCGATCTCGGAGAAGGTCTGCGCGACGCCGCCCTCGGCGTCCCACAGCCCCACGCCGCGCAGGCCGGGGGTGTCGATGAGGACGCCGCCGCCGGGCAACGGCAGCAGATTGCGCGTGGTGGTGGTGTGCCGCCCCTTGCCGTCCCGGTCGCGCGCGGCCTGCACCGCCTGGACGTCCTCGCCGACGAGAGCGTTGGCGAGGGTGGACTTCCCGGCGCCGGACTGGCCGAGCAGCACGGAGGTGCCGCCGGCCAGCACCGCGGCGAGGACGTCGACGCCGTCGCCGGTCTCTGCGCTGACCGCCAGCACCTGGACCCCGGGCGACGCGGCCTCGGTGTCGGCGATCAGATGGCCCAGGACGTCGGGCCCGGGGACGAGGTCGGCCTTGGTGAGCACGACGAGCGGTACGGCGCCGCTCTCCCAGGCCAGGGTCAGGAACCGCTCGATCCGGCCGAGGTCGAGCTCGACGGCCAGGGAGACGGCGACGACGGCGTGGTCGACGTTGGCGGCGAGGACCTGGCCCTCGGACCGCTTGGAGGAGGTGGACCGCACGAAGGCCGTGCGGCGCGGCAGCAGCGCCCGTACGTAGCGCCCGGCGGGGTCGACGGCGACCCAGTCACCGGTGCACATGATGTTCAGCGGGTCGCCGGTGGTGACGAGCGCGGTGTCGGCCATCACGGTGCGGACGCCGTCGCCGTCGGGGACGACGAGGTCGCAGCGGCCGCGGTCGACGCGGACGATCCGCCCGGGCACGAGCCCCTCGGCGGCGTGCGGGGCGAAGCTGTCAGCGAACCCCGCGTCCCAGCCGTAGGCGGTGAGGGGGTGTGCGGTGGGGAACTCGGACAAGACAGTGGTCCTTCAGGAGGGAGGTGGGATGAGCGTGCTTCCGAGTGCGGGCGGTGCCCGTTGCCGTGACAGTCATCGCGTACTCACCTCCTGTGGGGACTCTTTGTGCGTGCGGGGCGATCGTAGGCGGGGCGGGTGCCGAGTCGCCACGGGTTTTTCTTTCCCCTCCCCGCCCCTTCCCGTAACCGGGGCTCCGCCCCGGACCCCGGTCCTCAAACTCCCCCAGCTACCGCTGGGAGGTGCCCCCAGACGGGCTGGATTTCTAGTCGCGTCGGTTCGGCTTCGCGTGTTTGGGCTGGTGTTCCGGTTTGTGGAGGCGGGAGCGGACGTCCTCGTGGGGGAGGAACTGGGCCCAGCGCTCGGGGAACTCCGAGGGGGGTTCGCGGTCCTGGCCTATGACGCCGTCGTCCTCGGGCTCCTCGAAGGGATCGTCCTCGAGCTCGTGCACCAACGCCAGCGCGGCGCGTTCGGCGGCCGCCTGGGCCGCGGCGGCCTCGCGCAGGCGGTCGACCTCGGCGCGGGCGGCGGCGGTGGCGACCGACGGCCAGACGCGGTCCAGCGCGGCGTTGACCGCGGCGCCGACGAGCACCGCGAAGGCCGAGACGCCGATCCACAGCAGCACGGCGACGGGCGCGGCGAGCGAGGCGTAGATGGTGACGCCCTCGACCGTGTGCGTCAGGTAGAGGCGCAGCAGGAAGCTGCCGAGCACCCACATCGCGAGGGCGACGAGCGCTCCGGGGATGTCCTCCTCCCACGGCGAGCGCACCGGCACGGACACGTGGTAGAGGGTGGTGAGGAAGGCGATGGACAGGATGATGACGACGGGCCAGTACAGGAAGCGCACGACGTCGGCGCTCCACGGCACGATGTCCACCACCGCCTCGGGCCCGGCCACCATCAGCGGCAGGGCCACCGCCCCGACGACGAGCGCCACGACGTAGAGGAGGAAGGCCAGCAGCCGGGTCTTGACGATGCCGCGCTTGCCCTCCAGCCCGTACATGATCGTGATGGTGTCGACGAAGACGTTGACGGCCCGGGAGCCGGACCACAGGGCGACGGCGAAGCCGACCGAGATGACGTCCGGGCGGCCGATCCTGATGACTTCGCGCACCAGCGGCTGGGCGATCTCCTGGGTGCCCTTGTCCGACAGGACGGCCGCGGAGGCGGTGAGGATGTTCTGCTGGATGGCGCCGATGGTGTCGGTGCCCGTCCAGTCGTCCAGGTAGCGGAGCAGGCCGAGGAGGCCGAGCAGCAGGGGCGGCAGCGACAGGAGGGTGAAGAAGGCGGCCTCCGCGGCGAGGCCGGTGACGCGGTACTCCATGCAGGAGTTGACGGTGTCCTTCAGGAGCAGCCACGTCATCCTGCGTTTGGAGACATTCCGGTACAGGGCCCTGGCCCTGTGGAGCCGGCCGACCTGCCGGGCCGAATGTTCTTTTGCTGCCTGCACGCCCTAACCGTATCGGCCGCGGGCGGGTCGATTCATCCGGCGGCCCGGCGGACGGAAGCACGGACACCGCTGGTGGGAGGCCGCGGAGGGTGGTGCTGCGCCGACTCGGCACCACCCTCCGGCCGCTCACCGTCACCTTCCGCCCGCAGCGAGGGCGGCCGCAATGGTTGCATGGCGTTGCAATATCGCGGATGCCCCGGCGCGGGGCGCCTTCGTCCGGGCACCATTGCAGCGTGAAGCGCATACCAATCGACGCGGGGCTGCTTCCCGCCATCCGGGAGGCGGCCCTCGCCGGCTCACGACCCCCGGCGCGGCCCAGACCGGTGATCGGGGAGTCGTGGCACCGGGTGCGCCGGCACGGCGTGGACCCGGACAACGGGCGGCCGGTCCCGCTGATCTCGGCCGAGGAGCTGGAGCACCGCCGCCACACCTCCCCGCTGGGTGAGCTGTTGCCGCAGTTGCGCGAGGGACTGCTGGAGGCGGCCGACGCCGTGCACCACCTGATCGCCGTCACGGACACGGACGGCCGGGTGCTGTGGCGGGAGGGCAGCTCGGGGGTGCGCAGGTCCGCGGACCGGCTGGGCTTCGAGGTGGGGGCATCCTGGACGGAGGAACTGGTGGGCACCAACGGCATCGGGCTGGCGCTGGTGGAGCGCCGGCCGGTGCAGGTGCACTCCGCCGAGCACTTCGTGCGCTCCCATCACGCCTGGACGTGCGCGGCGGCCCCGTTGCACGATCCGCGCGACGGGCGGCTGCTGGGGGTGCTGAACGTCAGCGGGCCCGCGCCCGCGTTCAACCCGGCGACGCTGGCGCTGGTGACCGCCGTCGCCAAGGTGGGCGAGGCGGAGCTGCGCGCCCGGCACTGGGAGTCCGTGGACCGGCTGCGTACGGTCGCCGCGCCGATGCTGGCGCGGCTGCGCGGCCGGGCGCTGGCCGTGGACCGGGACGGCTGGACGGCGGCGGTGACGGGCATGGCCCCGGTCGGCCGGGTGGTGCTGCCGCGGTCGGTGCGGCCGGGACGGGTGTGGCTGCCGTCGCTGGGGCCGTGTCTGCTCGAACCACTGCCGGACGGCTGGCTGGTGCGGATCGAGGAGGACCGGGGCGAGGACGCCCCGCCGGGCCGGCTGGTGCTGGACCTGCGCCGGCCCCGCGACTGGACGGTCACCGTCTCCGGTGCGGCGGGCGACTGGTCGCACGAGCTCAGCCCGCGCCACGCGGAGCTGCTGTACGTGCTGGCCCGGCATCCGGCCGGGCGGACGGCCGCGGAGCTGGCGGCGGACCTGTTCGGCGATCCGACGCGCACGGTGACGGTGCGGGCGGAGCTGTCGCGGATACGGCGCACGCTGGCGGGGGTGCTCGGCCACCGCCCGTACCGCTTCGCCGACGGGCTGGAGGTGCGGCTGCTGGCACCGCCCCGGGCCGAGGACCTGCTGCCCGCCTCCAGGGCGCCGGTGGTGGTGGCGGCGCGGCGGGGGCTGCCAACGGGTTAGGGCGGCGGCCGTGGTTGGCTTCGGTACATGAGCGACAGCACGACGACCGTGACCACCTGGTCCATGGAGCAGACCTCGCCGGCCGACCTGCGGCCCGCCCGCGTTCCGGACGCCTCGTCCGGGATCCGGATCGAACGGGCGGAGGTGCCCTCGCCGGAGTTCAGTCGTTTCCTCTATACGGCCGTGGGCGGGGACCTGAGCTGGACGGACCGGCTGCCGTGGTCGTACGAGCAGTGGCGCGCCCATCTGGAGCGGCCCGGGGTCGAGACGTGGGTGGCGTACGAGCACGGGACGCCGGCCGGGTACATCGAGCTCGACCCGCAGCCGGAGGGGGCCGTCGAGATCATCTACTTCGGTCTGATGGGGCAGTTCCAGGGCCGCGGCATCGGCGGGCACCTGCTGGCGTTCGGCACGGCGCGGGCCTGGGACCTGGCCGTTCGCTGGCCGGAGCGGGAGCCCACCAAGCGGGTCTGGCTGCACACCTGCAGCAAGGACGGGCCGCACGCGGTGGCCAACTACGAGCGGCGCGGCTTCCGTGTGTTCGAGACGAGGACCGAGGAGGAGCCGGACGTCCCCGTGCCCGGTCCCTGGCCCGGCGCCCGCTAGCCGCAGGGCGGGCACGGCCCGCCGGAACAGAAAGCCGTCCCATTATCCGGGACGGCTTTTCTCATCATACGGACAACAGTGGACTGGCCGAAGAGCGCCGTGCCACGCTTCCCCCATGTCCCGTGCTGGAATCGCCTTGGTGAGTCGGCGTCACGTCGATCTCTGCCGCATGTCCAGCGCCATCTGTCCGGCGGGCTGACAGTCACAGCACCACCGCCGTTCCACCTCTCGTCGCCACTGCCGCCGACGGGGTCTCTCCCTACCCCTTTTCCCATGCCTTTCTTATGCACGCATGCGGACTTTAAGGACATTTCGCCATGGCTGACTCCCCTTCCGCCTCACCCGCCGCCCCGCCCCGGCGCAAAACCGGCCGCCACCGAGGCGAGGGCCAGTGGGCCGTCGGCCACTTCACGCCCCTGAACGCCAACGAGCAGTTCAAGAAGGACGACGACGGTCTCAATGTGCGGACACGCATTGAGACGATCTACTCCAAGGCCGGCTTCGACTCCATCGACCCCAGCGATCTGCGTGGTCGTATGCGCTGGTGGGGCCTGTACACCCAGCGCAAGCCCGGCATCGACGGCGGCAAGACGGCCGTCCTGGCTCCGGAGGAGCTGGACGACGAGTTCTTCATGCTGCGGGTGCGCATCGACGGAGGCCGGCTGACCACCGCGCAACTGCGCGTCGTCGGCGAGGTCTCCGAGGAGTTCGCGCGCGGCACCGCCGACCTCACCGACCGGCAGAACATCCAGTACCACTGGATCCGCATCGAGGACGTACCGGAGATCTGGCGGCGGCTGGAGGCCGTGGGCCTGTCGACGACCGAGGCCTGCGGCGACACGCCCCGGGTCATCCTCGGCTCGCCGGTCGCCGGGATCGCCGAGGACGAGATCCTCGACGGCACCCCGGCCATCGAGGAGATCCACCGCCGCTTCATCGGCAACCCCGACTTCTCCAACCTGCCGCGGAAGTTCAAGTCGGCGGTGTCCGGCTCACCGCTGCTGGACGTGGCGCACGAGATCAACGACGTCGCCTTCGTCGGCGTCCGGCACCCCGAGCACGGCCCCGGCTTCGACCTGTGGGTGGGCGGCGGCCTGTCCACCAACCCCAGGATCGGCGTCCGGCTGGGCGCCTGGGTGCCGCTGGAGGACGTCGCGGACGTCTACGGCGGCGTCATCGGCATCTTCCGCGACTACGGCTACCGGCGGCTGCGCAACCGCGCCCGGCTGAAGTTCCTCCTCGCCGACTGGGGTCCGCGCAGGTTCCGGCAGGTGCTGGAGGAGGAGTACCTTGGCCGCCCGCTCACCGACGGACCGGCCCCCGCCCAGCCCGTGGAGCGCTGGCGCGACCACGTCGGCGTGCACCGGCAGAAGGACGGCCGCTTCTACGTCGGCTTCGCCCCGCGCGTCGGCCGCGTCGACGGCGCCACCCTCACCAAGATCGCGGGCCTCGCCGAGGAGCACGGCTCGGGCCGGCTGCGCACCACCGCCGAGCAGAAGATGATCGTCCTCGACGTGCCCGGGGAGCAGGTCGCCTCGCTGGTGGCGGGCCTGGAGGCGCTGGACCTGCGGGTCGGCCCCTCCCCCTTCCGGCGCGGCACGATGGCCTGCACCGGCATCGAGTTCTGCAAGCTCGCGATCGTGGAGACCAAGGCGCGCGGCGCCTCGCTCATCGACGAACTCGAGCGCCGCCTCCCGGACTTCGACGAGCCCCTCACCATCAACGTCAACGGCTGCCCGAACGCCTGCGCACGCATCCAGGTCGCCGACATCGGCCTCAAGGGCCAGCTGGTCGTCGACGACGAGGGCAACCAGGTCGAGGGGTTCCAGGTGCACCTGGGCGGCGCCCTGGGCCTGGAAGCCGGATTCGGCCGCAAGGTGCGGGGGCTGAAGGTGACCTCGGCGCAGCTGCCCGACTACGTCGAACGCGTCCTGCGGCGCTTCCAGGAGCAGCGCGCGGACGGCGAGCGCTTCGCGCAGTGGGTGACGCGGGCCGATGAAAAGGACCTCTCATGAGTGAGCGTGCCGCGCCCTTCCACTGCCCGTACTGCGGTGACGAGGACCTGCGCCCCGGCGAACAGGGCCACGGCGCCTGGGAGTGCGGCGGGTGCAACCGGGCCTTCCGGCTCTCGTTCCTCGGGCTCCTCGCCCGGGGCCTGGCCAAGGGGGCCGTCGATGAGCGGACTTGAGGAGATGGCCGGGCGGGCGGGCCGCGAGCTGGAGGACGCGCCGGCGCAGGAGATCCTGCGCTGGGCGGCCGAGACCTTCGGGGAGCGCTTCTGCGTGACCTCCTCCATGGAGGACGCGGTGGTCGCCCACCTCGCCTCCCGCGTCCTGCCCGGCGTCGACGTGGTCTTTCTGGACACCGGCTACCACTTCCCGGAGACCATCGGCACCAGGGACGCCGTGGCGGCCGTGCTGGACGTGCGCGTCATCACCCTCACCCCACGCCAGAGCGTCGCCGAACAGGACGCCGCGTACGGGCCGGGGCTGTACGAGAGGGACCCCGACCTGTGCTGTGCGCTGCGCAAGGTGCGGCCGTTGGAGGAGGGACTCGCCTCCTACGACGCCTGGGCGACGGGACTGCGCCGCGACGAGTCCCCGACCCGGGCGGGCACCGCGGTCGTGGGCTGGGACGCCCGCCGGCAAAAGGTGAAGGTCTCGCCGATCGCCCGCTGGACGCAGGCCGACGTGGACGCCTATGTCGCGGAACACGGAGTGCTCACCAATCCTCTGCTGACGGAGGGGTATGCCTCCATCGGATGTGCGCCCTGCACCCTGCCCGTCGCGGCCGGCGAGGACGCGAGGGCCGGCCGGTGGGCCGGGCGCGGCAAGACCGAGTGCGGGTTGCACGGATGACACGAGACGGGGAGCGGGACATGAGTGGGGCCACGGTTTGGCTCACCGGGCTGCCGAGCGCGGGCAAGACGACGATCGCCCGTGCGCTGGCGGGACGGCTCAGTGACGAGGGGCACCGGGTGGAGGTGCTGGACGGGGACGAGATACGGGAGTTCCTCTCGGCCGGTCTCGGCTTCTCCCGCGAGGACCGCGACACCAATGTGCAGCGGATCGGCTTCGTCGCCCGGCTGCTGGCCGCGCACGGCGTGACCGTGCTCGTACCGGTCATCGCGCCGTACGCGCACTCGCGCGAGGCGGTCCGCAAGCGCCATCAGGAACACGGCACCGGATATGTGGAGGTGCACGTGGCGACGCCGGTGGACGTGTGCTCCGTGCGGGATGTGAAGGGCCTGTACGCGCGGCAGGCGGCGGGCGAGCTGTCCGGTCTGACGGGGGTGGACGACCCGTACGAGGCGCCCCTCGATCCGGACCTGCGCGTCGAGGCGCACGAGCAGAGCGTCGAGGAGTCGGCGGCGGCCGTGTACGAACTGCTGGCCGGGCGGGGGCTGCTGTGAGCGGGAGCCCCTACGCCCTGACGCACCTGGACTCGCTGGAGTCCGAGGCGGTGCACATCTTCCGCGAGGTGGCGGGGGAGTTCGAGCGGCCGGTGATCCTCTTCTCCGGCGGCAAGGACTCGATCGTCATGCTGCACCTGGCGCTGAAGGCGTTCGCGCCGGCGGCGGTGCCGTTCTCGCTGCTGCACGTGGACACCGGCCACAACTTCCCCGAGGTCCTGGCCTACCGCGACCGCACGGTGGCCGAGCACGGCCTGCGGCTGCACGTGGCGTCCGTACAGGACTTCATCGACGACGGCCGGCTGCGCGAGCGCCCCGACGGCACCCGCAACCCCCTGCAGACCGTCCCCCTGCTGGACGCGATCGCCGCGCACCGCTTCGACGCCGTCTTCGGCGGCGGCCGCCGGGACGAGGAGAAGGCGCGCGCGAAGGAGCGGGTCTTCTCGCTGCGGGACGAGTTCGGCGGCTGGGATCCGCGCCGACAGCGCCCGGAGCTGTGGCAGCTGTACAACGGCCGCCACTCCCCCGGTGAGCACGTGCGGGTCTTCCCGCTGTCGAACTGGACCGAGCTGGACGTGTGGCAGTACATCGCCCGGGAGAAGATCGAGCTTCCGGCCATCTACTACGCCCACGAGCGCGAGGTGTTCGCCCGGGACGGCATGTGGCTGGCGGCGGGCGGGTGGGGCGGCCCCCGGGAGGGCGAGCGGACCGAGAGACGGCTGGTGCGCTACCGCACGGTCGGCGACATGTCCTGCACCGGGGCCGTCGACTCCGGCGCGGTGACGATCGAGGAGGTCATCGCCGAGATCGCCGCGTCCCGGCTCACCGAGCGGGGCGCGACGAGGGCCGACGACAAGCTGTCGGAGGCCGCGATGGAGGACCGCAAGCGCGAGGGGTACTTCTAGCCATGAGCACATCGATCGACCCGGCGGCGACCTCGCTGCTGCGCTTCGCCACCGCCGGCTCGGTGGACGACGGCAAGTCCACGCTGGTGGGCCGGCTGCTGCACGACTCCAAGTCGGTGCTGTCCGACCAGCTGGAGGCCGTCGAGCGGGCCTCGCGGGGCCGCGGACAGCAGGAGCCGGACCTGGCGCTGCTGACCGACGGGCTGCGCGCGGAGCGCGAGCAGGGCATCACCATCGACGTCGCGTACCGCTATTTCGCCACGCCGCGCCGCCGGTTCGTCCTCGCCGACACCCCCGGGCACGTGCAGTACACCCGCAACATGGTCACCGGCGCCTCGACCGCCGAGCTGGCCGTGGTGCTGGTCGACGCCCGCAACGGCGTCGTCGAGCAGACCCGGCGGCACGCCGCCGTCGCGGCGCTGCTGCGGGTCCCGCACGTGGTGCTCGCCGTCAACAAGATGGACCTCGTCGACTACGCCGAGCCCGTCTTCGCCGCCATCGCCGGGGAGTTCACGGCGTACGCCGCCTCGCTGGGCGTGCCCGACGTCACCGCGATCCCGATCTCGGCCCTGGCCGGCGACAACGTGGTGACCGCCTCGGCGCACATGGACTGGTACGGCGGCCCGACCGTCCTCGAGCACCTGGAGAGCGTGCCCGTCGTCGCCGACCCCACCGGCGACCCGGCCCGCTTTCCCGTCCAGTACGTCATCCGCCCCCAGACGCCCGAGCACCCCGACTACCGCGGCTACGCCGGCCAGCTCGCCTCCGGGGTGCTGCGCGTCGGCGAGCCCGTCACCGTGCTGCCCTCGGGACGGGTCAGCACGATCGCCGGCATCGACGCGCTGGGCGCGAGCGTGGACCTGGCGTGGGCGCCGCAGTCGGTGACCCTGCGCCTGGCCGACGACCTCGACGTCTCCCGGGGCGACCTGATCGCCCCCACCGCCGGCGCGCCCGTCCCCACCCGGGACGTCGAGGCGACCGTCTGCCACGTGGCCGACCGGCCGCTGCGCACCGGGGACCGGGTGCTGCTCAAGCACACCACCCGTACGGTCAAGGCGATCGTCAAGGACATCCCCTCGCGGCTGACGCTGGGCGACCTGTCCCATCACCGCGCGCCCGGCGAGCTGGCCGCCAACGACATCGGCCGCGTGGTGCTGCGCACCGCCGAGCCGCTGGCGCTCGACGCGTACGCCGACTCCCGGCGCACCGGTTCGTTCCTGCTGGTCGACCCGGCCGACGGGACGACGCTGACGGCGGGCATGGCGGGTGCGGCCTTCGCGGCGCCGGCCCCGCGGGCGGCGGCCGACGACGAGGGCTGGGACTTCTGACCATGACCGGGCTCACCCGGGACTTCTTCTCGGCATTCGACAAGGAGGGCGGCCGCATCGGCAGCGGTGTCCTCGGCAGCGGGCAGGGCGGCGTCGGGCGATGTGCGCGCTGACGTCCGTACCCCCCGCCGCATCCCCGTCCCCCCAGCCCCATGTGAACCCGCCGGACGTACCCGCCGTACGCACCGGCCCGCAGAGAGGAACCCCCCTCATGCCTGCCGCCGCACCTCCCCGCCGCCGAGCCCTGGCGGCCGCGGTCGCCCTCCCGCTGCTGACCGGCCTCCTCGGGGCCTGTGGGTACGGATCGCAGAAGGACTCCTCCACCGCCGGCGCGAAGGCCACGGCCGACGGCCGCAAGCTCTCCGCCGACACCGTGCGCATCGGCTACTTCCCCAACATCACCCACGCCACGCCGCTGGTCGGTGAGCAGGAGGGGCTCCTGCAGAAGGAACTGGGCGGCACCAGGCTCAAGTCGACGACCTTCAACGCCGGGCCGTCTGAGATCGAGGCGCTCAACGCGGGCTCCATCGACATCGGCTGGATCGGCCCCTCGCCGGCGATCAACGGCTATGTGAAGTCCAAGGGCAAGAGCCTGCGGATCGTCTCCGGCTCCGCCTCCGGCGGGGTGAGGCTCGTGGTGCACCCGGACCGCGTCTCCTCCCTCGACGACGTCAAGGGCAAGCGCATCGCCACGCCGCAGAAGGGCAACACCCAGGACGTGGCCTTCCTCCACTGGATCGCGGAGAAGGGCTGGAAGGTCGACCCGAGCAGCGGCAAGGGCGACGTCTCCGTGGTCCGTACGGACAACAAGGTCACGCCCGACGCCTTCGCGTCCGGTTCCGTCGACGGCGCCTGGGTGCCGGAGCCGACGGCCTCCAAGCTGGTCTCGCAGGGCGGCAAGGTGCTGCTGGACGAGAGCTCGCTGTGGCCGGACGGAAAGTTCGTGATCACCAATGTGGTCGTGTCGCAGAAGTTCCTCGACGCGCACCCGGACGTGGTCGAGGCCGTGCTGCGCGGATCGGTGCGTACGAACGCCTGGATCGCGGCGAACCCGGACAAGGCGAAGGCCTCGGCCAACGCGGCGCTGAAGAAGCTCTCCGGCAAGGAGCTGCCGGCCCAGGTGCTCGACCCGGCGTGGAAGTCCATCGTCACGACCGACGACCCGCTGGCGGCGACGCTGCGGGCCCAGGCCGACCACGCCGTCGGCGCCGGGCTGCTGGACCGGCCGGACCTGTCCGGCATCTACGACGTGACCCTCCTCAACAAGGTGCTCAAGGCCGAGGGCAAGCCGGCCGTCGACACCGCGAAGCTCGGCAGGCAGTGACCGTGTACACGGCAGTAGGGGCGCGCATGCCCGTCCGCACTCCAGGAGGTGACCGGATGACCCCGGCGTTGACCACCGCGACCTCCGGCACGGCCATCGATGACGACATACCGGCGGCCGTCCGGATCCAGAACGTCCACAAGAGCTTCGGCCGCCCGGGCGCGGACCGGCCCGTGCTCGACGACATCACGCTCGACGTCCGGCCCGGCGAGTTCGTCTGCCTCCTGGGCGCGTCCGGCTGCGGCAAGTCCACGCTGCTGAACCTGGTCGCCGGGCTGGACCGGCCGTCCGCCGGCACCATCGCGGTGCCCGGCGGCCGCCCCGCGCTGATGTTCCAGGAGCACGCGCTGTTCCCGTGGCTGACGGCGGGCCGCAACATCGAACTGGCCCTGCGGCTGCGCGGGGTGCCCCGGGGCGCCCGGCAGGCGGAGGCCGAGCGGCTGCTGGACCTCGTCCGGCTGGGCGGCTCGTACGGCAAGCGCGTGCACGAGCTGTCGGGCGGCATGCGCCAGCGCGTCGCCCTGGCCCGGGCGCTGGCGCAGGACAGCCGAGTGCTGCTGATGGACGAGCCGTTCGCGGCGCTGGACGCCATCACGCGGGACGTGCTGCACCACGAGCTGACCCGCATCTGGTCGGAGACGCGGCTGTCGGTGCTGTTCGTGACGCACAACGTCCGCGAGGCGGTGCGGCTGGGGCAGCGGGTGGTGCTGCTGTCGTCCCGGCCGGGCCGGGTGGTGCGCGAGTGGGAGGTCGGCATCCCGCAGCCGCGCCGCATCGAGGACGCGGCGGTGGCCGATCTGTCGGTGGAGATCACCGAGGAACTACGGGGGGAGATCCGCCGCCATGGCCGGCACTGATACCACCAAGGTCGCCGAGGGCGACCTCGCCGGCCTGGAGGCCGGACTCGACGCGCTGGACGCGGTCCAGATCAAGCGCACCCCGCTGCGGCAGGTGCTGCTGCAGAAGGTGCTGCCGCCGCTGGTGGCCGCGGTGCTGGTGCTGGCCGTGTGGAAGCTGCTGGTCCTGGCGGAGGTCACCGACGACTACAAGCTGCCCGACCCGTCCGCGGTCTGGAGCAGCCTGCGCGAACTGTGGCTGAACGGCACGCTGTTGTCCATCGTCTGGACGAGCGTCTCGCGCGGACTGCTGGGCTTCCTCGCCGCGCTCGCCCTCGGTACCCCGCTCGGGCTGCTGGTGGCCCGGGTGCCGGTGGTGCGGGCGGCCCTCGGGCCGATCCTGTCGGGGCTGCAGTCGCTGCCGTCGGTGGCCTGGGTGCCGGCGGCGGTGATCTGGCTGGGCATCACGGACTCGGCGATGTACGCGGTGATCCTGCTGGGCGCGGTGCCGTCCATCGCCAACGGCCTGGTCTCCGGCATCGACCAGGTGCCGCCGCTGTATCTGCGGGCGGGCCGCACGATGGGCGCGACGGGGGTGCGCGGGGCGCGGCACGTCCTGCTGCCGGCGGCCCTGCCGGGGTACATCGCCGGGCTCAAGCAGGGCTGGGCGTTCTCGTGGCGCTCGCTGATGGCGGCGGAGCTCATCGCCTCCTCCCCGGATCTGGGGCTGGGACTGGGGCAGTTCCTGGAGAACGCCCGCACCGACTCCGACATGCCGGGGGTGCTGCTGGGCATCCTGCTCATCCTGTTCGTCGGCATCGCCATCGACCTGATCGTCTTCAGCCCGCTGGAACGCCGTGTGCTGCGCACGCGCGGGCTGGCGACGCGGTAGGGGCCGGCCGTGGCCCTGCTGATCGTCGCGCACGGCAGCCGCGATCCCCGGCACGCGGCGACGGTCGCCGCGCTGTGCTCGCGCCTGGCGGCCCGGCGGCCCGGGCTGCGCGTGGAGGCGGGGTTCCTGGACTTCTGCGTCCCCGGGGTGCGGGAGGCGCTGGCCCGGCTGGCCGCGGAGGGCGAGCGGGAGGTGGTCGCGGTGCCGCTGCTGCTGACCCGTGCCTTCCACGCCAAGTCCGACGTCCCCGCCGTCCTGGACCGGGCGCGGGCCGCACTGCCCGGTTTGACGGTACGTCAGGCGAGGGTGCTCGGTCCTTCCACGCTGCTGACGGCGGCGCTGGAGCGGCGGCTGTACGAGGCCGGGGTGCGCCCCGGCCAGCGGGGCTCGACCGGGGTCGTCCTGGCCTCGGCGGGCTCCTCCGACCCGGAGGCGAACGCGGTGATCGCTGACATCGCGCGGGAGTGGCGGCACACCGGCTGGTGCGCCGTGCGGCCCGCGTTCGCCTCCGCTTCCCCGCCGCGCACCGAGGACGCCGTGCGGGCGCTGCGCGCGGAGGGGGTCCGCCGGATCGCGGTGGCCCCGTACGCGCTGGCTCCCGGGCGGCTGCCGGACCGCATCGCCGCGGGGGCCCGGGCGGCGGGGGCCGATGTGCTGGCGGAGGTGCTGGGGACGGCTCCGGAGGTCGTCTCGCTGCTGCTGCGGCGGTACGACGACGGACGCCGGCCGCCGCGCCCCGTGGGGGTTGGGCACGGCGACCGTTGGCACGGGACCGTACCAGGGGTCAGCGGGCGGGCCGAAGCTCCGCCTCGATGAGGTCGGCCGCGTAAGGAGTACCGCCCTCCGCCGCGAGCTCGGCCTTCAGCGCCGCCGAGCGCGCGGCCACCGCGGGGTCGCCGGTCAGGGACAGCACCGCCTCCCGCAGCGCCTCGGCGGTGGCCTCCTCCGTCGGCAGGTGCCGGGCGACGCCCAGCTCCTGGAGGATCGCGGCGTTGCCGAACTGGTCGACGGCCTGCGGCACCGCGACCATGGGGACGCCGCACGCCAGGCCCTCCTGGGAGCCGCCCATGCCGGCGTGGGTGACGAAGGCGTCGGCCTGACGGAGGACGGAGAGCTGGGGCACCCAGCGGCTCACCTCGATGTTGGCGGGCACCTCGCCCAGGTCTTCAAGGGCGACGTGCTTGCCGATCTGCAGCACCACGTGCCAACCCGGCAGGTCGCCGAAGGCCTTGACGCACTCGCGGTAGAAGCCGGGCTGCTTGGTGAACGTCGAGCCCAGGGAGATCAGCAGGACCTTCTCCGCGTCAGCCGGGCGCTGCCAGGTGCCCTGGTCCGCGCGGTCGCCCTGGCAGGGCCCGGTGAAGGTGGTGATCGTCTCGTCGACCCGGTCGGCGTGCGGCTGCATGGCGCGCGGGATGACGGCGAGGCACCGGTCGGGGCGGCCCTTGAAGGAGTCGGGGTCCAGGGCGAGGCCGTTGTCCCGCAGCCACTCGGTGAAGCGCGCGTAGTAGGCGGCGCCGCGCGGGGAGCGCTTGATCGGCTCGACCAGCGCGGCCCCGACCTCCTCCGTGTAGCCCTCCCAGGCGACCAGGTTGGGCGACAGCTGGACGATGGGCACGCCCCAGCGGTGGGCGAGGACGCGGGCGGGGTAGGCGGTGATGTCGTACAGGACCAGGTCCGGCTCGTCGCCCTCGTAGGCCTTGATCAGCTGCGGCAGGACATGGACGGCGTCGTTGAAGAACAGCTCGAAGTGGTCGATGAGTTCCGAGCCCCAGGCGTCGGGGTCCTCAGCGGTGGGAAGCGTCGAGTCGTAGATCTTCGGCTCGGCGCCGGTACCGGCCACGAGTTCGGCGAAGGACTCGGGGATGGCGTAGGTGACCCGGTGGCCACGGGCGACGAGTTCGCGGATGACCTCGAGGCTGGGGTTGACGTGGCCGGAGGCCGCGATGCTGAACATGGCGATATGGGCGGGCCGAACGGCGGGGGAAGCAGGCATGGGAGCACCATAAACGAGACGATACGTCTCGTTCAATGGTTTTTTTCGAGCCATCCCTCCCCTGCGGCCTTCCGGCCACCCGGTGCCGCCCCGCTCCCCGCCGGAGGGGACACTTGCCATGACCGGCCCGGGCACGCACGCCCCGGGAACAGCGGGGCACGGAAGGTACGACGTGGTGGTGGACGCGGCATTCACGGAACAACGGGCACGCGAGCTCCTCGCCGCTGCCGGTACACCGCTGCCGGCGGCCGACGCGCGGCTGCTCGCGCTCGGCGAGAACGCGGTCTTCGCCGCCGACGGCCTCGTCGCCAAGGTCGGCCGGGACGCCTCCCTGCGCGAGCGCGCCGACCGTGAGCTGCGCGTCGCCGCCTGGCTCGCGGAGAGCGGCATTCCCGCTGTACGGGCGGCGCAGCCGGCGGCGCTGGTCGCCGACGGCCATCCGGTGACGCTCTGGCACCGGCTCCCGGAGGCCGTGCGCCCGGCGGACCCCGCCGATCTGGCGGCACTGCTGCGGCAGGTCCACGCGCTGCCCGAGCCCGGCTTCGCACTGCCCCGCCGGGAGCTGCTCGGCGGCGTCGAGCGGTGGCTGCGGCTGGCCGGGGACGCGATCGACCCGGCCGACGCGGACTATCTGCGCGAGCGCCGCGACGGGTTCGCCGCCGCGGCCGCCGCGCTGACGCCCCGTCTGACGCCGGGCCCGGTCCACGGCGACGCGCTCCCGCGCAACGTGCACATCGGACCGGACGGGCCGGTCCTGGTCGACCTGGAGACCTTCGCCACCGATCTGCGCGAGCACGACCTGGTCGTGATGGCCCTCAGCCGGGACCGCTACGGGCTGGCCCCGGAGGCCTACCACGCCTTCGTCCACACCTACGGCTGGGACGTACGGGAGTGGGACGGCTGCGCCGTGCTGCGCGGGGCCCGGGAGACGGCGAGCTGCGCATGGGTGGCCCAGCACGCGCCGGGCAACCCGGCGGCGCGCGCGGAGTTCGCCCGCCGGGTCGCCTCCCTGCGGGAGGGCGACCCGGCGGTGCGGTGGTACCCCTTCTGACGTCTTCCGACGAGGCCGGGCCCCGTCAGCAGGGGCCGGCGGCGGGGAAGCTGCTCCGGGGGCCGTCGAGGGTGGCGTCCACGCGGGTCACCTGACCTTGCGTGAACATGAACATGGCCGCGTCGTCGACGTAGTCCATGTAATTCATGAACATGTCGCCGTTGGGGGCGTTGCCGCAGGAGACGTGCGGGAAATCGGGGCTGCCGAAATTGGGGCCGCCCTGGTTGGGGGTGTCGGCGACGAAGTCGCTGCCGCTGCAGCCGGTGCCGTCGTCGCCCCAGATGTGGAACAGATTGAGCCAGTGCCCCACCTCGTGGGTGGCGGTCCGCCCGAGGTCGAACGGCGCCGTCGCGGTGCCGGACGTGCCGAACGCCGAGTGCAGGATGACCACCCCGTCGGTGGCGGCCGGGCCGCCGGGGAACTGGGCGTACCCCAGCAGTGACTCGCCCAGCATGCAGACCCACACATTGAGATAGCGGTCCGCGGGCCAGGCGTCGTGGCCGCCCTGCTCGGTGGACTTCACCGAGTCGTCGGCGGGGAACTCCGTCACGTCCGTCCGCGTACGGGTGATGCCCGTGGTGGGCCGCCCGGCGGGGTCCACCGTGGCCAGGCGGAACTCCACCCGGGCGTCGGCCGCGAGCGGCCGCCATACCGCCGGCACCTGGGCGACGTCCGCGTTGCGTTTGCGGAAGTCGGCGTTGAGGACACTGATCTGACTGGCGATCTGCGCGTCGTCGATGTTCTGCTCGTCGGTGTGGAAGACGACGTGCACGACGACGGGAAGGCAGGTGATGCCGGTGCGTGCGGGCCGCTCCATCCCTCGTTCGTAGGCGAACGCCCTGTTCTCCACGGCCGCCCGGGCGGCGGCGTAGGCGGGGTTCTCACTGAGCAGCCGGCGGTGGACCGCCATGGTCGCGCAGAGTCTGCGGCCGGGCGGCCGGGATGCGGGGGGCTGGTTCTCGGGCATGCTGCGCCCTCCTCGAATCGCCGTGCGTACACGGCAGGGTGGGGAACGCGGGCCCGGTACGGATTACCGTAGACCCGCACAGCCCCGACATCTAGGGACATCGCAGAACCGGCAGTAAGTGCGCAGCGGCATTCCATATTTGGGTAAACCCGGGTAAACCTCGGTGAATCCGGGTGATTTCGGAGGTGCGTGAGGCATGAACGAGGCAGCCGGACCCACCGGCCCCCAGGAGCCGGCCCGCCCGCCCGGCGCCCTCTTCCGGCGCTGGGTGCACTCCCGCGAGGAGGACGGCGACGGCGTGACGGTCTACCGGCCCGGCGGCTACGCCTTTCCGCCCGCCCGCGGCCGGCGCGCGATGGAGTTCGCCGCGGACGGCACCTTCGTCGACCACCCCATCGGGCGGGGCGACGCCCCGGACTCGGTGCGCGGATCCTGGCACACCGAGGACGGCCGGCACCTCGCGCTCTCCTTCCCGGGCATCGGCCGGCCCGGCCGTGCGCTGGAGATCCTCGCCTGCGACCCCACGGTGCTCAGGCTGCGGGAGTGACGACCGGGGCCGGGGCCCCGGCGCCCGCGGTCAGCGCAGCGGCCAGGCCCCCTCGACCACGGCCCGCGGATCCCCCTGGCGGCGCAGCCACTGCTGATAGCCCGCGGCCCACTCGCCGTACCAGCGCACCTGGTCGCGGTGCAGCTCCCACAGCTCCGCCTCCGCTATGCGGGGGTGGCGCGCGGCTATCGCCCGGGCCACCCGCACCGCCGCCAGCGCGTCCGCGCCGGCCTCGTGCGCCTCGCCGAGGACCACGCCGTACTCCCGGCAGACCGCCTCCAGCGTCCGCCGGCCCTTGCGGTAGCGGTCGACGGCCCGGTCCATGGTGTACGGATCGACGACCGGGCCCACCGTCGCCGGCTCGCCCGTCTCCCTGGCCAGCCGCTCCCCCAGCGGGCGCAGCCCGTGCCGGCGCAGCTCCGCCTCCAGCAGGCTGAGGTCGAAGGAGGCGTTGTAGGCGACGACGGGCACGCCCAGCGCCCAGTGCCCGGCCAGCGCGGCGGCGATCTCCTCCACCACCTCGCGGGCGGGCCGGCCCTGCTCTGCGGCCCGTTCGCCCGTGATGCCGTGGATGGCGGCGGCCTCGGCCGGGATGGGGACGCCCGGGTCGGCCAGCCAGTGCAGACTGCGCACCGGCTCGCCGCCCTTGGTCTCCACGACCGCGGCCGTGACGATCCGGGCCTGTGCGGGATCGGTGCCGGTCGTCTCCAGGTCGAAGCCGATCAGCAGCTCCTCGTGCCACGCCATGGCGGTTCCCCCTTCGGTGGTGCTCCCCCGTCTGGTTCCCCAGCCTGCCACGCGCCACTGACAACGGGCCGCGGCCCGCCGCCTTCGGAGGCTGCGTCAGGAGTGCTTCAGGACACGGGCCGTGAGTCGGCCCACACGCCTTCGAACTCCTCGCGGTAGGTCTCGAAGAGCCCGCCGGTGTCGTCGGCGGGCCGGCCCTGGCGCAGCACGTCCCGGTTCCCGCCCCGCAGCACCAGCACGGGGGACTCCATGCCGCGCGCCTTGCGCAGGTAGGACTGCACCACGGCGAGCCCGTCCGAGCCGTCGCCGTTGACGAGGTAGGCGGTGAAGCGCGGGGTCTCGTCGAAGACGCGGATCTCGAAGGCGGCGGTGTCGCGGAGCCGGTCGCGCACGCGCCGCATGTGCATGATGTTCATCTCCACGGACCGGCTCATCTCGCCCTTCTTGATCCCCAGTTCCCGCTCGCGGCGGCGCACCGCGCTGCTGGCGGGGTTGAGGAAGAGCAGGCGGGCGCGGCAGCCGGTCTCCGCCAGGCGCACCAGGCGCCGCCCGGAGTAGTTCTGCACGAGCAGGTTGAGGCCTATGCCGACCGCGTCGAGGCGGCGGGCGCTGCCGAAGAGGTCCTCCACGGGCAGCTGGCGCTGCAGGCGCACCCGGTCGGGGTGGACGCCGACGACGTCGGCGTAGCGGTCGCCGACGAGGTCCTCGACGGCGTCGATGGGCAGCCGGTCGGCGGAGGGCGTGCCGGTGCCGCCGCCGAGGATGTCCAGCAGGCGGGCGGAGGCCCGTTCGGCCTGGGCGAGGACGGCCTGGGAGAGCGCGCGGTTGCGGGAGACGACGTTGCGGGCCACCTCCAGCTCGTCCAGTGCGAGTTCGAGTTCGCGCCGGTCGTCCAGGTACGGCTCGAAGCAGGGCCAGTGCTGGACGAGCAGCTCGCGCAGCTGCGGCAGGGTGAGGAAGCTGAGGACGTTGTCGTCGGCCGGGTCCAGGAGGTAGCCCTTGCGGCGGCTGACCTCGCGGACGGCGACGGCGCGCTGCACCCACTCCTGGCCGGCGGGCCCGGCGGCGGCGACGACCCACTCCTCCTCGCCGTGCACCGGCTCGTAGACCGGGCGCAGCACGGCGGCGACGACGACCCGCAGCCGTTGTTCGACCAGGTTCAGCCAGATGTAGGCCCGGCCCGCGCGGCGGGCGCGGGTGCGCACCTCGCCCCAGGCGCCGGCGTCCCAGTCCAGTTCCGCCCCGATCTCCCTCGGGCGGGTCAGGGACACCACGCCCGGTGGTGTGTCGGTCGAGCCGTCACCCTCGGGACCTCCGTCCCCAGGGGGCAGCTCCAGCCCGCCCGAGCTCACCAGTGCACCGCCTTCCGCCCCCGTCCAACGATCAAGGCAGACTACTGTGCGGGCGGGAGGCGGTGCACGCGCCCGCTCGGCCCCTTCCGGCCAACTGGGCCGTCCGACGTGGCTGTTGTTCCGGGGCCCTCCGGCGGGAGTGAGCTGATTCATAGCCAGAAGGGTGGCGCTCACCCGGTTGGCGGAGCCGGGGAGGGCCGGTGGCGGCTTCCCGCTGGGGTTTTGGGGAAGATCTGCGGAAAGGGGCGCCCGGGGTGGAAGACTTGCGCTCATGCAGGTCTGGCCGGGACAGGCGTACCCACTCGGCGCCACGTACGACGGCGCCGGGACCAACTTCGCGGTCTTTTCCGAGGCCGCCGAGCGGATCGAGTTGTGCCTGCTGCACGAGGACGGCTCGGAGACCGCCGTGGAGCTGCGCGAGAGCGACGCGTTCGTGCGCCATGCCTATCTGCCCGGCATCATGCCGGGCCAGCGCTACGGCTTCAGGGCGCACGGGCCCTACGAGCCGGAGCGGGGGCAGCGCTGCAACTCCGCCAAGCTGCTGCTGGACCCCTATGCGAAGGCGGTCAGCGGTGGGATCGGCTGGGGCGAGGAGGTCTACGGCTATCACTTCGGCAGGCCGGAGAAGCGCAATGACATGGACTCCGCGCCGCACATGATGACTTCCGTGGTGGTCAATCCCTACTTCGACTGGGGGGACGACCGGCCGCCGCGCACGGACTACCACCGTACGGTCATCTACGAGGCCCATGTGAAGGGCCTGACGATGCTGCACCCGGCGCTGCCGGAGGAGGTGCGCGGCACGTACGCGGCGCTGGCGCACCCGGCGGTGATCGAGCACCTGACGGAGCTGGGGGTCACGGCGATCGAGCTGATGCCGGTGCATCAGTTCGTGCACGACCACCGGCTGGTGGACGCGGGGCTGGCGAACTACTGGGGCTACAACACGATCGGCTTCTTCGCCCCGCACAACGCCTACGCCTCGTGGGGCGACCGGGGGCAGCAGGTGCTGGAGTTCAAGTCGGCGGTGCGGGCCCTGCACGCGGCGGGCATCGAGGTGATTCTGGATGTGGTCTACAACCACACGGCCGAGGGCAATCACCTGGGTCCCACGCTCTCGTTCCGGGGGCTGGACAACGCCTCGTACTACCGGCTGGCGGACGATCCGCGCTACTACATGGACACCACCGGTACGGGCAATTCGCTGCTCATGCGCAGCCCGCACGTGCTGCAGCTCATCATGGACTCGCTGCGGTACTGGGTGACCGAGATGCGGGTGGACGGGTTCCGGTTCGATCTGGCGGCGACGCTGGCCCGGCAGTTCCACGAGGTGGACCGGCTCTCGTCCTTCTTCGACCTGGTGCAGCAGGATCCGGTGGTCAGCCAGGTGAAGCTGATCGCCGAGCCGTGGGACGTGGGCGAGGGCGGCTATCAGGTCGGCAACTTCCCGCCCCTGTGGGCGGAGTGGAATGGAAAATTCCGCGACACGTCCCGGGACCTGTGGCGCGGGGAACCGGCCACGCTCGCGGAGTTCGCCTCCCGCCTGACCGGCTCCTCCGACCTCTACCAGGGCGACGGCAGGCGCCCGCTGGCCTCCATCAACTTCGTCACCTGCCACGACGGCTTCACCCTGCACGACCTGGTCTCCTACAACGACAAGCACAACGAGGCCAACGGGGAGAACAACCAGGACGGCGAGAGCCACAACCGCTCCTGGAACTGCGGGGCCGAGGGCGGCAGCGACGACCCGGCCGTGCTCGAGATGCGCGAGCGGCAGATGCGCAACTTCATCGCCACCCTGCTGGTGTCCCAGGGCGTGCCCATGCTCAGCCACGGCGACGAGTTCGCGCGCACCCAGAACGGCAACAACAACGCCTACTGCCAGGACAGCGAGCTGTCCTGGGTGCACTGGCCGCACCCGGACGACGCCCGCGCCGACCTCGCGCGCCGGATGCTGCACTTCACCCGCTCCCTGGTCTGGCTCCGCCGCGACCACCCCGTCTTCCGGCGCCGCCGCTTCTTCCACGGCCGGCCGGTGCAGGGCACCCACGACGACCTCTCCGACATCGCCTGGTTCACCCCCGAGGGCGAGGAGATGCGCGAGGGCGACTGGCAGGCCGCCCACGCCCGGTCGCTGACGGTCTTCCTCAACGGCGGCGCGATCTCCGAGCCGGGCCCGCGCGGCGAGCCGGTCATCGACGACTCGTTCCTGCTGATGTTCAACGCGCACGACCGGCCCCTCGACTTCGTCGTGCCCATGAACCACGGCAGGCAGTGGCAGGTCGTCGTCGACACGGCCCGCCCCGACGGCGCGGCCGACGACGGCCCCAAGGTGCGGGCCGGCGCCCGGCTCACGCTCGCCGACCGCAGCCTCGCGGTGCTGCAGCGGCCCGCCTGACCGCCGGATCCGGAGCGGGAGCCGGAGCGGGGCTGCAGCATCGGGCCGAGTTGTGGGTACGTATGTTCCCGTGACGCGCGACAGCTGCACCCCGCCGACCGCCACCTACCGGCTCCAGCTCCAGCCCGCCTTCCCCTTCGCCGCGGCCGGGCGGGCCGTGCCCCACCTCGCCTCCCTCGGCGTGTCCCACCTGCACCTCTCCCCCGTCCTGGAGGCCGTACCGGGCTCCACGCACGGCTACGACGTCGTCGACCACACCGCCGTCCGCGCCGAACTGGGCGGCGAGGAGGGCCTGCGGGCGCTCGCCCGCACCGCTCACGACCACGGCCTGGGCCTCGTCCTCGACATCGTCCCCAACCACATGGCCGTGCCCGCACCCGAGCACCTCAACGGGCCGCTGTGGGAAGTCCTGCGGGACGGCCCGGCCTCCCGCTACGCGCGCTGGTTCGACATCGACTGGGCCGAGCACGGCGGCAGGATCCTGCTGCCGGTGCTGGCCGGCCCGCTCGGGGCGGAACTGCACCGCTTCACCGTCGCCGACGGCGTCCTGCGCTACCACGACCACGCCTTCCCGCTGCGGCCCGGCACCGAGCGGCTGCCGACGGCCGAGCTGCTGGACGCCCAGTGGTACCGGCCCGCGTGGTGGCGACTGGCCCGCACCGAGCTGAACTACCGGCGCTTCTTCACCGTCTCCGAACTGATCGCGGTGCGTGTGGAGGACCCCGAGGTCTTCGCCGCCACGCACGCCAAAGTGCTCCAGCTGCTGCGCGAGGGCGTCCTCGACGGGCTGCGCGTCGACCACCCCGACGGCCTCGCCGACCCGGCCGGCTACCTGCGGCGGCTGGAGGAGGCCGCCGACGGGCGCTGGACGGTCGTGGAGAAGATCCTCAGCGGCGACGAACGGCTGCCCGCCGGCTGGCCCGTCGCCGGCACCACCGGCTACGACGCCCTGCGCCACCTCGACGGCCTCTTCACCGACCCCGAGGGCGCCGCCGAACTGACGGCCGCCTACCGCTCCTTCACCGGCGCCGCCCCCGACCGGGGCGGCGACTGGCCCGCGACCGTGCGCCGCGCCGCCTACCGGGTCGTCACCCACGAACTGGCGGCGGAGGTCGCCCGGCTCGTACGCACCGCCGGCCGGCTGTGCGAGGCCTCCCACCGGCTGCGCGACCACGCCCCCTGGGCGCTGCGCACCGCACTGTGCGAGATCCTCGTCCGGCTGCCCGTCTACCGCCCGTACGCCGTGCCCGGCCGTCCCCCCACGCCGGGGGACACCGCGCTGCTGGACGAGGCCGCTCAGGGGGCCCGCGGCGCCTTCACCGTCCCCCAGGAGGCGCAAGCCGTCGAGTTCGTCCGGGACGCGGCCCTCGGGCGGCTCGGGGACGGGCCGGACCAGCGGGACTTCTGCGCCCGGTTCGCACAGACCGCCTCCGCGCTGCGCGCCAAGTCCGTCGAGGACACCGCCTTCTACCGCTACGCGCCCCTGCTCTCGGCCACCGAGGTCGGCGGCACCCCGGACCGGCCGGCGCTCACGCCCGCCGAGTTCCACGCCTACTGCGCCCGCCTGCAGCGCGACTGGCCCGCCGGCGGCACCGTGCTCTCCACCCACGACACCAAGCGCAGCGCGGACGCCCGGGCGCGCGTCGCCGCGCTGAGCGAGTACCCGCAGGAGTGGGCGGACCTGATGGACCGGCTGTGGCCGCAGGCCGCCGCGCCCGACCCGCACGTGGCGTGGGCGGCCTGGCAGAGCGCCTTCGGCCTCGGCGCCCCCGACGCGCGGCGGCTCGCCCCGGCGGTCCTCAAGAGCGTGCGCGAGGCGGCGCTGCTCACGACGTGGACCGAGCCGGACGCCGCGTACGAGGCGGCGGTCGAGGCCTTCGTCGCCGCCGGCCCCTGCGGGCCCGCCCACGAGGAGCTCACCGCCCTCGCGGACGAGGCGGCGCCGACCGTACGGGCCAATGTGCTCGGCGCGACGTTGCTGCACCTGACGATGCCGGGCGTGCCCGATCTGTACATGGGGACGGAGGGTACGTACCGCGCGCTGGTCGACCCGGACAACCGGCGTCCGCCGCAGTTGCCCCCTCAGGAGGCCGAAGGCCTGTCCGGCGAGAAGTTGCGGCTCACGCGTGCCGCGCTGCGCCTGCGGCGGGAGCATCCGGAGTGGTTCCGTGCGCCCTCGGGCTCCTACGAGCCGCTGGCCGCGCTCGGGCCGGCGGCGGAGCACTGTGTGGCGTTCGCCCGGGCCGGCGAGGTCGTCGCGGCCGCGACGCGGTTGCCCCGGCGGCTGGGCGCGGCGGGAGGGTGGCGGGAGACGGTGCTCGCGCTGCCGGGGGGTGGGGAGTGGCGGGAGTTGCTTTCGGGTGGGACGTGGGAGGGGCGGGTGCCTCTGCGGGAGCTGCTGGGTGCGGGTCCGGTGGCACTGCTGGTACGTGCTTGTCCTCAATCGCCGGACGGGCTGAAATTCAGCCCGTCCGGCGTGTGAGGAGCGGGGTCCGGGGCGGAGCCGCAGAAGATCCCACCGCACCGGTCCACGAACGTGGCCGCCGCGCCCGTCAGTTCCACGCGGGAGAACGCCGTCTGTTCGCGCCGCCACGGTGGATCGACGGGCACCTCCACCGCGCCCGTCGTCGTGCGGGCGACGTGGACCGGGGCCGCCACGATCCCCGCGCCGGCGGCCGCCATCCGTACCGCCGTCGACGCGTGCCGCGTCTCCACCGCCGTCACCGGCGTGAATCCGTGGGGTTCGCACAGCCAGTCCAGCCACCGGCGGCCCTCGATGACGGGCTCGAGCGCGCACCGCACCCAGGCCCGGCCGGCGAGCTCCGACATCCGCACCGGCTCGGTGCGGCACGCCAGAGGGTCGTCGGCGGAGGTGACCAGCACGATCTCCTCCCGGCCGAGGGAGACCACCGGCCCGGGCCAGCCCTCCGGCCGGGGCCCGAGGGCGACGTCGGCGACCCCGCGCTCCATCTGCTCGCGCAGCTCCTCGCTGGTGGTGTACTCGTGCAGGTGCAGGCGGACGCCGGGGAACTCCCGCTGCCAGCGGGCGAACACCGGCGGCAGGGCACCCAGCGCCAGCGCGTGCAGCGTCGCGATGTGCAGCTCGCCGCCCTCGGCCCCGGCGGCGGCCCGCGCCGCGCGGCGGGCCTGGCCGGCGCTGCGGACGGCGAGTTCGGCGTGCGGCAGGAAGGCACGGCCCATCGGGGTGAGCCCGACGCCGCGGGTGAGCCGCTCCAGCAGGGTGCCGCCGACGGCGCGCTCCAGGGCCTTGATCTGGTGCGAGAGCGCGGACTGGGTGACGTTCAGGCTCCTGGCCGCCCGGCTGAAGGACTGCTCCTCGACGACCGCGACCAGGTACTCCATCTGCCGCAGGCTCACGGCCCCTCCCCCTCGCCCCGAACCCATGAAGGGCCTTCATCGATTCGATCGAAACATTGCGTTGGACTCATCATCCCCGGCAGGCGGAGGGTGAAGGCATGCATGAGACAGATGTCATCGTCATCGGCGGCGGGACCGGCGGTTACAGCACCGCGCTGCGCGCCGCCGCCCTCGGCCTGGAGGTCGTCCTCGCGGAGCGCGATCTGGTGGGCGGCACGTGCCTGCACCGCGGCTGCATACCGAGCAAGGCCATGCTGCACGCGGCCGAGCTGGTGGACGGCATCGCGGAGGCCCGCGAGCGGTGGGGCGTGAAGGCGACCCTCGACTCCATCGACTGGGGCGCCCTGACCGCGACCCGTGACGACATCGTCTCCCGCAACCACCGCGGGGTGGAGGGCCATCTCTCCCACGCGGGGGTGCGGGTGGTGCGCGGTTCCGCCGCGCTGACGGACGCCCGGAGCGTGCGCGTCGAGTCCGGCGCCGAGGCGGGCACGCGGTGGCGGGCCCGGCGCGGCATCGTCCTGGCCACCGGCTCGCGGCCGCGCACGCTGCCGGGCCTGGAACCGGACGGCGACCGGGTCGTCACCAGCGACGACGCGCTGTTCGCGCCCGGCCTGCCGGGTGCGGTGCTGGTGCTGGGCGGCGGGGCGATCGGCGTCGAGTACGCGTCGCTGCACCGCTCCATGGGCGCCGAGGTGACCCTGGTGGAGGCCGCCGAGCGGCTGCTGCCCCTGGAGGACGCCGACGTCAGCCGCCATCTGACGCGGGGTCTGAAGAAGCGCGGCATCGACGTCCGGACCGGTGCGCGGCTGGAAGGAGCGCGCACGGCGGCGGACGGCGTACGGGCCGTCGTGCGCACCGCGCGCGGGGAGCTGCGCGAACTGCGCGCGGACCGGCTGCTGGTGGCCGTGGGCCGGGTGCCGGTCACCGACGGTCTGGGGCTGGAGGCGGCGGGGCTCGCGACGGACGCGCGCGGCTTCGTCGTCCCCGCCGACTGGTCACGGCTGGAGACGGCCGTGCCGGGCGTTCACGTGGTCGGCGACCTGCTGCCGCCGCCCTCGCCGGGGCTGGCCCACGCCTCGTTCGCCGAGGGGCTGCTGGTCGCCGAGACCCTGGCGGGGCTCGCGCCCGGGCCCGTCGACTACGCCGCCGTGCCCCGCGTCACCTACTCCAGCCCGCAGACCGCCTCCGTCGGGCTGTCGGAGGCCGAGGCACGCGAGCGGGGCCACGCGGTCCGGGTCAACTCGATGCCGCTCACAGCCGTCGCCAAGGGCATGGTGCACGGGCAGGGCGGCGTGGTGAAGGTGGTCGCCGAAGAAGGCGGCCGGGTACTGGGCGTGCACCTGGTGGGCCCGCACGTGTCGGAGATGATCGCGGAGAGCCAGCTGACCGTCGGCTGGGACGCCGAGGCGGCGGACGTGGCGCGGCACATCCATCCGCACCCCACCCTCTCGGAAGCGGTCGGCGAGGTCATGCTGTCGCTGGCCGGGCGCGGCCTGCACCAGCAGTGAACGGGCGGCGCACCGCCGTCTCCGGTGCGCCGTAAAAGCGTTCGACGCGGGCAGTGCGGTGGCCTACGGTTCCGGAGCCATCCATCACAAGGAGCTCTATGACCGAGTTGGTCGTCCGCGCACTGACCGAGCACGACACCGCACTCTTCACTTCCCTGCCCGATCCCGGCCTCGTCGGCCGCGCCGCCTTCGGCCACACCTACACGCCCGTTCACGAGGGCGGCGAGTACCGCCCCGACTGGACCTGGGTGGCGCTGCGCGACGGCAGGGTCGTCGCCCGCGCCGCCTGGTGGGGCGCGCCCGACGACGCCTCGCCCAAGGCCCTCGACTGGTTCGACTTCGCCGAGGGCGAGGAGGAGGCCGCCGCCCACCTGCTGCGGACGGCGCCGTTCCGGGCGGAGTTCAGCCTGCTGGTGCCGCCCGGGTGGCGGGAGCTGCCCGAGGTGCGGGCCGCCGGCGAGGCCCGGCTCGCGGCGGCGGCCGCCGGCGGGCTCAAGCCTCTGGTCGAGCGGTACCGCTACGAGTGGACGCCCGAGTGCGGTCTGCCCGAGCGTCCGGGACGGCTGGTGTTCCGGCCGGAGCCCGACGACGCGGTCGTACGGGACGTCGTACGCCGCACGATGGACGGCACGCTGGACGAGCACGACCGCAGGAACATCGCCGAGAGGGGCCTGGACGCGGCGCTCGACGACGCCATGGACTTCCTCGGCTGGCTGCCCTCGCCCCGCGAGTGGTGGAAGCTGGCCTTCACTCCCGACGGCGAGCCGGTCGGCATCCAGGTGCCCGCCCGCAACCCCAGCGGCCCGTGCGTCGGCTACATCGGCGTGCTCCCCGGGCAGCGCGGCCACGGCTACGCCTACGACCTGCTCGTGGAGTGCACCCACGACCTGGTGGCCCAGGGCGCCGCCCGGATCACGGCCGCGACCGACCAGGGCAACCACCCGATGGCGGCCACGTTCGCGAGGGCGGGCTACCCCGTCGGCCAGGAACGCATCGACCTCGTGCCGTAACCGCCGCGCCGCGGGGGAGACTCCTCTCGTCGAGAGGAGCCGACCGTGCTGTTCGAGGTGTGGGCGCCGAAGGCCGGGCGGGCCGTGCTGTGGGCGGACGCGAGGACGTACGACATGGCGGCCGACCCCGCCCGCCCCGGATGGTGGCGGTGCGAGGCGCCGGCGGCCGACGGCACCCGCTACGGCTTCGCGCTGGACGGCGGGCCCGTCCTGCCCGATCCCCGTGCGCGCCGCCTGCCGGACGGCCCCGAAGCACCGGGCGCCGTCGTCGACTTCTCCCGCTTCGCCTGGCGGCACGACTGGCCGGGCCGGGGGCTTCGGGGGGCGGTCCTCTACGAGCTGCACATCGGCACGTACACCCGCGAGGGCACCTTCGACGCCGCCGCCGAACGGCTCGGTCATCTGGCGGACCTGGGCGTCACGCACGTGGAGCTGATGCCCGTCTGCCCGTTCCCGGGCCGGCACGGCTGGGGATACGACGGCGTGGCGCCCTGGGCCGTGCACGAGCCCTACGGCGGCCCGGACGGGCTGCGGCGCTTCGTGGACGCGGCCCACGGGCTGGGGCTGGGCGTGGTGCTCGACGTGGTGCACAACCACCTCGGCCCGTCGGGCAACCACCTGCCCGCCTACGGGCCGTACTTCACCGACACCCACCACACGCCCTGGGGCGCCGCCGTCAACCTCGACGCCCCCGGATCGGCCGAGGTACGCGCGTATCTGACGGGCAGTGCGCTGGCCTGGCTGCGGGACTACCGCCTCGACGGGCTGCGGCTGGACGCGGTGCACGCGCTGGCCGACACCGGGCCCAAGCACTTCCTCGCGGAACTGTCGGGCGCGGTCGACGCCCTGGCGGGGCGACTGGGGCGGCCCCTGTTCCTCATCGCCGAGTCCGATCTGAACGACCCCGCCACCACCACCCCCCGCCAGGCCGGGGGCCTGGGCCTGCACGCCCAGTGGAACGACGACTTCCATCACGCCCTGCACACCGCGCTGACCGGCGAGTCGGCCGGGTACTACGCCGACTTCGCCGCCGACCCGGCGGGCGCCCTGGGCAAGACGCTACGGTCCGGCTTCTTCCACGACGGCACGCACTCCTCGTTCCGCGGCCGCCGCCACGGGCACCCCCTCGATCCCCGCACCACGCCCGCGTACCGGCTCCTGGGCTACGCCCAGACCCACGACCAGGTCGGCAACCGCGCCCTGGGCGACCGGCTGTCCTCGCACCTGTCCCCCGGGCTGCTGGCGTGCGCGGCGGCGCTCGTGCTGTGCGCGCCCTTCACACCGATGCTGTTCATGGGCGAGGAGTGGGGCGCCCGCACGCCCTGGCAGTACTTCACCGACCACACCGATCCGGGCCTGGCCGAGGCCGTACGGGCCGGGCGGCGCCGGGAGTTCGCGGCGCACGGCTGGCCGGCCTCCGAGATCCCCGACCCCCAGGACCCGGCGACGCGCGAGCGCTCCTGCCTGGACTGGAGCGAGCGCGAGCGCGCCCCGCACCGCGCGCTGCTCGACTGGCACCGGCGGCTGATCGCCCTGCGGCACGCCGAGCCGGCACTGACGGACCCGCGGTGGGCCTACGAGGCGCTGGCGGTGACCGACGCGGGCACGGTCTCCTTCCGGCGCGGCCCGCTGCTCGTCGCCGTCAACCTCGGTGCGGAGCCGGCGGCCGTCCCGGTCGGCTCCGGTCCGGCCTGCGAGGAGGTCCTGGCCGCCTGGCGGCGGGTGGACCTCCCGGGTGCGGACGGGGTACTGACGGTTCCGGCGGAGTCGGCCGCCGTGCTGCGGTGCGGCGCGCCCTGGGCCGACCGCCGCGCGGCTCAGTCCGCGTCCGGCTCCAGGCGCAGCGAGATGGAGTTGATGCAGTAGCGCTGGTCGGTGGGGGTGGGGTAGCCCTCGCCCTCGAAGACGTGGCCCAGGTGCGAGCCGCAGCGGGCGCAGCGGACCTCGGTGCGGACCATGCCGTGGGAACGGTCCTCGATCAGCTCGACGGCGGAGCTGTCCTTGGGGTCGAAGAAGCTCGGCCAGCCGCAGTGGCTCTCGAACTTCTCGGTCGACCGGAACAGCTCCGCGCCGCAGCCGCGGCAGGCGTAGACGCCGGCCGTCCTGGTGTCGGTGTACTCACCGCGGAAGGCGGGTTCGGTGCCGGCCCGGCGCAGTACCTGGTACTCCGCCGGGGTCAGCTCCGCGCGCCACTGCTCGTCCGTCTTCTCGACCTCGTACGCCATGTCGCGCGTTCCTTCCGTTTTCTGCCGGTGTCAGCTCTCCAGGCGGGCCAGGATGCGCGGACCGAGGTCCGTCACATCGCCGGCGCCCATGGTCAGAACGAGATCGCCGGGGCGGGCCATTCCCGCGACGACGTCCGGGATGGCGGCCATGTCGTGCTCGGGCCGCACCTCGGCGCCGGCGGTCCGCGCGGCGTCGATGATCAGGGCGCTGGTGATGCCGGGGATCGGGTCCTCGCGGGCCGGGTAGATGTCCAGGACCACGGAGGCGTCGGCCAGGGTGAGGGCCTGGCCCATCTCGGTGCCCAGCTCCTGGGTGCGGCTGAAGAGGTGCGGCTGGAAGACGACGAGGATGCGCGAGCCGGCGTCGACCGCGCCGCGGATGGCCTCCAGGTCGGCGGTCATCTCGGTGGGGTGGTGGGCGTAGGAGTCGATGACCTGCACGCCCTTCGCCTCGCCCTTGAGCTGGAGGCGGCGCTTGACGCCGGTGTACTTGCCGAGCGCCGAGGCGAGGTTGTGCACGGGGATGCCGAGCGCGACGCCCGCGGCGAGGGCCGCGACGGCGTTGTGCGCGTAGTGGCTGCCGGGCACGGAGACGGTGAAGGTCAGCATCTTGCCGCCGAGCAGGACGGTGACTTCGCTGGTCAGGCCGCGCGGGTTGACCTTGAGGACGCGGACGTCGGCGTCCTCGGCGGTGCCGTAGGTGACGACCTCGATGTCGTAGCGGCCCGAGATGCGCTCGGTCAGCTCGCGGGCGCCCGCCTGGTCGGCGGAGACGACGAGCGTGCCGCCGGGGCGGATCCGGCCGACGAAGGTGTCGAAGGACTCGTAGATCTCGTCCATCGACGCGTAGTTCGCGTGGTGGTCCAGCTCCACGTTGAGGATGATCGCGACCTCGGGCGCGTACTTGTGGAAGCTGCGGTCGCTCTCGTCCGCCTCGGCGACGAAGATCTCGCCGCCGCCGTGGTGGGCGTTGGAGCCGGGGCCGGCGAGGTCGCCGCCGATGGCGTACGACGGGTCGAGGCCGAGGGCGTCGAGGGAGACGGCGAGCATGGACGTCGTGGTCGTCTTGCCGTGCGTGCCGGCCACCGCGATCGGGCGCAGGCCGTCCATCAGGCGGGCGAGCGCGTCCGAGCGGTGGACGACGGGGATGCCGCGCTCGGCGGCGGCGGCCAGCTCGGGGTTGTCGGCGCGGATGGCGCTGGAGACGACGACGCAGGTGGCGTCCTCGGCGAGGTGGCCGGCCGCGTGCCCGATGTGGACGGTGGCGCCGAGCTCGCGCAGGGCGCCGGCGGTCGCGGACTCCTTCGCGTCGCTGCCGGCGACGGCCGCGCCGCGCTGCGCGAGGATCTTCGCGATGCCCGACATTCCGGCGCCGCCGATGCCGATGAAGTGCGGTCGGTCCATCGTCGTGGGGACGGCCGGTGCCATATGCGGTGCTCCCTGAGGGGTCGAAACGAAAATCTGCGCAGAGCGTCGATTCTTACACCCCTGCCGACCGCCCCGTCACGTTGGGCGGATCAGCCCCGCCGTCAGGCCCGCCGCGACGGCCGCGGTGCGGCTGTCGACGCCGAGCTTGGCGTAGACGTGTACGAGGTGGGTCTTGACGGTGGCCTCGCTGATGAACAGGCGGCGGGAGATCTGCCGGTTGGCCAGCCCCTCGGCCAGCAGCCCCAGGATCTCCGTCTCGCGCGGCGAGAGAGCGGGCCGGCCGCCGGAGCGGACGCGGCCCAGGAGGCGGGCGGCGACGGGCGGGGCCAGGACGGTCTCGCCGCGGGCGGCGGCGTGGACGGCGGCGGCGACCTCCTCGGGCGGGGCGTCCTTGAGGAGGTAGCCGGTGGCTCCGGCCTCCACGGCGGCGAGGATGTCGGCGTCGGTGCTGTAGGTGGTGAGGATGAGCACGGCAGGGGGGTCGGGCAGGGCGGTGATGCGCCGGGTCGCCTCGACGCCGTGCATGCCGGCGCCCATCTGGAGGTCCATGAGGACGACGTCGGGCCGGACCCCGGCGTCGAGCAGCCGCAGCGCCTCGGCGCCGTCGCCGGCCTCGCCGGCCGCCTCCACGTCGGGCAGCTCGTCGACCATGGCGCGCAGCCCGCGCCGTACGACGGGGTGGTCGTCGACCAGCAGGACCGTGATGACGTCGCTCATGCCGTGGCCGCCTTCGGCTCGCCGGTGCGTACGGCGGCGGGCAGGGGGACCGCGGCGGCGATCGCCGTGCCCTCGCCGGGGGCCGATTCGACGGTGAGGGTGCCGCCGAGCTCGGCGATGCGCTCGCGCATGCCGTGCAGGCCGAAGGTGCGGCGCCCGTCGGCCGGCCCGTCCCCGGGGGTGAAGCCGACGCCGTCGTCGTAGACGTCGAGGGTGACCTGCCCGTCGAGGTAGACGAGGGTCACGGCCGCGCGGTCCGCCCGCGCGTGCCGGGCGACGTTGGCCAGCGCCTCCTGGGTCAGGCGCAGCAGGGCGACCTCGGTCTCCACGGGGAGCGGGCAGGGCTCGCCGTCGAGGCGGAAGACGGCCCCGGGGACGGTGCGGGCGGTGACCCGGCGCAGGGCCTCGGGCAGTGGCGCGTCCTCCAGGGCGGGCGGGGTGAGGGCCTGGACGAAGCGGCGGGCCTCGGCGAGGTTGTCCGACGCGGTCCGGCCGATCTCGCGCACCCGCTCCGGGACCGTCCCGGGGTCGGCGGTGCCGGCGGCCCGGGCGAGCAGCACGATGCTGGACAGGCCCTGGGCGAGGGTGTCGTGGATCTCCCGTGCGAGGCGCTGCCGCTCGGCGAGCCGGCCCGCCTCGCGCTGGGCGGCGGCGAGCTCGTCGCGGGTGCGCACCAGGTCGTCGATGAGCCGCTGCCGGCGGCGGCTCTCCTTGGACAGCGCGGCGTACCCGTACCCGGTCAGGATCGCCACCGCGGCCCCGGCCACCGGCCCGATCACCTTGGCGACGGTGAGCCCGCCCGGCGCACCGGCCTGCGCGGCGACGACCGCCGCGGTGGCCGCGGCGATGGCGGGGTGCGCCCAGCGCACGGGCATGGCGTGCAGGAAGAGGAAGAAGAGCGGGAAGGCGACGTAGCTGAAGCCGTGGTCCATGGCCAGCAGCACCAGCCACAAGGCGGTCACGACACCGAGCCGCACCCCGGCCCACCGCCCGGGCCGGACGATGCCGGCCCCATGGACGACGCCGAGCAGAGCGGCGACCACGAGCACGGCCACCGGGCCACCGCCGAGGAGGGTGGGCCCGAGCGCGACGAGGAGCAGCGCGTAGAACGCCCCGTGCAACGCGAGCCGCACCAGCCGCAGCGAGGGCACGTCGAATCCGGCCCCTACATCGGCGAGCGAAGCCCCGCCGGGGGCGGGGGCAGGGGCGTACGGCGGCGCGACCGCAGCGGGCCCGCCCGCCGCCGCACGGCGGCCGGCCGCGGCGACGGAGCCGAGCGGATCGCCGCCGTCCTCGCCCGCGCGCGGGCCGGCGACCGCGTCGCCGCCGCTGCGCGGGGCACCGTCACGCGGGCGCGTCACGAGTGCCGCGGCGGGCTCAGAACCCACCCCCGCCGCCGGCCGGCCAAGGCGCAGCCGTGCGAAACGGCCGCGCGCACGCGCGGCAGTGGGGGCGGAGGGGCTCGTTCGGGTCATCTCGTCGAGCGTACGGGCCCTCGGTCGGGGGGACGGGCGCGCGGGGCATCAACCGTTCGATTGATTTACGGGTGGACCGGACGGACGGGGGCGGGACCGGTCCTTGCCCCGATGGCAGGGCGGGCCGGGCGCGGAAGGCTGGCGGGGTCCTGATCGGGTCCGGGAGGTCTTCGTTGTTCGTCGCGTTGCGTGACATCCGCTTCGCCCGAGGGCGGTTCGCCCTCATGGGCACCGTCGTCGCGCTCATCACCATGCTCGTGGTCTTCCTCTACGGCCTGACCGACGGTCTGGCCCGGGAGGCCACGTCGGCCGTCGCGGGGCTGCCCGTGGACCGGATCGTGTTCGGGGCGCCCGAGGGCGGCGAGCCGCGGGTGTCGTTCTCCGACAGCGTCGTGGACGAGCGGCAGGGCGCCGCCTGGCGCACGGCGCCGGGGGTGCGGTCCGCGGAGCCGCTGGGGGTGGCGATGACCCGGCTGACCGCGGGCGGCTCGGCCTCGGCCGTGAGCGTGTTCGGCGGCTCCGCGCGGCTGCGGCCCGCGCCGCGCGAGGGCGGGGCGCCGCAGGACGGCCAGGTGGCGGTGGGCGAACGCCTCGCCCGCGAGAGCCGGCTGCGGGTCGGCGACCGGGTCACGCTCGGCACGCGCGAGCTGACCGTCTCCGGCATCACCGCCGACCGGAGCCACTCCCACACCCCCACCGTCTGGACGACGCTCGCCACCTGGGCGGAGGTGAGCCGCCAACAGCCCACCGCGCTCGCCGTGACCGGCGGGGGCGGCCCGTCGGGAGCCGTGGCGCGCTCGACGAAGGCCGTCGGGCTCGGCGAGGCGCTGGACGGCGTCGACGGCTACACCGCCGAGCACGGCACGCTCCGGCTCGTGCAGGGGTTCCTGTTCGTGGTGAGCGCGCTGGTGGTGGGGGCCTTCTTCACGGTGTGGACGGTGCAGCGGCGCCCCGACGTCGCGGTGCTGAAGGCGGTGGGCGCGAGCGGCGGCTATCTGGTCCGCGACGCCCTCGGGCAGGCCTCCGTCGTCCTGGTCACCGGCGCCGCCCTCGGCGCGGCCGCCGGCGCGGCGGGCGGGGCGCTGGCCTCCGCCGCCGTGCCGTTCGAGCTGGGCGCGGCCACCGTGGCCGTACCCGTGGCGGCGATGGTGCTGCTGGGCCTGGCCGGCTCCGCGCTCGCCGTGCGCCGCATCACCTCCGTCGACCCGCTGACCGCGCTGGGAGCGTCCCGATGACCGCCTCGAAGACCCCCGGCACCGACCGGTCCCCGGCCCCTGCGGCCGTTCTGTCGCTGGAGGCGGTCGAACTCACCTATCCGGATGGCGACCGCAGGCTCACCGCCCTCGACGAGGTGTCGCTGTCCGTGGCGGCCGGCGAGCTGGTGGCGGTCGTGGGGCCGTCCGGGTCGGGGAAGTCGAGCCTGCTGGCGGTGGCGGCGACGCTGCTGCGCCCGGACGCGGGGCGCGTGGTGGTGGCGGGCGAGGACACCTCGCGGCTGAGCGCCCGCGGCCGTGCGGCGCTGCGCCGCGAACGGATCGGCATCGTCTTCCAGCAGCCGAACCTGCTGCCGTCGCTGACGGCCGAGGAGCAGCTGCTGGCGGTGGAGCACCTGCGGGGCGGCAGGACGGGGCGCGCCGCGCGGGCGCGCGCGGCGGGGCTGCTGGAGTCGGTCGGGCTGGACGGGGCGAAGCGGCGCCGGCACCCGCACCGGCTCTCGGGCGGCGAGCGGCAGCGGGTGAACATCGCCCGCGCGCTGTGGGGCGGTCCGTCGGTGCTGCTGGTGGACGAGCCGACGTCCGCGCTGGACCACGAGCGCGGCGAGCGGGTCGTGGAGCTGCTGGCCGAGGTCACCCGGCGGCACGGCACGGCGACGGTGCTGGTGACGCACGACCGGGGCCTGCTCGGCCGGGCGGACCGGGTGCTGGTGATGGGTGACGGCCGGCTGGGCGCCGGCCCGCCTCACTCCTCGTCGCCCTCGTCCTCGTCGTTGTGGGCGTAGAGCTTCAGGACGGGCACGCCGACCTTGTGGCGGGCGCGCGAGGCCCAGTCGCGGTGGAAGAACTCCTCGACCAGGTGCGGGGCGGTCAGCACGATCACCTCGTCGGCGTGGGTCTGCTCGACCACGGACCGCAGCAGGTCCAGCGGGTGGTTGTCGATGATCTGGCCGACGGCCTCGCAGCCGGCCGCCCGCAGGCTCTGCAGGGAGTGCTCCAGGGCGAGGGCGGCGGGCCGCAGGGCCTCCTCGCCCTCGGGCTCGTCGGCCTCGTGGACGGCCTGTTCCAGCTCGCCCAGGGCCACGTCGTCGATCGCGCGCAGCAGCCGGTCCTCGTCCCCGCGGGGCCGCATGAGGACCACGAAGGACATGTCGTCGTCGTGAAGGGTCGTGACGAAGTCGACATCCGCGGCGGACAGCGGCTGCTCGATCATCAATACGCTCGTGAACACGGTGAGGGCCCTTCTCCTACGTGGGCCGGCCGGGCCCAACAGAAACCATCCTGCGCGTGCTCCCCATGAGCCCGCCTGTTTTGATCCTGTGCCCTCGGGGGAGCGTCTGACTCAATTCTGCCCACCGGAAGCGAACCGGAACGGCAAATTCCGCCGATTGTCAGATCCTTCGGTAGCGGGTGAAGAGAAACCCGCCGTCCTCCAGCACCCCGTCGAGAGCGAACCGTTCCGGCACCGCCAGCGGCGGCCCCGCCATGATCCGGGGCGCCGTGCCGGTGGCGACCACCGGCGCCAGCGACAGGCACATCTCGTCCAGCACCCGCGCCGAGGCGAACTGCCCCAGCAGCCGCGGCCCGCCCTCCGTGAGCAGCCGCGTCAGCCCCCGCTCCGCCAGCACCCCGGGCACCCGGGCGGCCTCCACGCCCCGCCCCTCCCCCGCCACGACCACCTCGGCGCCCGCCGCACGGGCCGCGGCCACCCGGTCCGCCGGCGCGTCCGCGCCCGTCAGCACGAGGGTCGGCACGAGCGGCGAGGTGAACAGAGGGAGCGAGAAGTCCAGGTCGAGCCCCGCGCTCACCATCGCCATGACGGGCGCGGGCCCCTGGCCGAGCGCCGCGCGCCGCGCCGCGAAGGCCTCACGGGCCTTCGCCGGCCGGTAGCCCTCCTGCCGTACGGTCTCGGCCCCCACCACCACCGCGTCGGCGAGCCCCCGCAGCGTGCCGAAGATCCGCATGTCGGCGGCGGAGGACAGCGGCTGCGAGCGCCCCTCGTGATGGGCCGCGCCGTCGAGCGAGGAGACCATGTTGGCCCGCAGCCACGGCCGCGCGCCGCCCGCGGCCTCCGGGGCCGCGTCCGGGTAGGCGTAGAGGTCGGCGAGCTCGTCCAGCCCCCATTCGCGGTCTTCGAGGTCGGAGGGGTGCAGCGGAGAGGGGAACAGGCGTCGCATAGGCGGCAGTGTGACATGGCTCGCCCCGCGCGGGACGGCCTCCTCCCGCTTCCGCGACTACGCTGGAGCGCTGTGTCGTCCTCCACCGCATCACCGTCCACCGCAGCCGCCGGCTCCGCCGCCCCCGGTCCCATAGCCGGGCAGGGCACGGCCGTGCAGCAGCCCCTCGCGCTCACCTCGCGCGCCCCGCACGTACCGGCCGACCGCCTGGTCGCCGAGATGGTGCCCCCGCCGCGGTTCGGCTCGGTGCGGTTCGACAACTACATCCCCGACCCGAACCAGCCCAGCCAGGCCCAGGCCGTCGAGGTCCTGAGCGGCTTCGCCGCCGGCCTCGGCGACGCCGGCGCGAGCGGCGCCGGCCGCAAGCGCTGGTTCCGGCGCGAGAGCAAGCCGGCCACCCCCGCCGGCCCGCGCGGCGTCTACCTCGACGGCGGCTACGGCGTCGGCAAGACCCACCTGCTGGCCTCCCTCTGGCACGCCACCGCGGCCCCGCCCGAGCGGAAGGCCTTCGGCACGTTCGTCGAGCTGACCAACCTCGTCGGCGCGCTGGGCTTCCAGCAGACCGTGCAGACGCTCAGCGGCCACGCCCTGCTGTGCATCGACGAATTCGAACTCGACGACCCGGGCGACACCGTCCTGGTCTCCACCCTGCTGGGCAAGCTCGTCGACGCCGGCGTGGCCCTGGCCGCCACCTCCAACACGCTGCCCGGCAAGCTCGGCGAGGGCCGGTTCGCCGCCGCCGACTTCCTGCGGGAGATCCAGGGCCTGTCCGCCCACTTCCGCCCGCTGCGCATCGACGGCGAGGACTACCGCCACCGCGGCCTGCCGCAGGCCCCGGCCCCGTACGACGACGAGACCGTCGAGCGCGTGGCGCACCGCACCGACGGCGCCTCGCTCGATGCCTTCCCCGCCCTCCTGGAGCACCTGTCCAAGGTCCACCCGAGCCGCTACGGCGCCATGTGCGACGGCGTCCAGGCCGTGTGCCTGAGGGGCGTCGAACCGGTGCCGGACCAGTCGACGGCGCTGCGCCTGGTGGTCCTCGCCGACCGCCTGTACGACCGCGAGGTGCCGGTGCTGGCGTCCGGGCGGCCCTTCGACGAGCTGTTCAGCGAGGAGATGCTGAACGGCGGCTACCGCAAGAAGTACTTCCGGGCCATCTCGCGCCTGACCGCGCTGGCGCGCGACGCGAAGGGGCTCGTCGACGCGTAGCGTTTCCAGCCCGTCCGGCGTTTGAGGACCGGGGGTCCGGGGGCGGAGCACCCGGTTTCGGGAAGGGGCGGGGCTGGGGAAAGAATCGGCTCGTGCCCCGACCCTCACGCACCGCCCTCGCCGCGGCGACCCTCCTCGGCTGCGCCCTGACCGCCTGCGGCGGCCACAGCACCGCCAAGCCGGCCCCCACCACAGCAGCCCCCGCCCCCGCCACGAACGCCCCGGCACCCGCATCGGCCGCCCCCACCCTCCCGCCCGGCCCCGGCGGCGCCGCCCCCGTCTTCTCGCACGGCAGCCGTGACGGCGGCAAGCGGGTCGCCCTCACCTTCGACGCCGACATGACGGCGGATCAGGGCCCGCGCGCGGCACGCGGGGATCACTTCGACAACCCGGCGCTGATCGAGACCCTGCGCCGGCTGAAGGTGCCCGCGACGGTCTTCATGACCGGCAGGTGGGCCGAGCAGTACCCGGACCAGGCCCGGTCCATCGGCACGGACCCGCTCTTCGAGATCGCCAACCACTCCTACAGCCACCACGCCTTCACCACGCCCTGCTACGGCCTGCCGACCGTCGCCCGCGGCACGGCCCGCGCCGACGTGGACCGCGCCTTCGCCGCCTTCCGGCGCGCCGGCGCCGAGCACGTGGTGCCGTACTTCCGCTTCCCCGGCGGCTGCCACGACGCGGCGGCGCTGCGGGAGATCGGCCCGGCGAAGGTGACGGCCGTGCAGTGGGACGTCATAAGCGGCGACGCCTTCGCCAAGCAGGCCGCTCCCGTGGCCGCGCAGGTGATCTCCCAGGTCAGGCCCGGCTCGGTCGTGGTGATGCACTGCACGCGCAGCGCGGCGCCCACCACCGAGGAGGCGGTGCGGCGCATCGTGCCGGAGCTGCGGGCCAAGGGGTACGCATTCGTGCGGGTCTCCGATCTCATCGGTGCCGCCGGCCGCCGGGCCCCGTAGGGCCCGCGCGTCGGTGCGGCTGGCAGACTGGGGCCGTGACCAGCACTGACACTTCCCCGGACCCCCGCGACGAGGCCCCGCAGTTCGTCCTGCCGCTCGTGGTGCGGATCGAGAAGACGGCACCCCCCGCCCGGACGGACGCGCTGCAGACGGCGGCCCGCGCGGTGCTGGCGCTGCTGTCCGACGAGCGGGCGACCGAGGAGGACGGCGCCTGGGCGCAGGCCGTGCGGGACTGGCAGGACGCCAGGATCCGCAAGGTCGTGCGCAGGGCGCGCGGTGCGGAGTGGCGCAAGGCGTCGGCGCTGCCGGGCATCACGGTGACCGGCGAGAGCGCGGAGGTGCGGGTCTTCCCGCCCGTGCCGCTGGACGGCTGGCCCAAGGAGCTGGTCAAGCTGCAGGTGTCGGGCACGGACCTGGACGACCCCGCGCCGCCGGCCGCGCCGGACGGCGCCGGTGCGGTGCTGTGGCTGAACCCGGACCTGGAGATGTCGGCGGGCAAGGCCATGGCGCAGGCCGGGCACGGGGCGCAGCTGGCGTGGTGGGGCCTGGACGGGGCGGCGCGGGCGGCCTGGCGCGCGGCCGGCTTCCCGCTGGCGGTGCGGACCGCGGACCCCGGGTGGTGGGCGGAGCTGACGACGAGCGGGCTACCGGTGGTACGGGATGCCGGGTTCACGGAGATCGCCCCCGGCTCGTGCACGGTGGTCGCGGACCACCCTTTGCTACGGATCTGTCATACAAGCCTGTGATACTGGCGCCTGAACATGTGTACTGGCGCCAGGGAGTACGAAGTTGTCGAAGAAGCCTCTGTACAGTGCGACGAAGTCTCTGTACGGCGCGACGGCTCTGGCCTCCGTGTGCGTGGCGGTGGCGCTCGTGGCCGGGCTGACGCGCGGGGATTCCGGCGGGGACGACCGTAAGAAGGAGGCCGGATCGGCCTCCTCGCCCTCGGGGAACGGGGACGGGAGCGGGAACGACGACGGCAAGAAGCCGGAAGAGAAGTGGGACGGGAAGGTCCACGTCCTCGGGGACGGCTCGACGTCGTACACCGGTCCGCAGCCGAAGGTGGCCAAGCCGGAGAAGCTGAAGCCGGGCGAGAAGCCGCCGCAGTTCGTCGTCTTCTCCTGGGACGGCGCGCTGGAGAACGACGACAAGCTCTTCTCCCACTTCCGCCAGGTCGCCCGGGCGAGCAACGCGCAGATGACGTACTTCCTGACGGGCATCTATCTGCTGCCGAAGTCGGACCGGCAGAAGTACGAGCCGCCCCGGCACAAGCCGGGCGAGGCGGCCATCGACTTCACCTCCGACGCGCACATCAAGGACACCCTGGAGCAGCTGCGCGGCGCGTGGCTGGAGGGCAACGAGATAGGCACGCATTTCAACGGCCACTTCTGCGGCAAGGGCGGGGGCGGTGACTGGACCACGGACGAATGGAAGAAGGAGATAGACCAGGCCTATTCGTTCGTGCAGAACTGGAAGACCAATACCGGCTTCAAGGACGTCGCCCCGCTGCCCTTCGACTACAAGAAGGAGCTCGTGGGCGGCCGCGCCCCGTGCCTGGAGGGGCAGAAGACCCTGATACCGGCGGCGAAGTCCCTCGGCTGGCGCTACGACGCCAGTTCGCCCGGCGACTTCCAGCTGTGGCCGTCGAAGATCGACGGAGTCTGGAACTTCCCGCTGCAGCTGCTGCCGTATCCGAAGAGCGAGCGCCAGGTCCTGTCGATGGACTTCAACTTCCTCTTCAACCAGTCCGGCGACAACACCAATGGCGACCCCGCCAAGCGCCCGGAGTGGCTCAGGCTCACCAAGGAGGGCTACCTCAACGGCTTCGAGCGGGTCTACAACGGCAGCCGGGCCCCGCTGTTCATAGGCAACCACTTCGAGACCTGGAACGGCGGGATCTATATGAAGGCCATGGAGGAGGTCATGAAGGACGTCTGCCGCCGCGACGGGGTGCGGTGCGTGTCCTTCCGGCAGGTGGCCGACTGGCTGGACGCCCAGGACCCGAAGGTGCTGGCGAAGCTGCGGGGCCTGGACCCCGCGCAGGCGCCGGACTGGAAGACCTTCGTCAAGTAGCCCCCGGGCCCGCCCCCCTCTCGGGGGCGGGCCCGCGTGCCGTCAGTTTCCGGGCTTGCCCATGTACCGGGTCCAGATGTCGATCGGGTACGTGCTCCCGGTGGCCGACTTCGCGGCGCCGCCCACTCCGTCCAGCGGGAGCAGCTCCTGCGAGGTGGGGTCGATGCGGAAGAGCGAGACGGCGGTGGACGTGGTGCCGCGGTAGCCGGCGAACCAGGCGGACTTGTTGCCCGGTCCGGTGCCGGTCTTGCCCGCCGCGTCGGTTCCGGCGGCCTTCGCGGCCGTGCCGGTGCCGCGCCGCACGGCCTCGCGCAGCGCGTCGTCGACGGACGCGGCCACGCCCGCGGGCAGGGCCCGGGCGGGGGTGGGCTTCTCGACGGCGACGGCGTCGCCGTTGCGGCTGAGCTTGTCGACGGAGTACGGCTCGCTGTGCATGCCCTTGGCGGCGAAGGTGGCGTAGGCGCCGGCCATGCGGATGGGGCTGGGGGTGCTGGTGCCCAGGGAGAAGGCGGGCACCTGGGTGCCCATGCTCTCGGCGAGCAGGCCGGTCTGGACCGCCGCACGGCGCACCCGCTCCAGGCCCACGTCCATACCCAGCTGCATGATCGGGGAGTTGACGGACTGCGCGACCGCCTCCTTGAGCGGGATCTTCCCCCAGGACTTGTTGCCGTCGTTGACGGCCTTCACGATCTTCCCGGAGCGGTCCCAGTACGGGCCCTCGGGTGTGCGTACGGCCACCTTGTCGTCCCCGTTGTAGACGGTGGCGGGGGTCACGGGCGTGCGCGGGCCGCCGCGTTCGCGCTGGATGCCGTCGCGGAGGGCGGCGGCGTAGACGAAGGGGCCGAAGGCGGTGCCGGCCGGGACGACGGTGGAGTTGGCGTCGTTGAAGCCCTGCTTGAGGTAGCCGGGGCCGCCGTACAGGGCGAGGATGCGTCCCTCGGTGGAGACGGAGGCGGCGCCGATGCGGACGTTCTTGTCCGCGTCGCGGGTCCCGGGCTCGAGTCCCTGCCGTACGTCGGCGACGGCCTTGGCGAGCGACTCGACGCGCGGCTTTTCGAAGGTGGTGCGGATCTGGTAGCCGCCGAGGTCGAAGTCGGCGTCGGAGACGTCGGTGTGGGCGCTGACGTAGGCGCGGGCGGTGTCGACGAGGTAGCCGGTCTGGCCGTCGAGGCCGGCGGGCTTGGGCGGGGCCTTGGGCTCGGGGAACTTCGTGTACGTGGCCCGCTCCTTCGCCGAGAGCTTGCCGATGGTGACCATGCGGTCCAGGATCCAGTTCCAGCGCTCGACGGCGCGCTCGTGGTTCTTGGCGCTGACCGCCGGGTCGTAGAGGGCGGCGCCCTTGAGCAGGGAGGCCAGGAGCGCCCCTTCGCTCACGTCGAGCTGGGAGACGTCCTTGCCGTAGTAGGCGTGGGCGGCGCGCTGGATGCCGTAGCTGCCGCGCCCGTACCAGCTGGTGTTGAGGTAGCCCTGCAGGATGTCCGACTTGCTCATCTTGTTGTCGAGCTTGATCGCGATGAACATCTCGGTGAGCTTGCGGGTGAAGGTCTGCTCCTGGTTCAGGTAGGCGTTCTTCACGTACTGCTGGGTGATGGTGGAGCCGCCCTGCCGGTCGCCGCCGCTGACCATCCTGGTGACGGCGCGCATCATGCCGCTGGGCGAGACGCCGCTGTCGGAGTAGAAGGTCTCGTTCTCGGCGGCGAGGGCCGCCCAGCGCACCTTCTCGGGGATCTTGTCCAGGGCCGCTTCCTGGCGGTCGACCGGGCCCGTGCGGGCCATCTCGGAGCCGTCGGCCCAGTAGTAGACGTTGTCCTGCTGGGTGGCGAAGGCATTGAGGTCGGCGGGTATCTCGGTGCGCGCGTACATGATCGCGACGAGGGCGGTGAGCGTGCCGGCGACGGTGCCGAAGAGCCCGAGCGTCTGGCGCCAGGAGGGTATCCAGCGGCGGTAGCCCGTCCGCCCGGGCCGTGGGTAGACCGGGCGCAGCTTCTTCAGCAGGGCGTGGCCCGGCAGGGCGCGGCGAGGGGTGGCACGCCGTCGACGGCCACGCGCGGGGGTGGGTTTTATGCCAGCACGTGCCCCGTTATGTCGTTTTTTGTCCACCGATGACCTGACCCCGTCCGAACATCCGTCGCTGCGTCTGCCGCTCGATATATTCCGGTTCGATATGCCGCCGAGTCTGCCACAAACGGAATCTGAAGATCCGTCAGATCGTTGAAAGCCGTCCGATTCCTTTACACTCCTGTAGAGGTAAAGAGAAAATCAGTGGGATCAGCAGAAGGAACGTCGAAACGCATGGAAGCCGCCACACCCGCCGTCGTCGTGCGCCAGGGCCGGCGCAGGGCGAGCGGAGCGCTGGAGGGCGAGGTCCTCGCCGCACTGCAGCGGGCGGGCGCCCCGCTGACCCCCCGCGAGGTCCAGGCCACGCTCCCGGGCGAGCTGACGTACAGCACGGTGGTGACGATCCTGTCCCGGCTGCACGGCAAGGAGGTGCTCACCCGCACCCCCCGCGGCCGCGCCTACGCCTACGCGCCGCTCACCGACGAGGCCGGCCTCGCCGCCCGCCGGATGCACAAGGTCCTCGACGGCCGCACCGACCGCGAGGTCGTGCTGACCCGCTTCGCCGACGGCCTGACCGAGGAGGACGGGGCGCTGCTGCTCCAGCTGCTGTCCGGCGGCGCGCCCCTCGCCCGCTAGCCGGCCCGGGGCGCCCGCCGATCGCTCAGGCCCGCAGCCAGACGCGCCGGTCGCGCGCCACGGTATGGATGCGGTCCACCCGGTCCGGGTGGAGCACGCCGCCGAGCGTGCCGAGCCAGGAGACCTCCCGCTCCCGCAGCACCCGTACGTCCTCCAGCGAGCCCGCCACCTCGACGTCCTTGGCTCCGACCAGCACCAGGACCGGCCGGACGGTCACCAGGAAGCCGCAGCCCCGCGAGAGCACCAGCGAGGACCGCGCCGCGCTGTGCCGGGCCCGGCGGACGTACGGACAGGGCCGCCGCTCCCCCGCCGCCCCGGGCGCGCCGTCGCGCCCCACCTCCACCCGCGCCGAGCGGACCTGCTCCGCCTCGACGCAGAAGACCCCGCCGGGACCGATCAGCAGGTGGGAGATCACCGCGTCCCCCGGCAGGACGATCGAGTGCACCACCTCCCAGCCGCCCGCCGCCAGCCCGTCCAGCGCCGTCCCGACGAGCTGCTCCGCGGCCAGCGCCCCCCGCCAGCCGTCCTCCACGGGCCGGCGGCCCAGGAGCCGGGCGAGCACCAGCCGGACGCGGCCGTTGCGGGACGCGTCGAGCCGGGCGCGCAGCGTCTCCCCGGGCCGGTTCGGCGCGAGGTCGTCGTCGGGAGGCAGGAAGAGCCTTTCCGGGTCGTAGCGCTTTCCGTCCGCACCCCTCTTCGATTCCGGCCGCTCGCCCACGCCCATCACCCCCACCCGCCATATTGCCGCAGAAGCGAGGGAACCAACCCATTCGTCCACCCGTTGAAACGCGTGAGGCCCCGCGGCAACCCCCCGACCGCGGGGCCTTCGCCATGCCCGGACCCACCCCGGCCGGAGGCCGGCCCGCGGCCCGGCGGGGTGGATCGCTGACGCGTTCGGGCGCTTCGGATCCGACATCGCACCTCGGTGCTTTACTTCGCCAACTGATGACCTAATTATCCCTTTTGCCGCATTGCATATTGAAGGGATAGGGCCCAGTGAGAGCAGCAGCCCTGTACGGAACCATCGGATCCCTGATCCTCACCGGACTCACCGGCCTCCCCGCCGCCCCCGCCCAGGCCCTGGACCCCGGCCTCGCCGAGGCGCGCGGGGTGGCCCTGGCGGCCCGGCAGGCCGCCGCCAAGGGCATCGACTTCGGCACCTGCCCCGCCGTGGAGGGCCTGGGCCACTCCGTGGAGTGCGGCACCGTGTCCGTACCGCTGGACTACGCCCACCCCGGCGGCAAGCACATCCGCCTCACGGTCAGCCGGACGCGCTCCACCGAAGGGGGCGCGGCCCGGCAGGGCGCGATCGTCTTCAACCCCGGCGGGCCGGGGGGCAACGGCATGTTCTACCCCCTGCTCGCCGGCCTCCCCCAGTGGCGCAACGTCGCCGACGCCTACGACCTGATCGGCTACGCCCCGCGCGGCGTGGGCCGCTCCGCGCCGCTGTCCTGCGTGGACGCGGCCGGCTTCATCAAGGGCCCCACCCTGGCCCCGGAGCACCCGACCGCCGCCTACAAGAAGCGGCAGCTGACCAAGGCCCGCGCCTACGCCCAGGGCTGCGCCCACAAGAACGGCAGCCGCCTGCGCCACTTCACCAGCCTCAACAACGCCCGGGACCTCGACGTCCTGCGGGCCGCGCTGGGCGAGCGGAAGCTGAACTTCATGGGCGCCTCCTACGGCACCTACTTCGGCGCCCTGTACGCCACGCTCTTCCCCAAGCACGTACGCCGCATGGTCTTCGACAGCATCGTCAACCCCGACCCCCGCAAGATCTGGTACGGCAACAACCTCGACCAGTCGGCGGCCTTCGAACGGCGCTGGGCCGACTGGCGGCGCTGGGTGGCCCGGCACCACGCCGTCTACCACCTGGGCCGCACGGAGCGGGAGGTGCTGTCCGCGTACGAGAAGGCGAGCCGCAAGCTCGAGAAGCAGCCGGCCGGCGGCACTGTGGGCCCCGGCCAGATGCAGGGCGCCTTCCTGAAGGCCGGCTACTCCGACAGCCACTGGGCGCGGGACGCCCGCGCGCTGTCCGCGTACCTGCGCGGCGACGACAAGCCGCTCATCGCGCTGGCCGCCCCCGACCCGGTCTCCGCCCGGGCCGCCGAGAACGAGAACGCCGTCTACACCATCGTCGAGTGCAACGACGCGTCCTGGCCCGGCTCCTGGCCGGTGTGGGACCGCGACAACTCCACGCTGGCCCGCAAGGCCCCGTTCGAGACGTGGTCCAACGCCTTCATGAACCTGCCCTGCGCGTTCTGGAAGGGGCCCCGGCAGCGTCCGCTCGAGGTCAAGGTGGAGCGGAAGTCCGGCCTGCCCCGCACGCTGCTGCTGGCCGCCGAGCGGGACGCGGCGACGCCGTACAAGGGCGCGCTCGAGCTCCAGCGCCGGCTCGCGGGCTCGGTCCTGGTCACCGAGCGGGGCGCCGGCACCCACGGCATCGGCGGCGGACCCAACGCCTGCGTCAACGACTACCTGGAGGCCTACCTGCTCGGCGGCGACCTCCCGGCGCGCCGCACCTACTGCTCACCGCGCCCGCAGCCGCGCGCGACGACCTGACAGCGGACGGCGGGCGCCCCACGGGGCGCCCGCCGTCACCATCAGCTTCAGGCGAGCCCCGCCACCAGGTCGGCCACGGCCTTGCGGCGACCCGTGTAGAACGGGACCTCCTCGCGCACGTGCATGCGGGCCTCGGAGGCGCGCAGGTGACGCATGAGGTCGACGATGCGGTAGAGGTCGTTGGCCTCGAAGGCCAGGATCCACTCGTAGTCGCCCAGCGAGAACGAGGCGACCGTGTTGGCCCGGACGTCCGGGAAGCCACGGGCCATCTTGCCGTGGTCGGCGAGCATGCGGCGGCGGTCCTCGTCGGGCAGCAGGTACCAGTCGTACGAGCGCACGAAGGGGTACACGCTGACGTAGTCGCGCGGCGTCTCGTCGGCGAGGAACGCCGGGATGTGCGACTTGTTGAACTCGGCCGGGCGGTGCAGCGCCATGTTCGACCAGACCGGCTCCAGCGCGCGGCCCAGCTTCGTGCGGCGGAAGAGGTTGTACGCGTCCTGGAGGGCGTCCGAGGTCTCGGAGTGCCACCAGATCATCACGTCGGCGTCGGCCCGCAGACCCGAGAGGTCGTACGTGCCGCGGACCGTGACGTCCTTCTCGGCGAGCGCGTCGAAGAGCTCCTCGACCTCGTCGGCCCAGCCGGCGCGGTCCTGCGGCAGCACGTCGCGCAGCTTGAACACCGACCAGAGGGTGTAGCGGATGACCTCGTTGAGGTCCTTGGCCTTCTTGCCGGCGTTCGGGGTCTTCACGGGGGCGTCAGTCATGTCCCTATTCTCACTCGGCGTCCCCGGCGTCCCGCGCCAGGGTGGCCAGTAGCTCGTCGGCGGCCCGGCGACCGCTGGAAACACAGGCCGGGATGCCCACGCCGTCGTAGGCGGCGCCGCAGACGCGCAGCCCCGTCAGGCGCGAGACGTGCTCGCGGACGCGGGCGACCCGGTCGAGGTGGCCCACCGGGTACTGCGGCAGCCCCCGGTACCAGCGGGTGACACGGGTCTCCACCGGCGTGGCGCCGATGCCCACGCCCTCGCCGAGGTCCTTCAGCGACATCGCCACCAGCTCGCCGTCCTCGCGCTCCAGGTCCCCCTCGTCGCCGAACCGCCCGATCGAGGTACGCAGGACGAAGAGGTCCGGGTCGGCGTCCGCGTTCCAGCCCCACTTGTTGCTGGAGAACGTGGAGGCCTTGATCTTCCGGCCGTCGACGGGCGGGACGAGGAAGCCGCTGCCGGCGGGCAGGCCCTCGACGTCGGAGCGGCGGAAGGCCATGGTCACCAGGGCCATGGAGGCGTACTCGACTGCGGCGAGCTCGGCGGCGGCCGACCGGGCGTGGGGGGCGAGCAGCCGGGCCGTGTGACCGGCCGGGACGGCGACGACGACGGCGTCGGCCGTCAGCGTCTCCCCTCCCAGGAGGACGCTCCAGCCGTCCGCGCCCCGGGCGAGCGCGGTGACCTCGGCGCCGGTGCGGACGGCCCCGCCGGCCGCGCGCACCGCGTCCGCGACGGCGAGCGGCAGCGTGCCGATGCCGCCCCCGATGCCCATGAAGACCGGGCCGCCGGCCGCCGGCCGCGCGGCGGCGCGCGCCTGGGCCTCGCGCACGCCGTCGATGAGCGAGCGGTGCGTGCGGGCGATCTCGAAGAGCTGCGGGACCGCCGCCCGCATCGAGATCCGGTAGGGGTCGCCCGCGTACACGCCGCCGAGCAGGGGCTCCACCAGCCGGTCGACGACCTCGCGGCCCATCCGCCCGGCCACGTACTCACCGATGGCGACGTCGTCGCCGACCTCGGTGCGCGGCAGCTCGGCGTCCCGGGCGACCCGGGCGACACCCTCATCGGAGAGGACCCCGGACGCGGCCAGGGGGGCGAGGTCTCCGGGCACGCCCATCATGTGACCCTTGGGCATGGGGCGCAGACCGCCGCGCGACCAGATGCCCGCCGTGGCGGTGGCCGGCGGCTGCAGCCGGTCGCCGAGTCCGACCGCCCGGGCCAGCTCGACGGCCTCGGGCCGCCGCGCCAGCATCGACTCGGCCCCCAGGTCCACGGGCATGCCCGCGATCTCACCGGTGCGCAGCTTGCCGCCGAGGCGGTCCGAGGCCTCCAGGAGGGTGACCCGCGCACCGCCCTCCAGCAACCGGTGGGCGGCCGCCAGGCCGGAGATCCCGCCGCCGATGACCACCACGTGCCGTGAAGAGGGGTGCGCTTGGCTCATGGCTCCACTGTCTCAAACCACCACGAGGCCCCCCTGGGCACCCCATTGACAGCACCGGGCGCCCGGCCGAAGACTCGCGCGCACACGATCACCCGAACGTTGACGGAGACCCCATGAACGACCGCATCCGGGATGTGTACATCGTCGACGCCGTCCGCACCCCGGTCGGCAAGTACGGCGGCGCCCTCTCCCGCGTACGTCCCGACGACCTCGCGGCCCACGTCGTACGGGCGCTGGTCGACCGCTCGCCCGCCCTGGATCCGGCCCGCGTCGACGACGTGGTGCTCGGCAACGCCAACGGCGCCGGCGAGGAGAACCGCGACGTGGCCCGCATGGCCGTGCTGCTGGCCGGGCTGCCGGTGACCGTGCCGGGCGCGACCGTCAACCGGCTGTGCGCCTCGGGCCTGGAGGCGGTCGTCCAGGCCTACCGCGCCATCGCGGTCGGCGACGCCTCCGTGGTGATCGCGGGCGGCGTGGAGTCGATGAGCCGCGCCCCCTGGGTGATGCGCAAGCCCGACCGGGCCTTCCCCGCGGGCCCCCAGGAGATGTACTCGACCACGCTCGGCTGGCGGATGACGAACCCGCGGATGCCCCCGCGCTGGACCGTCTCCCTCGGCGAGGGCGCGGAGCGCATCGCCGACAGGCACGGCATCACCCGGGCGAGCCAGGACGCGTTCGCGCTGGCCAGCCACGAGAAGGCCGCGCGGGCCTGGAAGGAAGGGGCCTACGACGGCGAGGTCGTGCCGCTGCCCGGGGTGGACCTGCCCCGCGACGAGTGCATCCGCGACAGCACCTCCCTCGAGGCGCTGTCCGCGCTGCAGCCCGCGTTCCGCATGGACGGCGGCACGGTCACCGCGGGCAATTCCTCACCGCTGAACGACGGTGCCGCGGCCCTGCTGCTGTGCGACGAGGCGGGCCTCGCGGCCACGGGCCGGGAGCCGCTGGCCCGCGTGCGGGCGTCGGCCGTCACCGGCATCGAGCCGGACCTCTACGGCCTGGGCCCGGTCGAGGCCGTGCGCCGGGCGCTCACCAAGGCGGGCCGGACGTTCGCCGCCCTGACGCACGTCGAACTCAACGAGGCCTTCGCCGCCCAGGCCCTGGGCTGCTTCGCGGAATGGCCGGACTTGGACCCCGGCATCGTCAACCCGCGCGGCGGTGCCATCGCGATCGGCCACCCCCTGGGCTGCTCCGGCGCCCGGCTGACGGGCTCCCTCGCCCACCAGCTCGCGGCGGCGGGCTCGGGAGTGGGGCTCGCCGCGCTGTGCATCGGGGTGGGGCAGGGGCAGGCGCTGGTGCTGGAGCGGTAGATCCAGCCCGTCCGGTGGCACCTCCCAGCGGTGGCTGGGGGAGTTCGAGGACACCGCGCGCAGCGCGGTCCGGGGGTCCGGGGGCGAAGCCCCCAGTTTCGGGAAGGGGCGGGTCAGGGGAAACACCCCTCGGCCCCCGCCCGGGAACGGCGGGAAATCGCCCGGGCCCGGCCCGCCCGCCCGGGTAGGTCAGCCCCATGACAGCAGCCCCGGCCGTCTACACCGGCCTCCCCGAACGCCGCCCCCACCACACCCCCGTACCGCTCCCGCCCGACCCCGAAGCGGTCGAGCTGAGCGGCCCCGTCTTCGGCCCGGCCGACGTCACCCCCGCCGACAGCGACCTGACGCGCCGGCACCCCGGTGAGCCGCTCGGCGAGCGCATCACCGTCACCGGCCGCGTCCTCGACGGCCGCGGCCGGCCGGTCCGGGGCCAGCTGGTGGAGCTGTGGCAGGCCAACGCCGCCGGCCGCTACGCCCACCGGGCGGACCGTCACGCGGCCCCGCTGGACCCGAACTTCACCGGCGCGGGCCGGTGTCTGACCGACGACGCCGGCCGCTACCGCTTCACCACGATCCGGCCCGGCGCCTATCCCCTGGCCGGGCTCCCGAACGTCTGGCGCCCCGCCCACCTGCACTTCTCCTTCTTCGGCCGGGCGTTCACCCAGCGCCTGGTCACCCAGATGTACTTCCCGGGCGACCCGCTCCTGCCGTACGACGGGGTCCTGGCCGCCCTGGACGACGACCGGGCCCGTGGGCGCCTGGTCGCCGGCTACGACCCCGCGCTGAACGAGCCGGAGTTCTCGCTCGGCTACCGCTGGGACGTGGTCCTCGACGGGCCGGCCGCCACCTGGACCGAGGGGAGCCGCTGACATGCCCTCCGAGGCCACGCCCTCCCAGCCCATCGGGCCCTTCTTCGGTACGGCCCTGCCCTTCCCCGGCGGCCCCGACGCCGCCCCCGCCGGGCACCCCGAGGCCGTCACCGTGCACGGGTACGTCCTGGACGGCGAGGGCGAGCCGGTGCCGGACGCGCTGCTGGAGTTCTGGCAGGCGGCCCCGGACGGCTCCCTGGCCGGCGCGCCCGGCAGCCTGCGCCGGGACGGCGCCGCCTTCACCGGCTTCGCCCGCGTCCCCACCGGCGGCGACGGCCACTACGCGCTGCGCACGCTGCTGCCGGGCGGGGCCCCGTACCTGGCGCTGTGCCTCTTCGCGCGCGGCCTGCCGCGGCACCTGTTCACCCGCGTCTACTTCCGCTTCCCCGACGGGGATCCGCTGCCGGCCGCCCTGCCCGCCGACCGGCGGGCCACCCTGCTGGCCGTCCCCGAGCCCGGCCGGCACCGTTCGTACCGCTTCGACGTCCGGCTGCGCGGCGCCGCGGAAACGGTCTTTCTCCAGGTGGAGGCCGACTCGTAACGTGGGCCGCACAACCGGCGAGAGGACGGCGACGCAATGGCGCAACGGCGGCTGGTGGTCATCGGGGGCGACGCGGCGGGCATGTCCGCGGCCTCCCGCGCCCGCAGGCTCAAGGACCCCGGACAGCTGACGATCACGGCGTTCGAGCGCGGCCGCTTCGCCTCGTACTCGGCGTGCGGCATCCCCTACTGGGCCGGGGGCGTGGTCGACGGTCCCGACGCGCTGATCGCCCGTACGCCCGAGGCGCACCGCGAGCGCGGCATCGATCTGCGTATGCGGACCGAGGTGACCGACATCGACGTGGCCGGGCAGCGGGTGCGCGCCCGCGATCTGGCGTCGGGCCGGGAGGCGTGGCACGGCTTCGACGACCTGGTCGTCGCGACCGGGGCCCGGCCGGTGCGCCCGCCGCTGGAGGGCATCGACGCGCCGGGGGTGTACGGGGTGCAGACCCTGGACGACGGGCAGGCGCTGCTCGACGGGCTCCGGCAGGCGCCGGGCCGTCGGGCGGTCGTCATCGGCGCCGGCTACATCGGCGTGGAGATGGCCGAGGCTCTCCGTCGGCGGGAGTACGAGGTGACGGTCCTCGAGCGCTCTGCGCAGCCGATGTCCACGCTCGACCCGGACATGGGCGCGCTGGTGCGCGAGGCGATGTCCGGCATGGGCATCGACGTCGTGACGGACACCGCCGTCACCGGCATCCGTACGGGCCGGGACGGCCGGGTGGCCGCGGTCGCCACGGACGACCGCGAATTCCCCGCCGACGTGGTCGTCCTGGGGCTCGGCGTACGGCCCGAGACGGGCCTGGCCGAAGCGGCGGGCCTGCCGCTCGGCGAGTCGGGCGGGCTGCTGACGGACCTGGCGATGCGGGTGCGCGGCCACGACAACATCTGGGCGGGCGGCGACTGCGTCGAGGTCCTGGACCTCGTCTCGGGCCGCACCCGGCACGTCGCGCTGGGCACGCACGCCAACAAGCACGGCCAGGTCATCGGCACGAACGTCGGTGGCGGTTACGCCACGTTCCCGGGCGTGGTCGGCACGGCCGTCAGCAAGGTCTGCGACCTGGAGATCGCCCGCACCGGCCTGCTGGAGGCCCAGGCCACGGCCATGGGCCTGAGGTTCGTCACGGCCACGATCGAGTCGACAAGCCGCGCCGGCTACTACCCGCAGGCGCGCCCCATGACGGTCAAGATGCTCGCCGAGCGGGGCACGGGCCGGCTGCTGGGCGTCCAGATCGTCGGCCGCGAGGGTGCCGCGAAGCGGGTCGACGTGGCGGCGGTGGCGCTGACGGCCCGTATGACGGTGGACCAGATGACGGCGCTGGACCTGGGGTACGCGCCGCCGTTCTCCCCGGTCTGGGACCCGGTCCTGGTGGCGGCGCGGAAGGCGTCCGCGACGGTGGCCGAAGGGTGACCTTTCACCACCCCGCCCCTTCCCGTAACTGGGGCTCCGCCCCCGGTCAGCGCGCCGTGCGCTCGTGGACGTACTCCACCAGATGCGTCAGCGCGTCCGGGTCCGTCGTCGGCATCACCCCGTGGCCGAGGTTGAACACATGGCCTTCCAGGCCGCTCGCAGCGGCCAGCACCTCGTCCGTCTTCCTGCGCACCGCCTCCCGCGGAGCGAAGAGAACGGTCGGGTCGAGATTGCCCTGCAGCGCCTTGCCGGGCCCGACGCGGCGCACGGCCTCGTCCAGGGAGACGCGCCAGTCGACGCCCATGACGTCCGCGCCGGCCTCGCCCATCAGGCCGAGCAGCTCACCGGTGCCGACGCCGAAGTGGATGCGCGGCACGCCGTAGTCCGCGACGGAGTCGAAGACCTTGCGGGAGGCCGGCATGACATAGCGGCGGTAGTCGGCCGGGGCGAGGGCGCCGGCCCAGGAGTCGAAGAGCTGGACGGCCCTCGCGCCGGCCTCGATCTGGACGCGCAGGAACGCGGAGGTGATGCCGGCGAGCCGGTCCACGAGGTCGGCCCACAGCTCGGGGTCGCCGTACATCATGGCCTTGGTGTTCTCGTACGTCCGCGACGGCCCGCCCTCGATGAGGTAGCTGGCCAGCGTGAACGGCGCGCCGGCGAAGCCGATGAGCGGGGTGGCGCCGAGCTCGGCGGTGAGCATGCCGATGGCCTCGGTCACGTACGGGACGTCGTCCGGGGAGAGCGGGCGCAGCCGGTCGAGGTCCGCGCGGGTGCGGACGGGCTCGGCGACGACGGGGCCCACGCCGGGCTTGATGTCGAGGTCGACGCCGATGGCCTTGAGCGGCACGACGATGTCGCTGAAGAAGATCGCGGCGTCGACGCCGTGGCGGCGCACCGGCTGCAGGGTGATCTCGGTGACGAGCTCGGGCCGCATGCAGGATTCCAGCATGGGGATGCCCTCGCGGACCTTGCGGTACTCGGGGAGCGAGCGGCCCGCCTGACGCATGAACCAGACGGGGGTGTGCGGGACGGGTTCGCGGCGGCACGCCCGCAGGAACGCCGAATCGTGTACCGCATCGTGTGCCCCGGTGCGGCCGGTCTGCTGGTGGCTGCGCTCACTCATGCCCCAAATCTTCGCACGGGCCGAACGAGTGACCCGCCCGTGTGGGTGTCCCTACCCGGAACCGCGGGTTGTTCCGCCTAGTCTTCCGGGCATGGCTGCGGCGCAGGGACACCTCTCGGACGGTCCGGACGACGCGGATGGGGAGGGCACCCCGTCCGTCTTCCGGCAAGCGGTCGCGGGGCTGCAAGGGGTACGCCTGCGGCCCGAGATCGAGCTGGACGCGACACCACCGCCCCAGCGGCTGGCGCCCTACTCGTACGCGCTGGAGGCGGCGGTCGTCGTGGACGACGAGGAGCTGGCGGACGGACGGCTGATCCTGCTGCACGACCCGGCGGGGCACGAGGCGTGGGGCGGCACGTTCCGCCTGGTGACGCTAGTGCACGCGGAGCTGGAGCCGGAGATGGCGGCGGATCCGCTGCTGCCCGAGGTGTGCTGGACGTGGCTGACGGGTGCTCTGGAGGCCCGGCGGGTGCCGTACACGGCGCCCAGCGGCACGGTGACGCGGGCGAGCTCCCACTACTTCGGCGGGCTGCGGGAGCGGGAGCCGTCGACGCGGATCGAGATCAGGGCGTCGTGGTCGCCGGTCCCTGCCAAGGCCCCGGCGGGACCGTCGGCCCCGGCGGGTCCGGCCGCCGCGGCGGCGGTGCCGGACACGGCGGCGCACCTGTCGGCGTGGTGCGATCTGCTGTGCCAGATCGCGGGCCTGCCGCCGGGCGGTGCCCCGGAGGCGGGCATCGTGACCCTGCCCCAGCGCCGGGGCCCGCACAGCAGCCGCTGAATGCCCCGCGCGGCGCCTGCGCACCCGGTCGCCGGCCTGTCCCGGATGCTCCTGGGGGGTGCGTTTCTGCCATCGTTCGGCGGGGTTTCCGCCATCTCTCGTGACAAAAAATGAGCAAGTTGATCGGGCAATCGTCCGAATTGCCCGAATTGTTACTCATCAATTCGTGATCATTCCCTAAAGCCGGGCCGTTTCATTGCCGAAGGACCTTGTGACCCTTCCCATACGGATCGCCCCGGCTTATCCCCAAGTCGGCACCGGTCCCCGCCACTCCCCCCAATGGAGGCCTGGTGTCCGTTCTCCTCGAGCAACCCGCTAGCCTCGCCTACCGCCCGAACAAACCGACCGCCATGGTCGTCGTCGCGGACCCCCGGGTCCGCTCCACCGTCACGCGCCACCTGTGGGCGCTGGGCGTGCGCGACGTGATCGAGGCGTCGTCCATCGCGGAGGCCCGGCCGCGCATCGGCAGCCCGCGCGACATCTGCGTCGCCGACGTCCATCTTCCCGACGGCTCCGGCCTGACCCTGCTCTCCGAGACCCGCGCCGCGGGCTGGCCCAACGGGCTGGCCCTGTCCGCCGCCGACGACATCGGTGCGGTGCGCAATGCCCTGGCGGGCGGCGTCAAAGGCTATGTCGTCACCGGAACCCGAACCAATCTCGGCGTCCCCGGCCGTCCCGGGGCCGCTCCCATCGGCTCCGCCGCCGCCCGCATGCAGCGGCGGCCCCCCGGCGCCCCCGGCCACCCCGGTGGCTACCGCGAGCTGTCCGGACGCGAGGTGGAGGTGCTGCGGCTGGTTGCGGAGGGCCAGTCCAACAAGGCCATCGGCGTCTCGATGGGGCTCTCGGCGCTCACCGTCAAGAGCCACCTCGCCCGCATCGCACGCAAGCTCGGTACGGGGGACCGGGCCGGAATGGTGGCCGTGGCCCTGCGCACCGGCATCATCCACTGACCCGCGGGAAACCGCGCCGCGCCCGTCGCCGGAACGTTCCGGCGACGGGCGCTTGCCATACACAGATACCCTTGACCGGTGACCGACGCCCAAGACACCGCAGCAGACACGACACTGCGAACCACCGGGGGCGGCCCCCCGGACGACGTCGATTCGGCGCCGATCCCGTTGCTGGAACCGCGTGAAGGCATGCCCCCGGTCGTCGCCGACGCCGACGCCCTGGCCCGGGTGGTCGCGGCCTTCGCCGCGGGCACCGGCCCCGTCGCCGTCGACGCCGAGCGCGCCTCCGGCTACCGCTACGGCCAGCGCGCCTACCTCGTACAGCTGCGCCGCGAAGGCGCCGGGACCGCGCTGATCGACCCGGTCGGCTGTCCCGACCTGTCCACCCTCGGCGAGGCGATCGCCGACGCCGAATGGGTGCTGCACGCCGCCACCCAGGACCTGCCCTGCCTGCGCGAGATAGGGATGGCGCCGGCGCGGCTCTTCGACACGGAGCTGGCGGGACGGCTCGCGGGATTCGCGCGGGTGGGACTCGGGGCCATGGTCGAGAACGTCCTGGGGTACGCCCTGGAGAAGGGCCACTCCGCCGTCGACTGGTCCACCCGCCCGCTGCCCGAGCCCTGGCTGCGCTACGCCGCGCTGGACGTAGAGCTCCTAGTGGACCTGCGCGACGCGCTGGAGCGGGAGCTGGACCGGCAGGGCAAGCTGGACTGGGCCCGCCAGGAGTTCGACGCCATCGCCTCCGCACCGCCCGCCCCTCCCCGCAAGGACCCCTGGCGCCGCACGTCCGGCATGCACAAGGTGCGCCGGCGCCGGCAGATGGCCGTGGTCCGCGAGCTGTGGACCGTACGCGACCACATCGCCCAGCGGCGCGACGTCTCCCCCGGCAAGGTGCTGGGCGACGCCGCGATCGTCGAGGCCGCCCTCAACCTGCCGCCGAACGCCCACGCGCTCGCCGCGCTGCCCGGCTTCGGGCACCGGATGAGCCGCAAGCAGCTCGAGCAGTGGCAGGCCGCGGTCGACCGCGCCCGGGCGATCCCCGACGCGGAGCTCCCCCAGCCCGGCCAGCCCCTGACGGGCCCGCCCCCGCCCCGCGCCTGGGCCGACAAGGACCCGGTCGCGGCCGCCCGGCTGTCGGCGGCCCGCTCGGCGGTCTCCGAGCTCGCCGAGCGCCTCACGATGCCGCAGGAGAACCTGATCACCCCGGACACGGTGCGCAGGCTGTGCTGGGAGCCGCCGAAGGACGCGACGCCGGAGGCCGTGGCGGAGGTCCTCGCCGCGCACGGCGCACGTGCGTGGCAGGTGGAGCAGGTGACCCCCGTGCTGGTGAAGGCGCTCGCGGAAACGACGACAGCCTGAGCCTTCCTTTTCACCGCTTCTTGTCCTCAAACGCCGGACGGGCTGCATTGCAGCCCGTCCGGCGTTTGAGGACCGGGGTCCGGGGCAGAGCCCCGGGGCGCTCCCGCCCGCTGCGGAATGTGACCTTCGCCGCTCCGCCCGAAGGGTCTGGGCAGCATGGTTACCCGCAAGTAGCATGACCGGTGTCAGCCCGCACCGCGGCGGAGCCGTCTCGGCATGCCCGCGCAGCGATCCGCACCTGGAGGAGAGCCAACGTGCCTCGTACCGCTAGGGACGTCGTTTTCGTCGACGGCGTCCGCACCCCGTTCGGCAAGGCGGGCCCGAAGGGCATCTACCACGAGACCCGCGCCGACGACATGGTCGTCAAGGTCATCCGGGAGCTGCTGCGCCGCAACCCGGACCTGGACCCGGCCCGCATCGACGAGGTCGCCATCGCCGCGACCACGCAGATCGGCGACCAGGGGCTGACCCTCGGGCGTACGGCCGGCATCCTCGCGGGCCTCCCGCAGTCGGTCCCCGGCTACTCCATCGACCGCATGTGCGCCGGCGCGATGACCGCCGTGACGTCCGTCGCGGGCGGCGTCGCCCTCGGTGCCTACGACATCGCCCTGGCCGGCGGCGTCGAGCACATGGGCCGTCACCCCATGGGCGAGGGCGTCGACCCGAACCCGCGCTTCGTCTCGGAGAAGCTGGTCGACGAGTCCGCCCTGTTCATGGGCATGACGGCGGAGAACCTGCACGACCGCCTCCCGCACATCACCAAGCAGCGCGCCGACGAGTACGCGGTCCGCAGCCAGGAGAAGGCCGCCAAGGCGTACGCCGACGGCAAGATCCAGGCCGACCTGGTGCCGATCTCCATCCGCCGCACGTCTCCCGAGGGCGGCGAGACGGGCTGGGGCCTGGCCACCGCCGACGAGCCGATGCGCCCGGGCACCACGCTGGCGAACCTGGCCGGCCTGAAGACCCCGTTCCGCCCGCACGGCCGGGTCACCGCGGGCAACGCCGCCGGTCTCAACGACGGTGCCACCGCCTCGCTGATCGCCGCCGAGGACGTGGCGCGCGAGCTGGGCCTGCCGGTCAAGATGCGTCTGGTCTCCTACGCCTTCGCGGGCGTCGAGCCCGAGGTCATGGGCATCGGCCCGGTCCCGGCCACCGAGAAGGCGCTCGCCAAGGCGGGCCTGTCGATCGACGACATCGGCCTGTTCGAGATCAACGAGGCCTTCGCCGTCCAGGTGCTCTCGCTGCTGGACCACTACGGCATCGCGGACGACGACCCGCGCGTCAACCAGTACGGCGGCGCCATCGCCTTCGGCCACCCGCTGGCCTCCTCCGGCGTGCGTCTGATGACGCAGCTGGCCCGCCAGTTCGAGGAGCAGCCGCACGTCCGCTACGGCATCACCTCGATGTGCGTCGGCTTCGGCATGGGCGGCACGGTCATCTGGGAGAACCCGCACTTCGACGGAGGCAACAAGTGAGCACCACCGCTGAGCTCCTGAAGGGCGCGGCCGAGCTGTTCCCCGACGAGGTCGTCACGCAGGCGCACGTGCGCCACCTCGACCTCCCCGGCGCCGGGCGCTTCGCGCTCATCACGCTGGACAACGGCTTCGACCACACCAAGCCGACCACGTTCGGCCCCAAGTCCCTCGCCAACCTCAACGTCGCGATCGACCAGGTCGAGGCGGAGGCGAAGGCGGGCGAGATCACCGGCGTCGGCATCACCGGCAAGCCGTTCATCTTCGCCGTCGGCGCCGACCTCAAGGGCGTCGAGCTGCTGAAGCGTCACGAGGACGCGCTGGCCATCGGCAAGGGCGGCCACGACGTCTTCAAGCGGCTCTCCTCGCTGGCCGTCCCGACGTTCGCGTACTACAACGGCGCGGCGATGGGCGGCGGCGTCGAGGTCGGCCTGCACTGCACCTACCGCACGGTCTCGGCGGCGCTCCCGGCGTTCTCCCTGCCCGAGGTCTTCCTGGGCCTGGTGCCCGGCTGGGGCGGCTGCACCCTGCTGCCGAACCTCATCGGCGCGGACCGCGCGGTCTCGGTCATCATCGAGAACTCGCTCAACCAGAACAAGCAGCTGCGCGGCAAGCAGGTCTTCGACCTCGGCATCGCCGACGCGCTCTTCGAGGGCGCGGACTTCCTGGAGCAGTCGCTGCTGTGGACGGCCTCCGTCCTCAAGGGCGAGCTCGAGGTCGCCCGTCCGGAGATCGACCGCGGTGAGGCCTGGGACCAGGCCGTCGCGCGCGGCCGCTTCATCGCCGACTCCAAGGTGCACGGCGCCGCCCCGGCCGCCTACCGGGCGCTGGACATCATCGCCGCCGCCAAGAACGGCGACCTGCGCCAGGGCTTCGACTCCGAGGACCAGGCCCTCGCGGACCTGATCATGGGTGGCGAGCTGCGCAGCGGCATCTACGCCTTCAACCTGGTGCAGAAGCGCGCCAAGCGTCCCGCCGGCGCGCCGGACAAGTCGCTGGCCCGCCCGGTCTCCAAGGTCGGCGTCGTCGGCGCCGGTCTGATGGCCTCCCAGCTGGCGCTGCTGTTCGCCCGCCGCCTTGAGGTGCCGGTCGTGCTGACCGACATCGACCAGGAGCGCGTCGACAAGGGCGTGGGCTACGTCCACGGCGAGATCGACAAGCTGCTCGGCAAGGGCCGCATCAACCAGGACAAGGCCAACCGCCTCAAGGGCCTGGTGACCGGCGTCCTCGACAAGGCCGCCGCCTTCGGCGACGCGGACTTCGTCATCGAGGCCGTGTTCGAGGAGATGGGCGTCAAGCAGAAGGTGTTCGCCGAGGTCGAGGCGGTCGTGCCGGAGCACGCCATCCTCGCCACGAACACCTCCTCGCTGTCGGTCACCGAGATGGCCTCGAAGCTCAAGCACCCCGAGCGGGTCGTGGGCTTCCACTTCTTCAACCCGGTCGCGATCCTCCCGCTGCTGGAGATCGTGCGCGGCGAGCAGACCGACGACGCGTCGCTGGCCACCGCCTTCGGCGTCGCCAAGAAGCTGAAGAAGACCGCGGTGCTGGTCAAGGACGCCCCGGCGTTCGTCGTCAACCGCATCCTGACCCGCTTCATGGGCGAGATCCAGAACGTCATCGACGAGGGCACCCCGGTGGCCACCGCCGAGAAGGCCGTCGAGCCGCTCGGTCTGCCGATGTCGCCGCTGGTCCTGCTGGAGCTGGTCGGCCCGGCGATCGGCCTGCACGTCTCCGAGACGCTGCACGGCGCCTTCCCGGACCGCTTCACCGTCTCGCCGAACCTGGCCGCCGTGGTCAAGGCCGGCAAGCGGGGCTTCTACGTCTACGACTCCGGCAAGCCGGAGCTGGACCCGGAGGTCGCGGCACTGCTGGTGCAGGGCGACAGCGTCCTGACGGAGGAGCAGGTGCGCGCCCGTGTCCTGGACGCGGTCGCGCAGGAGATCGGCCTGATGCTGGACGAGGGCGTCGTCGCCGAGGCCCAGGACATCGACCTGTGCCTGATCACCGGTGCGGGCTGGCCCTTCCACCTGGGCGGCATCACGCCGTACCTGGACCGTGAGGGCGTCTCCGAGCGCGTACTCGGCCGCCGCTTCCTCGCCGAGGGCGTGGCGAGCGTTCCGGCGTAACCCGCCGCGGGGGTGGGGGGGGGGGGGGCCCCCCCCCCCCCCCCCCCCCCCCCCCCCGCCCGCCCGGGGGGCCCCCCCCCCCCGGCGGGGGGGGAACACCCCCCACGCGGC
>NZ_JBITZJ010000004.1:477518-755835 GCF_044546695.1 Streptomyces sp. NPDC053079
CCCGCCGACCGGGCACGGGGGGGGCGGCCCCGCGGGGGGGCGCGGCCCCGGCCCCCGCCGCGGGGGGGGGGGGGGGGGGGGGGGCCACCCCCCGGGGGGGGGGGGGGGGCCCCCCCCCCGGGCCCCCGGTCCTCAAACGCCGGACGGGCTGAATATTCAGCCCGTCCGGCGTTTGAGGACAAGAAACGGTGAAAGGGCGGGGCAGGGGCGAACTCCCCCCTACGCGCGCCTCCCGGCAGCCCACCCCCGGGCCACCTCCACCAGCGCCCGCACCGCCTTCACGACGAGCCCGTCGTCGAGCCGCACCCGCCGACTGTGCTCCACATGCAAAAACGGCACTCCCACCGCATCCGCATGGTCCCCCTCCACATTCGTGCGGCCCTCCAGCCGGCCGCAGTACCGCTGCCACACCTCGCACACCCGCAGCCCCTCCTTGCGCAGTCCGCCCGCCAGGCGCCGTGCGGAGGGCAGCCCCGCGTCGCCCTTGCCGGGTGAGACGACCACGTCCTGGTCGGGGAGGCTGCTGTCGGCGAAGCCGTGCACCTGGACCGCCGGGAGCCGGCGGTCGGCGAGGGAGTCGGCGACCGCGGCGAAGACCGAGTCCGACCGGTGGGCGACATCGGCCGCGGCGTCCCCCTCCGAGCCGGCACCGGCGCCGCCACCGTCGCCGTCACCCAGCGTGCGGTAGGCGCCCGCCAGGATCAGCACCCCGCCCGGGACCCCGCGCAGCAGCCCGAGTCCGATCTGCTCGGTGCGCAGGTCGGCCGTGGGGTGCGGCACCTGGACCGTCCACCGGGCGGGGCCGCGCAGGTCGACGTAGACCCGTCCCCAGCCCCGGATGGCGTCCCCGTCCGCGGTGGCGTCGGCAATCTCCGCGTAGCGCCGTCCGCCGTCGGCCCGGTCGACGAGGGTGCGTACGGTGTAGCCCGCCGTGTCCAGGGCCTGCTCGGCGGCCGCGCGGTCGCCGTCCAGCAGCAGGCGGACGCCGTCGGCGACGGCCTTGCGGTCGTGGACGGCGGGGACGCGGTACCGCCCGTTCTGGTCGATGCGGTCGGTGAAGGCCGTGATCCGCCGGCCGAGGTCGACGGGCGTGCCCTCCTCCCCCGGCCCGCCCTGCCGGCCGTCGGCCGCCCCGCCCTGAGGGCCCGTGTGCGGCCGGGCGGCCGGCTGCGCGCAGCCGACGAGGCCGCCGAGCAGCGCCCATGTCACCGCGCCGAGCAGCGCGGGCCTGACGGTGGCCGCCAGGGCCGGCTTGAGCTTCATGCCGGCAAAAATACCCGGCACAGTAATTGATCTTGGTATAGGCATGGCAAAGCGGGGAGTGCGATCAAGACCGATCGGACTCTTTTGGTAATTCGTTCGAATTTCCCTAGACTTCGAGCGCTTTACCTTACGCATACGCAGTGCGGCAGACAGTTCAGGCACCCCGTGGTCCCGGCATGCCCCGCGTGCCGCGACCGAGAGGAAGACTGTTGCCCGCTTCGCGCGGCCCCCGCCGGCGCAAGGCCCGCCGCCGCGCCGACATGCCTCTGCTGGGCGGCGCCCGACCCCCGATAGCCGCCCTGCTGGCGCTGCTGCTGGCGGTCGCGGGCACGACGGCGATGGTGCTCGGGGACCGGGACCGCTCCGCGATCGACACGGCCGTCCTCACCTCGCAGCAGCACGTGGCCGAGGACGGCGCCCTGTCGCTGCGGGCCTCCCTCGACGAGAGCATCACCGACCTCGAGCGCGCCGCGGCCCAGTTCGGCGGCGCCACCGCGCCCGACACCGTGCTGGACACCCTCGGCAAGGTCTACAACAAGTGGCGCGGCACCGCCGTCGTCGACCCGGCGGGCGGCACCCTGCTCGCCGCGCGCGGCGAGAACATCCCGCTCGCGACCGTCCTGAAGGGCCGGCCCGGCGATGACGACAAGGGCGGCAAGGACCTCGACGACGTTCTCGGCCCGCGACTGGTGAAACTGCCCTCCGGCGAGACCCGGATGCTCGTCGTGGCCGCCCTGCGCGGCGACGCCGGGACCCGGCTGCTGGTCGCCTCCGGCACCCTCAACGTTCCCGGCATCTCCTCCGGCGAGAACCGCTCCCTGCTGGTCGTGGACTCCGCCGGCACCGTCCTGGCCAGCGACGGCCCGTCCGTGGCCCGAAAGTCCTGGGCGAAGAAGGCCCGCAGAACGGCCGCCGCCGACTCCGCGAAGACCCCCGAGCCCGGCGGCCACCCCGGCGCCAGCGGCCACCTCATGGGGGACGTGCGCGGCGACGTCCGTACGGCCGTGGGCTACGCCGCCGCGGGCCGCGCGCCCGGCGAGAAGAGCTCGGCCGGCACCCTGGGCCTGTCGGTGATCACCTCGGTCAAGGTCACCGACGACTCCCGGACCGTGCGCACCCAGGCCTTCGGACTCGTCGCCGCCGGCATCCTGCTCGTCCTGGCCCTACTGGTGGGCTGGATCCTGCTGCGTACGGTCCAGCGGCCGCTGCTGCGCCTGTACCTGGAGAGCCGCAGGCTGGCCCGGGGCGAACTGGACCGCCCCCTGCCACGCTTCCGGGGCCGGGAGGCGGCCCGTGTCGGCGCCGCCCTGGAGAGCCTGCGCGGCCAGCTGCTGGGCGGCCGCCCCACCCGTACGGGCCGGGCGCGCGGCGGCTTCGGCACCCGCTCCACGGTCGTGGTGTGCGCGCTCGTCCTGCTCGCCTGGGCGGCTCCGCTGCTGCTGCTCGTCAACCGCGCCGGCAGCGGCGTGGCCGTGCCCCGGCAGCTCGTCGACGACCAGCGCCGCCGCACCGACACCGCCTCCGACCGCGTCCGCCGGGCGCTCAACGAGGGCTGGGCCGACGTGGCCGCCGTGGCACGGACCGTCTCGGCCGGCGCCGGCAAGGACGACTCCGGCAAGGACGCCGGGAGCGCCGACAAGGCCGTCCTGGAGCGGACGCTGCGCGAGCACGGCCGCTACCGCGCGGTCTATGTGATCGACGGCGAGGGCAAGGTCCTCTCCCGGGCCGGGGACTCCCCGCGCCACCCGGACGGCAAGCCGCCCCGCGCGGACGGCGTCGCCCAGCTCAACACCTCCGGCAAGGAACCCGTCATCGCCGCCTACGCGGCCGTGCCCGGCGCCAAGGGCCGCGCGGTGGTCGGCGAGTACGACCCGCAGTTCCTGATCTCGCTGGTCACCCGGCCGGGGCTCGGCCGGGTCTGGCTCGTCGACAAGGGCCACCGTGTGATCGCCGCCGACCGCGGCCACGGCTTCCGGGCCTTCTCCGAGCTGCCGTCCAGCCATCTCGGCGTCCTCGCGGACGCCGCCGGGGAGAAGCGCGGAAAGGGCAACGGCACCGCCTTCCTGCACCGCTCCGGCGGCTCCTCCGACATCGCGGCGGCCTCGCCCTTCACCGGCGGCGGCGCCGTCCGGGACCTGGACTGGCAGGTCATCAGCTCCCAGCCGACCGCCTGGCTCGAGCTGCCCGAGCACACCGCCCAGCGGCGCACCATGCTCGCCGGGCTGCTGGGCGTGAGCGCCGCCGTGGCCTGCCTGGGCTGGCTGCACATCGTCGTCGTCCGCCCGCTGCGCGCCCTCGCCGACCGGGCCGAGGCCCTGGCCGGCGGCGACCGCAAGACGGTGCTCTTCCCCCAGCACCACGACGAGGTCGGCGCGGTCGTGCGGAACCTGGAGCTGATCCGGCAGCGCCTGGCACGACCCTCCGGAAGGACCTGACCACCGTGCTCTTCCTCTACACCGTGCTCGTGATCTGCTGCGTCGTCCTCCTGGTCGCCGGCATCGTCGAGCAGCGCCGCCACTTCGTCAACCTGGACCTCATCCCCACCCGGGTGCTCATCAACGGCATCCGCGGCAAGAGCTCCATCACCCGCCTGTGCGCGGGGGCGCTGCGCGGCGGCGGGCTCGTCACGGTCGCCAAGACCACCGGCACCGCGGCCCGCTTCATCCACCCGGACGCCACCGAGGAGCCCGTCTACCGCAAGTTCGGGATCGCCAACGTCGTCGAGCAGATCGGCATCGTGCGGCGCGCCGCCGCGTACCGCCCGCACGCCCTGGTGATCGAGTGCATGGCCGTCATGCCGGCGCTGCAGGAGGTCAACCAGACCAAGCTGATCCGCTCGACCATCGGCGTGCTGTGCAACGTCCGCGAGGACCACCTGGCCGAGATGGGCCCGACCCTGGACGACGTGGCGCGCTCCCTGAGCCGGTCCATGCCGCACGGCGGGATCTGTGTGACGGCCGAGCGCGACCGGCTGCACATTCTGCAGGAGGAGGCCGACAAGCGCGACTGCCGGCTCATCGCCGTGGACCCGGAGACGGTCAGCGACGCGGAGCTGCGCGGCTTCAGCTGGTTCACGTTCAAGGAGAACGTCGCCATCGCGCTGGCCGTCGCCGAGCTGCTGGGCGTCGACCGGGCCACCGCGCTGCGGGGGATGTACGACGCGCCGCCGGACCCGGGCGTGCTGTCCGTGGAGCGCTACCGCACCCCCGAGGGCATGCCGTTCCGCTTCGCCAACATCTTCGCGGCCAACGACCCCGAGTCGACGCTGATGAATGTCGAGCAGCTACTGAGCCTCGGCGCCATCGAGCGGCCGCTGCACGTCCTCATCAACTGCCGTCCCGACCGCGTCGAGCGCAACGGGCAGATGGGCGAGATCGTCCCCCGGCTGGCCCCGGACTCGGTCTTCCTCATCGGCCACCCCACCAAGAGCGCCCACGACGCGATCCCCGCCGAGTGGCGCGACCGCGTCGTCGACCTCGGCGGCGACCGGCGCGACGCGGCCGAGCTGGAGCGGGAGATCCTCGACCGCCTCGGCCCCGGCGCCTCGCTGGTGGCCATCGGCAACATCCACGGCCAGGGCGAGCTGCTGCTGGAGCGGCTGGCCGAACTGCCGGCGGACGAGCCGGCGCCGGAGCCGGAGCAGCCGCCGGTGTATGTCCCGACGTACATAGATCCCTCAGGAGACTTCCGTTGATCCCCGCTGTCCTCACCCCGGAGATCGCCGCCATCGGGATCGCGCTGGGCCTGCTGTTCTCCCTGGTCTGCTATCTGACGACCAACCTCTCCCCCGGTGGCATGATCACCCCCGGCTGGCTGGCCCTCACCCTGGTCGAGGACCTCCAGCGCGCGGCCATGGTCGTCGGCATCACCGTCCTGACCTACCTGGGCACACTGCTGCTGCAGCGGCACGTCATCCTCTACGGCAAGCGGCTGTTCGCCGCCGTCGTGCTGACCGGCGTGGTGCTGCAGGCGACGCTGCACCTGATCCTCCAGCAGCAGTTCCCGCTGATGTACGCCAACCAGACCCTCGGCTTCATCGTCCCCGGTCTGATCGCCTATCAGCTGGTGCGCCAGCCCCGCGGTGCGACCCTGCTGGCCACCGGCACGGTCTCGCTCGCCAACTACGTCGTCCTGACCGCCGGGATCCTGCTCGGCTTCATGCCCACCGCCTGATCCCCCCGATTCCCGACGGAGCACAGACCCATGTCCCGGAAGTCAACGGAACGCAAGAAGCCGAAGGCCCGGAAGAAGGCCCGGGGCCAGGGCGGCCGCCGCGCGCTGCAGACGCTCGTGGTGCTCGGCCTGCTCGGCACCAGCGCCTACCTGACCGTCGAGCTGCGCGAGCGGCAGCAGGGGACGGCCCCGCCGGTCGAGTCCGTGGGCGCCGGCTCGGGCGGCTCCTCCGGCGGCAAGGCCGTCCCCGCCGGTGAGCGCCGCTACGAGCGGCTGGCGAATCCGGCCCGTACGGTCGTACGCGCCGCCGACGGCAGCGTCCTGGCGACCTTCACCGACAACGCCCGCACCGCCGTGCTCACCGGCCCCAGCCGTACCTTCGCCGAGCCGAAGTTCACCTCCGCCAAGGTGGTCACCGACAGCTGGGTGCGGCTGCTGCCGGAGGCCTGGAAGGAGGGGGCGGAGAAGGACTCCTGGTTCAAGGAGTGGTTCGACAGGAGCCTGGGCGCCAAGGACCCGGACATCTTCGCCATCTCCATGGAGTACCTGGACGGCGCTCCCCAGAAGAAGGACGCGCGCGGCATCGTCTACGCCGGCGACGCCCAGTTCGGCCCGCTCAACCCGGGCGGCTCCGAGGCGGGCGACATGCGCCTGGAGCAGTCGGACTTCTACGACTACCTGGGCATCCCCTACACCTTCCGCGACGGCACCGTCGAGCGGCCCGAGGCCAAGCGGCTGCGCGCCATGGACTGCTCGGGCTTCGTCCGCACGGTCTTCGGCTACCGCGCCCGCTACCCCCTGCTGGGCAAGGACACCAAGGGCGACGGCCTGGCCCGCACCTCCAACGGCATGGCCCGTCTCTCCCCCGGCGTCCCGGTCCTGGAACTGAGCGGCAAGCGGCCGGAGGCCACCGACAAGCTGCAGCCGGGCGACCTGGTCTTCTTCGACATCGACAAGCGCACCGGCGACCGCCTCGACCACGTCGGGATCTACATGGGCCTCGACACGGACGGCAAGCCGCGCTTCATCTCCAGCCGCGAGGAGGCCAACGGCCCCACGTTCGGCGACAAGGGCGGCACCGCCCGCCTCGACGGCAACGGCTTCTACGCGACGGGGCTGCGCAGCGCCAAGCGGCTGTGAGCCACGGGGCCCGGGCCGGGTGCTAGACCCGTACCCAGTCCCCCAGCGCCAGCCCGCGCGCGTCGGGGCGCTGGCGGGCCACGCGCAGCGTGCCGTCCGCGGCGACGGCGGCGGCCACCACACGGCCGGCGGCGTCGAGGGCCAGGGCGGGGGCGCCCACGCACTCCTCGCCGGTCTCGGACCAGGCGGCGTCGGCGGCGGCCTCGTCCCGCGTGGCGTAGGCGGCGACGGCCGGCAGGCCCGAGGCGGAGCGCTGGGCCAGGACCGTGCAGTCCTGGCCGTCGAGGGTGGTGCGCAGGACGGCGACCGGGCCGGTGCCGCCAGTGCCCAGCGAGGTCAGCGCGACGGGGGCCGGGGCCTCGGCGCTCTCCTCGCCCCTGGGGGCGGGGGCGTGCTGGACGTGCAGGGCCGAGTCCGCGTCGGCGCGCCAGAAGTGGGCGATGCGGTCGTCGTCCGCCGGGGCGGAGGTGAACGAGCCGGTCAGGGACTTGGCGGCGGTGTCCTTCACGCGCTTGAGCGGGCCGCCCGGCTCCTCCTGGCGCCAGCGCAGGACGGCGTCCGCGGTGGAGGCGAGCAGCTCGACGCGGCCGTCGGCGCTCACGCAGGCGGACCCCGCGTCGAGGACGCGGCTGCCGTGCAGGTCCAGCCACGGCCCCCAGATGCCGCGGGCGTCCTGGCGGCGCCCGCTCACGCCGCGGCCGGCGTTGCGGAAGTACAGGTGCAGGCCCACGCCGTCCACGACGGCGACGGGGGTGCCGATCTGGTCGGCGCGCTCCCAGTCCTGGCCGTAGGGGGTGCCGATGGTGCGCCAGGGGGTCAGGGCGCGGCCCGACTGGAACTGGGTGGTGTAGACGACGTCGGTCTCGGCCCGGCCGTCCTCGTGGGCGCGGCGGCGCACTCCGGCGAGGAAGACGTAGCCCTGGGCGCTCCGGGTTATGGAGACGTAGGGCTCGAGGCCCGGCATCTCGAACCGCTGGGGCCCGCTCCACTCGGGGCCGCCGGGGCGGGTCTCGGTCCAGCGGACGATGCCGCCCGGGACCGGCGCGTAGGCCGTCAGCCGGCCGTCCTCGCCTCGCAGCAACCAGCCGGTGGTGGTGGCCGTCCGCACTGCCATGACTCGCTGACCAGCCTCTCTTTGACCCTGGACCCCGTTTGCGGGCCCTCGACGATAACACTGTGACCGGCGCCGGAATCCGGTCGCGGGGCGGCATGCGAGGCTGTCGCCATGACAGCTGCTCTTCTTGTCGTGGATGCCGCGAATGTCGTCGGCAGCGTGCCCGACGGCTGGTGGCGTGACCGGCTGGGCGCGGCCGGAAGGCTGCGTGACCGCCTGGTGGAGTACGCGGCGCACGGGCTGCCGGAGGGGGCGGTGAACCCCGCGCTGCGGGGCCCGCTCGAGGTGGTGCTGGTGGTGGAGGGCGCGGCGCGCGCCCTGGACAGCGTGCCGGGGGTGCGCGTGGAGGCCGCCGACGGCAGCGGGGACGACCGGATCGTGGCGGTGGTGGCCGCCCGCGAGCCCGGCCGGCGCTGTGTGGTGGTCACCGCCGACCGCGAGCTGCGGGAGCGGGTCCGGGCGCTGGGGGCCGGGGTGGCCGGTCCGCGCACGGTACGGCCGTAGGAGATCCCCTGGGGCCGTCCGCGCCCCGGGCGGGACGCGGACGGTACGGACGGGACGGGGACGGGGTCAGACGGTGGGCCGCTGGACCCGCTCGGCATCGCTGACCCGGCTCTTGCGGCGTCCGTAGATGAAGTAGACGACGACGCCGAGGACCATCCACACGGCGAACCGCAGCCAGGTCTCGGCCGGGAGGTTCAGCATCAGCCACAGCGAACCCAGGATGGAGAGCACGGGGACGACGGGTACGAACGGGGTGCGGAAGGCGCGCGGCAGGTCGGGGCGGGTGCGGCGCAGGATGATGACGCCGAGCGCGACCACGACGAAGGCGAACAGCGTGCCGATGTTGACCAGTTCGGCCAGCACGTCGATCGAGGTGAAGCCCGCGACCACGGCGACGACGACGCCCAGGAGGATCGTCGAGCGGTAGGGCGTGCCGTAGCGGGGGTGGACGGTGGAGAAGAAGCGCGGCAGCAGCCCGTCGCGGCTCATGGCGAAGAAGACGCGGCTCTGGCCGAGCAGCAGGATCATGCAGACGGAGGTGAGGCCCACGGCCGCGCCGAAGCTGATCAGCCCGGCCCAGAAGGGGTGGCCGACGGCCTTGAAGGCGTCGGCGAGCGGCGCCTTGGTGGAGAGCGTGTCGTACTTCTGCATGCCGGTGACGACGATGGACACGACCACGTAGAGCACCGTGCAGATGGCGAGCGAGCCGAGGATGCCGCGCGGGAGGTCCCGCTGGGGGTTGCGGGTCTCCTCGGCGGCGGTGGCGACGATGTCGAAGCCGATGAAGGCGAAGAAGACCACGGCGGCCGCGGCGAAGATGCCCATGACGCCGAAGTTGGACGGGGTGAAGCCGAACATCACCTGGATCAGCGGGGCAGTGAGTCCGCTGCCGCCCTCGGTGGTCTTGGAGGGCGGGACGAACGGCTCGTAGTTGGCGCCGCTGATGAAGAAGGCGCCGACGACGATGACGATGAGGACGACGGTGACCTTCACGCCGACGACGACCGCCGTCACCCGCGAGGACAGCTTCATGCCGGCGACCAGGATGCCGGTCAGGGCCAGGACCAGGAGGGCGGCGAGGATGTCGAAGCCGAAACTGCCCTCGTGCACCCCGGACAGCGCCGTCGGCAGGTGCCAGCCGGCGTTGTCCATCAGCGACTGGATGTAGCCGGACCAGCCGACGGCCACCACCGCGCAGCCCAGCGCCAGCTCCAGGACGAGGTCCCAGCCGATGATCCAGGCGGGCAGTTCGCCGAGCGAGGCGTACGAGAAGGTGTACGCGGACCCGGCCACCGGGACGGTGGAGGCGAACTCGGCGTAGCAGAGCGCCGCGAGGCCGCACGCCACGCCGGCCACGACGAAGGCCAGCGCCACGGAGGGCCCGGCGTTCTCCTTGGCCACCTTTCCGGTGAGGACGAAGATGCCGGTGCCGATGACGACGCCGACACCGAAGACGGTGAGATCGAGGGCGGAGAGGTCCTTCCGTAGCGCGTGCTCCGGCTCCTCGGTGTCCTGGATGGACTGCTCCACGCTCTTGGTCCGGAACATTCCGCTCCGGCCGCGGCCGCTGCCTCGGACGGGTTGCTCTGTGCTCATCGGCTCACCTCCACTGCTCGGCGTCACTCGTCCTTGCTGAACCGATCGAGTGTCCGCGATGTTCGGGGCCGTACGGGTGCGGCCACAGCCGCCCCGTCCAGGATTCACCCGATGGAGGACAGACGCATCCATGCCGAAGGGCCGACCGGACCACCCGCACAGGGGGTGACCGGCCGGCCCTGGGGCACGGCGGAGGGTGTGACGACGGAGGGGTGAGCCGCCGTCAGTCGCGTACGGCCTCGACGGCCTCGGAGGCACCGGAGGTCCCGGCCGCATCGGCCGGCTCGGCCGCGTCGGCGGCCTCGACTGCCTCGACTGCCTCGTCTTCGAACCGCCCGTCGAGCTTGGCGACCAGCCCGGTGACCTGGCGGGCGATGTCGGGGGCGGTGAGCCCGATCTCCGCCATGATCTCCTTGCGGGAGGCGTGGTCGAGGAAGCGCGGCGGGATGCCGAAGTCGCGCAGCGGCAGGTCGACGCCCGCGTCGCGCAGCGCCTGCGCGATCGCCGCGCCGACACCGCCCACGCGGCCGTTGTCCTCGACGGTGACGACGACGCGGTGCTGCTCGGCCAGGCCCGGCAGGGCCTCGTCGACGGGCTTGACCCAGCGCGGGTCGACGACGGTGCAGGAGATGCCCTGCTTGTCGAGCAGGTCGGCGATCTCCAGGCACATCGGGGCGAGCGCGCCGACGGAGACGAGAAGGACGTCCGGCTTGACCGTGCCCTCGGCGGGCCGGCGCAGCACGTCCATGCCGCCGACGCGGCCGACGGCCTCGACGGCCGGGCCGACGGTGCCCTTGGAGTAGCGCACGACGGTCGGCGCGTCCTTGACCTGGACGGCCTCGCGCAGCTGGGCGCGGACCTGGTCGGCGTCGCGCGGGGCGGCGATGCGCAGGCCGGGGACGACCTGGAGGATCGACATGTCCCACATGCCGTTGTGCGAGGCGCCGTCGTCGCCGGTGACGCCCGCCCGGTCCAGGACGAAGGTGACGCCGCACTTGTGCAGGGCCACGTCCATCAGTACCTGGTCGAAGGCGCGGTTGAGGAAGGTGGCGTAGACGGCGAAGACCGGGTGCAGACCGCCGGTGGCCAGGCCCGCGGCGGAGGTCGCGGCGTGCTGCTCGGCGATGCCGACGTCGTAGACCCGCTCGGGGAACTCCTTGGCGAACTTGCCGAGGCCCACCGGCTGCATCATGGCGGCCGTGATGGCCACGATGTCCTCGCGCTCGCGGCCGAGCTTCACCATCTCGTCGGCGAAGACGGAGGTCCAGCTGGCGCCGCCGGAGGCGACGGGCAGGCCGGTGTCGGGGTGGATGGCGCCGATGCCGTGGAAGCGGTCGGCCTCGTTCTGCTCGGCGTGCTTGTAGCCGCGGCCCTTCTGGGTGAGGCAGTGCACGAGGACGGGGCCGCCGAAGCGCTTGGCGCGCTGCAGGGCGGACTCCAGGGCCTCGATGTCGTGGCCGTCGATGGGGCCGACGTACTTCAGGCCCAGGTCCTCGAACATGCCCTGCGGGGCGATGAAGTCCTTCAGACCCTTCTTGGCGCCGTGCAGCGTCTCGTAGAGGGGCTTGCCGACGACGGGGGTGCGCTCGAGGAGGTCCTTGCCGCGGGCCAGGAAGCGCTCGTAGCCGTCGGTGGTGCGCAGGGTCGCCAGGTGGTTGGCGAGGCCGCCGATGGTGGGCTCGTAGGAGCGCTCGTTGTCGTTGACGACGATCACGAGCGGACGGTCCTTGGCGACGGCGATGTTGTTCAGCGCTTCCCAGGCCATGCCGCCGGTCAGGGCGCCGTCGCCGATGACGGCGACGACGTGGTCGTCCTTGCCCAGGACCTGGTTGGCCTTGGCGAGGCCGTCGGCCCAGCCCAGCACCGTGGAGGCGTGGCTGTTCTCGATGACGTCGTGCTCGGACTCCTCGCGCGAGGGGTAGCCGGACAGGCCGCCCTTGGCACGCAGCTTCGAGAAGTCCTGGCGGCCGGTGAGGACCTTGTGGACGTAGGCCTGGTGGCCGGTGTCGAAGAGGATCTTGTCCTTGGGCGAGTCGAAGACCCGGTGCAGCGCGATGGTCAGCTCGACCACGCCGAGGTTGGGTCCGAGGTGCCCGCCCGTCTTGGAGACGGCGTCGACGAGGAAGGTGCGGATCTCCGCGGCCAGCCGGTCGAGCTGCTCCGGGGTCAGCCGGTCCAGATCGCGCGGTTCCCTGATGCGGGTCAGCAGGGCCACCCGTGCCTCCTTCATCGAGCTGTCGGCTTGTAGAAGCTTGCAGAAGCTCATAGAAGCTTCTAGATCCGTCGAGTCTAATGTTCCGCCTGCAGTGGCGATGAACGGGTGATGCTACCTATGTCACGCGATCGGCTCAGCGGGCAGCTAAACCCGCCGAAAGTCACGCGGAAGGCCCGGACCGCCGCCGGTCCGGGCCACCCGTTCGTCCGTACGGGCGTTACGCCCGTCCGGCCGTCTTCTGGGTCTTGCGGGAGACCGAGTCGATCACCACGGCGGCCAGCAGCACCGCGCCGGTGATCATGTACTGGACGGCCGAGGCGATGCCCAGCAGGGCCATGCCGGAGGCGATGGACTGGATCACCAGCACGCCCAGCAGCGCCGACCAGGTCTTGCCGCGGCCGCCGAAGAGGCTGGTGCCGCCGATGACGGCCGCCGCGATGGCGTTCATCAGCAGGCTGCCGGCGCCCGAGGACTGGTTCGCGGCGTTGATCTGCGAGGCCAGGAACATGCCGCCGAGCGCCGCCATCGTCCCCGAGAGGGCGAAGACGGAGATCCGGATCATGGCGACGTCGATGCCGGCCCGGCGGGCCGCCTCGACGCTGCCGCCCAGGGCGAAGACCTTCCGCCCGTAGGAGGTGCGGCGCAGCACGAAGTCGAGCGCGACCACGACCCCGAGGAAGATCACCACGGCCAGCGGCAGGCCCTTGTACTGGTTGAACAGCCACGCCACCACATAGGCGGGCACCGCCAGGGCGGCCGTGCGCAGGACGACCTCGCTCAGCGGGCGGCTGGGGACGCCGGCCGCCTCGCGCCGCCTGCTGTCGCGCAGGGAGACCAGGAAGAACGCCACGACGCTCAGGGTGGCCAGTCCGTAGGCGGCGGCCACGTCGGTGAAGTAGTGGTTGGTCAGCCCCGCGACCAGCCCGGAGTCGTCGAGGTTGATGGTGCCGTTGGAGCCGAGCACCTGCAGCATCAGGCCGTTCCAGCCGAGCAGGCCGGCCAGGGTGACCACGAAGGCGGGCACGCCGATGCGGGCGAAGAAGAACCCGTGCAGAGCGCCGACCAGGGCGCCCGAGAGGATGGCCAGGACGAAGGCCAGCCACTCCGCCATGCCGTGGCTGACGTTGAGGACCGCGAAGATCGCGGCGGCCAGGCCGCTGACCGAGCCGACGGACAGGTCGATCTCGCCGAGGATCAGCACGAAGACGATGCCGACCGCGATCAGGCCGGTGCCGGCGGCGGTGACGAAGAGGTTGGAGAGGTTCTCGGCGCCCAGGAAGGCGGAGTCCTGCATCTGGAAGACCAGACCGATGACGAGGAGCCCCACGACCACGGGCAGCGAGCCCAGCTCACCGCTGCGCAGCTTGCGCCGGAACTCGCTCCAGTAGCCGGCGAAGCCTTCCTCGCGGACCAGCAGGCGCGGGTCGACGGCGGGGACGGCCTCGTGGGCGGGGGCCTGGCCGTTGCCGTTGGCGGCCGGCTCGGGGGACGACGTGGGCAGCTCGGTGCTCATGCGCCCGCCTCCTTCTCGGGCTCGTCGGCCTGACCGGCCTGGGTGCTCTTGTCCGCCTCGCCCGCCGGGGCGGCCGGGGCGGCCTCTGCGGCCCCGGCGGCCCCCGCGGAGCGGGCGCGGCGGCGGGTGACGGCGTTGTCCGTGGCGCCCGTGATGGCGGAGATGATCTCTTCCTGGGATGTCGTCCGGACATCGAAGGTGCCGTTGTTGCGGCCGAGGCGCAGCACCGCGACCCGGTCGGCGACGGCCTTCACATCGGCCATGTTGTGGCTGATGAGGATGACGCCCAGGCCCCGCTCGCGCAGCCGCTCGACCAGGTCGAGGACCTGCGCGGTCTGCTCGACGCCGAGGGCCGCGGTGGGCTCGTCGAGGATGACGACCTTGGGCTCGCCGAGCAGCGAGCGGGCGATGGCGACGGTCTGCCGCTGCCCGCCGGAGAGCGAGGCGATCGGGATCCGGACGCTGGGGATGCGGATGGAGAGGGTGGACAGCAGCTCGCGGGAGCGGCGTTCCATCTCGACCTCGTCCAGCACCCCGGCGCGGACGATCTCGCGGCCGAGGAAGAGGTTGCCGACGACGTCGAGGTTGTCGCACAGCGCGAGGTCCTGGTAGACGGTCGCGATGCCCAGTTCCTGGGCGACGTGCGGCCGGTCGACGGTGACGGGCCGGCCCTCCCACTCGATGACGCCGTCGTCGGCGGGGCCCACTCCGGCGATGGTCTTGACGAGGGTGGACTTGCCGGCGCCGTTGTCGCCGACCAGGGCGACCACCTCGCCGGGGTGGATCTCCAGCTCTACGTCGGTGAGCGCCTGGACGGCACCGAACCGCTTGGAGATTCCGCGCAACGCCAGCACGGGCGTAGCGGACACGTGAATCATCTCCTTCACCGCCCCGAGGGGGCGGCAGCCTGGGGGCTTACTTCAGTCCGGCCTGGTCGCACTGCGCCTTGTACTTCTCGGTGCAGATCTCGTTCAGGGTGAAGAAGCCCTCCTTGCCGACGTACTGGCCGATGTCCGCCTTGGTCAGCGCGAAGGGGGTGACGATGATGGCGGGGATCTTCTTCTGGGTGCCGCTGTCGACGGTGGTCTTGGCGACCGCGTCGGTGCCCTTGCCCTGGGCGAGGGCGACGGCCAGCTCGGCGGCGGCGTCGGCCTCGGGCTTGTACGGCTTGTAGACGCTCATGAACTGCTCGTCGGAGAGGATCCGCTGCACGGCGGAGAGCTCGGCGTCCTGGCCGGTGACGGGCGGGAGCTTGTCGAAGCCGGCGCTCTTGAGGGCGGTGATGATGCCGCCGGCCATGCCGTCGTTGGCGGAGTAGACGCCGACGATGTTGTCCTTGCCCAGCGAGGAGATGGCGCCCTTCATGTTCTCGTTGGCGTTCTCCGGCTTCCACTCCTTGGTGTCGTACTCCTTGCCGACCTCGACCTTGCCGTCGAGCACGGAGTGGGCGCCGTCCTTGTACATCTTGGCGTTGGGGTCGGTGATCGCGCCGTTCATCATCACGATCTTGCCCTTGGAGGCGTTGTCGCCGAGCTCCTTGAGCAGGGACTCGCCCTGGATCTTGCCGACGCGCTCGTTGTCGACGGAGGTGTAGGCCTTGACCGGGCCCTCGGCCAGGCGGTCGTAGGCGACGACGGGAATGCCCTTGTCGTTGGCCTTCTTGACCGAGCTGGCGATCGACTTCGCGTCCACCGCGTCGACGATCAGCGCGTCGACCTTCTTGGTGATCATGGTGTCGACCTGCTGCTGCTGGACGGAGGCGTCCTGCTTGGCGTTCTCGTAGAGGACGACGGTGTCCGCCCCCGCCAATTCCTTGATCTTCTTCTCGATCAGCGGCTTGTCGAACCGCTCGTACCGCGCGGTCTGATTCTCGGGGAGCAGAAGGCCGATGGTCAGCGGGCCCTTCTTGTCCTTTTTCTGCTCCCCGTTGTCGCCGGCTTCCTTGGCGCTGCCACAGGCGGCGAGAGCGGTGGCCATGGAAACGGCGGCCATGGCCACACCGGCACGACGCAGATGCGAATTCATGATGCAGATACCTCCCTGACGAGGCCGCGTCGTTGCGGCCGAGGTGGCTGGAAGTCAACTCGGCCGCCAAGGAAGCGTCAAGAAGTAAATTCTTAACGAGATGGCAACGATGCCATTCGTTATCTGCGTGAACTCAAGAGCACCACGCGGGAAACGGGCGAATGCCCTATCGGTTCACCGTCGGGGCATGTGCGGGCAGCGTCTCGTCCAGCAATGACGAATCGCCCATTTCGCTGAGGACGAGCGCCAGGGCGCCCAGCACCTCGGCCCGGCCGCCCAGCGCTCCGGGGACGACCTCCAACTGGCGGGCGGCGCTCGGGATCGCGTACCGCGAGACGGACTCGCGGATGGGCGCGAGCACCAGCTCGCCGGAGTCGGCGAGGTCGCCGCCGAGCACGACACGGCTGGGGTTCAGCAGGTTGCACAGGTTGGCCACGCCGCTGCCGATGTGCCGGCCGACGTCCGAGATGACCCGCCGGCAGCCCGGGTCCCCCTCCCGCGCGAGCCGCACCATCCGCGCCACGGTCAGGTCGGTGCCGTGGGCCGAGTGGAGCAGCGGCAGGACGTAGCGGGCCGCGGTGAAGGTCTCCAGGCAGCCGCGGTTGCCGCACCGGCAGACCGGGCCGGACTCGTCCAGGGTGATGTGGCCGATCTCGCCGGCGGTGCCGCCGGGGCCGCGGTAGATCTGCCCGTTGATCACCAGACCGGCGCCCACGCCGCTGGCGACCTTGATGTACGCCAGGTCCCTGGCCCCCCGGCCGGCGCCCCAGACCAGCTCGCCGAGGGCGCCGAGGTTGGCGTCGTTGTCGACGTGGACCGGCACGTCCAGGCGGCCGGCGAGCTCGTCGCGGGGGTTGGTGCCCGCCCAGCCCGGCAGGATCGCGGTGGAGCCGAGCACCCCGGACTCCACGTCGATCGGGCCCGGGACGCCCAGCCCCACTCCGACGATCTTGTCCGGGCTGATCCCCGTCGCCTTGACCAGGCTGGTGACCAGGTGTTCCGCGCGCGCCAGGCCCTGGGTGGCGGAGGCGTCCACGTCCAGCGGCTCGGCCTCCTCGGCCAGCACCCGGTGGGCGAGGTTGCCGATGGCGACCCGCAGGTGGGTGTGGCCGAAGTCGACCCCCACGACGATGCCCGCGTCACCGGAGAGCGAGACGCTGCGCGCCCGCCGGCCGCCGGAGGAGGTGGGGGTGACCTCGACCGTTCCGCCGTCCTTGAGCTCCCGGACGATGTTGGAGACCGTGGCGGCCGACAGCCCCGTGGTCCGGGCGATCTCGGCCTGGGTGAGCGACCCCGCCATGCGCACCGCGCGCACGACCCGCTCCAGGTTGGCCCGGTGCAGCGACGACTGCGACCCCGGAGTCTCCACGCCCATCCACTCCCGCCTCACCGGGACGGCACGACGGCCGCCCCGAGGGCCGGGCTGCAGCTCTGGAGCCCGGCCATCCATACAACATGTGAACTCTTAAGCTCGCCGCACGGCTTGCACCACGTCAAGGGCTTGACGCCGATCCCGGCCATGGCACCGTTGCCTCAGCGAGACCTTCCGGGCCCCTCCAGGGGCTCCCGGCGACCTTGCGCCGACCCCATATCGTACGGAGCGGACCATTGCCCCGTACGCCGAGGGTGGGCCCGCTCCGGCCGGGCGCGGTAGCTCGAACGGGCGAATCCGCCCCCCGCCGCTCCACCGCCCGACGGATCTGGTCATGTCCGCACTCAAGCCGTTGTGCGGCATGTTCATCCGACATAACCACCGGCGGCGCCGGACGCCCGGCCCCCGGCCGGCGCGCCGCGCCCCGGCGCACTGCCCGATAGTTGGGGGCTTCCGCGGCAAGAACGAACGGAGAGCGGAGCATGTGCGAGGACCCTCAACTGGCCACCGCCGACTGGTGGTACACACTCCGGATCCCGGCGCAGCCCTGGATGATCGGCATCGTCCGCAACGCGCTGCGCCTCGCGCTGGGCCGGCACGGCCGCCACGACCTGGCCGACACCGCCTGCCTGCTCGCCACGGAGCTGGTCACCAACGGCGTGGTGCACGCCAAGTCCCCGGTGACGGTCCACCTCAGCTGCCGCTCCCGGACCCTGCACGTGGCCGTACACGACACGGGCTCCGGGGCCCCGGCCCGGCGCAGCGCGGGCGTCGACGACGAGTCGGGGCGGGGGCTGGCCCTGATCGACAGCTGCGCCACGGCCTGGGGGGTGGCCCCCGCCGCGCACGGCGGGGGCAAGGCGGTCTGGTTCACCCTGGCCTGAGCGGGCCGGCCGGGCCCGGGACTACTTGAGCGCGCCGGCCGTCAGCCCCGCCTGGACCTGCCGCTGGAAGACGATGTACGCGGCGAGGACCGGCAGCATGGCCATGACCAGGCCCGCGAAGAGCCCGGACCAGTCGCCCTTGTAGCCCTGGCTGACCGCGAGCGCGACCAGTCCCTGCGGCAGCAGCTTCTTGTCCTCGTCGCCGACGTTGAGGACCGTGGGCAGGAGGTACTGGTTCCACTGGCCGAGGAAGTTGAAGATCCCGACGCTGATCAGGCCCGGCTTGGCCATGGGCAGCATCACCTGGAAGAAGGTGCGGGTGTGCGAGGCCCCGTCGATCAGGGCCGCCTCGGCGACGGAGGTGGGCAGCGTCCGGAAGAAGCCGCTGAGGAAGAAGATCGTGAACGGTAGCGAGTAGGCGATGTAGACCAGGATCAGCCCGTGGTAGGTGTCGAGCAGCTGCATGTTCTTCATCACGAAGAACAGCGGGACGAGCGCCAGGATGACGGGGAAGCTCATCCCGCCGACGAAGAGGAAGTAGACGAAGCGGTTGCCGGGGAAGTCGAAGCGGGCCAGTACGTAGGCGGCCATCGAGCCCAGCAGCATGGTGCCGGCGAGCGAGCCGGCCACCACGACGACGGAGTTGAGGAAGTACTCGCCCATGTGGGCCTGCGACCAGGCCCGGCTCCAGGCGCCGAAGTGCAGGCCGGACGGCAGCGCCCAGGGCGAGGTGAAGATCTCCCTGTCCGTCTTGAAGGCGCTCATCACCGCCCACAGCAGCGGCAGGGTGACCATCAAGGCCCACAGCACGAGGACGCCGTGCGAGAAGACGTTGAGGACCGTCCCCTCGCTGCCCATACGCCCGCGGGTCGCCTCGGCGGCGGGCCTGCCGGCGGGCGAGGCCGCGGTGCCGTTCCCCTCCGTGGGGTCCGTGGTGACTGCCATCAGTACTCCAGCCGCTCGCGCCGGCCGAGTTTCATGACGAGGCCCGCGAAGATCAGGGTGACGATGAGCAGGGCGACGCCCAGGGTCGTCGCGTATCCGGCCTGCCCGTCCCGGAACGCCTTGGTGTAGAGGTAGAAGGACAGGACCTCGGTGGAGTAGTCCGGTCCGCCCGGCCCCACGGTCATGATCTGGACGACGGCGAACGAGTCGAGCGCCATGATGCCCATGTAGACCCAGCCGGTCTGGACGGTGTCCCACAGCAGCGGCAGCGTGATCCGGAAGAAGGTCTGGACGCGGTTGGCGCCGTCCAGCAGCGCGGCCTCGTAGAAGTCCTTCGGAATGGAGCTCATGCCGGCCGAGAACAGCACCACGTAGAAGCCGACGTTGCTCCAGACCATCACCGCCATGACGCACCACAGCGCGAGGGAGGGGTCGCCCAGCCAATCGGGCCGTACCGAATCCAGGCCGAGCGCGCTCAGGAAGGAGTTCAGGGCGCCGCTGTTGGGGTTGTAGGCGAACTGGAAGAGCAGGGCGACGATGGCAATCGAGAGCACCTGCGGAAAGAAGTAGACGATTTTGTAGAAGCCCGAGCCATGGACCCCGGCCACCGCCGCGTTCTTCCTGCGGCGGCCGCCGAGATTGAGCATGAAGGCGAAGAACAGCCCGAGCCCGAGCGTCACCAGCGGCAATATCAGCAGCAGCAGGACGTTGTGGCCCACGGATTTCCAGAACACGTCGTCGTTCCAGAGCCGTTGGTAGTTCTCGAATCCCGTCACCGTGAAGTCGGGGCTCAGTCCGGTCCAGTCGGTGAAGGAGTAGTAGACGGCCTGGACGAACGGCGAGATGACGAAGATGCCGTAGATCGCCAGGGGCAGGATCAAGAACCCTGCGATGAAGCGGTACTTACCGTGCTGCATGGCCGCCACCGCTCACTTGTGCTTGTACTTCTTGACGGCGCTGTCCTTGGCGGTCTCGTCGGCATAACGCTGGATCTTGCTGATCGCCTCGTCGGGCGTCAGCCGGCCGGCCATCATCTCGCCGAGCGCCCCGACGCCGATCTTCTCCTTCTGCAGCGCGACGTACCAGTCCTGGATCCGGGGGTTGACGACGTTCTTGCCGGCCTTGGTGAGCGCCTCCTGGGAGGAGGCGAGGCCCGGCGGGAGGGAGAGGCCTTCGGTGCCGCCGTTGAGCGAGGTGAGCGAGGAGACGGACTTGATGAAGTTCTGCGAGGACTTCTTTCCCAGCATGGTGCGCAGCAACTCCATGCCGCCCTGGGGGTTCTTGGCGTTCTTCGGCACGATGAAGGGCTCGCCGCCGGAGGCCCAGAGGGTGCCGAAGGGCAGCTTGTCGCCGCTCTTGTCGAGGCTGGAGGGGGCCGCGACCGCCATCTGGAAGTCCTTGGGCGTGGTCTTCTTCGACTCGTTCTCCACCCAGGAGCCGTTGGGGATGAACAGGGCCTTGCCCTCGTTCCAGGCGGTCTGCGACTCGATGTGGGTCAGGCCCGGCGTGCCCTGGAGGATGTAGCCCTTCTTGTAGAGCTCGTAGTACGCCTCGAAGGCCGACTTCACGGCCGGGTCCTTCCAGGCGTTGGGCTCCAGGTTGTCGATCCTGGTCAGCACCTCCACACCGCCGATCTTGGCGATGAAGGGGTAGAGGCTGAACGGCAGGTAGTACGGGTGCTTGCCCGCGTACGTCCAGCCGGCGATGCCCTTCTTCTTCGCGGCCTCGCAGACCTTGAGCATCTCGTCCCAGGTCTCGGGGTACTGCGCGTCGAGCTTCTGCAGGTTCGTCCTCGAGTACCAGACGCCGTAGACGGTGTAGGCGTAGTACAGGATCCAGGTCTCGCTGCCGTCGAACTGGCCCATCTCCACCACGCCCGGACGCAGGGTCTCGCGTACCTTCCGGGACGGGTCGTCGTAGGAGGGCGCGTCCAGCAGGGCGTTGAGATCCGTCAGCTGCTTCTTGCCGACCAGGGTGCCCATGTCCATCTGCTTGGCACCGGAGTTGTCGATGAGGTCGGGCGGGGTGCCGCCGTTGAAGCGGGGCTGGAGCTGGGTCTGGATCTCCTGGGTGGCGGAGTGCTTGACCGTGGACTTCGGGAAGGCCTTCTGGTACTCGGCCTCGGCATCCTTGGCGTACTGCTGGCCGAAACCACCGTCGAAGATGACGACGTCGAGCGGTGCGGTCTCGTTGACCGCGAGCGGGTTCTTCTCGCTCTTCCTGCCCTTGTCGACCTGCTTGCCACTGTCGCCGCTGTCGCCGCTCGCACAGGCGCTCAGCGCGCTCATCGTCGGCACCGCGATCAGACCGATGGCCGCCGCCCGCTTGATCAGGTCGCGCCGGCTGAATTCCGGGGTGGATCCCATGCTCAAGTCCTCGCCTTCTCCAGGACTCAGGCGGTGTGGCGGTCTCCCCTAGCGAACTCGCCGACGGCGAAGGGCCCGACACCGCGGGTCAGTTGAAGCGTGGTGCTGGGTGTGCGCCGGGGCGAGGTCCCCCGCGACGACGCCGGCCGCCAGGCTCCCCCGGGTCCGCGGGGCGGATGACGAGCGCCCCGGACGCCGACAGGTATAGTCCACTCCGATCAACTGGGCAAGATCGAAGCGGCTTTGACCCTCAGTCTTTCCCGAGTTGAGACCTCGGGCTTTCCCGAGTTGAGACCTCGCGCCGGCCCCGGCGGGCGACTGCGGCGCCATGGCGTCCGGCAGGTGCGCCGCGCCCCGTACGCGCGGCCGACCGGACGCGGGCGTGCCGCGCGACACCAGCCCCGAGACCCTTGACACCACTGGTGTCTCACGCCCTACTTAACACTGCGCGACTCGGGTGACAACGTTGTCGGATTCGGTGGGCTTCGAGGCTTCGTGGAGGCAGCTTCGTGGATAGGCAAGGGATGCGGCTCAGGCTCGGAAACCGCCGCCGAGGGCGCCGATGGGCCCGCCCCGCGGCCCTCCTCCTGGCCACCGTAATGGTGACGAGCGCTCAGGTCACGCAGGGCGGAGCCGTGTCGGCGGGCCCTCCGGGGCCCGGGGCTGCGGCGACCGAGCGCTTCGCCTCGTCCTTCGAGGCGGGCGAGCCGCAGCCCGATTGGCGCAACGCCGTCGAGACCGGCCCCGACGGACGCAGACGCTCCGCGGGGGTCGACGGCGACGACACCAGCGGCATCCCCGGCAATGTCACCGACCGGGTCACCGCCGTCCGCGCCAGCGGCGAGCACGCCGAGGCGGGGGAGGTGAAGGAGAACCTGATCGACGGGGAGAGCGCGACCAAATGGCTCGACTTCGAGCGGGCCGCCTGGCTGGAATTCGAGCTGGCCCAGCCGGTCAAGGCCGTGCGCTACGCCCTGACCTCCGCGAACGACGCCCCCGGCCGGGACCCGCGGGACTGGACGCTCAAGGGCTCCGACGACGGAAAGAACTGGACGACCCTCGACTCCCGCCGGGACCAGAGCTTCGAAAGGCGCCTGCAGACCCGGGAGTTCTCCTTCGAGGGCACCACCGCCTACCGGCAGTACCGCCTGGAGATAACCCGTAACAGCGGCGAGCCCGTCCTGCAGCTCGCCGAGGTGCAGCTGGCCACGGGCGGCAACGGCACTCCCCCGCCCCCCGACATGCGCAGCCACGTCGACCGGGGCCCGACCGGCTCCCCCACCGCCAAGGCCCGCGTGGGCTTCACCGGCACCCACGCGCTGCGCTACGGGGGCGTGCACCAGGCCACCGGGCGCGGCTACTCGTACAACAAGGTCTTCGGCGTGCGCACCAAGGTCACGCCGAGGACCCTGCTGTCGTACAAGGTCTTCCCCTCCATGCCCGAGCGGGACGCCCGCTACCCGGCCACCCATGTCTCGATCGACCTCGCCTTCACCGACGGCACCTACCTCAGCGACCTGGGCGCCGTCGATCAGCACGGCGCGCGGCTGACCCCGCAGGGCCAGGCCGCCTCCCGGACGCTCTACGTCAATCAGTGGAACAACAAGGAGTCGCACATCGGGGCCGTCGCCGCCGGCAAGACCGTCGAGCGCGTCCTGATCGCCTACGACTCCCCGGTCGGCCCCGCGAAGTTCCGGGGCTGGGTGGACGACATCTCGCTCGCCCCGGCCCCCCGCGAGAAGGCCCCGGCCCACCCGGCGGACTGGGCCCTCACCACGCGCGGCACCCACTCCAGCTCGAACTTCTCGCGCGGCAACACCTTCCCGGCCACCGCCGTCCCGCACGGCTTCACCTTCTGGACCCCCCTCACCAACGCGGGCTCCATGGACTGGCTCTACCAGTACGCGGCCACCAACAACCCCGACAACCTCCCCACCGTCCAGGCCTTCGGCGCGAGCCATCAGCCGAGCCCCTGGATGGGCGACCGGCAGACCTTCCAGGTCATGCCCTCGGTGGCCCCGGACATCCCCTCCGCCTCACGCTCCGCACGCGCCCTCCCCTTCCGGCACTCCCACGAAATCGCCCGGCCGCACTACTACGGCGTCACCTTCGAGAACGGCCTGAAGGCCGAGATCGTCCCCAGCGACCACGCCGCGATGATGCGATTCACCTTTCCGGGCGACAATGCCAGCGTCATCCTTGACAACGTCAAGAACAAGGGTGGTCTGACCCTCGACCCGGCCGGCAGGTCCTTCACCGCCTATTCCGACGTCCGGAGCGGCCTGTCCAAGGGCGCCGGCCGCCTCTTCGTCTACGGCGTCTTCGACTCGCCCGTCACCGCGGGCGGCAAGGTCAAGGGGGACGCCGGGGGCGACGCCGCCGACGGCGTGACCGGCTATCTGCGCTTCGCGCCGGCCCGGGCCCGTACCGTCACCCTGCGCATCGCGACCTCCCTCATCGGCGTCGACCAGGCGAAGGCCAACCTGGAGCAGGAGATCCCGGCGAGCACCTCCTTCGGCAGCGTCCACGACCGCGCCCGCGCCGCGTGGGACGCCATCCTCGGCCGCGTCGAGGTCGAGGGCGCGAGCCGCGACCAGCTCACCACCCTCTACTCCAGCCTCTACCGCCTGTACCTGTATCCCAACTCCGGTCACGAGAACACCGGCACGGCGCGGCGCCCACGCCTCCGTTACGCCAGCCCCTTCTCACCGCCGGCGGGCGAGGACACCCCGACGACGACCGGCGCGAGAATCGTCGACGGGCAGGTGTACGTCAACAACGGCTTCTGGGACACCTACCGCACCGCCTGGCCCGCCTACTCCCTCCTCACCCCCGAGCTGGCCGGCAAGCTGGTCGACGGGTTCGTCCAGCAGTACAAGGACGGCGGCTGGATCTCGCGCTGGTCCTCCCCCGGCTACGCCGACCTGATGACGGGCACCAGCTCGGACGTCGCCTTCGCCGACGCCCACGTCAAGGGCGTCGCCTTCGACGGCGAGGCGGCGTACGAGGCCGCGCTGAAGAACGCGACCGTCGCCCCCGACGACCCCGGCACCGGCCGCAAGGGCATGGAGACCTCCGTCTTCCTCGGCTACACGAGCACCAGGATCCGCGAGGGCACGTCCTGGGCGCTGGAGGGCTACCTCAACGACTTCGGCCTGGCGAGGATGGGCCAGTCCCTCTACCAACGGACGCACAAGCCCCGCTACCGTGAGGAGTCCGCCTACTTCCTCAACCGTGCCCGCGGCTACGTCAAGCACTTCGACTCCCGGATCGGCTTCTTCCAGGGCAAGGACGAGAGCGGCGCCTGGCGGCTCGGACCCGACTCCTACGACCCCCGCGTCTGGGGCCATGACTACACCGAGGCCAACGGCTGGAACTTCGCCTTCACCGCCCCCCAGGACACCCGCGGCCTCGCCAACCTCTACGGCGGCCGTACGGGCCTGGCGAAGAAGCTCGACGCCTACTTCTCCACCCCCGAGACGGGCGACCCGGAGTTCGCGGGCTCCTACGGCGGCGTCATCCACGAGATGACGGAGGCCCGGGACGTCCGCATGGGCATGTACGGCCACAGCAACCAGCCCTCCCACCACGTCGCCTACCTCTACGACGCCGCCGGGCAGCCGTGGAAGACCCAGGAGAAGGTCCGCGAGGTCCTCTCCCGGCTCTACCTCGGCAGCGAGATCGGCCAGGGCTATCCGGGCGACGAGGACAACGGCGAGATGTCGGCCTGGTACGTCTTCAGCGCGCTCGGCTTCTACCCGCTGGTGATGGGCCAGGGCGAGTACGCGGTCGGCGCCCCCTTGTTCACCAAGGCCACCGTCCACCTGGAGAACGGCCGCGACCTGGTGATCAAGGCCCCCCGCAACAGCGCCCGCAACCTCTACGTCCAGTCCCTCCGCGTCAACGGCCGCTCCTGGGACTCCACCGCCCTCCCCCACTCCCTCCTGGCCAAGGGCGCCACCCTTGAGTTCACCATGGGCCCGAGCCCGTCGTCCTGGGGCACGACCGAGAGGGCCGCCCCCACCTCGATCACCCAGGACGACAAGATCCCCTCCCCCCTCTCGGACATCACCCTCCCCGGCGACTCGGCCCTCACAGACGACCACTCCCGCACGGACGCCCCCCTCACGACGACCAACCTGACAACGACATCCGGCCCGTCCCGCGTGACCACGTACACCCTCACCTCCTCGGACCGCACGAAGGCCCCGACGGCCTGGGTCCTGCGCGGCTCGAACGACGCCACCCACTGGACCGACCTCGACCGCCGCTCGGGCGAATCCTTCACCTGGGACCGCCAGACCCGCCCGTTCGAGGTCCGAGCACCGGGGGCGTACCGGCTCTACCGGCTGGAGGCGGTGGGGAGTTCGGGGGGCTCGGGGGGCGAGGCGAGGCTGGCGGAGGTGGAGTTGCTGGCCTGACTTAAATTGCGATTGACACATAAAGGGTGTGTGAAATGATCTCTCCATGGTCGGGCGACATTGCCCCGCTTACGCGGGGTAAGTCACCCTATGTCCCTATTAATGGAGCCTTACTTGACCCACGTTTCCGGCCGTAAGCGCGGACGCGCCCTTTCCCGTCTCACCACCGCGGCGATAGCCGTCGCCCTGGTCGGCGCCACCGCGGGCGCCGCTGCCGCGGACACGCCGCCTCCGGCTTCATCGCCCGCGGCAGCGGCGCAGCAGGCCGAGAAGACCGCTCCCCAGCCGAAGGCCGCGCCGCGGGCGCTGCGGTCCGCCGAGGGCCCCACGGCCGAGGCGCCCCGCTTCCCCCTGATCACGGCCGACCGTGACGGCGTCGGCTACGCGTACGACCAGAACCACCACGGCGGGTTCGGCGATCAGCGGATCATCGGCTTCGGTTGGAACAACTTCACCGAGGCGACAGCGGTCGACCACAACCGTGACGGCAAGTGGGACGCCTGGTACGTCCGCCACAGCGACGGCCAGCTGGAGTACACCGGCGGCGGCGGTTCGATGCTGGGCGGCGGCTGGAACATCTACGACCGCTTCCTCTCCCCGGGCGACCTGGGCGGCGCGGGCGAGTCCGACCTGATCGCCCGCGACAAGTCCGGCGTCCTGTGGATCTACCTGGCCCACCCGGACGGCACCCTCAGCGACCGCTTCCGCGTCGGCCCCGGCTGGGACCAGTACACGGACCTCGCGGGCCGCGGTGACCTCAACGGCGACGGCAAGCCCGACATCGTCGCCAAGGACAAGGCGGGCGTCCTCTGGTTCTACAAGGGCACCGGCGACTACAAGGACCCGTTCGAGAGCCGGGTCAAGGTCGGCGGCGGCTGGAACGCCTACGACAAGCTCGTGAGCGTCGGCGACATGGACGACGACGGCCGCAGCGACATGCTCGCCCGCGACAAGTCGGGCATCCTGTGGTTCTACAAGGGCAACGGCAACGCAACCGACCCCTTCGAGAACCGCACGAAGATCGGCGGCGGCTGGGACCAGTTCGTCACGATGTTCTGATCCGGTGACGGCTTCGCACCGTTCCGCCTGAACGCTCTTCCCACCCCTGCGTAAAGCAGCAGCAAAGGCTTCTGGCACGATCCGAGTGTCTCGCGGCGCCCCGCAGGGGGCGCCGCGTCTTTCTCATCGTTCTAGGAGAACCACGTGGCCCTTTCCTCCGGCCGCAAGCGCGGACGCGCCCTGTCGCGCGTCGCCATCGCGGCGATAGCCGCCGCACTGGTCGGCACCACCGCCGGTACCGCGTCCGCCGCCCCCACCGCCCCGGCGCCCTACTTCCCGTTCATGGCCTCGAAGGCGTCCGGCGAACTCTACGAGTACCTGCCCAACGGCGCGGGCGGCTTCGGCGACCGCAAGCTGGTCGAGAACGAGTGGACCGGCATCACGGCCGCCATGCAGACCGACCAGGACCAGGACGGCACCGCGGACCACTCGTACATCCGGCTGACCGACGGCATGCTGTTCTTCGCCGACACCAGGGACGAGACCGGCGAGAAGGAGCCCGTCTACGTCGGCGGTGGCTGGACCATCTACGACCGTCTTCTCTCCCCGGGCAACCTCGGCGGCACCAAGGAGCCCGACGTCCTCGCCCGCGACAAGTCCGGCGTGCTCTGGATCTACCAGGGCCGTGCGGACGGCACTCTCGGCGACCGCTACCGCGTCGGTCCCGGCTGGGACATGTTCACCCACATCGCCGGCCGCGGCGACCTCAACGGCGATGGCAGGACCGACATCCTCGCCAAGGACAAGGCGGGCGTCCTCTGGTTCTACAAGGGCACGGGCGACCCCACCCGGCCGTTCGAGAGCCGCGTCAAGGTCGGCAGCGGCTGGAACATCTTCGACACCCTGGTCTCCAGCGGTGACGTGAACGGCGACGGCCGCAGCGACATGCTCGCCCGCGACACCGCCGGCGTCCTGTGGCTCTACAAGGGCAACGGCAACCAGAGCGACCCGTTCGAGAGCCGTGTGCGCATCGGCGGCGGCTGGGGTCAGTACAACAACTTCTTCTAGGCCCGGCCGGGCCGTACCTCCGACGGGGTGCGGCCCGCCTCCTTGTGAAGATCCTGTGCAATGATCCAGGAATCTCGCGGCGTCCCCGACCAGGGACGCCGCGATCTTTTCCATCGGCATAGGAGAACTACGTGGGGAATCTTCCCAGCCGTAAGCACGGGCGCGCGCTGTCCCGCCTCGCCACCGCGGCGATAGCCGCCGCGCTGGTCGGCGGCGCCGCCGGCACCGCTGTCGCGGACAGTCCCGCACCGCCCGCTCAGGACCTGCAGAAGACCACCGCGGCCACCGCGCCCAGGACGGTCACCTCGGCACCCACCTCGCAGTCCCCGGCCGACGCGCCTCGCTTCCCGCTGATGGCGGTCAACGGAACGACCCTCTACCAGTACTGGCGAGACGGGCAGGGCGGCTTCGCCGACCGCAAGGCGGTCAACGACAAGTGGCGGGACATCACTTCCGCTGTGCTGGTCGACCTCGACCAGGACGGCCTGGCGGAGGGTCACTACTTCCGTACGCTCGACGGCTCGCTGTACTACATCCGCGGCGGCAAGAACGAGAACGACCCGGTCGTCCAGAAGCGCATCGGCGGCGGCTGGAACATCTACAACCGCATCACCTCCCCCGGCAACCTCGGCGGGGCGAACCAGGCGGACCTCATCGCCCGGGACCAGGCCGGTGTGCTGTGGCTGTACCTGGCCTACCCGGACGGCACCCTGAGCGACCGCATCCGCGTCGGTGCCGGCTGGGACCAGTTCACCGACATCGTCGGCCGTGGCGATCTGAACGGCGACAGCAAGGCCGACATCGTCGCCAAGGACCGCGACGGCGTCCTGTGGTTCTACAAGGGCACCGGCGACAGCAAGGATCCCTTCGAGAGCCGCGTCAAGGTCGGCAGCGGCTGGGACACCTACAACATGCTGGTGGCCACCGGTGACGTCGACGGCGACAACCGCAGCGACCTGCTCGCCCGCGACAAGTCCGGCGTCCTGTGGCTCTACCGGGGCAATGGCAACGCCACCGACCCCTTCGAGAACCGCACGAAGATCGGCGGCGGCTGGGACCAGTACAGCACGATGTTCTGATCCGGGTTCTGATCCGGCCGCATGACGCCATGACGAAGGGCCGCACCCCCCGGGTGCGGCCCTTCCGCTTGCCCGGCGGCGGCCGGCCCCCTACCGCCGCGCCGATCTCCAGGCGAGACGCACCAACCCCCGCACCACCGGCACCAGCGCCAACACCAGCCCCGCAATCGGCAGGACGAGCAGCAGGCTCTGCAGGCACGCCGAGGTCACGCCCAGGACGGGGTTGCCCGTAGCAGTGGCGTTCTCCATCAGGAAATTGATCTTCTGCCAGTCCGCCCGGAGCAGTTGGGGCAGATGGACGAGCACCATGCCCAACTGGAGGAGGAGCACCGGGATCAGGAACATGACCCAGACCGCGACGACGATCTGCGGCCGGCGTTTCAGGGCCCGGAGCCGTTCGTCCTGTGGGCGTCGGAGGAGGAACCGCTGGAGGATGGGGCCGATGTATTTGAAGAGGTCGGGGATGCCGATCAGGTCCGCGACGATGTAGTAGCCGTCGAACCGCAGCGTGGGGAGAAGCTGCTGGATCATCTCGAGGTGGACGCAGAAGATGGCCACCAGGAGGGGCTGGAAGCCGGTCGCCCCGTAGACGGCGATCAGGGCCAGGGCGAAGAGCGCGTTGAAGTAGACGCCGCCCAGGTCGGTCCGGATGCGCCCCGCGCGGCCCAGCCGGTAGGAGTTGGTGATATCGGTGTAGAAGGCGGGCCACACGAGGTAGATGCCGCATCCCATGGCGCCGGGACGCACCCCTCCGTAGCGGCACGCCGCACCGTGGCCCAATTCGTGGAATGCGCAAGAGGCGATGGCCAGGAAGACGACGAGCAGCACGTTGGCCGGGGAGAAGAGCACTGATTGCAGCGCGGCACCGGTGTCCTGGGTCGCCCACAGCCATGCCTCGCATCCTACGAACGCGCCGAGAGCGCCGGCCGCCACCAAAGGGCGGAACAGCCAGGCGAAAAGGCCGGAGAGGAACCAGGTCACATGCTCCGGCACCACCGCCAGCCGGAACCGGAAGGCGAGGAACGGGTCGCTTCTCACGAGGGGCGGAGGCGGCGAGCCGTCGCTGTGGGTGGTGACGCCGAGAGGGGCGAGCTTTTTGTCGACGAGGAACGCGACGTGTTCCTCGGTGAATTGGCGGCCGGTCTCGCGGGAGAGTTCGGCGGCCACGCGCACCATGACCGGTTCCCGCTCGCAGTCCTGGTGGTGCCGGTCGTCCAACGCCCGTACGACCTGGTAGAGCAGGGGCGGGAGCCGGACGATCTGGCCGTCCGGGCGGCAGACCAGGTGGGGCGGCTCACGGTAGCCGGAGTCCTCGAACTCGCCGACCAATTCGATGCCGGCCACCAGCGCGGGCTCCCCCACCCGCCCGGCTTCGTCGGTGCGCGAGGCGAATGGCAGTGACATGGGCGCTCTCCGTGAGATGGCTGGCGGACGGCCCGCGCGGTGGCGGGGAAGGACCGGAGGAATCCCGGCCCTTCCCCGGGCGCGTACGGCGAGCCGCTAGGCGATCAGTGGCTGGAGACGGCCGCCGGGACGCAGTGCAGGCCGGTGGCGGGGTTCTGGGAGTGCAGGCTGAGCGAGCTCAGCAGGCCGGCGGGCTGCTGCCGGTCCACGGACTGGCAGGCCGACAGCATCGTGGTGCCGTGGTCGGACGCCGGCGGGGCGTACACGCCGCCGCCCGAGGCCGCCGCGGAGCTGCTGGCTCCGGCACCGGCGCCCGCGCCGCCGGCGGGATCACCCGGCCCGGCGAGGCCGAGCGGAGTGGCGATGATGCCCATGACGGTCCGCTCGGGCAGCACCTCGCCCGCGATGGTGTCGAGTTCCTCGAAGCTGATGGCGTTTTCCATGTCCGTACCCCTTCTCGAAAAGCGGCGGTCAGCGGCTGGAGATAGCCGCAGGAATACACGTGGTGCTGTAACCGGGGTTGCTGGAAGCGAGTCCCAGCGCAATGAGCAGGGGAGAGTTGCCCGCGTTCTGCCGGTATTGGCAGGCGTAGGCCACCGTCGTTCCGTGGTCCGTTTTCACGAGCGTCGGATACACGGGTTGCTCGGTGCCCGTGGTGCCTGCCGCCGACAGCACACTCGAAAGCGCGATCCGCGGGGGAAGCTCCTCACCGCACAGCCGGCCGAGTTCGCCGAAGGTCACGGCGGTTCCCATCGCTCACCCCTCCCTCTGGGACGACACCTCGCGTCGTCCCGGGCGGGAGCCTAACCAGGAGCGGAATACGCAACACCTCTCCAACCCCCTGATCACCCGGTCGTGTTGGGGGGTGGCACAAGAAGGTGCAAGGGGAACGCACGCCCGCCCGCGCGGCCGGAACGGTTCCTCTGAACGCGGCCGGAACGGTTCCCCTGGAGCAGGGCCCTGAACGCGGCAGGGCCGCACCCCGTACGAGACGGGGTGCGGCCCTCAACCGCTCGGCTGTGCCGCCGGAACCGCTTACTTGCGGATCAGCGAGCGCAGCACGTACTGCATGATGCCGCCGTTGCGGTAGTAGTCCGCCTCACCGGGGGTGTCGATGCGGACGACCGCGTCGAACTCCACGCCGGTGTCGGTGGTGACCTTGACCGTGCGGGGCGTGCGGCCCTCGTTGAGCTCGGTCACACCGGTGAAGGTGAAGGTCTCCTCGCCGGTCAGGCCCAGGGACTCCGCCGAGGCGCCCTCGGGGAACTGCAGGGGCAGGACGCCCATGCCGATGAGGTTCGAGCGGTGGATGCGCTCGTAGGACTCGGCGATGACGGCCTTGACGCCGAGCAGCGCGGTGCCCTTGGCGGCCCAGTCGCGGGACGAGCCGGAGCCGTACTCCTTGCCGGCCAGGACGACCAGCGGGATGCCCTGCTCGATGTAGTTGCGCGAGGCGTCGTAGATGAAGGAGACGGGGGCGTCGTCCTTCGTGAAGTCGCGGGTGAAGCCGCCCTCGGTGCCCGGCGCGATCTGGTTGCGCAGGCGGATGTTGGCGAACGTACCGCGGATCATGACCTCGTGGTTGCCGCGGCGGGAGCCGTAGCTGTTGAAGTCACGACGCTCGACACCGTGCTCGGTGAGGTACTTGCCGGCCGGGGTGTCGGCCTTGATGGCACCGGCCGGGGAGATGTGGTCGGTGGTGACCGAGTCGCCCAGCTTCGCCAGCACGCGGGCACCGGTGATGTCGGTGACCGGGGTGGTGTCCATCGTCATGCCCTCGAAGTACGGGGGCTTACGGACGTAGGTGGACTCGGTGTCCCACTCGAAGGTGTTGCCGGTCGGGATCGGCAGCGCCTGCCACTGGGCGTCGCCCGCGAAGACGTCCTGGTAGGACTTGTTGAACATGTCCTCGCCGATGGCGTTGGCCACGACGTCGTTGACCTCGGCCTCGGACGGCCAGATGTCCTTCAGGAAGACCGGGTTGCCCTCGGTGTCGATGCCCAGGGCGTCCTTGGTGATGTCCACCTTCATGGAGCCCGCGATGGCGTACGCGACGACCAGCGGCGGGGAGGCCAGGTAGTTCATCTTGACGTCGGGGTTGATGCGACCCTCGAAGTTGCGGTTGCCGGAGAGCACCGAGGTGACGGCCAGGTCGTGGTCGTTGACGGCCTTGGAGACCTCCTCCGGCAGCGGGCCGGAGTTGCCGATGCAGGTGGTGCAGCCGTAGCCGACGAGGTTGAAGCCGACCTTGTCGAGGTAGGGGGTCAGGCCCGCCTTGTCGAAGTAGTCGGTGACGACCTTCGAGCCCGGGGCGAGGGTGGTCTTGACCCACGGCTTGCGGGTCAGGCCCTTCTCGACCGCCTTCTTGGCCACGAGCGCGGCGGCGACCATGACGTAGGGGTTCGAGGTGTTGGTGCAGGAGGTGATCGCGGCGACGGTGACGGCGCCGTGGTCGATCTCGTACGTCGAGCCGTCGGGGGCGGTCACGGTGACCGGCTTCGACGGGGCGCCGGTGGAGATGGCCGGGGCGTCGGAGGCCGGGAAGGACTCCTTGCCCGCCTCGTCGACCTCGTCGACGTAGTTGCGGACGTCCTGCGCGAACTGCGCGGCGGCCTCGGCGAGGACGATGCGGTCCTGCGGGCGCTTGGGGCCGGCGATGGAGGGGACGACCGTGGAGAGGTCGAGCTCGAGCTTCTCGGAGAAGTCGGGCTCGGCGGCCGGGTCGAGCCAGAGGCCCTGCTCCTTGGCGTACGCCTCGACGAGCGCGACCTGCTGCTCGGAGCGGCCGGTGAGCTTGAGGTACTTCAGCGTCTCGCCGTCGATCGGGAACATCGCGGCGGTGGAGCCGAACTCCGGCGACATGTTGCCGATGGTGGCGCGGTTGGCCAGCGAGGTGGCGGCGACGCCCTCGCCGTAGAACTCGACGAACTTGCCGACGACGCCGTGCTTGCGCAGCATCTCGGTGATCGTGAGGACGAGGTCGGTGGCGGTGGTGCCGGCCGGGAGCTCACCGGTCAGCTTGAAGCCGACGACGCGCGGGATGAGCATGGAGACCGGCTGGCCGAGCATCGCGGCCTCGGCCTCGATGCCGCCGACGCCCCAGCCGAGCACACCGAGGCCGTTGACCATGGTGGTGTGCGAGTCGGTGCCGACGAGGGTGTCGGGGTAGGCCTGGCCGTTGCGGACCATGACCGTACGGGCCAGGTGCTCGATGTTCACCTGGTGGACGATGCCGGTGCCCGGGGGGACGACCTTGAACTCGTCGAACGCGGTCTGGCCCCAGCGCAGGAACTGGTAGCGCTCCTTGTTGCGGCCGTACTCGAGCTCGACGTTCTGGCCGAAGGCGTCCTTGGTGCCGAACTTGTCGGCGATGACGGAGTGGTCGATGACCAGCTCGGCGGGGGCCAGCGGGTTGATCTTCGCCGGGTCGCCGCCGAGCTCCTTGACGGCCTCACGCATGGTGGCGAGGTCGACGACGCAGGGCACACCGGTGAAGTCCTGCATGATCACGCGGGCCGGCGTGAACTGGATCTCCTGGCTGGGCTGGGCCTGCGAGTCCCAGTTGCCCAGCGCGCGGATGTGGTCGGCGGTGATGTTCGCGCCGTCCTCCGTGCGGAGCAGGTTCTCCAGCAGCACCTTCAGGCTGTAGGGCAGGCGGGCGGAGCCCTCGACCTTGTCCAGCTTGAAGATCTCGTACGACTCGTCGCCCACCTGCAGCGTGCTGCGGGCGTCGAAGCTGTTCGCCGACACGACAGTCTCCTTCATGCATGAATTCGCGTACTGCGGCAATCCTGCCGCCCCGACACCGCGCGGATCCGCTAAGGTGTGCCTAAGTTAGGTACGCCTTACTGGCGCGACAGCGGTACGCCTCTCGGCAGATATCTCGATGTCGAGATAACTCTAGTACATCGCTGCGAAACGGTCATGCCCAGATGGGCCGAGCGTGCGCCGAAGCCGTCAGGCCTGCCCGGCGAGGTCCTGCTCCACCTCACGCACGAACGCGGGCACCCGGCTGTTCAGCAGCTCCACCGGAATGCCGTGCCCGGCCCCCGGCACGATCTCGGTCCGTACGTCCGGCATGAGGGCGCTCGCCCGGGCCTCGGCGCGGCGGGCGTCATGGACCGCGCTCTCGGCACCGAGCATGATCAGGGCCGGCGTCTTGAGGGAACGCAGTTCCTCGTCGCTCATGGACGGCGGCGGCAGCAGCCGCACGCGGTGGCCGCGTATCGCCTCCAGGGTCAGCTCCGTCTGGTCCTCCTCGACCTCCGCGGCCACGCCGGTCCCGCCGACGAGCCGGGTGATCCAGCGGCGCTGGAAGTTCTCCCCGCCGGGCAGGAGACCGGCGATGGCCCCCAGAACGAAGCCCGCCCGCAGCGGCGCGAGGGCGCGCGGCGGGTCGTAGGCGCTCACGGAGACGACGCGGCCGGGGAACCGTACGGCCTGGTTGAGCGCCACCCAGCCGCCGTACGAGTGGCCCACGAGGTGCGCCCGCTCCAGGCCGAGCCCGGCGAGGACCTCCTCCAGCCAGGCGGCCGTGTCGTCCTGCGTGGTGATCGGCGCGGTCTGGGTGCTGTACCCCGGCTCCCCCACCCGGTCGACGGCCAGCACGGTCCGCCCTTCGGCGAGCGCGGCCACGTGCGGCGCCCACTCGGCCGGGGTCGCGCTCTGCCCGTGCAGCAGGACGACGGGAATGCCGTCGCCGGTGCCGTAGGAGTACACGCGCGTGGTCCCGAAGCGGGTCTCGACGTCGCGTTCCCCGCGCGGCTGCGGCCAGTGCGCCATGGCCCGGTCGTAGGCGGCGAGTACGCGCGTGCGCGCCGCGTCATCGGCGAAGGAACTGATCTTGCCGGCCATTGCCGTGCCTCCCCGTTCAGGCGGCCTCCCTCGCGGCCGCCGGTGACCCGATCTTCGCAGGGGGGCGGTTCCGCGCTTCGGTCGGGGGTGGTTCACCTGTACGAGTGGCGGGGGCGCTCAATCCCGGTGCCTCCAGGACGGTTTGCGGTAGACCCGAGGCAGTCGTCATGCTGCAGCCACCATGTCCGCGGGAGGACCGAATGAGCGCACAACCTCACTCCTACGCAGCCGACGACCCCGAAACCGCGCTGAAGTACGCGATCCAGCACATCAAGGGAAACCGGGTGCAGATCGTGGAGGGGATCATCGAACCAGTGTCGCCAACCTGGGGTCATGAAAAGGCCATCACCAGAATCCGTAGGCAGATCGAGCCGACGACGGACAAGCTGGGCTGCGTGATTGGCGCAGGAAATGTCGACCTTCCTGGCACCGCCAATTGGTACGTCCCTGATATGGCCGTTGTGCCAGAAGAACTTGAGGACGCCGAAGCGGTGGTCCCCGATCAAACCCTGCTCATCGTCGAAGTCACCTCCGACTCCAACGGCGACACGGACCGGGTCGTCAAGCGCCGCCGCTACGCCGAGTACGGCGCCCCGCTGTACCTCATCGTGGACCGTCAGGAGCACACCTGCACCCTGTTCAGCGCGCCAAGCAGACTTGGCTACTCGCAGACGCAGGGCCCACTTCCCTTCGGCACTCCCATCCGCCTCCCCGCCCCCTTCAACCTCGATCTCGACACCTCAAAGTTCGCAGCCCGCACCTGACGGCTCAGCCCGAAGCCAGCCCCGTCCGTACCAGCTCCACCACCTCGTCGTCCGACATGCCCAGCGCCCGCGCGTCCGCGATCAGCTCGCGCAGCCCCTCGACCAGCCGGGCCCGTACGGGGGGAGCCGCACCTGCGGTCACGACCGCTCCTCGTCCGCGGCGCAGTTCGATCAGGCCCTCCTCGCGCAGGCGTTGGTAGCCGCGCAGGACGGTGTGGACGTTGACGCCCAGGGAGTCGGCCAGGGCGCGGGCGGCGGGGAGGCGTTCGCCGGGGTGGACGGAGCCGTCGGCGATGGCGCCGCGGACGGCGGCGGCGATCTGGTCGCCGAGTGGGAGCGGGGAGCCGGGGTCGAGGCGGATGAGCACGTCAGGTCCCGGCGTCGGCGTGGTCGCGGGCCCGGGCGGCGAGGGCGTCGAGCAGCGCGGCGGCGGTGGCCGCGTCGTCGACGGTGACGACGAATTCGCTGCCGGTGGTCAGCCTGGCGACGATGGCCTCCCCGGAGCGCAGGACGAGGCCGCTGCGGCCGGGTACGACGCGGTAGCCCCAGCCGCCGAGGTCGGCGAGGGCGTCGATGTGCCGGCTGGTGGCGGATTCGATGCGGGCGAGCGGGATGCGCAGCCTGGGGCGGGGCAGCCAGGGCAGGTGCGCGCTCAGCCCGTGCCGGTCGACGGTGACGCGGGCGGCGGAGAAGGCGAAGGTCACCAGTCCGCCGATGAACAGGCCGACGCCGGCGCCCCAGCCGGCGAGGAGACCGAGGGCCGCGCCCGGCAGGGCGAGGGCCAGGCCGACTACGCGCAGGGGGCGGGAGCCGATGGACCGGGTCCAGGTCGCGGCCTCCCCCTCGCGGAGCCCGAGGCGGGGTGCGGCGGGGCCGGCATCCGGCTTTCGCGCAGCCGGTACGTCCCGGCCCGCGAGCAGCCACCCGAGGGCGCCGGCCGCCGCGGCGACGGCCAGGGCGACACCCAGTTGCCACAGGGGGAGCCGGGCGGCTTCACCGGATCGGCCGGCGCGCGCGTTGTCGAGGACGAGCGCGCAGAGGAGGTAGCCGAGGAACCCGGCGAGGCCGTATCCGAGAGCGACCAGGGCTCTCGTGCGCCCCTGCCCGATGCCGTAGGCGAGCCCCGCGAACACGGCGGCCGGTACGAGCAGCAGTGCGAGAGCGACATACGGGAACGAGCCCAGGGCGGTGTAGCCGTCCGCGTGACCGGCTCCGGAGAAGTGGGTGGCCATGGGGTCGGGAAGGCGGTCACGACGTGGCAGAAAGGTCGTCAGAAAGGCGGCGGTGGCGAGGAGATAGGCGGCGGCGACGAGCGGCGCGGGGCGCCGGACCTTCGCAAGTGGTGGGGACACGTTCATGACACCTCCAAGTTGTTCGCATAGTAGTAGAAGAAGTGGGGAAGCATGGCGCGAGGGGCGTTAATCTCATATCTGAGATACCGTCTGTCCCATGACAGACGCCTACCTCGGCCGCATCGGCAAGCTCATCCGTGACGCCCGGCAGCACCGCGGCTGGACTCAGTCCCAGCTCGCGGACGCGCTCGGCACGAGTCAGAGCGCGGTCAACCGCATCGAGCGGGGAAATCAGAACATCAGTCTTGATATGATCGCCCGCATCGGAGAGGCGCTCGACAGCGAGATCGTCTCCCTCGGCTACGCCGGTCCGATGCATCTGCGCGTCGTCGGCGGCCGCCGCCTCTCGGGCTCCATCGACGTCAAGACCAGCAAGAACGCGTGTGTGGCGCTGCTGTGCGCCACGCTGCTCAACGCCGGCCGCACGACGCTGCGCCGCGTCGCGCGGATCGAGGAGGTCTACCGCATCCTCGAGGTCCTCGCCAGCATCGGTGTCCGGCACCGCTGGATCAACGACGGCAACGACCTGGAGATCGTCCCGCCCGCCGAGCTCGACCTGGCCGCGATGGACACCGAGGCCGCCCGCCGCACCCGCAGCGTCATCATGTTCCTGGGCCCGCTGCTGCACCGCATGGACCACTTCAAGATCCCGTACGCCGGCGGCTGCGACCTCGGCACCCGCACGGTCCAGCCGCACATGACGGCCCTGCGCCACTTCGGCCTGGAGATCACGGCCACGGACGGCACGTACCACGCCCAGGTCAACCGTTCGGTCGCACCCACCCGGGCGATCGTGCTGACCGAGCGCGGCGACACGGTCACCGAGAACGCCCTGCTGGCAGCCGCCCGCCACGCCGGCGTGACCGTCATCCGCAACGCCAGCTCCAACTACATGGTCCAGGACCTCTGCTTCTTCCTGGAGGAGCTCGGCGTACGGGTCGAGGGCGTCGGCACCACGACGCTGACCGTGCACGGCGTGGCCACCATCGACCGTGACGTGGACTACGCGCCGTCCGAGGACCCGGTGGAGGCCATGAGCCTGCTGGCCGCCGCGGTGGTGACGGAGTCGGAGCTGACGATCCGCCGGGTGCCGGTGGAGTTCATGGAGATCGAGCTCGCCGTCCTGGAGGAGATGGGCCTCGACCACGAGCGCAGCGCCGAGTACCGCGCGGACAACGGCCGCACCCGGCTGCTCGACCTGACGGTGCGCCCCTCGAAGCTGCGGGCGCCCATCGACAAGATCCACCCGATGCCGTTCCCGGGCCTGAACATCGACAACGTCCCGTTCTTCGCGGCGATCGCGGCCTTCGCCCAGGGCCAGACCCTCATCCACGACTGGGTTTACGACAACCGCGCCATCTACCTCACCGACCTCAACCGCCTCGGCGCCGACGTCAAACTCCTCGACCCGCACCGCGTCCTGGTCGAGGGCCCGACCCGCTGGCGCTCGGCCGAAATGATGTGCCCGCCGGCACTGCGGCCGGCGGTGGTCGTGCTGCTGGCGATGATGGCGGCGGAGGGGACGTCGGTGCTGCGCAACGTGTACGTCATCAACCGGGGGTACGAGGACCTGGCGGAGCGGCTGAACTCGGTGGGGGCGCAGATCGAGACGTTCCGGGATATCTGACGCCGTCAGATAGGAGTGACGTTCAGTCGCCTCAGCCAGCTGCCTGAGGTTGTCGGTTCGACGCGATAAAGCCCCGGCGGGCGCCCGTAAGAGCACCCGCCGGGGCTTTATCTAATGCGGCTCACGATGAGCCTGATTCATCCTTTACGCCGACCACCAGGCCGGTGACATGCTGATGGCCCAAACGTCACCCACCTGCTCCTGAGTGGGGTCGCCCGGATCGATATCGCCGCACCCGTAGGGATCGACCTCGGCAACTACGAAAATCCTTGCACCCGACTCGGACACCCGATAGCGATTAACATCGCCCGTCGTTGACGCATCATTGTCCGGCTCGATGGAGTACCCCAGACGCATAATTTGCGAACGCAGCTCATCGAAACGTACCCGATGAGCAAAATCCCCGTACACGTCTTTGAGAGTTTGCGGCACAGCCGTCTCGCCACCAACCATACGGTGCACCTGCACGCTGATGCTCATGCATGGCCACGCGCCCTCGTCCTCCTGGAACAAAAGCTCCACGAGTCCGTAGTCACGGCTTATGAGGCCCTGCGACCTGTTGTCCAGGTAGCCGGCCCCAAGTTTCGCTTCCCATTCGGCAGACTGGGCGCCGATGCCTACTCCCAGAACATCGCCACGAGTGGCAATGTGGGCATAGAAGTCCAGATCGGACATCTACATTTTCTCCAATGCCTCGATCAAGGCCTTCAGCTCTTCCGTCCGGTCCTCCTTGAAGTTCCAGTCAGGCTTCCGGCCCTCCTTCATAGCCTTGGCACTGTACTCGTACTTCTCCTTGGCTTCCCTCGTGACCCTGAGCAGGTCCGCGCGCATCTTCGGACTCGACTTGAGCTTCTCGATGACGAAGTCCACCTGCTTCGCCGAGGCGTAGCCCTTCGATGAGCGGAACGGCAAGCCCATGATGCCGCCCTTCCCGTCCGGGCGAATCAGAACCTCCATGTCATCCATCATGTTGACATGGGCGCCCTTCTGTACCCAGTCCGGGGCCAGCACAGCCACACGCCTGATCAGAACGCTGCACGCCTTGTCCTTCTTGGCGTTGTGCACCAGTACGGCTGCGGATCCAGCAGCAACGTAGTAGGTATGGAGGAAATCGACGGTGAGGTTGTAGACCGTGCGGGCCTCGGTCCAGGCGCGGGTGCCGACGACCTCTCGCATCTCACCTTCAGGGGTACGGAGACGGTAACCGGCCTTGAGCTCGGCGGCATCTATCCAGCGATGCTGGTTTTCCACCCAGAACGGGTGATTGCCCGTGGCGGTAACTGTGTTAGTTACGTTCCCGGCTCTGCCGTCGTTGTAGACGGTGATCTCAACCAGATTCTTCCGACCCGAACCGATGATCACATCAGTAACCGTCCGCGCCTCGGTCTTCCCAGTTACAGGCTCGGTAGCCAGAACCTTCTCTCCGATGCGGACATCCTTGATCGGCTTTTGCGTACCATTGGCCATCAGTACCGGAGTTTCCGGCACGAAACTGTTGTCCGGGTCAACCTCCTCCACCGCGCACTCTGCAGGAAGGTTCCGGAGCTTTTCAATGATTTCCTGGCCCTTTTTGACCAGCTTCTTCGCCGCAGCGGACTCTTCAAGGATCTTACCGATGCCCGCGAGACGCTTGATGGCCTTGGCGATCTCGGGGAACATCTCGATGGCCCTCGCGGCCTTGCTCCACGGGAGATTATTTACCAACGCCCACAGGCACGCCTCAACGTTGCCCTCGCTGTAGCACTTCTGAATATTCTCAACGTCGAAGAACTGCTTGAGGGCATCAGCGCCAATTTCCGTCAGGAGGTCAGAGAAATCTTTGCTCGAAAGCTTTCGAGCCTTCTCGAAAGCGTCGGGAGACATACCGAAATATTCGAGCGCCTGCTCTTGATCCCAAGTCAGCTCGGAGGCGCCGCTCTTACCAGCATTGGCGGCTTCCTCGCGGGCCTTGCGCTGCCGCTCCTGGTACTCCGCCTCGGCCTGCTTGGCTACCTCGTCCGCCTGCTTGGCGTACTTGAGGGCGTTGTTGGCCGCCTCCTTCGCCGACTTGGCGTGGGATTCGGCGGACTCGGCGAGCTTGCCCGCGGCGACGGCGTCCTCCTTCGCCTGGGCTGCTGCGCCCTGGGCGACGGTGGCCTCGTGCTCGGCCAGGTCGGCTGCGCTGCTGGCCGCGGCCGCGTGGCCCTCGGCCTCGGAGGCGGCGCCGCGGGCGCGGGCTGCTTCGGCTTCGGCCTGGTTGGCGGCCTGGCGGGCGGCGGCTGCGTCCGCGTAGGCCTGGTTGGCGGCCTGGCGGGCGAGCTTGGCGTCGGCCTGGGCCTGGGCGTCGGCCTCGTTGGCGCGTGCCGCTGCGGCTCGGGCCTTGGCGCCGTCCGCTGCGGCTTCGGCTGCGGACTTCATGGCTGCGGCAGTGGAGCGTGCGGCGTTCGCGGAGGAACGCGCCGCGTCTGCTGCGGCCTTGAAGGCCGGGGCGACCTGGGCGTTGGCGCGCTTCGCGGCCTCCTCGGCGGCGTCGGCGGCCTTGACCGCCTCGTTCGCCTTGGCCTCGGCCGAGGCGACCTGCTCTTCACCCATCTCCTGCGCGGCAGTGGCCACCGCCGCGGCGAAGTCCGCGTCGACGTCACTACCGGAGAAGGGAGCGGTCAGCTGAATTGCGGTGTTGGCCGGGTCGGCGATGCCTGCCGCCGTGGAACGGGCCGCCGTGGAGGCCTGGACCGCGATGCCGGCCTGGAGCCTGGCCATGGCCGCTTCGCGGACCGCGCCTTCGGCTTCGTCCTTGGTGCGGTTGGCTGCCTGTAGGGCCTGGTTGGCCTCGATCGCGGCCAGTCCGGCCAGACGCGCTGCCTCGTGAGCTGCGATGCCCGCGCGGGCTTCCTGCGCGGTGGCCTCAGCTGCCTTGACGTTGGCGCGCTGCGCCGCCGCATGGGTAGCAGCGGCCTCGGCCTCGGCCTTCTTCGCGGCAGCATTCGCAGCAGCGGCAGCCGCCTCAGCCGCGTTCGCCGCAGCGTTGGCGCGGGCGGCATGCGCGGTGGCTTCCGCCGCCGCGGCCCGTGCCCGAGCGGCCGCGCCCGCAGCCTCAGTTGCCGCAGAGCGCGCCCGGATCGCCGCACCACTGGCTGTATCAGCGGCACCCTGGGCCTCGCCGGCTGCCGCGCTGGCGGTGTCAGCATCCGCACGCGCCGCAGCCGCCGCGGTCTGGGCTTCCACGGAATATGCGGTGCCCTTAGCCGCAGCCGCCATCGAGGCGGTGGCCTGGGCCCGAGCTAGTGCCGACTGTTCGTGCTTCTTGGCCTCGAGCCCCGCGCGGTAAGCGTCGCGAGCCTTGGTCTCCATGCCGCGGGCGTTCTCGTCCGCCTTGGCGGCGATACCTTCCTGCTCCTCGGCATCCGCACGCGCCGCAGCCGCCGTAGCCGCAGCCGCCGTAGCCTCCGCCCGCGCCGCCGACGCCGTACGGGCCTCGGCCTCCGCACGCGCACGCGCCGCCGCGGCGATGTCGCGCTCGCGCTCGGCCCGTGCCCGGGCCGCGGCGGCGAGGTCGCGCTCGCGTTCGGCGATCTTGCGCTGTTCGGCGGCTATCGCCGCCTGGCGCTGGGCCTCGATGCGGGCCTCGCGGGTCTTGCGGGCGTGCTCCCAGGCCTCCTTCTCCGCCTGCTCGGCCGCTATGCGCGCCGCCTTGGCGCGGCCGGCCGCGTCTGCGGCGATCTTGGCCTGCTTGTCGGCGGCCTCGGCCAGCTTCGCGGCGGCCTTGGCGTGCTCCTCCGCGTTGGCGCGCCACTGCTTGGCCTGCTGCTCGTGCAGCTCGGCCGCGTTCTTGGCGTTCAGCCCCTTGGCATCGGCCTCGGTGGCGTCCACCGCGTGCTGCGCGGTCTCGCCGGCCTTGACCGCCGCCTCCGCCGCTGCGGCGATGCCGGAGGCGACCTCGGACCACTGGGTGCCGTAGGTCAGGCCGGTCTCCACCAGCACATCGGCCTGCACCTTGGCCTGCGCTGCCGCGACCTTGGCCTGCCTGGCCGCCACGTTGGCGTTCTCGACCTGGCGGGCGACCTCGGCCTTGACGTTGCCGTAGTCGGACAGGCCCTTGCCGGCCCGGTCGGCCGCGAGCATCCGGTCGGCCTCACGGGATTGCGCGGCAGCCGACGTCATCGCGTTCGAGGCGTTCTTCAGCGCCTTGACCGCGTCACCGTGGGCGGCGATCAGCTTCGTACGGGCCTCAGCGGCGCGGGCGGCCTTCTCGGCCAGCTGCCGCAGCTTCTCCGCTGCTTCCTGCGCTTCCTTCTGGGCCTTCTCGTGGGCGGCCCGGGCGTCGGCGTCCTTCTGGGCGGCGACCTGGTAGCCCTTTTCGAGGAATTCCTCGATCTTGGCGTTGTCGTTGGTGTCCAGCGCCGCCTGGGCGGCCTTCTTCACCTCAGGACCGCCGGAAGCCGCCAGCATCTCCACGCGCTTGCGGAGCTCCGCGGCGCGCTTCTCGGCGTTTTCCTTGTCCTTGTTGTCCCGCTGCTTGGCGATCTCGGCGCCGAAGGCGAGGAAGTCGGCCCGGTCCTTGGCCGTGCCCTTCAGAACTCGCTCGACCTCGGCGTTGAAGAACGCACCCCCCTTGCCGCGCATCGCCTCGATCTGCTGGCGATTCTTGACGTCGGTGCCGTCACGCTTCTCCGCGGCACGCCGACGGGCCTCGGCCTCACCCTTCTCCAGGAACTCCCGGATCGCGTTCGGGTCGCTGCTCTCCAGGGCCTTCTTGGCGGCCTCGCGGACTTCCTCTTCCTCGTCGAACTCCGCGAAGTCCGCCACCAGCTGCCGGTCGCGTTCCGCGCTGACCTTGTCCAGCTCGGTCCGCGGAGCGGGCGCCGCCGCGGGGGCCGGCTTCGGCAGCGAGGCGGCCAGACGGTCCAGCGTGGCCAGCGTCTGGGCCTTCGACGCCGCCTCGGCGCGCGCCGCCGTCGCGGCGGTGGCCTCCCCGGTCGAACCACCCAGGATCGCCACGGCGACCGCCGTGGACACGACCGTTCTCATTACTCCGGCTACGTCACCACGTAGCCGTCCGGCCCTCGGCCGGAATCTACCCATCACGGGAAGAACCCCCATTGAAATCGAACAGAAAAATGCCCCTGCCCCCTGTTGACCGGGCAGGGTGCTCGCAATCGGCCGGCCCGCAGGTCAGGCGGGCCGGCCGAGACGTACGAGGTCGATCAGCCCTTGACGCGGCTCTCGCCGTTCCGGGCCTGGTCGAACATGGCCTTCCAGTACTCGGCCGACTTGAGCGACTCGGCCTGCTCCTGGGCCCAGGTGTCCTGGTTGGCCTCGGCCGGCTGGGCGATGTTCTTCCACAGCTCGTCCGAGGATTCCTTGGCGGCCTTGGCGATGTTCTGCCAGTTCTCCATCTGGGCCGTGGTGGCGGCCTGTTCGGCCTCCCACGCCTTCTGTGCGGCGGCGGAGTGCTCGGACACGGCCTTCCAGGCCTGTTCGGCCTCGACCCTGGCCTTCGCGGCGTCGGCCGCGCCCTTCACGGCCTCTTCGGCCGCCACGGCCTGCTTGATCAGGAGGGACAGGGTGTGGTGCCGCAGCGTCTCCGCGTCCGCGACGCGCATGCGGTAGCTCTCCAGGTCCAGCGTTCCGCCGGTCACCCAGCCGTAGCCGTAGAACTCCACGACGTCCGCGTCGACGGCACCGGGGCGCAACGCCCACTGCGCCGCCACCCGTACCTGCTCACCCGGGTCGTGCTCTGCGATCGCACGCACGAAGTCGCGGTCCTGGGCGGCGACTTCCCGCTTGTGCTGCGCGTCGGCTTCCCGGACGACCCGGTCGCGCTTCTGCGCCTCGGCGTAACCGGTCTTGACGAACGTCGCCTGGTCGGCGGCCGTTCCCTTCAGCGCGCGCTCGGCCGCGGCCCGCACCTCGGGAGAGAACTCCTTGGTGTGCGTGGCCACCACCCGCTCGCAGAACGCCTTGTTCCGGGCCCGGGTGTCGCGGGTCCGCTGCTTGGCGGCGTCATAGCCGCCACCGGGCGCCATCCACTCGGCGATCGCGTCGTCCCCGCGGGAACTGCGCAGGGCGTTCCACGCCGAGGTGCGCACCTCGGCGGGCAGCCGGGACTTCGCCATCTTGAGCACCCAGTTACGGGCTTCCTCGGCCGCCGCGGCCTTCGCGAGCGCGGCCTGATCGGCCGGCTGATCAGCCGAGACGACGGTCGGAACCTGTGCGTCGGCGAAGGCCGGGGCCCCCGCCACGAGCGCGCCTCCACCGGCAAGCATGCCGACCGTCAACGCCTGCGCGACCCACCACTGACGATTCACTTCAGGCCCCCTCAAAAAATCTAGAACTTCACTGCAGTGGTCCCACTCGCAGAAGGACAGCGCCGTGCTTCACGACGCTGTCCCTCGACGACGTTCAGGTCACTTGACCGGCTGGATCTGCCACAGCTGTGCGGCGCTCTGGTTGCAGTACCACTGCTGCGCCTTCGTGCCGTTGTTGTCCTTGGCGTCGGCGATGTCCAGGCAGCGGTCCTCGGTGTGCGTGGGACGCAGCTGGTGGAGCTTCTTGACGGGGTCGACGAGGACGATCTGCCAGCGCATGTTCTTGGCGTTGACGCACGACCACTGCTGGACGGGGGCGCCGACCTTGGTGGCGCTGTTCTCGACCTCGAGGCACTTGCCGCTGGCCACGTTCCGCAGCTCGAAGGAGGAGTCGGCGACGGGAACCGCACGCCACTTCTGGGCGTCGCTGCCGTTGCAGTTCCACTGCTGTGCGCGCACGCCGTTGTCGGCCTTGCCGCCGTCGATGTCCAGGCACTTGCCGCTGTGCGCGGCCTTGAGCGTGACGACCGTGTCCGGCATGCCCTCACGGGCGCGGGCCTCGAGCATGTCCGCGTTCGCCTGGTTCGCGGCCTCCGCCACGGCAGCGGCGATTTCTTCGGGAGAGGGCTTCCCGTCCGCGTACGCGGCGGTCGCGCCGCCCGCCAGTACGGCGAGGCTGGCCCCGATGGCCAGCGTGGCTCGGACGATCCGAGACATCGTGTGTGATCCGTTTCTTCTCGAAAGTCAGGGGTGCCCGGTGGAGCGGGCACGGTTTTCGCGCATGCGGGCGCCGAGCCGGTCGCTGCGTGGCGATCGGCTCAGCGGCGTCCGGGGTGCGTCAGGCGGCCTTGGCCGGCAGGATGCGCCAGCGCTGGGCGGTGGTGCCGTTGCAGTACCACTGCTGGGCGGTCGCGCCGTCCTTGGCGCTGGAGTCGCTGATGTCCAGGCAGCGCTCGGGGGTGTGCGTGGGACGGATCTCGTACAGCTCCTTGGCGACGTCGACCATCACCAGCTTCCAGCGCTGCTGGGGCTGGCCGACGCACCACCACTGCTGGGCGTTCGATCCGGCCTTGGTGCCGGCGTTCTCCACTTCGAGGCACTTGCCGCTGTGCTTGGCCTGCAGCTGGAAAGTGGCCGAGCCGGCGGAGGCCAGCTCGAAGAGCTGGTTGTCCGCGTCGTCGGCGCACTTCGACTGCACGGCGCCGGCACCGTTGCGGAGGCTGCCGTTCGCGATGGTGAGGCACTGGCCGCTGTGCTCGACCTGCAGCTGCACGGCGGTCGTCCCGGGCGTGCTCTCGTCCGCGTGGGCGGTGGTGACGCTGCCTGCCAGCGCGGCGACACTGGCGCCGACGGCCAGCGTGGCTCGGATGATCCGAGACATCGGGGTGTTCCGTTCTTCTTAAAGTTCTGAAGGTGTGGACTCGGCGGGGAGCGGTCAGCCCGCGAGGGGGGTGGCGAGCTTCCAGGTGGCGTCCTGGGCGAAGTTCTCGGCGGTGTCCTGGCGGGTCTTGCCGCTCTTGTCGGCCGCGTAGAGGTCGCCCCAGAAGTGGCGCAGCCAGCGGCCGGGCTGGCTTGCCGACTCGAAGGACGTCCCGGAACCGGTCAGGCCCTTGCGGGCGCACCAGGTGGCGTCCTTGGCGAACTGCGCACTGGCGTCATTGGCGGACATCCGTACCCGGAGGTCCTTCTGCGTCAGGTAGTAGCCGGGCTTGCGGGCCGACTCGAAGGAGTAGCAGCCGGGCTGCTGCTTGGTCAGCGAGTCCACGACGACCCAGGTGGCGTCCTCACGGTCGGCCGGCTTGTTCTTGGCGGTGACGGGTGCGACGAAGGCCTCCCCGCCGTCCACGGTGGACTGGCGGATGTACCAGCCGGCCTGCTTGCCGCCGCTGGGCGTGAGGGACTGGCGCTTCGCGCGGTACTGGCTGTCGTCCTTGAGGAAGTTCACGACGTCCTCGTCGCTGCCGGCCAGCGCCTTCTTCGCCGTGGCCACCAGGTAGGGGTTCATCCCCGTCTTCTCGGCCGCGGCCTGGATCTCCTGGGCGTGACGCCGGTTGGCATCCGCGATCTTCTTGCGGCGGGCCTCGTCGTCGCGCTTGTAGGCCTGCTCGGCACCGGTGTGGATGAACTGCTTCCACTGCGCCGCGTCCGAGCTGAGCACCGCCTTCTGGCCCGCGGCGTAGAGCTCGGTGTTCTGGGCGTCACCGGTGGTGGCGCGCAGCAGCTCGCGGATGAAGTTGTCGTCGCTGAGGGCGAGGGTGGCCTCGGAGGGCGAGATGCCGAACAGCGCCGCGGCGTTCTTGCGGGCGGCCAGCTCCTTGCGACGCTCGGCCTCCTCGCGGTTCTTCTTCTCGAGCTCGATGAGGTCGTTCGCCACGTCCCGATTGTGGGCCTCGCGGGCCCCGTTGGCGATGAACTCCCGCCAGGCGGCGGCGTCCCCGGCCAGCGCGCGTGCGGCGGCGTCCTTGACCTCCCGGCCGGAAGCGTCGTGCTTCATGACGGCACGGACGAAGTTGTCGTCACTGAGGCCCAGCAGGTCCGGGCTGCTCGGGATCCCCACCGCGATCAGCGCCTGGGACTTGGCGAGGCGGGCGGCGCGCTCGGCGTCGGCCCGGTCCTTCTCCCGCTGCTTGTCGAGCTCGTACGCCTGGTGGATGCCGGTGGTGATGAACCTGACGTGGTCGTCGGCGGAACCGCTGACCATGGCCTCCTCGGCGGCCAGGCGCACCGACTCCAGGGTCTGGCCCGCGTCCCTGGCCTTCTGCCACAGCGCGTGGAGGAAGTCGCGATCGCTGAGGAGGAGCACCTCCGGGCTCGGGTCGAGCCGGACCACGGCCGCCGCGTCGACACGCTGCGTGTCACTGGTCCCGATACCGGCTGCCGCGGCGACCGCGTCCGACGGCTTGGCGACGGCGGTGCCCGGTGCGGCGACGCCGGCGACCGCGGCCAGCGCGGTGGTGGCCACGATTCCGCGCGTGATGACTCTCCGCATGCGCACGGAGTTGGCCTGACTCTTCTTCATTCTGTTTTCGGTTACCCCTCTTGCGTCCCCGCACGCAGTTCCCGATGTGTGCGGGGTGGTCGAAGGCGAAGTCTTGAAGATTCACCGGATAGGAGTCAAACCGGACGAGTGAGATATGATCTACATTCAGCTCGCCTTTTCACCCGAGCATCGGTTTGCTATTGACGCTCACGGCGTCGTCCGCACCGCCCGACCACCGCCTTACGCAGGCAGAACGAGTCCGGACGGGCCGTCACGCCGCGCCGCTCCGCATCGATTACGAGAGCCAGGTTCGGTGGCACTTCCACAGCACGGGAAATGGCCGGCACTCAATCAGCTCCGCCACGGTCTGGCCGCACTCCTGACGCCAGGCTTGAACACCGTGACAATCTCCGTCACATGCTCCCAGGAACACTGAACTGCCGAGCGGCGGACTGGGCTTGCCGCCCACACCGAGAGTAATCAGCACGAGCGGAGCCTGACGCTCCATCACTCGCCGTGCCTACGCGCGTCGTTCGCCCATCCCATCCCGCCCATTGCCGCGCCCCGATCCCATGCCTACACTGCGACTGACCGAGCGGTCAGACAACTCACCGCACGGTCAGCCAGCCGACCGAGGGGAGCGGAAGCGGTGGAACGTACGACGTGCTGTGTGGTGGGCGGCGGTCCGGCCGGGATGATGCTGGGGCTGTTGCTCGCCAGGGCCGGTATCGAGGTGACCGTGCTGGAGAAGCACAAGGACTTCCTGCGGGACTTTCGCGGGGACACCGTCCATCCCTCGACGCTGCGGCTGCTCGACGAACTCGGCCTCGGAGAACGCTTCGCTCGGCTGCCGGTCCGTCGGCTGGACCGGATGCGGATGTACATCGGCGACGTGGTCGTGCCCCTGTCGGATCTGCGCCGCATCCCCGGTCGGCACAAGTACATCGCCATGGTCCCGCAGTGGGACTTCCTCGACCTGCTCGCGACCGCCGCCGCGGAGGAGCCCTCCTTCACCCTGCGCATGCGCACCACGGTCACCGGGCTGCGGACCGAAGGGGGCAGGGTGACCGGTGTGCGGTACGTGGCCGAGGACGGTACGGACGGTGAGATCGCCGCGGACCTCACGGTCGCGTGCGACGGCCGTGACTCGCTGGTCCGCGAGGCGGCGGGATTGACGCCCGACTCCTTCGACGTCCCGATGGACGTGTGGAACGTCCGGGTGCCGACCCCGCCCGGCGATGCCTCCAAGGACGGTCGCGTCTTCATGCGCGCCCTGGGACGGCAGCTCGCGGTCACCCTGGACAGGGGCACGTACTACCAGGTCTCCTACCTGATCGGGAAGGGTACGGACGCGGAGCTGCGGGCCAGGGGCATCGGGTGGTTCCGCGACCGGATCGGTGAACTCTTCGGCTGGGGGCCCGAGGTGACGGAGGCGATCGGTTCCTGGGACGACGTGAAGCTGCTGGAGGTGACGATGGGCAGGCTGCCGCGCTGGTACCGCCAAGGGCTGCTGTGCATAGGGGACTCGGCCCACACCATGTCGCCGACCGGTGGCGTCGGGGTCAACCTCGCGGTGCAGGACGCCGTGGCGGCGGCCCGCATCCTCGCCGCTCCTTTGCGGCGCGGCACGCTCCGCTCCCGCGACCTCGCGCGGGTGCAGAAGCGGCGGGAGCTGCCGACGGCGTTCATCCAGGCGACGCAACGCGGCGAGCACGAGGCCCTGTTGCGACCCGCCCTCGCCGGCACCCTCGATCCCGGCCGGCTTCCGCTGCCCTTCCGGCTGCTGCGGACGGTGCCGCTGCTGCCCACGCTGACCGGATACCTCGGCGGGGTCGGGATACGCCCCGAGCGGGCGCCCGCCTTCGCCCGGGCATGAGAGGTGACGTCAGTCCCGGCGTTCGATCGCGTTCAGGGTGAAGGTCACCAGCTCGTCGGCCGCGGCGTCGAGGTCGAAGTCGGGGTGGACGAGCCAGTAGGAGATGACGTTGTCGATCGCGCCGCCGATGGCCAGCGCCGTGGTCCGCGTGTCGAACGCGCGCAGCCGGCCCGTCTCCTGGCCCGCGGCCAGCAGCCGGGCCAGGGCCTGCCAGCGGTCGTGGGTGTCGTGGGAGCCCGGCGTCTTGAGCCGGGTGCCGCCCTTGTCGTCGAGCAGCATCTCCGTGATCACCCGGACGTGGCGGCGGTTGGCCTGCTGGTAGGAGATCATCGCGCGGACGTAGGCGACGACGGCGGCACCCGGGTCCGTCTCCCGCTCGACCCGCTCGGTCACGTACGCGAGGAACTGGTCCAGCACATGGGTCAGCGTCGTGCGGTCCAGGTTGTCCTTCGACGTGAAGTGGTAGAGGACGGCCGCCTTGGATATCCCGGCCGCCTCGGCGATGGCCGCCAACGAGGTCGACGGGTAGCCCCTGTCGGCGATGAGGTCGATGGCGCACTCGACGATCTGCTGCCGCCGGGCGCGCTCGGTGAAGGTGAGCGTGCCGGGATCGGCACTCCGACGAGAAGCCATCGAAACGCCACCCTTTGCCTGTTCGCGAACACCGATATGCCGTCGAAACCGTACACCGGCCCGGCCCGGCGCGTCCCGTCACGGCAGCACGGCCACCCCGTCCAGCTCCACCAGGGCCTCCTCGTCCCAGAGCCGGGTCGTGCCGACGACGGCCATGGCCGGGTAGTCGCGGCCCGCCAGGCGCCGCCAGATCCGGCCCAGTTCGGGGGCGTACGAGCGGTACGCGCCGACGTCGGTGGCGTAGACGGTCACGCGGGCCAGGTCGCGGGGTTCGCCCCCGGCGGCGCGCAGGGCGGCCAGGAGGTTGCCCAGGGCCCGTTCGAACTGTTCCGGGAGGGGGCCGGGCACGATCCTGCCGCCGGCGTCGAGCGCGGTCTGGCCGGCGAGGAAGACCAGGCGGCCGCCGGTGACGGTGACGGCGTGGCTGAAGCCGGTGGGCGGGCAGAGCCCGGCGGGGTTGACGCGTTCGAGGGTCATGGGCGCGGGCTCCTCGTCGCGGAGGGGTCGGTGGGTGGCTCGCCGGTGCGCGCCGCGCCGCTCGCCCGGTAGAGCTCCTTCGCGATGATCGTGCGCTGGACCTCGGTGGCGCCCTCGTAGATCCGCGGTGCGCGGACCTCGCGGTAGAGGTGTTCGAGGAGGTGGCCGTGGCGAAGGGCGCGGGCGCCGTGGATCTGGACGGCGGCGTCGACGACGTACTGCGCGGTCTCGGTGGCGAAGAGCTTGGCCATCGCCGAGCGGCGGGCGATGCCCGGCTCCCCCGCGTCGTACGCCGCGGCCGCCGCGTACACGAGCAGGGCGGCGGCCTCGGTGCGGGTGGCCATCTCGGCGAGCTGGTGGGAGACGGCCTGCAGGTTCTTCAAGGGGCCGCCGAAGGCGTGGCGTTCCCCCGCGTGGGCCAGGGCCGCGCCGAGGGCCGCCCGGGCCATGCCGACGGCGAAGGCGCCGACGCTCGGCCGGAAGAGGTCGAGCGTGCTCATGGCGACGCGGAAGCCGCCGCCCACCTCGCCGATGACGTCGTCCGGGCCGGCCGGGACGGCGTCGAAGGTGAGGGCGCCCACGGGGTGCGGGGCGAGCATCTCCAGCGGATGCCCGCCGAGGCCGGGGCGGTCGGCGGGCAGCAGGAAGGCGGTGACGCCGGTGGCGCCGGGGGCCGGTCCCGTACGGGCGAAGACGGTGTAGAGGTCGGCGTCGGGGGCGTTGGAGATCCAGCACTTCTCGCCGGTCAGGCGCCAGCCGTCGGCCGTGCGCTCGGCGCGCAGCTCCAGCGCCGCCGCGTCGGAGCCCGCGCCCGGCTCGCTGAGCGCGAAGGCGGCGACCGCCCGGCCCGCGACCACCTCCGGCAGCCACCGTGCGCGTTGCGGCCCGGTGCCGTACCGCAGCACCGGGTACGCGCCCAGGCCCTGGAGTGCCAGGGCCGTCTCCGCCTCCGTGCACTCCTGGGCGAGCGCTTCGCGCAGCAGGCACAGGTCCATGGCGCGTGCGGAGCCGCCGCCTTCGGGGCCCCCGTAGGGCAGGACCCGGGCCGTCAGGCCCAGCTCGCCCAGCGCCGTGACCAGCGGCCGGTTGACGCGGCCGGGGGCTCCCTCGCCGGCCAGGGGGCGCAGCTCGCGCGCGGCGAGCGCGCGCAGCTCCGCACACCACTTGCGCTGCTCCCCGTCCAGTGTGAACGGTGTGGTCACCTGGCCCGCCTTCCCGCGCCCCTGCTATCGCGCTCTGTTGACTGCCGTCACCAACTCGCTACGCTGACAGTGGATCCGTGTCGCTGGCAAGACCCCCGTTCACCTCCCCATTCCTCCCCGGCGAGGGGGCACATCCGCGATGGAGCTCAACCGCTCGGCGCACGTCGACACCTTCTCGCGTGACCATCTCCCGGCCCCCGGGCAGTGGCCGGATCTCCGCTTCGACCTCCCGGGCTCCCCCGGGCTGCACTACCCGGACCGGCTCAACTGCGGCGCCGAGCTGCTGGACGCGACGATCGGGCGGCTGGGCCCCGCCCGGCCCGCGGTGCGCGACGGCGCCGGGCACGTGTGGTCGTACGGCGAGCTCAAGGCCAACGTCGACCGGATCGCGCACACGCTCACCACCGACCTGGGTGTCGTGCCCGGCGACCGGGTGCTGCTGCGCGGGCCCACCACGCCCTGGCTCGCCGCCTGTTGGCTCGCGGTGATGAAGGCCGGCGCCGTGGCCGTGACCGTGCTGGCCGCGCAGCGTCCCGGCGAACTGGCCGCCGTCTGCGCGATCGCCCGGGTCCGGCACGCCCTGTGCGACACCCGATCGGCCGACGACTTGATCAAGGCGGCGGTGCCACACTTACGGATTACGCTGTTCGGCGGCGATGCTCCCGACGACCTTCTGCGGCGTTCGGCGAAAAAACCCACATCCTATGTGGCGTTGGACACCTCCGCCGACGACGTCGCGCTCATCGCCTTCACCTCCGGCACCACCGGACGCCCCAAGGGCTGCCTCCATTTCCACCGCGACGTCCTCGCCATCGCCGACACCTTCTCGGCGTGCGTCCTGCGGCCGCACCCGGACGACCTCTTCGCCGGCAGCCCCCCGCTCGGCTTCACCTTCGGGCTCGGCGGCCTCCTCGTCTTCCCCCTGCGCGTGGGCGCCTCGACGCTGCTGACCGACTGGGGCGGCCCCGCACGGCTGCTGTCCGACATCCAACGCCACCGCGTCAGCGTGCTGTTCACCGCGCCGACCGCCTACCGCGCCATGCTCGGCGAGCTCGGCGCGTACGACACCTCCTCGCTCCGCAGATGCGTCTCGGCGGGCGAGCACCTGCCCGCGGCCCTGTGGCACGACTGGCGGCGCGCGACGGGGCTGCGCGTCATCAACGGCATAGGCGCCACCGAGATGCTGCACATCTTCATCGCCGCGGCTGACGACGCCATCCGCCCCGGCACGACCGGCGTGCCGGTCCCCGGCTACGAGGCACGCGTCCTGGGCCCGGACGGCCGGACCGTGCCCGACGGCGAGCCGGGGCTGCTGGCCGTGCGCGGCCCCACCGGCTGCCGCTACCTCGCCGACCAGCGACAGGCCGCGTACGTACGCGACGGCTGGAACCTCACCGGCGACACCTACGTCCGCGAACCCGACGGCCACTTCCGCTACATAGCCCGCGCCGACGACATGATCGTCTCGGCCGGCTGCAACGTCGCCGGGCCCGAGGTCGAGGAGGCCCTGCTGCGCCACCCGGACGTGCTGGAGGCGGCCGTGGTCGGCCGCCCCGACGAGCGGCGCGGGGAGATCGTCGTCGCCCACGTGGTGCTGCGGGCCGGGGTGCCGCGCACCGGGGAAACGGTGCGGCGGCTGCGGGAGTTCACCAAAAAGGAGATCGTTCCCTACAAGTGCCCTCGCGAGATCGTGTTCCACGACGGCCTGCCCCGCACGCCCACCGGCAAACTGCAGCGATTCCGGCTGCGCGACGGCGCTTTACAGTTTCCCCGTGACTGACCAGCAACCGCTCCACACCCCCGGGTCCCTCATCGTCACCTTCTACGGCGCGTACGGACGCGGTAGCGTCGACGCCCCCGCCGGCCCGGTGCCGATCGCGGCCCTGATCCGGCTGTTGGGCGCGGTGGGCGTGGACTCGCCCTCGGTGCGGTCCGCCGTCTCCCGGCTCAAGCGGCGCGGCCTGCTCGTCGCGGACCGCACGGCCGACGGCGCCGCGGGGTACGGACTGTCGGACGCCGCCCGGCAGCTGCTGGACGACGGCGACCGCCGCATCTACGGCCGCCCCTCGGCGCGACCGGGCCACGGCTGGCTGCTGGCCGTCTTCTCGGTCCCCGAACAGGAGCGGCACAAGCGCCATCTGCTGCGCTCCCGGCTGGCCCGGCTGGGCTTCGGCACGGCCGCGCCCGGCGTGTGGATCGCCCCGGCCCATGTGCACGAGGAGACCCGCCACACCCTGCAGCGGCTCGGACTGGCCGACTACGTCGACCTGTTCCGGGGCAGCCACCTGGGATTCGAGCCGACGGCCGAGGCGGTGGCCCGGTGGTGGGACCTGCAGGCGCTGGCCCGGCAGCACCGGGCGTTCCTGGACACCCACGAGCCGGTGCTGCGCCGCTGGGCGCGCCGTAAGCCGGTGCCGCCGGAGGCGGCCTACCGCGACTACCTTCTGGCGCTGGACTCCTGGCGGCGGCTGCCGTACGCCGACCCGGGCCTGCCGGCGGCGCTGCTGCCGGAGGAGTGGCCGGGCGGGCGGGCGGCCCGGGTCTTCGCGGCGCTGCACTCGCGGTTGCGGGACGCGGGGGCGCAGTTCGCGGCGGTCGGGCCGGCGTAGGGCACGTGGGCGGGCAGGGGCGCGAGGCCCTCACGCGCTCCGCCCCGTCGGCGGCTTGCGGCTGCCTGCCCGGTACTGGACGGGCCAGGGCGCGCCCGGCCCCTCGTAGCCCTGTTCCGCCGCCGCGTGGAGGGTCCAGTTCGGGTCGTACAGGTGCGGGCGTCCCAGGGCGCACAGGTCGGTGCGGCCCGCCAGGATCAGGGAGTTGACATCGTCCCACGACGAGATGGCGCCGACGGCGATCACCGGGACGCCCGCCTCGTGCCGGATGCGGTCCGCGAAGGGCGTCTGGTACGAGCGTCCGCGGTCGGGCCGCTCGTCGTGGACGACCTGGCCGGTGGAGACGTCGACGGCGTCGGCGCCGTGCTCGGCGAAGGCGCGGGCCACGGCGACGGCGTCCTCGGCGGTGGTGCCGCCCGGCGCCCAGTCGGTGGCGGAGATCCTCACCGTCATCGGCCGCTCGGCGGGCCACACGGCCCGCACGGAGTCGAAAACCTCCAGGGGGTAGGCGAGCCGGGCGGCGAGGTCGCCGCCGTAGGCGTCGTCGCGGTGGTTGGTGAGCGGGGAGAGGAAGCTGGAGAGCAGATAGCCGTGTGCGCAGTGCAGTTCGAGGAGGTCGAACCCGGCGCGCGCGGCGGCTTCCGCGGAGCTGACGAACTGTTCCCGGATGGCGGCGAGTTCCGGGACAGTCAGGGCGTGCGGGGTCTGGCTGACGCCGGGCCGGTAGGGAAGCGGTGAGGGGGCCACGAGGGGCCAGTTGCCCTCGGGGAGCGGCTCGTCCATGCCGTCCCACATCAGGCGGGTGGAGCCCTTGCGTCCGCAGTGGCCGAGCTGGACGCCGATGGCGGTGCCGGGGGCCCGTTCGTGGACGAAGCCGGTGATCCGGCGCCAGGCGCTCTCGTGTGCCGGCGTGTACAGGCCCGCGCAGCCGGGCGTGATGCGGCCCTGCGCGCTGACGCAGACCATTTCCGTCATGACCAGGCCCGCGCCGCCGAGGGCGCGGGCGCCGAGGTGGACGAGGTGGAAGTCGCCGGGTGTGCCGTCGACGGCTGTGTACATGTCCATCGGGGAGACGACGACGCGGTTGCGCAGGGTCAGGCCGCGCAGCCGGAAGGGGGTGAACATCGGCGGCGTGCCGGGCGGGATGCCGGCCTCGGCCTCGACGGCGGCGACGAAGCCCGGATCGCGCAGGCGGAGGTTGTCGTGGGTGACGCGGCGGCTGCGGGTGAGGAGGTCGAAGGCGAAGCGGCGCGGTGGCCCCCCGACGTGGAGCGCGAGGTTCTCGAACCACTCGAGGCTGGCGCGGGCGGCGCGCTGGGTGGACTCGACGACCGGCCTGCGCTCGGCCTCGTACGCCGTGAGGGCCCCCGCCACCGTGGGGGCGTCCTGGAGGTGGCCGGCGAGGGCGAGGGCGTCCTCGACGGCGAGTTTGGTGCCGGAGCCTATGGAGAAGTGGGCGGTGTGGGCGGCGTCGCCGAGCAGGACGGTACGGCCGTGGGACCAGCGCTCGTTGACGATGGTGCGGAAGGCCGTCCAGGCGGAGCGGTTGGAGCGCAGCGGGCGGCCGCCGAGGAGCTCGGCGAAGTACGCGCCGCAGCGGTCCGCCGCGGCGTTGTCGTCGTCGCGGTCGAAGCCGGCGCGGCGCCAGACCTCCTCGCGCATTTCGACGATGACGGTGCTGGCCCGCGGGCCGAAGGGGTAGGCGTGGAGCTGCATGAGGCCGTGCTCGGTGTCGGCGATCTCGAAGCGGAAGGCGTCGAGGGCGAAGTCGGCGGCGAGCCAGATGTAGCGGCAGCGGTGGTGGGTGAGGGTGGGGCGAAAGAGGTCCCGGTGGCTGTCGCGGGTGCGGCTGTTGACGCCGTCGGCGGCGATGACGAGGTCGTGGGAGCGGGCCAGTGCGGCGGCGGGCGGCGCCTCGGTGCCGAATCTCAGGGTGACGCCGAGCGCGCGGCAGCGCTCCTGGAGGATCGCCAGCAGCCGGTGGCGGCCGAGGGCGGCGAAGCCGTGGCCGCCGGAGCGCAGCACGGTCCCCCGGTGGACGACGTCGATGTCGTCCCAGTGCACGAACTCGCGGCTGAGCGCGGCGTACACGGCCGGGTCGGCGCTCCGGATGCCGCCGAGGGTCTCCGCGGAGAGGACGACGCCGAAGCCGAAGGTGTCGTCGGGGGCGTTGCGTTCCCAGAGGGTGACCTCGCGCCGGGGGGCGAGGCGTTTGAGGAGGGCGGCGGCGTAGAGGCCGCCGGGCCCGCCGCCGATGACCGCGACCCGTGCGGCCGCCGTCATCGCCCCTGCCACTCGGGGGGCCGCTTCTCGGTGAAGGCGGCGTGGAACTCGGCGTAGTCGGCGCTGTTCATGAGCAGGGCCTGGGTGGCGGCGTCCAGCTCGACGGCGGCGGCGAGCGGCATGTCGAGTTCGGCGGTGAGCAGGGCCTTGGTCTGGGCGAGGGCGAGGGCGGGGCCCTCGGCGAGGCGGCGGGCGAGGGCCTGTGCGGCGGCGTGGGCCCCGCCCTCGTCGGCCGGCTGGCTGATGAGTCCGATGCGTTCGGCCTCGGAGGCGCGGACGGGCTCGCCGAGCATCAGCAGCCGGGTGGCGTGGCCGAGGCCGACGACGCGGGGCAGGAGGTAGGCGGCTCCCATGTCGCCGCCGGAGAGGCCGACCTTGGTGAAGAGGAAGGCGAAGCGGGCGGTCGGGTCGGCGACGCGGAAGTCGGCGGCGAGCGCGAGCACGGCGCCGGCGCCGGCCGCGACCCCGTGCACGGCGGCGACCACGGGGAAGGGGCACTCCCGCAGGGCCCGTACGGTCTGGCCGGTCATGCGGTTGAAGTCCAGGAGGCGGCCGGTGTCCATGGCGAGGGTCGCGCCGATGATCTCGTCGACGTCGCCGCCGGAGCAGAAGCCGCGCCCTTCGCCGCCGAGCACGAGGGCGCGCACCGAGCCGTCGCGGGCGAGTTCGGGAAGGAGGTCGCGCAGGTCGGCGTAGGCGCCGAAGGTGAGGGCGTTGAGCTTGTCGGGGCGGGCGAGGGTGACGGTGGCGACGCCGGAGTCGAGGGTCAGGCGCAGGTGCCGCCATTCCTCGGTGCGGGACGCGGAGCCGGTGAACGGACTCATGGAGCACGGCCTCCTTCAGCCGGGGGGCTGGTGCCTGCCCGGTGAAGTTATCACCGCTACGTGACCGTCGTCACGAGTGCGCGATAGGGGTCAGGCCCTGTCGCGCACTCGTGGGGCGGGGGCGTCGCGGGTCCGGCGTGGGTCCGTGCGGACGTCGGCTCAGTCGGCCAGGGTGGCCACCAGGATCGCCTTGATGGTGTGCATCCGGTTCTCGGCCTCGTCGAAGACGACGGAGTGCACCGACTCGAAGACCTCGTCGGTGACCTCCAGCGAGGTCAGCCCGTGGCGCTCGTAGATCTCGCGGCCGACCGTGGTGCCCAGGTCGTGGAAGGCGGGCAGGCAGTGCAGGAACTTCACGGCCGGGTTCCCGGTGGCGCGCAGCACGTCCATGGTGACGGTGTACGGGGCGAGCAGGGCGATGCGGGCGTCCCAGACCTCCTTGGGCTCGCCCATCGACACCCAGACGTCGGTGGCGACGAAGTCCGCGCCGCGCACGCCCTCGGCGACGTCCTCGGTGAGCGTGATCCGGGCGCCGCTCGTCTCCGCCAGCCGGTGGGCGCGGGCCACGACCTCGGGGGCCGGCCAGAGCTCCCGGGGGCCCACGATGCGGACGTCCATGCCCAGGAGGGCGCCGGTGACGAGGTAGGAGTTGCCCATGTTGTAGCGGGCGTCGCCGAGGTAGGCGTAGGCGACGTGGTCGAGCGACTTGGCGGTGTGCTCGGTCATGGTGAGCACGTCGGCGAGCATCTGAGTGGGGTGCCACTCGTCGGTGAGGCCGTTGTAGACGGGCACGTCGGCGTAGGCGGCGAGCTCCTCGACGATGTACTGGCCGTGACCGCGGTACTGAATGGCGTCGTACATCCGGCCGAGCACCCGCGCGGTGTCCCGGACCGACTCCTTGTGGCCGATCTGGGAGCCGGCCGGGTCGAGGTAGGTCGTATAGGCCCCCTGGTCCGAGGCGGCGACCTCGAAGGCGCAGCGGGTGCGGGTGGAGGTCTTCTCGAAGACGAGCGCGATGTTGCGACCCTGGAGTCGGCGCTCCTCGGTGCCCGCGCGCTTGGCGGCCTTGAGCTCGGCGGCCAGCTCGATCAGGCCGTGGAACTCCTCGGCGGTGAGGTCCGTCTCCTTGAGGAAGTGACGGCCCTTGAGGTTTGTCGCCATGGGATGGGCTCCTAGGTCATCAACAGTGCGGCAAAAATGGAAGTCTATACGACCACTCGCATCAGTATGCAGATGGGTCTCGTGGGTCAGGAACCGGGTACCGGATCCCGCTCGACCGGACAGCTCATGCAGCGCGGACCGCCCCGGCCCCGGCCCAGCTCGCTGCCGGGGATGGTGATGACCTCGATGCCGTGCTTGCGCAGGAAGGTGTTGGTCGTCGCGTTCCGTTCGTAGGCAACCACCACACCCGGCTCTATGGCCAGCACATTGCATCCGTCGTCCCACTGCTCCCGCTCCGCGGCGTGGACGTCCTGCCGGGCGGTCAGCACCCGGATGGAGTCCAGGCCCAGGGCGGCGGCTATCGCGCGGTGCATGTGCTCCGGCGGGTGGTCGGTGACCTTCAGCTCGCGCTCGCCGACGCCGGGCTCGATGGTGTACGAGCGGAGCATGCCCAGGCCCGCGTACTGGGTGAACGTATCGCCGTCGACCATGGTCATCACGGTGTCCAGGTGCATGAACGCCCGTCCCTTGGGCATGTCCAGCGCCACGATCGTACGGGCCGACCCCGCCGCGAACAGCCCGCGGGCCAGCATCTCCACCGCCTGCGGCGTGGTGCGCTCGCTCATCCCGATCAGCACCGCGCCCTCGCCGATGACCAGGACGTCGCCGCCCTCGATCGTCGACGGGTAGGCCGCCTGGCCCTCGCACCAGATGTGGAAGCCGCCCTGGGCGAAGAGCGGGTGATGGCGGTAGACGGCCTCGTAGTGCACGGTCTCGTGCCAACGGGCGGGCCAGCGCATGGCGTTGATGGACACCCCGTCGTAGATCCATGCGGAGGTGTCCCGGGTGAAGAGGTGATTGGGCAGCGGGTTGAGCAGGAAGTCGTCCTGCTCCATCACATGGAAGCGGACGGAGACCGGCTCGGCGTGCCGTGCGAGGAACTCGCGCTTGGTCATGCCCCCGACGAGCCAGGAGGTCAGCTCCGGCACGGGCATCCCGTCGAAGGCGGCCCGCAGGTGGTCGGTGGCCAGCGGGCCGTACTCCTTCTCGTCGAAGACCCGGTCCAGGACGATCGCCCGGGCGAGGGGGTCGCGCAGGCTCTCCTCCAGCAGGTCCTGGAAGAGGTGCACCTCCACACCGCGCTCGCGCAGCACGTCGGCGAAGCCGTCGTGCTCGGCGCGGGCGCGGCGCACCCAGAGCACGTCGTCGAAGAGGAGGGCGTCCTTGTTGGACGGTGTGAGCCGCTTCAGCTCCAGGTCGGGGCGGTGCAGGATGACGCGGCGCAGCCGCCCGGCCTCGGAATCGACATGGAATCCCATCTTCCCATCCTGACCTGAACGTGCCGTGATCACTCGGCACGCGGGGCACGGAGTGCCGCCGCGTGCCGGGCGTCCGCCCGGGCGGCCCCGCTACAGGCGTGGGTCCACCGGCTCGGACTCCAGGGCGAGCACCGCGAAGACCGCCTCGTGGACCCGCCACAACGGCTCCCCGGCCGCCAGCCGGTCCAGCGCCTCCAGCCCGAGCGCGTACTCGCGCAGGGCCAGGGAGCGCTTGTGGCCGAGGTGGCGTATGCGCAGCCGGGCGAGGTTCTCCGGGCGGGTGTACTCGGGGCCGTAGACGATGCGCAGGTACTCCCGGCCGCGGCATTTGACGCCGGGCTGTACGAGCCTGCCGTCGGTCCCGCGGACGTACGCCGCGAGCGGCTTGACGACCATGCCCTCGCCGCCCTGCCCGGTCAGCTCCAGCCACCACCGGGTGCCCGCGGCGAGCGAGTCCTCGTCCTCGGTGTCGACGACCAGGCGGCGGGTGGGCGCGATCAGGCCGGCGGACCCGTCCTCGGGGCGGTCGGCCTCCACGAGCCGGTCGATCAGCGCCAGCTGCTCGTCGTGCGGGAGCGCGGCGAGGCTGCGGCCCTGGGCGGCCAGGATCTGGAACGGAGCCAGCCGGATGCCCTCGGTTCCTTCCCCGGCGCCGCCGCCCACCGGCCAGCAGTAGCGCCCGTAGGCCCGGGTGAAGGCGGCGGCGTCCTCGGCGCGCTCGCGCTGGCGGCCGAGCAGGCCGGAGACGTCCACGCCGCGTGCGGCGGCCGACTCCAGGGCCGCGAGGACCTCGGGAAAGGCCGTACGGGAGGCGGCGCCCACGGCCGCGTACTGGTGGCGCAGCAGCCCGGCCGCCTTCAGCGACCAGGGCATCAGCTCGGCGTCCAGCAGCAGCCAGTCCGTGTCGAGGTCCTCCCACAGGCCGGCGGCCGTGACGGCTTCGCCCAGCCGGGTCAGCACGCGCCCGGCCGGGCCGGCGTCGTCGAAGAACGGCCGGCCCGTGCGGGTGTACACCGCGCCCGGCAGGCCCTCGCCGGTGCGGAAGCGCTCGCGCGCCACCTCCGCGTCCCGGCACAGGAGGACCACCGCGCGCGAGCCCATGTGCTTCTCCTGGCAGATCACCTGGCGCACCCCGTCCGCGCGGTACGCGGCGAAGGCCTCCGCCGGGTGCTCCAGATAGCCCTCCTCCTTCGAGGTGGCGCACGGGGCCATGGTCGGCGGGAGGTAGACGAGCTGGTGGGGGTCGACGGCGAAGCGGCTCATGACCTCCAGAGCCGCCGCGGCGTTCTCCTCCTTGACCGCCACCCGGCCCAGGTGCCGGGTCTCCACGACGCGGCGCCCGGTGACGTCGGCGAGGTCGAGCGGGCGGCCGTCGGCCCCACCGGGCGCCTCGGCCGACAGCGGCCTGACGGGCTCGTACCAGACCCGCTCGGCGGGTACGTCCACGAGCTCGCGCTCGGGCCAGCGCAAGGCGGTCAGCCTGCCGCCGAAGACGGCGCCGGTGTCCAGGCAGATGGTGTTGTTGAGCCAGGTCGCGGTCGGGGTGGGGGTGTGGCCGTAGACCACGGCGGCGCGGCCCCGGTAGTCCTCCGCCCAGGGGTAGCGCACGGGCAGGCCGAACTCGTCGGTCTCGCCGGTCGTGTCGCCGTACAGGGCGTGCGAGCGGACCCGGCCGGAGGTGCGGCCGTGGTACTTCTCCGGCAGCCCCGCGTGGCAGACGACCAGGGAGCCGCCGTCGAGGACGTAATGGCTGACGAGGGACGCGATGAACTGCCGCGCCCGCTCGCGGAACTCCGGGTCCCGCTCCGCCTCCCGCTCCAGCTGCTCAACGGTCTCGGCGAGGCCGTGCGCGACGTTGACCTGCCGGCCTTCCAGGAAGCGGCCCAGTTTGTTCTCGTGGTTGCCGGGGACGCACAGGGCGTGCCCGGCGGCGACCATGCCCATGACCAGGCGCAGCACGCCGGGGCTGTCGGGGCCGCGGTCGACGAGGTCGCCGACGAAGACGGCGGTGCGCCCCTCGGGGTGCGCCGCGTCCACCGGGCGGCCCGTCCCGTCGCGGACGAGGGCGTAGCCCAGGGCGGTGAGCAGGCTCTCCAGCTCGGAGCGGCAGCCGTGGATGTCACCGACGATGTCGAAGGGGCCGGTGAGGTGCCGCAGGTCGCTGAAGCGCCGCTCCCGGACCACCTCGGCCGCCGCCACCTGCTCGGCGCCGCGCAGGACGTGCACCCTGCGGAAGCCCTCGCGCTCCAGCTGGCTCAGGGAGCGGCGCAGTTCGCGCTGGTGGCGCTGGATGACGCGGCGGGCGAGCCCGGCCCGGTCGGGACGGGCGGCGTTGCGCGCGGCGCAGACGTCCTCCGGGACGTCGAGGACGATGGCCACGGGCAGCACGTCGTGCTCGCGGGCCAGCCGCACGAGCTGTTTCCTGGGCTCGGACTGCACATTGGTGGCGTCGACGACGGTCAGCCGTCCGGCCGCGAGCCGCTTGCCGACGATGTAGTGCAGGACGTCGAAGGCGTCCTTGCTCGCGCTCTGGTCGTTCTCGTCGTCGCTGACCAGGCCGCGGCAGAAGTCGCTCGAGACGGTCTCCGTGGGCTTGAAGTGACGCGCGGCGAAGGTGGACTTGCCGGAGCCGGTGGCGCCGACGAGGACCACGAGGGACAGATCGGGTACGGCGAGGGGGATGCTCGTCGTGGTCATACGGCCTCCGCCTCCTTCGGAGTCTGGTGCTTGCGGAAGACGGACATCTGGGTCGGCGGCCCCACCTCGGGGTCGTCCGGGCCCACGGGGGCGAACTCCACGTCGTAACCGTGCCGCTCGGCCACCTTCCCCGCCCAGGCGCGGAACTCCTCGCGGGTCCACTCGAAGCGGTGGTCCGCGTGGCGCACCTGCCCGGCGGGCAGGGACTCCCAGCGGACGTTGTACTCCACGTTGGGGGTGGTCACCACGACCGTCGCCGGGCGGGCCGCGCCGAAGACAGCATGCTCGAGCGCGGGCAGCCGGTCCGGGTCGACGTGCTCGACGACCTCGCTGAGCACGGCCGCGTCGTACCCGGCGAGCCGCCGGTCGGTGTAGGCGAGCGAGCCCTGCGTCAGCGTCACCCGGGCGGCCTGCCGCTCCGCCATCCGGTCCAGGCCCAGCCTCCGCGAGGCCTCCTTCAGCGCGCGGACCGACACGTCCACGCCCACGATCTCCGTGAAGCGCACGTCCTTGAGCAGCTCCCCCATCAGCCGGCCCTGACCGCACCCCAGGTCGAGCACGCGCGCCGCTCCGGCCCGCCGCAGCACCCCGAGGACCGCCTCGCACCGCTGGACGGCCAGCGGTACGGACGGCGCGTCCCGCCCCTCTTCGCACGCCGGGGCCTCATTGTCGAGCTCCTCCGCCTCGGTGTCGTCGGCCTCGGCGAGGCGGGCGAGGGCGAGCCGGTCGAGCGCGTCATCGGTCAGGGACCGGCGGCGGGCCAGATAGCGATGGGTGATCAGGCGCTGTTCGGGGTGGTCCTCCAGCCACCCCTCGCCGGAGCGCAGCAGCTTCTCGACCTCGTCCGGCGCCACCCAGTAGTGCTTGCCGTCGTCGAGCACGGGCAGCAGCACATACAGCTGGCGCAGGGCGTCGGCCAGCCGCAGCTCGCCCTCCAGCACCAGCGAGACATAGTGCGAGGCGCCCCACTCGGGGAAGCGCTCGTCGAGCTCCACCGGCCGGGCCGTGACCGTCCAGCCCAGCGGCGCGAAGAGCCGCTCCACCAGAGCCGCGCCGCCCCGCGCCGGCAGGACGGGCACCTCGATGCGCAACGACAGGCTCTGCCCGGGAAGTTCGGGCCGGGCCGTGCACTGCCCCTTCATCGCGCTGGAGAAGACGCTGCCGATGGCCACGGCCAGCAGCGAGGACGCCGCGTAGGGGCGGTCGTTGACGTACTGCGCCAGCGCGGAGTCGGGTGCGCCACCGCGCCCCTTGTCCTTGCCGCGCCGGACCAGCGCCACCGCGTCGACCTCGAGCAGCAGAGCTGCCGTGCAGCGCTCCGCGCTCGCCTCGGGGTAGAGGACGTGCGCGGTGCCATGGGAGGTGGAGAACCGCTGCGCCTTGTCCGGATGCTTGTGCAGCAGGAATCCGAGGTCGGTCGCGGGGCGCCCGGGAGCGCCGGAGGTGCTGATCGTCAGGAACACCCGGCCGATTATCCCGGCGCGACCGGCCCGTTTCCTATGGGTTTTCCACCAGCTCGGCCAGTTCGGCGATCCGCTCCGGCCCGACGCGACAGCAGCCGCCGATGAGCCGGGCCCCCGCGGCCCGCCAGACGCCGACCCGCGCGGGGTCGAACGTGGGCCGCCCCCGCCAGTCCCGTGCCCGCGCATCCCATCCCTCCCCGCTGTTCGGATAGACCACCACCGGCTTGCCCGTCACTTCGGCCGCGATGCGCACGGCCCCGTCCGCGTCGGCCGGCTCGCAGCAGTTGACGCCGACGGCGACGACCTGGTCGTTCCCGGCGGCCACCGCGAAGGCCTCCTCGAGCGGCTGTCCGGCCCGGGTGCTGCCGCCCGCCACGCTGTAGGACAGCCAGACCGGCACCCCGCAGCCGCGCACCGCCGCGAGCAGCGCCCGCGCCTCGTCCACGTCCGGGACGGTCTCCAGCGCGAGCACGTCCGGCCCGGCGGCGGCCAGCGTCTCGATCCGCGGCCGGTGGAACCGCTCCAGCTCCGCCACGCTCAGCCCGTACCGCCCCCGGTACTCGCTGCCGTCCGCGAGCATCGCCCCGTACGGCCCGACGGACGCGGCCACCCAGACCTCCCGTGCCGCCCGCCCGGCCGCCCGCCGCGCCAGCTCCACGCTCCGCCCCAGCAGCGCCGCCGCCTCCCGGCGGCCGATCCCCCGCCGGGCGAAGCCCTCAAAGGTGGCCTGGTAGCTGGAGGTGATGAGCACGCGCGCCCCGGCCCGTACATAGGCCGTGTGCGCCGCCTCGATCTGTTCGGGCGCGTCGGCGAGCAGCCGGGCCGACCACAGCTCGTCGGAGAGGTCACAGCCCTGTGCCACGAGTTGGTTGGACAGCCCGCCGTCCAGGACGAGCGGCCCGCGCGCGAGCGCCTCGGCGAGGGGCGTGATGGAGGGCGTGGTGGCCATCGGGGGATCCTCCGCGGTGTCCTGGTGCGGGCCGGCGGTCGTCTCGACGGCCGTCGGGCCCCATCCTGCCCCCTCACTCCCGCCCTTTCGAACACCCGTCAACCGACGGCACCGGCACCGTCCGGCTCACTCCTGCCGGGTGAAATTCCCCGGCGCCCACGGGCCGGCGCGGCATCCGCCAGTGTCCGGACGCGCCCGGTGGTCGTTGGCTCGGGCGGAGCCGGACCGCCCGGCCCGCGCACCGGTGTCCGCTGCCGGAGGCGACGATCGCAACGCCGCCCTCCCCCACCGGGAGGGCGAGGGCCGAGGAGGCCACCATGACCCAGGAAGCCGTGCCCGACGAGGCAGTGCCCACCCAGGCCGCTTCCCAGCAGCAGAGCGCACCCAAGGGCCTGCTGCAGCAGATGGAGGAGCTGATGGCGGCGCTCAACGCCGATCTGACGCAGCTCGACGCCGACCTTCAGTCGTCGGACCGGCCGTCCACGACCGGCCCCGCCGGCCCGGCCGAGCAGGCCCCGCACCAGGGCGGCGCCGGCACGGACTGACGTACACCCCGCGGGCATCCACGCACCCGCGCTCCGCGCCTTCCTCATGCGGCACCTCCCCGCTCACGCAGGGCGAGCCGTCTGAGCAGTCCGCCTATCCGGTCCGTCGTCTCGTCGGCGGCGTCGATCCCTTCGATGCACTGCCAATAGACGGCATCCTCCTCGCAGGCGCAGGCCACGCCCACCAGGGCTATGCCCACCTCACCCAGGAGCTCGGCGAGGCGCGTCAGCACCGTCCAGGCGTCGCGCACTTCGGTGAGCTGTGCCGCCCGTAAGCCTCCGGCGCGCGACGCCGTCCGGCGCAGCCCGCCGGAGGCCCGGCAGCCCGCCTCGCTCAGACCCCGGGCCGCCACGCGCGCCTCGAAGGGCCCCTGGACCGCGAGATGGCTGCCGACGGCTTCCGCCAGCGCCTGCGCCTGCCATGCCTCGACGACGATGTCCTGAACCGTCCTGGCCTGCGCCAGGGCGTGCCTCGTGGCTTCGATCAGCCGCGCTGCCTCCATGACCGTCCCCCATACTTCCCGTCCGCCCGCTCTCACTACCCAGAGTGATGACTAACCGCCGGAAAAGCCAGGGGAATTCAGAAATCTGTGGATACCAGATGCGGTGTGGATATCCCCATCACTCCGGAGAGTGACCATCACCGTGATCCACTCCCCCGCTGCCCGGCTGCCCCGGTGCCGGAAATCGCCGCTCATTTCGGTCGATCTTCGCCGACAGCGCCGCCAGAGCGTCGATCCCCAGCACGTCGCAGAACTGCAGCAGGTACGCCAGGACGTCCGCGACCTCGTCCTCCACCCGGTGCGCCGTCGCGGGCGTCTCCATCACGCGCGCCGACTGTTCGGGCGTCAGCCACTGGAAGATCTCCACCAGTTCGGACGCCTCGACGCTCAGCGCCGAGGCGAGGTTCTTGGGCGTGTGGAAGGGCTGCCAGTCGCGCGCGGCCGCGAACGCGGCCAGCCGGCGCTGCAGCGCCGGGAGGTCGAGGGGCTGCTCGGGAAGACGGTGCTGGGGGTGTTCGGTCACGTCCCCAGGTCTACCATCGACGCCCCTGGCACCTCTTCCGCCCCTTCCCCCGTCGTACCTCGCACCGTCCCCACCAGTCTGATGTGCCCCCGCTCGCACATCCGCGCCGCCAGCCCCAGCAGTTCCCTTGACTGCCGTGGATCGAGGCACCGGTCGAGGCCGTCCGCCAGGACGGTCAGCACCTGCCGCGCCGGCAGCACCTCGGCGGCCTGGTCCATCGCCAGCACCCCGGGCCCCGTCAGCAGCACCAGACACAGGGCCAGATAGCGCAGCTCCCCGTCCCCGAGCCGCTCCAGGGGCGTCGTCGCACCGGACTGCCGCGCCAGCACCGCCCGTACGAAGCCGCCGTCCAGCCCCTGCACCGCCACCCCCTCGACCGCTCCCCGGCACCCGGCGCCGGCCGCCGTGACCAGGGCCGCGTGCCGGGTGACGCATTCGTGGCGCGTACGGCCCAGCACCGCGGCAACGTTGTCGCACGCGCCGCGCAGCAGCCCGTCGCGTGCGGCGACCGGGGCGCGCATCAGCTCGGGCCGCGGGTCGCAGGGGAAGACCGAACGCAGGGCGACCACCACCTGCTCGGCCGCGTCGAGGACCATCCGCTGCCCGGCGGTCTTGCCCGCGACCCGCAGCGGCAGCAGTGCCGTGCCCAGCCGGTCGTCGGGCAGCGGGGCCCGGGTGACGGGCACCGAGCCCGCCGTGTGCCAGGCCGCCTCCACCCTCGGCAGCCCCGGGTCGCGCAGGGCGGTGGACAGCAGCGTCCGCCCGGAACCGGTCAGCCGTTCACCGACGACCCGCAGTTCGGGCTCCGCCTGCACGGCCACGTCCAGCCGGACCGGCCCCGCCGGCCCCTCCACCGTGCAGCCGATGCGGAAGCCGCGCCGCCCCTGCTCGTCGGGCCGGGCGCCCTGCGGTACGCACGCGCCGGCGCCGCCTGCCACGGGGGCGAGCGCCTCGTCGAGGGTGTCGCCTCCCGCGAGCCGCGCGAGGGCCTCGTAGGCCTGGAGGGCGCTGGACTTGCCGCTGCCGCTCGGCCCCCGGAACAGGGTCAGCGGGCCGAGCGGATAGACGGCGTTGCGGTGCGATTTGAAGGCGGAAAGCCGCAGTTCGGTGACGGCCGGGCGCTGAAGCTGGGTGGCTGCGTCCATGCCGGGACCGTATGCGGCGGCGCCTCAGCCAAACCGTTTCAGCTGATCATTCTTCCTACGATCGGGGTACGCCGAGGCCACCTCCGTCCCTTCGGGCGCGAGCAGAAAGACATTCGTGTCGACCCGGTGCATACCGCTGCCCAGCCCGAAGACGACGCCGCTGGAGAAGTCCAGGATCCGCCTGGCGACGTCGGAGTCGGCGCTCGTGAGATCCAGCAGCACCGGGATCCGGGCGATCAGATACTCGGCGACCTCGCGCGCGTCCGCGAAGACCTGTACGCGGAGCACGACGAGCCGCCGCTGGTTCTGCTCGGGCTCCTCCTCGGGCAGCGCCCGGTGGTCGGGCCAGGACGGCCATGTCTGATGTCCGCGCAACGGGACGACCTCGGCCAGTCCCTGCCACTGCTCGTCGGTGGCCTCGGACCTGTTCACCGGATCACACCCTTCCGGGGAACGTGCTGGCTATGTACATCCCGCGATTTTAGGGGGAAACACCCCCGTTAGGCCCAATGACACGCGCCGCTCCCCGACGGGGGACACGCTCGAAGGAGAGAGCGAGCCTCACGACGTCGCGGTGGCCGGGGGCCGGTGCTGGACCGTGTCGGCGAAGGCGTGCACCGCACGGGTCCGCAGGGCCCGGTGCAGTCGCAGCAGGTGCCGGATCTCGCGATGCACGGTGGACTCGCTGGCGTGCACCTCCGGCAGCAGGTCCTTGTCGAGCTCGTGGTGGAGCTTGGTCGCCCCGGCCAGCGCGTCGCGCCGGGTGGCCTCGATCCAGCACGCCGCGGCGAGCAGCCGTTCGCGTTCGCGGTGGCCGGCCTCGGCGGCCTTGCTCGACGCTTCCTCCAGGAGCCGCGGCGAGGCCCAGCCGTCGTGCAGGAACGTGATGCTGTCGCGAATGTCGATGACGCGCTGGTGGAGCTGCTCCCAGGCGTTGCTGAACGTCAGCACGTCCGCGATCCGCGACCGCGGGGTGATCACCACCAGCTCGGGGGTCGCCTGGCGCAGCAGCATCCACAGTCCGTACAGACGCTGCCTGCGGTACCAGTACAGGGCCGCCTTGCGCAGTGGCTCGAGCGCGGCCAGCGAGCATCCGAGGGCGACGAGGACGAAGCGGGTGAAGGAGCACCAGAAGCCGACCAGGGCGAGCGTGGGCGGCGCCTCGGTGAACCACCGCACGGCACGGATGACCAGGTAGGGCAGCTCGGCGGTGGTGCCGACGGCGAGCGCCAGCATGCTCAGGCGCAGTACGGGGCTGCGCATGGTGATGCCGTGGCGCCAGAAGAGGGCGCCCGCCCCCACCGCCGTGACCAGTCCGAAGGTGATCCAGGCGACGGCGTAGCCGGCCCACCAGCCGCGGGCCTGGGCCCCGAAGCGGTCGGAGGCGGGCGTGACGACGAAGAAGGCCAGGGCGAGGGCGGCCATGGTGGCGGCGCTCACCGCGGGGGCGCGGCGCAGCCAGAGGGGGGTGGCATGGCCCGCCCGGTGCAGGGCGACCGCGAACCACCAGACCGCGGCGAAGTCGGTGAGCGCGACCAGGGCGACGGCGAGTTCGCCCGCCTTGGCCACGCCGGTGGTGCTGTCGAACCAGCGCCCCACCGGGGCCTGGATCATCAGTGAACCGGTCGCCAGGACCAACAGCACGACCCAGACGGGTCGTTGGGGTGCACGCCAGAGAGCGGAGATCCGCAGGACCAGAACGGTCCATACGATGAAGAGGATGACCCCGCGCAGGGTCTCGACCCAGGACGGCACATTATGCAAAGCCGGCTCCGAGCAGCTGTTCGGCGCGGCGCTCCACGGCGCTGACGCTCTTCGGCCGCAGTTGGCCCGCCTTCTTGAGGACCATGGTGGAGAACGTCTCGGCGAGCTCCTCCTCGGCGTTGCTGCACGGCTTGCCGCTCGCGGGCTGCTCGCCCCCGCCGGCCGCAGCCGCCGCGCCGGACTCGCCCAGCAGTTCCTCGGGCGGTTTCCCGTGGCCGGCCAGCATGTGGCATATCTCGTGCAGGACGATGTGGTCGCGGTAGTAACCGGTGGCGGACGAGCGGTAGATGATGCGATCGCCGGACCCGTCGTCGAACCACAGCCCGAAGGGCATGGCCGGCAGGTCCATCGGGTGCAGCGTCAGGGGGCGGCCCCGCAACTGCGCCAAGGAGCGGCACAACACTTCGACGTCCCACGGGCGGGGAAGGTCGGGGAGTCTCATGACGAGCTCTTCGGCTTCGGCCCGCACATGCTTACCAGTCATGGGCTTACCTCTTCCTTGCGTAGGCGGGCATCGCCGACTCATCACTCTCCGATGGGGTAGTACGACCTGTTCCGGCTCTCGCGGAATCATCTCCCGACGCGCCGTACCCCACCTGGTGACTCCCCCAAGTCCCCCGCCTGTCCGATCAGCTGTTCAACTGTACATCGCAGTGGACACATGGGGAACGATCTGATAGCCGTGGGCCGATTCCTGCTGGTTTCATGCCTGTACGCCGCGCGCGGTGCACCGCCGGGCCTGCCGACACCTCGACGACACTTGGAGCTACGTCCGTGGACGATTCCCGCTCGGCCATACGCGCCGCCCGCTTATTCGACGGAGTCACCGCGCACGACGGCCCGGTCATGGTCCTGGTCGACGGTGGGCGGATCACCGACGTCGATCTCACCGGCGCCAACCCGCCGGAGGGCGTGGCCGTGACGGACCTGGGGGACGTCACGTTGCTGCCGGGACTGGTGGACGCGCACAGTCATCTGGTCTTCGATCCGAACGGGCCCACCGAGCAGCAGATGGTCCACGACGACGACGTCACCGTGCTGGCCCGGATGCGGGAGCACGCCGCGCGCGCCCTGCGGGCCGGGATCACCACCGTGCGTGACCTCGGCGACCGCGGGTACCTCGCGCTGCGGCTGCGCGAGGAGTACGCGAACGGGGCGCTGGGGCCGCAGATCATCGCGGCCGGGCCGCCCATCACGCGCGGCGGCGGGCACTGCTGGTACCTCGGCGGTGAGGCCGACGACACCGAGCAGGCGGTGGCGGCCGTCGAAGCCCGCGCCCGCAGGGGGACGGACCTCATCAAGATCATGGCGACCGGGGGGATGTCCACCAGGGGGTCGGACCCGGGAGGGGCGCAGTACGGCCTGTCGGAGCTGCGGGCGGTCACGCGGACCGCGCACGGACTGGGCCTGCCGGTCACCGCGCACGCGCACGCGGCCTCGGGCATAGCCGATGCCGTGGCGGCCGGTGTCGACGGCATCGAGCACTGCACGTTCATGACGCCGTCGGGGGTGCGGATGGATCCCGCGACGGTCGACGCCATGGCCGCGGCGGGCACGTTCGTCGGCTGCACGGTCGTCAAGCCCCGCGAGGGCATGCCCGACGAGGTGCTGCGGACCATCGAGCCGTACTGGGAGAACCAGGCCTCCATGCACCGCCGCGGCGTGCGCGTCGTCTGTTGCACCGACGCCGGCATCAACCCGCACAAGCCGCACGACGTGCTCCCCGGCGATCTGGTCTATTTCGCCTCGCAGGTCGCCACCAACACCGAGGCGCTGGTCTCGGTCACCTCCCTGGCCGCCGAGTCCTGCGGCCTGGCCGGCCGCAAGGGGCGCGTCGCCGCCGGGTACGACGCCGATCTGCTGGCCGTGGCCGGTGATCCCGTCCGTGACATCGGCGCGATCCGTGCGGTCCGGGCGGTCTACCGCGCCGGGCTGCCGGCGTTCCGGGAGCCATGACGGCCGGCTGATGCGGGGCGGCGAAACCTTCCCGCGTCAGCCAGGATGAACAGGCCAATACCCATCGAACGAGTTTCAGTTGCGCCCGATATCTGGCAAAGTGTGGGTGGCCCCACAGTCGTCGGAGGTCAACCGGCGCATTCACTGGTGCCATGCAAAAGGGGGGCAGCAGCCCATGAACGGCGAGAGGGACGGACAGGCCCGGCGCAAGCTGACGGTGGCGGAGAAGCTCGACCACCTGATCACATTGCGCGCCGAGTTGAGCGAGGACGGCAAACCGTCCTACAAAGCGCTCGCTGCGGCTATCGCGGCCCAGTCGGGGGAGACGTTCTCCGGCCCGTATCTGTGGCAGCTGCACCGCGGTGAACGCACGAATCCCACCCTGCGTCATCTGGTGGCGATGGCACGGTATTTCGAGGTGCCCGTCTCCTATTTCACCGACGACGACGTCGCGCGGAGAATGATCGACGAGGAACTCCTGGCCAGTCGTGAGCTGGACCGGTCCATGGCCGAGGCGGGGGTGAGCGCGCTGTTTCTCCGCGGCAATCTCGCGGCCCTGTCCCCGGAAGGCAAGCGCATGGCCGCGGACATGATCCGGCAGCTGCGTGACCTGGAGCAGTGCGCGAAGGAGTCTCCGTCCCCTCCACCCACCTGAGCCCGGGGCGGTGGCATGATGCGACACGGGTACGAGGTGGTGTGCCCTCCTGTCCGGACGAGCCACGGGGAGCGGGCCGAGATGCACTGGAGGCGTCTGCGTCGGCAATGCCGCAAGGTGATCAGCGGCATCCCTCTGCCGGAACCTTTCTCCGCCCAGGAGCTCTGCGCCCGCCTGTCGGCCGAACGGGCCCGTCCCCTGCATCTGTTGCCGCTTCCGACGCCGACGGTCCCGGGCACGCCGTCGGGCATGTGGCTGGTCACCGAACGCGGTGACTATGTCTTCTACGACGCGCAGACCAGCCCCCTGCACCAGGAGCACATCATCATGCACGAGATCGGCCACATGGTGTGCGACCACCGCTCGCAGGGTGACGAGCAACGGCTGTTCCGGCACCTCGACATCACCGACCCGCGGTCGATCCGGCAGGTGCTGCCCCGGCTGCGCTACTCCGACGAGCAGGAACAGGAAGCGGAGATGATCGCCACCCTCATCCTGGAGGCGGCCGGCCGGCTGCCCGCACCGAGCCGGCTCTCGGGGATGCTGGGCGGACTGGAGTCCGCCATGGGGCTGCGCGGCCTGCGCACCACGGGAGCGTCATGCTCGCGTGGTTAGAGACCACGGGCATCGCCGCCCTGTGGGTCGTGGCGATCGCCCGTGCTCCGCAGGGCCTGCGCGACCGGTCCCAACGGCCCCTGTGGCTGGCCATCGTCATGATCGCGCTCGCGATGTCGATCCACCTGGAACCGGTCACCGCCGCACTGGGACACCTGGTGCCTGACGAGCACTGGATCGATCTGACCAAACATTTGTTCAGCATCATCGACGCGGCCGCAGTGCTGTGGTTCATCTTCGGCGCCGCGGACCGGCACCGCCATACGGCCCTGGTGTTCTGCACCGCCGCCACCGTCATGTCCGCTCTGGTGCTCCTGGATCTGGGGGCGCCCGGGCACGCCCGCAACCAGATCACCGGATCGGCGGCGACGCCGGGCGTGCCCCTCGCGTACTGGTGGCTCTTCTTCGTCTTCCATCTGGTGGCGGACACGACCTGCGGAGTGGTGTGCTGGCGCTACGGCCGGCAGGACACCCCGCGGCTCCTGCGCCTGGGGCTGCGGCTGTTCGGCACCGGCACCCTGCTGGCGTCCCTGCTGTGGGTGCTCAAGCTCGTCTATCTGCACACGCGGTCGACGGCCGTCTGCCTCTGGTTCTCCCCCGTCACCGGCGTGGAGGCCTGGTTCATGGCGATCGGCGCCGCGCTGCCGGTGGTGATCCAGCTGCGCGCCCACCGCCGCTACCGGCGCACCTACCGGCGGCTCGCCCCCTTGTGGCACGACCTGACCGCCGCCAGCCCCGATGTCGTCCTCACGCCGGACAACCGCCTGTGGGAGGCGGCGATGCCCCTCCAACTACGGCTGTACCGGCGCGTCATCGAGATCAGGGACGCGATGATCGTGCTGCGCAACTACGTCACCCCGGCCGCGCTCGAGGCCGTGCACCGGCACGTCGCCGAGCAGACCGTCCCCGAGCATCTGGTCAACGCCCACGTCACGGCCTGCTGGCTCACCGCCGCCCTGGACGCCCGGCGCAACGGACGGCCCCCGCACTCCCAGACGGTCAACCTCGCCGGCCCCGCGGCGAACGACCTCACGGACGAGATCGAGCATCTGCTGCGGGTCGCCGACGCCTACCGGTCGCCCTCCCTGCGGACGTACAAGGCGGCGCTGTCCGCCGCGGCCCCCTAGCGACGACGCCCGGGCGGCCGCGGCGCGCGGTGCTCAGATGGCCGGCCGGAAGAAGAACGTCTTACGGCGCAGGATCTTCCCGTCCCGGAGCACATAGGTGTCGGCGAACGCCTCGTCGAGGGCGACGCCGTCCCTGCTGCTGCCCAGGAAGCGGCCCCAGCAGGCCACCGCCCCGGTGCCGCCCGCCACATGGTCCACGTGGTGGCGGCCGGCCGCGATGATGCGCTCGTGCTCGTAGAACCGGCGGATGCGCTCCAGGCCCTCCAACGGCTCGTACCCGGGCCGCTCGTAGACGGCGTCCTGGTCGAACACCGAGGCGAGGTCGTCCCAGTGGCGGTTGTCGATGACGTGGAAGAGGTCGCCGACCAGGACGTCGGCTGAGCGCTCGGCGGGCGGTGTGGTCATGATGTCCCCCTGGTGTTCTTCTCGTGTGCCGCGGATGCGGGCGCCGACGTCAGCCGACGTCGGCCAGGACCTTCTCGAAGGCGACGGACAGCCGGTCCACGGCTTCCCGTCGTTGCGCGTCGTCGAGCGAGGCGTAGGACAGCCGCAGCAGGTGCGACCCGTCCCGCTCGACGCAGAAGTGGGCGCCGGGGACGAACGTCACGTGCTCGGCCAGCGCCTTGGCGTACAGCGCCTGCGCGGTGACGCGGTCGTCGTCCACCGTGCACCACAGGAACAGGCCGCCGCGCGGCTCGCCGAAGGAGAGCCGGGGCAGGCGCTCGCGCAGCAGGGCCGCCAGCGCCTGGGCCTTGTCGCGGTACAGACCGCGCAGCCGCTCGGTGTGCCGGGGCAGGAACTCCGCGTCGGCCAGCAGGTCGGCGAGCACGTACTGGCCGAGGGTGTTGGTCTGCAGGTCGCCGCACTGCTTGGCGGCGACCAGCTCGGGGATCAGCGCGGCGGGGGCGACGAGCCCGGCCACGCGCAGGCCCGGGCAGAGCGTCTTGGACAGGCTCATCAGCCGGATCACGCGGTCGCTGTGCACGTCCACGGAGGGCAGGCGCTCGCCGGTGAACGTCAGGGCGGCGTACGGGTCGTCCTCCACGATCAGGAAGCCGTAGCGGTCGGCGAGCGCGGCCAGGTGCACGCGGCGCTCCGCGCTGAGGACCGCGCCGGTGGGGTTGTGGAAGTTCGGCACGACGTAGACGAGCTTGCACCGGGCGCCGGCCGCGAGCCGCTCCTCCAGGAGGTCGGTCCGTATCCCGTCGTTGTCGCCGGGAACGGCCAGCAGGTGGGCTCCGGCGCGCTGGAAGACCTGGACGGCGCCCAGGTAGCTGGGGTCGTCCAGCGCCACCGTGTCGCCCTCGTCCAGCAGCGCCTGGGCCACCAGGTCCAGCCCCTGCTGGCTGCCGCTGGTGACCATGACCCGGGACGCGGGCACGGTGGCGCCCGTGGCGCTCGCCTGGCGGGCCAGCGCCTCGCGCATCGCCGGCAGGCCCTCGGTCGGCCCGTACTGCAGGGCGCCGGTTCCGGAACGGGCCATGACCTGGCCCATCACCTCGGTGATCCGGTCCACCGGGAAGCTCTCGGCCGCCGGAATGCCTCCGGCCAGGGACAGCATGCCCGGCATGGCCGCCGCGGCCAGGATGTCGCGGAGGGCGTCGGAGCGGACCCGGTGGGTGCGCCGGGCCAGCAGCGGCCCGAGCTCCTCCCCACCGAACGGAATACGGGTGTGCGTCACGAGGACTCCTCGGTAGTCGAATGCGCGGCACGCGCGGCGCGGAATGCCGAAGTCGCCTGCGGAACGGGGACGTTCAGTCCTTGCGGGCGGACTCCGCCGGCTCGTCGGACTCGATCGTTCCGTCCATGTTGATGCCGCGGAAGGACGCCCACACCACGAGGGCGCCGCCGCAGACGACGGCCATGTCGGCGACGTTGAAGACGGGCCAGTTCGGCAGCTGGATCCAGTCCACGACGCGGCCCTCCAGCGGGGCCGGGGCACGGAAGACGCGGTCCACCAGATTCCCGGCCGCGCCGCCCATTATCAGGCCGAAGGTGACCGCCCAGATGCGGGAGCGGATCCGCAGCGAGAACCAGAGCATGCCGCAGATCACACCGAACTTGACCAGACTGAACAGCCACGTCGAACCCTCGCCGATGGAGAAGGCCGCGCCCCCGTTGGTCACCAGGCTGAACCGGAGCAGACCGCCGAGCAGCCGCACCGGTTCGTCGGCGGAGAAGTGCGTCAGCGCGATCTGCTTGGTGACGAAATCCAGCACCAGCGGCACCAGCGCGACGATGACGACGAGGCCCGTCCGCCGCGGCAGGGCATCGGTGGATTCGCTCGTCGTCATGGGGTTCTCCGTGGTCTGTGCGCTGGTCAATGACGTTCCTCGTGCTGTGTGGTGGCACACCGTCCGCCGGCTCGCCGAGCACCCTGGCGGCGCACGAGCAGTGTAGGCCAGCCCCAAGCGGCACAACCGTTCGTATCCGATCCCGCCTTCGGGCGTTGACCTGGCGTTTTTCCTCCCGTCGGCCTTCCTTGAGGCTCGATCAACTGAGGGCGCTGTGATCGATATTTCGCCAAGGCGCAGGCGAAGGACGCCCGGTCGCCCGGCCGGGACGCGACCGCCCCACCCGCCCCTTTCCGGACACCTGGGCCACTGTCACCGAGGGGAACCTTCCTTCATGGGGCATTTTTCCCCGTACTACCACCGGACTCTCGGTGGCTCGATCTCGACGGTTACTTTGGATCAACCCTTGCCCAAGACATGCCCCCTCATGACAGTGTCTGAATCGCGCGGTTCGGCGGCGCGACGCCACGGGGGGCGGACGACTTGGTGACGGCACCCCTGTACGACGTCCTCTCGCGACTGAAGCCGCCAGGCGTTACTGACAGGGGGAGTCGGGGGACTCGCGGACGCGACAGGGGTCCCGTTTCACGTGTATTCGAGCCGCGCGCGCCACAGAGCCGCGTGCGCTGATATTCCAATTCGGACTTGGGCTGTTACCAGTTGACGCCCGCGCATCGCCATGGTGAATGAGGGGCGCAGTGACCGACCTGCACGACGTGTTTTCCGACTCTGCCTCGGAACGGAACACCTCGGGAATGAACACCTCGGAAGAGAACCTGACGCAGGAAGATCACATCGCGGTGGTCGGCCTCTCCTGCCGCCTTCCGCGAGCGGCCGGTCCCGCGGAGTTCTGGCGCCTGCTGAGCCGTGGCGAGAGCGCCATCGGTGAGGTTCCCCCGGGGCGTTGGCCCGAGGACGCGTGGTCGGCCGCGGACCTTCCCGACGAGCTGAGGGACCGTACGCGCCGGGGCGGTTTCCTGGACGACGTCGATCAATTCGATGCGGGGTTCTTCGGAATTTCGCCCCGCGAGGCCGCCGTCATGGACCCGCAGCAGCGGCTCGTCCTGGAATTGAGCTGGGAGGCGCTGGAGGACGCCGGGATCGTCTCCGGCCAGTGGCGCGGCGGCCCCACCGGCATCTTCATCGGCGCGGCGTCGAACGACTACGCCACCCTCCTCGACCGCAGCGGCACCGCGACCCGGAGCCCGCACGCGGTCGCCGGCGCCCAGCGGGGCATCATCGCCAACCGCGTGTCCTACGCCCTGGGCCTGCGCGGCCCGAGCCTGACCGTCGACGCCGGCCAGGCGTCGTCGCTGGCGGCGGTGCACATGGCGTGCGAGAGCCTGCGGCGCGGCGAGTCGCACCTGGCGCTGGCCGGCGGTGTGCACCTCAACCTGCTGCCCGATGCCGCGATCGGCATGGCCAGGCTCGGCGCGCTCTCTCCCGACGGCCGCTGCCACACCTTCGACGCCCGGGCCAACGGCTACGTGCGCGGCGAGGGCGGCGCGGTCGTGGTGCTCAAGCCCCTCTCCCGCGCCCTCGCCGACGGCGATTCCGTCTACTGCGTGATACGCGGCAGCGCGGTGAACAACGACGGCGGCGGCGACGGCCTGACGGTCCCCAACCGCTCCGCACAGGAGGACGTGCTGCGGCTCGCCTACGAGCGGGCGGGCATCGGCCCGGACCAGGTGCGGTACGTCGAACTGCACGGCACCGGCACCAAGGTCGGCGACCCCGTCGAGGCCGCCGCGCTGGGCGCCGTGCTCGGAACCCCGCGCACCGACGCGTCGCCGCTGCTCGTCGGCTCGGCCAAGACGAACGTGGGGCATCTCGAGGCGGCCGCCGGCGTGGTCGGCCTGGTGAAGACGGCCCTGTGCATCAAGCACCGGAACCTGGCCCCCAGCCTCAACTTCACGACGCCGCACCCGGACATCCCGCTCGCCGAGTGGAAGCTCCGCGTGGTGACGGACGCGAGGGCGGACGACGCCGTATGGGGTGGTGAGGCGGGTTCCTTCGTCGCCGGTGTGAGTTCGTTCGGCATCGGCGGCACCAACTGCCACGTGGTCGTGTCCGAGCCCCCGGCGGGCGCGGAGCGGGAGTCCCGCGGCACGGGCGGGGACGGCGTCGTGCCGTGGGTGGTCTCCGGCCGCACCCCCCTGGCGCTGCGCGCCCAGGCCGGGCACCTGCGGGAGTTCCTCGCGGACGCCCCCGGGCTCCGCCCGGCCGACGTGGCGCTGTCCCTGGCCACCACGCGAGGCGCCTGGGAGCACCGTGCCGTCGTGATCGCCTCCGAGCAGGAGGAGTTCGCGCGGGCTCTGGATGCCGTAGCGGTGGACGGCACGGACGCCGCGCTGGTGCGGGGCACGGCCGGCGAACCGGGGAAGACGGTGTTCGTCTACCCCGGGCAGGGCTCGCAGTGGGCCGGCATGGCCCGTGAGCTGCTCGCCGGATCCCCCGTCTTCCGGGACCGGATCGCCGCCTGCGACCAGGCGCTGCGACCATACGTGGACTGGTCGTTGACCGACGTGCTGAACGAGGCACCGGGCGCTCCGGCGCTCGAGCGCGTCGACGTCGTCCAGCCCACCCTGTGGGCCGTCATGATCGCGCTCACCGACGTCTGGCGCTCCTTCGGCGTGCACCCGGACGCCGTGGTCGGGCACTCCCAGGGAGAGATCGCGGCCGCGTACGTGGCCGGGGCGCTGTCACTGGAGGACTCGGCGAAGATCGTGGCCCTGCGCAGCCTGGCCCTGGCCCGCCTCACGGGCACCGGCGCGATGGCCACCCTCTCGGTGCCGGTGGAGCAGGTCCGCGACAAGCTGCGGACGGCGGAGGGCCGGCTGGAGATCGCGGCCGTCAACGGGCCCTTCTCCACCGTGGTCTCGGGCAGCGCACAGGCCGTCGAGCAGCTCGTGGCCGAGTGCGAGGCCGAGGGCTCCTGGGCCCGTGTGATCCCCGTCGACTACGCCTCCCACTCGGCCGACGTCGAGGTCCTGCGCGAGGAACTGCTGGAGGCCCTGGCCGGCATCGCTCCCCGGTCGGGCGAGATCGCCTTCTACTCGACCGTGAGCGGCGAGGCCCTGGACACCGCGGAGCTGACCGCCGACTACTGGTACGGCAATCTGCGCCGGCCCGTACGGTTCGAGGACGCCACCCGCACCCTGCTGGAGCACGGCCACCGGACGTTCGTCGAGGTCAGCGCCCACCCCGTGCTCACGACGGCGCTCCAGCCGACCGTGGACGGGCAGGCCGCCGGCGACGGCCGGACGCATCCGGCGACGGTCGTCGGAACGCTGCGGCGCGACGAGGGCGGCCTGCGCCGTCTGCTGACGTCCGTGGCACAGCTGTACGTACGCGGCGTGGACGTCGACTGGCGCGCCGGCCTGGGCGACCGTCCGGCACGCCGGGTCGCGCTGCCCACCTACCGCTTCCAGCGGCAGCGCCACTGGCTGGAGGGCACGGCCCGGGCCGGTGCCGCCGAGGCCCCCTTCTGGCAGGCGGTGGAGCGCGCCGACGCGGCGGCGCTGGCCGACGCGCTCGGCATGGACGAGGAGCGGCGCACGGCGCTGCGGGAGGTCCTGCCCGCGCTGGCGGACTGGCGGCGCACCCACCTGGCCGCGCCGCCCGCTTCCTCCGAGGAGGCCGCCGCCGAGCCCGGCGATCGTGTGCGGGCGCACGGCCGGGAGGAGCTCGCGGACCTCGTGCGCTCCACCGCGGCGGCCGTCCTGGGCCACGCCGGGCCCGAAGCGGTGGACCCCACGCGGACGTTCAAGGACCTGGGCTTCGACTCGGTGGGCGTGGTCGAGTTCCTGGAGCGGCTCACCGCCGCGACCGGGCTGCACCTCTCCCCCACCCTGATCTTCAACTTCCCCACGCCCGGCCTGCTGACCGACCGGCTGCGCGCGGAGGCGACGGGCGAGCACCGCGATGCCGCCGTGGCACGGCGCGGTCCCGTCGACGACCAGGAGCCGATCGCGATCATCGGCATGGCCTGCCGGTACCCGGGCGGCGTGAACTCGCCCGAGGACCTGTGGCACTTGGTGTCCGAGGGCACCGACGCGATCTCGGGCTTCCCCACCGAGCGCGGCTGGGACCTGGAGGCCCTCTACGACCCGGACCCCGACCCCTACGCGTCGGGCAAGTTCTACGCGACCGGCGGCGGGTTCCTGCACGAGGCGGGGCGCTTCGACGCGGCGTTCTTCGGCATCAGCCCGGTCGAGGCCGCGGCGATGGACCCCCAGCAGCGCCTGCTGCTGGAGAACGCCTGGGAGGCCATCGAGCGGGCCGGGGTCGACCCGGGCACGCTGCGCGGCAGTGACACGGGCGTGTTCGCCGGTGTGATGCGCAACCACTACGAGCCGCCCGTGGTTCCCGTCGAATACGAGGGGCACCTGCTCACCGGCAACGAGAACAGCGTCGCTTCGGGCCGTATCGCCTACACCTTCGGGCTGGAGGGGCCGGCGATCACCGTCGACACCGCCTGCTCCTCCTCGCTGGTGGCCACCCACCTCGCCGTCCAGGCCCTGCGCCGCGGCGAGTGCGGCATGGCCCTGGCCGGCGGCGCCACGGTCATGGCGACGCCGCGGACCATGGTGGAGTTCAGTCGCCGGCGGGGTCTGTCGGCCGACGGGCGCTGCCGCGCCTTCGCCTCCACCGCCAACGGCACCGGCTTCGCAGAGGGCAGCGCCATGCTGCTCCTCGAACCCCTCTCCCAGGCCCGCGCCAACAACCACCCCGTCCTCGCCGTCATCCGCGGCACCGCCGTCAACCAGGACGGCGCCAGCAACGGACTCACCGCACCCCACGGCCCTTCGCAGGAACGCGTCATCCGCGCCGCCCTGACCGACGCCAACCTCGCACCGGCCGACGTCGACGCCATCGAGGCCCACGGCACCGGCACCACCCTCGGCGACCCCATCGAAGCCCACGCACTCCTCAACACCTACGGCCAGCACCGCACCACCGGCGCACCCGCCTACCTCGGCTCCATCAAGTCCAACATCGGCCACACCCAGGCCGCCGCGGGCGCCGCCGGCATCATCAAGATGGTCATGGCGCTTCACCACGCGAAGCTGCCCAGGACCCTGCACGTCGACGAGCCCACCGCGAAGGTCGACTGGGAAGCCGGCGCCATCGAGCTGCTGACCGACGACCACGCGTGGCCGAAGACGGACCACCCGCGGCGCGCGGCCGTCTCCTCCTTCGGCATCAGCGGCACCAACGCCCACCTGATCCTCGAAGAGGCCGAAGAGGCCGCGGACGGCGCGGAAGCCGCTCAGGCACCCGTACCCGCGCCTCGTACCGCCGTCACCCCCTGGCTCCTCACCGCCAAGTCGCCCCAGGCTCTCCAGGACCAGGCGGCACGCCTCCAGCACCACCTCCAGACCAACCCCCACCACAACCCCGCGGACATCGGCCACTCCCTCGCCACCACCCGCACCCACTTCCCCCACCGCGCCGTCATCACCACCGACCACACCGCCGCACTCGAGGCGCTCCGACACGGCGCCCCCCACGCGGGAATCGTGCGGTCCGAGGCCCCGCAGGGCGGCCGGGAGGCCAAGCTGGCGTTCCTGTTCACCGGCCAGGGCGCGCAGCGGCTCGGCATGGGCAAGGAGCTGTACGAGGCGTCGCCGGTGTTCGCCGCGGCCTTCGACGCCGTGTGCGCCGAGCTGGACGGGCAACTGCCGCGCCCGCTGGGCGAGGTGGTGTTCGGCGAGGACGCGGAGCTGCTGAACCGGACCGTGTTCGCGCAGGCCTCGCTGTTCGCCGTGGAGACCGCGCTGTTCCGGCTCATGGAGCACTACGGTCTGCGGCCGGACTATCTGCTGGGGCACTCCATCGGCGAGGTGACGGCCGCCCACGTGGCCGGGGTCCTCTCGCTGCGGGACGCCGCCGTGCTGGTGGCGGCCCGGGGCCGGCTGATGCAGGCCGCCCGGAGCGACGGTGCCATGGTCGCCGTCCAGGCGTCCGAGGAAGAGGTCCTGGCCGCGCTGGAGGGCTACGGCGACCGGGTCGCGGTGGCCGCGGTCAACGGCCCCCGGTCGGTGGTGATCTCCGGTGACGCCGGGGCCGCCGACGAGGTCGCCGAGCGGTTCGACCGCGCGGGCCGCAAGACCAAGCGGCTGCGGGTCAGCCACGCCTTCCACTCCGCGCACATGGACAGCGCGCTGGAGGAGTTCGGCGCCGTCCTGGACGGGCTGCGGTTCGACGAGCCGGCCGTCCCCGTCGTCTCCAACGTGACGGGCCGGCTGGCCACCGTCGAGCAGCTGCGGTCGCCCGCGTACTGGGTGTCCCACATCCGGCAGCCGGTCCGGTTCCTCGACGGCGTCGCCTGCCTCGCCGGGCACGGCGTGAGCACGCTCGTCGAGCTGGGCCCCGACGGGGTGCTGACCGGCATGGCCCACGACTGCCTGGGCGAGGCCGCCGAGGGCGCCGAGGCCGGCGTAGTCGCCGTGCCGAGCCTGCGCGCGGGGCGTGCCGAGGTCGCCGCGGTGGCCGCCGTGCTGGGCCACGCCCTCGCGCGCGGCGCCGGCCTGGACTGGCGGGCCGTCTTCCCCGGCGCGTCCCCGGTGGCCCTGCCCACCTACGCCTTCCAGCACGAGACGTACTGGATGGAGTCGGCGCCCGCCACCGACGTCACGGCCGCCGGGCTGACCGCGGCCGGTCACCCGCTGCTGGGCGCGGCCCTCTCCCGTCCCGACGGGCAGGGCGGGCTGCTGACCGGCAGGATCTCGCTGCGCACCCACCCCTGGCTGGCCGACCACGCGATCGCGGGAGCGGTGCTGCTGCCCGGGACCGCGTTCGTGGACCTGGCCGTCGCCGCCGGTGACCTCGTCGGCTCCGGCGTGGTCGAGGAGCTCACCCTCGAGGCGCCGCTCGTGCTCACCGAGCAGTCGGCCGTGGACCTGCAGGTGGCGGTGGACGCCGCCGAGCCCGGCCGCTGGTCGGTGACGATCCACTCGCGGCCCGCCGAGAGCGCGGGTGGACCGGACACCACCGGTGACGCGGCGGAGTGGACCCGGCACGCCTCCGGCGTCCTCGCCGACGGCGGCGCGGCCGAACCGGCCGGCCTGGGCGGCGCCTGGCCGCCGCCGGAGGCCACCCCCGTCGACGTGGCCGGCCTGTACGCGGACCTGGCGGCGGGCGGCTACGCCTACGGCCCCGCCTTCCAGGGAGTGCGGGCCGCCTGGCGGCTCGGCCGGGACGTCTACGCCGAGGTGCACCTCGCCGACGGCACGGACACCGCCGGCTACGGCGTGCACCCCGCGCTGCTGGACGCCGCCCTGCACATGCTGGTCCTGGACTCCGCGGACGGGGTGCGGCTGCCCTTCGCCTGGTCCGGTGCGGCCGTCCACGCCACCGGCGCCACCGCGCTGCGCGTACGGCTGAGCCCCACCGGCACGGACGCCGTGTCCATCACGCTGGCCGACGCCACGGGGGCGCCGATCGCCACGGTCGGGTCGCTGGCGCTGCGCGCCATGGCGCCCGGCCGGCCGGGCGCCTCCGGCGGCGGCAACAAGTCGCTGTTCCGGATCGACTGGACCGAGGTCGCGCTGCCCGAGGACGCCCGTCTGCCGGAGGCGGCCCCGGCCGTCCTCGGTGCCGGCGCGCCGGGCCCGTGGCCGGCCGCCTCGCCGGTGTACGCCGATGTGGCCGCCCTCGCCCGGGCCGTCGACGAGGGAGCTCCCGTGCCCGACGTCGTCCTCCTCCCCTGCCTGGGGGACGCGGGCGCCGACGTGGTGACCGACGCGCACGCCGCGGCGCGGCGCGTGCTGACCGTGGTGCAGGACTGGGTGGCGGCGGAGCGGTTCGACGCCGCGCGCCTGGTGGTGCTCACCCGCGGTGCGGTCGCCGCCGGTCCCGACGAGGCGGTCGCCGACGTCGCGACGGCGGCGGTGTGGGGCCTGCTGCGCTCCACGCAGACCGAGCACCCCGACCGGTTCGTCCTGGTCGACCTCGACGCCCGCGAGCTGCCGGCCGCCGGGCCGGAGGCCGGGTGGTCGTCGCTGCGTACGGCGGTGGCCCTGGCGTCGGCCTGCGACGAGCCGCAGCTCGCCCTGCGCGGCGGCACGGTCCTCGCCGCCCGCCTGGCCCGGCACTCCGGCAAGGGGCTGCTGCAGGCCCCCGAGGGCGAGGCCGCCTGGCGCATGGAGGTGGCGGCCAACGGCTCGCTGGACGCCCTGTCGCTGCGGGCGCACGCCGAGTCCCTGGCGCCCCTGGAGCCGGGACAGGTACGGATCGCCGTACGCGCCGCCGGGCTGAACTTCCGCGACGCGCTCAACGCGCTGGGGCTCTACCCCGGCGAGGCCGGCCCGCCCGGAATCGAGGGCGCGGGCGTGGTCACCGAGGTCGGTCCCGGCGTGGCCTCTCTGGCCCCGGGCGACCGGGTGATGGGCCTGCTGACCGGCGCGTTCGGGCCGGTCGCGGTCGCCGACCACCGGCTGCTCGTGCGCATCCCCGCCGGCTGGACCTTCGCCCGCGCGGCGTCGGTGCCGGCCGTGTTCCTGACGGCTTATCACGCCCTGGTGGAGCTGGGCTCCCTGCGCCGGGGCGAGCGGCTGCTGGTGCACGCGGCGGCCGGCGGCGTCGGCATGGCCGCCGTGCAGCTGGCCCGCCACCTGGGCGCCGAGGTCTTCGGCACCGCGAGCGCGGGCAAGTGGGACACGCTGCGCTCGCTGGGCCTGGACGACCGGCACATCGCCTCCTCCCGCGACCTCGGGTTCGAGGAGAGCTTCGGCCGGGAGCTGCGGGCGGCGGGCGCCGACGGCGTCGACGTGGTCCTCAACTCGCTGGCCGGCGAGTTCGTGGACGCCTCGCTGCGGCTGCTGCGGCCGGGCGGGCGGTTCCTGGAGATGGGCAAGACGGACATCCGCGAGCCCGAGTCGATTCCCGACGCGGCGTACCAGGCGTTCGACCTGATGTGGCTCGAGCCGGACCGCATCCAGCGGATGCTGCTCGCGCTCGTCGAGCTGTTCGAGGCGGGCGCGCTTGAGACCCTGCCCGTCACGGTGTGGGACATCCGGCGGGCACCGGAGGCGTTCCGGTACATCAGCCAGGCCCGGCACATCGGCAAGATCGTGCTCACGGTGCCGAGCGCTCCCGCTGCCGGGGGCACGGTCCTGGTCACCGGCGGTACGGGCACGCTCGGCTCCCTGGTCGCACGGCACCTGGTCGCGCGGCACGGGGTGCGGCACCTGCTGCTCACCAGCCGCCGCGGCCCGCAGGCCGAGGGCGCGGACGCGCTGCGCGACGAACTCACCGCGCTCGGCGCGCAGGTCACCATCGCCGCGTGCGACACGTCCGACCGCGACGCGCTGGCCGCGCTGCTGGCCACCGTGCCCGCCGCGCACCCGCTGACCGCCGTCGTCCACACCGCCGGCGTGGCCAGTGACGGGATCGTCTCCTCGCTGCGGCCCGAGCAGATCGCCTCCGTGCTGCGTCCGAAGGTGGACGCCGCCTGGAACCTGCACGAGCTGACCCGCGACATGGACCTGTCGGCGTTCGTCCTGTACTCCTCCATCGCCGGGCTCATCGGCAACGCCGGCCAGGCCAACTACGCGGCGGCGAACACCTTCCTGGACGCCCTCGCCCAGCACCGCCGCGCCCAGGGCCTGCCCGCCACGTCCCTGGCCTGGGGCCTGTGGGAGGAGACCAGCGCCATCTCCGGGAACATGGGGGAGAACGACCGCAACCGCCTGGAGCGGTCCGGCTTCAAGGCCATCTCCTCCGCCCAGGGCACCGCGCTGTTCGACGCGGCCTGGCAGGCCACCGAGTCCCTCCTGGCCCCGCTGCCGCTCGATGTGACCCGCTTGCGCGAGGACACGACGGCGACCGGCGTGCCCGCCCTCCTGCGGGAGCTGGTGCGGGTCCCGGCCGCCCGGCGCACGGTGGCCGCGGCCGCCGGTGCGGGCGCCGCCTCCTGGCCCGAGCGGCTCGCGCCGCTGTCCGAGCAGGACCGGCGCGAAACGCTCAAGGACGTGGTCCGTACGGAGATCGCGGCGGTGCTCGGCCACCCGAAGCCCGAAACGGTCGCCACCGACCAGGAGTTCAAGCAGCTCGGCTTCGACTCGCTCACGTCCGTGGAGCTGCGCAACCGGCTCAACACCGCCACCGGGCTCAAGCTGCCCGCCATGCTGATCTTCGACTACCCCACGCCCGACGCCATCGTCGATCTCCTGCTGGCCACCTTCGTCCCCGAAGAGGCCGACCCGGAGGTCCGCATCCTCGCGGACGCCGACCACATGGACGCGGCGATGTCCGCCTTCTCCGGCGACGGCAAGGCCCACGCGAAGATCACAGCCCGTCTGGAGGCGCTCCTGCGCAAGTGGAACGCCCTGCAGGACTCCCCCACCGCCAACGGTTCCGCCGACGATCTCGACGAGATCTCCGACGACGACCTTTTCGATGCTCTCGACAACGAGCTGTCGCGCTAAGAGGTAAAGGCACCAACCATGTCCAATGAAGCCAAGCTCCGTGACTATCTCAAGCGGGCCACGACAGATCTGCGTCAGGCCCGGCAGCGACTGCGCGAGGTCGAGGAAAAGGCCCAGGAACCGATCGCGATCATCGGCATGGCCTGCCGGTACCCGGGCGGCGTGAACTCGCCCGAGGACCTGTGGCGCTTGGTGTCCGAGGGCACCGACGCGATCTCCGGGTTCCCCACCGAGCGCGGCTGGGACCTGGAGGCCCTCTACGACCCGGACCCGGAGTCCTCGGTTCCGGGGACCTGTTATGCGACGGGCGGCGGGTTCCTGCACGAGGCGGGGCGCTTCGACGCGGCGTTCTTCGGCATCAGCCCGGTCGAGGCCGCGGCGATGGACCCCCAGCAGCGCCTGCTGCTGGAGAACGCCTGGGAGGCCATCGAGCGGGCGGGCATCGACCCGACCACGCTGCGCGGCAGCGACACGGGCGTGTTCGCCGGTGTGATGGTGCAGGAGTACGTCTCCCGGCTGGCGAACACGCCGGGGGAGATCGAGGGCTACGTGGGCACCGGCAATACGGCCAGTGTCGCCTCGGGCCGTATCGCCTACACCTTCGGGCTGGAGGGGCCGGCGATCACCGTCGACACCGCCTGCTCCTCCTCGCTGGTGGCCACCCACCTCGCCGTCCAGGCCCTGCGCCGCGGCGAGTGCGGCATGGCCCTGGCCGGCGGTGCCACGGTCATGGCGACGCCGACGACGCTCGTCGAACTGGGCCGGCAGCGGGGGCTGTCGGCCGACGGGCGGTGCCGTGCCTTCTCCGGCACCGCCAACGGCACCGGCTTCGCAGAGGGCAGCGCCATGCTGCTGCTGGAACCCCTCTCCCAGGCCCGCGCCAACAACCACCCCGTCCTCGCCGTCATCCGCGGCACCGCCGTCAACCAGGACGGCGCCAGCAACGGACTCACCGCACCCCACGGACCGTCGCAGGAACGCGTCATCCGCGCCGCCCTGACCGACGCCAACCTCGCACCGGCCGACGTCGACGCCATCGAGGCCCACGGCACCGGCACCACCCTCGGCGACCCCATCGAAGCCCACGCACTCCTCAACACCTACGGCCAGCACCGCACCACCGGCGCACCCGCCTACCTCGGCTCCATCAAGTCCAACATCGGCCACACCCAGGCCGCCGCGGGCGCCGCCGGCATCATCAAGATGGTCATGGCGCTTCACCACGCGAAGCTGCCCAGGACCCTGCACGTCGACGAGCCCACGCCCAAGGTCGACTGGGAAGCCGGAGCCGTCCGTCTCCTCGACCAGGAGCAGGCCTGGCCCGGCGGCGACCACCCGCGCCGTGCGGCCGTCTCCTCCTTCGGCATCAGCGGCACCAACGCCCACCTGATCCTCGAGGAGCCCGTAGCGGCTACGGAGGGCACCCAGGCGCCCGTACCCGCGCCTCGCGAAGGCGCCACGCCCTGGCTCCTCACCGCCAAGACCCCCCAGGCCCTGCAGGAGCAGGCAGCACGCCTCCAGCACCACCTCCAGGCCAACCCCCACCACTCCCCCGCGGACATCGGCCACTCCCTCGCCACCACCCGCACCCACTTCGCCCACCGCGCCGTCATCACCGGCAGCCACACCGCCGCACTCGAGGCGCTCCAGCACGACGCGCCCCACTCCGACCTCGTGCGCACGGCCGGCGAGCCGGCGGCGGGCCTCGGCAGGACGGTGTTCGTCTTTCCCGGGCAGGGCTCGCAGTGGGCGGACATGGCACGGGAGTTGCTGGAAACCTCTCCGGTGTTCGCCGAGCGCCTCGAGGCGTGCGCGGAGGCACTCGCCCCGCACGTCGACTGGTCGCTGCTGGAGGTGCTGAAGGGCGTCGAGGGCGCCCCCTCCCTGGACCGTGTCGACGTCGTCCAGCCGGTGCTGTGGGCCGTGATGATCGGGCTCGCCGCGCAGTGGCAGGCCGCGGGCGTACGGCCCGACGCGGTCGTCGGCCACTCCCAGGGTGAGATCGCCGCGGCCTGCGTCGCCGGGGCGCTGTCCCTCGAGGACTCGGCGAAGATCGTGGCGCTGCGCAGCCAGGCCCTCGCGAGCCTCGCGGGCACGGGTGCCATGGGTTCGGTCGGCGCACCCGTGGAGCAGGTCCGCGCGCGCCTGGCCGGCCATGAGGGGCGCATCGAGATCGCGGCGGTCAACGGCCCGTCCTCCACCGTGGTCTCGGGCGACCCGGAGGCGGTGGACGCGCTGCTGGCCCGCTGCCAGGAGGAGGACATCGCGGCACGGCGGATCGCCGTGGACTACGCCTCGCACTCCGTGAGCGTGGAGCCGCTGCGCGAGCGGCTCGCGGACGCCCTGGCCGGCATCACGCCGGCCGCCTGCGACATCGCGTTCTACTCCAGCGTGACCGGTTCTCCGATCGACACGAGGGAACTCGACGCCGCGTACTGGTACCGCAACCTGCGCCGTCCGGTGGAGTTCGAGCGGGCGATCCGCGCGGCCGCAGCCGACGGGTACGGCGTCTTCGTCGAGTCCAGCCCGCACCCGGTGCTGACCATGGGCGTCGAGGAGGCCCTCGCCGACGCGGACTCCCCCACCGTCGTGGTGGGTTCGCTGCGCCGCGACCACGCCGCGGCCCGGCAGTTCCTGGCCAACGCCGCGCGCCTGTACGTCCAGGGTGTGCCGGTGGACTTCTCCCCGTGGCTGCCGGCCGGGGTCCGCGTCGACCTGCCCACCTACGCCTTCCAGCACGAGACCTTCTGGCTGCGGGACGCCGCCGGCGCGGCGCACGGCGACGCGGCCGGGTTCGGTCTCGGCGCCGGCGGCCATCCGCTGCTGGGCGCGGCGGTGACCCGCCCCGACGGGCGGGGCCGGGTGCTGACCGGCCGGATCTCCCTGCGCACCCACCCCTGGCTGGCCGACCACACCCTCGCCGGGGCGGCGCTGCTGCCCGCGTCGGCGCTCGTCGACCTGGCGGTCGCCGCGGGCGACCGCGTCGGGTGCGACCAGGTGGAGGAGCTCGCGTTCGAGACTCCGCTCGCGCTCCCCGCGCGCTCGGCCGTGGACCTGCGGGTGACCCTGGACCCCGACGGCCGGGGCCGCTGGTCGATGACGGTCCACTCCCGGCCCGCCGACGGCGCGGACGCCACTGGTGACGAGGCGGGCTGGACCCGGCACGCCACCGGTGTCCTCGCCGTGGGCAGCGCGGACGGCGACACCGCCGAGCTGGCCGTCTGGCCCCCGCACGGTGCCACCGCCGTGGCCACGGACACGCTCTACGACGACCTGGCCGCGGCCGGCTACGCCTACGGGCCCGCCTTCCGGGCCCTCACGGCGGCCTGGCGGCACGGCGACGACGTCTACGCCGAGGTGCGCCTCACCGACGACGCCGACGCCACCGGCTACGGCGTGCACCCCGCGCTCCTGGACGCCGCCCTGCACCTGCCGGCGTCCCACGCCCTGCCCGCCGTGCGCATGCCGGCCGCGGTCACGGGCGTGGAGCTGTACGCGACCGGGGCCCGTGCCGCCCGTGTGCGGATCCGTCCCGTGGGGCGGGACGGCGTCGAGGTGCTGCTCGCCGACGCCATGGGCCTGCCCGTGCTGCGCATCGCTTCGCTGACCCTGCGTCCGGTGCCCTCGCAGCGTCCGGTCCCGGAGCCCTCCGGGGCCGGGGACTCCTTGTTCCGGCTGGAGTGGCCCGCCCTCGGCGGTTCGCCCGACTCGTCCGGTGACGGCTCCGGTTGGGCCGTGCTCGGCTCCGAGGACCTCGGGCAGGCCGGTGCGGCCGCCCACCCGGGCCTGGCCTCGCTGGTGCGGGCCGTCGAGGAAGGCGCCGCCGTCCCCGCGGCCGTCCTCGTGCCCGTACCGCACATCGTCGGCGGCGGTCTGCCGCACGAGGGTGCCGGTGCCGTGACCGGTGCCCACACCGTCACTGCGGGCGTGCTCGCGCTCGTACAGGAGTGGCTCGCCCAGGACCGGCTGGCCGGCTCCCGCCTCGTCCTGATCACCCGTGGCGCGGTCGCCACCGCCCCGGACGAGGACGTCACCGACCTCGCCGGCGCGGCGGTGTGGGGTCTGCTGCGCTCCGCGCAGGCCGAGCACCCCGGCCGCTTCACCCTGCTCGACCTCGGCGCCGGCCCCGCCGACGCCGCCGCCGTGCACGGCGCCGTCGCCACCGCCCTGACGCACGACGAGCCCCAACTGGCCCTGCGCGAGGGCCGCACCGTGGTCCCGCGCATGGCCCGGGTCGCCCCGGACGCCCTGACCGGGGGCACCGCCCCCGCCGCCGCGGGCACCGTGCTGATCACCGGCGGTACGGGCACCCTCGGTTCCCTTCTCGCACGCCACCTGGTCGCGCGGCACGGGGTGCGGCACCTGCTGCTCACCAGCCGCCGCGGCCCGGACGCCGCCGGCGCGGACGCGCTGCGCGACGAACTCACCGCACTCGGCGCGCAGGTCACCATCGCCGCGTGCGACACCTCCGACCGCGACGCACTCGCCGCGCTGCTGGCCACCGTGCCCGCCGCGCACCCGCTGACCGCCGTCGTCCACACCGCCGGCGTCACCGACGACGCGGCGTTCGAGGCGCTGACCGCCGGCCGTCTGGGCGCCGTGCTGCGCCCGAAGGTCGACGCCGCCTGGCACCTGCACGAGCTGACCCGCGACATGGACCTGTCGGCGTTCGTGCTCTTCTCGTCCTTCGCCGGCACCGTCGGCAGCCCCGGCCAGGCCAACTACGCGGCCGCCAACACCTTCCTGGACGCCCTCGCCCAGCACCGCCGCGCCCAGGGCCTGCCCGCCACGTCCCTGGCCTGGGGCCTGTGGGAGCAGGCCAGCGGCATCACCGCCGCCCTGGACGACGCGGAGCTGGCGCGCATCGCGGCGTCCGGCGTCGCCGCGCTGCCCAGCGCGCGGGCACTGGCCCTGTTCGACCTGTCGCTGCGGGGACGGCTGCCGGTCCTGGCGCCCGTCGGCATCGACACCGACGCGCTGCGCGCCTCCGCCCAGCCGCTGCCCCCGGTCCTGCGCGGCCTGGTGCGCCGCCCCCGCCGCACCGCCGCCGGCTCCGCCGGCACGGCCGCGGCCGACGGGCAGGCCGGGACCGGCGACGCCCACCGCGGCCGCGAACTGCTCGACCTCGTCCGTACGGAGCTCACCCGGCACCCCGCCGTCGCCCACGCCGTCGTGGTCGCCCGGGCGGAAGGGCAGGCCGCGGCCTACGTCCTGCCCGCCGAAAGCGGCGTCACCGGCGCCCGGCTGCTCGGCGAACTGGCCGGCCACCTGCCCGCGTCGCTGCTGCCCGCGGAGATCCTGACGGTCGACGAGATCCGCTCGCTCTCCTCGCGCGAGGAGCTGCTGTGCGGGCTCATCGCCGAGGTGCTGGGCCTGGCGCACGTCGGTGTCCACGACGGGTTCTTCGACCTGGGCGGGCACTCGCTGCTCGCCACCCGTCTCATCAGCCGCGTCCGCACCGTCCTGGGCGCCGAACTGTCCATCCAGGCGCTGTTCGAGGCGCCGAGCGCGGCCGCGCTGGCCGCCCGCCTCGACGACGACGGCGGCCGGCGGCGGGCAGCGCTCGTCCCGGCGGCGCGGCCCGAGGTGCTGCCCCTGTCCTTCGCCCAGCAGCGGCTGTGGTTCCTGCACAAGCTGGAGGGCCCCTCGGCGACGTACAACGTGCCGCTGGCCCTGTGGATGCGCGGCGACCTCGACCGGGACGCCCTCGAAGCGGCCCTAAGCGACCTGCTCGTACGGCACGAGTCGCTGCGCACGGTCTTCCCCGAGCACGACGGCCTGCCCCACCAGAAGATCCTGGACGCCGGCCGGGCCCGCATGGAGCTGCACACCCGGCAGGTCGCCCCGCAGGACCTGGCGCAGGCGCTGACGGACGCCTCCCGGTACGAGTTCGACCTGTCGGCCGAGGTGCCGATCCGGGCCTGGCTGCTGGGCACCGGCCCCGAGGAGCACGTCCTCGTAGTGGTGCTCCACCACATCGCCGGTGACGGCTGGTCGATCGTGCCCCTGGCCCGCGACCTGGCCACCGCCTACACCGCCCGCGGCGCCGGGCAGGCGCCCGACTGGCGGCCGCTGCCGGTGCAGTACGCGGACTACACGCTGTGGCAGCGCGAGCTGCTCGGCGACGCATCCGACCCCGACAGCCTGTTCGCCCGGCACGTCGCGTACTGGCGCGAGCAGCTGGCGGACCTGCCCGAGGTGGTGACCGCGCCCGCCGACCGGCCCCGCCCGGCCGTCGCCTCCTACACCGGCGAGGTCACCCGCTTCACCCTGGACCCCGATCTGCACCGGGCCCTGAGCGAGGTGGCCCGTGAGAACGACGCCACCGTGTTCATGGTGCTGCACGCCGCCATGGCGGCGCTGCTCACCCGTCTCGGCGCCGGCACCGACATTCCGCTGGGCAGCGGCGTGGCCGGGCGCATGGACGAGGCCCTCGACGACCTCGTGGGCTTCTTCGTCAACATGCTGGTGCTGCGCACCGACACCTCCGGCGACCCCACCTTCACCGAGCTCATCGCCCGCGTGCGGGAGACCAGCCTCGCCGCCTACGCCCACCAGGACGTGCCGTTCGAGCACCTGGTGGAGGAGCTCAACCCGCAGCGCTCCACCGCCCACCACCCGCTGTTCCAGGTGGCGCTGACCCTGCAGAACAACGAGCGGGCGCGGTTCGACATGCCGGGCCTCGACGTGCGCCCCGAGCTCGCGGGCACCGGCACCTCGCGCTTCGACCTGTTCTTCAGCCTCACCGAGAACCACGGCGAGGACGGCAAGCCCGCGGGCGTCGACGCGTACGTGGAGTACGCCACCGACCTCTTCGACGCCGCCACCGTCGACACGCTCATCTCCCGCTGGACCCGGCTGATGCGGACGGTGGTGGCCGAGCCCGGCCTGGCCATCGGACAGGCCGACGTGGTCACCGCCCAGGAGCGCGAGGAGATCACCGGGGCGTGGCACGACCTCGCCGCGCTCCCGGCCGCCGAGACCCTGGCGGAGACCTTCCAGGCGCACGCTGCCCGCACCCCGCAGGCCGTCGCGGTCGTCGCGGACGGCGAAGCCGTCACCTACGAGGAGCTCAACGCGCGGGCCAACCGGATCGCGCACTGGCTCATCGCCCGGGGCATCGGCCCCGAGCGGCGCGTTGCCCTCATGTTCGAGCGCTCGTCCGAGCTGATCGCCGCGATGCTCGGCGTCCTCAAGGCGGGCGGGGCCTACCTGCCGATCGACCCGGACTACCCGGGCGACCGCGTCACCCACATGGTCGCCGACGCCGCCCCGGCCCTGGTCCTGACCACCGGCGCGCTGGCCGGGCTGCTGCCCGCCACCGTGTCCGCCGAGGCCGTCGCCGTCGACGCGCCCTCCGTCGCCCAGGCGCTGCGGGCCTGCCCGGACACCGACCCGGCCGACGCCGACCGGATCGCCGCGCTGCGCCCGTCCCACCCCGCCTACGTCATCTACACCTCCGGCTCCACGGGCACGCCCAAGGGCGTGGTCGTCGCGCACCAGGGCATCGCGAGCCTGGCCTCGACGCTGCGCCGCGCGTGCGTCGTCGACGGCGACTCCCGGGTGCTGCAGCTGTCCTCGCCGAGCTTCGACGCGGCCGTGCTGGAGATGGTCATGGCCTTCTCCTCGGGTGCCGCGCTGGTCGTCGGCGCGCGGGACCGGCTCATCGGCGAGGAGCTGGCACAGGTCCTCGCCGACCGGCGGATCACGCACGCGCTCATCCCGCCGTCGGTACTCGCCACGCTGCCCGCCGGCTCCGCCGAGCGGCTCACCGACTTCGCGACGCTGATCGTCGGCGCCGAGGCGTGCGCGCCCGACCTCGTCGAGCAGTGGTCGGCCGGTCGCCGGATGGTCAACGCCTACGGCCCCACCGAGTCCACCGTCTGCGCCGCCATCAGCGGCCCGCTGTCCGGCCGTCAGGCGCCGATCGGCCACCCGGTCGACGACGCGCGCGCCTACGTCCTGGACGAGCGGCTGCGGCTGGTGCCCCCGGGCGTCGCGGGAGAGCTCTACCTCGCGGGCGCCGGCCTGGCCCGCGGCTACCTCGGCCGGCCCGGCCTGAGCGCCGAGCGCTTCGTCGCCGACCCCTACGGCCCCGCGGGCACCCGGATGTACCGCACCGGCGACATCGCCCGCTGGGGTACCGACGGCCTGCTGCAGTACGTCGGCCGCGCCGACCAGCAGGTCAAGATCCGTGGTTTCCGCATCGAGCCCGGCGAGATCGAGGCCGCGCTGCGCGCCCAGCAGGGCGTGGCCCAGGCCGTGGTGGTCGTCCGTGAGGACACCCCCGGCGACCAGCGGCTCGTGGCCTACGTCGTGCCCGACGGCGAGGACGCCGGCGACGCCGCGGAGGCCGCCCCGGACGGCGCCGCGGACGCCGCCGGTGACGTCATCGCCGAGCAGGTGAGCGAGTGGCGTGAGATCTACGACTCCGTGTACACCGGCAAGGACGCCGAACGCGCGGGTCTGGGCGAGGACTTCCTCGGCTGGAACAGCTCCTACAGCGGCGAGCCCATCCCGCTCGAGGAGATGCGTGACTGGCGGGACGCCGCCGTCGCCCGGATCATGGAGTCGGCTCCGCGCCGGATCCTCGAGATCGGCGTCGGCTCCGGCCTGCTGCTGGGCCCGCTGGCCCCGCAGGTGGAGTCCTACTGGGCCACCGACTTCTCCGCGCCGACGATCCAGCGCCTGACCGAGCAGGTCGAGGCGGCCGGCTGGAGCGAGAAGGTCAAGCCGCGCTGCCAGTCCGCCGACGTGACCGACGGGCTGCCCACCGGCTTCTTCGACACCGTGGTGCTGAACTCGATCATCCAGTACTTCCCCGACGCCGACTACTTCGCCCGGGTCCTCGACGGTGCGCTGGGCCTGCTGGTTCCCGGCGGCCGCATCATCGTGGGCGACGTGCGCAGCCGCGGTTCGCTGCGGGCGTTCCACACCGCCATCCACGCGGGCCGCGCCGAGGAGGGCGGCGAGCTGAACGACGCCGCGCGGATGCGCGCCGCCGTCGAGCACGCCATGGTCGTGGAGAAGGAACTGGTCATCGAGCCGGACTTCTTCACCACGTGGGCCGCGGGCCACGCCGACCTCGGCGGGGTCGACATCCGCCTCAAGCGGGGCGCGTACCACAACGAGCTGACCCGCCACCGCTACGAAGTCGTCCTGCACAAGGCGCCGTCGGCCGCGGACTGCGTGCCCCTCGCCGACGCCCCCGCCCTGGTGTGGGGCCGTGACCTCGACGGTCTGGAGGCGCTGCCCGGGCTGCTGGCCGGCCACGCCGGTCCGGTGCGGGTGACGGACATCGTCAACAGCCGGCTGGCCGCCGAGGTCGCCGCCTCGCGGGCCCTGTCCGAGGGCGCCTCGCCGGAGCGGATCCGGCGGATCCTGGAGCCGGTGGACGGCGGCCACGCGGGGCTGGACCCCGAGGCCCTGCACGAGTGGGGCGCCCGCCACGGCTACCGGGTCCTCGCGACCTGGTCGCCGCGCGCGGTGGACGCCTTCGACGCGGTGTTCCTGCCCGGGGGCACGGAGGGCGCCGGGGACGGCGGCACGGTCTACACCGGCGTGTACCGCCCGGCGGCCGGCACCGCCTCGCTGCGGGCGCTGACCAACAACCCGCTGGGGTCGCGGACGACCGGACAGCTGCTGGCCGGGCTGCGGGACGGGCTGCGCGAGCGGCTGCCGGAGTACATGGTGCCGTCCGCCGTCGTGGCGATCGACGCGGTGCCGCTGACGCCCAGCGGCAAGCTCGACCGGCGGGCCCTGCCCGCCCCCGACTACACCCCCACCGACGGCCGCGCCCCGCGCACCCCGCGCGAGGAGGCGCTGTGCGCCCTGTTCGCCGAGGTGCTGGGCCTCGCGCAGGTGGGCGTGGACGACGGGTTCTTCGACCTGGGCGGGCACTCCCTGCTCGCCACCCGGCTCATCAGCCGCATCCGCACCGTGCTCGGCGTGGAGCTGCCGCTGCGGGTGCTGTTCGAGGCCCCCACGGCCGCAGGCCTGGCCGAGCACCTCGACGGCGGTACGGGCCCGGGCGGCCCGGCGCGGGCGGAGCTGGTGCCCGCGGTGCGCCCGGACGTGCTGCCCCTGTCCTACGCGCAGCAGCGCCTGTGGTTCCTCCACAAGCTGGAGGGCCCCTCGGCCACCTACAACATGCCGCTGACCCTGACGCTGACCGGCGACCTCGACCGCGAGGCGCTCCAGGCCGCGCTGGACGACGTCGTGGCACGCCACGAGTCGCTGCGCACGATCCTCGCGGAGGGCGAGGACGGGCCGCGTCAGCTGATCCTGGACACGAGCCGGGCGCGGATGGAGCTGCACGCCGCCGACGTCACACGGGAGGAGCTCGCACCGGCCCTGCGGGAGGCCGCGCGCCACGCGTTCGACCTGAGCACCGACATCCCCGTCCGCGCCTGGCTGTTCAGTACCGGTCCGGAGGACCACACGCTGCTGATCCTGCTGCACCACATCGCGGGTGACGGCTGGTCCATGGCGCCGCTCGCCGCCGACCTGGTCGCGGCCTACACGGCGCGCTGCCAGGGCGAGGAGTCCGGCCGGCAGCCACTGCCGGTGCAGTACGCCGACTACACGCTGTGGCAGCGCGAGCTGCTCGGCGACGCCACCGACCCCGAGAGCCTGCTCAGCAGCCAGGTCGCCTACTGGCGCGAGCAGTTGGCCGGTCTCCCGGAGCAGGTCACCCTGCCCACCGACCGGCCGCGCCCCGCGCACGCCAGCTACACCGGCGACGTGGTGTGCTTCGCGCTCGACGCGGCGCTGCACCAGCGGCTCGTCGACCTGGCCCGGGCCCATGACGCCACGGTGTTCATGGTCCTCCAGGCTGCTCTGGCGACCCTGCTGACGCGGCTGGGTGCCGGCACGGACATTCCGCTCGGCTCGCCGATCGCCGGCCGCACCGACCAGGCCCTCGACGATCTCGTCGGCGTCTTCGTCAACACCCTCGTCCTGCGCACGGACACCTCCGGCGACCCGACGTTCAGCGAGCTCATCGCCCGGGTGCGGGAGACGAGCCTGGCCGCGTACGCCCACCAGGACGTACCGTTCGAGCACCTCGTCGAGGAACTCAACCCGCAGCGCTCCACCTCCCACCACCCGCTGTTCCAGGTGATGCTGGCCTGGCAGAACAACGCGGAGGCGGACTTCTCGCTGCCCGGTCTGCAGGTACGGACCGAGCCCACCGCCACCGGCGTCTCGCGCGTCGACCTGACCCTCAGCCTCGCCGAGAAGCAGGACGCGCAGGGCCGGCCCGCCGGCATCGACGCCTTCGCCGAGTACGCCACGGACCTCTTCGACGCCGGGACCGTCACCACCCTGACCACCCGGCTGACCGGCCTCCTCGACACGCTCGCCGCCCACCCCGACCGGCCCGTCACCGACGCCGACGTCCTCACCGCCGGGGAGCACGACCGGATCCGGGCCGACTGGGACGCCGCGCGGCGGCCCGTCCCGGCGAGGACCCTCGTCGAGGCGTTCGAGGAGCGGGTCGGGCTGGACCCGCACGCCGTCGCCGTCGTCGCGGGCGCGGCCTCGCTCACGTACGCGCAGCTCGACGCGCGGGCGAACCGGCTCGCCCGGGACCTGGTCGACCGGGGCGTCGGCACGGAGCAGGTCGTGGCGATCGCCATGCCGCGTTCCGTCGGCTTCGTCGTCGCCGTCCTGGCCGTGGTGAAGGCGGGCGGCACGTACGTCTCGCTGGATGAGCGGTACCCCGAGAGCCAGGTCCGCCTGATGTGGGCCGACAACGACGTCTCGCTGCTGCTGACCGACTCGCCGTCGCGCGTGCCGCAGTTCGTGCCCGGGGAGCAGGTGCTGCTGCTGGGCGACGACGCCGGGGACGCCGACGTCCCCGCCGCCGCGGCCCGCGACTTCGCGACTCCCGCCTCGCCCGATCAGCTGGCGTGTGTCGTCTACACGTCCGGCTCGACCGGCAAGCCGAAGGGCATCGCGCTCACGCACGCCGCCATCGCGGCGCTGAGCGACGACCCCGACGTGGGCCGGCACGCCGGGCGCGTCCTGCTCCACTCGCCGACCGCCTGGGACGCCCTGCCCTTCGAACTGTGGGTCCCGCTGCTGCTCGGCGGCCAGGTCGTGATCGCGCCGGACGTACGGCTCGACGCCGCGGGCCTGCGCGACGTCATCGTCGAGCACCGCATCACCTCGATGTGGATCACCGCCGGTCTGTTCAAGGTGATGGCCGAGGAGTGCCCGGAGGCCTTCCGCCACATGGGCCAGGTCTTCACCGGCGGTGAAGTGGTGCCGCCCGCCGCGGTCCGGCGGGTGATGGACGCCTGCCCGGACGTCGTGGTCGTCAACGGCTACGGCCCCGGCGAGACCACCACCTTCGCCTCGCTGCACGTCATGGAGCCGGGCCGCGCCCTCGAGCCGGCGCTGCCCATCGGCCGCCCGGTCGCGAACAAGCGCGTCTACGTCCTGGACGACCGGCTGCGGCTGGTGCCGCCCGGGGTCGCGGGTGAGCTGTACGTCTCCGGCGCCGGCATGGCGCGCGGCTACATCCACCAGCCCGCGCTCAGCGCCCAGCGCTTCGTCGCCGACCCGTACGGTCCGGCGGGGGCGCGGATGTACCGCACCGGCGACCTGGCGCGCTGGAACCGCGACGGCCGGCTGGAGTTCGTCGGCCGGGCCGACCACCAGGTCAAGGTCCGGGGCTTCCGGATCGAGCCCGGCGAGGTCGAGTCCGCGCTGCGCGAGCTGCCCGGGGTGACCCAGGCCGCCGTGCTCGTCCACGAGGTCCAGGAGGGCGACCGCCGTCTGGTGGCCTACGTCGTCACGGCGGACGGCGCGGAACTGCCGCCGTCCGCGGCACGGGACGCGCTGCGGCAGCGGCTGCCGGAGTACATGGTGCCGTCGGCGGTCGTGACCCTTTCCGCGCTGCCCCTGACGCTCAACGGCAAGCTGGACCGCAAGGCCCTGCCCGCGCCCGACTTCTCCGGCCTCGTCACCGGGCGCGCCCCGCGCACCCCGCGCGAGGAGGCGCTGTGCGCCCTGTTCGCCGAGGTGCTCGGCCTGGACCGGGTCGGCGCGGACGACGGATTCTTCGACCTGGGCGGGCACTCGCTGCTCGCCACGCGCCTGGTCAGCCGCATCCGTACCGTGCTCGGCGTCGAGGTGCCACTGCGGGACCTGTTCGAGTCCCCCACGGTCGCCGGCCTGGCCGAGCGGCTCGACGGGGCCGGCGGGCCGCGGCGCGCGGAGCTGGTGCCCGCGGTGCGCCCGGACGTGCTGCCCCTGTCGTACGCCCAGCAGCGCCTGTGGTTCCTCCACACGCTGGAAGGGCCGTCGGCCACCTACAACATGCCGCTGGCGCTGCGCCTGACCGGCGACCTCGACCGCGCCGCCCTGCAGGCCGCGCTCGGCGACGTCGTCGCACGCCACGAGTCGCTGCGCACGGTCTTCGGCCACACCGGCGGCGAGCCCCGGCAGACGGTCCTCGCCGCCGCGGACGCCCGCCTCGGCTGGGAGGTCGAGGAGGTCGACGAGCGTGAGCTCGACGAGCGGATGTCGCGGGCCGCGCGCCACGCGTTCGACCTGAGCACCGACATCCCCGTCCGCGCCTGGCTGTTCGGCACCGGTCCGACGGACCACGTGCTGCTGATCCTGCTGCACCACATCGCGGGTGACGGCTGGTCGGTCGCGCCGCTGGCCGAGGACCTGGTCGCCGCGTACACGGCGCGCTGCCAGGGCGGGGAGCCCGGCTGGGAGCCCCTTCCGGTGCAGTACGCGGACTACACGCTGTGGCAGCGCGAGCTGCTCGGCGACGCCACCGACCCCGACAGCCTGCTCAGCGGCCAGGTCGCCTACTGGCGCGAGCAGCTGGCGGACCTCCCGGAGCAGGTGACCCTGCCCACGGACCGGCCGCGCCCCGCGCACGCCAGCTACACCGGCGACGTCCTGCACTTCGAGCTGGACGCCGAACTGCACCGGGCCCTGAACGACCTGGCCCGCGCGCACGACGCCACGGTGTTCATGGTTCTCCAGGCGGCTCTGGCGACCCTGTTCACGCGTCTGGGCGCCGGTACGGACATTCCGCTCGGCTCGCCGATCGCCGGCCGTACCGACCAGGCGCTCGACGACCTCGTCGGCGTCTTCGTCAACACCCTCGTCCTGCGCACGGACACCTCGGGCGACCCGACGTTCACCGAGCTCATCGCCCGGGTGCGGGAGACCAGCCTCGCGGCGTACGCCCACCAGGACGTACCGTTCGAGCACCTCGTGGAAGAGCTCAACCCGCAGCGCTCCACGGCGCACCACCCGCTGTTCCAGGTCATGCTCTCCTGGCAGAACAACGCCCAGGCCGACTTCGCGCTGCCCGGCCTCACGGCCCGGCCCGTGCACTCGGCGACCGGCGTCTCCCGCCTCGACCTGACCCTCAGCCTCGCCGAGAGCCGCGACGACGAGGGCGGGCCCGCCGGGATCACGGCGATGGCCGAGTACGCGACGGACCTCTTCGACGCCGCGACCGTCCGCACGCTCGTCGAGCGCTGGACCCGTCTCCTGCACACCCTCGCGGCTCACCCCGACGAGCCCGTCGGCACGGCCGGCATCCTCACCTCCGACGAGTACGACCAGGTCGTCACCGAGTGGAACGCCACCGCTCAGGACGTGCCGGCCACGACGCTGCCGGAGCTGTTCGCCGCCCAGGCCGCCCGTACGCCGCAGGCCACCGCGCTCGTCTTCGGGGACGCCGAGCTGACCTACGCGCAGCTCGACGCCCGCGCGAACCGGCTGGCGCACCTGCTGGTCGAGCGCGGGGTCCGCCCCGGCGGCACCGTCGGCGTGGCGCTGCCCCGCTCGGTCGAGCTGGTCGTCGCCCTGCTCGCCGTGCACAAGGCCGGTGCGGCCTATCTGCCGCTGGATCTGGACTACCCGGCCGAGCGCCTCGCCTTCATGCGCGCCGACGCCCGTCCGGCCTTCGTCCTCGACGATCCCGCTCTCGTCGCCGAGGTGACGCGGGGGGCGGACGGCGCGGACGGCGGTCCGGCCGTGACGTTCTCCCCGGAGCTCCCGGCGTACGTGATCTACACCTCGGGTTCCACCGGCACCCCCAAGGGCGTCATCGTCCCGCAGCGGGGCATCGTCAACCGCCTCCTGTGGATGCAGCACGCCTACGGCCTCGGGGCCGACGACCGGGTGCTGCAGAAGACGCCGTCGAGCTTCGACGTGTCCGTGTGGGAGTTCTTCTGGCCGCTGATCACCGGCGCGACGCTGGTGGTGGCCGCCCCCGAGGGGCACAAGGACCCCGCCTACCTGGCGGGCCTGATCCAGGAGCGGGGCGTCACGACGGCCCACTTCGTGCCGTCCATGCTGGACGTCTTCCTCGCCGAGCCCGCCGCCGCGCGCTGCACCGGTCTGCGCCGGGTGATGTGCAGCGGTGAGGCGCTGCCGGCCGAGCTGGCGGACCGCTTCCACGCGACCGTCGACGCCGAGCTGCACAACCTCTACGGCCCCACCGAGGCCTCGGTGGACGTCACCTTCTGGCAGACCGCCCCGGCCACGGACGCGGGCGGCGGAGTGGTGCCGATCGGCCGGCCGGTGTGGAACACGCGGACGTACGTGCTCGACGCGGCGCTGCGGCCGGTCCCGCCGGGCGTGGCGGGCGAGCTGTACCTGGCCGGCACGCAGCTGGCCCACGGCTACCTGGGCCGCCCCGGACTGACGGCCGAGCGGTTCACGGCCGATCCCTTCGGCGCGCCGGGCGAGCGCATGTACCGCACCGGCGACCTCGCCCGCTGGACGCGGGCCGGGGTGCTGGAGTTCCTCGGCCGGCTGGACGACCAGGTCAAGATCCGTGGCTTCCGCATCGAGCTCGGCGAGATCGAGGCGGCGCTCACCCGGCACCCGTCGGTCGCCCGCGCGGTCGTCGTGGCACGGCAGAACCGGCTGGTCGCCTACGTGGTGCCCGCCGCCGGCGACGGGGAGCGGGACGGGCTCGACACGGACGGGATCCGTGCGGCCCTGCACGCCTCGCTGCCCGAGTACATGGTCCCCGCGGCCTTCGTCACGCTGACCGGGCTGCCGCTCACCGCGAACGGCAAGCTCGACCGCAAGGCCCTGCCCGAACCCGACTTCACGCGTGCGGTGTCCGGCCGGGCACCGCGTACGGACCGGGAGCGGGCGCTGTGCGCGGCGTTCGCCGAGGTGCTGGGCCTGGACGAGGTCGGCGCCGACGACGACTTCTTCGCGCTGGGCGGCCATTCGCTGATGGTGATGCGCCTGGTCAGCCGGGTCCGCGACGGCCTGGGCGCCGAGGTCTCCGTCCGTACCGTGTTCGAGGCCCCGACGCCGGCCCGGCTGGCGGAGCGGCTCGCCGACGGCGGGCCGGTGCGGCCGGCCCTGACGGCGGGCGGACGTCCCGAGGTGCTGCCGCTGTCGTTCGCGCAGCAGCGCCTGTGGTTCCTGCACGAGCTGGAGGGCCCCTCGGCGACGTACAACATGCCGATGGCCCTGCGCCTGACCGGCGACCTCGACCGCCAGGCCCTGGAAGCCGCATTCGGCGACGTCGTGGCACGCCACGAGTCGCTGCGCACGGTCTTCACCAAGACCGACGGTGCGGCCCGGCAGACGGTCCTCGCCGCCGGGGACGCGCGCGTCGACTGGGAACTGCTGCACACCACCGAGGAGGAGCTCCCCGCGGCCCTCGAGGCCGCCGCACGTGACACCTTCGACCTCGCGGTCGATCTGCCCGTCCGGGCCCGGCTGTTCGCCACCGGACCGGCCGAGCACGTGCTGCTGATCCTGCTGCACCACATCGCGGGTGACGGCTGGTCCCTGGCGCCGCTGGCCCGTGACCTGGTCGCGGCCTACACCGCGCGCTGCCGGGACGAGGAGCCCGGCTGGCAGCCGCTGCCGGTGCAGTACGCGGACTACACGCTGTGGCAGCGCGAGCTGCTCGGCGAGGCCACCGACCCGGACAGCGTCCTCAGCGGCCAGGTCGCGTACTGGCGCGAGCAGTTGGCCGGTCTCCCGGAGCAGGTGACCCTGCCCACCGACCGGCCGCGCCCTGCACAGTCCAGCTACACCGGTGACATCGCGCAGTTCGCGATCGACGCCGAGCTGCACAGGGGTCTCACGGATCTCGCGCGGGCCCATGACGCCACGGTGTTCATGGTGCTGCAGGCGGCTCTGGCGGCCTTGATGACGCGCCTGGGCGCGGGCACGGACATTCCGCTGGGCTCGCCCATCGCGGGCCGCACGGACCAGGCGCTCGACGATCTGATCGGCGACTTCGTCAATACCCTGGTGCTGCGCACGGACACGTCGGGCGACCCGACGTTCGCCGAGCTCATCGCCCGGGTACGGGAGACGAGCCTGGCCGCGTACGCCCACCAGGACGTACCGTTCGAGCACCTCGTGGAGGAGCTCAACCCGCAGCGCTCCACCGCCCATCACCCGCTGTTCCAGGTGATGCTGGCGTGGCAGAACAACGAGCAGGCGGACTTCGCCCTACCGGGTCTGACGGTCCGGCCCGAGGCCGCCACCACCGGGGTCTCGCGCCTCGACCTGACGCTCAGCCTCGTCGAGCGTCACGACGGCGAGGGCCGGCCGGACGGCATCGACGCCTTCGCCGAGTACTCCACCGATCTCTTCGACCTCGACACCGTCACCGGCCTCACCGCACGCTGGACGGCCCTTCTGCACGCCTTCGTCGCTCAGCCCGAGCGGCCTGTCGGTGAGGCCGACATCCTCACCGCCGAGGAGCACGAGCGCTTCCTCGCGGAAGCGGCCGGGGCGAAGACGTCCGGCGACCTTCCTGCAGGCGCGCCGACCCTGATCGAGTCGTTCCTGGCTCAGGTGGCCGGTACGCCGGACGCGGTCGCGCTGGAGGGCGGCGGCGTGGAGCTGTCGTACGCGGAGCTCGACGCGCGGGCCAACCGGATGGCGCACTGGCTGACCGGCCAGGGCACCGGACCCGACCGGACCGTCGCCGTCCTCCTCGAACGCACCCCGGACCTGATCGTCACCCTCCTGGGCATCCTCAAGGCCGGCGCGGCCTACCTGCCGCTCGACCCCGGATATCCGGCGGCGTACGTGAGCCGTCTGCTCACCGACGCCGCGCCGGACCTGGTCGTCACCGCCGGTCCGCTCGCGGACCTGGCGGGCGGCGCGGCCGCCGACGTCGTCCTCCTCGACCACCCGGAGACGGCCGCCGCCCTCGCCGCGCAGCCGGACACCGAGCCGGGGCAGTCGCTCCGGCCGGAGCTGCCGGCCTGTGTGCTGCCCATCTCGGGTTCCGAGCGCGTGGTGGTCCCGCACGAGGGCATCGCGGATCTGGCCGCGTCGCTGCGGCGCGAGGGCGTCGCGAACGCTGACGCCCGTGTGCTGGCGCTGGCTTCGCCGGCGTCGGGGACGGCCGTGCTCGAGCTCGTCACGGCCCTCGCCCCGGGTGCCACCCTGGTGTTCGCCGGCCGGGAGCGTCCCGCCGGCGAGGAGCTGGCCCGGGAGCTGGCCGACCGCCGGATCACCCACGCGCTCGTCGCGCCCCCGGTGCTGGCGGCGCTGCCCGGCGGCTCCGCCGAGCGGCTGACGGACCTCACCACGCTGATCGTCGGCGCCGAGCCGTACCCGACCGGCCTGATCGAGCAGTGGTCGGCCGGGCGCCGGGTGGTGGAGACGTTCGGCGCCGCCGGACTCCCGCTCGTCGCGCCCCGGTCGTACGTCCTGGACGAGCGGCTGCGCTTCGTGCCGGCGGGCGTGCCCGGTGAGCTCTACGTCGCCGGCCCCGCCCCGACGGCCGGCGCCGCCGCCGTCGCCGACCCCCACGGTCCGGCGGGGACGCGGATGTTCCGCACCGGGGACGTGGCGCGGCGGGACGGCGCCGGCCGGGTGCGGCTGGTCGGCCGTACCGACGGCCGGGTCACCGTCCACGGCGTCCTCGTCGACCCCGCCGAGGTCGAGGCCGCGCTGCGCGGCCGGCCCGGCGTGGCGCAGGCGGCGGTGACGGTCCGCGAGGAGACGCCCGGCGACCGGCGACTGGTCGCCTACGTGGTGCCGGTCGTCGCGACCGAGTTCTCCGCGGCCCGCGTCCGCGAGGACCTCAGGTACCAGCTGCCCGCGCCCATGGTGCCGTCGGCGGTCGTGGCGGTGCCCGTGCTGCCGCTCACGCCCGACGGCGCCCTGGACCGGGCGGCCCTGCCGGAGCCGGACTACGCCCCCGTCGTGGACCGCGGTCCGCGCACCCCGCGCGAAGAGCTGCTGTGCGGCCTGTTCGCCGAGGTCCTGGAGCTGGACCGGGTCGGCGTGGACGACGGCTTCTTCGGCCTGGGCGGGCACTCGCTGCTCGCCACGCGCCTGGTCGGCCGCATCCGCAGGGCGCTCGGCGTCGAGCTGCCGCTGCGGGCCCTGTTCGAAACCCCGACCGTGGCCGGTCTGGCCGAGCGGCTCGACAAGGCCAGCGGGCCGCGGCGGGCGGAGCTGGTGCCCGCGGTGCGTCCCGAGGTGCTGCCGCTGTCGTTCGCGCAGCAGCGCCTGTGGTTCCTGCACGAGCTGGAGGGCCCCTCGGCGACGTACAACATGCCGATGGCCCTGCGCCTGACCGGCGACCTCGACCGCCAGGCCCTGGAGGCCGCACTCGGCGACGTCGTGGCACGCCACGAGTCGCTGCGGACCCTGTTCACCCAGGTGGACGGCGAGCCCCGGCAGACGGTCCTCGCCGCCGCGGACACCCGCCTCGGCTGGGAGGTCCAGGACGTCGACGAGCGTGAGCTCGACGAGCGGATGGCCCAGGCCGCGCGCCACGCGTTCGACCTGAGCACCGACATCCCCGTGCGTGCCTGGCTGTTCGGCACCGGACCGGCGGAGCACGTGCTGCTGATCCTGCTGCACCACATCGCCGGTGACGGCTGGTCCCTGGCGCCGCTGGCGCGTGACCTCGCGGATGCCTACGCCGCGCGGAGCCGTGGCGAGGAGCCCGGCTGGCAGCCGCTGCCGGTGCAGTACGCGGACTACACGCTGTGGCAGCGCGAGCTGCTCGGCGACGCCTCCGACCCGGACAGCGTCCTCAGCGGCCAGGTCGCGTACTGGCGCGAGCAGTTGGCCGGTCTCCCGGAGCAGGTGACCCTGCCCACCGACCGGCCGCGTCCCGCGCACGCCAGCTACACGGGCGACGTCCTGCACTTCGAGCTGGACGCCGGGTTGCACCGGGCCCTGAACGACCTGGCCCGTGCCCACGACGCCACGGTCTTCATGGTGCTGCAGGCCTCCTTGGCCACCCTGCTCACGCGGCTCGGCGCGGGCACGGACATTCCGCTCGGCTCGCCGATCGCCGGCCGCACGGACCAGGCGCTCGACGATCTGATCGGCGACTTCGTCAACACGCTGGTGCTGCGCACGGACACGTCGGGCGACCCGACGTTCGCCGAGCTCATCGCCCGCGTGCGGGAGACGAGCCTGGCGGCGTACGCCCACCAGGACGTGCCGTTCGAGCACCTCGTGGAAGAGCTCAACCCGCAGCGCTCGACGGCCCATCACCCGCTGTTCCAGATCATGCTGGCCTGGCAGAACAACGCCCGGGCGGACTTCGCCCTGCCGGGTCTGACGGCCCGGCCCGAGCCCGCCGCCACCGGCGTCTCCCGTGTCGACCTGACCCTCAGCCTCGCCGAGAAGCAGGACGCGCACGGCCGTGCCGCCGGCATCGACGGGTACGCGGAGTACGCCACTGACCTCTTCGACCCCGCCACCGTCTCTGCCCTCACCACCCGCTGGACGGCCCTTCTCCACGCCCTCGTCGCCCACCCGGACCGCCCCATCGCCCGGGCCGAGGTCCTCACCGACCGCGAACGGGCGCTGGTCCACACCGAGTGGAACGACACCGTCCGGGAGGTCCCGGACGCGACGGTCGCGGAGCTGTTCGCCGCGCAGGCCGCCCGTACGCCGGGGGTCACCGCGCTCGTCGTCGACGGCGTGGAGCTGACGTACGCGGAGCTCGACGCGCGGGCCAACCGGATGGCGCACTGGCTGACCGGCCGCGGCGCCGGACCGGACCGCACCGTCGCCGTACTCCTCGAACGCACTCCGGACCTGATCGTCACCCTCCTCGGCGTCCTCAAGACCGGCGCGGCCTACCTGCCCGTCGACCCCGAGTACCCGGCGGACCGGGTGGCCCACGTGGTCACGGACGCGGCTCCGGCCCTGGTCGTCACCACCGGTGCGCTCGCGGGGCTGCTGCCCGAGCCGGAGGCGGCCTGCGTCGTCGCCCTCGACGGCCCGGAGACGGCCGCGGCTCTCGCCGCGCAGCCGGACACCGACCCCGGGCGGCGGCCGCGGCCGTCCCACCCGGCCTACGTGATCTACACCTCGGGCTCCACCGGCACTCCCAAGGGCGTCGTCGTGCCGCACGGCGCGCTGGTGAACTTCCTCGCGGACATGGCCGTGCGCTTCCCGCTGGACGCCGGTGACCGCTGGGTCGGGGTGACGACCGTCGGGTTCGACATCTCCGCGCTGGAGATCTATCTGCCGCTGATCAGCGGTGCGGCGCTGGTGCTGGCCGACCGCGACACGGTGCGGACCCCGCAGGCGCTGGCCGACCTCGTCGTCGGCAGCAAGGCGTCCATCGCGCAGGCCACGCCGACCCTGTGGCGTGCCCTCGCCGAGGAGCGGCCCGACGCGCTCGACGGGCTGCGGGTCCTCGTCGGCGGCGAGGCCCTGCCGTCCGACCTCGCGCGGACGCTGACCGCGCACGCGGCGGAGGTGACGAACCTCTACGGGCCGACAGAGACCACCATCTGGTCCACCGCCGCCCCCGTACGGGCCGGCGCCGCCCCCGTCATCGGCGCGCCGATCGCCAACACCCGCACGTACGTGCTGGACGAGCGGCTGGGCCTGGTGCCGCCGGGCGTGCCCGGAGAGCTGTACATCGCCGGATCCGGTCTGGCTCTCGGCTACCTGGGCCGGCCCGGGCTGAGCGCCGAGCGCTTCGTGGCCGACCCCTACGGTCCGGCCGGCGAGCGGATGTACCGCACCGGCGACCTGGTCAGCTGGGACCGGGACGGCAGCCTGAGGTACATCGGCCGGGCGGACCAGCAGGTCAAGGTCCGCGGGTTCCGCATCGAGCCCGGCGAGATCGAGGCCGCGCTGTGCGAGCAGCCCGGCGTGTCGCAGGCCGTCGTGGTGGTCCGCGAGGACACGCCGGGAGACCGGCGGCTGGTGGCCTACGTCGTGCCGGGTGACGGCACGATGCCCGGTGCGCCGGAGTCGCGTGACCTGCTGCGCCGGCGCCTGCCGGAGTACATGGTGCCGTCGGCGGTCCTGACCGTCCCCGCGCTGCCGCTCACGCCCAACGGCAAGCTGGACCGGCGGGCGCTGCCAGCACCGGACTACGCCTCCACCGGCGGGCGCGCGCCGCGCACCCCGCGCGAGGAGGTGCTCGGCGCCCTGTTCCGCGAGGTGCTGGGCGTCGACCGGGTCGGCGTCGACGAGGGCTTCTTCGACCTGGGCGGGCACTCGCTGCTCGGCGCCCGGCTGATCAGCCGCATCCGTGCGGTGCTGGGGGTCGAACTGCCGCTGCGGGCCCTGTTCGAGACGCCGACGGTGGCCGGACTGGCACGCCGGATCGACGGCGGCGAGAGCGGGAGCGACGCGTTCGACGTGGTCCTGCCGCTGCGTCCGCAGGGCCGGCACGCGCCGCTGTTCTGCATCCACCCCGGCGGCGGCCTGAGCTGGTCGTACGCCGGTCTGCTCCCGCACCTGGACCCGGACTTCCCGGTCTACGGCATCCAGGCGCGCGGGCTGTCCGAGCCGGACCATCTGCCGCGGTCCGTCGAGGAGGTGGCCGAGGACTACATCGGCGAGATCACCCGGATCCGGCCGGAGGGGCCCTACTACCTGCTGGGCTGGTCCTTCGGCGGCGTCGTGGCCCACGCCATGGCCGCGAAGCTGCGCGAGCGCGGCCGGGAGGTGCCGCTGGTCGTCATCCTGGACGCCCAGCCCGCCCGGCCCAGGACGGAGGAGGAGCTGGCGGAGGAGGCGACGCTGGACGCGTCCATGGTCTACCTGACGCTGCTCAAGGCGCTCGGCGTGGACACGGACGCCCTGCCGGGCCAGGTGGCGGGCGAGCCGGTCACGTACGAGCGGTTCGTCGCGATCGCCCGGGAGCGGAACTCGGTCTTCGCGGACTTCGAGGAGGAGCAGATCACCGCGATCCTCAACGTGATGATCAATGACATCCGCATCAGCCCCGAGTACCGGCACGGGCGGGTGACGGCCGACGCCCTGGTCTTCGCCGCCACGGACAAGCCGAAGGACGTGCTCACGCCGGGCGTGTGGGACCCGTACTTCGACGGGGCGGTCGACTTCCACGAGGTCGACTGCGAGCACGCCGCGATGGCGACGCCCGAATCACTGCGGGTCATCGGGCCGGTCCTGGCGGAGAAGCTGAGCAAGCTCGTGCGCTAGGGAGGTAGCGGGAAAGGGGCGGGGCCCGGTCGTGAAGACCGGGCCCCGCCCCCTTTCGTTCCCGCCCGCCGGTGTTCAGCCGAGTCCGTCGACGAGGTCGATGAACTTGGAGGCGGTGGAGTTGCTGTAGAACTGCCGCATCGTCACCTTGGGCAGGCCCCTGGACTTCATCTCCGAGAGCAGGCGGACGACGAGCAGCGAATTGCCGCCCAGCTCGAAGAAGTTGTCCTCGGGGCGCACGTCGACGCCCAGGAGGCCGGACCACAGTTCGAGGAGCTGCGCTCCGAGCTCACCGCCGTCTCCGCCCCCAGCGGCCTCAGCCGCCTCAGCGGCCTCCGGGACGGTGCTCGTGGGGGACGGCTGTGCGACGGCCTGGCGGGCGCCGGGTTCGGGCAGCCGGGCGGTGTCGACCTTGCCGTTGATGGTCAGCGGTATCGCGGGGATCGCGGTGAAGGTGGCCGGCATCATGTAGTCCGGCAGCACCCGGCGCGCCGCTTCGTACGCGTCCTTCTCCGTACCGCCGTCGGTGAGCACCACGTACGCATGGATCCGGGTGCTCGCCGCGTCCCCCGGCGTGTCCTGGCGCAGGACCACGGCGGCCCCGCCGACCGTCGGTTCGGCGAGCAGCACGGAGCGGATCTCGTCGAGCTCGATGCGGTGGCCGCGGACCTTGACCTGGTTGTCGAGGCGGCCCAGGTGGTCGAGGCGGCCGTCCGGCGCGAGCCGGCCGCGGTCGCCGCTGCGGTAGACGCGCTCGCCGGTGAGCGCGTCGACGACGAAGCGCTCGGCGGTGAGTTCCGGGCGGCCCAGGTAGCGGTCGGCCACCCCGGCCCCGCCGACGTAGATCTCGCCGGACGCGCCGGGCGGCAGGACGCGCCCGCGCTGGTCGCGCACGGACACCGACCAGCCGGGCAGCGCCCGGCCCACGGACCGGGAGCGGGCGATCACGTCGGAGGGGGTGACGGTCTGCGCGGTGACGTGGACGGTGGTCTCGGTGATGCCGAACATGTTCACCAGGCGGCACCGGGTGTGGGAGTGCCGGGTGAGCCACTGGGCGAGCATCGTCACGTCGAGCGGCTCGCCGCCGAAGACGACCAGCCGGAGTGCGCCGAGCGCGGCGGGTGCGACGGATCCGGCGGGTCCAGCGGGTCCGGCTGCCGAGGCGGACTGGCGATCGGCCTCGACGAGCTGGGCGAAGGCCGACGGGGTCTGGCTGAGGACCGTGACCCGCTGCCCGGCCAGCAGCTCGTGGAACTCGTCGGGGGCGCGCGTCACCCAGTACGGGACGACGACGAGCCGGCCGCCCGTGAGCAGGGCGCCCCAGATCTCCCATACGGAGAAGTCGAAGGCGGTGGAGTGGAAGAGGGTCCACACGTCGTCGGGGCCGAGCCCGAAGTCCGGTGCGGTGGCCTCGACGAGGGCGGTGACGTTGCGGTGCGGCACCACGACGCCCTTGGGGCGGCCGGTGGAGCCGGAGGTGTAGATGACGTAGGCGGCGAGGCCGTCGTCGGCGCTCTCCTCCCGATCCTCCCGCTCCCCCGGCGCGCCGGATTCCATGAGTTCGGCGGGGGTGACGACGCGTACGCCGTCGATGCGCGGGAACTGCCCGGGGTCGCCGATCACCACGCCGACGCCCGCGTCGGTGGTGGTGTTGCGGAGCCGTTCGTCGGGGTAGCGGCTGTCCATGGGGACGTAGGCGCAGCCCGCCTTCAGCACGGCGAGCAGGGTGACGACGAGCGTGGCGTCACGCTCCAGGCACACCCCCACCCGACCGGTCCCGGCCTCCACGCCGAGCGCAGTCAGCCCGGCGGCCATCCGCTCGGCCCGCTCGTCGAGCTGCCGGTAGGTCAGCTCCTGCTGCCCGTCGGTGACCGCGACGGCGTCGGGCCGGCTGCGGGCCGTCTCCGCGATCCGGCCGTGGATCGTGCCGGACGAGCCGGATCCGGTTCCGTGGTGCGTGGTGCCGAGGCCGCCGAGGCGGAGGACGTCGAGGGCCTCGTCGGCGTCCAGGAGTCCGACGCCGGCGAGGGGTCCGTCCCCGGGCAGCACGGCCAGCTGCCGGGCGGCGCGCTCGACGCGGGCGGCGAACATCTCGCCGATCGCGGGGGCCACGGCGCCCTCGTCGTACCAGCAGGTGCCGGTGTACGAGCCGTCCTGCTGCCGCACGAAGTGGAGGGTGAGGGGCGCGGGGGGCGCCAGGAACGGGCGGTAGTGGGCGCCGGGCCGTGCCGGCGTGAGGACCACGGCGACGGCCGGGTCGTCGGCGGAGGCGGTTCCGCGCGGGACGCGGCACCGCTGGAGGTGGGCGGCGACCGTGTCGTCCTCGTCCACGGTGACGGCCAAGGGGCGGAAGCCGTCGGCGGAGTCGGCGTCCTGGACGGCGACCGTCACCTCCGGCTGGGCGCCGTAGCGGGCCAGCGTGAGCGACACGGCGGCGAGGAGAAGGGCGTCGTCGTCGCCGTCGGCCTCGAAGGCAACCGGTACGGTCCCGAAGCGGCCGGCCCGGGCGGGTGTGCCGAGGCCCCATTCCGGGCCGGGCCTGTCGGTGCGCGGCACGCGCCCGGCGGGCAGCGTCCGGCCGGTGGGCACGGGCGCCGGCTCCCCGGCGCCCTCGGCCCCGTCGAGCACCAGCGCGGCCAGCCGTTCGAGGGTCTTGAGCGGTACCAGGGACCGGGCGGCGACGAGGACGAGGTCGGCGAGCCCGTCGGCGTACTCGATCAGGACGGCACGGGGCGCCCCGTCGTCCGGGCGCACGGGCCGCTCGGCCTCGGCGCGGACCCGGGCCCGCCCGGCGGGATCCTGGGAGTCCACCGGCAGGCGCAGGGTCCACAGCCGCAGCGCGGCGGCGTCCTGCAGACGGCGGGCGGCCCGCACGGCGTCGACGGGGCGGTCCGCGCGGACGGTCAGGCTGTGGCAGGCCCGGCGCAACGCGGCTGCCCGGGGCGTTCGCGTGGAGGGTGGTGGGGTGGCTGTGGCCATGGGAGGCCTCCTGCGAGAAGAGTTGCGGTGAGGGAGGTGAGCGATCCGGTCAGCGGGCGCTGAACCCGCCGTCGACGGTGAGGACCGTCCCGGTGGCCTGGCGGGAGTCGTCCCCGGCGAGCCAGACGGCCGCGCCCGCCACGTCCTCCGGCTCGATGAGCGCGTTCATCGGCTGGTCCCGGACGAAGACGTCCTCGTGCTCGCCGACCGGGACGTCGAGCGAGCGGGCGATCTCCGACAGCATGCGGCCCTCTACGGCCAGGTCGTCGCGTACGGATCCGGGGCAGAGCGCGTTCACGCGCACGCCGAACGGCGCGTAGTCCAGCGCGGCCGCCTTCGTCAGGCCGACGAGGCCGTGCTTGGCGGCGACGTATCCGGCGAAGTGGCGGTAGCCGACGAGCCCGGCGGTCGAGGAGACGTTGACGATGCTGCCGGCCTGCTGCTCGATCATGGCCGGTGCGACGGCCTTCATCATGCGCCACGCGCCCGACAGGTCGATGTCGAGCATCAGGGACCACTCGGCTTCGGTGATCTCGTGGGTGCTCTTGCCGGAGGGCGCGGCGATGCCCGCGTTGTTGAGGAGGATCTCCACGGTCCCGAACCGGTCGAGCGCCTGCTCCACGGCCGCGGCGACGGCCTGCGGGTCGCGCAGGTCGGCCGCGGCGGTGGCGACGGCGACACCGTGCCGCTCGCAGAGCGCCGCGGTGTGCGCGAGCTGGCCGGCCGAACCGAGCGGATAGGGCACGCCGGGCAGGTCCTCGGCGATGTCCAGCAGGAAGAGGTCGGCCCCTTCCCGCGCGAACCGCTCCGCACAGGCCCGGCCGAGCCCGCGGGCAGCGCCGGTGATGACAGCGGTCTTGCCTTGCAACAGCACGCCGCCCCCTCAGCCGGCGTGGGCGGCGGTGCCCAGCTCGTGTGCGACCGTCTCCAGGACGCTCTGCGGGGAGTCGACGAGGTACATGTGCCCGCCCGGCACCTCCCGGTAGGCGAAGCGCCCGCTGGTGGCCGCCCGCCACTCCTCGGCCTGCGCCCGGCTGACGAGCTGGTCGTCGGCGCCGCGCAGCGAGGTGACGGGTATCGGCAGCGGCTCGTCCGAGGCGGGCTTGTAGTTCTCGTGCATGGCCACGTCGGCCCGGAGCAGGGGCAGCAGTATCTCGCGCAGATCGGGATCGTCGAAGGCCTCGTGCCGGTACCCGGCGAACTCCCCGACCCGCTCGATGAACTCCTCGTCCCCGAGCCCGGTGGCCCGCTCGGTACGCCCGCTCCACGGCCCGGGAGAACCGCTCACGAAAAGATGCCGCAACCCGGGGTGCCCCAGGCGCAGAAGCTCCCGGGCGAGTTCAAAGGCGAGAACGGCACCGAGACTGTGCCCGAACAGCGCGACGGGCGCCTGCTCCCCGACGAGCTCGACGACCCGCGGCGCCAGCTCCCGTGCCGCGTCCGCGGCATCCTCGTACGGATCGTCGAGGAACAGCTCCTCCCGCCCGGGCAGTTGCAGCGGAACGACCTGCCCGCCCTCCAGCCCCAACGCATTCCAGGGCCGGTAGAACCCGGCCCCGCTCCCGGCATAAGGCAGGCACACCAACGAGAACGACGCTGCCGACATTGCTTTCCCAACCTCCTACACGCCGTGCCACGAGCACGCGGGCCGCGCACGGCTTCACGTTCACAGAACATCTCGCACGGGACCGAAGGCGACCGCCGGCCGACGACACGGCACGGCGCAGGGGGGATGAATGGCCAGACACCGATCAGCTCGGACGTTTCCCTGCACGCCCAAAAACGACCACTGCGGCCATACCGAACTCCCCCGAACTTTCCCCCGATTCGTCGGCACTGCTGCCATCCGAATATGACCAGCCCCGACCAGTTGTGATCGTACAGGCCGGGGGGTGGGTTTTCCATGGTGGTTGAACGCATGTGAGCGAGGCCTCTGATGCAGACCTTTTAGGGATCTGCAAGCCCGGTTCCGCCCTTCGCGACTGGCTACGTTCCCCCGTGCGGCCCGCAACCGGCTCGCCGAGCTGCACCCGGAGGTCCGCCACCTGCTTGCTGGCTTGCCGTCAGGCGTGGTCCAGGGGATAGATCAGGATCCGAGCAGCGCGATGAGGTCCGGCAATCGCCAGGTTGCCGGACCTCCGTGCGTCCGTCAGTCAACGAGGTAGTGGGCTTCGATGTAGGAGACGGTGGAGTCATACGGCTCCCCCACCGGCTTCAACCTGTACCGGCGGAAGACCGTGGCGGTGGCGCGGCGGGCGCCTCGGTTGCGAGCGTCGGCGTTGTCCCATGACCGGGCGAGGGTTTGGGTGACCACCTTGTCGATCTCCTCGGCCAGGTTCTTCTCCGTGACCGTGAGGCCGGACGGAGCATGGTCGTGGATGATCCGCGATAGGACACCCACGTGGTCGTCGTCCAGCACGACGACGGCTTCGTCCGGGTGCTTCTCGGCGTTCACGATGGCGCGGGCGACCCGGAGTGCTTCGGCCAGGAACTCCAGAGCGTCCTGAGAGTTCTGGATGATCCGGTCCCGGAGCTGCTTGATCCGCTCTGCGAGGGCAGTGTACTTCGCGGACCCCGGTTCGACGCCCTTTTCGAGGGCGGCCTTAATGTGTTCCAAGATCTCCGCCGCGGACGGCGGCTTCTGGCCCTCGCCGTCGTCCTTGTCGGGCTTCGGGCGGACGAGGGCCAGCAGCTCCTTGAGTATGGCGATGCCCTGGGCGTCCAGGACGAGAGGTTCCTCCTGGGAGGCGACCACGGAGAAAGAGTGGACGTGGGCATTGATGATCTCCAGGACCATCGGCCCCAGCTCGCCCAACCGTTCCCTTCTCTCCTCGTCGGAGGACTTCTTGAACAGGGTCGTATACACGGACCCGAATAGCCCGAAGCCATCCCGGTATTTGGCGACCCGCTTGTCGGTGTTGATGAGCGGGTACAGGCGTGCCAGGAGCCGGTAGTCCTTGGTGAACACCTCCGCGGCGCCTGGATTGGAGTCCAGAAAGACGTTGATGGCTCGCACGGACTCATATCCGTGAACGATGAGGTCCACGCCATCCAAGTCCACGAGAAGGTCTTCGATGCGAGCAAAAGTGGCGCGGAACTCGGCGACCAGCCCGGAAAGGTCGGTGACGAACCCGCCTACCTTGCCGGACTCCTCCGAGGTGGGGTCGGCGACGGCACGCTGGACCTCTTCGGCCAGGCCGATGTAATCCACGACCACGCCGGAAGTCTTCACAAACCCGCTCGGGGACACCCAGGTGCGGTTCGGGCGCGTGATCGTCTGGAACAAGGTGTGGGCCTTCAACGGCTTGTCCAGGTAGAGGACGCCCTCGTTGGGGGCGTCGAACCCAGTCATCAGCTTCGAGGTCACCACCAGGAAGCACATCGGGTCGTTCGAACTGAGAAACCGCCGCTTCTGCACCTCCTCGTCGGCCTCCGAGAGCTGGAACGCCCGCATGGCGGGGTCTTCGCCCTTGGAGTCCGAGACGGAGATGTTCACCTCAGCGGTGATCCGGTCATGCTTCCCGACCTCGGCGAGCACCTGTGACGCCTCGAAGCCGGCCAGCAGCTCGTTGATCTTTTCCGTGTACGCCACGGCCAGCTCACGGTTGTAGGCGACGACTTGGGCCTTGAGGCCGTTGCGATAGGCGCCGGCTAGGTAGTGGTCCACAACGTCCTGGCAGACTGCGTGGATGCGGTCTGGGTTGGCGAACACCGAAGTGAGGCGCCCGAACTTGCGGGAGAGGGCCTCTCGGTCGGGATCGTCGAGGTCGAAGTCGTCGGCGAACTGGTCGAACTCAGCCTGCAGCGGCTGGTCGTTAATCTCGAAGGAGACCGGGTGCGGATCGAGCATGACGGGGACGGTCGCCTCGTCCAGCAGAGACCGGGACACCGAGTACCGATGCAGCACCCTGCCCGGGTCGGTCTCCTCGCCGAAGAGGGCGAAGGTGTCGGTGGCGAGGTTCCTGACAGGGGTGCCGGTCATGCCGAAGAATTTCGCATGCGGCAACGCTGCGCGCATCTGCCCGGCCAGGGATTTCGACCTTGCGGATTGGGTGCGGTGTGCCTCGTCGACCAGCACGATGATGTTGCCCCGGGTCGACAGGTTATTGCCGGCGTCGGCGAACTTGTGGACGGTAGTGGAGATGACGCCGCGCACGTCGTCGGCCAGCAGGGAACGCAACTCATGGCTGCTGGCGGGCTGGTGGAAATAAGCGTCTCCCATCGCTGACGTGAACACTCCGGAGGTCTGCCGGACGAGCTGGGTCCGGTCCGAGAGCAGGACGACTGTGGGCGACTCGGTGCGGGTGTCGGCCAGCAGCAGCGAGGCGGCGAACACCATCAGTAGTGTCTTCCCGGACCCCTGGTGGTGCCAGATTAGGCCCTTCGAACCCCCTTCCAGGACCCGCCGGTGGATCAGGTGCGCGGCCTCCATCTGCGGGTAGCGGGGCAGGTACTTCTTGTCCGCGCCACCTCCGGAAGTGTCGAAGAGGGTGAAGTTGGCGAGCATGTCTAAGATCGTGGCCGGGTTCATCAGCAGTTCGACGGAGCGTTGCACGTCGGCCTGCCCGGCCAAGTTCTCATCGTCGACGGTGGACCGGAACGGTTGCCAGAGGTTCGTGGGCGCACCAACGGCACCGAACCGCAGCTTCAGCCCGTCGGAGGCGACGGCGAAGACGTTGGGGGTGAAGAACCACGGATACTCGGTGGCGTATACGTGGTTGATCTCGCGAGCAGCGTCCGTCCACCCGGACTTCGCGGTCGGGGACTTCACCTCGACCACGACCAGAGGCAGACCGTTGACCCAGTAGACGAGGTCGAACCGGCGGGAAGTCTTGCCGGGGACGGTTATGGTCACCTCGTCGGACACGACCAGCGTGTTGGCGGTCGGGTGCTCAAAGTCGATGACCTTCAGGGCGTGCCACACACCGTCGGCGTCTCGGAATTCCTTACGCCCACGCAGCAGGCGTAACACCTGCTCATTGGCCCGCACCAGCCCGCCCTCGACGGCGTTGATGGTGGTGACGATCTCCTCGACCACCGCGTCCACGTCTAATCCGTCGATCACCCCAGGGTTTAACCGGACGATGGCGTCCCGCAGAGGGCTGGTGACCACCGTCTGCGTCGTTTCACGCGGTAACGACCTGCCCGCTGCGAAGCCCCAGCCCATTGGGAGGGACCACTGGATCATCAGGTTCTGGAACTCGCGCTCTCGAATGCCCTTCGCCACGGCTCAGACCTCCTGCTCGGTCGACTCGATGTCGATGGTGCGGTCCAGCAAGCCCGCGAGCAGGCAGGAGCGTGTATCCCGGAGGCGGGCTGCCTCAGCGCGCGCCGCATCGGCGTTCGCGCGAACGGACAGCACGGCGGATGAAACCTCCCGCTGCCGGTCCAGGTCAGGAAGCGGGATCGGCGTCTCGCGAATGCGCTCCTGGCTGATGTTGAACATTGAGGCGCTGGTGCCTGTAGCTGAACCTGTGAGGTGGCTTCGGGCCGACTTCAGCGCCATCGCCACCACGAGGAAGTCCGGGTCCAGCTTTGACGACGGCACGAGCCGAAGAGTCTTGTCGGCGAGGTAGAGGCCGTTCCGGACATCGGCAGGGACTCGCGCGACGGCACCGACTCGTAAAGGTGTGTTCGCTCGCGTGATGAGTACATCGCCAGGCTGAACAAGCGCCAACTCAGGCATGGGCGTGCCAGGTAGAAGAGCCTTGGACTCTTCCGGGAGGAACCGGAAGGGTGTGACCGCGCTGACCTTCAACACTCCATGCTCATCAGCGCCCGGCGGCCTCGTGTCTGCCTGGGGACTCCTTCCCCCTCGAATGTCATCGAGTATTGTTCCGAGCGCCACGATTGGTTCGTTGGAGAGCAGGTCTCCAGCAACGGCCGTTGACAGGCGGTCCAGCGCCTCGCCCTCTTCGTCGAGTGCGGTGATCTGGTCGTCAACCACGCCGATGACCTCGTTGATCCGCTCCTGTGTCAGCAGCGGAGGTAAAGCGAACGGGATGGCACGGAACGAAGCGTCGGAGATGGTCTTGCGACGCAGGACTGTTCCCGAGGCACGGTTCTGCATCTCGTCCCAGAACGCTGGCGTCTGGAAGTACAGCCCCAGGAACGCCGGGAGAGCTCTCTGGTCCACCTCATAAGTGATGAAGGCACCGGATACGTGGGTGCCGTCATGCTCCGCCCGCGCGACGCCTGTAGGGGCCTCGAACGCCGTAATCGTGCGGAGAACGACGTCGTTCTCTCGCACCGTATTCAGCGTCGTGTACTTCGAGACACCGCCGGTGAATGCCTCTTTCTCACCGAGGCCACGCCCATACATCTGGACACTGACTGCGGGGTAGGTGACGCCATCCTCCACAGCCACCTTGCGGCGCACACGAGTCAGCAGGTCACCGAGGGCGATCTGCTGCCAGTCACTCATCAAAGCCCTCGATCCCTGCGGCGGAGAGGAGAGCGAGCATCCGCTGCTCAGTCTTCTGACGCTCTGCTCGGGCGATGTTGTATAGGTCGATCAGGCTGCCGAGGTCTTCCTGCTCGGCGGCGGCCTGCTTGATGTAACGGCCGATGTTGAGGTCGTACCCCTTTGCCACGATCTCCGTGGTCGGGACGAATCGCGCCGCGAGTCCGCTTGCTCCGTCGGAGTCCACCGGGTTGCCGTCCACGTCGATTTTCGAGTGGTAGGCGGTCACAACGTCGGCGAGGTCGGCGTCGGTGAGGATGTTGCGATTCTTGGCCTTGGTGAACCGCTGTGAGGCGTCAATGAACAGCACGCCGTCCCGCCGCTCAGGGGCCTTGGTGCCGGGTGCGCGGAACACCAGGATCGCTGTGGGGATGCTGGTGTTGTAGAAGAGGTTGGCAGGCAGTCCGATGACCGCTTCGAGCAGGTCGTCGTCCAGGACGCGCTGGCGGATGGCTGCTTCCTGGCCGCCGCGGAAGAGGACACCGTGCGGCAAGACGACGCCTGCGCGCCCCTTCTTCGGGTCCATGCTGGCGATCATGTGCTGCACGAACGCCCAGTCCGCCGACGACTGCGGGGCGACCCCGCCGAGGGCGCGCGGGTCCTGGGTCCAGGGCTTCCACTTCAGGCTGTATGGCGGGTTGGCGACGATCACATCGAACTGTGCGACGGACCCGTCCGGCTTCTTGAAGCGCGGGTCCTTCAGGGTGTCGCCGACCTCGACCTGGAATTGGGTGAGGTTGTGCATGAAGAGGTTCATGCGTGCCACACCCGCAGTGTCCTGTACGGCCTCCTGCCCGTACAGGCTGAGCGTGTAGCCACGCCCGCCGTGGGCCTTCAGAAGGTTCGCGGAGGCGATGAGCATGCCGCCCGACCCACATGTCGGGTCGTATACCGACTCGAAGCCCTTGGGCTCCAGGATCTCGACGATCAGCTCGACGACCTCGCGTGGAGTGAAGAACTGGCCGGCGCGGGTGCCGGACCCGTCGGAGAACCGCTTCAGCAGGTACTCGTATGCCCCGCCGAGCACGTCGTGAGACAGGTTGCCCTCGTGCATCTTCGGGGTGCGGTCCATCGCCTGCATGACCGCCGCCAGTACCTCCCCCTGCAGCACCTCTTCGGAGGTCCATGTCATAGACCCGAACACACGCGTGAACTTGTCTGGGTTAGCCGTCTCGATCGCCTGCAGGGAGGCACGGACCCGCTGACCGAGGCCGGGCTGGGTGATGGTGGCGAGGATGGACGTCCAGGAGGCACGACGCTTCTGGACCGTGCCGGGGCGGATGAACGGGATCTCGAACGACTGGTAGTCGCGGTACTCGATCTCGTGGGCTTCCTCGGCGGAGAGGTCGTCCAGGCCCTCATTGTCGGCCAGGAACTCTTGGTGGTGGTGCTCCCAGGTGTCCGACAGGTACTTCCAGAACATCAGCGGGAAGACGACCGAGGAGTATTGCGCTTCGGGCATCGCCACGCGCAGCTCGTCGGCGGCGTCCCATAACCGGTTCTCGATCAACTGCTGGGTCACTGCCATCAGTCCGGGGTGTCCTTGTTCGTCAAAGGGTGGCGGCCCGAAGGCCGGGGTGTTCTTGCTGGTCACCCTGTTTCGGCGCGCCCGGCATGTACACGTCGGGCGTGACCTGTTCGGGCGTGCACACGCGGCGCGTCGTATTATCTGCGCGGGCGACTCGCCAACGATAGCCCTCCCCCGGATCACGAGATTCGACAAACGGCACAAACAAACGATGCGGCCAGCAATGGCTGAACTCCCGCGCCAGCTGATCTGCTTCCTGCTCCCGCAGACTGCCCATCTGAGCCAAGCCGTCGAACTCTTCAGCCACGCACGCGGCACGGTAGCCGTCCCGCGCCCCAGGTCCTGCCCCAACGTCAGCTCCCCCTCCCGGCCCGGAGCCGGAACATCATGTTCCGAGCGGCACCCTGAGCTGGAAGCGGGGTGGCTTTGGACTACGGCGCCAACGCTCTCGGGGTTCGTGTTTCAAAGTTGCTGACAGCACTGGAGGAGCAGCCCGTCAACCAGGCCCTCGGTGTGCACAAGTGCGACCTCTGTTCCGTGTCGCTCGAGGACGCCCAGCTGCGATCAGTCCCCAGGCCGGGATAGCGCCATCTCGATGCCGGGACAGAAGGGATCGGGGCGCCCGGTGTACCAGGGACGGCCTACGCCGCGCCCTACTTGATCGGGCACTACCTGACCACGTACCCCTGGATCGCCTTCTCCTGCACTCCCGGCGACCCCGAACTGTACGACGCCTTGGCCGAGTAACGCCCCGCGTCGGCAGCACGAGCAAAGGACTAGGATCGCGGCTGCCTTGAGACGTCGCCATCATGTACCGGACTTCTGCAGATGGGTGGCCAGGTGGCCGACCAGGAACCGCAGGGCGCGGCTGGACAGGTCAAACCTCAGATGGGAAGGCAAGACACGAAGCTTCCGGCAGACACAGGTACGTTCGACTGTGTGCAAGTCTGACCATCACGTGTGCTGAGGATTCAGGCCATACGCCCTCCCAAGTCCAGGCCGACGAGTGCTCAAGAACTCCTAACCCAACGCGGTAGCCGTGTCCTGCGGACGAGTGCGGCGGGTGCTTACACATGGGCAAGCCGACCCCTCAGCCATGGCTGCTCGACAATGAGTGGTGAACGGTGCTCGAGCTACCGCCACACCCCGGGCTGCGTGCCGGTCGAAGCCGAAGCCGGCTATGCAAGGTGGCCGGCACCGCGTAGCAAAGGCGGGCTGAGCAGCCATGCGCTTCCCCGGCGGTAGAGGGCAGCTGGACGCCCGGTGGGGGGCAGCCGCCGTTCCCCTGTGGGTTGCACGAACTCTGCGGTGTTGAGCACTGTGCGGCGGAAGTTGCTCGGATCCAGGCACTGCCCCCAGATCACTTCGTAGACCGCGCGCAGCTCGCTCAGGGTGAACGAATCTCCGCAGAAGACCGTGGCGACAGCGGTGTACTCGAGTTTCCTACGGATCTCCTCCAAGGCGTCCGCGAGAATGACCGAGTGATCGAACGCCAGCTCCTTCGTACCGTCCGCCAGTTCTGACACAGGGGCCCAGTAGGCACACCTGGCGTCAGTACCACCCACAGGAACGGGAAGATCCGGCCCTAGGGCGAGATAGGCGATGGTGACCACCCTTCCCCTCGGGTCGCGTCGAGGATCTCCGTAGGCGCCGAGCTGCTCCAAGTGCAGTCGGCCGCCGTCGACCCCGGCCTCCTCCCAGAGTTCACGCAGCGCCCCTCGCGCAAGGTCCCGCCCTTCTGGACGTAGCCACCAGGCAGTGCGGGCCGGCCCCCCGGATTCCGTTCAGGTCCTACTGCCCGACCACCGCACCCAAGGTGACTCCTGGCTTGACCGACGCTCGCACGACATGCGCCGGTTCGATCCCGGCTTCACCCCGGACCTGCTCAGGTGCCAGGTCCGGACGAACATGGATTACCTGGCCCGTGTAGCGCGCACACAACGCAACTTCGAGCTTCGCAACTTCAACCTGCCCAACACCTGCCGCGTGATCGCAACGGACCGGGCTGCCTACCTCACCTTCTACAGCAGCTCCGCTCATGGCAGGAACTCCCCGTGCCTGTACGCCCGGGCGCCCGGACTCCTATACTCCATCGCCCTGCAGCAGTTCGACGCAGCCTGGATGAACAGCTCACCCGCACTCCGGGCATCCCAGCCCTGATGCCACCCCAGCAAGCGCCCAGCTTCACCGGCATCAGGAACGCCATGACGGCACGCTGGTCCCGGTGCGTGACCGGAAGTCGGTGCGTCCATACTGAACCACCGATTCGAGGCGTATATGCAGGTCATCATCCGCGCCGACACCAAACTCGTTGATCGCCGCAGCCCACTCCGGTGCCTGACAATACTGCGGACGCGAAGTCATGGCGCGGCTCCGACTGGCCCAGCAGAGACAATGGCTGTGAGCGTGGAGTCGGCAGAGGACAGTGGCGCGGCATCGACGGCCACGGGAAGAATGTGACGCCGAACGGCGGCCCCCGGGAGGGCAGCGAGGAGAACGGCCCGCGCACCGCAGACGATCCCAGGCAAGCGGTCGCCCCCACGCCTGGAAGGGGCATCCGCCCGGGAGGCGTCCGCAGATGACGGACCGGACTGGCTGCTGGACGCTGGGGACCATCAGTTGACGTGGTCATCAGAACGGGCGTCAAATGAGCGCCAAGGTATCGCCCGTCCCTCCCACACCACACATAATGCGCACCGGCAAACCTGCAGGCCAGGCCCCTACCCCACCGGCTTCAAAATCGCCACGCACTCCACATGATGCGTCATCGGGAACAGATCGAACGCCCGCAGCTTCACCACCCGGTACCCCACCTCCGCGAAGTACTTCAGGTCCCGCGCCAGGGCCGCCGGGTCGCAGGCCACATAGGCGATGCGGCGAGCCCCCAGCGAGGCCAGGTGGTGGACCGTCTGCTTGCCGGCGCCGGCGCGCGGGGGGTCGAGGACGACGAGGTCCACGGAGTCGATGCCCGTGCGGGGGAGGACCTGCTCGACCTTGCCGTGTTCGATGCGGACGCGGTCGAGGTCCTGGAGGTTGTGGCGGGCGTCCTCCGCCGCGCGCTTGCCGGACTCGATGCCCAGCACCGCGCCCTTCTCGCCCACGCGCTCGCCGAGGGCGCCCGCGAAGAGGCCCACGCCGCAGTAGAGGTCGAGGGCCATGTCGCCCTTGCGCGGCATCAGGCCCTGCATGACGGCCTTGACCAGGGTGTCGGCCGCCTGGGGGTGGACCTGCCAGAAGCCGCCCTCGCCGACGCGGTAGGTGCGCTCGTCCGCGCGCTCGCGGACGAAGGGGCGGCCGTGGACGCGGTGGACCTGCTTGTCCTTCTCCCCCACGCGAAGAACCGAGACCGGCTTGTCCAGCTCCACGATCGGCAGGCGGCCCCCCGGCTTCGGGGTGAGGATCACCTGGCGGTCCGCCGAGCCGCTCGCCGCGATGGCCTCGACCGAGGCGATCTGGGGCCACTCGCGCTTCTCGATGCCGAGCTCGGTGACGCCGGGGGCGGCGATCAGGCAGCGGTCGATGACCTGGACCTCGTGGGAGCGGTGCTTGCGCAGGCCCGCGTGGCCCTCGGCGTCGATCGCGTACTGGACGCGCGTGCGCCAGGCCGGGACCTCGCCCGCCGGGAGCTTGTCGCCCTCGGCCGGCATGACCGTGCCGTCCCAGCCCGCCTCCTCGGGCGTGAGGCCCGCCAGGCGCTTGAGCTGCTCGGCGATGACCTCGCCCTTGAAGCGGCGCTGGGCGCCGGGCTTGGCGTGCTGCCAGTCGCAGCCGCCGCACTTGCCGGGGCCGGAGAAGGGGCAGGGGGCCTCCACCCGGTCCTTGGACGCCTCCAGGACCTCCACCGCGTCCGCGCGCAGGAAGCGGGACGTCTCCTCGCCCTCCGTCACGCGCGCGACCACGCGCTCGCCGGGGAGGGCGTGGCGGACGAAGAGGACCCGGCCCGACTCCGTACGGGCGACGCAGTGGCCGCCGTGGGCCACCGGGCCGACCTCGACCTCGTACTCCTCGCCGACCAGCGATTCCTGCGGTGCGTTCTGCATGGGGGTCGGCTCCAGATACGTGGGGAAAAGGGGTGGGGCGGGACAGCCGTCCAGTCTACGGCTCGTCCCGCCCCACCTGCGAATTTCAGGCTTCGCTTCCTGCGAATCCCGGCCTCGCCGCCTGCGCAAGCAGGCTTCCCTACTTCTTCGTCGCCGCCTTTTCCCGCCTCGGCTCCGTCACCGGGCCGCGGCGCACCGCACCCGGGGCGCTCCACTCGGCGCGCTTGCGGGCGCGCAGCTTGGCCGCCTCGGAGGAGTCGAGCTGCCAGGGCACGGAGGTGACCATCACACCGGGCGTGAAGAGCAGGCGGCCCTTCAGGCGCAGGGCGCTCTGGTTGTGCAGCAGGTGCTCGTACCAGTGGCCCACGACGTACTCGGGGATGTAGACGCTGACCACGTCGCGCGGGCTCTCCTTGCGCAGCCGCTTGACGTAGTCGATGACCGGTCGGGTGATCTCGCGGTAGGGCGAGTCGAGGACCTTCAGCGGTACGTCGATGCCGCGGGCCGACCACTCCTCGCGCAGCGTCTTGGTCTCGGCCGCGTCGACGCTGATGGTCAGGGCCTCGAGGGTGTCGGAGCGCATCAGCTTGGCGTAGGCGAGGGCCCGCAGGGTGGGCTTGTGGATCTTGGAGACCAGGACGATGGAGTGCACCCGGGAGGGGCGCACCGTCTCGTCGCTGGGGCCCTCGTCGGCGGCGATCTCCTCGGCGACCCGGTCGTAGTGCTTACGGATCGCGGTCATGGTGGCGTAGAAGATCACCATGCCGAGGAGGGCCACCCAGGCGCCGTGCGTGAACTTCGTGACCAGGACGACCACGAGCACCAGGCCGGTGAAGAAGGCGCCGAAGGTGTTGATGGCCCGGGCGCGGACCATGCGGCGGCGCTCGGCCGGGTCGGTCTCGCTCGCCAGGTGGCGGTTCCAGTGCCGGACCATGCCGATCTGGCTGAGGGTGAAGGAGACGAAGACGCCGACGATGTAGAGCTGGATCAGCTTCGTGGAGTCCGCGCCGTAGATGTAGACGAGTATCGCGGCGGCCGCGGCGAGCAGCACGATGCCGTTGGAGAACGCGAGCCGGTCGCCGCGGGTGTGCAGCTGGCGCGGCAGGTAGCGGTCCTGGGCGAGGATCGAGCCGAGCAGCGGGAAGCCGTTGTACGCGGTGTTGGCGGCCAGGAAGAGGACCAGGGCGGTGGCGGCGGCGAGCACGATGAACAGGAACGAGCCGTTGCCGAAGACCGCCTCGGCGACCTGGGAGATCACCGGGTTCTGGGTGTAGTCCTCGCCGACGGGCACGCCGTCGCGCAGCAGGTCGGTGGCCGGGTTCTCGGCCATCCGGACCTTGGTGACCATGGCCAGCGCGATGATGCCGCAGAACATGGTGACCGCGAGGCCGCCCATCAGCGCCAGGGTGGTGGCGGCGTTCTTCGACTTCGGCTTGCGGAAGGCGGGCACGCCGTTGCTGATCGCCTCCACGCCCGTCAGGGCGGCACAGCCGGAGGAGAACGCGCGCAGGAGCAGGAAGACCAGCGCGAAGCCGGCCAGGCCCTGGTGCTCGGCGTGGATGGTGTAGTCGGCGGTGGGGGCCTTCATGGTGTCGCCCGTGAGGCCGCGGTAGGCACCCCAGGCGATCATCACGAAGACGCCGCCGACGAAGATGTACGTCGGGATCGCGAAGAGCTTTCCGGACTCCTTGACGCCGCGCAGGTTCATCAGCGTGAGCAGGACGATCACGGCGATGGCCGAGAGGGTCTTGTGCTCGATGACGAACGGGACGGCGGAGCCGAGGTTCTCGATGCCGGAGGAGATGGAGACCGCGACGGTCAGGACGTAGTCGACGAGCAGTGCGCTGGCGACGGTGAGTCCGGCCTTGGGCCCGAGGTTGGTGTTGGCGACCTCGTAGTCGCCGCCGCCGCTCGGGTAGGCGTGCACGTTCTGGCGGTACGAGGCGACCACCGTGAACATCAGCACGACGACCGCTACCGCGATCCAGGGGCTGAAGTGGTAGGCGGACACGCCTGCCACGGACAGGACGAGCAGCACTTCGCCCGGCGCGTACGCCACGGAGGAGAGGGGGTCGGACGCGAAGACGGGGAGGGCGATGCGCTTGGGGAGGAGTGTCTCCCCAAGCTTGTTGCTGTGCAGCGCCCGGCCGATGAGGATCCGTTTCGGCAGGTCGGTCAGTTTGGACACGCAGAGGATCGTAAGGGTTCGATATCGATACCGCCCACCCGGCTACCCGTCGGAGCCGAAATCCGTTAAGGGGGCGTTAAGACCCCGGAACCGGTCTTGACGGGCGCCCTGGCGACGGGCGATGGGCCTTATGGCCGCAGCCGGACGGGCAGTGCCCGGTGGCCGTTGGAGATGAAGGAATCCACCGGGAGCAGCTCGTCCGGAGCGGCCGCCAGTGCCATGTCGGGGAAGCGCTCGAAGAGGGCGGGCAGGGCGACGGACGCCTCCAGCCGGGCCAGCGGGGCGCCGAGGCAGAAGTGGACGCCGTGGCCGAAGGAGAGGTGTTCCTTGGTGGCACGAGTCACATCGAAACGGGCACCGTCGTCGCCGTAGAGCTCCGGGTCGCGGCCGGCCGCCGCGTAGGAGGCGAGGATGGCGTCGCCCTTGCGCACCACGATTCCGCCGTCCAGCTCGATGTCCTCGGTGGCGTAGCGCAGCGGCAGGTTGGCGACGGGGGCCTGGACGCGCAGTGTCTCCTCGATCACATCGTTCCAGCCGGCCTTGCCGTCGCGGACGAGGGCGAGCTGGTCGGGGTGGGTGAGCAGCGCGTGGATGGCGTTGTCGAGGAGGTTGACGGTGGTCTCGTGACCGGCGCCGATCATGAGCAGGAGGGTGTCGACGAGTTCCTGCTCGCTCAGGGGCGCGTCGGCGTCGTCGTCACGGGCGGAGATCAGGACGCTGGTCATGTCGTCGCCGGGCGTCTCGCGCTTGGCGGCGACGATGCCGCCGAGGAGGCCGTAGAGCCGGCCGTAGGTGGCGGTGACCTCCTCGGGGTCGGCGGAGGTGTGGAAGATCGAGTCGACGCATTCGCGCAGCCCCTCGCGCGTGGGCTCGTCGTCGACGCCGAATAGCTCGCAGATCACCTGGATCGGGATGGAGTAGGCGTAGCGCTCGCGCAGGTCGACGATCTCACCGGGCGGGGTGGCGGCGAGGTCGTCGAGGAGGTCGGCGGTCATCCGCTCGACGCGGGGGCGCAGGGCGGCGGTGCGGCGGGCGGTGAAGGCCTTGGAGACCAGGACGCGCAGCCGTTTGTGGTCGCTGCCGTAGGCGGTGAACATGTTCTGCACCGAGACCCAGGTGTACAGCGGCCACTCGGGGGAGATCTCGCCGTTGATCCAGGCGGGCCAGTGCCGGCGCGGGTCCTTGGAGACGCGGGGGTCGGTCAGCAGCTGCTTGATCAGCGGCTGGGCGGTCACCGCCCATGCCACCACGCCGCCAGGGAGCTCAACAGGGGTCGCCGGCCCGTGGGCGCGGATGCGGGCTGCCTCGCCGTGGATGTCACGGCCGGTGGGGTCGATCGTGACGGGGCAGGTGGGGCGTTCCATCGGCTCTCTCCGGGTGTCTCGGGCGGCAGGTGGTCGGCGGACGGGTGGTGCGGCCGCTCACCGGGGCGGTCGGGCTGCCCCGGGTGGACGGGGGCGGGTGCCGGTGTGGGTACGGGCACCGGGGGGAAGCGCACGGGCAGGGCCGTCAGGGCGCGGTGGAAGGGCCCGGGGCGCCACACCAGCCGGTCGGCGGGTACGGCGAGCTCCACGTCGGGGAGCCGGTCCAGGAGCTTCTCGACGGCGGCGGCCGCGATGAGGCGGGCCGAGTCCTTGGCGGGGCAGTGGTGCGGGCCGGCGCTCCAGGCGAGGTGGGCGCGGTTGCCGGTGCGCCGGCCGGAGTGCAGGGCGGGGTCGGTGTTGGCTGCGGCGAAGCTGACGACGACGGGCTCGCCGGCGCGCAGCGGCACGCCGCCGAAGTCCAGGTCCTCCACCGGGTAGTGGACGCCGTAGTTGGCCATGGGCGGGTCGAGCCAGAGGACCTCGTCGAGGGCGTCCTCGACGGGCATGCTGCCGCCGGCCAGGTCACCGGCGAAGCGGTCGTCGGACAGCAGCAGGCGCAGGGCGTTGGCGATGAGGTTCTGCTGCGGTTCGGTGCCGGCGCCGATGAGGACGACGAGCTGATGGAGCATCTCCTCGTCGCCGAGCTGGACCGGGTGGGCCATCAGCCAGGACGTCATGTCCGCGCCGGGATGCTCACGCTTGAGGGCGATGAGTTCCAGGAGGCTGCTGGTGATGAGCGCGTCGGCCCGTTCGGCGTCCACGCCGTCGAAGATGCCGGAGAAGCCCTCGACGAGGCGGTCGCCGAGCTCGGGCGGGCAGCCGAAGAGCTGCTGGAAGACCAGGAGCGGCAGCACCTTGGCGTAGCTGCCGAGCAGGTCGGCCTCGCCGAGCGCGGTGAAGCGGTCGATGAGGCTGTCGGCGCTGCGCTCCGCGTAGCCGCGCAGGGCGTTGGGGTCGATCCGGGCGAGGCTGTCGTCGACGGCCTGCCGGTAGCGGCGGTGGTCGTCGCCGTCGGAGAACAGGCAGTTGGGCCGGTAGGCCATCATCGGCACGACGGGGTTGTCGGGGGCGACCCGGCCGTCGGCCAGGGCCCGCCAGTGGCGGGCGTCCTTGACGAACCGGTCCGGGCTGCGGAGCACTTCGAGCGCGGCGCGGTAGTCGGTGACGAGGGTGGCCTGGACGCGGGGCGCCAGCTCCACGGGCGCGGCGGGCCCGTACTGCCGCAGCCGGTGGTAGACGGCCTGCGGGTCGGCGGCGAAGTCGGGGCCGTACAGCGGGGTGCCCAGCCCCTGGTAGGCCGGAGGGGCCTGGCGGGTCTGGTGCGGTGGGTAGGGCTGTGGTGCCTGGTGCGCGGGGCAGCCCGGTGGCGGCATGGGGCCGGCGTCGGGGCGGTGGGTCACACGTGCTCCTGGGCGGTGCGGGTCTGCAGGTACTCCACGAGGGTGATCAGGGCGCGTGTGGAGGAGATCCGGTCGCGGGCGTCACAGGTGATCAGCGGGGTCTCCGGGAGCAGGTCGAGGGCCTCGCGGATCTCCTCCTCGGGGTGGCTGGGCGCGCCGTCGAAGTGATTGACGGCGACGGCGTACGGCAGGCCGTGCTCCTCCAGCAGCCCCATGACGTCGAAGGACTGCTCCAGGCGCCGGGTGTCGGCCAGGACGAGCGCGCCGAGCGCGCCCTGGGTCATGTCCTGCCAGAGCCGGGTGAAGCGCTGCTGGCCGGGGGCGCCGAAGAGATAGAGGACGAGGCTGTCGCTGAGGGTGAGCCGGCCGAAGTCCATGGCGACCGTGGTGGTGGTCTTGCCCTCGATGCCGGCCAGGTCGTCGACGAGCGCCCCGGCCTGGGTCATGGTCTCCTCGGTGCGCAGCGGCCGGATCTCCGACAGCGAGCCGACGAAGGTCGTCTTGCCGACCGCGAAGTGTCCGACGACGAGGATCTTGGCGGCGGTCCGTACGGTCTGCCGCAGATAGACGCCGCCGTCGGGGTGGCCGCCGTACGCGCCGGGGTCAGAGGCGAGCGCGGAGTCCATCGAGCACCTCCTGGAGGATCTGGGCCTCGGGCAGCTGTGCCGAGGGGATGGGGGCGCGGGTGGAGAGGTGGCCGCTGTCCACGAGGTCGGCCAGCAGCACCTTGGTGACACTGACGGGCAGCATCAGGTGGCCGGCGATCTCGGCCACGGACAGGGCGCCGCCGAGGCAGAGTTCCATGAGCGCGCGCTTTTCGGGGCTGAGGCCGCCGAGCGGCAGGTCGCCGTGCGCCATGACCAGGGTGACCAGGTCGAAGGTGTTGCGGGTCGGGTGGGAGCGCCCGTCGGTGACGACGTACGGGCGCACCAGCCCTTTCTCGCGCCTCGGCGCCGGCGGGGTCATGCCGGGCTGCCCGGGCCCTGCCAGCCGTCCTGGCGCGGCGGGCTCACCAGTTCCTTGCCGAGCCGGTCGACCGTCTTCTGCATGCGGTAGGTGACGGCTTCCATGTCGACGTTCTCGCCGGCGGAGACGGCGAGGTAGGCGCCGGGGCCGGCGGCGATGAGGAAGACGTAGCCGTGGGCGAACTCCACCAGCGTCTGCCGCCAGGGGCTGTCCTGGTGGGTGGGGTGGGTGCAGAACTCGGCGGTGGAGCGGCTGATGGACTGCAGCCCGGAGAGGGCGGCGGCCTGGCGCTCGGCCTCGTCCCGGTCGATGCCGCGGGAGTGGGCACGCAGCATGCCGTCGGCGGACAGCAGGATCGCGTGCCGGGCCTCTGGCATCTTCACGACCTCGTCGAGCATCCAGCCCAGCTCTTTGTTCATGTGGTCGTTCACGCGTGCGGGTTCCCTTCGTCTTCTGCGGGGGTGCCGGGTCGGCGGGCGGGGGCCTGGCGGTCGTCGTGGCTGCCGGGCCCGCCGGGGCCCGGCGGCATGGTGCCGGGGGCGCCATGGGGTGGACCGGGCGGCGGACCGGTGACCGGGCCGGGGGCGGTCGGGCCCCCGTGCGGCGGCTGTCCGGGTGCCTGGCCGCCGGGGAGGTGCGGGAGCGGGTGGTTGCCGGTGCGGCCGGAGCGGGTGCCGCGGGCGAACGCGCCCATGCGCCGGGCGGTCTCCTCGGCGGTGCGCTCCTGGGGCGTCTCGGCGGGCATCGGGGCCGCGGGGCGGCGGTGCGCCGCGGCGCCCGGCTGCCGGCGGCGGCGCTTGGGCAGCCCGCCGGCGGTGGAGCCGGTGACGGCGGAGGCGTCGGGGACGTCCGGGGCGACGGGGGGCGCCCCGTCGGCGGGCCGGGCGGCCGGCGGGGCGAACGGCGGGGGCTCCTGGACGGCGTGCGTCCGCTCGGCGGGGCGCGCGTGCGAGCGGGAGGCCTTGTGCGTGGCGCCGTGGCCGGGGGCGTTGCGGGCGCGTCCGTGCCCGGACAGCGGTGTGGTGCTCGGCCCGTCGATGTCGAGCTGGGTCAGCAGCGCGCTGGGCAGGAACAGGACGGCCCGTACGCCGCCGTACGGCGAGCGCGTGTCGACCGAGACGCTGAAGCCGTAGCGGGCGGCGAGGACGCCGATGACGGGGAAGCCGAACTGCGGGGGGTCGCCGAGCCGGGAGACGTCCACGGCCTGCCGGCCGGACAGCATCGCGCCGGCCTGCTGCACTTCGCGCCCGTCCATGCCCACGCCCGCGTCGTCGATGACGACGCAGGCGCCGTTGTGCACCGGCTGGAGGCTGACCTCGACGGTGGTGTTGGGCTGCGAGTGGCGGGCGGCGTTGTCGAGGAGCTCGGCGACGGCGAGCACGACGGGCTCGACGGCACGACTGACGACGGCGAGATCCGCCTGCGGGTGCACCCGGACGCGCCGGTAGTCGCGGATGCGGGAGGTGGCGCCCCGTACGACGTCGGTGAGCGGGGAGGCGACGCGCTGCCGGCCGGGCCAGGAGCCGCACAGCACGGCGATGGCCTGGGCGCGCCGGCCGAACTGGGAGTTGGCGTGGTCGATCTCCAGCAGGTCCCTGAGCACATCGGGGTTGTCGTGCCGGTCCTGCATGTCGGAGATGGCCAGCTGCTGTTCGTGCGCCAGCCCCTGCAGGGCGCGCATGGACGCCTTCAGCGCGGCCTTGGCCGACTGGTCGGCGCGGGCCTGGGCCTTCTCCACGGCCTGGGCGAACAGGTCCATCACCGACTGCAGTCGCTGCGCGAAGGCGGTGCCGGTGAGCCGCTCGTCGAGCGGGCCGGGCAGGGGTACGTCCTGGCTGACGGCGTCCGCGACGGCGGGCAGCCGGACGGCGACCAGGTGGCCCATTTCCTCGTCACGCGCGCGGAGGCTCTCCTCCAGTTGGGCGACGCGCCTGCGCACTCCGGTGGTGATCGTGCGTTGGCGCAGCAGCAGGACCGCGACGACGGTCAGCGCGATGGCCAGGCACCAGATCACCACCTCGGATATGTGATGTGACATCAATTCCTCTTGGCCGACGGGGGCATGGGGGCGGCGGCGGGACAGGTTCGGCGTCCTGACATCCCGTCCGGAAGCGGAATACGCCGATCATCCTAGCCGTGTGGGTGACCGTGTGTCCGATCTTCGTCACGAATACCGAACAGGCTTACGTCCCTTCTTCGCGCATATACCGGGGAGTGGGAGAGGTAAGGCGATATCCGGCCGAAGTCCGGAGATTGCCGACGGCCCGTCACGGGAGCGAGGACATCCGGCCGTAGGCCGCCCAGCAGGACGGCCGTGGTGGAACCACACCTTCCAGGGGCGGTGGCCACGGCGGGCGGGGGTGACGCGATCAAGGCGGCGCGTTCGGGCCAGGACGGCCAGGGCAGCCGGAACGGCAGGGCCTTCCGGGGGTCCCGCCCCGGCGGTCCCGCGCATCCGCTCCGGCGTTCCGCGCGTGGTGATCATCGACCCGAGCCTATGGCGAACCCCCCGCGCGCTGAAGAGGAGGGTCGCCCGACCGCCCGGGCGCCGGGGATGCACGGGGCAGGGGGCGGGCGCACCATGGGTGAGGAAGCAGGCGCCGCGGAGGCCGCGACGCGCGGCGGGACCCACGGGCCGGGCAGCCCCCGGCGGGCCCGCCGGCAGCGGCACGCTCCTTCCCCCGTGCCGGGCGCACGGCCCCCGGCGCCGACGCGCCGGACCTCCCCTCCGGCAGCCCTCTCCCCCTGCAGCGACAAGCCGACAAGGTGGGCAGACTCATGCGCGAAACGAGACGGACGGGGCGGCGCACCAGGCCCGCACTCGTCGTGGCCGGAATCCTCGTGGTCTCCACGGTCGAGGCCACCGGGGCGTACGCACGGACGGACCCGGCCATGGCCTCCGAGCCCTCCACCGGCCCGGGCGCGGCCGTGCCCCCGGGGCTCTTCACGGACCAGGACGTGGCGTCGCTGCTCCCGGACGCCCCGGACGCGGCTCCCCCGGACGCCGCCGCGATGCCTTCCTCCGGCCCGGACACCTGCATACGGGGGATGTTCTGGCGCAAGGCGATCCCGGGCGACCACGTCTGCGTCACCCAGAACGGGTTCAGCCTGACCAGGCTGCAGAACGCCCAGGCGCCGGAGCACACCCGGCCCGACGGCAGCTGTACGCCCTCGAACTGGGTCTGGCGCTGGGCGGTGCCCAACGACCGCACCTGCGTCCATCCGACCGCGGCCCAGGACGCCCGGGGGAACACCGCACGGGCGACGTCGTACTGGGTGGCCACCCGCGACCGCATCACGGGGAACGACATCGACAAGGACCCGTTCTGGTACCCCGCCGCCTATTACCGGATCCGCAGTGTCCAAACCTCGCCGTGGCTGTACGCCAACGTCTACGGGGGCAGCACCGCGGACGGCACCAAGGTCACCCTCCGCGGCAACACCCCGGGCCGGCAGAACTTCACGTTCCGGCGCGTGGGAGGCGGCGTCGCCTATCAGAACACCTTCGAGATCGTGGCGCGCCACTCGGGCAAGTGCCTGGACGTGCAGGGCTTCAGCAAGAACGACGGCGCGCCCGTGATCCAGTGGCCCTGCCACGGCGGCGCCAACCAGAAGTGGTACTTCCAGCGGCGGGCCGACAATTTCTGGGAGATACGCTCGGTCGACAGCGACAAGTGCCTGGACGCCGCGAACCCCAACAACCCGGCGGTCAATCCGCCCCCGTCCGGAGCCCAGCTCCAGCAGTGGACGTGCCTGGGCAACAAGAACCAGGCCTGGATGCTCGCCTCCCCGAACTGAGCGGAGCCTCCCCCCGGCGCGGGCGGGGGCCCGCGGGGCAAGGGCCGGGGGCCAGTCGGCGGTCCGGGGGCCCGGTCCGTCCGGGGTTGCGGATACGGTGGTGTCATGCGCCCTGCGCGGACGAGGTTCCCGTGGGCGCGTCGCGTCGTACCCGCGGGCTGATTCCCGTGGGGCCGTGAGCCGAAGAAGGAAGATGTGAGCAGGGTGTTGGTGCAGGTCAGCGCGGTAGACCGGAGCACGGGGCAATAGTCATGCATATCGTGATCATGGGGTGCGGGCGAGTGGGCTCGGCCCTCGCGCAGACCCTCGAGCAGCAAGGCCACACGGTCGCCGTGATCGACCAGGACCCCACGGCGTTCCGCCGCCTGGGCTCCGGGTTCGGCGGCCGCCGGGTGACCGGCGTCGGCTTCGACCAGGACACCCTGCGCGAGGCGGGCATCGAGGAGGCGGGCGCCTTCGCCGCGGTCAGCAGCGGCGACAACTCCAACATCATCGCGGCCCGCGTGGCCCGCGAGATGTTCGGCGTCGAGAACGTGGCGGCCCGCATCTACGACCCCCGGCGTGCCGAGGTCTACCAGCGGCTCGGTATCCCGACCGTGGCCACCGTGCGGTGGACCGCCGACCAGATGCTGCGCCGGCTGCTGCCGTCGGGCGCGGAGCCGCTGTGGCGCGACCCCAGCGGTGGCGTGCAGCTCGCCGAGGTGCCCGCGTCGGACGCGTGGGTGGGCCAGAAGGTGAGCCTGCTGCAGGAGGAGACCGGCGTACGGGTGGCGTTCCTCACCCGGCTGGGCGAGGCGATGCTGCCGACGTCCGCGACGGTGCTCCAGGAAGGCGACCTGGTGCACGTGATGATGCGCACCGACGAGGTCGAGAAGGTCGAGGCGGCTTTCTCCGCCGGTCCCGAGGAGGCGGCACACTCATGAGGGTTGCCATCGCAGGTGCCGGCGCCGTCGGCCGGTCCATCGCGGGCGAGCTGCTCGAGAACGGCCACGAGGTCCTGCTCATCGACAAGGCCCCCTCGGCCATCTCGGTGGAGCGGGTGCCGCTGGCGGAGTGGCTGTTGGCCGACGCGTGCGAGATCACCTCGCTCGACGAGGCCGCGCTGCAGCGCTGCAACGTGGTCATCGCCGCGACCGGCGACGACAAGGTCAACCTCGTCGTCTCGCTGCTCGCCAAGACCGAGTACGGGGTGCCGCGGGTCGTGGCCCGGGTGAACAACCCCAAGAACGAGTGGCTCTTCAACGAGTCCTGGGGCGTGGACGTGGCCGTCTCCACCCCGCGCCTGATGTCGGCGCTGGTCGAGGAGGCCGTGAGCGTCGGCGACCTGGTGCGCCTGCTGCGCTTCAGCCAGGGCGACGCCAACCTCGTCGAGCTCACCCTGCCGCCGGAGGCCGCCCTGGCCGGCACCCGGGTCGGGGACGTGGACTGGCCGGAGGACACCTCCCTGGTCACCATCATCCGCGGCAACCGCGTGCTGACCCCCAACCGCGAGGACGCGCTGGAGGCGGGCGACGAGCTGCTGTTCGTGGCGGCTCCCGCGCGGGAAGAACAGCTGGAGGATCTGCTGTCGGTCCGCCGCGAGGACATGACCGGCTGACGGTGGCCGACGGCCGCCGAGGCCGCGTACGTACGAGGAGGGCCCCCGGGAATCGTCCCGGGGGCCCTCCTCGTGTCCGTCCGTGCCGTGTGCGGTCAGCGGGTCGTGACGTCGGCCTTGGCCTTGGCCTCGCGCTCGGCGGCATCGGCCGCCTCCATCTCCGCGAAGACGTCGATCGGCGGCGGCGCCTTCGACAGGAAGATCCAGGTCAGATAGACCGACAGCAGCATCGGCGGGATGCCGAGGGCCACCTTCACCCAGCCCAGCTGGGTGGCGTCCCCCCACCAGTAGAGGGGGAAGAGGATCGCGGACTTGGCGAGCAGGATCAGGCCCCACGCCCAGCTGGCCTTGGTGTAGGCGACCTTGCGGCCCGGGTTGCGGGTCCGCCAGGAGAGGTTCTCCTTGAACACCGGCCCCAGGATCAGGCCCATCAGCGGGTAGCCGGCGATCGAGGAGACGATGTAGGCCACCGCCAGTCCGAGGCTGTAGAGCATGCCCGGCAGGTAGAAGTTCTTGGCGTCACCGGACATCATCGCGAAGACGGCGCCGAAGGCGACCCCGAAGACGCCGCTGAAGGCGTGCTTGAGGGTGTCCTTGCGGACGAGCCGGGCCAGGCCGAGCACCAGGGACAGGCCCAGTGCGGCGATGGCCGCGAAGTGGATGTCGCGCTTGACCGTGTAGATCGCGACGAAGACCAGACCGGGGACGGTGGTCTCCACCATGCCCCGCACCCCGCCGAAGGCTTCGAACAGGGCGGCCTCGGTGACGGATCTCGAGTCGGCTGCCCGCGCGGGCGAGGCGCTCTGCGCGTCGGGGGTCGTTGGGTGATCCGTCGGCTTGTCGAGGGACGACAACGGCTACTCCTGTCCGAGCGGTCGGAGTTCGTATCTGGGGTTGAACAGCACTCTGCGGCCGCGGCTCATGGAGATCCGGCCGGAGGCGATCAGCTTACGGCCGGGCTCTATGCCCGCGATGGAGCGGCGCCCCAGCCAGACCACGTCCAGCGCGGCGGAACCGTCGAAGAGCTCCGCCTCCAGCGCGGGCACCCCGGCGCGCGGCCGCAGGGTCACGGTCCGCAGCGTGCCGGTGACCTTGACTATCTGGCGGTCGTCGCAGTCGCATATGCGCGTGCAGCCCACGGCCTCCGTGTCCTGCTGCAGCTCGGCGTGGTGCAGCTCCTCCTGCGAGGTGGACAGCCGGTCGAGCATCCGGCGGAAGCGGCCGGTCGGCCTCTCGGAACGGGGTACGGCACTCATGCACCCAGCGTACCGGGGGCCGGGGCCGCCCGGATCGGCGCTCACACCGCGAAAACCGGGCGGAACCACATGCTCCGGACGCCCCGGCCAGGCCCGTCACACCTCGAACCGGTACCCCATCCCCGGCTCCGTGATGAAGTGCTTCGGATGCGAGGGATCCAGCTCCAGCTTGCGCCGCAGCTGGGCCATGTAGACCCGCAGGTAGTTCGTCTCCGTCCCGTAGGACGGCCCCCAGACCTCCTGCAGCAGCTGCTTCTGACTGACGAGACGGCCCGTATTGCGTACGAGCACCTCCAGCAGGTGCCACTCCGTCGGCGTCAGGCGTACGTCCTTGCCGCCCCGGTTGACCTTCTTCGCCGCGAGGTCGACCGTGAAGACCTCGGTCTCGACGATCGCGTCGTCGCTCCCGGCGGACGGCCCCGTGGGCTCCGCGCGGCGCACGGCGGCCCTCAGTCTCGCCAGCAGCTCGTCCATGCCGAAGGGCTTGGTCACGTAGTCGTCGGCGCCCGCGTCGAGCGCCTCGACCTTCTCGTCGGAGGTCTGCCGGGCGGAGAGGACCAGGATCGGCACCCGGGTCCAGCCGCGCAGGCCCTTGATGACCTCGACGCCGTCCATGTCGGGCAGGCCGAGGTCGAGGATGACCACGTCGGGGTGGCGCGCGGCGGCGAGCTGGAGGGCGGTGGCGCCGTCGGGCGCGGCGTCGACCTCGTACTTCCGCGCCTTGAGGTTGATCACGAGAGCGCGGACGATCTGCGGCTCGTCATCCACCACGAGCACCCGGTTCATGCTGAACCACCTCTGCTGTTCGTGCGGGCCCCGCGACGGGGCCCGGGATCCTGGTCCGATGGGGTCTGTGCGGCGGCGGCAGGCGTCACGTCGTGGCCTGGGCCGGCAGGTCCGCCCGCACGGGCGGGCGGCCGGCGGCGGCCCGGAGCGTGAGGACCATGGTCATGCCGCCGCCCGGGGTGTCCTCGGCGGCCAGCGTGCCGCCCATGGCCTCGGCGAAGCCCCGCGCCACCGCGAGGCCGAGCCCGACCCCGGCGCCGCGCGGCGCGTCGCCGTACCGCTGGAAGGGCTCGAAGATGCGGTCCTTGGCGCTGTCGGGGACGCCGGGCCCCCGGTCGGCCACCCGTACCTCGACACGGTCGCCGAGGGCGCTGGCGGCCACGAGGACGGGCGCGGCGCCGGCGGGGTTGTACTTGACGGCGTTCTCGACGATGTTCGCGACGCCGCGCTCGAGCAGGCCCGGGTCGACGGCCACCATCGGCAGCGTCTCGGGGATGTCGAGGCTCACGCTGCCCTCGGGGACCCCGCCCAGCGCCATCGGGACCACCTCGTCGAGGTCGATCTCCCTGATCAGCGGGGTGACGGTGCCGGTCTGCAGGCGGGACATGTCCAGGAGGTTGCCGACCAGGTGGTCGAGCCGGTCGGCGCCGTCCTCGATGCCGGCCAGCAGCTCGGCCTCGTCCTCCTCGGACCAGGCGACGTCGTCGGAGCGCAGGGACGTCACGGAGGCCTTGATGCCGGCCAGCGGGGTGCGCAGGTCGTGGCTGACGGCGGCCAGCAGGGCGGTGCGGATGCGGTTGCCCTCGGCGAGCTCGCGGGCCTGCTCGGCCTCGCCGACGAGCCGCTGGCGGTCCAGGACGACCGCGGCCTGCGCGGCGAAGGCCGCCAGCACGCGGCGGTCCTCGGCGGGCAGCACCCGGCCGGAGAGGGCGAGCGCCATGTTGTCGCCGACCGGCATGTCGACGTCGGCGTCCTCGGGGCGCAGCAGCGGCTTGCCCGTGCTGGTCACGACGGAGCTGGCGCAGGTCCAGGGGTCGACGTCGCTGGCGCGCTCCAGCAGGGCCACGGACTCCATGCCGAAAGTCTCGCGGACCCGCTCCAGCAGGGCGTCCAGGCTGGTCTCGCCGCGCAGGACGCTGCCCGCGAGGAAGGAGAGGATCTCCGACTCCGCCCGCAGCCGGGCGGCCTGGTGGGTGCGGCGGGCCGCGACGTCGACGACGGAGGCCACGGAGATCGCGACGAAGACGAATATCGCGATGGCGATGATGTTCTTGGTGTCGGTGATCGTCCATTGGTGGACGGGCTCGACGAAGAAGTAGTTCAGCAGGAGCGAGCCGAGGGCCGCCGACGCCAGGGCGGGCCACACGCCGCCGAGCAGGGCCGCCACGATCGTCGTGCACAGGAAGATCAGCATGTCGTTGGCCAGCCCGAGCGGCGGGACGACCCGCGTCAGCAGCAGGCTCAGCAGCACGGGGACGAGCACGCCGACCGCCCAGCCGGCCACGATCCGGCCCCGGCCGAGCCGGGCGCCGCGGGCCACGGGCAGTCCGCGGCCCTTGGCGACCTCTTCGTGCGTGACGATGTGCACGTCGAGGTCGGGGCCGGAGTCGCGGGCGACGGTGGCGCCCACGCCCGGCCCGAAGATGTACTGCCAGGTCTTGCGCCGGCTGGAGCCGAGCACGATCTGGCTGGCGTTGACGCCGCGGGCGAACTCCAGCAGCGAGGCGGGCACGTCGTCGCCTATGACGTGGTGGAACGTACCGCCCAGGTCCTCCACCAGCGTGCGCTGGACGGCCAGCTCCTTGGGCGAGGCGGAGGTCAGGCCGTCGCTGCGGGCGATGTAGACGGCGAGGATCTCGCTGCCGGAGCCCTTGGCGGCCATGCGTGCGGCCCGCCGGATGAGTGTGCGGCCCTCGGGGCCGCCGGTGAGGCCGACGACGATGCGCTCGCGGGCGTGCCAGATGGTCGAGACGCTGTGCTCGGTGCGGTACTGCCGCAGGTACTCGTCGACGCGGTCGGCGGTCCACAGCAGGGCCAGCTCGCGCAGGGCGGTCAGGTTGCCGGGCCGGAAGTAGTTGGAGAGGGCGGCGTCGACCTTGTCGGACTTGTAGATGTTGCCGTGCGCCATGCGGCGGCGCAGCGCCTGTGGCGACATGTCGACCAGTTCGATCTGGTCCGCGCGGCGCACCACCTCGTCGGGCACGGTCTCGCGCTGCCGTACGCCGGTTATCGACTCGACCACGTCACCCAGGGACTCCAGGTGCTGGATGTTGACGGTCGAGATGACGTCGATGCCCGCCTGCAACAGCTCCTCGACGTCCTGCCAGCGCTTGGTGTTGCGGGAGCCGGGGACGTTGGTGTGGGCCAGTTCGTCCACGATGGCGACGCGCGGCCGGCGGGCCAGGACCGCGTCCACGTCCATCTCGGTGAAAGTGGAGTCCCGGTAGGCGATCTCCCGTCGGGGCACCTGCTCCAGGCCGTGCAGCATGACCTCGGTGCGCGGGCGGCCGTGGTGCTCCACGAACCCCACGACCACGTCGGTGCCGCGCTCCACCCGTCGGTGGGCCTCGGAGAGCATGGAGTACGTCTTGCCGACGCCCGGCGCCGCGCCGAGATAGATCCGAAGGTTGCCGCGTCCCATGGCCCCATTGTCTTTCACGAGTCGCGACGGTGTTCGGGCCGGTTCTCCGTCCTGAGGTGCAGCACCGCCGCGTAGGTCGACCTTACGGCCAAGGATCTGGACATAACGGGCGAGGAGCGGTCAGGCGTCAGGTATTGACGCAGCTCTGACGCCTGCGGCCGTGACCGGAGCCGTGGCGCTCCGGCCGGTGACCGGGCCCTCCCCGGGGGCCCGCGCCGAAATTGCCATGCAAGCCGCCCGGCGTCGCGGGCACAATGACGCGGCCCGTTTTCCTGACACCGCCCTGACGCGAGGACGCCACCATGACCGTAGTGCGCACGGCCCACACGTTTGAGCTCACCGGGGCCGAGCTGGCCGCCGTCCGCGCCCTCCTGGACGACGCGTTCGACGGCGACTTCTCGGACGAGGACTGGGACCACACGGTGGGCGGCGTCCACGCGATCGTCGTGGACGGCGACGACGTGATCGCCCACGGCTCGCTCGTCCAGCGCCGCTTGCTGCACGACGGGCGGGCGCTGCGCACCGGTTACGTGGAGGCCGTGGCCGTACGCGCCGACCGCCGCCGCCAGGGCCACGGCTCGGCGGTCATGGCGGCGCTGGAGCACGTCCTGCGCCACGGCGGCTACGAGCTGGGCGCGCTCGGCGCCTCCGACGAGGCGGTGCCGCTGTACCGGGGCCGCGGCTGGCAGCTGTGGCGCGGCCCGTCGGCGGTGCTCGCCCCGACGGGGATCGAGCGCACGCCGGAGGAGGACGGCTGCGTCTACGTGATGCCCGTGGCGGGCGTGCGGCTCGACCTGGACGCCGAGATCGCCTGCGACTGGCGTCCGGGCGACGTGTGGTGAGCGCGGGCTGGCGGATGCCGGCCCGCCCCGGTATGCGTGCCGTCCCCGAGGCGAGGCCGGCCCAACGGCCGTTCCCGGCACGGAGGCTGAGGCGTGCGGCCGCCTACCGGGCGTCCGTGCGCGGCCGGGACCGCCGGCCCAGCAGGTCCGCGAGCCCCTGGCGCGTCGCGGCCACCACCACGCGGTCCCCGGCGCCCAGGACGTACCCGGCGGGCAGGTCCCACACCGGCACGGGCCGCGGCTCGCCCCCGTCGGTACGACGGCCGTCGCCGTACGGTTCCAGCGCCAGCACCCGCCACTCCCCCGGCACGGACGCCTCCGTCGCCGTACGGCCCTCCAGCTCCGGATGGCCCTCGGCCTCCAGGGCGGCGATCAGCAGCACCCTGCGCTCCACCGGGATAGCGCCCAGGATCGTGCGGCCCACCATGGCCCCGGCGAAGGCGGGGGCGGCCAGTGAGGAAACGCTTCGGCTGCGGGTCAGCGCCTGGGGGTGGGAGTCGCGCAGGGTGCGGTAGACGGCGCGGGCGAACCGGTCCTCGTACAGCCGCATGACCACCCGGACGTCCGGCTTGACGGCCCGCGCGTACAGGGCGGCCTCCAGATTCGTGGTGTCGCTGCTGGTGAGGGCCAGCAGGGTGCGGCTGTCGCCGATCTTCGCGGCCTCGAGCACGCCCTCCTCCGTCACATCGCCGATGACGGTCGGCACGCGCAGCGAACGGGCCAGGGCGATGCCGCGGGCCTGCGGGTCGCGCTCCACGCACACCACGGGGATGCCCAGTTCGCGCAGCCTCGTCAGCACCCGCGCCCCGATCTTGCCCAGCCCCAGCAGCACCACGTGCCCGGACAGGCCGCGCGGCGGGCGACGCAGCGCGGAGGCGGACCGGAAGGTCCCCAGCCCCTCCAGCGCGGCGGCCAGCAGCAGCGGCAGCAGCAACAGCCCCACGAGGCCGGAGAGGAGTTGGAGGACCTTGCGGCCCAACGACTCCTCCTTGGCGGGGTCGTTGATGGCGAAGAGGTCCAGCAGGGACAGGTACACCGCGTGCTGTGCGCTGCTCTCCTCGACCACCAGCCACGAGGCCACCGCCAGCCCCAGCACGGCTGCCGCCAGCCCCGCCAGCGCCCAGCGCAGCCGCCGCGAGAAGAAGGACCCCAGCGGCAGGCTGCGGGCGGCCGCCAGCCGGGACGTGGAGGGCCGCACCGCTCCCGGGTAGCGCACGGTCTCCAGCACGATCCGGCCCCGCGTCACGGCGTGGCGTGCCTCCTGCTCGCCGGGCAGCAGGTCGGGCCCGTCGCCGTCGGAGAGCAGCGCGAGGGTGCAGCCGGCGGGCGCGGCACTCCCGCCGGGGCCCGGCGCGGGGCGCTCGGCCGCCCGTAACAGCAGCCCGCCGGCCTCGATGACCTTGCTGGTGCCGGCGACGGCCGCGGCCACCAGCGCCGGGGCGGCGGTGTCGGCGTCGGAGAGGACGGTGGTGCTCGCGTCGGCGTCGCCCACCAGGGCGGCCTGGTCGAGGAGTTCCTCGAGGTACTGGCCGAGCCGGCGGTTGTAGAGGCGGATGACCAGCCGCAGGCGCGGGTTGAGGCGGCGGGCGCGCAGGGCGGCGTGGATGTTGGTCTCGTCGTCGTCGTAGACGAGGGCCAGCGCCGCGGCCCGCTCGATGCCCGCCTCGGCCAGGGCCGCGTCGTCGGGCTCGGCCGCTTCCAGGACGCGCACCGATCCGGTGGCCGGCGTTCCGCCCAGTCCCCCGCCGTGGGCCCCGCCGCCGTTCACCCCACCGCCGTTCGCCCCGCGTCCGACGGCGCCCGTCACCCGCCCGAGCAGCGCGGCGGCCCGGCCCGTCGCGGCGGCCGGGCGGCGGCGGCCGTCGCGCGCCGGCGGCACGACGAGCGTGACCTGCTCCCCGTACACGCCGGAGAGCTCCGCCGCGGGCCGGTGCACGAGCCCGTCGTCGCCGAATAGGACCATATGTGCGGCGGGTGACGGGGGATGAGGTTGCTGAGGCAAGGTGACCACGCCCCCAGAGTGCCCCCTCCGGCCGCCGTCCGGCACGCGAAATCGCCGGTGGGACGGGCATATGCCCGTCCCACCGGCGCGGAACCGTACGCGGTCAGCCCTTGGCGAGCTTCTTCAGCGCGATGTTCAGCTTGAGGACGTTGACGCGCTCCTCGCCCATGAAGCCCAGGACGCGGCCGTCGACGTGCTGCTCGACCAGCTTGGCCACCGTGTCCCGCGGCAGGCCGTTCGCCTTCGCCACGCGCCCGGCCTGCAGGCGGGCGTACTCCGGCGAGATGTCCGGGTCGACGCCCGAGGCGGAGGCCGTCAGGGCGTCCACCGGGACCGAGGACGGGGAGACGCCGTTGAAGGCGGCCACGTCCGCGCGGCGCTTGCCGACGTTCTCCAGCAGCACCTTGCTGTCGGCGGAGAGGTTGGAGGCGCCGGAGACCAGCAGCTTGTACCGCGTGTTCTCGGTGTTGGCGCCGGCCGCCGAAGCGCGCGGCTGGAAGTACTTCGGGTCGGGCAGCGGGTTGCCGTCCTTGTCCTTCCCCTCCAGGTCGTAGCTCTGGCCGAGCCGCTCGGAGCCGACGGACCTGCCGCCCGCCTTGATCTCCGAGCCGTTGGCCTTGTCGTGGAAGGCCGCCTGGGCGATGCCGGTGACGACCAGCGGGTAGATCACCCCGCAGACCACCGTGAGGACGAGCAGGGCGCGGAGCCCGGCGCCCAGCAGGCGGACCGTGCTGTGTACGGAGTTGTTCATGGTGACGTCACCCGATGCCAGGGATGAGGGAGATGAGCATGTCGATGATCTTGATGCCGATGAACGGGGAGATCAGGCCGCCCAGTCCGTAGATCAGGAGGTTGCGGCGGAGCATGGCGTCCGCGCTCATCGGGCGGTAGCGCACGCCCTTGAGGGCGAGCGGCACCAGGGCCACGATGATCAGCGCGTTGAAGATGACCGCCGAGAGGATCGCCGACTCCGGGGACGTCAGGCTCATGATGTTGAGCTTGTCCAGGCCCGGGTAGGCCACCGCGAACATCGCCGGGATGATGGCGAAGTACTTCGCGACGTCGTTGGCGATCGAGAAGGTGGTCAGCGCGCCGCGCGTGATGAGCAGCTGCTTGCCGATCTCGACGATCTCGATGAGCTTGGTGGGGTCGGAGTCCAGGTCCACCATGTTCCCGGCCTCCTTGGCGGCCGAGGTACCGGTGTTCATGGCCACGCCGACGTCCGCCTGGGCGAGCGCGGGGGCGTCGTTCGTACCGTCGCCCGTCATCGCGACGAGCTTGCCGCCGGCCTGCTCCCGCTTGATGAGGGCCATCTTGTCCTCGGGGGTGGCCTCGGCGAGGAAGTCGTCGACGCCGGCCTCCTCCGCGATGGCGGCGGCCGTCAGCGGGTTGTCACCCGTGATCATGACGGTCTTGATGCCCATGCGGCGCAGCTCCTCGAACCGCTCCCGCATGCCCTCCTTGACGACGTCCTTGAGGTGGATGACACCCAGGACGCGCGCGCCCTTCTCGTCCTCCCGGGCTACGAGCAGCGGCGTGCCACCGGCCTGGGAGATCTCGTCGGTCAGCGTCCGGGCGTCCTCGGCGACGCGGCCGCCGCGCTCCTCCACCCAGGCGATGACCGAACCGGTCGCGCCCTTGCGGACCTTCTCGCCGTCCACGTCCACGCCCGACATACGGGTCTGGGCCGTGAAGGGCACCCACTCGGCGCCCACCAGCTCGCTCCGGTGACGCTCGGCCAGGCCGTACTTGCCCGTGGCGAGGACGACGATCGAGCGGCCCTCGGGCGTCTCGTCGGCGAGCGACGAGAGCTGGGCTGCGTCCGCGACCTCGGCGGCCGTGACGCCCTCGACGGGTACGAACTCCGCCGCCTGGCGGTTGCCGTAGGTGATGGTGCCGGTCTTGTCGAGCAGCAGCGTCGAGACGTCGCCCGCGGCCTCCACCGCGCGCCCGGACATCGCCAGGACGTTGCGCTGCACGAGACGGTCCATGCCCGCGATGCCGATCGCGGAGAGCAGCGCGCCGATGGTCGTCGGGATGAGGCAGACCAGCAGGGCGGCGAGCACGATCATCGTCTGCTCCGCCTTCGCGTAGATCGCGAAGGGCTGGAGGGTGACGACGGCCAGCAGGAAGACGATGGTGAGCGAGGCCAGCAGGATGTTGAGGGCTATCTCGTTCGGCGTCTTCTGCCGGGCGGCGCCCTCGACGAGGTTGATCATGCGGTCGATGAAGGTCTCGCCCGGCTTCGTCGTGATCTTGATGACGATGCGGTCGGAGAGGACCTTGGTGCCGCCGGTGACCGCCGAGCGGTCACCGCCCGACTCGCGGATGACCGGCGCCGATTCGCCCGTGATCGCGGACTCGTCGACGGAGGCCACGCCCTCGACGACGTCGCCGTCGCCCGGGATGATGTCGCCGGCCTCGCACACGACGAGGTCACCCACGCGCAGCTCGGTGCCGGCCACCGACTCCTCGGTGTCACCGTTCAGACGGCGCGCCACCGTGTCGGTCTTGGCCTTGCGCAGCGTGTCGGCCTGGGCCTTGCCGCGGCCCTCGGCGACGGCCTCGGCGAGGTTGGCGAACAGGACGGTCAGCCAGAGCCAGACCGTGATCGCCCAGCCGAACCAGTCGCCCGGGTCCTTCAGCGCCAGCACGGTGGTGGCCACCGAGCCGACCAGGACCACGAACATCACCGGGGCCTTGACCATCACCCGGGGATCGAGCTTGCGGAACGCGTCGGGCAGCGACTTCAGCAGCTGCGCCGGGTCGAAGAGGCCACCGGAGACGCGGCCGGACTCCTCGGAGCCGTGCGGACGCTCGTCCTGGGGCTCGTCGGGGGCGGTACGTACGGGGGTGGTGGTGCTCATGAAAGTCCCTCCGCCATCGGGCCAAGGGCCAGGGCCGGGAAGTAGGTCAAGCCGGTGATGATGAGGATCGCGCCGACGAGCAGCCCCGCGAAGAGCGGCTTCTCCGTGCGCAGGGTGCCCGCGGTCTCGGGCACGGGCTTCTGCTCGGCGAGCGAGCCGGCCAGCGCCAGGACGAAGACCATCGGCAGGAAGCGGCCGAGGAGCATGGCGAGGCCGATGGTGGTGTTGTACCAGGGGGTGTTGGCGTTGAGGCCGGCGAAGGCGGAGCCGTTGTTGTTGGCGCCGGAGGTGAACGCGTAGAGCACCTCGGAGAAGCCGTGCGCCCCGCTGCTGTCCACGGAGTTGCCCGCGGTGTTGAGGATCGACTCCGGCGGCGAGGACAGCGCCATGGACAGCGCGGTGAAGCCCAGCACCAGGGTCGGGGTGATGAGGATGTAGCACGCGGCGAGCTTGATCTCGCGGGTACCGATCTTCTTGCCGAGGTACTCGGGCGTACGGCCGACCATCAGGCCCGCGATGAAGACGGCGATGATCGCCATGACGAGCATGCCGTAGAGGCCGGAGCCGACGCCGCCGGGCGCGATCTCGCCCAGCATCATGCCGAGCAGGGTGATGCCGCCGCCGAGGCCGGTGAAGGAGGAGTGGAAGGAGTCCACCGCGCCGGTGGAGGTCAGCGTCGTCGTGGTCGCGAAGATCGCGGACGCCCCGACGCCGAAGCGCTGTTCCTTGCCCTCCATCGCCCCGCCGGCCGCCTCGAGCGCCGCGCCGTGGTGGGCGTACTCGGTCCACATCATCAGCGCGGTGAACGCGAGCCAGATCAGGCCCATGGTGGCCAGGATCGCGTAGCCCTGCTTGACGTTGCCGACGAGCCTGCCGAACGTGCGGGTCAGCGAGAAGGGGATGACGAGGATCAGGAAGATCTCGAAGAGGTTGGTGAAGGCGTTGGGGTTCTCGAACGGGTGGGCGGAGTTGGCGTTGAAGTAGCCGCCGCCGTTGGTGCCGAGCTCCTTGATGACCTCCTGCGAGGCCACGGCGCCGCCGTTGACCTGCTGGGTGCCGCCCGTGAGCTGCCCGATCTCGTGGATGCCGGCGAAGTTCTGGATGGCGCCGCAGGCGACCAGGACGAGCGCGCCGACGACGGAGATCGGGATCAGGATGCGGACGGTGCCGCGCACCAGGTCCGCCCAGAAGTTGCCGAGGTCGCCGGTGCGCGAGCGGGCGAAGCCCCGGACGAGCGCGATGGCGACGGCCATGCCCACGGCGGCCGAGACGAAGTTCTGCACGGCGAGGCCGAGCGTCTGCACGGCGTGGCCCATGGCCTGCTCGCCGGAGTACGACTGCCAGTTGGTGTTGGCGACGAACGACGCGGCGGTGTTGAACGCCTGGTCGGGGCTGATCGCCGTGAAGCCCAGCGACAGGGAGTCGGGCAGGACGCCCTGGATTCGCTGCAGCAGGTAGAGGAAGAGGAGCGAGACGGCGGAGAAGGCGAGGACGCCGCGCAGATAGGCGGGCCAGCGCATCCCGGCGCCGGGGTCGGCGCCGATGAGGCGGTAGATCCACTTCTCGGCGCGCAGGTGCTTGTCGGAGCTGTAGACGCCGGCCATGTAGTCGCCCAGCGGGCGGTAGACCAGCGCCAGCGCCGCGACGACCGCGGTGAGCTGGAGGACTCCGGAGAGAACGGGGCTCATGTCTGTACTCAGAACCTCTCCGGGAAGACAAGGGCGAGGATCAGGTAGCCCAGGAGGGCGACGGCGACGAGCAGGCCGACGATGTTCTCGGCGGTCACAGCTTCGTCACCCCCTTGGCGACGAGAGCCACCAGCGCGAAGACCGCGATCGTGGTGACGACGAAGGCCACATCGGCCATCGTGTGCTCCTAGAGAGGTTCGGATGAACGGACCTCTAGAGGAAACAGCGAATACCGATCGGTTCGAAGTCCGTTGACGCCTCCCTTACGGCCATTAGCGCGCCCTTGACGAGATCCATACGCGTACCTCCCGGACCTGCGAAAACGCCGCTGGGCCGGAACCCGTACTTCGGGTTCCGGCCCAGCGAAACGGCCTCTTCCGGCCGCGCGGCGGCCCGTTCCGGCGCCGTGCGGCAGACCTGGCTCAGCGCACCTCGGTGATCTCCGGACCGCGCTGGAGGCGGTCCACGCCACCGGCGAAGCGCGAGCCCTGCTCCTCCTGCTGCAGCCCCTCGGCGACCATCTGGGCGTCCTCCGGCAGCTTCAGCACGATCGGGTCGCGCGGAGCCATCGGGGACTCCCCGCGCACGACGACCGTGTCGCGGAAGATCTGCTCCAGCAGCCCGGCGGTCTGCGGCTGCACCGCGCCCTGGCCGGAGATGACACCGCGCAGGAACCAGCGCGGACCGTCACAACCGACGAAGCGCACCAGCTGCACGCCCTGGGTGCCGTCCGGCAGCGCCACGGGCACCTGGGCCCGCAGCTCCCAGCCGAGCGGGCCCTCGACCTCGTCCACGACACCGCCCTGCTGGGTGATGCCGCCGGCGATCTCCTCACGGACCTCGACCCAGATGCCTTCGCGCTTGGGCGCGGCGAACGCCTGCAGCTGCACGGCGCTGTCGCGCAGCACCACGGTCGCGGCGACGATCGCGTCCCCGGCGACCTCGACCCGCAGCTCCATGCCCTCGACACCGGGGACGTACAGCCCGCCGAGGTCCACCCGGCCGTCGCCGGGCTCCATGACCTCGGAGATGTCCCACGGCCCGTCGGGGCGCGGCTCCGGCTCCAGCCGGATCCTGCTCTCGGCCGCGGAGGCATGTGCGTCCTCGTTGGCGAGGGCGTCCTCGGCCAACTCATCGGAGGTCACGTCATCGATACGATCATGATCGACAACGTCCTCGCTGCGCTTGCGGCGACGACCGAACACGTCACTGTCCTTCCCGGTCGCAGGCGACCGAAGCGAATCCATTCCCCACGGCAGCGTGGCCACCGGTGGACCCGAAGCCCCCTTCGGCCCGCGCCGAGCCGGGAAGCTCCGCCACCTCGTGGAAGCGAACCTTCTCGACCTGCTGTACAACCAACTGGGCGATGCGGTCGAACCTCTCGAACCGAACGCTTTCGCGCGGGTCCAGATTGACCACAATCACCTTGATCTCTCCACGGTACCCGGCATCGATGGTGCCCGGGGCGTTGACCATGGACACTCCGCAGCGGGCGGCGAGGCCGGAGCGGGGGTGCACGAACGCGGCGTACCCGTCGGGCAGGGCGATCGAGATGCCGGTGGGCAGCACCATCCGCTCGCCGGGCGCCAGCTCGGCGGCCTCGGTCGTGACCAGGTCGCAGCCCGCGTCACCGGGGTGCCCGTACGAGGGAATGGCCACCTCGGGGTCGACCCGGCGGATCAGGACGTCGACGGGCTGACGGCTCACTGCGTACTCCTGCTCATTGCTGCGCTCACGGGTTCACCTCGAAGGCACGGGCGACCCTGACCTGGTCGGGATCGGCGAGTACCGCCTGGATCTCTTCCTTGCGGCCGTTCTCGATGAAGTGCTCGACCTTGACCTCGATGAAGACGGCCTCCGCGTGGACGGCGACGGGCCCGTCCGGGCCGCCGATCCGTCCCGTGGCCGTGCAGTAGATCTTGCGACCGTGCACCGCGACGGCCTCCGCGGTCAGGTGCAGCACCGTGCCCACCGGCACCGGACGCAGGAAGTCCGTCTCCAGCCGGCCGGTCACCGCGATCACCCGCAGGAGCCAGCCCAGCCCGCCCAGCGTCTCGTCCAGGGCCGTGGCCAGCACGCCTCCGTGCGCCAGGCCGGGGGCGCCCTGGTGGGCCTCCTTGACCTGGAACTCGGCGGTGACGCTCACGCCCTCGCCGGCCCGCGTCTGCAGGTGCAGCCCGTGCGGCACGCCGCCGCCGCAGCCGAAGCAGTACTCGTAGTGCGACCCGATGATCTCGCCGGGCGCGGGCGCTTCGGGGTGCCGCACCGGGGGCCCGGCGTCGGCCGGCGGTGTCAGCGCTGTCGTTCGTCCACTCACAGGGGCTGACCTTACCCGCGCCGACGGCACCCGGTCCTGTCCGTGCCAAGCTTGTGCGTATGCAGCCTTACGAAGAACGCCTGACCGCGCCCCGTTCCTGGTGGTTCATCGCGGTTCTCGCCGGTATCGCCATGGCGCTGATCCTGCTGCCCCTGGGCACGCTGCCGATGCTCGGCGGCCTGGCCGGCGGCGGGGTGCTCGCGGCCGTCGCGGTCAGTTCGTACGGTGCGGTGCGGATCCGGGTGGTGGGCGACTCGCTCGTGGCGGGGGACGCGAGGATCCCCGTGGCCGCGCTGGGGGTGCCCGAGGTCCTGGACGCCGAGGAGGCCCGCGCCTGGCGCACACACAAGGCCGACACTCGCGCGTTCATGCTGCTGCGCGGGTACGTGCCCACGGCGGTGCGCATCGAGGTCACGGACCCGGCGGACCCGACTCCCTACCTCTACCTCTCCACGCGCTCCCCCGAGCGCCTGGCGGCCGCTCTGACGGCCGTACGGGCCTGACCTAGGCGAGACCCAGGCCCGACTCGTCCCAGGGCACCTGGTGCTTGCGCAGGTCCTTGCGGACCTTCGCGGCGAGCCGCTTGGTGTCGCGGCGGTTCATCGCCGCGCCGACGGCCGCGCCGATCATGAAGGGCGCGACGTTGGGCAGACTGCGGAACGTGCGCTTGAGGACCTGCTGCCGCAGCTCGCGCCTGAGCTGGCCGCCGAGGGCGGCGTTGACCGTCAGGGGGGACGTGACGTCGATGCCCCGCTCGTCGGCCCACGCGCCGAGGTAGGCGGTGGCCCGCTGGCGCACGGACCCGGGCGCGGGGACGCCGTAGACCTCGTGCAGCTCGGCGATCAGTTTGAACTCCACGGCGGCGACGCCGATGACCTCCGCCGCCAGCTCCGCGGGCATGGCGGGCGGCACGGGCAGCATCGCCGCCGCGCCGATGCCGGCGCCCACGGTGGACGTGCCGTAGACGGCACCGGCCACCAGCTTGTCGGCCAGCTCCTCCGGGCCGAGGCCGGGGAACTGGACGCGCAGGGTCGCGAGATCGCGCACCGGGATGCGCGGGGCGTTCGCGATGATCCGGTCGGCGACGGCGGTCAGTCCCGCCCGCGCGCCCCGGCCGCCCATCCTCACCTTCTGCGCGCCGCGGCCGACCACGGCCGCGAGCGAGGCCTTACGGCCTCGCTCGATGCTCGGGTCGACGTCGGCCCCGGCGGAGCCGCCAGGTGCGCCCTCGGCAGGCCCGGTGGTCAGGTCGGGCTGCCGGGAACGCCGCTTCCGGAACGGGGTCGAGCCTGCCATGGCAGACCCTCGCCTCACTCGCAGTCGCGGCAGACCGGCTGACCGTTCTTCTCTCCGGCCAGCTGGCTGCGGTGGTGTACGAGGAAGCAGCTCATGCAGGTGAACTCGTCGGCCTGCTTGGGCAGGACCCGGACGGCCAGCTCCTCGTTGGAGAGGTCCGCGCCGGGCAGCTCCATGCCCTCAGCGGCCTCGAAGTCGTCGACGTCTACCGACGAGGTCGACTTGTCGTTCCGCCGGGCCTTCAGTTCTTCGATGCTGTCCTCGTTGACATCATCATCGGTCTTGCGTGGGGTGTCGTAGTCCGTTGCCATGTCGCTCTCCCCCTCTGGGTGTCTGCGGTGTCTCCAGCGCACGTAACGCGTGAGAGGCCGGACTTGTGCCCGACCCGAGGCGGAGATTTTGCCTCACATCAAGGTCTGTTACTCAATCGACACCCAACCGCACACCTGAAGAGGTGATCGGGATGGGTGGCGATCGGGACCGTACACGGCCGGAAAGCCGGGTGCGGCCGCACCATCTCGTGTACTTCCCGTGATCAGGACCCCCGGAAACCCCCATTTTTCAGGCGTTCCCGAAGCTCTTTCGGTCACGGAGAGTAGATGGCCGGAAGTCTGCGTATGTGACTGAACACACACGACCACAGCGTCGGTCGGAACGGGAAAATTCCGCCCAAAGCGAACCAGTGGCCGACCCATTCTCGCAGACTCCCGGACCGGCTCAGGTCGGCAGGACCACCCGCATGACCAGGCCGCCCCCTTCACGGGGCTCCGCGGTGATCCGTCCGCCGTGCGCGCGGGCCACCGAGCGCACGATGGACAGGCCCAGGCCCACGCCCTTGTCGCTGCCCGTACGCTCCGTACGCAGCCGGCGGAACGGCTCGAAGATGTTGTCCAGCTCGTAGGCGGGGACGACCGGGCCGGTGTTCTCCACCACCAGCACCGCCTGTCCCGGCTGTGCCTGGGTCGTCACCTCCACCCAGCCGTCCGGAGTGTTGTAGCGCACGGCGTTCTGCACCAGGTTCAGCGCGATGCGCTCCAGCAGCACGCCGTTGCCCTGGACGACCGCGGGCTGGCGGGTGCCGCGCAGCTCCACGCCCTTGCCCTGCGCCTCCGTACGGGCCTGGTCCAGGGCCTGGGAGGCCACCTCGGCGAGGTCCACGGGCTTGCGGTCCACGATCTCGTTGTCGCTGCGCGCCAGCAGCAGCAGGCCCTCCACGAGCTGCTCACTGCGCTCGTTGGTGGCCAGCAGGGTCTTGCCCAGCTGCTGGAGCTCCGGGGAGACCCCGGGGTCCGAAAGATGGACCTCCAGCAGCGTCCGGTTGATCGCGAGCGGGGTGCGCAGCTCGTGCGAGGCGTTGGCCACGAAGCGCTGCTGCGCGGTGAAGGCCCGCTCCAGCCGGTCGAGCATCTCGTCGAAGGTGTCCGAGAGCTCCTTCAACTCGTCGTCCGGCCCGCCCAGTTCGATGCGCCGGGTCAGGTCCGTGCCGGCGACGCGGCGGGCGGTGCGGGTGATCTTGCCCAGCGGCGAGAGGACCCGGCCCGCCATGGCGTAGCCGAAGGCGAACGCGATCACGGCGAGCCCGAGCAGCGCCAGCAGCGAGCGGCGCAGCAGGGACCCCAGGGCCTCGGCGCGCTGGTCGCGCATGCAGGCCTCGAGGATGCCGTTGGCCTGCTCGGCGGTGAGGCCGGGGCTCTTCAGCTCGGGGCAGGTGTTGCGGGTCACCTGGACCTGGCTGCCGTTGACCAGCTTGATCAGAGGCTCGCTGCCGACGCTCAGCGCGTGGGCCGCCAGCAGATAGATGATCGTCAGCAGCAGGACGCCGGCCATCAGGAACATCCCGCCGTAGAGCAGGGTGAGCCGTATGCGGATGGTCGGGCGCAGCCACGGGAACGGGCGTACGACCGGCTGGCGGGGGTCCCAGGTGGGCTTCGGCGGGGTGGCGTCCTGCCGGGACCCGGACTGCGGGGGCGTGGGGGGCGCGGGGGTGGCGGGGGAGGGTGCCATCGCGGGTCAGATCCGGTATCCGGAGCCGGGAACGGTGACGATCACAGGGGGCTCCCCGAGCTTGCGGCGCAGCGTCATCACGGTGACGCGGACGACGTTGGTGAAGGGGTCGGTGTTCTCGTCCCAGGCCTTCTCCAGCAGCTGCTCCGCGGAGACCACGGCGCCCTCGCTGCGCATCAGCACCTCCAGCACCGCGAACTCCTTGGGTGCCAGCTGCACCTCGCGCCCGTCGCGGAACACCTCTCGGCGGTTGGGGTCCAGCTTGATGCCGGCCCGCTCCAGGACGGGCGGCAGGGCGACGGTCGTGCGCCGGCCCAGGGCCCGTACGCGCGCGGTCAGCTCGGTGAACGCGAACGGCTTGGGGAGGTAGTCGTCGGCCCCGAGCTCCAGGCCCTCCACGCGGTCGCTGACGTCGCCGGAGGCGGTCAGCATCAGCACGCGGGTGGGGATGCCCAGCTCGACGACCTTGCGGCAGACGTCGTCGCCATGGACGACCGGCAGGTCACGGTCGAGCACGATGACGTCGTAGTCGTTGACGGCGATGCGCTCCAGGGCGGCGGCCCCGTCGTACACGACGTCGACGGCCATGGCCTCCCGGCGCAGTCCGGTGGCTACGGCGTCTGCGAGCAGCTGCTCGTCCTCGACGACGAGTACGCGCACGGCGCTGGTCCTTCCTTTTGAGCCCTTGTGGGCAGCTTCGATGACCCCGGTGGGTCACTCCATCCTGCCTCGGATGTCGATAAACCGGCCGTAAGGGGTGTCCGGCGGCCAGGATGGGAAGGGATTCCGGATTGCTCGGTGATCGCAGGTTTCCGCCCGGAGAAGGGTGGGGAAGACGTCTGCACACCCGCGATCACGCTTCTCCGTACGCATCGGCGTACGCGGATACCCACGCACGTGATCGTTTTCGCCGTGGCACACCCCCGTGCCGCCTATCCACGACGAGGGGGCGCAGCACCATGGACGCGTTCACAGCAGGCATCCTGCAGCGCATAGAGAGCACCCGGTCCGACCTCGACCACGCCCGCCGAACGGGCGACGACTACCTCGCCGACGTCGAACAGGCGGAGCTGGAGGATCTTCACCGCCTGGCCGCCGAACACGGCGTACCGATCAGCGCCGCCTGATCCCCCCACGAACCGGGGCCCCGCCCCACACCCGGACGCCGGACGGCTGCCCACCCAGCCGCCCGGCGTCCGGCGATTTCCCTCCCCCGGCTAGTCGTGCCAGGCCCCCAGCGCCTCCAGCCGCTCCTGCAACGGCTCGAAGAGCCCGGCGGGGGCCGCGACCGTGAGCTCGCCGGAGGCCGGCTCGCCCGGGCGCCCGCCCGTCATCGCCCCCGCCTCGCGGGCGATCAGCGTGCCGGCCGCGAAGTCCCAGGGGTTGAGCCCCCGCTCGTAGTAAGCGTCCAGCCGGCCGCAGGCCACGTCGCACAGGTCGATCGCGGCGGAGCCGCCGCGCCGGATGTCCCGTACCTCGGGCAGCAGCGACCGCAGCACCTCGGCCTGCGCGGCCCGCCTGTCGGTCAGATAGCCGAAGCCGGTGCCGAGCAGGGCCTGCTCGAAGGCGGGCGCGGGCCGGCAGCGCAGCCGCCGGTCGCCGACGAAGGCGCCCTCGCCGCGCACCGCCCGGTACGTCTCGCCGCGCACCGGCGCCGCGACGACGCCGACGACCGCCTCGCCGTCGATCTCGGCGGCGATGGACACGGCCCAGGACGGCAGGCCGTAGAGGTAGTTGACCGTCCCGTCGAGCGGGTCGATCACCCACCGGATCCCGCTGGTGCCCTCGCTCTGCGCGCCCTCCTCGCCCAGCAGCCCGTCCTGCGGGCGCCTCTCCGCGAGGAATTCCGTGATCAGCTTCTCGGCGGCGATGTCCATCTCGGTCACGACGTCGATGGGGCTGGTCTTGGTGGCGGCCACGCCCAGGTCGGCCGGGCGGCCGTTCCTGAGCAGGGTGCCGGCGCGGCCCGCGGCCTCGAGGGCCACGGCCAGGAGTTCGGCCTTCAGGGTGTCGCTCACGGTGCTGGTGCTCCTTACGCGTACGGACTGTCGGCGCCCGCGGCGGCCGGGCGCGGCGCCCGGGCCGGGCAGCAGCCGACGGGGCAGAGGTCGTGGGAGGGCCCAAGGGCGCCCAGCGCGCAGCGCTCGGGCAGCTCCCCGCGCTCGCTCGCGGCCCGCTCCAGGACCAGCTCGCGCACGGCGGCGGCGAAGCGCGGGTCCGCCCCGACCGTGGCGGCCCGGGCCACGGGCAGGCCGATCTCGGCGGCCCTGGCCGTGGCCTCGGTGTCGAGGTCGTACTTGACCTCCATGTGGTCCGAGACGAAACCGATCGGCACCATCACCACGCCCGGCGCGCCCTCGCCGTGGACGGCTTCCAGGTGGTCGCAGATGTCGGGTTCGAGCCAGGGGATGTGCGGGGCGCCGCTGCGCGACTGGTAGACCAGGCTCCAGGGCCGGTCGGCGCCGGTCTCCTCGCGCACCGCGTCGGCGACGAGCCGGGCCACCTCCAGGTGCTCGGCGACGTACGCCCCGCCGTCGCCGTGGTCCTCGACGGGGCCGGAGGCGTCCGCGGCGGCCGTCGGGATGGAGTGCGTGGTGAAGGCCAGGTGCGCCCCGGCCCGGGCCTCCTCGGGCAGCCGCTCCAGCGCGGCCAGCGTCGCCTCGACCATGGGCCGCACGAACCCGGGGTGGTTGAAGTAATGCCGCAGCTTGTCGACGCGCGGCAGCGGCAGCCCCTCCGCCTGGAGCGCGGCCAGCGCGTCCGCGAGGTTCTCCCGGTACTGCCGGCAGCCGGAGTAGGAGGCGTAGGCGCTGGTGGCCAGGGTGAGGACGCGGCGGTGTCCGTCGGCGACCAGCCGGCGCAGGGTGTCGGTCAGGTACGGCGCCCAGTTGCGGTTGCCCCAGTAGACCGGCAGGTCCATGCCCTGGGCGGCGAAGTCCTCGCGCAGGGCGCTCAGGAGCGCGCGGTTCTGGTCGTTGATGGGGCTGACGCCGCCGAAGAGGAAGTAGTGCTGCCCGACCTCCTTGAGCCGCTCGCGGGGAATGCCGCGGCCACGGGTCACATTCTCCAGGAACGGGACGACGTCGTCCGGTCCCTCGGGCCCGCCGAAGGAGAGCAACAGCAGGGCGTCATAGGGGGCGTGGGCTGGCTGATCCGACATGGCTCCGATCCTGCCACCCGGCGCTGACAGCGGGAAATGCGAGTGCATCGAACGAAGGTCCGGACGTAATCTGTATCGGCCACCTACATCCCTTACGGCACCCTCGTCCCGTCCCCCCGTCCCAAGCCTCCTGGGAGCCGTCTTTGTCCAGTCCCTACACCGCGATATTCGCCGCCCCCGGCAGCAAGGGCTTCGCCGCGGCGGGCTTCCTCGGCCGGCTGCCGCTGTCGATGATGGGCATCGGCATCGTCACGATGGTCTCGCAGCTGACCGGGCGGTACGGCCTGGCGGGCGCGCTCTCCGCGACGATGGCGCTCTCCGCGGCCGTCTGCGGTCCGCAGGTCTCCCGGCTGGTCGACCGGCTGGGACAGCGCCGCGTGCTGCGCCCCGCGACGGCGATCGCGCTCGTGGCGGTGGCCGGACTACTGGTGAGCGCGCAGCAGCGGTGGCCGGACTGGACGCTGTTCGTCTTCTCGGCGGGGGCGGGCTGCGTGCCGAGCGTGGGCTCCATGGTGCGGGCCCGGTGGGCGGCGATCTACGGGGGCTCCCCGCGCGAGCTGCACACCGCGTACTCCGCCGAGTCCGTGATCGACGAGGTGGTCTTCATCGTGGGGCCGATCCTGTCGATCGGTCTGTCGACGGCGTGGTTCCCCGAGGCGGGCCCCCTGCTGGCCGCCTGCTTCCTCGCGGCCGGCGTCTACTGGCTGACCGCCCAGCGCGCCACCGAGCCCACGCCCCATCCGCGCGCCGAGCACACGGGCGGCTCGGCGCTGCGTTCGCCGGGGCTGCAGGTCCTGGTGGGGGTCTTCGTGGCCACCGGCGCCCTCTTCGGCTCGATCGAGGTGGTGACCGTGGCCTTCGCCGAGGAGGAGGGGCACAAGGCCGCGGCGAGCCTGGTGCTCGCGGTGTACGCGCTGGGCTCCTGCCTGGCGGGGGCGGTCTTCGGCCTGCTGCATCTGAAGGGCGACCCGGCCCGGCGCTGGGTTCTGGGCGTGTGTGCGATGGCCGTGAGTATGATCCCCCTCCAACTGGTCGGGAACCTGCCGTTCCTGGCCGTGGCTCTCTTTGTCGCGGGCCTGTCCATCGCGCCGACGATGGTCACGACGATGGCCCTCGTCGAGCAGTACGTACCGCGCGCGAAGCTGACCGAGGGCATGACCTGGACGAGCACCGGGCTCGCGGTCGGAGTGGCGCTCGGCTCGTCGGCCGCCGGCTGGGTGGTGGACGCCGCCGGCGCCGCGGCGGGGTACGCGGTGCCCGGCGTGGCGGGTGGGCTCGCGGCCGCCGGCGCGTTCCTCGGGTACCGCCGGCTCCGGCCGGCGCCTGAGCGGGTGGGGGTCGGCACAGATGACCGCAACGACAAGGACAAGAACGAGCAGCGCGTGGCGTAACTGGGCGGGCAACGTCACCGCCCGGCCCGCGCGGTCGGTGGCACCGGCCACGGCACGGGAGCTGGCGGAGGCGGTCCGCCGGGCCGCCTCGGACGGCCTGAAGGTGAAGGCGGCCGGCACCGGTCACTCCTTCACGACGACGGCCGTCACGGACGGGCTGCTGATACGCCCCGAACGACTGACCGGCATCCATGCGGTCGACCGGGCCGCCGGCACCGTCACGGTCGCGGCGGGCACCACGCTCAAGCACCTCAACACGGCCCTGTCGGCGCACGGCCTGTCGCTGACGAACATGGGCGACATCATGGAGCAGACGGTCTCCGGTGCCGTGAGCACCGGCACCCACGGCACCGGCCGCGACTCGGGCTCGATCGCCGCCCAGATCACCGGCCTGGAGCTGGTGACGGCCGACGGCTCGGTGCTGACGTGCTCGGCCCGGGAGAACCCGGAGGTCTTCGCGGCGGCCCGGGTCGGCCTCGGCGCGCTGGGCGTGATCACCGCGATCACCTTCGCGGTGGAGCCGGAGTTCCTGCTGCGGGCGCGGGAGGAACCGATGCCGCTCGGCCGGGTGACGGCGGAGTTCGACCAGCTCGTCGCCGAGAACGAGCACTTCGAGTTCTACTGGTTTCCGCATACGGAAAGCTGCACCACCAAGCGCAACAACCGCAGCGCCGGCCCCGCCGTGCCGAACGGCCGCATCGGCGCCTGGGTGGAGGACGAGCTCCTGTCCAACGGCGTCTTCGGGGCCGCCTGTGCGCTGGGCCGGGCCGTCCCGGCCGCCGTCCCGGGCATCGCCGCCCTCGCCGCACGCGCCCTGTCGGCCCGTACGTACACCGACGTCCCGTACAAGGTCTTCACCAGCCCGCGCCGGGTCCGCTTCCTGGAGATGGAGTACGCGCTGCCGCGCGAGGCGGCGATGGCGGCGCTGCGGGAGCTGCGGGCGGTGATCGAGCGCAAGCGGCTGCGGATCGCCTTTCCCGTGGAGGTGCGGACGGCTCCGGCGGACGACATCCCGCTGTCGACGGCCGCCGGGCGGGACACCGCCTATCTGGCCGTACACATGTACAGGGGGACGCCGCACCGGGCGTATTTCACCGCGGCCGAGCAGATCATGACGGCCCACGGCGGCCGGCCGCACTGGGGGAAGCTGCACAGCCGCGACGCGGCATATCTGGCCGGTGTCTATCCGCGCTTCGCGGAGTTCCTCGCGGTGCGGGACCGGCTGGACCCGCACCGCGTGTTCACCAACGACTACGTGCGGCGCGTCCTCGGCGAGTGAGGCCGGCGCCGGCCGGCCCTTAGGCGGTCGTGCCGGCGGCGGTGCCCGCGCTCGTGCCCGCCGCCGCGTTCTGGCCCTGCGGCGGCGGGGTGGACTGGCCGCCCGTGGTGCCGCCCGCGCCCTGGCCGCCGGTGGTGGTGCCCTTGCCGTCGTCCTGGCCCTTGCCGCCCGGCGACGCGCCGGGGGTGGGGTTCGACGGGGCGGGCGAGGGCGAGGAACCGCTGCCGGAGGACGGGGAGGTCGAGGGATTCGGCGACTGCTTGCCCGTACCGCCGCCCTGCGACGCGCCCGGGGACGGCGACGGACCGTCGCTTCCGTCCGTCTCCTGCCCGGCGCCGCCCTGGGAACGGCCGGGGTCCGGCACGTGCGAGGGATCCGGGTCCCGCTTCTGCTCCTGCTTCTGCGGCTGGAACAGCCGGCTGACGGTCGTCCCGTCCTTGCTGCCGTCCGCGCTGGAGCCGGAGACCAGCTCCACGGCGGTCACCGTGCCCATCGCCAGCGCGAAGACGGCGCCGGCCGCCAGCAACGGGCGCTTCCAGCCGCGCAGCCGGGTGCCGTGGGTCGTGCCGGTCGTGTAGTCCTCGGAGTACCCGTGGAAGTGCGCGTGATCAGGTGCGCCGGTGTACGCACCGGCGTGCGCCTCAGATTGCGCCGGGTTTGCTCCCGGATGTGGCGCCTGGTGCAGCAGTTGCGTGCGGTCCTGGGCCTTCGGCAGCACGCGCGTCGTGTCGGCCGTGTCCCGCACGGGAACCCGGCGCGATCCGGTCTCCGGCGGCAGCGTGACATCGCGGAGCTGCTCACCCGTACGTTTGAACAGGTGTTGAAAAACTGTGCCACCCGTGGTGGCCACGACGCTGACGACACCGGCACCGATGACCGTGCCGTATACACCGAGTTTGCCCGCGAGCAGCGCGGCGACCACCGCCGCCAGTGCGCTACCGGCCACTTGTGCGACGCTCAGGTCGAGCCGCTTGCCCTGGGGTTTTGCCTCACTTTCGGGTTTGTCGTCCATCTCCAGCCCCTGTTGGTCCCTTCAGTACCTCTTGTAGCCAGAAGAGACATTCGAGCCTAACGAACAGTTCCGGATCCGGCGATTGTGTGAACCTCGCCACCCACGGGTAGGCGCTCCGCCACAAGGGGCGCATTTCAACTCCCTTGTCGCACGTGAACTTCGCTGGCGCGCCGATCCACCCCCAGTGGCCCGAATGGAGTACTGTGACGAGCCCTGGCCCCAATATCCCGTCCGGACCGCCCGGAACGAACCGGACCCAACGGGAGGGGCTCGGGCGGCTCTGGCCCCGTCAACTCGGCAATGTTGTGGCAGGCTGCTACCCGGGCAGGCCACACTCGACTAGCGGAAGCAGCGACGCAGGTGACGTCGGCAGGCACCACCCGGGAGGTCCCCATGCCCGAACTGCGTGTCGTGGCAGTCTCCAACGACGGCACACGGCTGGTGCTCAAGGCTGCGGACAGCACGGAGTACACGCTTCCCATCGACGAGCGGCTGCGTGCCGCCGTGCGCAACGACCGTGCGCGTCTCGGCCAGATCGAGATCGAAGTGGAGAGCCACCTCCGCCCCCGCGACATCCAGGCCCGTATCCGGGCCGGTGCGTCGGCGGAGGAAGTCGCGCAGCTCGCGGGCATTCCCGTGGAACGGGTCCGGCGCTTCGAGGGCCCCGTCCTCGCCGAGCGCGCCTTCATGGCGGAGCGGGCCCGTAAGACACCCGTACGCCGGCCCGGCGAGAACACCGGCCCGCCGCTCGGCGAGGCCGTGGGAGAGCGGCTCCTGCTGCGCGGTGCCGACAAGGACAGCGCCCAGTGGGACTCCTGGCGCCGCGACGACGGCACGTGGGAGGTCCTGCTCGTCTACCGCGCCTCCGGCGAGCCGCGCGCGGCCAGCTGGACCTACGACCCGCCGCGCCGGATCGTTCAGGCGCTGGACGACGAGGCGCGGGCCCTCATCGGCGAGACCGACGAGACGCCCGAGCCGAGCTTCCCGTTCGTGCCGCGCATCGCCCGGCTGCCGCGCGACCGGCCGCTGGACCGCACCCTGGACCGGGAGCGGCAGACGTCCGCCCCCTCCACCGATCCGGAGGCGTCCTCCGACGAAGCGCCGGCGGAGGAGCCCGCCAAGGAGCGGGACTCGCTGACGAGCCTGCTCGAGGCGGTACCCAGCTTCCGGGGCGACATGGTCGTACCGGAGAGCGCCACCACGGCTCCGATCCCCTCGCCGGCCTCCGACACGCCCGGCGAGGAAGCGGATTCCGTGGAACCGCCGGCCCCGGCCGCCAGTGCGGGGTCCGCGTACGCCGATGTGCTCATGCCACGCTCGGTGGCCGGCCACCGCGACCGCCTGATCGGCACCACCGATCGCCAGGCCGAAGCGGACGGCGTCCGCCCCGGCCGCCGCGCCGCGGTCCCGAGCTGGGACGAGATCGTCTTCGGCACCCGCCGCAAGAAACAGGACTAGCCAGGGCTGACACGCCCTCAGGCGCCGGACGGACTCCAGTGGAGCCGTCCGGCGCCTGAGGGCTGTTTCCGACAGGCCGTCAGCCCGGCAGGGGCCCGGTCGCCACCGGTCGGGCGGGGTCGGACGACCATTCGCTCCACGAACCCACGTACAGGCTCGCCGGAATGCCCGCGACCGCCAGCGCCAGCACCTCCTGCGCGGCGGAGACCCCCGAGCCGCAGTAGACCCCCACCTCGGTACCGGCCGAAGCGCCCAGGCCGGCGAACCGCGCCGCGAGCTCGGCGGCCGACAGGAAGCACCCGTCCGCGCCCACATTGTCGGTCGTGGGCGCGGAGACGGCGCCGGGGATGTGGCCGGCGACCGCGTCGAGCGGCTCGACCTCGCCGCGGTACCGCTCCCCCGCCCGCGCGTCCAGCAGCAGCCCCCGGCGCGCCAGTTCCGCGGCGCCGTCCGCGTCGAGCAGCGGCAGCGCCCCCGGCGCCGGCACGAAGTCGCCCTCCTCCACGGGCGGCACCTCCCGTGTCGGCCGCCCGCCCGACGCCGTCCACGCGGCGAGCCCGCCGTCGAGGACCCGTACGTCCGGGTGACCCGCCCAGCGCAGCATCCACCAGGCGCGGGCGGCGGCCCAGCCCAGCCCGTCGTCGTAGACGACGACCGAGCGGTCCGAGCGGACCCCGGCGCGCCGCATGGCGGCGCCGAACACCTCGGTGTCCGGGAGCGGGTGACGGCCCCTCGGCCCCGCGGGGGCGGCGAGTGCGCTCTCCAGGTCGACGTAGACGGCGCCGGGGAGGTGCCCGGCCTCGTACTGCGGCAGGCCCGGCGGGCCCCCGGGGCGGTAGCGAACGTCCAGAAGCGTGGGCCCTCGCTCGCCCTCCGAGGCGCTCGCCCACTGCTGTGCGGTGATGATGGCATCCATGCCCCCATCCTGGCGTAGTCGGCATTGCGCCGAATGGCCCCCTGGCCAGACGCCGCGATGCTGATCGATACTGGACGGCAATGACGCGGGCAGGGAAGCGGGACGCGAAAGCGGGCATTCTCCTGCGGGAACCCATGAAGTCCGGCGCGGCCGGGGGGCGTCTCACGACAGGTGGTGCAAACATCTGGTCGGGCACCGCCCTGTACCACCCCCCGCGCGCCCGGAGAGCGGGACGCGCGGCCACCACGAGGGTCCGAGGAGACGACTGACGATGACCGAGGTATGGGGATCCTCCGAGACCGGCGAGGAGGAGACCCGGCACCACACACCGGGCACTCCCTGCTGGACGAGCCTCCTGGTGCACGACCTGGAGGCGACCAAGGAGTTCTACGGCAGGCTGTTCGGCTGGACGTACTACAGCCCCGGTCCACGCCAGTTGGGGCCGTACGTCCGCGCCACGCTCGACGGCCACAATGTGGCCGGGATCGGGGAGCTGCCGCCCGACCGTCAACTCCCCAACGCGTGGACCACCTATCTGGCGAGCGACGACGCGGACGTGTGCGCGGAGTGGATCCGCTGCTCCGGCGGCACGGTCGGGGTGGGCCCGCTGGCAGCCGAGGGGGCGGGGCGGCTGGTGCTGGCCACGGACCCCGCGGGGGCACCCTTCGGCGTCTGGCAGGGGCAGCGGCTGCTGGGTCCCCGGCCGGCGGGCACGCCCGGCGCCGAAGGCACGCCGGTCTGGCACGAACTGGTGACCCATGACGCGGCGGCGGTGCTGAAGTTCTACCGCGCCCTCTTCGGGTACGAGACGAAGGCGGCCGGAGCCGTCGACTCCGACGCCTTCACGCTGCACGTGGACGGCCGTCCGGTCGCCTCGATCCGCGGCGCCGGGCCCTCGCTGCGCCACCCGCACTGGATGACGTACTTCGAGGTGGCGGATGTGGACGCCACCGCTCGTCGGGTCGCCGAGCTGGGCGGACGCGTGGTGAGCGCCCCGCAGGAGACCCCTGCCGGCCGGGTGGCGACGGTCGCCGACCCCGAGGGCGCGGCCTTCACCCTGCAGCGGACGGGACGTTAGTCGGAGCCCTCGGGATCCACCGGCAGCACATCCGGCGACAGCGCGGCGGCACGGGCCGCGGCGGCCGTCAGCCTGCGGCGGTGGTGGCGGCGGCACAGCACCTCGTAACCGACCACGGTCTCGGGCTGGTTGACGTCGCCGACGACGATCTGCTCGCCCTCGACGACCATGTGTCCGCCGATCGTACGGGCGTTGTGCGTGGCCCGCGCACCGCACCAGCACAGGGCTTCGACCTGCAGCACCTCGATGCGGTCGGCGAGCTCGACCAGGCGCTGGGAGCCGGGGAAGAGCTTGGTGCGGAAGTCGGTGGTGATACCGAAGGCGAAGACGTCGAGCTCGAGGTCGTCGACGATCCGGGCCAGCTGGTCGATCTGCTCCGGGGTGAGGAACTGCGCCTCGTCCGCTATGACGTAGTCGGCACGGCCGCCCGCCGAGAGGTGCCCGACGACGTGCGCGTAGAAGTCGAACCCCTCCCCCGCCTCGACGGAGTCGGTGACCAGGCCGAGCCGGGACGACAGCTTGCCCTCACCCGCGCGGTCGTTGCGCGTGAAGATCATGCCTTGCAGGCCGCGGGTCGAGCGGTTGTGCTCGATCTGCAGAGCGAGGGTGCTCTTTCCGCAGTCCATCGTTCCGGAGAAGAACACCAGCTCGGGCATGGGAAGGCCAATGCCTTTCATTTGTCGTGAGGGAAGGTCGGAAAAGGGTCAGGAACGGACTTCGAGGAGCGGCACGAGCTGCTCGACGGGCGTCATGGAACCGTGCAGTCCGACCATCTTCGATTCGTTCGGCTCGGTCTCGGTGGCGACGATCGCGACGTCGTCCCGGGCGGCGGCGACGACGTCGCCGATCCGCCCGTACACCCGGTCGTCGACGCCCTCGCCGGGCGGGCCGAACCAGCCCGCCTCGATCGCCTCGTCACGCCCCGCGACCCACATCTGTTCGCCGAGCACCTCGCGCCACACGGCCAGGACGTCGGCCGCCGCGCCGGGCACGGCGTAGACGTGGCGGGCACGGGCCTCGCCGCCCAGGAGCGCGACGCCGGCGCGCAGCTCCCAGTCCTCGTCGAAGTCGATGCGCGACTCCGGGTCGAACGGGATGTCGATCATGCCGTGGTCGGCGGTGACGTACAGCGCGGAGCGCGGCGGCAGCTGCTCGGCCAGGCGCTGGGCGAGCAGGTCCACGTACATCAGCTGGCCGCGCCACTCCTCGGAGTCCACGCCGAAGCGGTGGCCCTTGCCGTCGACCTCGCTGTAGTAGGTGTAGACGAGCGAGCGGTCGGCGGCGCCGAGCCGGTCGGCGGCGAGGTCCATCCGTTCCTCGCCGGAGAGCCGGCCGTGGAAGGTGCCGCCGCTCAGCGCGATCTTGGTCAGCGGGGTGTGCTGGAAGTCGGGGGCCGAGACCTGGCAGGTGGCGATCCCGGCGGCGTCCGCGAGCTGGAAGACCGTGGGGTACGGCTGCCAGGCGTGCGGATCGGTCCACGGGCGCCAGCGCAGCTGGTTCATCAGCTGCCCGGTGGCCGGGTCGGCCACGGTGTAGCCGGCGAGGCCATGGGCGCCGGGCGGCAGTCCCGTGCCGACCGAGGCGAGGGAGGTCGCCGTGGTCGAGGGGAAGCCCGCGGTCATGGGCGCGCCGGTGCCGTTCATCGAGCTCGACAGCAGGGAGTGCAGGAACGGCGCCTCCGCGGGGTGGGCGCGCAGCAGCTCCCAGCCCAGGCCGTCGATCAGGAAGACGCACACGCGGTCGGCGGGCGTCAGCTCCATGCCCGAGCCGAGCCCGGGCACGCCCATGCCCGCCGCGACCGTGGGCAGCAGGTCGGCGAGCGAGCCGGTGCCGTAGCGGGGCAGCGGGGCGGAGCGGGGGGCGAGCGGGGCCGGATCGTGCCAGGCGGAGCCTGCGGCCGTGGGGCCCGGGGGGTATCCGGTCATCGGCGGGCGGTCGCCGCCGTGGCCGCGGTCGCCTCGGAGAGCGCCTGCGCGAAGGCGAGGGCCTGCCGCACGGTGTCCGGACCGTCGCCGGCCTCGCTGACGCGCAGGCTCAGATCGTCGGCCGTGGAGGAGCCGGTGTAGCCGTGGTCGGCGTCGCAGTTGGGGTCGCCGCAGGCGGCGGGCTCCAGGTCGATGCGGGAGACGGCGCCCCAGCCGATGGTCAGGACGACCTCGCGGGGCAGGGTGCCCGGGGTGTACGCCTCGGGGTTGGCGACGACGCGGCTGAGCACCACCGAGGAGATCCGGTCGAGCTTGACGGACTCGGTGGAGGTGGTGGCGTACGGGGACGGCGACGTGCCGTCGGCGGCCTGCTCGTCGGTGTGGCTGACGATGAATCGGGTGCCCGTCAGGACGAGGACGGTCACATGGCGGCGCACCTCGTTGGCATCGAACGTCGTCTCCTGGTGGACCAGGTACGACACGACCGGCTCCCCGCCCACGGCGGCCTCCACCGCCTCGGCCACGAGGGCCGGGTAGTAGCCGCTGCGCTCGATCGCTGCGCGCAGCCCCTGGGTCGTCGTACCGGTCTTCGCCATATGCCCATCCTACGGGGCGTACGGGGCCCTCCTGCCGCCGATCCCCGGCCGGGGCGCTCAGTACGGGGGCAGGCTGCGCGGGCCGAGGTCGGTGCGGGCCGGCGGCGGGGCGAGCCGTATGGACGCGCCGAGGACGTGCACGCCGTGCTGGGCGACGATCACCGGCTCGAGGTCGGCGCCCACGACCTCGGGATGATCGTCGACCAGCCGGGACACCCGCAGCAGCAGCTCCTCCAGGGCGGGGGTGTCGACCGGCGAGGAGCCGCGCCAGCCGAACAGCAGGGGCGCGGTGCGGATCGAACGGATCAGCTCGGCGGCGTCCCGGTCGGTGGCCGGTACGAGGCGGTGGGCGGTGTCGCCGAGCAGCAGGGACGGGGCGCCGGCCAGCCCGAAGGACAGCACGGCCCCGGCGGCCGGGTCGATGGTGGCCCGGACGACCGTGTCGACGCCGCGGGGGGCCATCGACTGCACGACGAGCCGGGTCTCCTCGGGCTTGCCGAGCAGATCGGTCAACTCGGCGTAGGCGCGGCGCAGTTCCCTCTCACCGCCGAGGTCCAGGCGGACTCCGCCGAGGTCGGCGCGGTGGCGCAGATGCGGTGCGGTGGGCTTGAGCGCGACGGGGAAGCCCAGCCGGTCCGCGGCCCGTACGGCGCTGTCGGGGTCGGCCGCGGGCAGGGCGGGCAGCACGGCGATGCCGTAGCGGGCGAGGAGGCGCTGGGTGTCGGCGGCGGAGAGGGTCACCGCCCGGGGCGCGGTCGCGCCGTGCGCCTCGAGCAGCACGTCGATGTCGGCGTCGGCACCCGCCTCGTCGATGTCGTCGTACTCGGGCACCCGTCCGGGGGCGGCGGCCTGCCGCCGCCACTGGGCGTAGCGCACCGCCTCGGCGAGCGGGCGGACGGCCCGCTCGGCGGCCGGGTAGGCGGGGATGCGGACCGCGGGGGCGGGGGGCCCGTCGTCCGGTGCGGCGGGGTCCGCGGGCTCCGGCGCCGGGGGCCGGTGGGGCGGCGGGGCGGCGAGGGCCTCGGCGAGGCCGGGGATCTCCAGGTGGACCACGGCCACCGGCTTGGCGGCCGGCGCGCCGGCGACCGCCGCGCGCAGGGCGTCGGCGAGGTCGGCCGCCGAGGCGTCGCCGACCCAGGGGATGGCGGTGACGACGACGGCGTCGCAGGCCCGGTCGGCCAGGGCCTCGGCCAGGGCGGCGCGGAAGTCCTCCGGGGCGGCGGCGGTGGTCAGGTCGCGCGGCATCAGCGGATGCAGCCCGTCCGTGAGGCAGGCGTCGTAGGTGAGGAGGGCGAGGGACTCGGAGTTGCCCAGGATGGCGACGCGGGGGCCGGCGGGAAGCGGCTGGGAGGCGAGGAGCAGGCCCGCGTCGGCGAGCTCGGTGACCGTGTCGACCCGGATGACCCCGGCCTGCCGCAGCAGGCCGGAGACGGTGGCGTCGGGGATGCGCGGGGCGGGGACGGTGTGCCCGGCCGGCGCCGCGGAGCCGTGGCGGGCGCCCTTGACCACGACGAGCGGCTTGCGGGCCGCCGTGCGCCTGGCCAGGCGGGCGAACTTGCGCGGATTGCCGATCGACTCCAGGTACATCAGGGCGACGTCGGTGTCCGGGTCGTCGTGCCAGTACTGCAGGAAGTCGTTGCCGGAGACGTCGGCGCGGTTGCCGGCGGAGACGAACGTGGAGATGCCGACCAGGCCGGCCGCGCGCCGGTGGAGCCCGCCGAGCAGGGCGATGCCGATCGCGCCGGACTGGCTGAAGAGCCCGACCCGGCCGGCGGCCGGCAGCTCGGGCGAGAGGGAGGCGTTGAGCCGGACGCCGGGGGCGGTGTTGATCAGGCCCAGGGCGTTGGGACCGATGACGCGCATGCCGTAGGAGCGGGCCTGGCGGACGAGCTCGCGCTGCCGCTCGCGGCCCTCGGCCCCGCTCTCGGCGTATCCGGCGGACAGCACGACGAGGCCCTGGACGCCGTGTTCGCCGCAGTCGGCGACGACGTCGGGGACGTGCTCGGCGGGCACGGCGACGACGGCGAGGTCCACGGGGTCCTCGATGGAGAGGACGGAGCGGTGGGCGGGGACGCCCTCGGGCTCCAGCACGGACGGCTCGGCGGGGAAGGCCCTGTTGACGGCGTACGTGCGGCCGGTGAAGCCGCCGGCCAGGACGTTGCGCAGGACGGTGCGGCCGATGCCGCCGGGGGTGCGGCCGGTGCCGATGACGGCGAGGGAGCGGGGGGCGAGCAGCCGCTGGACCGAGCGGGCCTCGGCGAGCCGCTCGCGGGCGCGCTGGACGGCGAGGGACTCGGCGGTGGGCTCCAGGTCGAACTCCAGGCGGACGACGCCGTCCTCGAAGCTGCGCTTCTGGGTGTAGCCCGCGTCCGTGAAGACTTTGATCATCTTGGTGTTCGCGGGCAGCACCTCGGCGGCGAAGCGCCGGATGGAGCGCTCGCGCGCGACGGCGGCGATGTGCTCCAGCAGGGCGGAGGCGACGCCCCGGCCCTGGTGGGCGTCCTGGACGAGGAAGGCGACCTCGGCCTCGTCGGCGGGGGCGGAGGCGGGCATGCCGTGGCCGTCGATGCGGTCGTAGCGGACGGTGGCGATGAACTCGCCGCCGACGGTCGCGGCCAGGCCCACGCGGTCGACGTAGTCGTGGTGGGTGAAGCGGTGCACGTCCCGGTCGGAGAGGCGGGGGTAGGGGGCGAAGAAGCGGTAGTACTTGGACTCGTCCGAGACCTGTTCGTAGAAGCTGACCAGGCGCTGGGCGTCGTCGGGCGTGATGGGCCGGATCTGGGCGGTGCCCCCGTCGCGCAGCACCACATCGGCTTCCCAGTGGGCCGGGTACGCATGCTCGGACGGCGTCTGCATGGGGCCAGCGTAAGGCCGCCCGCTGACAGCCGGTGGTGGCGTGCGGCCCATGGCCGCGGGCCGGACGGCCCTACCCGGACCCGAGCGGGCGCGCGCAGGGGCACCGCGCGCCCCGTGCGACAATGGTCTAGACAACCAATATCGACTTGAAGGGCAACACCATGGTTGAGCGCCGCGTAAACGTCGGCTGGGCCGAGGGCCTGCACGCCCGGCCCGCGTCGATCTTCGTCCGTGCGGCGACGGCCGCGGGCGTCCCCGTGACGATCGCCAAGGCCGACGGCAACCCGGTCAACGCCGCGTCCATGCTCGCCGTGCTGGGCCTGGGCGCCCAGGGTGGCGAGGAGATCGTCCTCGCCACCGAGGCGGACGGTGCCGAGGCCGCGCTCGACCGTCTGGCCAAGCTGGTCGCCGAGGGTCTCGAGGAGCTCCCCGAGACCGTCTGATCCACCGGGCCCGCGTCGATTGCCGCGGACCGCTACGGGGCCGCGGCGGCCGACTCGGGGCAGCCGCGGCCCCGTTGTCGTAACCGCCGCGAATTCCCGGCCGCTATTCCCGGCGAATAGCGGCTCATTGTTAAGAACGTGCGCCAGCCGCGTTTACGGATTGTTTCGGGCCCGGCACCCGGTCCGCTGCCGCGGGCCGCCACTGCCGGAATTTCCCGGGCGAACGGCCGGCCCGGGCCACGGCCAGGGTCCGCGCCCGCTCGGCGTCCCCGCGGGCCACGGCGTCCACCAGCGCCCCGCACGCCTGCCAGCTCTCCAGCGGCCTGACGGGCGGCTCGGCCGCGTACACCCAGGCGATCTTGCGCCGCAGCTGAGTGAGCAGCGCCGCGAGGCTGGGGCTGCCGGACGCCTGGGCGAGGGTCTCGTCGAACCAGTCGCCCAGCGGGCGCAATTCGCTGGTCCGGCCCGTACGCGCGCGCTCCTGGCCGAGGCGTACGAGCCCCCGCAGGACCTTCAGATGGGCCTCGGTGCGCCGCTGGGCGGCCCGGGCGGCGCCCAGCGGCTCCAGCAGGGCACGGACGTCGAGCAGGTCGGCGGCCTCGCGCTCGGTGGGCTCGGCGACACAGGCGCCGGCGTGCCGCCGGGTGGTCACGAAGCCCTCGGAGGCCAGGGTGCGCAGCGCTTCGCGCACCGGCACCCGGGAGACGCCGTAACGGCGGGCCAGGAGTTCCTCGACAAGTCTGCTGCCGGGGGGAAAGGCGCCGGAGACGATGTCGTCGCGGATCGCCGTGCACACGGCGTGCGCGGAAATACCGCCCCTCCGGTGCACGCCCTCGTCATCGCCGTTCACGTACGGCCCCGCATGGGTGTACCTCCGACTTATGACTTAACCCCCGTGAATCACGGCCGATTGACGCCCGTTCAGCGACTCTATTGCAATCGGGTGGGATTTCCGATGGGTGGGCCGGTTCATGGATATCTTTTGGCCAAACACGAAGGCCCCGGCCAGGGGCCGGGGCCTTGCGTGAAGAAGCGGTGCCGCGATGCGGTCCTACAGGCTGACGCCGTGGGCGCTCATGTAGGCGATCGGGTCGATGTCGGAGCCGTAGGTGGCACCCGTGCGGGCCTCGAAGTGCAGGTGCGGGCCCGTGACGTTGCCGGTGGCGCCGGAGAGGCCGATCTGCTGGCCCGGGGTGACCGTCTGGCCGGCGGAGACGTCGAGGGACGACAGGTGGGCGTACTGGGTGTACGTGCCGTCGTTGTGCTTGATGACGACGTTGTTGCCGTACGCGCCGCCCCAGCCGGCCTCGACGATGGTGCCGGCGGCGACCGCGTGGACCGAGGTGCCGGTCTCGGCGTGGATGTCGATGCCGGTGTGGCTGCCGGAGGACCACAGGCCGCTGGAGGCCTTGTAGGAGGTGGAGACGTAGGAGCTGTCGATCGGGCTCACGTAGGTGCCCAGACGCTTGCGCTCTTCGTCGCGGGCGGCGCGCTCCTTGGCGGCGCGCTCCTCCTCGATCTTGCGCTTGGCCTCTTCGGCGCGCTGCTTGGCCTCGGCGGCCTTCTGCTTGGCCGTGGCCTCGGCCTGGAGGCGGATGGCGGCCTCGTCGGCGGCGCTGCGCTGGGTCTCGGCCTGGGCGTCGACGTTGCCGGCCATGACGTCACCCATGACGATGGCCTGCGTCAGGCCGGTGTCCTCGGTGCGGTGGCCGTCGTCGGTGGAGGCGAAGGCCGGGGCGGCGACGCCGGCGACCACGCCTGCGGCGGTGAGGGTGGCTATGCCCGCCACGTTGGCGCTGACGCGCACGGCACGACTCGGACGACGGTGCTTACCCATGCCTGGGCGATCCTTTCCTTCCTTCTCGCCTACCGGGTTAGCTGACGGGTTCGGAGCAGGAAGGTCTCCTACGGCTCCCTCGTGAGAGGGACCCGATTCACCCCAGGGACGTTTGGGTCCCCGGCTCCCCTCGGCTGGTGCCTCGGGAACTCGGCGATGGCTGCCCGGGACCGCGGTTGCGGCTCCGATCTGACGGACTGCCGCCCTGACGCTAATCCGCGTCGGATTCGAACGGCAAACAGAACGGCGCTTTTATGACCTACGCCACACGACCAACGTGCAACCACTGCATGAAATTGGACATAAGGGAGGCGCGTGTGCCTCTTCGGGCTCACGCGCCTCCCTTGTCCGCTCATATCCGGCACAGGGCACGGGAATACGGCGGCTGAACCTCCGTCAGGCAGGTCCGTCAGGCGGGGATGACGGTCACCTCGCCGATGCCGAGCGCCTTGACCGGCTCGGCGATCTCGGCCGCGTCGCCGACGAGGACGGTGACCATGCGGTCGACGGGGAACGCGCTGACGACGGCCGCGGTGGCCTCCACCGTGCCGGTCTCCGCGAGGCGTTCGTAGAGCCCCGCCTGGAAGTCGTCCGGGAGGTACTGCTCGACCTGGTCGGCGAGGGTGGCCGCGACGGCCGCCGCCGTCTCGTACTTCAGCGGTGCGACCCCGACCAGGTTCTGCACGGCGACGTCGCGCTCGGCCTCGGTCAGGCCCTCGGCGGCCAGCGTCCGCAGCACCGCCCACAGGTCCGCCAGCGCCGGGCCGGTGTTGGGGGTGTCCACGGAGCCGCTGATGGCGAGCATGCCCGTGCCCGCGGCGCCCTGCGACGGGGGCACCGAGCGCAGCACCTGGCCGAAGGCGCGGACGCCGTAGGTGTAGCCCTTCTCCTCGCGCAGGACGCGGTCCAGGCGGGAGGTGAGGGTGCCGCCGAGGCAGTACGTGCCGAGCACCTGGGCGGGCCAGACGCGGTCGTGCCGGTCGGATCCGGCGCGGCCGATGAGCAGCTGGGTCTGGACGGCGCCGGGGCGGTCCACGATCACGACGCGGCCGGTGTCGTCCGCGGTGACCGCGGGGACGGGCCGGGGCTCGGCGCTCGATCCGGTCCAGGCGCCGAGGGACTCGGCGAGGGCCTGGTCGAGGTCGACGCCGGTGAAGTCGCCGACGATGACGGCCGTCGCCGTGGCGGGGCGGACGTGGTCCTCGTAGAAGGCGCGCACGGCGGCGGCGTCGATGCGCTTGACGGTCTCCTCGCCGCCCTGGCGGGGGCGGGAGAGCCGGGAGCCGGCCGGGAAGAGCTCGGCGGACAGCGCCATGGCGGCCCGGCGGGCGGGGTTGGCCAGCTCGTGCGGGATCTCGTCCAGCCGGTTGTTCACGAGGCGCTCGACCTCGTTCTCCGGGAAGGCCGGGGCGCGCAGGGCGTCGGCGAGCAGGCCGAGGGCCTTGGCCAGCCGGGAGGCCGGGACCTCCAGGGAGATGCGCACGGCGGGGTGGTCGGCGTGCGCGTCGAGAGTGGCGCCGCAGCGCTCGAGCTCGGCGGTGAAGTCCTCGGCGCTGAGCTTGTCGGTGCCCTCGGAGAAGGCGCGCGCCATGATCGTGGCCACGCCGTCCAGGCCCTCGGGCTCGGCCTCCAGGGGCGCGTCCAGGCTGATCTCGACGGCGACGACCTGCTGGCCGGGGCGGTGGCAGCGCAGCACGGTCAGGCCGTTGGGCAGCCGGTCGCGGTCGGGGGCCGGGAACGCCCAGGGGGTGGCCTGCTCGGGCTCGGGCTGCGGGTGGAATTCCATCGTCGCGGTGGTGCTGGCGGATGCGGCGTCGCTCACCGGTCCATCTCCTCTTCGTTCTGGTCGGCGTCGCCGTCGGACTGGGGCGAGGTCGGCTCGTACACCAGCACGGCCCGGTTGGCGGGGTGCAGGCGGGCCTTGGCGACGGCCTGCACCTCCTCGGGGGTGACCTCCAGGACGCGCTGCACGGCGGTCAGGGCGAGCTGCGGGTCGCCGAACAGGACGGCGAAGCGGCACAGTTCGTCGGCCCGGCCGCTGACGGTGGCGAGCCGGTCCAGCCACTCGCGCTCCAGCTGGGCCTGGGCGCGCTCCATCTCCTGCGGGGTCGGCCCGTCGACGGCGAAGCGGGCCAGCTCCTCGTCGACGGCGGCCTCGATCGCGGACACCTCGACGCCGCCGGACGCCTTGACGTCCAGCCAGCCGAGGGAGGGCGCGCCGGCCAGGCGCAGCAGGCCGAAGCCGGCGGCGACGGCCGAGCGGTCGTGGCGGACCAGACGGTTGTGCAGGCGGGAGGACTCGCCGCCGCCGAGGATGGTCAGGGCGAGGTCGGCGGCGTCGGCCTCACGGGTGCCGTCGTGCGGGAGGCGGTAGGCGGCCATCAGCGCACGGGAGGGCACCTCCTCGCGCAGGACCTGGCGCAGCTCCTCGCCGATGGTGTCGGGCAGGGAGCCGTCGCGCGGGGGTTGCTTGCCGTCGTGGGAGGGGATGGAGCCGAAGTACTTCTCGATCCAGGCGAGCGTCTGCTCGGGGTCGATGTCGCCGACGACCGCGAGCACGGCGTTGCCGGGCGCGTAGTACGTGCGGAAGAAGGCGCGCGCGTCCTCCAGGGAGGCGGCGTCCAGGTCGGCCATCGAGCCGATCGGGGTGTGGTGGTACGGGTGGCCGTCGGGGTAGGCCATGGCCGTCAGCTTCTCGAAGGCCGTGCCGTAGGGCACATTGTCGTACCGCTGGCGGCGCTCGTTCTTGACGACGTCGCGCTGGTTCTCCATGGACTCGTCGTCGAGCGCGGTGAGCAGCGAGCCCATCCGGTCGGCTTCCAGCCACAGGGCCAGCTCCACCTGGTGGGCCGGCATGGTCTCGAAGTAATTGGTGCGCTCGAAGCTGGTGGTGCCGTTGAGCGAACCGCCGGCGCCCTGCACCAGCTCGAAGTGGCCGTTGCCCTTGACCTGCGCCGAGCCCTGGAACATCAGGTGCTCGAAGAGGTGGGCGAGGCCCGTGCGGCCCTTGACCTCGTGGCGCGAGCCGACGTCGTACCAGAGGCAGACGGCCGCGACAGGGGTCAGATGGTCCTCGGAGAGCACGACCCGGAGGCCATTGGCCAGGCGGTGCTCGGTCGCTGTCAGGCCGCCGGAACCGGCCTGTTGCGTGGCCGTGTGACCCATGGGCATGTACGTCCCTTCGATCTCTTGAGATCTCGCGGTGCCTCGCGACGACTCGCGTGATGAACAGTGCTGTCACTGTATGCAAGCGCGCTGACATCTGGCGAAGTTCCCGGGCCCTCGTAACCCGTACCGGACGGGTCGCGGTCGGGGTTGTCAGTGGCGCGGTCCACAATGGTCGGCGTCAGACCCGCCTCGGCAATCGATCGAAGGAGCAGCAGCCGCGATGGCCCGCCGCAGCACGAAGACCCCGCCGCCGGAAGAGTTCGAGGAGCGCATCCTCGACATCGACGTCGTCGACGAGATGCAGGGCTCCTTCCTCGAGTACGCCTACTCGGTCATCTACTCCCGCGCCCTGCCCGACGCCCGGGACGGGCTCAAGCCCGTCCAGCGCCGCATCCTGTTCCAGATGAACGACATGGGGCTGCGCCCCGAGCGTTCGTATGTGAAGTGCGCCCGGGTCGTCGGCGAGGTGATGGGTAAGCTCCATCCGCACGGCGACGCCTCGATCTACGACGCCCTGGTACGCATGGCGCAGCCGTTCTCCATGCGGGTGCCGCTGGTCGACGGGCACGGCAACTTCGGTTCGCTGGGCAACGACGACCCGCCCGCGGCCATGCGGTACACCGAGGCCCGGATGGCGGCGGCGACGTCGCTGATGACGGAGTCGATCGACGAGGACACCGTCGATTTCTCGCCGAACTACGACGGCAGCGAGCGGGAGCCGGTCGCCCTCCCGGCCGCGTATCCGAACCTGCTGGTCAACGGCACGACCGGCATCGCGGTCGGCATGGCGACGAACATGCCGCCGCACAACCTCGGCGAGGTCATCGCCGCCGCCCGGCACCTGATCAAGCACCCGGGCGCCGACCTCGACACGCTGATGAAGTACATCCCGGGCCCCGACCTGCCCACGGGCGGCCGGATCGTCGGCCTGGGCGGGGTGCGCGACGCGTACGAGACGGGCCGCGGCACCTTCAAGATCCGGGCCACGGTCGCGGTGGAGAACGTGACCGCCCGCCGCAAGGGCCTGGTGGTCACCGAGCTGCCCTTCACGGTCGGCCCGGAGAAGGTGATCTCCAAGATCAAGGACCTGGTCGGCTCGAAGAAGCTCCAGGGCATCGCCGACGTGAAGGACCTCACCGACCGTTCGCACGGCCTGCGTCTGGTCATCGAGATCAAGAACGGCTTCAACCCCGAGGCCGTGCTGGAGCAGCTCTACAAGCTGACGCCGATGGAGGAGTCCTTCGGCATCAACAACGTCGCGCTGGTGGACGGCCAGCCGCTGACGCTGGGCCTCAAGGAGCTGCTGGAGGTCTATGTCGACCACCGCTTCGAGGTGGTACGCCGGCGCAGCGAGTTCCGGCGCGGCAAGCGGCAGGACCGGCTGCATCTGGTCGAGGGTCTGCTGGTGGCGCTCGTCGACATCGACGAGGTCATCCGAATCATTCGATCGAGTGAGAACGCGGCGGCGGCCAAGGCGTCACTCGTGGAGCGCTTCACGCTCTCCGAGGTGCAGACGCAGTACATCCTCGACACCCCGCTGCGTCGCCTGACGAAGTTCGACCGGATCGAGCTGGAGTCCGAGCGGGGCAAGCTCAACAAGGAGATCGAGGAGCTCACCCGGATCCTGGAGTCCGACACCGAGCTCCGCAAGCTCGTCTCCTCCGAACTGGCGGACGTGGCGAAGAAGTTCGGCACCGACCGGCGCACGGTGCTGCTGGAGTCGGCGGGCGCCCCGGCCTCGGCGGTCCCGCTGCAGGTCGCGGACGACCCCTGCCGGGTGCTGCTCTCCTCCACCGGGCTGCTGGCCCGTACGGCCACGGGCGAGCCGTTCCCGCCGGGGGCGGGCGAGACCAAGCGCGTCAAGCACGACGTGATCGCCTCGGCGGTCCCGGCCACGGCCCTGGGCGAGGTGGGCGCGGTGACGTCGGCCGGGCGGCTGCTGCGGTTGCGGGTGATCGACCTGCCGCAGCTGCCGGAGACGGCGGCGGCCCCGAACCTGTCGGGCGGTGCGCCGGTCTCGGAGTTCCTGACCACCCTGGCGGACGGCGAGCGGGTGGTCTGCCTGACGACGCTGGACGAGTCCTCGCCCGGTCTGGCGATCGGCACGGAGCAGGGCGTCGTCAAGCGCGTGGTCCCCGACTATCCGGCCAACAAGGACGAGTTGGAGGTCATCTCCCTCAAGGACGGCGACGCGATCGTCGGCGCGGTCGAGCTGCGCACGGGCGAGGAGGACCTCGTCTTCGTCACCGACGACGCCCAGCTGCTGCGCTACCAGGCCTCCCAGGTGCGCCCGCAGGGGCGGCCGGCGGGCGGCATGGCGGGCATCAAGCTGTCGTCCGGCGCGAAGGTCATCTCCTTCACGGCCGTCGACCCCGCGGAGGACGCGGTGGTCTTCACGGTGGCCGGGGCCCGCGGCGGCCTGCCGGGGGCGGCATCGGAGGCGACGGCGAAGCTGACGCCGTTCGACCAGTACCCGCGCAAGGGCCGGGCGACGGGCGGCGTGCGCTGCCAGCGGTTCCTCAAGGGCGAGGACTGCCTGGTCCTGGCCTGGGCGGGGGCCGCACCGGGCCGCGCGGCGGCCGCCAACGGCACCCCCGTCGAGCTGCCGGACGCCGATCCGCGCCGTGACGGTTCGGGCACGCCGCTGCCCAAGCCGGTGGCTGCGGTGGCGGGGCCGGTGTAGGTCGCGGGCCCGGTGCGCGGTCCGGGCCGGCCCCGCCGGCCGGCTCAGGACTGCGCGTACCGCAGGACACCCCACATGCTGTGTCCGGCGTCCTCCCCCTCGGTGGACAACGCGGTGTCCCGGCAGGCGTCGAGCCGGTCCCACAGGGCCCGGGCGTCGATGCCGCTGCCGATCATGACGAGCTGGGTGGCGCGCTTCTCGGAGCGCGCCCATGCCGAGGGGTAGAAGCGCAGGAAGTCGCCGACGGCGTGCACCGCGTACTTGTTCCTGTGCCCGGCCACGCCGAAGTGGACGAAGCCCTTGATGCGGTAGAGGCCCTCAGGCCTGCTGTCGAGGAACTCCATCAGCCGGCGCGGATGCATGGGGTCGTCGGATATGAACTCGACGCTCTCATACGCGGCGTGCAGGTGGCCGTGGTGGTCGTCGTCCTCGTCGCCCGTGCACAGGTCCTCGAAGGACAGCTGCCGGATCGCCTCGTTCCGTTCCTCTTTCGGCTTGCGGTCGAACAGCAGGTCCGGGTCGACGCGCCCGTAGGACGCCGTCACGACGGGCGTACCGGGGGCGAGCTCCGCGAGTGTCGCCGTGAGGCTCTCGCGCGCCTCGTCCCCGATCCGGTCGGTCTTGTTGAGGACCACGAGATCGGCGATGGCCACGTGCCGGTCGAGCTCCGGGTGCCGCGCCCGCGTGCCGGAGAACTCCGCGGCGTCGATCACCTCGACCAGGCCGCCGTAGACGATGGCCTTGTTCTCGCTGGCCAGGATCATCCGGATGATCTCCTGCGGCTCGGCGAGCCCGCTGGCCTCGACGACGATGACGTCGATCCGTGCCGCCGGGCGGGCCAGCCGGTCCAGGAAGCCGTCCAGCTCGCTGGTGTCGACGGCGCAGCACAGGCAGCCGTTGCCGAGGGAGACCATGGAGTCGACCTGTCCGGCGACGTTCATCGCGTCGATCTCGATGCTGCCGAAGTCGTTGACGATCGCCCCGATCCGACTGCCCCCGCTCCGCCCGAGAAGGTGGTTGAGCAGGGTCGTCTTGCCTGAGCCCAGGAAGCCGGCGAGGACGATGACCGGGATCTGTCGCTTGGCCAAGGGGGGCGCCTCCATCGTCGGTCGAGCGGGTCGTTCGCCCGTCCCAGGATAGGGGCGGGCGGCGCACCGGCCCCCGGGCACCCGTCCACCGCACCGCATGCACCCACTCCGCGCGCCACGGGCAACCAGTCAGGTTAGGCTTACCTACGTGAGCACGTGCGCGACTGCTTCCCGCCTGTTGACCGAGCCGCTGGCCGGCACCGCCGCGACCGCGCGGACATGGCTGCTGATCGAGCAGCCGGGTCCGTGGGGCGCCGACGCGCTCACCTCCAGCCATCTCGATCCCGCCGTCGGCCGCGCCCTGGAGGAGGCGGCCGCGGGCACCGGCGTACGCGTCGCGCTGATCCGCCGCCCGGGACGGCACGCGGACTGCCACGGTCCGTCCACCCAGCGGGTCTTCGCCGCCCACACCGCGCCGGGCCGCTCCTGGATCCGTACGGCCGTGCTCGGCGACCCCGCCGCGCTGCTCGAGCTGGACCTCGCGGTACTGGGCGCGGGCGAGCACGCCGGGCTGTGGGAGGAGTACGACGGGGATCCCCTCGCCCTCGTGTGCACCAACGGCAAGCGCGACCGCTGCTGTGCGCTCCTGGGCCGTCCCCTCGCGGCGGAGCTGGTGGCCTCGGGCGGTACCGAGGTCTGGGAGGTCACCCATATCGGTGGTCATCGCTTCTCGCCGACCCTGTTCGTCCTGCCCTACGGCTACGCCTACGGGCGGGCCACCGCGCACGCGGTCAAGGACGCGCTGGAGGCGGCGCGCGACGGCCGCGTCGCCACCGCCAACTGCCGGGGCCGCTCGGCGTGGGAGCGCCCCGGCCAGGCCGCCGAGCTGGCGGTGCGCGCCCTGACCGGCGAGGAGGGCGCGGACGCCCTGGACGTCACCGCGGCCGAGGGTGCGGCGCCCCGCTGGACGGTGACCGTCTCGCACGCCGACGGGCGCGCCTGGCGGGTGGAGGTCGAGCAGGGCGCGGCGGAGCCGCCCCGCCCCGAGAGCTGCGGCAGGGCGCTGGGCACGCCCGCCCGCATGGACGTCGCCGCCATCACCGCGCTGGTGTGAACCGCGGACGCCGCGCCCCGCGGGGCCGTCAGCCCTTCTTCACGTTCTTCACGAACTCGGTGGTGTAGGTCTTCCCCAGGTCCACCGAGGCGCTCTTGAGGTTGGGGTTGAAGGCCTTGAGGACCTCCAGGACCGTCTTCGGCCCGTCGGCGGGCATCACGCCGTCCTTGGTGAACATGGGCAGGGTGTTCTCGATGGACTTCGCGTAGAGCTCCTTGCCGCCCTTCGCGTAGTCGGCGGGCATCTGCTCCACGATCTCCTCGGGCGTGTGCTCCGACATCCACTTCAAGGTCTTGACCATGGCGTTGGCGAGCTTCTGCACGGTCTCCTTGTGGCTGTTGACCCACTCGGTGTTCATGTACAGGCTCGACGCGGGGTAGAGGCCGCCGAGCGCCGCCCTGGACCCCTCGGGGGTGCGCATGTCGACGAGCACCTTGCCGAGGTCCTTGGCGAGGACCTGGGCGACGGTCGGGTCGGTGGTCATGCCGCCGTCGATGGCCCCCTTCTCGAGGGCGGAGATGAAGGTCTGGCCGGCTCCGACGGCCACCGGTGTGAAGTCGCTGACCTGGACGCCGTTCTTCACCGCCAGGTACTTCGTCAGGAAGTCGGTGGAGGAGCCGAGCCCGGTGACGCCGAGCTTCTTGCCCTTGAAGTCCTTCGGCGAGGCCAGGCCGGACGCGGCCTGCTTGGAGACGATCTCTACCTCGCCCGGCGTCTGGGCCAGCTGGACCACGGACTCCACCTGCTTGCCCTTGGCCTGCAGGTCGAGCGTGTGGTCGTAGAAGCCGACGACGCCCTGGACGTCCCCGGACACCAGCGCGGTGGTGGCCTGCACGCCCGCGGGCTCGCTCAGGAGCTTGACCGACACGCCCTCCTCCCGGAAGTAGCCCAGCCGCTGGGTGAGCACCGCGGGCAGGTAGATGACCTTGTCCAGGCCACCGACCATGATCTTGACCTGCTCACCCTTGAGCGCCTCGGTTCTGGAGCTGTCGACGGAGGAGTCGTCGGCACAGCCGGCGAGGGACAGGCACATCACCCCCGCGACGGCCGCCGCGGAAATCTTGGCGATCTTGCCGAACGTACGCATGGATCCGTTCCTTACGATCGAAGTAGGGCACAAGCGGGGGGGTGTGGGGGTGGTGGGGGTGGTCAGACATGCGGGACGGGACGGCCGTACGGGCGTCAGTGCCCGCCGCCGGACCCGCCGGGCTTCCAGCGGAAGAGGCGCTTCTCCGCGAAGGTCAGCAGCCCCTCGGCAAGGAGGGCGACGACGGCGAGGATGACCATCGCCGCGTACACCCCGGCCGAGTTGAACGTTCCCTGCGACTGGGCGACGAGCAGGCCGATGCCCTGCTCCGCCCCGATGAACTCGCCGACGATGGCACCGATGAGGGCGAAGCCGAAGCTGACGTGCAGGCTGGTGAAGATCCACGAGGTGGCGGAGGGGACGACGACCTGGAGCGTCACCCGGCGGTTGCTCGCGCCCAGGATGCGGGCGTTGGCGACGAGGTTGCGGTCGACCTCGCGCGCTCCCTGGAAGGCGTTGAAGAAGACGGGGAAGAACACCAGCACCACGGCCGAGGCGACCTTGGACGCCGGCCCGAGCCCGAACCAGATCAGGAAGATCGGCGCGAGGACGATCCGCGGCACCGCGTTGAGCACCTTGATGAACGGGCCCAGGACGTCGGCGAGGAAGCGGACCCGGCCCAGCACGATGCCGAGCACCACGCCGGCCGTCACACCGACGACCCAGCCGAGCAGGGCCTCGTAGAGCGTGCACCAGATCTGCTCCCCGAGCGAGCCCTGCGGGGTGCCGTGCAGCGTCCACTGTGCGATCTGGTCCCAGATCTTCGACGGCATCGAGAAGTTGAACGGGTCGATGGCCTTGGTGCGGGCGAGGATCTCCCAGGCCGCCAGCAGCGCGGCGAGCAGCAGCACGCGCGCGCCGAGCACCATGAGGCGGCGGTTGCGGGCGGCCTTCGCACGGGCCTGGGTCCGGCCGGTGTTCTTCTTCAGGGCGGTGTAGGCACCGGCGGACTCAAGCGACATGGGAGGCACCCCTCTCACGGGTGATGCGGACTTCCTCGCCGAGGGAGGACCAGATCTCCCGGTAGATCTCGATGAACTCCGGCTCCAGGCGCACGGATTCGACCCTGCGCGGCCGGGGAAGGGGGATCGGGAAGATCTCCTTGACGGTGGCCGGGCCGGCGGTCATCACCACGACCTTGTCGGCGAGCGCGATGGCCTCCTCCAGGTCGTGGGTGACGAAGACGACGGAGGCGGCGGAGGTGGCGCCGGAGGCGGTGCCGCCGCCCCACAGCTCCAGCAGTTCGTCCGACATCAGCGCCCTGGTCTGCACGTCGAGCGCCGAGAACGGCTCGTCCATCAGGAGGATCGCCGGCTCGTTGACGAAGGTCTGCGCGAGCGCCACGCGCTTGCGCTGCCCTCCGGAGAGCTGATGCGGATAGCGGTCCTCGAACGCCGCGAGCCCCACCCGCCCGAGCCAGTCACGGGCCCGCTCGCGCGCCTGCGCCTTCGGCACGCCGCGGAAGCGCGGTCCGGCCATGACGTTGGACAGCACCGTGCGCCAGGGGAAGACCGCGTCCTGCTGGAAGACGAAGCCGACTTCGGGCCTGATACCCCGCACCGCCTCGCCGCCGACCAGGACTTCACCCTCGGTGGGCTCCTCCAGGCCGCTGACCAGCGTGAGCGTGGTGGACTTCCCGCATCCGGTCGGGCCGACGACGGCCACGAACTCGCCCCGGGCGACGGTCAGATCGAGATCGCGCACGGCCGTGTGCGACGCCCCGGAGGGCGTACGGAACACCTTGCTCGCGCCCCGCAGTTCGATCGCCGCGACGCCGCCCGGTGGGATGTCCGGTGAGTTCGCCGGGGAATTGCCGCGTGGGGTGCCGCTGTTCATCCGTCTTGCCTCCGGTGCCCGGGTGTTTCGGCCCCGCGGTCCCGTGCGGGGCAACCGGTGCTGGAGGTTAGGAGTGGCGCAGGCCACAGGGGCAGTCTTGTGAGCGCTGTGCGACTTGAGCGCACGAAACCTGTTCTGCTCGTTTTGCTCGCGATAGAACAACAAATGCGACACGAGGGCGACACAAGAGGCCATCGTCCGGCTACGTTCGGTACACATCAACGGCGTTCGCGATCATGCAGCGGTCTGTGTGCTGAGGGCGAGCCGCCGTTCGTCGGTGAGGGGCGTTCGCGTCGGCCGGCGGCCCCCGGACGAGGAATCGAAGACGAAAGGGACACGCATGCGCCTTTGGTGGCCCCGCCGCGTCTTCGCGCAGGTGCTCTCCGTCCAGCTCCTGATCACCACGGGCGTCATCGCCCTCACCGCCGGGCTCTTCCTGCGGCCGCTGGGCGCCCAGCTCGACGAGCAGGCTCAGCACCGGGCGCTGGCCATCGCCCAGGCCACCGCCGCCCAGCCCGGCATCGCCCACGCCGTGCTCGCCGGCCGCCCCGGCCCCGACGGGCCGGTCCAGGCCGCCGCCGAGCGCATCCGCCTGGCCACGGACGCCAGTTACGTCGTGGTGGTCGACACCCGCGGCATCCGCTACTCCCACACCACCCCCGGCCGGATCGGCCGGCACGTCAGCACCGACCCCGGCCCCGCCCTGACCGGACACGAGTGGACGGGCATCGAGAACGGCACCCTCGGCCGCTCCGCCCGCGGCAAGGTACCCCTGCGCGACACGGAGGGCGCCATCGTCGGCGCCGTCTCCGTCGGCATCGCCTACGACGACGTGCGCGACGTCCTGCTGCACGCCCTGCCCGGCCTGCTCCTGTACGCCGGCGCCGCGCTCGCGGCCGGCGCGCTGGCGGCGTTCGCCGTCTCGCTGCGGCTGCGCAAGCGCACCCACGGCATCGAACTCTCCGAGATCTCCGCGCTCCTCGACGAGCGCGAGGCGATCCTGCACGGCATCCGCGAGGGCGTCGTCGCGCTCGACCGGCGCGGCCGCGTACGGCTGGTCAACGACGAGGCCCAGCGACTGCTGGGCCTCGGCCCGGACGCCATCGGGCAGTCGCTGGACGCGGTCCTGCCGCCCGGCCGGACCACGGACGTCCTGACGGGGCGCGTGACCGGCACGGACCTGCTCACCGTGCGGGACGGGCGGGTGCTGGTCGCCAACCGGATGGACACGACCGACGGCGGTACCGTCGCCACGCTGCGCGACCGCACGGAACTCGAGCAGCTCGCCCGGGAACTGGACGGTACGCGCGGGCTGACCGAGGCCCTGCGCGCCCAGGACCACGAGCACGCCAACCGGCTGCACACCATCGTCGGCCTGCTCGAGCTGGAACTGTACGAGGAGGCCGTCGAGTTCGTGGCGGAAGTGACGGGAGCCCACCGGGCCACCGCCGAGCAGGTCACCGAGCGGGTGCACGAACCGCTGGTCAGCGCCCTGCTGGTGGGCAAGAGCGCGGTCGCGGCGGAACGCGGCGTGGCCCTGCGGGTGAGCCCTCGGACGCACCTGCCCGACGGGGTGGTGGACCCGAGGGACCTGGTCACAGTCCTCGGCAACCTCGTCGACAACGCACTCGACGCGGCCGGCCGGCACCGGGCGGACGCGTTCGTGGAGGTCGACGTGTGCACGGTGGGCACCACGGCCGTGGTGAGCGTCGCGGACAACGGCCCGGGTGTTCCGGCGGAGGTGCGGGAGCTGGTGTTCGCCGACGGCTGGTCCACCAAGAAGGCCGAGGCCCCGCACCGCCCCCGGGGCCTGGGCCTCTCCCTCGTGCGGCGGCTGGCGGAACGGTACGGAGGCTCGGCCCGGGTGGCCGAACGGGACGGAGGCGGAGCGGTGTTCACGGTGGAGCTGCCGGAGGCGCTGCGTCCGGCGAGCCGGACACCGAAGGCCTCACGATCCCTCGAAGGAGTGAGCAGGTGATCGACGTCATGGTCGTGGACGACGACTTCCGCGTCGCCGAGATCAACGCGGCGTATGTGGCCCGGGTGCCCGGCTTCCGGGTGCGGGCCACGGCCCACAACGCGGCGCAGGCGCTGGCGCTGCTGGAGCGCGGCGGCATCGATCTGATGCTGCTCGACCACTATCTGCCCGACGAGACCGGGCTGTCGCTGGTCCGCCGCATCCGGCAGCAGGGCCATCACACGGACGTCATCATGGTCACCGCCGCCCGCGACATCACGACCGTGCGGACGGCGATGCGCTACGGAGCCCTGCAGTATCTGGTGAAGCCGTTCTCCTTCGCGGGCATGCGGGTGAAGCTGGAGGCGTACGCGCGGCTGCGCCGGACGTTCGAGGGCGCCGAGGAGGCGGAGCAGGACCAGGTCGACCGGATCTTCGGCGCCCTGCGCACCGCCTCGGCCGCCACGCCCCTGCCCAAGGGCCATTCCGCGCCGACCGCGGAGCTGATCCGGCGGGTCCTCTCGGACGCGGCGCAGCCACTGTCGGCGCACGAGGTGGCGCAGCGATCGGGGCTGAGCCGGTCGACGGCCCAGCGCTATCTCAAACGGCTGGAGGAGTCGGGCCGGCTCAGCCTGACGCTCAAGTACGGCGAGACGGGCCGCCCGGAGCACCGCTATGCCTGGTCGGGGCGCAACTGACCGCCCCCGGGCGGCGGTCGGTCAGATACGGGCGCAATGCACGATCTGTATGCCCCGCTTGCACGCGTGGACCATCGCGAAGCACTTGTTGCTGAACGTTGCTGTGGAGCCGTCGGAGAATCTGCAGCGCACCGGCTCGTACACGGTGGCGCAGACGTCGGGGCACACTGCGGCCACCTCGGCCACCTCGGCCTGTGGGGCCTGTGAGGCGGCGTGGGCGGGGGCGCTGAAGGTGAGTCCTGCCACGCAGGTCAGCAGGAGGGTGGCGAACGGTGCGACAAGCTTGCGCATGGATGGCTCCTTCGCTCGGCGTGCCTCACGTCTATCACCGGGCTTCTCCCGGGGGTAAGCCGGTGGCCGGGCTTCCGCCCGGCCGGAACCGGCCATCTCCTGTGGCCGTCCGCGAGGGGTGCCGCCGCCCGGTGCTCAGGCGGCCCCGGCGCCGGTGAGGGAGCGCACCTCGGCTTCCGCGTGACCCGCGTCGTCGGCGGGTTCGGGGGAGGTGACGGTACCGAGCCAGCCGGCGAGGAAGCCCAGCGGCACGGAGACCAGGCCGGGGTTCTCCAGGGGGAAGAGCCGGAAGTCGAGGCCGGGGAAGATCGCGTCGGGGGTGCCGGAGACGACCGGGGAGACGAGCACGAGCGCCACGGCCGGGATCAGCCCTCCGTAGACCGACCAGACCGCACCCCGGGTCGTGAAGCGCCCCCAGAAGAGCGAGTAGAGCAGCACCGGGAGGTTGGCCGAGGCGGCGACGGCGAAGGCGAGGCCGACCAGGAAGGCGACGTTGAGGTTCTGGGCGAGCAGTCCGAGCCCGATGGCGACCAGTCCGGTGCCGGCCGCGGCGAGGCGTGCGACGGCGACCTCACCGCGGGGCCCATGGCCCGCCCGGGCGCGGCGCGTCTGGTGCGTCCGGTCCGCGCGGCGGCTCAGTGTGGCGTAGAGGTCATGGGCGACCGAGGCGGAGGAGGCCAGGGTGACCCCGGCGACGACGGCGAGGATGGTGGCGAAGGCGACGGCGGCGACCACGGCGAACAGGATCGTTCCTCCGGTGGAACCGGCGCCGCCGCCCAGCTCGAGGGCGAGCAGGGGCACGGCCGTGTTCCCGGCCGCTCCGGTTGCGCGCACCGCCTCGCTGCCGAGGACCGCCGCCGCGCCGAAGCCGAGGACGATGGTCATCAGGTAGAAGCCGCCGATGAGGGCGATGGACCAGACGACCGACCGGCGGGCGGCGCGGGCGGTGGGCACGGTGTAGAAGCGGGCGAGGATGTGCGGCAGCCCGGCGGTGCCGAGGACGAGCGCGAGACCGAGGCTGATGAAGTCCAGCCGTGAGGTCAGGTCGTGGCCGTACTTCAGGCCGGGCGCGAGGAAGTCACGGCCGTGGCCGCTGCGGTCGGCGGCCGTGGTCAGCAGCGCGGAGAAGTCACCGTGGAAGCGGACGAGGACGAGGACGGTCAGCGCGATCGTGCCGCCCATCAGCAGCACGGCCTTGACGATCTGGATCCAGGTGGTGGCCCGCATCCCGCCCAGCGTGACGTAGACGACCATCAGGGCCCCGACGAAGATCACCGTCCAGCCGCGGGCCCGCTCCGGTACCGCCCAGCAGCAGGGCCACCAGGCTGCCCGCTCCGACCATCTGGGCGACGAGGTAGAGGACGGAGACGGTGATGGAGGAGATGCCGGCGGCGATACGGACCGGACGCTCGCGCAGCCGGGCGACCAGAACGTCGGCGAGGGTGAACCGTCCGCAGTTGCGCACGAGTTCGGCGACGAGGAACAGCACCACGAGCCAGGCGACAAGGAAGCCGACGGAGTAGAGCATGCCGTCGTATCCGTAGAGGGCGATGAGGCCGGAGATGCCGAGGAAGGAAGCGGCGGACATATAGTCGCCGGCGATGGCGAAACCGTTCTCCAGAGGGGAGAACAGCCGCCCGCCCGCATAGAACTCCTCGGGCGAGCCCCGCCGCTCACGCCCCGCCCAGGTGGCGATGGCGAGCGTGACGACGACGAACGCACAGAACAGGATGAGCGCGAGGCCCTGATGGGACCCGGTCAACGGATCTCACCCCGGCCCTGCGGCGAGCCCTGCTCCCGGCCCTCCCCGGCGGTGATCGCGAGCCGCTGCGGCCGCACCCCGCCCTGCAGCGTCTCCATGGTGACCGCCCAGCGCAGCTCCATCGCCGCCGGGTCGCGGCGCAGCCGGGCATGGCGGGCATAGGCCCAGGTCAGCAGGAAGGTCGTGGCGAACTGGGCGAGCCCGGCGGCCATCGCCACATTGAGCGCACCGGCCACGGGCCTGGCCATCACCCCCGGCGCGGCGATCGCCGCCAGCACATACGCCAGGTACCAGCCGAGGAACGCGGCGGTCATGGGAAAGACGAAGCGGCGGTAGCGACGACGCACTTCCCGGAACGCCGCGCTGCGCTGGACCTCCCGGTAGATTCCGGCCGCGTCCCGTGCCTGCTCCGCCCCGGCCGTCCGCTGAACCGTTACGGCAACGCGCCCGTCGCTCTCTCTCACAGAACTCTCCTTGGTCGCCGACCCCGTTGGCCGCGTGCCCAAGAATGGACAGACCGGAAAGATCCAGCCCCGCCCACCAGCGGACGTTCACCCCATCAGGTGATAGGCGTCCCGGGTGGCCGGGCGATGCCATGCCGGAAGGCGTATCGCATGGCCTCCGCCCGGTCGCGCACACCTGTCTTGGCGAACAGGTTGTTGATATGCGTCTTCACCGTCGCCGTGCTCACCTGCAGCCGGCGGGCGATCTCCGCGTTCCTCATCCCCTCGGCGACGAGCGAGAGCACCTCCGCCTCACGGGCGGTCAGCCCGTCGGGCAGCTCCCGGGGGGCCACGGGCCCGGCGGCCGGGCGCTGGCTCCCGGCAGCCGAGAGCCGCTCCAGGAGCCGCAGTTGCACCTTCGGCGACAGCCCCGCCTCCCCCGACATCACATGCTCCACGGCCCGTACGATCTCCTCCCCGCCGGCGTCCTTGGTGAGGTATCCCCGTGCGCCCGCCTGGAGGGCGGGGAAGAGCGAGTCGTCGTCGGCATAGGTGGTGAGGACCACCACCTGGGTGGCCGGGTACTGCGCCCGGATCCGCCGCGTCGCCTCGACGCCGTCGCAGCGCGGCATCCGCAGGTCCATCAGCACCACATCCGGGGCGTGTTCGGCCACCAGCCGCACCGCCTCCAGGCCGTCGGCCGCCGCCCCCACGACCTCGATGCCCGGCAGCAGCCCCAGGAGCATCACAATGCCCTCACGCACCACGGTCTGGTCGTCCGCGACCACCACCCGTGCCGCCCGCCGGTCACCGGAGCCGCCCGCCCCGCCCGTACTGCCCCTCACGCGGGCACCCGCAGCCGCACCACAAAGCCCTCCTGGTCATCTCCGGGCGGCCCGGCCTCCAGCGTCCCGCCCAGCAACTCGGCACGCTCCCGCATGCCCAGCAGACCGTACCCGGCGCCGGGCAACGCCGGCACGCCCACGCTCCCGCGCCCGCCGCCGTCCCGGACCCACAACTCCACCTCCCCCTCCAGATAGGCGAATCCCATCTCCACCCGCGCGCCCGGAGCGTGCTTGCGCACATTGGTCAGCGCCTCCTGCGCGACCCTGCGCACGGCCTGCCCGGCCTCGGCGGGCAGCCTGCGCGGCTCCCCCGTCACCTCCAGTCGCGCCCCCTCCGACGCCGCCGCCTCCCGCAGGAAGTCCTCCGCCTGTGTCAGCTCACCGCGCAGGGCGGACAGCGCCTGCCGGGTCTCGGCCAGTCCCTCGCGGGCCATCCCCCGGGCCGCCGAGACCCGCTCCAGGATCTGCTGCCTGTCCGCCCCGCCCTCGATCAGCAGCCGCGCCGCCTCCAGGTGCACCAGCTGGGCGGAGAGGCTGTGCGCGAGCACGTCGTGGATCTCCCGGGCGATGCGGGCCCGCTCGGCCAGCGCCGCCGACTCGGCCTCCGCCTGCCGGGCCGCCCGCTCCTGTGCCAGCAGCCGGAAGCCGGCCCCCCGCGCCTCCTCGTCCAGCCGCAGCGCATACCCGATGAGCAGCACCCCGGCCACGGTCCCCGCCGTCGTCAACGACCTGTCCTCGTTCACCAGGACGTACGCCGCCATGCCCACCCCCGCGACCGCCATCCCGTACCCGAGCGGCAGCCGCTCCACCGCGATGGTGGCGCAGACGCACCACAGGCCCGTGGCCACGGCATGCGCACCGGCGGACTCCGCCGCTGCCCCCACCGCCAGCAGCACCCCCAACAGCCCCACCGACAGCCACAGCCGCCGCCCGAGCGTCGAGAAATAGAACCGCCACACGGCACCCCCGCAGAGCAGGAAGCCCCCGGCGAGGGCGGCGTACCCCCACCCATGGAAGACGCCCTCCCGCAGCACCCCCCAGAGGAACACCCCCACCAGGGCGGTCCGCACCACCCAGGTCACCACCTGGCGCCGCCGGGGAACCCCCACCCCGGCCAGCGCCTCACGGGCGGGCCACTCGCTCCAGTTCTCGATCGGCACGCGCGTTCCCTCCACCGCGGCCTCGGTCTCAGCCACCGGCAGCCACACGGTACGCCGGGCGTATGTGCTGGGCCCGGTAGACCACCACCCCGGTGCGGGCGAGCAGCATGGCCGCCATCGTCAGCATCGTGGCGGGGCCGCCCTGGTGGACCCCGGCCAGCACACCCAGACCGTACAGGCCCACCCTCAGAGCAGCGCCGCCGAGCCATATCGCCGCCGTCGCCGCGCTGCCCTTGGCCCATACCGCCCCGGAGGCGTCCGTCCATATTCGGGTGGTCCACGCCCACCCGGCTCCGGCCGCGAGACCGGCCAGCACCCCGGCCGCGAGCAGCGCCAGAGAGACCGGCCGGTGATCCGGATCGATCAGCCCGGGCTCGCGCACGGACATGAAGATCAGGACGGCCGGCAGCACCGCCCAGCTCTTGGCGTCGGAGACCACCTGCTGCGGCTTCAGCTGCCGCGCGAGGACGAGCGCGCAGACCCCGACGATCACTGCGGCGTCGAGCGGACCGGACATGGGAGTGCCTCCGTGAGAACGCGGGCGAGCCGCGAAGTTGCGTGGATGACCGACGCATCCGACGCTACGGAGTCGGTTCCCGGTCCGGATCGGAGCACGGGTGGGTTCGGGGTGGAGTCCGGGTGGAGAGCCTCTCTCCACCCGGGGGTGGACGGCTGCCGGGCCGCGGCCGGGGAATCCGGCCACGGCCCGGCAGGCGTGGATCAGACGTGGATCAGGCATGGACTCAGCCGTGGATCAGACATGGACCTCGTAGATCAGGCGTGGCCCAGGCGTGGAGCAGCCGCGGCGTCACTCAGGCATCGATGCGCGAGCGGTCGAGCGTGGCCGCGGAGTTGGTGATGAACTCCTTGCGCGGCGCCACCTCGTTGCCCATCAGGAGATCGAAGGCGCGCTCCGCCGCCTCCAGGTCGCTGATGTTGATCCGCCGCAGGGTGCGGTGGCGCGGGTCCATCGTGGTCTCCGCGAGCTGGTCGGCGTCCATCTCACCCAAACCCTTGTAGCGCTGGATGCCCTCCTTGTAGGGAACGCCCTTGCGGTCCAGCTCCAGCAGCGTCTGCCGCAGCTCGTTGTCGGAGTAGGTGTAGATGTACTTGTCCTGCCCCTTCTTGGGGCGGGTGAGCTCCACCCGGTGCAGCGGAGGCACCGCCGAGAAGACCCGGCCCTCCTCCACCATGGGCCGCATGTAGCGCTGGAAGAGCGTCAGCAGCAGGCAGCGGATGTGCGCGCCGTCCACATCGGCGTCGGCAAGGAAGATGACCTTCCCGTACCGCGCGGCGTCGATGTCGAAGGTGCGGCCGGAACCGGCTCCTATCACCTGGATGATCGCGCCGCACTCGGCGTTCTTGAGCATGTCGGAGACCGACGACTTCTGGACATTCAGGATCTTGCCGCGGATCGGGAGCAGCGCCTGGAATTCGGAGTTGCGAGCCAGCTTCGCGGTGCCGAGCGCCGAGTCGCCCTCGACGATGAACAGCTCGCTGCGCTCGACGTCGTCGCTGCGGCAGTCGGCGAGCTTGGCCGGCAGCGAGGAGGATTCCAGCGCCGTCTTCCGCCGCTGGGCCTCCTTGTGCTGGCGGGCCGCGATGCGCGTGCGGGCCGCGGCCACCACCTTCTCCAGCACGGCCCGGGCCTGCTGCTTGGCGTCGCGCTTGGTGGAGGTCAGGAAGGCCTTGAGCTCCTTCGCGACGACGTTGGCCACGATCCGGGAGGCGGCCGAGGTGCCCAGCACCTCCTTGGTCTGCCCCTCGAACTGCGGCTCCGCGAGCCGCACCGTCACGACCGCCGTGAGCCCCTCCATGGCGTCGTCCTTGACGACGTCGTCCTCGGCGACCCGCAGCAGCTTGGTCGAGCGCAGCGCCTCGTTGACGGTCTTGGCGATCGACCGCTCGAATCCGGCCACATGCGTGCCGCCCTTGGGGGTGGCGATGATGTTGACGAAGGACTTCACCGTGGCGTCGTAGCCGGTGCCCCAGCGCAGCGCGATGTCGACGCCGAGCTCGCGGGTGACCTCGGTGGGGGTCATGTGGCCGCGGTCGTCGAGGACGGGCACGGTCTCCTTGAAGGTGCCCTGGCCGCTCAGCCGCAGCACGTCGCAGACGGCCTTGTCCTGCGCGAGGTACTCGCAGAACTCGCTGATGCCGCCGTCGTAGCGGAAGGTCTCCTCGGTGCTCTCCTGGCCGTCGAGGCCGCGCTCGTCGCGGACGACGATCGTCAGGCCCGGCACGAGGAACGCCGTCTGGCGGGCACGGCCGTAGAGGTTCTCCAGGGAGAGCTTCGCGTCCTTGAGGAAGATCTGCCGGTCCGCCCAGTACCGGACGCGGGTGCCGGTGCGGGCCTTGGGGACCTTCTTGCCCTTGAGGAGGCCGTTGGCGGGGTCGAAGGGGGCGTCCGGGCCGGACTCGGTGAAGATGCCGGGGACGCCGCGGCGGAAGCTGATCGAGTGCGTCCTGCTGTTCCGGTCGACCTCGACGTCCAGCCGGGACGACAGCGCGTTGACGACGGAGGCGCCGACGCCGTGCAGACCGCCGGAGGCGGCGTACGAGCCGCCGCCGAACTTGCCGCCGGCGTGCAGCTTGGTCATCACGACCTCGACGCCGGACAGGCCGGTCTTGGGCTCGACGTCCACGGGGATGCCACGGCCGTTGTCCCGGACCTCCACCGAACCGTCCTCGTGGAGGATCACATCGATGCGGTCGCAGTAGCCGCCCAGGGCCTCGTCGACGGAGTTGTCGATGATCTCCCAGAGGCAGTGCATCAGGCCGCGGCTGTCCGTCGACCCGATGTACATGCCGGGCCGCTTGCGGACGGCTTCGAGGCCCTCGAGGACGAGCAGGTGCCGCGCGGTGTAGTTGGATCCGTCCCGGTCTGCCCCGGTCAGCAATGCGGTGGACGGCACGGACGTATCGGCGGTCACGCGGTTCGCTCCTCGCTGAATTTCTGGCTGCCCCGACTGCGGGCACATGAGTGGCTCGGTTGCCGTTCAGAGGGTACCGAGGCCTGGTAGAGCCTTTGTGCCGCCACCCTTGAGAACAACCATCCTAATCGAGATTCGATCACATGTTCGATACCCCGATGGGGTGACGTGCACATCACGTTCCCTTCGAGGCATGAACCATTTAGGCTCCGGGCACGTCCTCAAGAACAACCCGGCAAGCCGGCCGGGGAGGACGACAACCCCCAGCGACGTGAAACCGTAAGCCCACGCAATACGGCTCATTCGCCGCCAAACGTCAAGATCCGGCTCACTCGGAAGGAAGTTTCGAGGAAAAGCCACGAGCGGGAACGTTTTCGGCCTGGTTGGATGTTGACCCTGGTACGACAGCTCGTCGAGCTAGAGAAGAGGCGACGTGACTACTGTTCTGACCCCCGCGAGCCCGCTGACGGCCGCTGACCGCTGCGACCGGTGCGGCGCTCAGGCTTACCTGCGCGTCGTTCTCATGAGCGGCGGTGAACTGCTCTTCTGCGCCCACCACGGCCGCAAGTTCGAGCCAGAACTCAAGAAGATCGCCGCGGAGATACAGGACGAGACGGAGCGGTTGACCGCCGTCCCGGCGTCCGCGTCCGACGAGGACCGCTGAGTCCGCAGTGGAACGCTGACACATCGCATCCCACGACGAGCGAGGTCCCGCCATCCAGGGCTGGACAGCCGCGGGCGGCTCCCCCACCGGGGAGGCCGCCCGCTCTCGTACCTTCTTGCGATCGCAGGCCACCCCAGGGCACCGGGCGAGCTCATCCCGGCCCCCGGTGATGGGGCCTCTGCGCCGCATGCGGCTGCTGGGGCGGTGGCGCCGCGGGCGGTGAGCCCGCCGGAAGAGGTGGCTGCCGCGCCGGAGGCGCCTTCTCCGGCAGCGCGTCGCTACTGTGCGCCCGTACCAGCCCGGCCACGGCCGAGATCCGCGTATAGACCCCCGGCCGACCCGGCTGGGCACAGCCGCTCCCCCACGACACCAGCCCCACCAGACGCCCCCGTGCCACCAGCGGACCCCCGCTGTCGCCCTGACAGGCGTCCCGCCCGCCCAGCGGCAGGCCCCCGCAGAGCATCGTCGCGGGGCTGTACGTGCCCTCCGGTCCGCCCGGATAGGCCCGCCGGCACAGCGCGTCGGCCAGCACGAGCACCCGGGCGCCACGCAGCGTCTCCGAATAGGTGCCGGTGCCGGTCAGATCGCCCCAGCCGTAGACGCCGGCCGCCGTCCCCGGCTCGTACGCCGCGTCGCCCGCCGGGGCCATGGGGATCGCGCGCGCTGCCGGCACCGGCTCCGCCAGGGTGAGGACGGCCACATCCCCGGCGTTGGTCTCCGTGTCGAAATCGGGATTGACCCAGATGCCGCGGATCGGAATCTCGGCCCCTGCCCGGCTGCGAAGATCGTCCCGACCGGCGATCACCAGCAGATCCCTGGCATCCGCCACATCGACCCCGAGCACCTCACGGCTCAGACAATGCGCGGCCGTCACAACCGTCGTACGGCCCACCACGGCCCCGCCGCAGAAGTGCCCGGACCGTAGACCACCGAACCGCTCCCGGCTCGCCAGAGCCACCATCCAGGGCGCGTCGGACACCTTTACGACCTGACCCCCGACGACCCCGCGGTCCACCGCCCTCACCGGATGGCCGGAAACCGCCAGCAGCATGAAGGCCGCGGCCAGCGGGTACCTCAGGGCGCGCATACACTCTCCCGACACAGCGGAGTCGTTCGTCTACCCAGCGTCACCCCAGGAGGGCGTCCGCGCATCCGGAAGCCCGCAGGGCCCGGCCCCTCCGAAGAGGAACCGGGCCCTGCAGGATCGATGGGCGCGGTACCGCGACGCCAGGATCAGTCGAGGTAGTCGCGCAGAACCTGGGAACGCGACGGGTGACGCAGCTTCGACATGGTCTTGGACTCGATCTGACGGATCCGCTCACGCGTGACGCCGTAGACCTTGCCGATCTCGTCGAGGGTCTTGGGCTGACCGTCGGTGAGGCCGAAGCGCATGGAGACCACGCCCGCCTCGCGCTCGCTCAGCGTGTCCAGGACGGAGTGCAGCTGCTCCTGCAGAAGCGTGAAGCTGACCGCGTCGGCCGGCACGACCGCCTCGGAGTCCTCGATGAGGTCACCGAACTCGCTGTCGCCGTCCTCACCCAGGGGGGTGTGGAGGGAGATCGGCTCACGGCCGTACTTCTGGACCTCGATGACCTTCTCGGGGGTCATGTCGAGCTCCTTGGCCAGCTCCTCCGGGGTGGGCTCGCGGCCCAGGTCCTGGAGCATCTGGCGCTGGACGCGCGCGAGCTTGTTGATGACCTCGACCATGTGCACCGGGATACGGATGGTGCGGGCCTGGTCGGCCATCGCGCGCGTGATGGCCTGGCGGATCCACCACGTGGCGTACGTGGAGAACTTGTAGCCCTTGGTGTAGTCGAACTTCTCCACCGCGCGGATCAGACCGAGGTTGCCCTCCTGGATCAGGTCCAGGAACAGCATGCCGCGGCCGGTGTAGCGCTTGGCCAGGGAGACCACCAGACGGAGGTTGGCCTCCAGCAGGTGGTTCTTGGCGCGCCGGCCGTCCTCGGCGATGATCTCCAGCTCGCGCTTGAGCTTCGGGGCCAGCTTGTCGGAGTTCGCCAGCTTGTCCTCGGCGAACAGACCGGCCTCGATGCGCTTGGCGAGCTCGACCTCCTGCTCGGCGTTGAGCAGGGGGACCTTGCCGATCTGCTTCAGGTAGTCCTTGACCGGGTCGGCAGTGGCACCGGCGACCGCGACCTGCTGCGCGGGAGCGTCGTCCTCGTCCTCGTCGGACAGGACGAAGCCCTTGGTCTCGCCGCTCTCGTCCTCGTCGTCACCCTTGCCCGGGGTGGGAGTCTCTTCGAGGAGCTCGTCCTCGAGGATCTCGTCGGAGTCCTTCTTGGCGGCGGTCTTCTTGGCCGTCGTCTTCTTGGCGGTGGCCTTCTTGGCCACCGTCTTCTTGGCGACCGCCTTCTTGGCGGCGGTCTTCTTGGCGGGCGCCACGGCCTCGTCGCCCTCGGCGTCGTACGCGCCCTGGGCGGACGTGCCGGACGTCGAGGAAGCCGACTGCCGGGCCGTGACCGTCTTGGAGGAAACGGCCTTGGTGGCGGTGCGCTTCGCCGGGCTCTTCGCTGCGACGCTCTTGCGGGTGCGCTTGGGCGCCTCTGCGGCACTGACCATCAGCGTCACACCCTCCTCGTCGAGGACCTGGTTGAGGCTGCGCAGAACGTTCTTCCACTGGGTTGGCGGAATCTGGTCAGCCTCGAAGGCCCGACGCACGTCGTCGCCGGCGATCTGCCCCTCGGCCTTTCCCTGCTCGATGAGCGCCATCAGAGACTCGGATTCGGCGATCTCCGGCGGGAGCGTACGGGATGTGCTGGCCGACACGAACAACCTCTCGGAACGATGGAAACGGCTTCCGGCCCCGGCCGGCCCTGAACGGGCGACCGGTTCCGACGACCGTCGGCAAAGGATGAACCGACGGCGCGGGCGATAGTGCAGAGCAACACAGCACCTCGAACGAGGCCTGTATTCCCTCCGCAGCCACCACCTCTTTAGTCATCGCGCTGCCTCAAGGAGCGTTACGCCCAATCCTCGTGGCCCGAGTCACACCACATAACGGAGTGAATCACCACTGAAGCGGACAGATCGCCGACTCGGTCGCCGTCTGCGGCCGTGCGGAACGGCCCATCCGGCTCGCGCGTACGGCCGTACGCGCGCGCTGGACGAGCGGTCCCGCACGTACCGCCCCCGTCCGGTGCCCTTCCGCCGTCAGTGCTCGCGGGGTGCGGGCACCACGCGCTCGACCTCCGGGTGCGCGACGAGCAGTTGGCGCATCGCCGCCTCGGCCCCGGCGGCGTCGCCCGCGGCCACGGCGTCGACGATCCGCAGGTGCTGACCGACGCCCGCCTCGGAGGGGCGGTCGCAGCCGCCGGTCGAGGCGCCGGAGACGTGCAGGGCGGCGGAGACGATGCCCGAGAGGTGCTCGAGCATGCGGTTGCCCGCGACCTGCAGGAGGAGGGAGTGGAACTCGGCGTCGGCGCGGGCGAAGGTGAGGGAGTCGCCCTGGGCGAGGGCGTGCCCCATGATCTCGGCCATGTCGGCGAGCCGCTGCTGGACGTCCTCGCGGCCGTGGCCGGCGGCGAGCCGGGCGGCCAGCGGCTCGATGGTCCAGCGCAGCTCGCAGAGCTCACGGCGCTGGTCCTCGCGCTGCGGCCCGAAGGCCCGCCACTCGATGATGTCGGGGTCGAGCAGGTTCCAGTCGCTGACGGGGCGGACCCGGGTTCCGACGTTGGGGCGCGCGCTGACCAGGCCCTTGGCCTCGAGGACGCGCAGGGATTCGCGGACGACGGTGCGGGAGACCTCGAAGCGCTGTCCGATCTCCTCCGGGACCAGCGGGCGGTCTGCGCCCAGATCACCGGAGACGATCATCTGGCCCAGCTGCTGGACGAGCTGGCCGTGCAGCCCTCGGCCACGGCTGCCGGCGGCGCGGCGGCCGGCGCGGCTCAGCTCCGCCTCGCCGTCCCAGGCGGGCGAGGCGACGCGGTCGGGCCCGGGGGCCTCCGCGTAGGAGTAGCGGTCTAGCTCGCCCGGGCCGGCGAGGCCGGAGTCGGCGGGGCGAGCCGCGGTCATCATGGTGTGCGCAAGGGTACTCACGCTTCCTTTGTCGGCGACACCTCGAAGCCCCTTGAGGTCTTTGGTGAAAAGCACACGAAAGGGTGATCGCCCATTACCTCGCAATTGACGTCCAAACGGACAGAATCGGGCACCTTGCGAGAGTGGGCGATTGCGGAGCGTAATGGCGTTGGGTGTTTTTCTCCCGCCCCTTCCGACCGATTGTCACTCTGCGTTCGCTGCCGTCCGGCATGGCGCAATAGCACAGCCATCACCTCGGCCGGCCACGGAACACGGTGAGGACGTAGGCGCCGAGCAACCCCGCCAGCGCCAGGGCCAGGGCCCAGCCGATGGGCTGCGACATCAGCCGCAGGGCCGCCGAGATCCCCTGATCAAGACTTGACGGCCACTGCACCACGGCGGCCGAGCGCAGCCTCTCCGGAAGCCCGATCAGCGAACGGGCAGCCGGCCGGGAGAGCAGTCCGCCCAGGACGGGCACCACCAGCGTGGGTACCGCCAGCACCGCCACCAGCCCCAGCGCGGTGGACCGGAAGAGACCCGCGGCGAGCAGGCCCGCCCAGGCACATCCCAGCGTGAGCCCGGTCCAGCCGGCGAGCGCGGTGACCCAGCCGTCGGGGAAGAGGACGACGGACCGGCCGAAGAGGAGCCGCAGAACGGCGCCGTCGAGGGCCAGGGAGACGAGGGCCAGGAGCAGCGCGGCCGCGGCCGAGACGGCGAGCTTCGCCCCCAGCAGGCCGAGGCGGCGCGGCACGGTGCCCTGGTCGGGGGCGAGCGCCGGGTAACGGAATTCCTGGCCGAAAGCGAGCGCCCCGAGCAGCCCGGCGGCGAACGCGGCGGGGGGCAGCGGCAGCCAGACCGGCCAGCCCGTGAGCAGCCGCAGCGCCGGAGGGGCGCCGGTCCGGGCGAGCAGTACGGAGGCGACCAGCGAGGCGGCGAGCGCGGCGGCGGCCACGTTCCAGCCGGTGCGGACGCCCGTGGCCCGGCGCAGCTCGTATCGCAGCGGCCAGACGGGGCCGGGTGCGGTGAGCCGGGCGCTGAGGCCGGTGGGGACGGCGGGGACGGCGCTTTCGGGCTGCGGAGCGCTCTCGTCCGGCTCGTCGGCCTGCGGGTCCGCGGCGTCGGTGCGACGGCCGTCGGCCCGCTCCAGGGGGGTTACGGGGCCGGTGTCGCCGGTCTCCTCGGTCAGGCGGTGCACGAGGATGCCGTGCCGGTAGGCGGTCTCGCCGACGGCCGCGCAGCTGCTGCCGTAGACGGAGATGCGGCTGCCGCCTTCGTGCACGACCTCGACGGGAGGGCCGCCCGTCACTTCGCCGGCCTTGTCGGCCTCCGCGGCGAGGACGTGGGCGAGACGGTTCGCCAGCGGCGACCGGACGGCGACGCGGGGCCGCAGCCGGCAGCCGGCGAAGGCGGCGGCCTCCTGGTCGGCGATCAGACGACCCTCGTCGATGGTGACCACCCGGTCGCCGATGCGGCCCGCCTCCTTGGCGTCACGGGAGGTGACGAGTACGGCGCCGCCCTGGGCCGCGTAGCCGCGCAGCAGCCCGTGGAGCCACGCGGTCTCGCGCGGGGAGAGCCCCTCGGCGGGGTCGTCGAGTACGAGCGTGTGGGGGTCGCCGAGGAGGGCGGAGGCAAGGCCGAGGCGGCGGTCCATGCCGAGCGAGAAGTCGCCGAGGCGCTGGTCCGCGAGGCCGCTGAGCCCGACGACCTCGAGGACGTCGTCGGCGCGCTCGACGGGGACCCCTGCGGCCGCGCTGAGCATGCGCAGGTGGCCCCGGGCGGTGCGGGAGGGATGACCGGGGACGTCGCCGAGCAGGACGCCGATCTCGCGGGTCGGGTGGGGGATCCGGTCCAGGGTGCGACCGCGGAAGAGGGCGACGCCGCGACCGGGGTCGAGGCGCAGCATGAGGCGCAGGGCGGTGGTCTTGCCCGCTCCGGGCTCGCCGAGCAGGACGGTGACGCGCCCGGGGCGGGCCTCGAAGGTGAGGTCGTCGACGACGGGAGGCTGTTGGCGGCGGGGAACGCTGGTCAGTCCGATGGCCTGAATCATGGCTTCACTCGCGGGACGACGGGACCGTACCGCAGCACCGTAACCCGATATGTCCTATTTGCTACGCAACGCAGGCATCTTCAGACACGCGTGTCACATCCGTGCGGGTGCGACGCCCCAGGGCCCGCGACTGCGGCCGCCCGGCCCGGGCTAGGCCTCGGGCCGGAGCATCGGGGGGTTGAGCAGGGTGGCACCGCCCGCGCTGAAGAGCTGCGCCGGGCGCCCTCCCTGGCGTGTCGTCGTCCCGCCCGTCGGCACCAGGAAGCCGGGGGTGCCGGTGACCTTGCGGTGGAAGTTGCGGGGGTCCAGGGCCACACCCCACACCGCTTCGTAGACCCGGCGCAGCTCCCCGACGGTGAACTCCTGGGGGCAGAAGGCGGTGGCCAGCGAGGAGTACTCGATCTTCGAACGGGCGCGCTCGACGCCGTCCGCGAGGATGCGGGCGTGGTCGAAGGCCAACGGCGCGGCCTGTTCGTCCTCGCGGCCGTAGCCGACCTCCTGGTCCAGCAGGTCCTCCACCGGCGCCCAGCGCACGCTGCGCGCGTCGCCACCGGGGCGCGGGGCGGGCAGGTCGGGCGCGAGCGCGAGGTGCGCGACGCTCACCACCCGCATGCGCGGGTCGCGCTTGGGGTCGCCGTAGGTGGCGAGCTGCTCGAGGTGCGCGGCGTTGGCGATCGCCGGCCCCGCCGGGTCGTGGGCGTGCAGCCCCGTCTCCTCGGCCAGCTCGCGCGCGGCCGCCGTCGCCAGGTCCTCGTCACCCCGCACGAACCCGCCGGGCAGCGCCCAGCGGCCCTGGAACGGGGGCTCGCCACGCCGCACGGCCAGCGCGCACAGCGCGTGCCGCCGCACGGTGAGCACGACCAGGTCGACGGTGACTGCGAAGGGCGGGTAAGCCGACGGGTCGTAAGGCATGACGCGATCATAGTCGTCTTCCTGACGATAAACAGGCTCTTGACCATTGCCCGCCAGGGGGCCGTCGGACAACCTGACACGCATGACGTTCACGCCCCCAACTGCAGGCCATCGGCGGCCTCCTCGACCATGCCCAGTCCGAGCCGGCTGATCCTCACGGCGAACGGCTGCTCGGCGACGCGGAGCCCCGTGAACCGCAGCTCGCCCAGCGGTGCGGTGCGCGGCGGCCGGACGGCCACACTGCCTGCCGGAACATCGGGGCGCACCCCGGCGAGCGAGGCCAGCAACTGGACCGCGCCTGCCGCCGCGACGGCCGCGGGCCGGCAGGCCGCGGGATGCGGCAGGGGCGCGCTGCCGGTGATGCGCTGCTCCCCCGCGTACATCTCCGGCAGCCGATAGCCGAAGGCCTCGGCCGCGTCCAACGCCCCGCGCAATAGGCCGCCCGCTTCCTTCTCATAACCGGCCGCCACGAGCCCGGCCACGGCGACGGCCGTCTCATGGACGCGCACGGCCCCACTGCGGTGGCCGAACGGGTTGTGCCCCGGCTCCTTGGCCCCCAGGCTGCGCAGCCCCCAGCCGGAATCGAGGGCGGGGCCACCCAGGAGCCGGGCCACCTGCTCGGTCTGCACCCTGTCCAGCAGTCCAGCGGCGTACGCGCCGCCGCCGAGCAGGCCCGTGTCGAGCAGATGAGCGGCGGCGCTGCCGAGGTGAGGTATCCGCCGCCCGTCGGGGGTGCGTGCCGCCACGGGCCGGCCGCCGCCGAGGTCGTCGGTCCAGAAGTCCTCCTGGAAGCGGCGCCGCAGACCGGCCGCCCACTCCCGCAGCCCGGCCGCGCCGGGGCGGCCGTAGGACTCGAGCAGGTCGGCGCCGAGCAGGGCGGCCCGGTGCGCGTGCGCCTGGACCTCACAGCGGTAGGGGCCTCCCGGCGCCGGGTCCGGGAGGTACACCCCGTCCCGGACGGACGCCAGCAGCCACTCCAGGCACCCCTCGGCCGCGGGCAGCAGCCCCTCCGTCTCCTGGTCGGCCAGGCCCCAGCGCCTGGCCTCCGCGAGGACGACGGGGAACAGCAGCGTCGCCTCGACGCCCGTGCAACCGGGCGGCAGGTGGGCCCCCGAGTGCCGCAGCGCGCCGGGAATGCGGCCGCGGTCGGGCCCCGGCCCGGGCAGTTGCATACGAGCCAGGGTGCGGAGCGTGCCCGCGGCCAGGCGGACCCCCAGGGGCAGCGTCATGCGGGCGGCCCACAGCGCCTCGGCGGGGGCGAGTTGACCGCAGCGCCAGGGAATGCCGGCGGCGAGATGGACGTCGCCCGGATGCCCGGGGTCGCGTACGAGCAGGGCCCGGAGGTCGGCGAGGCTCGCCGCCAGCAGTGCGGCCGCCCGTGTGTCGTCCCCGTCGGCCTCCGCGTCGCCCCAGGGAGGCGGTGCCCCGCCCCGGCTGGCGGCGACGGGCTCGGGCGTGCGGGGCCTGCCCGGCAGTTCAGGCCGGACCCGTAGTTCGATGTTCCGGCTGCCGCCGGGGGGCAGCTGTATCTCCCAGCACAGCAGCCCGGCCGAGGCGAGTACGTCCCCCGGCTGGGGGTCGGCCGTGACCACCGCGTGCAGGCCGGGCGCCGACCAACGCAGCCCGGAGGCGTGCACGGCGGCCGGGATCTCGGGGCCGGCGCGTCCGGCGGCGATCGCGCCCAGCTCGGCGAGGTCGGTGCCCAGGGACACCTCGACCACCAGCCGCAGCTCCTGCACGGCCGCGCTGCGCACGGTGATCCGCTCGATGCCCTCGGCGTCCCGCACCCGCTCGACGGTCACGGCCGGGTCGGGCCCCGCCTCGGCGGGAGTCCGCACCGTGCCGACGAAGCGGGCCCGGTCCGCGGTGAGCATGCGCCCCTGGACGGGGACCGGCTCGGCGCCGGCGACCTTCACCCGGCACCTCGCCAGCAGGCGGCGCCCACCCCTGTAGAAGCCTTCGAGTCCGTCGCCGGTGAGCTGCCCGTGCTCCCCGGAGATGGCGAACGCGGGCAGGGCGACGCAGATCAGCGCCTGATGAACGGGTTGCGGTGCGGGGGCCCGTCCGGCCGGGGGGCGCCGTTGCTCGGGTGGGCGGTGGATCGAAGGGCCGTTGGGGGCAATGCCTTGCACGTGTCTGCGCTCCCTTGGGCGTCACGGACCTGGACGACCGACAACGAGTGCGGGCCACTCAGGTGAACGGCGGCGGACCCGCCGAGGTCACGGGGGCCCGCCCGTGGCGAACCTCACTGCCGACCCCGCACCCCCCGTTGCCCCGCGCGCCGCCGCGTGCGCGCCTTCCCCGCCGGTCCGTTCGCACTGGCCGCCCCGTCCGGGCGGCTCTTCCCGTTCGCACCTCCGGGGCCGACGGGGCTGGTTCCGCGTCGGCGCGACCCGCCCGCCGGGGTGGCGGCCTGGGCGGTGGCCCGGGCGGTGGCCTGGCCTGTAGCCACGTTGTCCGTCGCCTGCGTGTCACCAGGCGCTTCCGCCTCCGCCGCCACCTCCAGTACGTCGTTCTCCGGCGCATCGACGGAAGCCGTCGGCACCGAGGCTCCGGGCCGGTCGGCTCCGGCGCCGACGGCCCGGTGGTTCACTACGCGGTCAGCGCGTTCACGGCGCAGACAGCGGCGCAGGAGCTCGGGGTCCATGCCGTCGTTGCACGCACGGTGCAGCAGTTGGGCGAACAGATACTCGGGGTCGGCGCTCAGGGCCCGGCTGAGGGCGACCCGGGCCTCGGGGTGATCACCGGTCGACCAGGCGACCCAGCCGGCGAGGGTGAGGGGTGCCGCCGCGTGTTCGACGTACGGCCCCACACAGCGGCGGGCCAGGGCGCGCCAGACGCGCAGCGCCGCCGGGGCCTTCGGTCCTTCCATCCACTCCGCGGCGCGGTCGCGCGTGGTGCGGTCCTGGAGGCCGAGGACGATGGCCGCCGCCTCGTCGGACGCCAGCAGGTCGTCGTCCCTCGCGTCGGCCTCCGGCCGGGACGCGGCGGGCGGGGCGTCGTGGAACCGCTCCATGACCAGGCGCGCGAGATCCAGGGTCTCGTGGCGGACCGTCTCGCAGTCCGTTCCCCTGAGGATGCGCGGGATGAGATCCGCGGCGGCCGCGTCCAGCGCCGATTCCTGTTCCTCGGCCCGCCGGCCGGCGAGCGGAGCGTAGCGGGACTCCATCTCGCGTAGTGTTCCGCGCACCTGGATGCCGGCGTAGGCGGCTGCCGCGGCCATCACCGAGGTGCCGGGCACGGCCAGGGGGGTGCCTTCCGGGGGACAGCAGCGCTCGTCGGGGCAGCAGTAGGACCAGAACCTGCCGCCGGAGATGCACAGCGCCTCGTACACCGGCACGTCCAGCCCGCCGCACGCCAGGCGCAGGCTCTGGGCGAGCGGGCGGAGCCGCTCCATCACCTGTCGTGCGCTCTCCTCTTCCTTCGCAGGGTCCTGGCACAGGAACAGGACGATGCCGTCGGGCCGGGAGCCCCGCTTACCGCAGCCCGCGACGAGGGTTTCGGCGAGCTGGTCGCTGACATCGCTCCACTCCTCTTCGTTGTCCGGAATCCCGAGCCTGAGCCGGCCTCCGAAGCGTCCGCGCTCGCCGTGCAGGGCCAGCATGACGACCGAGTCAGTTGGATGAAACCCCATCAAGTAGGGCAGGGCATCGGCGAGTTCGGCTGGGCTGCGGAGGGTGATCTGGGTCTCCGTCCGGGATTCCCACGCGGGCGTCGAGGCGGCGGACGAGGCGGATGTGCGGGCGGATTCGTTGTGCTGCGTCATGGCCCGAGAGTCCCGCGGCCCCGGGCGAGCCCGCCAGCCCTGTGGATAACTCCAGGCATCTTGTCGTACTAACTCTGTGGATAACCGCCTGCCCGGGTTTTCCACAGGTCCGGCGGCCCATTCGCGCTTTGTCAGTGCCCTCGTGTTGCATGGGGCCATGACCAACGAAGCCCTCCGCACCTCGGCGGACACCGTTCTCGCCCGCCTCGTCGGAGACACCACGGGCACGGCGAGACTGCGCGAGGACCAGTGGCGCGCGATCGAGGCGCTCGTCGCCGACCGCCGCCGCGCGCTGGTCGTGCAGCGCACCGGCTGGGGCAAGTCCGCGGTGTACTTCGTCGCGACCGCGCTGCTACGCGAGCGCGGCGCCGGCCCGACGGTGATCGTTTCCCCGCTGCTCGCGCTCATGCGGAACCAGGTGGACGCGGCCGCCCGGGCGGGCATCCACGCCCGCACGATCAACTCCTCCAACACCGAGGAGTGGGAGACCGTGCAGGCCGAGGTGGCGGCGGGCGAGGTCGACGTGCTGCTGGTGAGCCCCGAGCGGCTCAACAATCCCGACTTCCGCGATCAGGTGCTGCCCAAGCTCGCCGCCGCCACCGGCCTGCTGGTCGTCGACGAGGCCCACTGCATCTCCGACTGGGGCCACGACTTCCGCCCGGACTACCGCCGGCTGCGCACCATGCTGGCCGACCTGCCGCCGGGCGTGCCCGTGCTCGCGACCACCGCCACGGCCAACGCCCGTGTCACCGCCGACGTCGCCGAACAGCTGGGCACGGGCGAGGGCGCGGAAGAGGCGCTCGTCCTGCGCGGCCCGCTGGACCGGGAGAGCCTGAGCCTGAGCGTGCTGAGCCTGCCGGACGCCGCCCACCGGCTGGCCTGGCTCGCCGACCACCTCGACGACCTGCCGGGCTCCGGGATCATCTACACCCTGACCGTCGCGGCGGCCGAGGAGGTGACGGCCTTCCTTCGCCGACGCGGGCACACCGTGGCGTCGTACACGGGCAAGACGGAGAACGCCGACCGGCAGCAGGCGGAGGAGGACCTGCTCGCCAACCGGGTCAAGGCGCTCGTGGCCACCTCCGCGCTGGGCATGGGCTTCGACAAGCCGGACCTCGGCTTCGTGGTCCACCTGGGCTCGCCCTCCTCCCCCATCGCCTACTACCAGCAGGTGGGCCGCGCCGGCCGTGGCGTGCAGCACGCCGAGGTGCTGCTGCTGCCGGGCCGCGAGGACGAGGCGATCTGGAAGTACTTCGCCTCGCTGGCCTTCCCTCCCGAGGAGCAGGTCCGCCGCACGCTGGACGTACTGGCCGCCGCCGGGCGCCCGGTGTCGCTGCCCGCTCTGGAGCCCCAGGTGGACCTTCGACGCTCCCGGCTGGAGACCATGCTCAAGGTCCTCGACGTGGACGGAGCCGTCCACCGGGTGCGCGGGGGCTGGACCTCGACGGGCGAGCCATGGGTGTACGACGCCGAGCGGTACGCATGGGTCGCGCGCCAGCGCGAGGCGGAGCAGCAGGCGATGCGCGAGTACGCCACGACCACGCAGTGCCGGATGGAGTTCCTGCGCCGCCAGCTGGACGACGAGCAGGCCGCCCCGTGCGGACGGTGCGACAACTGCGCCGCTCCCCGGTTCACCGCGGATGTCTCCTCCGGGGCGCTGGACGCCTCCCGGGGCGAGCTGGGCCGCCCCGGAGTGGAGGTGGAGCCACGACGGATGTGGCCGACGGGCATGCCCGCGGTCGGCGTGGACCTCAAGGGCCGCATCCCGGCGGGCGAGCAGGCCTCTCCCGGCCGGGCGCTCGGGCGGCTCTCCGACATCGGCTGGGGCAACCGGCTGCGTCCCCTCCTCGCCCCGCAGGCTCCGGACGCCGAGATTCCGGACGATGTGGCCGACGCCGTGGTCACCGTTCTGGCCGACTGGGCCCGGGGCCCCGGCGGTTGGGCATCGGGGGCACCGGACGCTCCCGCCCGGCCGGTGGGCGTCGTCACCGTCGCCTCCCGCACCCGGCCGCGCCTGATCGGCTCCCTGGGCGAGCGCATCGCCCGGATCGGCCGCATGCCGCTCCTCGGCACGGTCGAGTACGGGCACGGGGAAGTGGACACGCGGGTGCCGCGTACCAACAGCGCACAGCGTCTGCGGGCATTGGACGGAGCGCTGACCGTCCCTCCGGCCCTCGCCGAGGCGCTGGCCTCGGCCGGTGGTCCGGTGCTGCTCGTGGACGACCTGGCGGATACGGGCTGGACGCTCGCCGTGGCCGCACGGCTGCTGCGGCGATCCGGGGCGAAGGAGGTGTTTCCGCTGGTCCTGGCCGTTCAGGGGTGAGCGCGGAGGGGCAGGAGAGGCGAAGGGGAATTTCGTCGGCGGACCGCCAGATACCGGTCAGTGGCGCCAATTGATCGTTGCCGCACGGCCGGTGGGACCGCGAGAATTGGACCGACTCCCCACTCCCGCCCGTCGGCGGCCTGCCGGGACCGCCGTCGCGGCGTGCCGCCCTGCCGGCATCCCGCCCGACCAGCGGGCGTGCAGACGAAGGGAGAATCATGGCCTTCGGCACCGCCTCGCCGCCGTCCGCCGACTCCGTCACCCGTCTGGGCAGGCTGCTCGAGCCCGCTGAGTGGGTCGCGTCCGGCGTCCCCCTGCTGCGCAGTCCGCGCGAGGTCGTCAGGGGGCTGTACGCCAGGCACCGGCCGGCTCCGTCCACGGCAGTCGCCGCCGTCTTCCATCCGGACGACCGGCTGGCGGCAAGCGCCTCCTTCACCCGGCCGGCCATGCGGACGAGCGCCACCGACGGCTGGGAGCTGCGCAACGCACTGCTCTCGCAGCTCCGTCTGGTGATCCCGCACGACCTGCGCAGACGCACCCCGGCCCGTACGGCCGTACTGCTCTACTGCCGCGAGGGCGAAGCCCATTGGACCGAGGAGGACGGCGCCTGGATGTGGGCGCTGCGGGACGCCTGCACGCTGCACGGGCTGCGCTGCGGCGCCTACATCACGCTCACCGCGGCCGGCTGGCACATCCTGGGCGAGGGGCGCAGCGGGCGCTATCCCCGCTCCTCCGCCCATCCGGCCGCGCCGATCGGCTTCGGCGGCGGGGCACCCGAAGCACACCGCCACACGGCCGCCCGGTGACACGGGAGGACACGGCGGCCGACACGCTCCCTCAGGAGCGGACGGCCACCGCGATCACCCGTCAGGCGCTCGTGGACAGAAGGGCGTTGACGCGCTGCGGATCGCCGCAGACGATCAGCAGCGCACCCGCGCGGGCCATGGCCGCGGGAAGCGCACCGGCCACCGCCGCGTCCGAACCGCCGTTGACGGCGACGACCACGACGGGGCGGGTCGAGATCCGGTCGGCGTCGGCGGCCGCGTAGAAGACGTCCTCCGCGGCATCGTGCTGCGCCCAGTAGGACGCCTCGCCGAAGGACAGCTCGTGCGCGGCCCACGGGTGCGCCTCACCTGTGGTGAGGACCAGCACCTCGCCGGGCGCCCGGCCGGTGTCGAGCAGCAGGTCGACGGCCTCGTCCGCGGCGTCCAGGGCACCCTGCGCCGAGGCGGGGATCAGCTGGATCTGCGGTGTGGCCGCCTGCGCGCCCGCCTCCGCGGCACGCGGGGCGCGCGGGGAGGGAACGGGTCCGCTGCGCGGGCCGGGGCTGCCGGACCGCGTCGGAGCCGGGCGGGGACCAGGGACAGGGCGGGGGGTCATCGCGGGGCGGCCGGCGGCCGGAACTGCGCGGGGACCCGGGACACTCTCGTGAATCTGAGGCTCCTCGGGGATGAGAGGCATGAAATGATGTTTATCAAACGCCGGTGCGAGTCGCGTCGGCGGGTGGCGTTTTGGGCCGCTCAGAAGTCGAAGCCGAGCTGGCCTCCGGCCTCCAATGCCACGTTTTCCGGGGCGATACGGGCCCGCTTGAGGTGCTGCCACTTGGGCAGCGCGTCCAGGTAGGACCAGGACAGCCGGTGGTGCGGGGTCGGGCCCAGCTCTTCCAGGGCGGCGCGGTGCACCGGCGAGGGGTATCCGGCGTTGTCGCAGAACCCGAAGTCGGTGTGGCTCGCGCCCAGTTCGGCCATCATCGTGTCGCGCCGCACCTTGGCGATCACGGAGGCCGCCGCCACGGCCACACAGGACTGGTCGCCCTTGATGACCGTACGGACCTTCCACGGGTCGCCGAGGTAGTCGTGCTTGCCGTCGAGGATCACCGCGTCCGGCCGCACGGGCAACGCCTCCAGGGCGCGCGTCGCGGCCAGCCGCAGGGCCGCCGTCATGCCCAGCTCGTCGATCTCCTGCGGGGAGGAGTGGCCCAGGGCGTAGGCCGTGACCCACGTCTCCAGGGTCTCGGCGAGCGCGGTGCGCCGCTTGAGCGTCAGCAGCTTGGAGTCCGTGAGGCCCTCGGGCGGACGGCGCAGGCCGGTGATGGCCGCGCACACGGTGACGGGTCCGGCCCAGGCGCCCCGGCCGACCTCGTCCACACCAGCGACGATCTTTGCTCCGGTCGTCGCTCGGAGCGAGCGCTCGACGCTGTGGGTAGGCGGTTGGTAGGGCATGGCGCCTGTAAGGTTACGCCCCCGCGCCCGGCGTGTCCCGCCCCGCCCCCACTCCTCGCCCTGCGCTCAGCGCGCGGCCCGCGGCAGCCAGTCGGGGAGCGCCTCGGTGTGCCGCAGCCAGTCCGCCGGCGGAGCGCCTCGTTCCGCTGCGGCGACCACGCCGCCCGCGATGGCGGAGGTGGTGTCCACATCGCCGCCGGCCTGCGCCGTCGTCCAGAACGCCTCCTCGAACGAGTCGAGATGGCGGGCCGCCGCCCACAGCGCGAACGGCACGGTGTCATGCGCGCTGGTACGGCGGCCGCAGCCCAGGACGGCGGCGACGGTGGTCGCGTCGCCGTAGTCGAGCATGTCGCGGGCGCGGCGCAGCCCCGCCTGGACCGCGCTGCGCGGCACGAGTGCGATCACGCCGTCCAGCAGGGCCTCGGGGGTGACGGAGCCGGCCGGGCCGGCGGCGATGGCGGAAGCGGCGGCCACGGCCATGCTGCCGGCCACCGCTTCGCGGTGCTGGTGGGTGGTGTAGGCCGAGATCTCCGCCTGGTGGGTCGCCTGCTCGGGGTCGTCGGCGTACCAGGCGCCGAGCGGGGCGATGCGCATGGCGGCGCCGTTGCCCCAGGAGCCCTGGCCCTTGAACAGGGCGGCGGCCAGCTCCCGCCAGTCGCCGCCTTCCCTGACCAGGCGCAGCATGCGGTTGACCGCCGGGCCGTAGCCGCGGTCGAAGTCGTGGTGCTCGGCGAAGGACTGTGCGAGGGCGTCCTGGTCGATGCGGCCGTGCCGGGCGAGGACGGCCAGCACGGAGCAGGCCATCTCGGTGTCGTCGGTCCATTGCCAGGGCGCGGGCGGCAGCTCGCGGCGCTTGAGCGACGGATAGTTGGCGGGGACGAAGAACTGGGAGCCGAGGGCGTCGCCCACGGCCAGCCCTCGCAGGCTCGCCAGGGCTCGGGGGAATCGGTCAGCTGTCATCGCTGCGAACTCTAACCGGTGAAGCCATACGATTCGGGGGTGCACCAGCGGTCGAACGGCCGGTCCAGGTGATACCTGCCGTCCGGTCCGAGCAGCAGCATGCGCGTCTCGCCGTTGCCGGGATTCGACAGGCATTCGAACTCGGCGACGGTCCAGTGCAGCCACCTCATACAGAACAGCCGCATGGTCAGGCCATGGGTGACGAGCAGGACGTTCGGCGGGTGGCCGGGGTCCTCGAAGCTGCGCCACAGGCTCTCCAGGAAGGAGCCGACCCGGTCGTAGACGTCGGCGCCCGACTCGCCCTGCGCGAAGCGGTAGAAGAAGTGGCCGTAGGCGTCCCGGTAGGCCTTCTGGCGGCGCACGTCCTCCCGCTCCTGCCAGTTTCCCCAGTCCTGCTCCCTCAGGCGCGGCTCCTCCCGGACGCGGACCCGGCTCGGGTCGAGGCCGAGGGCATGGAAGGTCTGATGGGTGCGCCGGTACGGCGAGACGTAAGCGGAGACGTATTCCTCCCCGAACACCTCCCGCAGCCGCAGGCCGGCGGCCTCGGCCTGCTTGCGGCCGGTCGTCGTCAGCGACAGGGCGTGGTCGGGCTCGCGTTCGTAGACGGTGTCGTCGACATTGCCTTCGGACTCTCCGTGCCGGAGGAGGACTATGCGCCGGGGCCGTGCCATGCCGTCAACCCTAGTTCGAGCCGTCGGCGGCCGCCTCGTGGCCCCGGGTGAGCAGCGCCCGGCCGGCGCGTATTTCGCACCGGTGGCCGGTGAAGCGACGGTGCAGCGCCCGGTCGTGGGAGACGATCACCAGGGCCCCGGCCCACGCGTCCAAGGCCTGCTCGAGCTGCTCGACCAGGCCGAGGGCGAGGTGATTTGCGGGCTCGTCGAGCAGCAGCAGGTCGGCGGGGCGGGCCAGCAGCCGGGCGAGGGCGAGGCGGCGGCGCTGTCCGGCCGAGAGCGACCCGACGGGCACGTGAAGATCGCGTTCCCGGAAGAGTCCGTAGGACAACAGGAGGGCCTCCTGCTCTTCATCCGTCCCCGGCAGCCCCCGGCGGAAGGCCTCCAGCAGCCGCTCGGCCGGTCGGCTCACGGGAATCTCCTGGGCGAGGTAGCCGATACGGCCGCTTCTGTGGACCGTGCCGGTGTCGGGCCGGGCGACCCCCGCCATCAGGCGCAGCAGCGTCGACTTCCCGGCGCCGTTGGCCCCGCGCACCAGCAGCCGCTCCCCTGCCCGTACCTCCAGGGCGTCGACGGCGAGGCGGTCGCCCACCCGTACGTTCTCGAGCGTCACCAGGGCCCCTCCTGCGGTTCCCACGGCCGGCCGGGCGGCGAAACGCAGCGGTTCCGGCGGGCGGGGCACGGGGGCCTCCTCCAGCCTGCGAAGCCGTTCCCGGGCATTGCGCACGCGGCTGGAGACCGAGGACTGCACACGCCCCTTGTCCCGGTCGTAGGCCATCTTGTTGCCGTCCTTGATGGCACGTCCCTGGGCCACGGCGCGGGCGGTGGTCCGGGCGGTCTCGGTGAGCGCCTCGGTCTCCGCACACCAGCGTTCGTATGCCTCTTCCCACCGTCGGCGGGCCGCCGTGCGCTCCGCGAGGTAGCCGGCGTAGCCGCCGCCGTAGCGGACCAGGGTCCGCCGGTCGGCGTCGACCTCGACCACGGCGGTGGCGACGCGCTCGAGGAAGACCCGGTCGTGGGAGATGGCCACCACCGTGCCGCGATGGGCGCGCAGGGCGTCCTCCAGCCAGGCCAGGGCCGCGCCGTCCAGATGGTTGGTGGGTTCGTCCAGCAGCATGACCTCGGGTGCGGCGGCGAGGGTGCAGGCCAGGCCGAGCCGGGCCTGTTCGCCGCCCGAGAGGGTGCCCAGGCGGCGGTCCCGGTCGAGATGGCCGACGCCCAGGCCGTGCAGGGCCTTGTCGACCCGTGCGTCGGCTTCGTAACCGCCGCGGGCTTCGAAGGCGGTGAGCAGGTCCCCGTATTCCTCGAGCGTGCCGGGTCCGGCCGTGGCCAGGGTGGTCTCCAGCTCGCGCAGGCGACCCTCCATGGTGCGCAGTTCGGCGAGGGCGGCGTCGACCGCCTGTGCGACCGTGCCGTCCGGGGGCAGGTCGGGCGTCTGGTCGAGGTATCCGATGCCGCCGTCGGCCGAGGCCACCACCGTGCCGTCATCGGGCCGCTCCGCTTTGGCCAGGAGCTTCAGCAGAGTGGACTTTCCGGCGCCGTTCTCCCCGACGACACCGACTCTTTCGCCCGCCCGCACCGAGAGGGACACGCCGTCGAGGAGCAGACGGTCGCCACGGGAGAGGGACACCTCGCGCAGAGAGAGCTGGGTAGGCATGGAGGGACCTCCGAAAACGGGCAGGCGACCATAAGGCAAACGCAACCGGTGTTGCGTTACGCTCAGCATGACAGAGCCCACCCTCTTAACGCAACGGGAGTTGCAGTTGCCTTCGGAGACCCCCTCCCCCAGCACCCCGGGCACCGTGCGCCCCGGCGGCCGCACCGCCCGCACCCGTGCCGCCGTGCGCGACGCCGTCCTCACCGGACTGGCGGAGCACGGTTACCCCGGGCTGAGCGTCGAGTACGTCGCCGAGCACTCCGGCGTTCACAAGACCACGCTGTACCGCCGCTGGGGCAGCGTCGAAGGGCTGGTGGCGGACGCCCTCGATCTGGCGGGCGAGGACAGCTGGACCCCTCCGGACACCGGCTCCCTGCGAGGAGACCTGCTGGCCCTGGCCCGTGAGGTCGTCGACACCTTCGGCGACCCGGCGGTCGCGGCCGCCCCCACCGCCTTCATCAGCGCGGCCTTCCAGTCCGAACGCGCCTCGGAGGCGCTGCGCCGCTTCTACGCCGAGCGCTTCGGGCGCTGCGCGCCGATGGTCGAGCGGGCCGTCGAGCGCGGCGAGGCCCCGCCCGGTACCGATGCGGGCGCGGTCGCGCGGGCGGTGTCCGCGCCGTTGTTCTTCCGGCTGTTCATCACCCGCGAACCCCTCGACGCGGCTGTGGCGGAGCAGGCAGCCGACAGCGTGCTCGCCGGGGTCCGGGCGGGGGTCTACGCCCCGGCGGCCTGACGGCGGACGGCATCCCTGACGCCGGCCCGGGAACGCCCCGGGCCGGTCGTCACACCGTCCACGCCTGCTCTATCTCCACGACGTCGCCTGTGATGGCCGCGACGTCGGCCTCGGTCTGCGCCCGAAGACCGAGCCGCTCCACCCGGTCCGCACGGTATTTCCCGTGCTCGGCCTCGGAGTTCCACATCGACAGCACGAGGAACTCCTGGCCGGGCGCTTCGCCGAAGACGCCGCGCAGCATTCCGGGCGAGCCGGCCATCGCCGGATTCCACACCTTCTCCTGCATGAGCGTGAAGTGCTCGACCCGGTTCTCACGGACCCGGCAGTGGGCGAAGCGCACGACGTCCGCATCCGTGAACTGCGGCCGGAATCCGACCTTCACATCGAAGCGGTGCTCGAAGAGCCGCACCTGGGTGTTCCTGAACGTGCCGACCTGCGAGGCCGCCAGCCGGTCGTGCGAGCGCGCCATGAAGGAGTCGTAGAACGCCCGGCTCTCCCAGAAGCCGAAGAGGTGCACCACATCGGGGCGCGCCCGGCTCCAGCCTCCCCCCTGTCCCCGGAACCCGGGCTCGCCGAGCAACCCCGCCCACTTCCGCTGCCCCCGCTCGAACCCGCGGCGGTCCACCACGGTGCAGCGAATCCACTTGACCAGCACCGAGCCATCGTACGGCTCAGGCAGTGGCCCCGGTCACGTACCGGAGGAGTACACGCGGGCGAGCGTCGAGGAATCCGCGGCGTCCAGTTCGATCCGGAACTCGCTCCGCAGCACCTCGGCCAACTCCTCCACCGGGACCACCCGTTGTTCCATCGAGCCGTCGGGATGTGCGGTCGCGAGCGTCGAGCCCACGAACATCCGCCGTAGGCCCGGCTCCGTCTGCTGGATGATCGGCCGGGAGACGAACGGCGAGCGGGGATGCGTCGAGGTGTAGTGGTTCATCAGGACGTAGTCGATCGGAAAACGGTCCTCCGGACCGACGGCGTAAAGGTCGCGCCAGCCGTCCGACCGGAGCGTGCGCAGAACGTAGACGTCCTTCTCTTCACGCCCGATTCCAAACCGCCACTTTCCCTGCCCGGCTTCCGCCCCGTCCCTCAGGGGCAGCGGTTCCAGCAGGCCCTCGCCGCCGAACCCGACGTCGCACAGCCACTGCTCACCGTCGGCCTCCACCTTCAAGGCCATGTGAGTGACCGGACGCAGAGTCTCGCTGCCCGAACGCACCCGCGCGCCGAGCCCCGAGAAGGTGAACCCGATGCGTTCGAGAGCGGCGGCCAGCAGGGAGTTCTGTTCGTAGCAGTAGCCGCCGCGCTTCTGCGCCACCATCTTGTCCTGCAGCGCCTTGACGTCCAGCAGCACCGGACGGCCCAGGATCACCTCGAGATTCTCGAAGGGAATCGCCGCCACATGTCTGCGGTGCAGCGCCCGCAGTGTCTCCAGGTCCGGCCGGAGGGGCCCCTCCCAGCCGATCCGAGCCAGATAGGCATCGAGGTCCAATTCCTCACCGCACCATATGGAATTACTCATTCCCTACCACCGCCTTTCAGTTGATCACTGCACCAGTATTCACACAGGGGCAGGACCCGGATACGCCGATGGGGGAGCCGGCACAAAGCCGGCTCCCCCATCGGTCATACGACGGTCAGCCGCTCACATGGAGCGACGGGCAGCGACGTACGGCGCTGACCGCGCGATCAGCTGCAGCCGCTGGTCGAACCGCAGCCCTCGCAGAGGTAGCAGCTGCCCGCACGGCGCATCTTCGTGCCGCAGGAGAAGCACAGCGGGGCGTCCGCGTTCAGGCCGAGCTGCATCTCCACCAGCTCGGTGGAGTTGTGCACCTGCTTGGGGGCCGGGGCCGGGGCGGGCTGGGCCGGGACGTCGGGCTTGGGAGCCTCGAGGTGACGCGGCGCCGACTGGGCCAAGCCCTCGACGTCCACCTCGTCGTCGCCCGCTTCGTACGACCCGGTGTCCAGGTGACGCTGGCGCTCCTCGGCGGAGTGGATGCCCAGCGCCGAGCGCGTCTCGAAAGGCAGGAAGTCCAGCGCCAGGCGGCGGAAGATGTAGTCGACGATCGACTGCGCCATCCGCACGTCCGGGTCGTCCGTCATGCCGGCCGGCTCGAAGCGCATGTTGGTGAACTTCGAGACGTAGGTCTCCAGCGGGACGCCGTACTGCAGACCGACCGAGACGGCGATCGAGAAGGCGTCCATCATGCCCGCGAGGGTCGAGCCCTGCTTGGACATCTTCAGGAAGACCTCGCCCAGACCGTCGTCCGGGTAGGAGTTGGCGGTCATGTAGCCCTCGGCGCCACCCACCGTGAAGGAGGTGGTGATGCCCGGACGGCCCTTGGGCAGGCGCTTGCGGACCGGACGGTACTCGACGACCTTCTCCGCGGCGGCGGGAGCGGCGGCCTCGGGGGCCTTGGCCTGCTCCTTCTTCTTGGCGGAGAGCGGCTGGCCGACCTTGCAGTTGTCGCGGTAGATCGCGAGCGCCTTCAGGCCGAGCTTCCAGCCCTCGAAGTAGACCTCCTCGACCTCCTCGACGGTGGCCGACTCGGGCAGGTTCACGGTCTTGGAGATCGCACCCGACAGGAACGGCTGCGCGGCGGCCATCATGCGCACGTGGCCCATGGCGGAGATCGCGCGCTCGCCCATGGCGCAGTCGAAGACCTCGTAGTGCTCGGCCTTCAGGCCCGGGGCGTCGATCACGTTGCCGTGCTCGGCGATGTGCGCGACGATCGCCTCGACCTGCTCCGGCTGGTAGCCCAGGCGCTTGAGCGCCTTGGGCACCGTGTTGTTCACGATCTGCATCGAGCCGCCGCCGACGAGCTTCTTGAACTTGACCAGGGCCAGGTCCGGCTCGACGCCCGTGGTGTCGCAGTCCATCATCAGGCCGATGGTGCCCGTGGGGGCCAGCACCGACGCCTGGGCGTTGCGGAAGCCGTCCTTCTCGCCGAGGCGGACGACGTCCTGCCACGCCTCGGTCGCCGCGGCCCAGACCGGGGTGTCCAGGTCGTCCATGCGCAGGGCGGCGCCGTTGGCCTCGGCGTGCTGCTTCATGACGCGCTTGTGGGCGTCGGCGTTGCGGGCGTAGCCGTCGTACGGGCCGACGACCGCGGCCAGCTCGGCGGAGCGCTTGTAGGAGGTGCCGGTCATCAGCGAGGTGATGGCACCGGCGAGCGCGCGGCCGCCCTCGCTGTCGTAGGCGTGACCGGTGGCCATCAGCAGGGCGCCGAGGTTGGCGTATCCGATGCCCAGCTGGCGGAAGGCGCGGGTGGTCTCGCCGATCTTCTCGGTCGGGAAGTCCGCGAAGCAGATGGAGATGTCCATCGCCGTGATCACGAGCTCGACGACCTTGGCGAAGCGCTCGGCGTCGAACGACTGGTTGCCCTGGTCGTCGTCGCGCAGGAACTTCATGAGGTTGAGCGAGGCGAGGTTGCACGAGGAGTTGTCCAGGTGCATGTACTCGCTGCAGGGGTTGGACGCGGTGATGCGGCCCGACTCCGGCGAGGTGTGCCAGTGGTTGATCGTGTCGTCGTACTGGATGCCCGGGTCGGCGCAGGCCCAGGCCGCCTCGGCCATCTTGCGGAAGAGGCCCTTGGCGTCGACCTCCTCGATGACCTCGCCGGTCATCCGGGCGCGCAGACCGAACTTCGAGCCGCTCTCGACGGCCTTCATGAACTCGTCGTTGACGCGGACGGAGTTGTTGGCGTTCTGGTACTGGACGGAGGTGATGTCATCGCCGCCCAGGTCCATGTCGAAGCCGGCGTCGCGCAGGGCGCGGACCTTCTCCTCCTCCTTCACCTTGGTCTCAATGAAGGCCTCGACGTCCGGGTGGTCGACGTCCAGCACGACCATCTTCGCCGCACGGCGCGTGGCGCCGCCCGACTTGATCGTTCCGGCGGAGGCGTCGGCACCGCGCATGAAGGAGACGGGACCGGAGGCGTTGCCGCCGGAGGAGAGCAGCTCCTTGGAGGAGCGGATGCGGGAGAGGTTCAGGCCGGCGCCGGAGCCGCCCTTGAAGATCATCCCCTCTTCCTTGTACCAGTCGAGGATCGACTCCATGGAGTCGTCGACGGAGAGGATGAAGCAGGCCGAGACCTGCTGCGGCTGCTTGGTGCCGACGTTGAACCAGACCGGCGAGTTGAAGCTGAAGACCTGGTGCAGGAGCGCGTAGGTGAGCTCGTGCTCGAAGATCTCGGCGTCCGCGGGAGAGGCGAAGTAGCCGTGCTCCTCACCGGCCGCGCGGTAGGTCTTCACCACGCGGTCGATGAGCTGGCGGAGGCTGGACTCGCGCTCGGGGGAACCGGTGGCGCCACGGAAGTACTTGCTGGTGACGATGTTGACCGCGTTCACCGACCAGAAGTCGGGGAACTCCACGCCGCGCTGCTCGAAGTTGATCGAGCCGTCGCGCCAGTTGGTCATGACGACGTCACGACGCTCCCAGACCACCTCGTCGTACGGGTGCACGCCGGGGGTCGTGTGGATGCGTTCGATGCGCAGACCCTTGCCGCCCTTGTTTCCCTTGGAGCGGGAACCTCGTGCCAGGCCGCTCGTCGTCTCGGTCATGCCGCCTCCCTCTACGGGCAAAACGCCCTAATGCGCCTAATTCTTCCGGGGCGCGATGTGTTCTGTCACCCGGCTGCGCTCAGCGCGCCGGGTAGGTCTGATTGCGGCCGCTCAGTCGACGGCCACGGCGGGCGCCGGGACTTCGGCGCCGGCGGCGGGACCGCCCGGGTCCGCCGCGGATGCGTCCTCGGCCTCGGCGCGACGGACACCGTCACGCAGTTCCGCGACGGCGGCCTCGAAGTCCTCGAGCGAGTCGAACGCCTGGTACACGGACGCGAACCGCAGATACGCCACGAGGTCGAGGTCCTTGAGCGGACCGAGTATGGCGAGGCCGACGTCGTGCGTGGAGAGCTCGGCGCTGCCCGTGGCGCGCACCGCCTCCTCGACCCGCTGACCGAGCTGGGCCAGGGCGTCCTCGGTGACCGGGCGACCCTGGCACGCCTTGCGCACTCCGGAGATGACCTTGTTGCGGCTGAAGGGCTCGGTGACCCCGCTCCGCTTGATCACCATGAGTGACGCGGTCTCCACGGTTGTGAACCGACGGGAGCAGTCGGGGCACTGGCGGCGCCTGCGGATCGAACAGCCGTCATCGGTGGTCCGGCTGTCGACGACTCGACTGTCGGGGTGCCTGCAGAAGGGGCAGTGCATGGCTCTCCACCCTCCTTCACCCTCGAGGAACCTCGAAAAAACTGTGCACGATCTCCGCGCGACGGGCCCCTCGGGGGCTCTCGCCGAGCAGCCCCCAGCATAGGCGATGCCCGGGTCCGCGAATGACCGGGAGGGGCCATCGACCACAACTTGTGGGTAGCTGCCGCCATCAAACCACTAGATCTGGTGCCGGGCAGTCAACCCAGGCCGTCGCGTGTCGAGCCACGGAAGCCGGGCGCGCCCCTGCGGGAGGGGCCCGAGGACGCCCCCGCGGGTGCGCGGATGTCACACTGGCACCATGGCGCGGCGGCCCCGCGCGGTACCGGACGAGCCCTCCCGACCGGCTACTGTCCGTCCCGTACGGACGTCGGCGCGACCCGGGCGACTCAGCACCGAAGAGTACCGTAATGGGGCGAATTGATCTCCGTCCGTACACCCTCCAACCTGATCACGTCAGCCGATCCGCGATATTTCACTCGAACGTGTGTTTGGCGCAACCTTTCGAAAGCAACTACCGTTGTCCAGCTAGGGAGAACATCTCGAGAGGGGCCGACGTGACCACCACCGCAGACAGCGCCACCATCACCGCCCAGGACCGCTCCCAGAACCGACTCGACCAGGCACACCCGATGAACGACGCAGCCATGAACACCGAGGGCCAGAAGCCGGCCCGCTCGCTTCCCGGGCGGCCCCCGGGCATCCGGGCGGACAGCTCCGGGCTCACCGACCGGCAGCGCCGCGTGATCGAGGTGATCCGGGACTCCGTCCAGCGCCGTGGGTACCCACCTTCCATGCGCGAGATCGGCCAGGCGGTGGGGCTGTCCAGCACGTCCTCCGTCGCCCACCAGCTCATGGCCCTCGAGCGGAAGGGCTTCCTGCGCAGGGACCCTCATCGCCCCCGGGCCTACGAGGTGCGCGGCTCCGATCAGCCGAGCACCCAGCCCACCGACACCACCGGCAAGCCCGCCGCCTCCTACGTCCCGCTGGTCGGCCGGATCGCCGCCGGTGGCCCGATCCTGGCCGAGGAGTCGGTGGAGGACGTCTTCCCCCTCCCCCGCCAACTGGTGGGTGACGGCGAGCTGTTCGTCCTGAAGGTCGTCGGCGACTCCATGGTCGAGGCCGCCATCTGTGACGGCGACTGGGTGACGGTACGCCGCCAGCCCGTCGCGGAGAACGGCGACATCGTGGCCGCCATGCTCGACGGCGAAGCGACCGTCAAGCGCTTCAAGCGCGAGGACGGCCATGTCTGGCTGCTCCCCCACAACGCCGCCTACCAGCCGATTCCCGGCGACGAGGCGACCATCCTGGGCAAGGTGGTGGCGGTGCTGCGGCGCGTGTGAAGCCCCGCACCGAAAGGCCGGGCCCCGGAACCACTGCGCCGGTTCCGGGGCTCTTCATTTGCCTCTGTGCGCTCCGGTGCCACCCGGAGCACCCGGCCCCTGGTGGCCTTAGTGGCCCTCCGCCTTCGCGGCCGCGTCGATCGCGGACAGGGAGCGGCGCACCTGATTACGGTCCGTGGTGTACCAGAAGTCCGGCATCGAGGCCCGCAGGAACGAGCCGTAGCGGGCCGTCGCCAGCCGGGGGTCGAGAACGGCGACCACACCACGGTCCCCCGAGGCGCGCACCAGCCGGCCGGCCCCCTGGGCCATCAGCAGAGCCGCGTGCGTCGCGGCCACGGCCATGAAGCCATTGCCGCCCGCGTCCTCCACCGCCCGCTGCCGGGCGCTCATCAGCGGATCGTCCGGCCTCGGGAAGGGCACCCGGTCCATGACGACGAGCTGGCAGCTCGGGCCCGGGACGTCCACTCCCTGCCACAGCGACAGGGTGCCGAACAGGCACGTACGGGTGTCCCCGGCGAATGTACGGATCAGCTCGCCCAGCGTCTCCTCGCCCTGCAGCAGGATCGGCATGTCGAGCCGGCCGCGCAGCTCCTCGGCCGCGGCCTGGGCCGCCCGCATCGAGGAGAACAGGCCGAGCGTGCGGCCTCCGGCGGCCTCGATGAGCTCTGCCAGCTCATCCAGCATGTCCGTCCGGCTGCCCTCCCGCCCCGGCTGGGCGAGGTGCTTGGCGACGTACAGGATGCCCTGCTTGGGGTAGTCGAACGGCGACCCGACGTCGACGCCCTTCCACTCCGGGCAGTCCTCCCCCTCAACACCCTCGGGCGCGAGGCCGAGGGAGGCCCCGACGCCGTTGAAGTCGCCGCCCAGCTTGAGGGTGGCCGAGGTGAGGACCACCGAGCGCTCGCTGAAGAGCTTCTCGCGCAGCAGCCCGGAGACCGACATCGGCGCGACCCGCAGCGAGGCCCCGAAGCGGTCGTGGCGCTCGTACCAGACGACGTCGTACTCCGAGCCCTCCACGATGCGCTCGGCGACCGCGTGGATGTTCTCCACGGAGGCGAGGGCCTGCTTGCGGACGGCGTCCTCGTCCTGGACGGACTTGTCGCGGGTGGTGCCGAGAGCGCTGATGACCGTGCGCGCCGCGTCGCGCAAGGACATCAGGCAGTAGCCGAGATCCTCGGGGATCTGCTCCAGCCGGCCGGGAAGGGCCAGCTCCATCAGGCGCTCGAAGCTCTCCGACGCCGTCTGCAGGGCGTCCGCCGCCTTCTCGTCGACGAGCTTGGCGGCCCGCCGCACCGCCCGGTTGACCTGGCCGGGGGTGAGCTCGCCCGTGGCGACCCCGGTGACCCGGGAGACCAGCTCGTGGGCCTCGTCGACGATCAGCACCTCATGGCTGGGCAGGACCGGCGCGCCCTCGATGGCGTCGATGGCGAGCAGCGCGTGATTGGTGACGACGACGTCGGCGAGCTTGGCGCGCTCGCGGGCCGCCTCGGCGAAGCACTCGGCGCCGTACGCGCACTTCGAGGCGCCCAGGCACTCGCGGGAGGTGACGGACACCTGCGACCACGCGCGATCGGAGACGCCCGGGGTGAGGTCGTCACGGTCGCCGGTCTCGGTCTCGTCCGCCCAGTCGCGCAGCCGCAGCAGGTCCTTGCCCAGCTTGCTGGAGGGCGCGGCGGCCTCGAAGGGGTCGAACAGCCCCTCTTCCTCTTCCTGCGGCACGCCCTCGTGGAGCCGGTGCAGACAGAGGTAGTTGGACCGGCCCTTGAGCATGGCGAATTCCGGGCGGCGGCGCAGCTGCGGGTGCAGCGCGTCGACCGTCCGCGGAAGGTCACGCTCCACGAGCTGGCGCTGGAGCGCGAGCGTGGCCGTCGCGACGACCACCCGCTCGCCGTGCGCCAGGGCCGGCACGAGGTAGCCGAGCGACTTTCCGGTGCCGGTGCCGGCCTGCACGAGCAGGTGGGAGCCGCCGTCGATGGCCGCGGCGACGGCTTCGGCCATGGCGACCTGACCGGGCCGCTCGGTCCCGCCGACGGCGGTGACGGCGGTGTGCAGCAGGTCGGTGAGGGAGGGCGAGGAGGTGGCAGTCATAGCGTTGCCAGCCTACGGGGCGGCACTGACATCGCGGGCCCTGATGGTCGTGCCGGTGACCGGATCGACGGACCGTGGGGCTGAGGAGCAGCGGAAGCACTCGCGTGACGGCTGCAGGTGACGCCTACAGCACAGCCCGCAGCGCCCGGTCGCGGATCATCAGTGCCGCGCGCTTGTCGGGCAGCTCCACCTCGCCGGTCAGCCGGAAGCCCGCGCCGAGGAAGGCCGCGGCGGACGGGGTGTTGCGCAGGTCCGGTTCCCCGACGACGCGGTTGCAGGAGGGGCGCCGGTCCAGGACGAGGTCGGCGACCGTACGCAGCAGGAGCGTGCCCAGCCCCCGGCCCCGGTCGGCGATCTTGCCGATGAGGAAGTGGATCCCGGTGTCGTGCGGCCGGGCCGGATAGTGGCGGGCCAGCGGATCGAGGTCGGCGCGGTAGAGCTCCCAGTAGCTCATGGGGACCCCGGCGAGCACGCCGAGGCAGGGAACGCTGCGCCCGTCGCCGTCGAGCTGGCCGCGGAGGTGGGTCTCGATGACGGCATCGGACCCGGCCAGCCCCCAGAACGCCGCGACTGCCGGATCGTTCATCCACCGCGTGAGCAGCCGAAGGTCGCGCTCGACGCGGACCGGTACGAGCTGGAACGGCCCCAGCTCCGTACCGACGGGCCCCCAGTCCGCGGGGGCGTCCAGGAGGTCGGCTCCGAGCGGCGGGCCCGGGGCGGTGGCGCTCCCCGGATGGTCACAGGCGATGAACTCGATGAGTTCCTCGGTCAGCCGGAGGTCGACCGTGTCGATGCAGTCCTCGCTGTGGAAGCCGGGGATCGGATCCGTCAGTGGGTCGAACGACGGCGCGCTTCCGCCGCCGTTCCACTCCGCGCCCGTCCCGTTCATCCTGTTCATCCCGCTCGTCCCGTCCATCGCCGTCATCCCGCTGCCGAGGCCAGGGGGTTGGCGACGGTGACGTACACGGACTGGGTGTCCACGGGTCCGACGAGTTCGTCGAGCCCTCGCAGCCTGGTCAGCATGTTGGCCTTGCAGCGCAGGGTGGGCGCCTGCAGGAGCCGCTCGGGGAGAGGGGAGCGGGTCGGCGAGGAGCCGGTGGCGGCTTCCTTGAGGAAGCGGCGGAGCGCGGCGAGCAGGATCTGTTCGTCGGCCAGCCGCTGAGAGCCGAACGCGCCGATCAGCCCGAGGACGTTGTTGATGCCCAGGTAGTACAGAAAACGTTCGTCAGCGACCTCGTCGGCTACGAAAGTATCGCTCTCCTGCCCGATTCCGGGGAGGCGTTGGCCGAGGGCGGCGCGGTGGGACTCACGGAAGTAGTAGCCCTGGTTGTCGCGGAAGCGACCGCCGACCGGCCAGCCGTCGGGGTCCAGCAGGACGAGGGTGTTCTGCTGGTGGGCCTCCAGGGCGATGCCCGCTTCGCCGTCGAGCCAGAGCAGGGGTCGTACGACGGCTTCCAGATAGCGCAGGAACCACTCCGCGGCGACGGCACCGGTGGGCCGCCCGGTGCGGAACGCCAGCCGGCCGATGGTGTCGGCGAGGCGGGAGCAGACGGCCGGCTGCCCGGCCGGTCCCTGCCTGCCTGGCCAGGGCCGGGGCGAGATGAGCCCCGCGACGCACACGGCGTCGTCGCCGGGGCCGAAGGGGTTGTGCCGGATGACGACGTCGACGCCCGGCAGCGGGGTGCCGTCGGGGGCGTCGACGGCCAGCCAGGCGGGGTCGCGGACGATGTCGAAGCCGAGGCCTCCGGGGCAGGCCGCCCGCCACCGCTCGGCGAGGCCGCCGCGCAGCAACCGGTGCACCTCGACGCCGCGGCACAGCTCCTTGCGGAGGTTCTCCCGGCGCGAGTTGGTGATGCGCAGGCCGAGCGAGAGCTTCAGCATGGCGGGGGCGCCGGGCCGGTGCACGGTACGGACCGATGAGGTGGGGTACCAGGCGTCGCCGCGGGCACCGAGGTCGTGGAGCAGCCCGGCCTCGAAGAGCGCGGCCACGGCCGGGCGGTGGTGGAGGTCGCGCGCCTGCCAGGGGTGCACGGGCAGGGCCACCGTGTCGGCCGGAAGCTCCAGTTCGAGGCCGGGCCCGGCGAGACGGGCGGCCAGCGTGGGGGCGTCGACGGCACGGCCGCGCTCGGTCCAGGCCGAGTCCGTGGCCAGCACGGAGCGGTGGACGGCCAGCCAGTGCAGGGGGAAGCGGCCGCGCAGCTCCGGGGAGTAGTCGAACGTTTCCGCATCGGAGAGCCCTTCGCGGCTCTTGGGCGCGGGGTGCAGGGGGTGTCCCAGAAGCAGGGACTGCTCGCCGTAGAGGAAGAGCTCCCCGGCGTCCGGGTCGGCGGGCCGTTCGCGGCGGGCCGTGAGGAACGTGGCGGTACGGCGCGCGGAGTCCGCGACCCGGGCGACGAGTTCGGCCCCGTCCTCCGTGGGAGGCCGGCCGGTCTGCGCCGCCCGGTGGGCGGCTTCGCGGCCGAGCAGGGCGGCGAGGGTGACGGCGTCGAAGGCGGGGGCGTCGTCGGGTCCGCCGGTGAGGGTGACCCGGCCGAAGCGGTGCCAGCCGGTGGCGGACCAGTAGCGCACGGGGACGGTCAGGGGGATGCCGCTGGCGTTGAGCGGCAGGTAGAGGATGTCGCCGTGGGGCCGCGGGATGTCGTGTTCGCGCACCCAGCAGCGCAGCAGGTTCTCCACGGTGGCGGCCTCCGCGGCGGCGTGCGGGTCGGGGTGGTCCAGCGGGTCGGTGGCGCCGCCGGCGCCGTGGACCTGCGCCTCGCCGCGTGGGCCCGCCGGGCGGGGCACTGCCGGGGACCGGTCCGGGCCGACGGCGGACGCGTCGGCGGGCAGGGGTGCGTTCATGCGGTGTGCGGCGGGCATGTCACGGCGTTCCGGCCGGGGATGCGACGCCTTCCTCCTTCGGCGTTCTCGGGTGGGGGATCCGGTGGGCGGTGCGGGAGACCGTGGCGATGGCGTCGGACAGCCGGTCGAGGACGGCTTCGGTCTGTTCGTCGGTGATGGTCAGGGGCGGCAGCAGGCGAACCACGCAGGAATCGCGGCCGCCCAGGGCGACGATCAGGCCACGCCGGAGGCATTCCCGCTGCACGGCGGCGGCCAGCGCCGGGCTTGCGGGGGACGGACCGATGCCCGCGGCGGGGTGATCAGGACCGGCGCCCAAGGCCGCGAGGTCGAGCTCCCCGCAGAGACCGGGGTCGTACGCACCGGGCACTGCGGCCCCCGGCCGGCAGGAACCGGTGTCATGCGCGGTCGGCTCCTCCGCCCCTGGGTCGACGAACTCGATGCCGATCATCAGCCCTCTGCCCCGCAGGTCACCGACGCAGTCGTGTTCGCGCGCCAGGGGGCGCAGCCGGTCCAGCATGCGCCGGCCGAGCAGGGCCGCGCGCTCGGCCAGGGCGTTCTCCCTGATGTGGCGCAGGGTCGCGGTGCCCGCGGCCATGGCGAGCTGGTTGCCGCGGAAGGTGCCCTCGGGCTCGGCGGACCGCCCGGTCCCGAGGTCTTCGTGGTGGACGACGACGGCGAGCGGCAGGCTGCCGCCGATGGCCTTGGACAGGACCATCACGTCCGGGACGATTCCGCTGTGCTCGACGGCCCAGAAGGCGCCCGTCCGGCCGGCCCCCGTCTGCGTCTCGTCGGCGATGAGGGGGATGGCGCGGGCCGTGGTGATCTCGCGCATGCTGCGCAGCCAGCCGTCGGGGGCCGGGAGGACCCCGCCCTCGTCCTGCACGGGTTCGACGATCAGTCCGGCCGGGTCTCCCGCGCCGCCGGTGTCGTCGAGCAGCGTCTCGGTCCAGCGCACCGACAGCTTCTCGCCGGCCTCGCCGCCGACCCCGAACGGGCAGCGGTAGTCCTGCGGGAACGGCAGTCTGACCGCCCGCGTCTCCCACGCCGCGCCGGAGCCCGGCATTGCATGGGAGGAGCCGGAAGAGGCCAGCAGCCCGTCGCGGCCGGTCGCGGCCCGCACGAGCCGGACGGCGGCCTCCCTCGCGTCGGCGTCGGCCGGTCCGCAGAAACGGATCCGGGCCGAGTCGGCCAGGCCGCGTGGGAGCGTGGCGAACAGCTCACCGGTGAAGGCCTCCTCCACCGGGGTGGCCAGGTCCAGGGCGTGCAGCGGAGCGCCGGAGTCGAGGACGCGACGGATGGCTTCCAGCACGACGGGGTGGTTGTGGCCGAGCGCCAAGGTGCCGGCCCCCGAGACGCAGTCCAGATAGCGGCGGCCGTCGGCGCCCTCGATCGTCAGCCCCCGGGCGCGCACCGGCACGACGGGCAGCGACCGGGCGTACGTACGGGCCGCGCTCTCGCGTGACGACTGCCGCCGGGCGATGGTCTCGTGGGCCTGCGGCGACGCCGCGGACTCTGCCGGCAGCGGTGGTCGGGTCGGGGCCATGGCTCGGTTGCCTCCTCCTGCCGCTGAACGATGGTCGGGCGTCCCCCGTACGTACCAACGACGCCGAGAGCTGCGGATCACGGCCCGGGCTCAAGATCCTTCGTTCCGGAACCACGGACCCGCCCATGTCCGTCTCTCCCGGCACCGGCATAGTGGGGCCCTGCCCCACGCCGGGGCGGTGCATGACAAGTTCACGACATTCCGTGCTCAGAGCGGACATTCGCCGAGAGCGAGTGCAGATCACAGGGGGAGCCCACTCCATGCCATCGAAACGCCGGCCGGCCCTGGCGGCCGCCGCCCTCGCCGCCGCGCTGGCGCTGACCGCCACCGCGTGCGGCCCGAGCGACGACAAGGCCTCGGGCGAAGCCAAGCCCAGCGCGGCCGCGGATCAGAAGGGCGACGACTTCCCGAGCCTGCCCAAGGGGATCCCCACCCAGGACCTGGAGAAGTGGAAGAAGAAGTGGAAGGACGGCGCCTGGAAGAACTGGGACAAGGACCAGTGGCTCCGTGAGGCCCGCGACTTCATCAACCCCATCATCGAGGGCCACTGGAAGCCCGACAAGATGAAGGACGCGCGCGCCAGCGACAAGACGCTCGCGACGCAGGGCGCCCCGGGTACGGTGCCGGGCAGCGGCGGTGCCAGCGACCAGGGCGTCACCGACCCCGAGCCGCGGCCGGTCCAGGCCAAGGCCGTCGGCCTGCCGTACCACGACAACGCCGCTCCGGTGGGCAAGGTGTTCTTCGACAGCCCCGAGGGCCACATGGTCTGCTCGGCGACGGTCGTCAAGGACCCGGCACACCCCGGCAAGTCCAACATGGTGTGGACCGCGGGCCACTGCGTGCACGCCGGCAAGAAGGGCGGCTGGTACCGCAACATCGCCTTCGTGCCGTCGTACAACGACAAGGGTCTGCCGGGCTCGCAGGTCAACAGCGCGCCGGTGACGGACGTCGCTCCGTACGGCGTGTGGTGGGCGGACTGGGCGCAGACGTCCTCGCAGTGGATCACCCAGGGTGCCGCGACCGGTGGCGCGGGTGCCCCCTACGACTTCGCCGTGCTGCACGTGAAGTCGGAGAACGGCAACGGCAAGTCGCTCGAGGAGACGGTGGGCAACGCCCTCACCGTCGACTTCAGCACCCCGCAGGTGAAGTCCATCCCGAGCATGGGCGCCTGGGGCTACCCTGCCGGGGCGCCCTTCGACGGCCAGAAGATGTACGACTGCATCGACAGGCCGGGCCGTCTGACCATCGAACCCTCGCAGCCGACGATGTACCGCATCGGCTGCACCATGACCGGTGGTTCGTCCGGGGGCGGCTGGTTCGCCAAGGGCCCCGACGGCAAGGCCGTGCTGGTCTCGAACACCTCGATCGGCCCGGCCAACAGCACCTGGCTTGCGGGCCCGCGCCTGGGTCCGGAGGCCAAGGGCGTCTACGACGCGCTCAGCCAGAAGTTCGCGAACAAGCGCTAGCCGTAGCGGCAACGCATAAGGCCCGCCCCGACGACGTCGGGGCGGGCCTTCGCGTGCGTAGGTCAGGAACGGACCGCGGGGACGTACCGCTGGAGCTCCGCCGCGAGCTCCTCGTGCACCCGGGCCTTGATCAGCGTGCCCTCCGGGGTGTGCTCCTCGGAGATCACCTCGCCGTCGGCGTGGGCCCGCGCGACCAGGGCACCGTGCGTGTACGGCACGAGCGCCTCGATCTCCACGGCGGGCCGCGGCAGCTCGGCGTCGATCAGGGCCAGCAGCTCCTCGATGCCCGCGCCGGTCCGCGCGGACACCGCGATCGAGTGCTTCTCGATGCGCAGCAGCCGCTGCAGCACGAGCGGGTCGGCCGCGTCCGCCTTGTTGATCACCACGATCTCGGGCACGTCGAGCGCGCCCACATCGCGGATCACCTCGCGCACGGCGGCCAGCTGCTCCTCCGGCGCCGGGTGCGAGCCGTCCACCACGTGCAGGATCAGGTCGGAGTCGCCGACCTCCTCCATGGTGGAGCGGAACGCCTCGACGAGGTGGTGCGGCAGGTGCCGGACGAAACCGACGGTGTCGGCGAGGGTGTAGAGCCGGCCGGAGGGCGTCTCGGCCCGGCGCACGGTCGGGTCGAGGGTGGCGAACAGGGAGTTCTCCACCAGCACGCCCGCGCCGGTGAGCCGGTTGAGCAGCGAGGACTTTCCGGCGTTGGTGTAGCCGGCGATGGCCACCGACGGGACCTTGTTGCGACGGCGCTCCTGGCGCTTGATGTCGCGGCCGGTCTTCATCTCCGCGATCTCCCGGCGCATCTTCGCCATCTTCTCGCGGATCCGTCGCCGGTCCGTCTCGATCTTGGTCTCACCGGGGCCACGCGTGGCCATGCCGCCGCCCGACGAACCGGAGCCACCGCCACCCATCTGCCGGGACAGCGACTGACCCCAGCCGCGCAGCCGGGGAAGCATGTACTGCATCTGGGCCAGCGAGACCTGGGCCTTGCCCTCGCGGGACTTGGCGTGCTGGGCGAAGATGTCGAGGATCAGGGCGGTCCGGTCGACCACCTTGACCTTGACGACGTCCTCGAGGTGGATGAGCTGGCCGGGGCTGAGCTCACCGTCGCACACGACGGTGTCGGCGCCGGTCTCCAGGACGATGTCCCGCAGCTCCTGGGCCTTGCCCGAGCCGATGTAGGTCGCCGGGTCCGGCTTGTCGCGCCGCTGGACGACACCGTCGAGCACCATGGCGCCCGCGGTCTCGGCCAGCGCGGCCAGCTCCGCGAGGGAGTTCTCGGCGTCCTGCACGGAACCGGACGTCCAGACGCCCACCAGCACCACGCGCTCCAGGCGCAGCTGCCGGTACTCGACCTCGGTGACGTCCTCCAGCTCGGTGGACAGTCCCGCTACGCGTCGCAGGGCCGCGCGCTCGGAGCGGTCGTACTGGTCGCCGTCGCGCTCCCCGTCGATCTCGTGGCTCCAGGCGACGTCCTCTTCCATCAGGGCGTCGGCCCGAAGGCTCTCCGGGAGGCTCTGCCGGTCCTGCCGGTCCTGGGGAAGGGAAGAAGAGGAGGTCATTTGATCCTTACGTCGTGGGTACGTGCCTGCCCCCGCGCCGGGGGCCCTCAGGGTCGACAACGTCCGGCACGCCCCGGAGATTCCCGGGGCCAGCGGCCTCGCCGACCCGTCGATCGTCCCATGCGCGTGCCGTGTCGTCACGCGGGTTTCGCGGCGGTCTTCCAGTCGGGGTGCCCGGGCATGGGCGGCGTCTTCTGCCCGTACAGCCAGGGCCTGAGGAACCCCGACTGGTCCCGGCCGGAGACCTCGGTGGCGAGGGCGACGAAGTCGGCGGTGGACGCCGTGGAGTCGCGGTGCCGCTGGACCCACGCGCGTTCCAGCCGGTCGAAGGCGGGGGCTCCGATCCGCTGGCGGAGGGCGTAGAGGACGAGCGCGCCGCCGTCGTAGACGACCGGCCGGAAGATGCTGATCTTCTTGCCGGGGACGGGCTTGATCGGGGCGGCGGGCGGGCCGCCGTCGGTACGCATCCGGTCGGAGAGCTCATAGGCGGCGCGCATGCGGTCCACCAGCTTCCGGCCGGACCTCTCCTCCGCGTACTGCGCCTCGTACCAGGTGGCATGGCCTTCGTTGAGCCACAGGTCGGACCACACCCGCGGGCTGACGCTGTCGCCGAACCACTGGTGCGACAGCTCGTGGACCATCACGGACTCGATGTACCAGGCGGGGAAGCCGGCCTTGGTGAAGATGTCGCGCTCGAAGAGGGACAGGGTCTGGGTCTCGAGTTCGAAGCCGGTGGAGGCGTCGGCGATGAGCACGCCGTAGCTCTCGAAGGGGTAGGCCCCCACCTTCTTCTCCATCCACGCGACGTGGTCCGGCGTCCTGGCCGTCCACCGCTCCAGCTCCTTCTGATCGGCGGCCGGCACCACGTCCCGCAGCTTGAGCCCGCCCGGCCCGCTGCGCTCGGGCACGGCGGAGCGGCCGATGGCGACCTGCGCAAGCTCGGTGGCCATCGGGTGGAGCGTCCGGTACGTCCAGGTGGTGTTCGCCCCCGAGGTCTCGTGGCCGGCGGACAGCCCGTTGGCGACGACGGTCAGCTCCTTGGGGGCGGTCACCCGGAAGGTGAACATCGCCTTGTCGGAGGGGTGGTCGCTGCCGGGAAAGACGCGGTGGCCGGCGTCGGCCTGGTTGGCCATGACCAGCCCGTCACTGGTGGCCACCCAGCCGCCTTCGCCCTCGCCCCGCGGATCGCTGGTGTGACGGACGGTGACGGTGAACGACCCTCCGGACGGCACGGCCCGCGCCGGCGTGACGACCACATCCTCGCCGGCCGCGACGAACTGTGCCGCGGCGCCGTTGACCTCGATCGCGCTGATCGTGCCGTGGGTGAAGTCCAGGTTGAACCGCTCCAGGGGGGCGGTGGCCCGGGCGACGATTCTGGTCACGGCGTCGAGCGGCTGGTTGTTGGCGCGGTAGCCGAAGGAGATGTCGTAGGCGGCGATGTCGTAGCCGGGGTTGCCGAGGTGCGGGAAGAGCCGGTCGCCGACCCCCAGCGCACCGGGGGCCGGCGGTGCGGCGGCCCCGAGGACCAGGGAGGCTGCTGCGACGACGAGGGCGGCCCGGCGGCGCGCGGACCGCCGGCGCCGGGAGGAACGCTCCGGTGAGTGCGACATGCGTCCACCGCTATCAGCGCCCGGCCGCCGACCGGTGGCGGCGCGGCGCCGTCCCACCCGTACGAGCGTCTCGGATGGTGGTACGAGTGTCGTATCACCCGTACGTGCAAGGAGCACCCCGCGCGGTCACAGGGGCGCCGGGGCCACCGATCGTCCCGCCCGCGCGACGTCGTAGACCCCCGGCACCCGGCGCATCGCCCGCATCAGCTCCGGCAACCGGCCCACGTCCGGCAGCTGAAGGGTGTACGTGTGGCGCACCCGCTGCTCGTGCGGCGGCTCGACGGCGGCGGAGACGACGGCGGCGCCCGCGGCCGCGATGACCTCGGTGAGGTCGGCGAGCAGGTGCGGGCGGCTGAACGACTCGGCCCGCAGGGTGACCCGGTAGTCGCCGGTGCCCGCGCCGTCCGGGCTGCTGCGCCAGTGCACCTCCACCGGCTCGCGGCCCGAGGTGACCATCCGGTCCACCACGGGGCACGGGGCGCGGTGCACGGTCACCGTGCCCCCGCGCACGGTGAAGCCGGTGACCTCGTCGGGCGGTACGGGCGTACAGCAGCCGGCCAGTCGCACGCTCGGGGCCGCAGGGCCGCCGCCCCCGGCGACGACGGCGACCGGCCCGACCCCGGCCGCCGCGACGGTCCGGGGGGCGGACCTCGGGGGGCCGGGGGCGGAGGGCGCGGGCGGTGCGGGGGCGGCGGGCTCCTGCGGATGGGTCGCCAGCCAGCGGCCGATGGCGATGCGGGCCGCGGGTGTACGGGCGTGCTCGAGCCAGTCGGGCGACGGCCCGGAGGCGGCGTCGGCGGACATCAGCAGGTGCAGGGTGTCGCCGTCGCGCAGAACGGTGCTGAGGGTGGCCAGCCGGCCGTTGACGCGCGCGCCGATGCAGTGGTGCGCGCCCTCGCCGTACTGGGCGTACGCCGCGTCGACGCAGCTGGAGCCCGCCGGCAGGCCGATGGTGCCGCCGTCGGCGCGGAAGACGGTCACCTCGCGGTCCTGAGCCAGCTCGTCGCGGAGGGACGTCCAGAAGGTGTCGGGGTCGGGTGTGGCGCGCTGCCACTCCAGCAGCCGGGAGAGCCAGCCCGGGCGGGTGGGGTCGGCACGCTCGCCGTCGGCGGCGTCGGGCGCCTCGGGGGCGGCGTAGGGGTTGCCGAGGGCGATGACGCCGGCTTCGGCGACGCGGTGCATCTGGTGCGTGCGGATGAGGACTTCGGCGACCTGCCCGCCCTCACCGGCGATGGCGGTGTGCAGGGACTGGTAAAGGTTGAACTTCGGTACGGCGATGAAGTCCTTGAACTCCGAGATGAACGGCGTGAAGCAGGTGTGCAGTTCACCGAGGACCGCGTAGCAGTCGGCGTCCTCCCCCACCAGGACGAGCAGCCTGCCCAGGTCCGACCCGGTCAGTTCGCCGCGCTTGAGGCGCACCCGGTGCACGGAGACGAAGTGCCGTCGGCGGACGATGACTTCGCCGGCGATGCCCGCCTCACGCAGGACCGCCCGTACGCGCGCCGCCGTCGCCTCCAGCGGGTCGGGGCGGCCGGCGTGGGCGAGGACGAAGTCGCGGGTGCGCGCGTACTCCTCGGGGTGGAGGATCGCGAAGACCAGGTCCTCCAGCTCGGTCTTGAGCGCCTGGACGCCCAGCCGCTCGGCGAGCGGGATCAGCACATCGCGGGTGACCTTGGCGATCCGGGCCTGTTTCTCGGGGCGCATGACGGTGAGGGTGCGCATGTTGTGCAGCCGGTCGGCGAGCTTGATGGACATCACGCGGACGTCGTTGCCGGTGGCGACGAGCATCTTGCGGAAGGTCTCGGGCTCGGCGGCGGTGCCGTAGTCGACCTTCTCCAGTTTGGTGACGCCGTCGACCAGGAAGCGCACCTCCTCGCCGAACTGCTCCCGCACTTGATCGAGCGTCACCTCGGTGTCCTCGACGGTGTCGTGCAGCAGCGAGGCGGTCAAGGTGGTGGTCTCGGCGCCCAGTTCGGCGAGGATCAGGGTGACGGCGAGGGGGTGGGTGATGTACGGCTCGCCGCTCTTGCGCGTCTGGCCGCGGTGGGAGGACTCGGCGAGGACGTACGCCCGGTGCAGGATGTCGAGATCGGCGCCGGGGTGATGGGCGCGGTGGACCTTGGCGACGTGGTCGATGGCATCAGGGAGCCGGCCGCGGGCCCCGGAGCCGCTGAGCGCCGCACGCCCGAGCCGTCTCAGGTCGATGCGACGGCCGCGCCTGCGGCCGGGAGCACCGGTGTTCGTGGCCTCTGCGCTCATGGGCACCTCCGGCAGCGTCGACCGGTGGTCGGCTCACGCCTCCAGACCGGTGCTTGATGCTACCGAGCCCATCACGCACCGCTCACCCCCTCTCGCCCAGAGTGAAACGGATCACCCATTCGAGGGAGCCCGTTGGGTGTGTCGGGACGGTGCGGGCGCGCGGGGGTGTCAGGCGGTGGCCGTGGCGAACCAGGAGGCGTCGATGACGCCCTCGGCGACGATGACGGCCGCTCCGGTCATCTCGATCTCGCCGTCCGGGGTCTCGCTGATGACCAGTCGCCCGCCGGGCAGGTCGACGGTGTACGTGACGGGGTGACCGAGGACGGCCGGGTCGGCGCCGTCCCGGCGGGCGGCCGCCACCATGACGGCGCAGGCGCCCGTTCCGCAGGAACGGGTCTCGCCGGAGCCGCGCTCGTGGACGCGCAGGGCGACGTGGCGCGGGCCGCGGTCGACGACGAACTCGACGTTCGTGCCGTCCGGGTAGGCGCCGGCGGGGCTGACGGCGGGGGCGGCGAGCAGGTTTCCGGCGTCGGCCAGGTCGGCCACGAAGGAGACGGCGTGGGGGTTGCCCATGTTGACGTTGCGCGCGGGCCAGCTGCGCTCGCCGACGGTGACGGTGACCTCGCCCTCGGGGAGCACGGCCCGGCCCATGCCCACGGTGATCTCGCCGGGCTCACCGTCGGGGCCCGCCTTGGCGATGTGGGCGCGGCGGATGCCGGCGCGGGTGGCGATCGCGACGTCGCCCTCCCCGGTGAGGCCCGCCCGCTGGAGGTAGTGCGCGAAGACGCGGACGCCGTTGCCGCACATCTCCGCGATGCTGCCGTCGCCGTTGCGGTAGTCCATGAACCACTCGGCCTCGGCGGCCATGGCCCGCGCCTCGGGGTGCGCGGCGGAGCGCACGACGCGCAGCACGCCGTCCGCGCCGATGCCGGCCCGCCGGTCGCACAGCCGCGCGACGGCGGCAGGGGACAGCTCGATCCGGCCGTCGTGGTCGGGGATGATCACGAAGTCGTTCTCGGTGCCGTGACCCTTGAGGAAGGCGATCTGCGCGGTGCTCACCCTTCGATGGTACGGGTGAGGTGTGCCGACGACACACCGGCCTTCCGCGGGCCCCGGGGCTCAGCGCAGGCGGGCCACGCGCCAGACGGCGAGGACGACCACGACGATCACGACGGCCGTGTACGCGGCGACGTAGCGCCAGTCGGGGCGGCGCCCGGAGCCGCGCGGCGGCAGGCCGGGCCAGGTGTAGCCGACGCGGCGGGCCGCCATGACGCCCCAGCCCGCGGCGCAGCAGCTGATGAGCAGGCCGAGCATGGCGACGACGGGGCCGCCGTCCCCGAACTCGAAGGCGAGGGGGAAGGCGAACATGAGGGAGCCGATGGCGGCGAGCATGACGATTGGGGCGAGCTGCCAGGCGCGCAGCCTGCGCTGGGGGCGCAGCTCGCGGAACGACGCGGGCGCCGTGGCGTCGGCCGTGGTCCCCTCGGTGTCGTCGGGCCCGTCCGGACTCAGGCCCACCGGTTCCGTCCCGGCCACCGCGGGGAGGTGCCCCCTGCGCGGCGGCTGCTGCGGTCTGTCACGAGGGCCGGCCTCCATCGCCACGCGCCCTCCCAACCCGGACTTCACGGCTCGATCGAAGCTCGATGATGGCACGCCAGAGGATGCCTGCACGGCACACGGAGCGTCCCGATGCCATCACGTGATCAGGCTGTAATCGCCCGTTCGACCAACGCCAGCGCTCGGCCGGGCAGTTCCGCCCGCCGGTCGGCCGCTCCGCTCAGCCAGTGCACGCGCGAATCCCTGCGGAACCACGAGTCCTGACGGCGCGCGAACCTCTTGGTGGCCCGGACCGTCTCGGCCCGGGCGGCCTCCTCGGTGCACTCCCCCGCGAGGAAGTCGAGCACCTGCTGGTAGCCGAGCGCGCGCGATGCCGTGCGCCCGTCGCGCAGCCCTTCGCGCTCCAGCGCGCGGACCTCGTCGACGAGCCCCTCCTCCCACATGCGGTCGACCCGGAGGGTGATCCGCTCGTCGAGCTCGGGGCGCTCGACGTCCACGCCGATCTGCAGGGCGTCGTACACCGGCTCCTCCCCGGGCAGGTTGGCGGTGAAGGGGCGGCCGGTGAGCTCGATGACCTCCAGGGCGCGCACGATGCGCCGGCCGTTGCCCGGCAGGATCGCGCGGGCGGCGTCCGGATCGGCGGCGGCGAGGCGGGCGTGCAGCGCCCCGGGCCCCTGCTCGGCCAGCTCGGCCTCCAGCCGGGCCCGTACGGCCGGGTCGGTGCCGGGGAAGTCCATGGCGTCGATGGTGCCCTTGATGTAGAGCCCGGAGCCTCCGACGAGCACCGGGGTGCGGCCCTCGGCGAGCAGCCGGTCGATCTCCGCCCGGGCCAGCCGCTGGTACTCGGCGACGCTCGCGGCCTCCGTGACGTCCCAGATGTCGAGCAGGTGGTGGGGCACGCCGTGGCGCTCCGCCATCGTGAGCTTGGCGGTGCCGATGTCCATGCCTCTGTAGAGCTGCATGGAGTCGGCGTTGACGACCTCGCCGCCCAGATGCTGGGCGAGGGCGACGCCGAGATCGGACTTGCCGGCTGCGGTGGGGCCGACGACGGCAATGACCCGAGGTGCGGGAGCTGCGTTTCTCACCTGATCAGTGTCCCAAACCTCGGGCGTGCCCCACGAACGAGCGACGTGACGCGACGCCGACGGGTTCGTTGCCTGTTGCGAGGTTCCGAGAGCCGGTTCGCGGACCGGTGTCCGCAAGCGGCGCCATGGGACGCCCCGGACGACGCGGGATTTCGCTCACACCAGTAAGGTAATGGAGTAGATATGGGCGTGTTTTCAAGGATTCTCCGTAGGTCGTCCTCGACGTCAACGGAAGAGGCCGCGACTGCCACTCAGACGGCGGAATCCACCGACGCTGCCGAGACGGCCGAGGTGAAGCCGGAGGAGGAGGCGGCCGAGGCCAAGGCCGAGGACACCGCGGACGAGGCGGCTGAGGGAGTCGACATCCCCAAGCAGCAGTCCGCGGAGAAGGCGGCCGACAGCGAGGCCGGTGAGGGCGCCCGCAAGTAAGTTTTGGCAAGGTAGGACGAGGGGCGGTCACCATGGGCCTGTTGGACAATCTCAAGGCCAAGCTCGGCCCGCTGAAGGGCAAGGTCGGCGACCTCGCGCAGCAGCACGAGGGCAAGATCGAACACGGGCTGGAGAAGGCCGCGCAGGTGGTCGATTCAAAGACCAAGGGCAAGTACAGCAGCCAGATCCGGACCGGCACGAGCAAGGCCAAGGACGCGCTCGGCCGGCTCGCCGAGAAGGACGGCAAGGGCGGCGGTACGAGCTCCGGGACTCCGTGACGCCTCGTCCTGACCCCTCGCCGGCGACCGGCCGTGGAGCCCGCTCCACGGCCGTCGCCGTGCCGGGCCGGCGGAGCCCGTAGGCCGGCCTTCGGGCCGGCCCCGCGACTCCGGACGGCTCGTGCGGCCGGCCCGCGCTCCGCTCGGCGGCTCCCGTTCCCGTCGCGGCCGGCTGTGATGCGTTCCGCCTACGACCAGCCGGCGACGAAGTACCCGACCCCGTAGGGCGCGTCCTCATACAGCAGCTGCCCGCGCAGCCCGGCGCCCTCGCCCGCGCCCGCCAGCACCTGCCAGGGGGCCCGTCCGGCGACCTTCAGTCCGTGGGCCAGCTCCACGTCCAGCGCGGCCAGCGCGGCGGTGTCGGCGGCGCCCAGCGCCCGCGCCGCCCCGGCGTCGAAGGGCTCGGCCCGCTCGTCGAGGTAGCCCGGAGCCTTCACCGTGCGGCAGGCACTGCCGTCGCCCATCACCAGGAACGCGACCCGCCCGGCCGCGCCGGCCAGCTCCCGCCCGGAGGCCAGGCAGCGCTCGGCCTCCAGTTCCTCGCCGACGCCCAGGCCCTCGACGGGCGCCGCCGCCCAGCCCGTGCGCTGCAGCAGCCAGGCCGCGACGGCCAGGGACTGCGGCAGTTCGCGTTCGCCTGCCGGGCCGCCCTGCCCGAGCCGTACGTCGACGTCCACGCCGAGGCCGCGGAAGGATCCGGGGGCGCCCTGCGGATAGGTGCCGCGGTCCGCCGGCCCGGCGGGGCCCAGGACGACCAGCCGGTCGGGGCGGGCGGCCGCCAGCACGGCCACGGCGTCGAGACAGGCGGCCCGCAGGGCGTCCAGTTCGGGTGCGGCCCCGGCGGCCACCTCGGGCACGAGCAGGGGCGGGCAGGGGCATACGGCAGCGGCGACGAGCATGGCGCGAACGATACGCCCCGCCGTGCGCCCGCTGCTCGAGCGGGCCCGCGGCGGGGCGGACGTTCGGCCGGCGCGCGCCGGCCGGAGCGACGTCAGTCGCCGCAGCAGCCCTGGGCGGCCGGGGCGGGCGTCGGCGCGGGCGCGCCGATCGTCGGGATGCCGAGCATGACGCCGGCGGGCTTGGCGGCCGCCGCGGCGGTGCGCTTCTCCCACGCGTCGCCCGCGCGCGTGCGGCGCACGGCCTTGGCCTGGCCCTCGGCGAGCAGGTGGTGCGGGGCGGCGTAGGTGATCTCGACGGTCACCACGTCGCCCGGGCGGACCGGCTCGTCGGGCTGGGTGAAGTGCACGAGGCGGTTGTCGGGGGCGCGGCCCGACAGACGGCGCGTGGCGCCGTCCTTGCGGCCCTCGCCCTCGGCGACCATGACGTCCAGGGTGCGGCCGACCTGCTTCTTGTTCTCGTCCCAGGAGATCTCCTCCTGGAGGGCCACCAGACGCTCGTAGCGCGCCTGCACGACCTCCTTGGGGATCTGGCCCTCCATGGTCGCGGCCGGGGTGCCGGGGCGCTTGGAGTACTGGAACGTGAAGGCGTTCGCGAAGCGTGCTTCGCGGACCACGTGCATGGTCTGCTCGAAGTCCTCCTCGGTCTCGCCGGGGAAGCCCACGATGATGTCGGTGGAGATGGCGGCGTCCGGCATGGCGGCGCGCACCTTCTCGATGATGCCCAGGAAGCGCTCCTGGCGGTACGAGCGGCGCATCGCCTTGAGGACCGTGTCCGAGCCGGACTGCAGCGGCATGTGCAGCTGGTGCATCACGTTCGGCGTCTCGGCCATCGCGGCGATCACGTCGTCGGTGAAGTCGCGCGGGTGGGGCGAGGTGAAGCGGACGCGCTCCAGGCCCTCGATCTGGCCGCAGGCGCGCAGCAGCTTGGAGAACGCCTCGCGGTCGCCCATGTCGGAGCCGTAGGCGTTGACGTTCTGGCCGAGCAGGGTGATCTCGCTGACGCCCTCGGCGACGAGCGCCTCGACCTCGGCGAGGATGTCGCCCGGGCGGCGGTCCTTCTCCTTGCCGCGCAGCGCGGGGACGATGCAGAAGGTGCAGGTGTTGTTGCAGCCGACGGAGATGGAGACCCAGGCCGCGTACGCGCTCTCGCGCCGCGTCGGCAGCGTCGAGGGGAACGCCTCGAGCGACTCGGCGATCTCGACCTGCGCCTCTTCCTGGATGCGGGCGCGCTCCAGCAGGACCGGCAGCTTGCCGATGTTGTGCGTGCCGAAGACGACGTCGACCCAGGGGGCCCGCTTGACGATCGTGTCGCGGTCCTTCTGGGCGAGGCAGCCGCCGACGGCGATCTGCATACCGGGCCGCTTCGTCTTCATCGGGGCCAGCCGGCCGAGGTTGCCGTACAGCTTGTTGTCGGCGTTCTCCCGCACCGCGCAGGTGTTGAAGACGACGACGTCGGCGTCACCCTCGGCGTGGCCTTCGGGGGCGCGGACATAGCCCGCGTCCTCCAGGAGGCCGGACAGCCGCTCGGAGTCATGGACGTTCATCTGGCACCCGTAGGTGCGCACCTCGTAGGTCTTCGCACTCATCTCAATCGACCAGGGTACGTGGTCGTCCGGACACCCCGCCTCCTCCTTCTTCCCGCCCCTCCCCCGCATCCCTCCCCTTCCCCTCCCACCTGCGCTGCCCGCGTGCTCACCGTCACGCTCGCGCGGGAAGCCTGGTCCGCGGCGGAGCGGGCTGGCAGGATCCCGCCCATGGCCCCCCGACTCCCGAGCTCCGGAAGGCGCCGCACCGCACGGGCGGGCGCGGCGGCCGCCGCCGTGCTCGCGCTGCTCATGTGGTGGCTGCTGCCGATGGACGGGGGCCCCTCGCCCAGTGGCCGGATATCGGTGGCCACGGGGGTGCCGAGCGGGGTGTACGCGAAGTACGGAGACCTCCTCAAGGAGGACCTGGCGCAGGACCTGCCGGCCCTGGACGTACGGCTCAGGCGCAGCCAGGGGTCGCTGGACAATCTGCGGCAGCTCACGGGCGGCAGGGCCGACTTCACCCTGGCCACCGCGGACGCGGTGGCCACCTATCGCGAGAGCCGGGAACCGGGCGCGGAGCGGCTGCGCGCGTGTGCGCGGCTGTACGACGACTACATGCAGCTGGTGGTGCGCAAGGACTCGCCCGTCCGGTCGGCGCGGGACCTCAAAAGGCTGCGGGTCGGGGTGGGTGCGGACGGTTCGGGCGTGCAGCTGATCACCAGGCGTCTGATGAAGGCCGCCGGGCTGGACTTCGACGCGGACGTCACAGCGGTGCGGGTCGGCATCGACCGGATGCCGGGACTGCTGGAGAAGGGCGAGATCGACGCCTTCTTCTGGTCCGGGGGGCTGCCCACCAATGCCGTGCAGTCCCTGGGACGGCGGCTGCCGATCCGGCTCGTCCAGCTCGGCGACCTGATCGGGCCCCTGCACGCCATGGGCGAGGAGGCCCGTTTCTACCGGGCGGCGATGATGCCGGCGGACGCCTATCCGGAGCTGCGTGCCACCGACGTCGTCAAGACGATCGCGGTCGCCAATCTCCTGGTCACCCTGGACGACACCGACTCCGATCTCACGGAGAGCATCACCCGCACGGTGATAAGGAGTCGCGACCGCATCGGCACCCGGGTGCACGCCGCGCAGAAAGTGGACCTCCGCACGGCCATCTTCACCAACCCGCTGCCGCTGCACGCGGGTGCGCGCCGCTATTACGTGTCGGTCAAGCCCTAAACCCGTTTTCGGGGGCGAAAGTCAGCCGGTGTCGTGCCGGGCGGCCGGTGTTCCGTCGCGCGGTACGGCGATCGTCGCGCGCAGGCCGGTGGGCTCGTTCGGTTCGTAGGTGAGCGTGGCGCCCGACGCGGCGAGCAGGGCCCGCGAGATGGACAGGCCGAGGCCGGAGCCGGAGACGTTCTGGTGGCGGCCGCTGCGCCAGAAGCGGTCGCCGATCCGGGTGAGCTCCTCCTCCGTCAGACCGGGCCCGCCGTCGGCGACGGCGATGTGGACGCGGTCGCCGACCACCTCGACGGTGACCTCGACGCGGGCGTGCTCGGGCGTGAACTTCAGTGCGTTGTCCACGACCGCGTCCAGGGCGCTGGAGAGGGCGATGGGGTCGGCCCAGCCGGTCGCGGCGGACGGTCCCCGGTAGGTGAGGGGGACGCCCTCGCGGTCGGCGACGGGGGACCAGGCGCCCACCCGGTCGGTGACGATCTCGGCTATGTCGGTGAGCTGCGGATCGCCGGCGTCGTGCTCGGCCAGCGCCAGGTCCAGCAGGTCGTCCAGCACCCGGGCCAGCCGCTTGCCCTCGGCCTGGACGGAGGTGACCTCCGCGTGCCCGTCGGGGAGGTCCAGGGCCAGCAGGTCGATGCGCAGCAGCAGCGCGGAGAGCGGATTGCGCAGTTGGTGCGAGGCGTCGGCGACGAAGGCCCGCTGCTGCTCCAGGACGTTCTCGACGTTGTCGGCCATCTCGTTGAAGGAGCGTGCGAGGCGGCGCAGCTCGGGCGGGCCGCTGTCGGCGACGACGCGCGAGTTCATCCGGCCGGTGGCTATGTCGTGGGCCGCGACGTCGAGGGTGCGTACGGGGCGGAGCACCCAGCCGGTGAGGCGGAAGGCCGCCAGGACGGCGACCAGCATGGCCGCGGTCTCGCCGGCCGCGAGCAGCAGCCATTCGTGCAGGATGCGGGAGCGCAGCTGCCCGGTGGGCGATTCGGTGACGACGACCGCGACGACGTCACCGTCGCGGATGACGGGCGAGGCCACGGTCAGGCGGCTGCGCAGCCAGGGCCAGACCTGGCCGGGGTCGCGGCTGCGGCGCCCCGCGAGGGCCTCCTGGAAGGCGCGCTTGCTCTCCCCTTCCAGCGGGAGGGTCCACTGGGCGGGGGCGAGGGCCATGGGCTGGCCGTTGCGGTAGAAGATGCCCACCCGTATGCCGTAGAGGTCCTCGTACCGGGCGAGCTCGGAGCGCAGGGTGATCAGGCGTCCGTCCGCCTCGTCGGCAGGTTCGAAGGGCCGGGCGGTGACGTACTGGGCGAGGGAGGCGAAGCGGGCGGTGTCGTCGATGCGGTCGACAACTACCTCCTGCTGTTGCACGGTGGCCATGCCGGCGGCGAGCGGGAAGCCCAGGGCCAGCAGGACGCCCGCCATGAGGACGAGCAGCAGCGGAAGGAGTCGGGTGCGCACAGGCTCGTACGGTCCTCACGCCGGGAGGACGATTTTGTAGCCGACGCCGCGGACCGTCTCGATGAGCGCGGGCATCCGCAGCTTGGAGCGGAGCGAGGCGATGTGCACCTCGAGGGTGCGCCCGGTCCCCTCCCAACTGGTCTGCCACACCTCGCTGATGATCTGTTCGCGGCGGAAGACCACGCCGGGGCGCTGGGCGAGCAGCGCCAGCAGGTCGAACTCCTTGCGGGTGAGCGGGACGGCGTTGCCGTCCACGCAGACCTTGCGGTTGGGGACCTCGATGGTCAGGGGTCCCAGGAACAGGGCGTGCGGACCGGCGGCGTCCTGCGACGGTCCCGGTGCGCTCTCGGAGTGCGGCGTGCGCCGGGCGACGGCGTGGATGCGGGCGAGCAGCTCCCCCGTGTCGTAGGGCTTGACGACGTAGTCGTCGGCTCCGAGGTTGAGGCCGTGGATCTTCGAGCGGGTGTCGGAGCGGGCGGTCACCATGATCACGGGGGTGGCGGTGCGCTTGCGTATCTTGCCGCAGACCTCGAAGCCGTCCTGGTCGGGCAGTCCGAGGTCGAGCAGCACGACGCCGAAGGGCGCGCCCTCGTCCGGCAGCAGCGCGTGCAGGGCCTCCTCGCCGCTGCGGGCGTGGGTGACGTCGAACCCGTGCCGGGCCAGCACGGCCGACAGGGCCGCGGCGACATGGTCGTCGTCCTCCACGAGCAGCAGTCTCATCGGCCCCCTCCGGGCGCAGGTACGGCAACACCGCATCCACGCCGATGGAGGCCGGGCGCGTCAAGGGGTTCCAGCCCTTCGGAGGCCTTCCGTTATGCAGCCGGTACGCCCGCGCGACGTGTGCGCGGCTGTTGACGCAGAGTGTCCGTTTGAGGCCGGATCGTTATGCTCAATTTCAGCTCAGATGTAATGACGCTGGTCGTTGCGGCTCATTAGGGTCCTCTCCAATCGAGGAGGACGGAGCGAGGAACGCCGATGAGCGAGGTATCGGTGACCAAGGACGTGGCGCCCGCCGCGGACGCACTGGTCGTCCTGAACAAGGTCAACAAACACTTCGGCGCGCTGCATGTGCTCCAGGACATCGACCTGACGATCGCCCGCGGCGAGGTCGTGGTCGTCATCGGGCCGTCGGGGTCCGGCAAGTCGACGCTGTGCCGCACGATCAACCGGCTGGAGACGACGGACACGGGTTCGATCACCATCGACGGGAAGCCGCTGCCCCAGGAGGGCAAGGAGCTGGCGCGCCTGCGCGCGGACGTCGGGATGGTCTTCCAGTCCTTCAATCTCTTCGCGCACAAGACCGTGCTGGAGAACGTGACGCTGGGGCAGGTGAAGGTCCGCAAGAAGGACCGCAAGGAGGCCGAGACCAAGGCCCGGGAGCTGCTCGACCGGGTCGGGGTGGGCGCGCAGGCGGACAAGTACCCCGCGCAGCTCTCCGGCGGCCAGCAGCAGCGGGTGGCGATCGCCCGCGCGCTGGCCATGGACCCGAAGGTCATGCTCTTCGACGAGCCGACCTCGGCGCTCGACCCGGAGATGATCAACGAGGTGCTGGAGGTCATGCAGCAGCTCGCCCGGGACGGCATGACGATGGTCGTCGTCACCCACGAGATGGGCTTCGCGCGTTCCGCCGCGAACCGTGTCGTCTTCATGGCGGACGGCCGGATCGTCGAAGAGGCCCGGCCGGACCAGTTCTTCAACAACCCGCGCAGCGACCGGGCCAAGGACTTCCTGTCGAAGATCCTGCACCACTGATCCGGCCGGAGTGAGGGGCCGGCCCGCTCGGCCCCGCCCCCTCCGAAACCCCCGCCGCTTCTTTACCGCTGCTTTCCCCCGCTACCCGACGCCCCGCAGACGCAGGCGCAGACGCAAAGGATGTTCCTCATGAAGCTCCGCAACACCGCTGCGGCGGCCGCCGTGGTGCTGGCGCTCGCCGCGACCGCGACCGCCTGCGGCAAGTCCGGCAGCCCCGACGACGCCAAGGACGGCGACAAGGCCAGCGGCGGTACGTCGGCGGCCGCGCTCCCGCAGTGGAAGGTGAACACCGCCGCCGACGTCAAGGACTCGCCCGTCTTCGAGAAGATCAAGGGCAAGGAGATCACGATCGGCACCAAGGCCGATCAGCCCGGCCTCGGCTACGAGAACCCCGGCACCAAGAAGCGCACCGGCTTCGACGTGGAGATCGCCCGCATGATCGCGGCCGACCTCGGCTTCGACGAGGCGCACATCAAGTTCAAGACCGTGCCCTCCGAGGCGCGTGAGACGCAGATCGCCAGCGGCGGCGTCGACCTGTACGTCGGCACGTACACGATCAACGACGAGCGCAAGAAGCAGGTCGGCTTCGCCGGCCCGTACTACGAGGCCGGCCAGGACCTGCTCGTCAAGGCGGACAGCACCATCAAGGGCCCCGAGGACCTCAAGGGCAAGAAGGTCTGCTCGGCGACCGGTTCCACGCCGCTCAAGCGGATCAAGGAGCCCAAGTACGACGTCGCCGAGGCCAAGGCGCAGCAGGGCTACCAGCTGTGCGTGCAGGACCTGGTCAACGGCTCGGTCGACGCGGTCACCACGGACGACTCGATCCTCAAGGGCTACGCGGCCGAGAACCAGGGCGCCCTGAAGGTCGTCGGCAACCCCTTCTCCAAGGAGCCGTACGGCATCGGCCTGAAGAAGGAGGACGCGGCGCTGCGCGAGGCGGTCAACAAGGCCATCGAGGCGCACGTGCAGAACGGCGACTGGAAGAAGGCCTACGACGCGACGCTGGGCAAGTCCGGCAGCTCCGCGACCCCGCCCGCCGTCCAGCGCTACTGACCGGCGATCGGTGCCGTATGACCGCCACGCGATTCCCGGAGAAATGACTTGAACGTTCTGTCGGACAACTTCGCGATGTTCCGCGAAGGTTTCCTCGGCACCGTCGAACTGACGGCGCTCAGCGCGCTGCTCGCCCTGGTGCTGGGCACCCTCGTCGCGGCGTTCCGCGTCTCTCCGGTGCCCGCGCTGCGCGCCTTCGGCACCGCATGGGTGACGCTGCTCCGCAACACCCCGCTGGTGCTGCTGTTCCTGGCCGTCACGCTGGGGCTGCCGGCGCTCGGCCTGAAGGGCTGGGACTCCTTCTGGCTCGCCGTGATGGCCCTGGGGTGCTACACCTCGGCGTTCATCTGCGAGGCCATCAGGTCCGGCATCAACACCGTGCCGGTGGGCCAGGCGGAGGCGGCCCGCTCCATCGGGATGACCTTCAACCAGACCCTGGGCCAGATAATCCTGCCGCAGGCCGCCCGGACGGCGATACCGCCCATCGGCAGCCTGATGATCGCGCTGGCCAAGAACACGGCGATCGCCTCGGGCTTCAACGTCACCGAGCTCGGTTCGGTGCAGAAGACCCTCAACGCGGCGTCGGGCTACGACATTTACGTGATCTTCCTGTGGATCGCGGTCTGCTACATCATCATCACGTTCACGATCAGCGGCCTCTTCCGGCTGCTGGAGAACCGTCTGGCGGTGGCCCGATGAGTGGCAGCGTCCTCTACGACGTCCCCGGCCCCCGGGCACGGAACCGCAACCGGGTCTACGGCGTCCTCTCCATAGCCGCCATCGTCGGCCTGCTCGCCTTCATCGTCTACAAGCTGGACGACACCGGCCAGTTCCAGGCCGGGCTGTGGGACGACTACGAATACGCGGACACCCAGCAGCGGATCGTCGACGGCCTGCTGACGACGCTGAAGACCTTCGCCATCGCGGCGGTCCTCTCCCTGGTGCTGGGCACGGTGCTGGCCACGGCCAGGCTCTCCGACCACAAGCCCGTGCGGTGGGTGGCCACGGTGGCCGTGGAGTTCTTCCGGGCCATGCCGCTGCTCATCATGATCTTCCTGCTGTACGCGGCGGTGTTCACCTCCGACCCCATGTGGGCGCTGGTGATCGGCCTGACGCTTTACAACGGCTCGGTGCAGGCGGAGATCTTCCGCTCCGGCATCAAGGCCGTGCCCAAGGGGCAGAGCGAGGCGGCGTACGCCATCGGACTGCGCAAGACGCAGGTGATGACGAACGTCCTCGTGCCGCAGGCGGTCCGGTCGATGCTGCCGTCGATCATCAGCCAGCTCGTGGTGACCCTGAAGGACACCTCGCTCGGATTCATCATCCTGTACGAGGAACTGCTGTTCGTCGGCAAGGCGTTCGCCCAGCAGACCCCGCCCGTGAACGGCGTCTACGCCTTCATTCCGATGGTGATCGTCTTCGGTTCGATCTACATCCTGCTGTGCCTGGCGCTGTCCTCGCTCGCCACGTGGGTCGAACGGCGCACGAAGCGCTCGCGCAAGGGCACCCCTCCCCCGATGGACACCACCGCGGTGCTCACGGGCGACCCGGCGCACGGAGCGGGCCCCGGAGCCGCCGGCGCGAGCTGAGCCAAGGCCCGCCGCCACCGCCGTGCATGACGCCCCGTCGGCCCCCAGGGCCGGCGGGGCGCACGCGTCCGGCGCGCCGTGGCGAGGCCGCTGATCGCTTGACGCAAGCACCGGCAATGGGTTGCATACGTTCTGTGATCGCGCATTTTCCCCCTGCCAGTCCCCGTACGTCCCGTAAGCACCACGCGCGCGAGGCGTCCGCCGCCGTCCGCCCCGGGGACGGGGGAGCCGTGCCGTGGACCCGGTGATCGTCGTCGGGGCCGGCCCGGTCGGGCTCACCCTGGCCCTGGCCCTGGCCCGGTACGAGGTGCCGGTCACCGTTCTGGACGAGGCGCCGCCCGAGAGCCTGGGGCAGGAGGACCGCCGCCTGGCGCGCACGGCGGTGCTGCGGCCGGAGACCGCCGCCCTGCTGGAGCGGCTGGGGTGCGCCACGACCGAGGGCACCCGGTGGACGGGCTGGCGCACGATGCGACGCCGCGCCGAGGTGGCACGGGTCCGCTTCGCCGCACCGCCCGGCAGCGTGAAGGCCGAGGAGGAAGAGGAGCCAGGGGCGCTGGAGGAGCCCGGGACCGAGGGGGACTCCGGCGTCACGGGAGCAGAACCGTCTCCCCTCCATCTGCCCCAGCACGCCCTGACCCGGGAGCTGCGTGCCGCGCTCGGCGACGAGGCGGACGTCCGGATCATCCAGGACAGCCGGCTGACCGTCCTGAAGCAGGACTCCTCCGGCGTCACCGCGCACACCAGCGGCGACAACGGCACGGTCTGGCGCGCGAGTTACCTGGTCGGCTGCGACGGCGCCCGCTCCGTCGTGCGCAAACTGCTGGGCGCGCGCTTCCCCGGCCGTACGGCCGTCGAACGGTACGCGGTCGCCGCGCTGCGCACCGAACTGCCGTGGCCGGGCGAAGCCCTGCTGCACCGGTCGCCGCCGCGCGGCGGTGAGGTGACGGCCCGTCCGCTTCCGGACGGGGTGTGGCGGCTCGACTGGCTGCTGCCGCCCGACGGCCAGCTGGTCACCCCCGACGCCCTCCTCGCGCGGGTGCGCGACGCGCTGTCCCTGTGGTGCGGGGAGGTACCGGCGTACGACCTGCTGGACACCGGTGTGCACGCCGTGCACCACCGCCTCGCGCGCCGCTGGCGCAGCGGTCGCGCCTTCCTCGCCGGGGATGCCGCCCATCTGCTCGGGGCGCTGGGCACGCAGGCTCTCGACGAGGGGCTGCGGGACGCGGAGAACCTCGCCTGGAAGCTCGCCCTGGCCTGGCACCACGGTGCCTCGGACGTACTGCTCGACAGCTATCAGGCCGAGCGGCGGGAGGCGGTCGCGGCCCGGCTGCGCGCCGCCGACCGGACCCTGCCGACCGTGCGCGGGGAGGGTGGCTGGCGCACGGTCCGGCGCACCGTGCTGCCGGGCGCGGCGCGCGGCCACGACCTGCTGCTGACCGATGGCCACTTGGGGCGCGGGCTGCTGAGCGCGCCGTACGTCCACTCCCGTACGCCCCTGGCGCCGGCCGCGCCGCCCGCCGGTTCGGTCCTGGTGGGCACGGCGGTGGGAGCGCCGGTCGTCGATGTGCCGGTGACCGCGCCGGACGGGTCGGAGACACGGCTGCGCGACCGGCTGGGCGGTGAGCTGCTGGTGGTGCTCGTCGCGCCGGGTACGGGCGTGTGGGAGCGGCGGCACTGGCTGGGCGCCGGGCTCATGCCCCGGCTGGCGGCCGCCGTCTCGGCGCTGCCCATGCGGGCGGAGCTCCTGGTGACGGAGGGGTACCCGGGGGCGGACGCCCACACGGTGCTGGTGGTGCGACCGGACGGTCATCTGGTGGCGGCCCTCGCGGGGGTGCGGCCGGCGGAGCTGTACGCCTGCGCGGACGCGGCGCGGGGCGGGGCGACGGCGGCCACGGCCACGGCTGCGGAGGGCGAGGGACACCCCCGGACCGCCAACAGTGAGGCTACGGCCAACCGTTGACCGGCCCGGATCGTCATGGTTCACTCCGAGCGTGACTGACAGCGGCGCTCGTTTCTGGCGGAGGGTCCATCTGGACCTCCTCCGCTATGCGGGCTGCGTCTGTCGTCCGTCCTGTTGATCCGCTTCCTTCACCGCGCGGCCGTGCGTCGAACGCCCCGCGCGCTCCTTCGCGATCACTCAGGACGGTCCTCCGTGTCTTCCCCCGTGCATGCCTCCGCCCCTTCTTCCGTCGTCCCAGCCGCGGCGTCCGCCGCTCCCGGCGCTCCGGGCGCTCCTTCGGAGGCCGATCTCCTCGACTTCGTCCGCCGGACGGCGGCCGACGACCGGCTCGTCGGCTCGCTCCCCCTCGATCCGCAGGGCCGCACCTGGATCCGGCTGGAGGGACCGAGCGGCAGTGAGGCATGGCTGATCAGCTGGCCGCCGGGCAGTGGCACCGGCTGGCACGACCACGGCGGCTCGCACGGTGCCTTCGCCGCGGCCGCCGGCCACCTCACCGAGCAGTCGCTCGCCGCACGGCTGCCCACCGAGGGCTGGACGCTGCTGGAGCTGGCGGACGGCATCGACCGCGAACGGCAGCTGACGGACGGTGCCGGCCGCGCCTTTGGTCCGCACCATGTGCACCAGGTCTTCAACGGCTCGCCGGAGCGGCACGCGGTGTCCGTGCACGCCTACTACCCGCCGCTGCCGATGATGCGGCGCTACAGCCGAAGCGGCCTGGTGCTGCGGTTGGAGCAGGTCGAGTGGCCGCAGGAGTGGGCATGAGGGTCGAGGAGCTGCTGGCCGCCGCCCGTGCGGGCCTCGACCGGCTCGGCCCCGCCGAGGCGGCCGACGTCCAGGCCTCCGGCGGGCTGCTGGTCGACATTCGCTACGCGGCGCTGCGGGAGCGCGACGGGACGATCCCGGGGGCGCTCGTGGTGGAGCGCAACGAGCTGGAATGGCGCCTGGACCCGGCCTGCGACCATCGCGCGGCACAGGCCACCGGCCATGACCTGCGGGTGGTCGTGATCTGCGACGAGGGCTATGCGTCGTCGCTGGCGGCGGCGTCCCTGCGACAGCTGGGGCTGGACCGCGCGACGGACCTGGTGGGCGGCTTCCAGGCCTGGCGGGCGGCGGGGCTGCCGGTGCGGACCTGAGGCCCGGCGGCTCCCCGCTTCACCCGTCTCTCCCTCGGCGTCCGCGTGGGCGTCCGCCCGGTGCTAGGCCTCGGGCAGATAGGCGTCGAGCAGTTCGGGGTCGTCGCCCTCCTCCTCCAGCGCGCGGCGCACCACGCGCAGGGCAAGGCCCTCGGAGTAGCCCTTGCGGGCCAGCATCCCGGCGAGGCGGCGCAGCCGCTTCTCCCGGTCCAGGCCACGGGTCGAGCGCAGCTTGCGCTCGACCAGCTCGCGGGCCGTGCGTTCCTCCTGCTCCGCGTCGAGCCGGCCGACGGCCTCGTCGATCAGCTCCGCGTCCACGCCCTTGGTGCGCAGCTCGCGCGCCAGGGCACGGCGGGCCAGCCCCCTGCCGCGGTGCCGGGACTCCACCCAGGCGTCGGCGAACGCCCCGTCGTCGATCAGGCCCACGTCCTCGAACCGCGACAGCACCTCCGCCGCGACCTCGTCCGCTATGCCCCGCTTGGCCAGCGCGTCGGCGAGCTGTTTGCGGGTGCGCGGGGATCCGGTGAGCAGGCGCAGGCAGATCGCCCGCGCCTGCTCCTCCGGTGACGGTGGCGCTCCGCCCCCGGCCCTCGACGGGGAGGGGGCGCCACCGCCCGTACGGTCGCCCGCGTGCGGCTCGCCGGGCTCGGGCCACTCGCTTCGCCGTGTCATCGCTAGCTCTTGGCCGCGGCCTTGGCCGCCTTCCCCGTGGACTTGGCCGCCGGCGCGGGCACGGACTTGGCCGGCTCGCCGGAGGCGGCCGCGGCGTCCGCACCGGGCTCACCGGCCGGGGACTCGGGCTTGACGCCCACGCCCAGCTTGTCCTTGATCTTCTTCTCGATCTCGTTGGCGAGGTCGGGGTTGTCCTTGAGGAAGTTGCGGGCGTTCTCCTTGCCCTGGCCGAGCTGGTCGCCCTCGTAGGTGTACCAGGCACCGGCCTTGCGGATGAAGCCGTGCTCCACGCCCATGTCGATCAGGCCGCCCTCGCGGCTGATGCCCTGGCCGTAGAGGATGTCGAACTCGGCCTGCTTGAAGGGCGGCGAGACCTTGTTCTTCACGACCTTCACGCGGGTGCGGTTGCCGACCGCCTCCGTGCCGTCCTTGAGGGTCTCGATGCGGCGGATGTCCAGACGCACCGAGGCGTAGAACTTCAGGGCCCGGCCACCGGTCGTCGTCTCCGGGGAGCCGAACATGACGCCGATCTTCTCGCGGAGCTGGTTGATGAAGATCGCGGTGGTCTTGGACTGGTTGAGCGCGCTGGTGATCTTGCGCAGCGCCTGGCTCATCAGGCGGGCCTGGAGACCGACGTGCGAGTCGCCCATCTCGCCCTCGATCTCCGCGCGCGGCACCAGGGCGGCGACGGAGTCGATGACGATCAGGTCGAGGGCACCGGAGCGGACCAGCATGTCCACGATCTCCAGCGCCTGCTCGCCGGTGTCCGGCTGGGAAAGGATGAGGTTGTCGGTGTCGACGCCCAGGGCACGGGCGTACTCGGGGTCGAGGGCGTGCTCGGCGTCGACGAAGGCGACGGTGCCGCCCGCCTTCTGCGCGTTGGCCACGGCGTGCAGGGTGAGGGTGGTCTTACCGGAGGACTCCGGTCCGTAGACCTCCACCACGCGGCCGCGCGGCAGTCCGCCGACGCCGAGGGCGACGTCGAGAGCGGTCGACCCGGTGGGGATGACCTCAATCGGCTCGTTCGGCCGGTCGCCCAGGCGCATCACGGCGCCCTTGCCGAATTGCCGTTCAATCTGTGCGAGCGCGGCGTCCAGCGCCTTCTCGCGGTCGGTGCCTGCCATGGGTTCCACCCGGTTTGCTTGAGTCGATCGCTTCACGTCCACGACGCTAACGCCTGCCACTGACAATGCGCCCGGGCGTCGCCCCGGCCTGTGGATAACTCGGCTCCGTGGGCCCGGGACACCCATAAGAATGGATGTTCGATTTTGCTGTCAAGCGCGCCACTCCGCCCGCGCGGCGGCCCCCGGCCGCCCGGATCAGCCGCCCCGGTCAGCGCCTGCGCAGGGCCCTCGCCAGCCGGGCGAACAGCGAGGGACGACGGCCCCCCGGCGCCCGCCGGCCGGGGCCGGGCGGCTCGCCGGCGCCCGTGGAGACCTCGTACCGCTTCACGTACACGCTCAGGAACGCCTGCAGCGTCGCGACCGCGGGGATGGCGATCAGGGCCCCCACCGCACCGAGCAGCGCGGTGCCCGCGACCACCGAGCCGAAGGCGACGGCGGGGTGGATGTCGACGGTCCTGGCGGTGATGCGCGGCTGCAGCACGTAGTTCTCGAACTGCTGGTAGACCACGACGAAGCCGAACACCCACACCGCGTACCAGGGATTCACGGTGAAGGCGAGCAGGATCGGCAGGGCGCCCGCGAGGTAGGTGCCGATGGTCGGGATGAACTGCGAGACCAGGCCCACCCAGACGGCGAGGGCCGGGGCGTAGGGCACGCCCAGGATCTCCAGCAGGACGTAGTGCGCCACACCGGAGATCAGCGCCATCAGGGCGCGCGAGTAGATGTACCCGCCGGTCTTGGCGACCGCGATCTCCCAGGCCCGCAGCACCTCGGTCTGGCGGTTCGGCGGCAGCAGGGAGCACAGGGTGCGGCGCAGCCGGGGGCCGTCGGCCGCGAAGTAGAACGAGAAGAGCACCACGGTCAGCAGCCGGAAGAGGCCTCCGAGGACGGTGGCCGAGACGTCCAGCACTCCGCCGGCGCTGTTGCGCACGTACTTCTGCAGCCAGTCCGAGTGCAGGACGCTTTCCTGGATCTCGAGCCGGGACAGCTTGGTGCCGAACGTCCGGTTGCTCCAGCGGATCACCGAGTCCAGGTAGGAGGGGAAGTTCTCCACCATGGTCTGGATCTGCCCGGCGAGCATAGATCCCAGGAGGGTGAAGAAGCCCACGAAGGCGACGGTCACCCCCAGGAACATCACAGCCGTCCCGATCCCCCGGCGCACGCCGCGCGCGGCCATCCGGTCCACGGCCGGCTCGATGGCGAGCGCGAGGAAGAACGCGATGAGGATGTTGACGAAGAGGCCGATCAGCTGGTGGAACGCCCAGCTGGCCAGCTGGAAGCAGGCGACCAGGGCGAGCGTGACCACCACGGCCCGGGGTAGCCAGCGCGGCATGCGCGAGCCGTCGTCGGGCCGGGGCGGGCGGGGGCTGTCCGGGGCGGAGTCGTCTGTCGCTGCCACGGACCAAGTGTTGCCTATAGGACGAAATGAGTAACGGACCGTCCGGCGACATCCGGCCGGACGGTCCGTGGGTGCTCGTCGGCGCCCCTCAGCGCCTGTCTTCGGGGATCTCCATCGCCCTGCACACCCCTCGCCAGACGTCCTTGGCGTTCCAGCCGGCGTCCAGCGCCTGGTGCACGGTCCTTCCGCCGAGTTCGGACATCACATGATCGCGCGCGAAGGAGTCGGCGTACACCGCGCCGAAATAGTCCGCCATCCGCTGCCAGAAGACCGTCAACCGCATGGTCCAAGTATCCCGCCCCTGAGAGTGCAGCCGCGCACGAGCCGCTGACCGGGGCCGCTTCGCACCCTACGGTCTTGTCCATGGCCCCATCCGGAGCATCCGCTGTCGCCCGCGCCGAACACTTCGTCTGGCTCACCGCCCGCGTCCTGGAGCAGCGCAGATTCGCCTACCACTTCCTCGGTGGCGGCGCTGACGCCGTCGAGGCGGCCCTGACCGCGTACGAGGGCGACGACGGAGGCTTCGGACACGCCCTGGAGCCGGATCTGCGCGGGCCCGTCAGCCAGCCGCTGCACACCGCGCACGCGCTGCGCGTGCTGGACGAGATCGGCCGCTGCCGCGACCGCCGTGTGGAGCGGTTGTGCCGCTATCTGACGGCGGTCTCCACGCCGGACGGCGCGCTGCCCGCGCTCCACCCCTCGCTGCGCGGCTATCCGGCGGCCCCCTGGATTCCGGTCGTCGACGATCCGCCGAGCGACCTTCTGGCGACCGGGCCCGTGGTGGGGCTGCTGCACCGCAACGAGGTGTGGCACGCGTGGCTGTTCCGGGCCACCGACTTCTGCTGGGCCGCGGTCGACGCACTCGGCGCGGGTGCGCGCACGCATCCGTACGAGGTCGAGGCGGCCGTCGCCTTTCTCGACGGGGTCCCGGACCGGCGGCGTGCCGAGGCTGCGGCCGAGCGGCTCGGGCGGACGGTGCGGGAGCAGCGGCTGGCCCTCTTGGACCCGGCGCGGGCGGCCGACCAGCCGGTGCCGGAGGGGTACGCACCGGGCGAGCACCACTTCCCGCACGACTTCGCCCGGACCCCCGGCTCCCTGGCCCGGCCCTGGTTCACCGACGCCGAGCTGGCCAGGTCGCTGGAGTTCCTCGCCGCCGCGCAGGAGGAGGACGGGGGCTGGCCGATCCGCTGGCGGGCCTGGGCGCCGGGGACGGTGCTGGAGTGCCGGCCCATGGTGACCATCGACGCCCTGCTGACGCTGCGGGCCTACGGCCACGCCGACCAGCCCTCCCGGCACCCCTGAAAACCGCCGCTGACCTGCCCGTCCGGGGCATTGTCAGTGGTGCGGTGCACGATGGGGGGCATGGCGGACGACACGGCAGCTGCGACGGCGGGGGATCCGGCCCCGGCCCTCGCCACGTTCTCCCCCGCGACCCGCGCCTGGTTCACGGGGGCCTTCACCGCGCCCACGGCGGCCCAGACGGGAGCCTGGCGGGCCATCGACGAGGGCTCGGACGTGCTGGTCGTCGCCCCGACGGGCTCCGGCAAGACGCTGGCCGCCTTCCTCGCCTCCCTGGACCGCCTGGCCAGCTCCCCACCGCCCACCGAGCGCGCCAAGCGCTGCCGGGTGCTGTACGTCTCGCCGCTCAAGGCCCTGGCCGTGGACGTCGAGCGCAACCTGCGCAGCCCCCTCACCGGCATCCGCCAGGAGTCGGTGCGGCTGGGACTGCCCGAGCCGGAGATCCGCGTCGGCATCCGGTCCGGTGACACGCCCGCCGCCGAGCGCCGCGCGCTGGTCACCCGCCCGCCGGACATTCTGATCACCACTCCCGAGTCGCTGTTCCTGATGCTGACCTCCGCCGCGCGGGAGGCGCTCACGGGCGTGGAGACCGTGATCCTGGACGAGGTGCACGCCGTCGCCGGGACCAAGCGCGGCGCCCACCTGGCCCTGTCCCTGGAGCGCCTCGACACCCTCCTCGCCCGCCCCGCCCGGCGCATCGGCCTGTCCGCGACGGTGCGGCCGGTGGACGAGGTGGCGCGGTACCTCTCGCCCCAGCGCAAGGTGGAGATCGTCCAGCCGTCGTCCGGCAAGGAGTTCGACCTGTCGGTCGTCGTGCCGGTCGAGGACCTGGGCGAGCTCGGCGGCTCACCGGTGCAGGAGGGCGGCGACGGCAAGGAGAGGCCGTCGATCTGGCCGCACGTCGAGGAGCGCATCGCCGATCTCGTCCAGTCCCACCGCTCCACGATCGTCTTCGCCAATTCGCGCCGTCTCGCCGAGCGGCTGTGCAACCGCCTCAACGAGATCGCCTACGAGCGGGCCACGGGCGAGCCCCTGCCCGAGCACCATTCCCCCGCCGAGCTGATGGGCGGCTCCGGCCCGGCCAAGGGCGCGCCCCCGGTCATCGCCCGGGCGCACCACGGCTCGGTCTCCAAGGAGCAGCGGGCCCTGGTGGAGGAGGACCTCAAGGCGGGCCGGCTGCCGGCCGTCGTCGCCACCTCCAGCCTGGAGCTGGGCATCGACATGGGCGCCGTCGATCTGGTCGTCCAGGTCGAGTCACCGCCGTCGGTCGCCTCCGGGCTGCAGCGGGTGGGCCGCGCCGGACACCAGGTCGGCGCCGTCTCGACCGGCGTCGTCTTCCCCAAGTACCGGGGCGACCTGGTCCAGGCGGCCGTCGTGACGGAACGCATGCGGCAGGGCGCCATCGAGTCGCTGCGCGTGCCGGCCAATCCGCTGGACGTGCTCGCCCAGCAGATCGTCGCCATGGTGTCCATGGACACCTGGGACGTGGAGGAGCTGCTGGCCGTGGTGCGGCGCGCGGCGCCCTTCGCGGCGCTGCCGGAGTCCGCCTACTCCGGCGTCCTCGACATGCTCGCCGGCCGCTACCCCTCCGACGCCTTCGCGGAGTTGCGGCCGCGCCTGGTCTGGGACCGCACGGCCGGCACGCTCTCGGGGCGCCCGGGAGCGCAGCGGCTCGCCGTCACCTCCGGCGGCACCATCCCCGACCGCGGCCTCTTCGGCGTCTTCCTGGCCGGCGCCGACCCCAAGAAGGGCGGCGGCCGGGTCGGCGAGCTCGACGAGGAGATGGTCTACGAGTCGCGGGTCGGCGACGTCTTCACCCTCGGCACCACGTCCTGGCGGATCGAGGACATCACCCGCGACCGCGTCCTCGTCACCCCGGCCCCCGGCACCCCCGGCCGGCTGCCGTTCTGGAAGGGCGACCAGCTCGGCCGCCCCCTCGAACTGGGACGGGCCCTGGGCGCGTTCCTGCGCGAGATCGGCGGCCTGGCGCCCGAGGCGGCCCGCGAGCGGCTCACCGCCGCCGGGCTCGACCGCTGGGCGGCCGACAACGTCCTGTCCTACCTGGACGAACAGCGCCGCGCCTGCGGCCATGTGCCCGACGACCGGACGATCGTCGTCGAGCGCTTCCGCGACGAGCTGGGCGACTGGCGGGTCGTCGTCCACTCCCCCTTCGGCGCCCAGGTGCACGCCCCCTGGGCGCTGGCCCTCGGCGCCCGGCTCTCCGAGCGGTACGGCATGGACGCCCAGGTGATGCACGCCGACGACGGCATCGTGCTGCGCCTGCCCGACGCCGACCTGATGGGCCTGGAGCTGCTCGACACCGAGCCCGCGCGGCAGGGCACGGAGTACGACGGCGAGCAGTCCCCCGTCGGGGCCGCCGACGTCACCTTCGACAAGGGCGAGGTCGACCGGATCGTCACCGACCAGGTGGGCTCCTCGGCCCTGTTCGCCGCCCGCTTCCGGGAGTGCGCCGCCCGCGCCCTGCTGTTGCCGCGGCGCGACCCCGGCAAGCGCACCCCGCTGTGGCAGCAGCGCCAGCGCGCCTCCCAGCTCCTGCAGGTCGCGGGCGAGTTCGGCTCGTTCCCGATCGTGCTCGAGGCGGTGCGCGAATGCCTTCAGGACGTCTTCGACGTCCCCGGGCTGACCGAGCTCATGGGGGACGTCGAGGCCCGCCGGGTCCGGCTGGTGGAGGTGACCACGCCCGAGCCGTCCCCGTTCGCCCGCTCGCTGCTCTTCGGTTATGTCGCCCAGTTCCTGTACGAGGGCGACTCCCCGCTCGCCGAGCGCCGGGCCGCCGCGCTCTCCCTCGACTCCCGGCTGCTGGCCGAGCTGCTGGGCCAGGCCGAGCTGCGCGAGCTGCTCGACCCCGAAGTCCTCACCGAACTGGAGCGCGAGCTGCAGTGGCTGACCGAGGACCGCCGGGTCAAGGACGCCGAAGGCGTCGCCGACCTGCTGCGCCTCCTCGGCCCGCTGACCGACGCCGAGCTCGCCGAGCGCGGCGCCGAAGCGCAGTGGGCGAAGGAGCTGTCCGAGGCGCGCCGCGCCATCCGGGTCCGTATCGCGGGCCGGGACCACTGGGCGGCCGTCGAGGACGCCGGACGGCTGCGCGACGCCCTGGGCACGGCCCTGCCCGTGGGCGTGCCCGAGGCCTTCACCGAGCCCGTCAAGGACCCGCTCGGCGACCTCCTGGCCCGCTTCGCCCGCACTCACGGCCCGTTCACCTCGGCCCAGGCCGCCGCCCGCCTCGGCCTCGGCACCGCGGTGACCGACGGCGCGCTGCACCGGCTGACGGCGGGCGGCCGCATCGTCCAGGGCGAGTTCCATCCCGCCGGCATCGGCCAGGAGTGGTGCGACGCGACCGTCCTGCGCCGGCTGCGCCGCCGCTCCCTGGCCGCGCTGCGGCACGAGCTGGAGCCGGTTCCGCCCGCCACCCTGGCCGCGTTCCTCCCCGCCTGGCAGCACATCGGCGCCCACAGCCTGCGCGGCATCGACGGACTGCTGCGTGCCGTGGAGCAGTTGCAGGGCGCCTCGGTGCCCGCCTCCGCCCTGGAGAAGCTCGTCCTCCCCGCCCGAGTGAAGGACTACGCCCCCGCCATGCTCGACGAGCTCACCGCCTCCGGCGAAGTCGTCTGGGCCGGCGCCGGCGCGCTGCCCGGCAAGGACGGCTGGGTCTCGCTGCTGCTCGCCGACGCGGCGCCCCTGTTGCTGCCCGCGCCGCACCCGCTGGAGCTCTCGCCCCTGCACGAGGCCGTGCTCGAGGCCCTTTCGGGCGGCTACGGCCTGTTCTTCCGTCAGATCGCCGACCGCGTCCGCGCCGCCGACCCGGCCATGGGCGAATCAGCGGCGAGCGACGTTCTGATCGCCGAGGCCGTCTGGGACCTCGCCTGGTCGGGCCGGCTCACCAACGACACCCTCGCTCCGCTGCGCTCGCTCCTCGGCTCGGGCCGCACGGCCGGTTCCACCGCCCATCGCGCCAAGCGGGCCGTGCCGCGCGGCCGTTACGGCGCCTTCACGGGCCGGCCGAGCCTGACCGGTCTGACGGCCCGGAGCACCGCCTCCCGCAGTGGCCCCCCGACGGTCGCGGGCCGCTGGTCGCTGCTGCCCCAGCGCGAGGCGGACGCCACCCACCGGGCCCACGCCCTGGCCCGGACCCTCCTCGACCGGCACGGCGTGGTCACCCGGGGCGCCGTCGCCGCGGAAGGCGTGGAGGGCGGCTTCTCCGCCGCCTACCGCGTGCTCTCCGCCTTCGAGGAGAGCGGGCAGGCCCGCCGCGGCTATGTCGTCGAGGGCCTGGGCGCCGCGCAGTTCGCCATGGACGGCGCCGTCGACCGGCTGCGTGCCGCCGGCACGGCCCGTGAGCGGTCCGGCGGTGCGCCCGTCGCCCCCTGGGACGCCCGGCCCGCCAGCGCACCACCCGCCCGCCGCGCCGTCCTGCTCGCCGCCGCCGATCCCGCCAACGCCTACGGCGCCGCCCTTCCCTGGCCCGAGCCGCCCGGCGAAGCGGCCGCCCACAAGCCCGGCCGCAAGGCCGGCTCCCTGGTCGTGCTCCTCGACGGCGCCCTGGCGCTCTATGTGGAGCGCGGCGGCAAGACCCTGCTGGCCTGGCCGCAGCAGGAGGGCACCGACACCGCGAGCGGCGACGACCCCGGACTGCGCGAGGCGGCGGCCGCCCTCGCCGAGGCGGCCCGCGCCGGCGCCCTGGGCACCGTCACCGTCGAGCGCGTCAACGGCTCCCCGGCCCTGTCCTCGCCCCTGGGCCCGCTCCTGGAGTCCGTGGGCTTCCACGCCACACCGCGAGGGCTGCGCCTGCGCGCACCCTGAGCGAGGCCACATGATGGCCGTAGGCCGGAAGGAGACGCCCTATGCCCGAAGGGGACACCGTCTGGCGCACCGCGCGGGACCTGCACGACGCCCTCGCGGGTGAGCCGCTGGTCCGCTCCGACCTGCGCGTGCCGAAGCTCGCGACCGTCGACCTCACCGGCCGCACGGTCCTCGAGACGGTCCCGTGCGGCAAGCACCTGCTCATGCGCGTCGAGGGCGGCCTGACCCTCCACTCCCACCTCGGCATGGACGGCTCCTGGCGGATCCAGCTTCCCGGCCGGCGCCCCGGCGGAGGCCCACAGCACCAGATCCGTGCCGTCCTCGCCACGGCCGGCCACACGGCCGTCGGCTACCGCCTGCCCGTCCTGGAGCTGCTGCGCACCACGGACGAGTCCACGGTCGTCGGCCACCTGGGCCCGGATCTCCTGGGCCCCGGCTGGGACGCGGAGGAGGCGGTCCGCCGCCTGCTCGCCGATCCCGGCCGCACCCTCGGCGAGGCCCTGCTGGACCAGCGCAATCTCGCGGGCATCGGAAATGTCTACAAATCCGAGCTCTGCTTCATGCTCCGGGTGTCCCCCTGGCTGCCCGTCGCCGCGCTCCCCGGGCCCGAGCGGCTGGTGGCCCTCGCCAAGAAGCTGCTGGAGGCCAACAAGTCCCGCAGCGCCCGCATCACCACCGCCGACGCCCGCCCCGACCGCCATCTGTGGGTCTACGGACGGGTCGGCAGGCCCTGCCGCCGCTGTGGCACCCCGGTCCTCCTCGCCGACCAGGGCCCGGCGGGCCAGGAGCGGTCCACGTACTGGTGCCCCCACTGCCAGGCCGGCCCCCCACCCCCCACGGGCCGGCCCGCGCACCGGCATCGGACCGCCCCTGGGCCGGACGGGTGAGGCAAGGCGGCCTCGCTCCGGCTCACCCCATGCCGGCCGGTCCCTGCCCATCGCCCCGGCGCCACCGCCGTCGCCGTACGCCCCGGGCCCCCGCCCTGCGGTCCCTCGGCACGCAGTGCACCGGCAGCAGGCTCAGCCCCCAGCCCCCGGTCGCGACGAGCCCTTCGAGGAACCCCGTGCGCCCCGGCTGGAGGAGCAGCCGGAAGACGGCCCAGCACCACACCCCGCCCAGCAGCAGCGCGAGCGTCCAGCCGACCGGGCCCGGGCGCCGTCGGCGCCCCGGCACAACGCTGCGGACCATGGCTGCCTCCTTCGGGGGCCGACACCGGGAGCACCGCACCGACCCACAGGGGCCTTCCGAAGGCCCTCGGCCGGCGTCAGCCGGCGTTCTCGCCGCGGGCCCGGGCGAGCTCCCGCTCGAGCTCCGCGATCTCGCGGTCGCGCCGGTGCACCTCGACGATCACCCGCTGCTCCCCCTCGTGCACACCCTCCTGGTAGACCGCCCGTACGAAAGCGCCGGCCGTGGCCTGGTCGAGGTCCGAGACCACCATCAGCTCTGTCGTGAAGCGGATCACCGGGTGCTCGCTCATGTCCCCAGGAGACCCCGCAGGGACCGCCCCCGCCACCCGTAAGCCCGTGGCCGGGTCCACGGCCGAAGGGCCACGGGGGACGTGGGGGACGTGCAGGACATGGACATCAGGCGTTCTCGGCCTGGAACATCCAGTGGTGCTTCTCCAGGTCGCCCGTGAGCCCGATGAGGATGTCCTGGGTGACCGGGTCCGGATCGGCCGTCTCCCGGATGCGTTCGCGCATCCTGGTAATCACGGCGCCGAGCGCCTCGACCAGGGTCCGTACCGCGTCCGTGTCCTTGGTCCAGCCGCCCCCGACCGGGTCGATGCCGCTGGTCTTCGCCACCGTCTCGGCCCGCCCGTCCGGGGCGATGCCCAGCGCCGAGGCCCGCTCGGCCACCGTGTCGGCGTGCACGCGAGCGCTCGCCACCACCTCGTCGAGCTGGAGGTGGACGGAGCGGAATCGCGGGCCCACGACGTTCCAGTGGACCTGCTTGGCCACGAGCGAGAGGTCGACGAGATCGACGAGCGCGCCCTGGAGCGCATCACCGACGGTCTTGCGGTCCCCTTCGGACAGAGGACTCTTCACGACAGACATCCGCTTTCCTCCTGTTCAAGGCATTACTTCGGTTGCTCCGCTTTTTCCGCCACGGCACCACGATGGCATGGCGCGGGAATCACGGCACACGGGTGCCGTGACGGGCCGGAAAACGCAGAGATCCCGGTCAGAACTTCTGACCGGGATCCCGAACGGGAAACTCATGCCTTCCAGGCTCTTGTCAGCCCTTCTCAGGCAGCGACCACATCCACGGCCTCCGCAGGGGCCTTGATGGTCACGCGCTCCCCCGGAACGCCCGTCACGGACGTTACGGACATCGAATTGAACATCGGCCGCATCGGCGCGGGTACCGGCTCGCTCGCCGCCGCCGACTGCGCCAGCTCGGCGAGCGACAGCTCGTCACTCACCTCGCGCATGACCTCGGACATCCGAACGTCCAGAGCGTCGCAGATTGCGGAGAGAAGCTCGGAGGACGCCTCTTTCTGCCCGCGCTCGACCTCGGAGAGATAACCGAGCGAGACCCGGGCGGACGAGGAGACCTCGCGCAGAGTGCGGCCCTGGCGTTGGCGCTGCCGACGCAGCACGTCACCCAGCAGGCGACGGAGCAGAATCATCGGTGGCTCCCTCCTTGGACCGCGAATCCGGTTCCTTCACGCCCCACCGTACCGCCTCGGGGTGCGGCCGTGCGGGGAGCTATGTCGTGTTCACTCAGGGCTGCAAACATCAATTCCCCCCGTTGTGTTCCGTATCCTTTGCCCCCGCGTTCTCCGTCAGTTCGCGCAGGAGCAGCGCGAGGACCGCCCGTACGCTTGCGGCCCGGATGGCCGCGCGGTCGCCGTCGAGCGACAGCTGCCGTGCGTGATCCGCGCCGTCCGGCCCCGCCACGGCGACGAAGACCGTGCCGACGGCCTGGCCGTCCTGTTCGTCGGGACCCGCGACCCCCGTCGTCGCGATCCCCCAGTCGGCGCCGAGCAGGTCCCGTACGCCCCGTGCCATCTGCCGGGCCACGTCCGCGTCGACGGCGCCCCGCGCCTCGAGCAGCGCGCCGTCCACACCGAGGACGTCCCGCTTGACCTCGGTGGAGTAAGCGGTGACCGAGCCGCGGACGGTGCGGGAGGCCCCGGGCGCCTCGGTCAGCCAGGCGACGACCAGGCCGCCCGTGAGCGACTCGGCGGCGGCCACCGTGTGGCCCCGTTCGAGCAGCGCCGACAGCACCTCTACGGCGTCGCCGCCGCCCGTCGTGGTCATCGCGCGGACTCCCGGGACCGTCCTGCCCGGCGCATCTGGACGGCCTGCTTGACGTAGTCGAGGCCGGTCCAGACGGTCAACGCGACGGCGACCGCCATCACCCAGAAGCGCAGCGTGGCCAGCGGCCCTGTCAGCGCGAGGATGTACATGCCGACGGCCACGCCCTGGAAGAGCGTCTTCATCTTGCCGCCCCGGCTGGCCGGAATGACGCCGTGCCGGATGACCCAGAACCGCATCACCGTGATGCCGATCTCGCGGAGCAGGATCACGCCCGTGACCCACCACGGCAGGTCGTCCAGGACGGACAGGCAGATCAGCGCCGCGCCCATGATCGCCTTGTCGGCAATCGGGTCGGCGATCTTGCCGAAGTCGGTGACCAGGTTGTACGCCCGCGCCAGATGACCGTCGAACAGGTCGGTGATCATGGCGATGGCGAACGCCGCCCAGGCGAAGGAGCGCCAGGCCGGGTCGTAGCCGCCGTTGTGAAGCATCAACAAGACGAACCCGGGCACCAGGAGCAGGCGCACCATGGTGAGGATATTGGCGATGTTCCACAACCGGGCCGGGCTCACGCCCGTCGCCGGAGCCGGACCTCCTGCGGCGGAGGCCGGGAGTCCGCTCATCTGCCCGCCTCCTCGGTACACCCGCCCTCGATTCCGAGCGGCTCGGCGACGAGGTCGACGCCCTCGCTCGCCACCACCTTCGCCACGACCATACGGCCGGGCGCGGGCGCCTGGACGTCGTCGGACCAGATGAGCCGCACCTGGCCGTCGGTCTCGGGCGCCTGGTGCGCCGCGCGGCCGATCACGCCGTCCTCGTCGTCGACACGGTCGACCAGTACTTCGATCGTCTCACCGATCCGCTCCTCCGCGCGCTGCGCGGTGAGCTCCTCGGCCAGCATCGACACACGCGCCAGCCGCTCGGCGACGACGTCGGGGTCCAGCTTGTTCTCGTAGGTGGCCGCCTCGGTGCCGTCCTCGTCGGAGTAGCCGAAGACGCCGATGGCGTCCAGGCGGGCCCCGGTCAGGAAGCGCTCCAGCTCGGCCACGTCCTCCTCGGTCTCGCCGGGGAAGCCGACGATGAAGTTGGAGCGGGCACCGGCCTGCGGCGCCTTGGCCCGGATCGTCTCGAGCAGCTCCAGGAAGCGGTCGGTGTCGCCGAAGCGGCGCATGGCGCGCAGCACGCCGGGCGCCGAGTGCTGGAAGGAGAGGTCGAAGTAGGGGACGACCTTGTCCGTCGAGGTCAGCACGTCGATCAGGCCCGGTCGCATCTCGGCCGGCTGGAGGTAGCTGACCCGGATCCGCTCCAGGCCGGGAACGGCCGCGAGCTCGGGCAGCAGCGTCTCCAGCAGGCGGATGTCGCCGAGGTCCTTGCCGTACGAGGTGTTGTTCTCGGAGACGAGCATGACCTCCTTGACGCCCTGCTCGGCCAGCCAGCGCGTCTCGCCCAGCACGTCGGAGGGGCGGCGGGAGATGAAGGATCCCCGGAACGAGGGAATGGCGCAGAAGGAGCACCGCCGGTCGCAGCCGGAGGCGAGCTTCACGGAGGCGACGGGGCTGGCCCCGAGCCGGCGGCGCAGCGGGGCGCGCGGCCCGGACGCCGGCGCCACGCCCTGCGGCAGGTCGGCGGGCGGGGTGTCCTGGGCGTGCCCGGGAAGGGCCACGTCGGCCGCCTGCTGGCGCTCGGCGGGGCTGATCGGCAGCAGCTTGCGCCGGTCACGCGGGGTGTGGGAGGCGTGGACGCCGCCGGAGAGGATGGTCTGGAGGCGGTCGGAGATGTCGGCGTAGTCGTCGAATCCGAGCACGCCGTCGGCCTCCGGCAGCGCCTCGGCGAGCTCCTTGCCGTATCTCTCGGCCATGCAGCCGACGGCTACGACGGCCTGGGTCCGGCCATGATCCTTGAGGTCGTTGGCCTCGAGAAGGGCATCGACGGAGTCCTTCTTGGCGGCCTCGACGAAACCACAGGTGTTGACGACGGCCACATCGGCATCGGCGGCGTCCTCGACGAGGTCCCAGCCATCCGCCGCCAAGCGGCCTGCCAGCTCCTCCGAGTCCACCTCGTTACGGGCGCAGCCAAGTGTGACAAGAGCGACGGTACGGCGTTCGGGCATAGGGCTCAGCCTACTTTGTCCCGGCGCCGCATCCGTTGCCGAGTGGCCGGCGGGCGCGGAGAGCCTGGTCACCCGGTGGCCCTCCGCGCCCGTCCGTGCGGCTGCTCTTCCCCGCCCGCAGGGGCCCTCAGCCCGCCGAGGGGTCGCCCCTGGTGTAGCTCAGGCGCTGAACCTGGCCGTCGTCGCCCAGGTTCTTGACCTCTTTGCCGTTCACGAACAGTTGCACGGCCCCGGCGTTGCCCAGCACCAGGTCGATGCGCTTGCTGTCGGTGAACGTCTTGGAGGCGCCCTGCTTGAGCACGCCCTCCTCGAGGAGCTTGCCGTTGTGGTCCTTGGCGGACATCCAGGTCTGGCCGTTCTCGGCGGTGAGCTTGACGGTGACCTTGTTGGCAGGGACGCCGGCGATGGCGCTGGCGGACGCCTCGGCCTTGGGGTCGGACGACGCCTTCCCGGAGCCGGCCTTCCCGGAGCCGGCCTTGCTCGGTGCCGCGGACGGCTTGCTGGTGGCGGGGTCGGCCGAGACCGGCCCGCTCTTCGACCCGCCGCTGAAGAGCGTGAAACCGACGAAGCCGACGACCGCCACGATCGCGGCGACCATCGCTGCCGTCCAGTTGGGCCGCCGCGGTTCGGGCCGGATGCGCTCGGCCTCGAAGAGCGGGGCGGCGGGCGTGGGCGCGGGGCGCCCGCCGTGCTCGGCGTCGTACTGCGCGACGAGCGGCGCCGGGTCGACGCCCACGGCGCGCGCCAGTGTGCGGATGTGTCCCCGGGCGTAGACGCGGCCGCCGCAGCGGGTGAAGTCGTTCTGTTCGATCGTGTGGATGATCGGGATGCGTACGCGGGTGGCCGAACTGACTTCTTCCACGGTCAGTCCGGCATCGATACGGGCCTGCTGAAGGGATCGTCCGACGGAGGGCCGGTCTTCCTCGGGCCGGTCATCCTCTGACTCTGATGGCTCTGGAGAGTTGCCGATGGACACGTGGGCGCCTTTCGAGCGTGCAGCCACCTGCTGGAGATTCAGTCTAGGGGGGATGCGAAACGGTCGGGCAAGCGGGAAGCCGGACTTTGTAGGCCATCAGAATGCTCTGTGGTAACGCCAGTGGCACATCGCCCCTCCCCCCTCGCTCAACTCCGCTCGGGCCCGAGAGAAACGGTTGGTCAGGGATCTTTTCCAGCTGCTACGGCTGGTCCTCCCCGCGGATGATCGCGAGGACCCCGTCCAGCTCATCGGGCTTCACCAGCACGTCGCGGGCCTTGGAACCCTCGCTGGGTCCCACGACGCCGCGCGACTCCATCAGGTCCATGAGCCTGCCCGCCTTGGCGAATCCCACACGCAATTTCCGCTGCAGCATCGAGGTCGACCCGAACTGGGTGGAGACGACCAGTTCGGCCGCCTGGCACAGCAGGTCCAGATCGTCGCCGATCTCCTCGTCGATCTCCTTCTTCTTCGACGTGCCGACGGTGACGTCGTCGCGGAAGACCGGCGCCATCTGATCCTTGCAGTGCTGGACGATGGCCGCCACTTCGGCCTCCGTCACGAAGGCGCCCTGCATGCGGATGGGCTTGTTGGCCCCCATCGGCAGGAAGAGGCCGTCGCCCTTGCCGATGAGCTTTTCGGCGCCCGGCTGGTCGAGGATGACCCGGCTGTCGGCGAGCGAGGAGGTGGCGAAGGCGAGCCGGGACGGGACGTTCGCCTTGATCAGACCGGTGACCACGTCGACGGACGGCCGCTGGGTGGCGAGCACGAGGTGGATGCCGGCGGCGCGCGCGAGCTGGGTGATGCGGACGATGGAGTCCTCGACGTCGCGCGGCGCCACCATCATCAGGTCGGCGAGCTCGTCCACGATGACCAGCAGGTACGGATAGGGGGAGAGCTCACGCCCGCTGCCCTCGGGCGGCTTGACCTTCCCGGCCCGCACGGCGGCGTTGAAGTCGTCGATGTGCCGGAAGCCGTAGGCGGCCAGGTCGTCGTAGCGCAGGTCCATCTCGCGCACGACCCACTGCAGGGCCTCGGCGGCCCGCTTGGGGTTGGTGATGATCGGCGTGATCAGGTGCGGGATGCCCTCGTAGGCGGTCAGCTCGACGCGCTTGGGGTCGACGAGCACCATCCGGACGTCCTCGGGCGTGGCACGCACCATCACCGAGGTGATCAGGCAGTTGATGCAGGACGACTTGCCTGAGCCGGTGGCGCCGGCGACCAGGACGTGCGGCATCTTCGTCAGGTTGGCCATCACATAGCCGCCCTCGACGTCCTTGCCGAGCGCGACGAGCATCGGGTGCTCGTCGCCGGCGGCGTCCGCCAGCCGCAGCACGTCGCCGAGGTTGACCATCTCACGGTCGGTGTTCGGGATCTCGATGCCGACGGCGGACTTGCCGGGGATCGGGCTGATGATCCGTACGTCCGGGCTGGCGACGGCGTAGGCGATGTTCTTGGTGAGGGCGGTGATGCGCTCGACCTTGACGGCCGGGCCCAGCTCGACCTCGTAGCGCGTGACGGTCGGGCCCCGGGTGAAGCCGGTGACGGCGGCGTCGACCTTGAACTCCGCGAAGACGTTGGTGAGCGAGGCCACTATGGCGTCGTTGGCGGCGCTGCGGGTCTTGCCGGGGCCGCCGCGCTCGAGCAGGCCGAGCGAGGGCAGCGCGTAGGTGATGTCCCCGGAGAGCTGCAGCTGCTCGGCCCGCGCGGGCAGCCCGCCGGCCGGCTCGGGCGCGGGCTTGGTGAGGTCGGGGACGACGCCCGGCGCGGCCTCCGCGGGCGGCGCGGCCTTGCCGGCCTTGCCCGCCTTCCCGCCGCCGCGCGCGGTGGGCACGGCGCCGGGGCGGCCGTTCTCCGGCTGCACGCCGCTGCCGAGGTCGGCGACGAGCGGGGTGGGCGGGATGCCGTGCAGGACGGCGCCGTCCAGGGAGGCGGCGGCAGCGGCGGCGAGATCCACCGCGTCCGGCTCGCGGTCGGCGGGGGGATCCACGGCCTTGCGGCGCGGGGTGCGCCGCTTGTCCAGCGCCTCTTCCTCAGCCCGCCCCGGGTCGGCCGCGGCGGCGGGGCGGCGGGGCCTGCGAGCGGGCGGCGCCTCGCGCCACTCCTCGCCGTACTCCGCGTAGTCCTCGCCGTCCTGGGGTGCGTACTCCTGCGGGTGCGGCTCGATGACGCCGAGCCGGATCCCGAGCTGCCGCAGCCGCCGGGGGATGGCGTTGACGGGCGTCGCGGTGACCACCAGCAGGCCGAAGACGGTGAGCAGGAACAGCAGCGGTACGGACAGCATCTCGCCGACCGTGACGATCAGGGGCTTGGCGGCCGCCCAGCCGATCATCCCTCCGGCGTCCTGCAGCGCCTGCGAGCCGTCACCGCGGCCGGGTGATCCGCAGGCCACGTGGACCTGCCCGAGGACGCCGATGACCAGCGCGGACAGACCGATGACGATCCGTCCGTTGGCCTCGGGCCGTTCGGGGTGGCGGAAGAGCCGGATCGCGATGACGCCGAGCAGTATCGGTACGACCAGGTCGAGGCGGCCGAAGGCGCCGGTGACGAGCATCCGGATGAGGTCGCCCACGGGACCGTCGAGGCTGGACCAGGTGCCGGCGGCCACCACGAGGGCCACGCCCAGGAGCAGCAGGGCGAGTCCGTCCTTGCGGTGGGCCGGGTCCAGGCCCTTGGCGCCGCGGCCGACCCCGCGGAAGAGGCTGCCGGCGCCGTGCGCCAGGCCGCTGCCGACGCGTCGGGCGCCGCCCGATGCCCGCTTGGGTGCCGCCTTGGCCGCCGGCTTCTTGGCGGGTGCCTTGCGCGCGGGCGGCCGGCCCGCGGGGCGGGCCGGTGACTTCTTCGCGGGTGCCTTCTTGGCAGCGCCCCCGGACCGTCCGGCGCGCTGCTTGGAGTTGCCCGCCGTGCTCTGGGAACCCTTGCCGGACGTACGTGAGGCCATGGTGCCGAGATTACCGTTGTCCGACGCGCGGTACACGTGGGGCCGGGCGTTCACCCATTCGTGTCGCGGTGCCGTGGCGAAGCCGGTGACGCGGCGTCAAAGGGCGGTCAGCTCGGGGAGGGAAGCGGGCTCGCGCCGCTTCCCGTGCCCGGCTCCAGCGCGTCCAGCGCGCGCCGCAGACCGGTGAGCTTGCGCTCCAGATGGGCGGCGGTGGCCACCGCCGCCGCGTCGGCGGACTCGTCGAGCTGCTTGGAGAGCGCCTCGGCCTGCTCCTCGACGGCGGCCAGCCGTGCGGAGAGCTCGGCGAGCAGCCCTGCGGGCTCCTGGGGCTCGATGGCACCGCTCCGGCCGGACTGGCCGCTCTCCAGCTGCAGGCGCAACAGGGCGGCCTGCTCGCGCAGCTGGCAGTTCTTCATGTAGAGCTCGACGAAGACCGAGACCTTGGCGCGCAGCACCCACGGGTCGAACGGTTTGGAGATGTAGTCGACCGCGCCCGCCGCGTAGCCGCGGAAGGTGTGGTGCGGACCGTGGTTGATGGCGGTGAGGAAGATGATCGGGATGTCCCGGGTCCGCTCCCGCCGCTTGATGTGCGCTGCGGTCTCGAAGCCGTCCATGCCGGGCATCTGAACGTCCAGCAGGATCACCGCGAAGTCGTCCGTCAGCAGCGCCTTGAGCGCTTCCTCCCCTGACGATGCCCGTACCAGTGTCTGATCGAGCGCCGAGAGGATCGCCTCCAGCGCCAGCAGATTTTCCGGCCGGTCATCGACCAGGAGGATCTTGGCCTTCTGCACCATGGCCCGTCCTCCTCGCCCCGGCAGTGCACCGGGCGCCGCCCCAGGGGACGACTCCCATGCGCCGCCCGTCCTTGTGCCGGTCATGGTAGCCGCACCCCGCCTGTCGCCACACCCTGTCACCGCGATGTCACTGTGCACGTAGCAGAAACGCGGTGGGGGACCAGAAGGTTCCCCGAATACCGCGGTCCCACACGTCTTTGGCCACACTCCGTCAGCAGACAGTCAAATAGTGAACGAGATTCCGTCACTCTGCGCGCATCCACTGCTCCATCACCGTCAGAAGATGATCCGTATCAACTGGTTTGGTGACATAGTCGGACGCTCCGGCGTCGATGCTCTTCTCCCGGTCGCCCTTCATCGCCTTCGCCGTGAGCGCGATGATCGGCAGCCCGGCGAACTGCGGCATCCTGCGGATCGCCGCCGTCGTGGCGTAGCCGTCCATCTCCGGCATCATGATGTCCATCAGGACCACCACGACGTCGTCGTGCTGCTCCAGGACCTCGATCCCCTCGCGCCCGTTCTCCGCGTAGAGCACCGACAGGCCGTGCTGTTCCAGCACGCTGGTGAGGGCGAAGACGTTGCGGATGTCGTCGTCGACGATCAGCACCTTCTCGCCCTGGAAGGCGCCCTTGAAGCCGCTGTGCGCCTCCCCCGCGTGACGGTGCGCCTCGCTCATCCACGGCTCCGGCGGCGCGCTCTCGCCCACGCGCGCCCCCCGGGCGCCCGGCACCGCCGACTCGCCCTGCCCCGTCGCCCCGGCCAGGGCCGCCATCTGCCCGGCGGCCTGGGCCGCCCGGCGGCGCCGCAGGAAGAGCCCGGCGGCCTGGCGCGCGGGGGAGACCTCCCCCTCGGTCGTCGCGTCGCCGGACGCCCTCAGCGGCGCGCCCGCGGTCCGCCCGTCCGCCTCCAGCTGCGGATAGCCCTGCGGCGGCAGCTCACCGGGGTTGAGCGGGAGGTAGAGCGTGAAGGTCGAGCCCCGGCCGGGCTCGCTGGCCGCGTCGATCTCACCGCCGAGCAGCCGGGCGATCTCCCGGCTGATGGACAGCCCCAGGCCCGTACCGCCGTACTTGCGGCTCGTCGTGCCGTCCGCCTGCTTGAACGCCTCGAAGATGACCCGCATCTTGCTCTGCGCGATGCCGATGCCGGTGTCCGTCACCGAGAAGGCGATCATGTCGGCGTCGGCGTCGCGCAGCGAGCCCGCTTCCAGCAACTGCTCGCGGATGCTGTCCGGCACGTCCGCCCCGGCCGGCCGGATGACCAGCTCGACCGCCCCCGTGTCGGTGAACTTCACCGCGTTCGACAGCAGGTTGCGCAGCACCTGCAGCAGCCGCTGCTCGTCGGTGTGGAGCGTGGCCGGCAGCTCCGGCGAGACCCGCACCGAGAAGTCCAGGCCCTTCTCCGCCGTCAGCGGCCGGAAGGTGGCCTCCACGTAGTCCACGAGCTGGACCAGGGCGATCCGGCTCGGGCTGACGTCCATCTTGCCCGCCTCGACCTTGGACAGGTCCAGGATGTCGTTGATCAACTGCAGCAGGTCCGAGCCCGCGCCGTGGATCGTCTCGGCGAACTCCACCTGCTTCGGCGAGAGGTTGCCCTCCGCGTTGTCGGCGAGCAGCTTGGCCAGGATCAGCAGCGAGTTGAGCGGGGTGCGCAGCTCGTGCGACATGTTGGCCAGGAACTCGGACTTGTAGCGCATCGAGACCGCGAGCTGCTCGGCCCGCTCCTCGAGCACCTGCCGGGCCTCCTCGATCTCGGTGTTCTTCACCTCGATGTCGCGGTTCTGCCGGGCCAGCCGGTCGGACTTCTCCTCCAGCTCGGCGTTGGAGATCTCCAGCGCCTTCTGCCGGTTCTCCAGCTCCGCCGAGCGCTCGCGCAGCTGCTCGGTCAGCTCCTGCGACTGCTTGAGCAGCATCTCCGTCTTGGTGTTGACGCTGATGGTGTTCACGCTGGTGCCGATCATCTCGGCGATCTGGCTCAGGAAGTCCTTCTGGATCTGCGCGAAAGGCTGGAAGGACGCCAGCTCGATCACACCGAGGATCTGCCCCTCGAACAGCACCGGCAGCACGATCACATGGGCCGGCGGCGCCTCGCCCAGGCCCGAGGCGATCTTCAGATAGCCCGGCGGAACGTTCTCCACCAGGATCGTGCGCTTCTCCTGCGCCGCCGTACCGATGAGCGACTCACCGGGCCGGAAGGACGTGGGCATCGAGCCCATGGAGTAGCCGTACGAGCCGAGCATCCGCAGCTCGTACGCCTCGTCGCCGCCCTCCGTCTCCTGCGGGCCCGTGGGCATCGCCAGGAAGAAGGCCCCGTGCTGCGCGGAGACCACGGGGGTCAGCTCGCTCATGATGAGCCCGGCGACGTCCTGCAGGTCGCGCCGGCCCTGCATCAGACCGGAGATCCGGGCGAGGTTGCCCTTGAGCCAGTCCTGCTCCTTGTTGGCCAGGGTCGTCTCGCGAAGATTCGCGATCATCGTGTTGATGTTGTCCTGGAGCTCCAGGATCTCGCCCGCCGCATCCACGTCGATCTTGAGATTGAGGTCGCCGCGGGTCACCGCCGTGGCGACCTCCGCGATGGCCCTTACCTGCCGGGTCAGATTGCCCGCCATCTCGTTCACCGACTCTGTGAGGTCGCGCCACGTGCCGTCCACGTCGCGTACCCGAGCCTGACCCCCCAGTTGACCCTCGGTACCCACCTCGCGGGCCACCCGGGTCACCTGGTCGGCGAAGGAGGACAGCTGGTCCACCATCGTGTTGATGGTCGTCTTCAGCTGGAGGATCTCGCCGCGCGCATCGATGTCGATCTTCTTGGTCAGATCGCCCTGGGCGATGGCGGTCGTCACCATCGCGATGTTGCGCACCTGGCCGGTCAGGTTGGACGCCATCGAGTTCACGGACTCGGTGAGGTCCTTCCACGTGCCGCTGACGCCCGGCACCCGCGCCTGACCGCCCAGGATGCCGTCGGTGCCCACCTCACGGGCCACGCGCGTGACCTCGTCCGCGAACGACGACAGCGTCGTCACCATCGTGTTGACGGTGTCGGCGAGCTGCGCGACCTCGCCGCGCGCCTCGACGGTGATCTTCTTGGTCAGATCACCGTTGGCGACCGCGCCCGCGACCTGCGAGATGTTGCGGACCTGGCTGGTCAGGTTGTTGGCCATCAGGTTGACGTTGTCGGTGAGGTCCTTCCAGATGCCGGTGACGTCACGCACCCGCGCCTGACCGCCCAGCTGCCCCTCGGTACCCACCTCACGGGCCACCCGCGTGACCTGCTCGGCGAAGTCCGACAGCTGGTCGACCATCGTGTTCACCGTGGTGACGAGCTCGAGGATCTCGCCCTTGGCATCGACGGTGATCTTCTTGGAGAGGTCGCCCTTGGCAACCGCCGTGGTCACCTCGGCGATGTTGCGCACCTGCGAGGTCAGGTTGTTGGCCATGAAGTTGACCGACTGCGTGAGGTCCTTCCAGGTGCCCGAGACGCCCTGCACCTCCGCCTGACCGCCCAGGATGCCCTCGGTACCCACCTCGCGGGCCACGCGCGTGACCTGGTCGGCGAACGAGGAGAGCTGGTCCACCATCGTGTTGAGGGTGTTCTTCAGCTCCAGGATCTCGCCCCGGGCATCCACATCGATCTTCTGCGACAGATCACCGCGCGCCACCGCCGTGGCGACCTGCGCGATGTTGCGGACCTGGGTGGTCAGATTGCCGGCCATGCCGTTGACCGAGTCGGTGAGGTCACGCCACACGCCCGCCACGCCCGGCACCTGCGCCTGACCGCCGAGCCGGCCGTCCGTGCCCACCTCACGGGCCACCCGGGTCACCTGTTCGGCGAAGGCTGAGAGCTGGTCGACCATCGTATTGATGGTGTTCTTCAGCTCCAGGATCTCGCCCCGGGCATCCACATCGATCTTCTGCGACAGATCACCGCGCGCCACCGCCGTGGTCACCTGCGCGATCTGACGCACCTGCGAAGTGAGGTTGCCGGCCATGAAGTTGACCGAGTCGGTCAGCTCCTTCCAGGTGCCGCTGACGCCGTCCACCCGGGCCTGGCCGCCGAGCCGTCCCTCCGTACCCACGTCCCGCGCCATCCGCGTGACCTGGTCGGCGAAGGACGACAGCTGGTCCACCATCGTGTTCACGGTGTTCTTCAGCTGCAGCATCTCGCCGGACACATCGACGGTGACCTTCTGCGACAGGTCGCCGTTGGCGACCGCCGTGGTCACCTGCGCGATGTTGCGCACCTGGCCGGTGAGGTTACGGAAGGCCGTGTTCACCGAATCGGTGAGGTCCTTCCACGTACCCGCCGCACCCGGCACCTGCGCCTGACCGCCGAGCTCACCCTCGACACCGATCTCCCGCGCCACCCGCGTGACTTCGGCACCGAACGCCTGGAGCTGATCCACCATCCCGTTGACGGTGTTCTTCAGCTCCAGCATCTCGCCGGCCGCGTCGACGGTGACCTTCAGCCCCAGATCGCCGTTGGCGACCGCCGTCGTCACCAGCGCGATGTCACGGACCTGGCCGGTGAGGTTACGGAAGGCCGTGTTCACCGAATCGGTGAGGTCCTTCCACGTACCCGCCGCACCCGGCACCTGCGCCTGACCGCTCAGCCGGCCCTCGGCGCCCACCTCGCTGGCGACGCGCGTGACCTCGTCCGCGAACGTCCGCAGCGTCTCCGTCATCTGATTGACCGTCTCGGCCAGCTGCGCCACCTCGCCGCGCGCGCTCACCGTGACCTTCTGCGACAGGTCGCCGCTGGCGACGGCCGTCGTGACCTGCGCGATACCGCGCACCTGCGCCGTGAGATTGCCGGCCATGAGGTTCACCGAATCGGTGAGGTCCTTCCAGACCCCCGCGACACCCGGCACCTGCGCCTGACCGCCCAGCTCGCCCTCGGTACCCACCTCCCGGGCCACCCGCGTGACCTCGGAGGCGAAGGACGACAGCTGATCCACCATCGTATTGACGGTGTTCTTCAGCTCCAGCATCTCCCCGGCCACGTGAACGGTGACCTTCCGGGAGAGGTCGCCCTTGGCGACCGCCGTCGTCACCAGCGCGATATCACGCACTTGAGCGGTGAGCCGGGACGCCATCGTGTTGACGGAATCCGTGAGGTCCTTCCAAGAACCGGACATTCCGCGCACCCGGGCCTGGCCGCCCAGCTTGCCCTCGGTGCCCACCTCGCTCGCCACCCGCGTCACCTCGTCGGTGAACGCCGACAGCTGGTCCACGAGCCCGTTGACCGTCCGCCCGACCTTCAGGAACTCACCGCGCAGCGGATGCGCCGCACCGTCGGCCCCCTGGGAGCGCAGATCCATCCGCTGCTCCAGATCGCCCTCGGCGACCGCCGACAGCACCCGGCCCACCTCGGACACCGGCCGCACCAGATCGTCCACCAGGGCGTTCGAGGCGTCGATAGCCGCCGCCCAGGCCCCTTCGCAGGCCCCGACCTCCAGCCGCTCCGCGAGCTTGCCCTCGCGGCCGACCACCCGGCGCACCCGCGCCAGCTCGCCCGTGAGCTGCAGATTACGGTCGGCCACCTCATTGAAGACGGCGGCGATCTCGGCCATCACGCCGTCGCCGGAGACCGTCAGCCGCTTGCGCAGGTTCCCGTCCCGCATCGCCTCCAAGGCCGACCGCAGCCGGTTCAGGGCAGCCGTGTCCACTTCGGTCGTCCCGTTGGGCCGGGACCGTCCGCCCTTCGCGCGCGTGCTCACGCCCCGCGCCGCTGCGCCAGACTCCACCGTGTCCCTCCCGCTGGGTCGATCATCCTCGTCGGGCTTCCGCTTCGAGCTTTCCCAGTGTTTCACCCCGGCCCAACCAGGCCATAACAGTCGGCAGCATCGCACACGGTCCGCCGGCACCCCCAAGGTGGAATCCCTGTGCACCGGGATCCGCGCACACAGCGGAGGTAAGTAACCTGGCAACCGGCCAGGGCAACGGAGGGGCGCTGCACATGTGTGAGCAGATCGCCGAGACATACACGAGGAGACCTGTGATCACCGCGCGGGCTGCCGCCACCTTCGAGCCGGTCGGCCGCTCGGTCGCCGCCGCCCGGGCCTTCGTCCGGGACACCCTCCAGGGCTGGGGCTTCCCCGACGTCATCGACGATGCCGTCGTCCTGACCAGCGAGCTCGTCACCAACGCCGTCGTCCACGCCGGCACCGCAGCCGACGTCCTGTGCATCCGCATGGACGCCGGCGTACGCGTCGAGGTCGCCGACCGCTACCCCGAGCGCGAGCTGCCCGTGCAGAGCCCGGCCCGCCAGTTCGGCGGCGTCGACCGCGAAGGCGGCCGCGGCCTGCTGCTGTGCGCCGCACTCGCCGCCCGCTGGGGCGTCGAGTACAGCGCCACCCGCAAGACGGTCTGGTTCCGCATCGACCTGCCCGACCGCCCCGCGGGCACCCGCTCCGCCGGCCCCGCCCTCCCCGCCGAAGCACTGCCGGTCGCCGACGCCCGCGTGCGCGTCGCCGTCATCCAGATCGACCGCACCGGCGGCATCAGCGCCTGGAACGACGACGCCCACGAACTCTTCGGCTTCGCCGCCGACCAGATCATGGGCAAGCCCCTCACCGACCTCGCGGCCTGGCCGCACACCCCCGGCACCTCCACCGGCATCGCCGAGGCCCTGCGCCTGTCCCGCTGGGAGGGCTCCTACGGAATAAGGGGTGCCGACGGCAGGATCATCCCCGTCTACGCCTCCCACCTGCGCGTCCGCGACACCGCCGGCTCCCCCTCGACCGTCTGCCTGCTCGTACGGGACGACGAGCGCGCCGTCCTGCAGAGCCCGCCCCGCTCCCCGGCCCCCGACGCGGCCGCCGCGGAACGGGGCTCGGGGACCGACCCCTTCGAGGTCTTCATCGGCTCCCCCGCCCCCGACGACCTCGACGGACTCCTCCAGCGCACCGTCGAGCGCGCCCGCGACATGCTCGACGGCGACTCCGCTTACCTCCTGCTCGCCACCGACGACGAGACGGAACTGGAGGTACGCGCCTCCACGGGCCTGCCCTCCACCCGCCAGCGCTTCGCCCGCGTCCCCGTCGAGGCGGGCACCGGCCGCTACGGCTCCGCGCGCATGCCGGCCGTCCACGACGACCTCAGCGCCGTACCGGGCGCCGTCCCCCTCCTCGCCGACACCGGAATGCGCTCGGTCGTCACCGTGCCGCTCAAGGTCGAGGGCCGCCTCACCGGCTCGCTGGGCGTCGCCGCCGAATCCCCGCGCCGCTACGGCAACGAAGAGGCCCTGCGCCTGCAGTTCGCCGCCGACCGCATCGCCCTCGCCGTCGAGTCCGCCCGCCTCGGCGAACTGGAACGGCTGCGCCGCGGCTCCCTCTCCTTCCTCGTCGAGGCCTCCGACCTGCTCGCCGGCACCCTCGACCGCGACCAGACCCTGGCCCTCATGGCCCAGATGACCGTCCCGACCCTGGCCACCTGGTGCGCGGTCTACACGATCGCCGACCAGAGCTCGGAACCCGAGCTGTCCTACGTCCTCCACGAGGACGAGGACCGCATCGACGGCCTCAAGGCCCTGCTGTCCAAGGTCGCCCCGCCCGACCCGGTCCCCACCCCCGGCGCCCGCATCTGGTCCGCCCCCGCCGAGGCCGCCCACTCCGCGGCGCTGCGCACCTCCCTGCGCAGCCTCGGCCTCGCCGACGCCACCGGCCGCATCCCCGGCCCGGGCACCTCGCTCGCCACGGCCGCGGCCGTCGGCGGCGAAACGGTCGTCCTCCCCCTGGTGGCCCGCAACCGCGTCATCGGCATGCTCACCCTCGGCAAGCCCACCGACGACCACTTCCGCCAGGAGATCCTCGAACTCGCCGAGGACCTCTCCCGCCGCGCCGCCCTCGCCCTGGACAACGCCCGCCTCTACAGCGAGCGCACCGCCATCAGCCAGAGCCTCCAGCGCAGCCTGCTCCCGCCGGAGCTGCCGGAGGTCCCCGGTGTGGAGGTCGAGGTCATCTACCGCGCCGCCGGCGAGGGCAACGAGGTCGGCGGCGACTTCTACGACCTCTTCCCCATCCGCGACGGCGCCTACGGCTTCGCCATCGGCGACGTCTGCGGTACGGGCCCGGAGGCGGCGGCCGTCACCGGCCTGGCCCGGCACGCGCTGCGCCTGCTGGCCCGCGAGGGCTTCGGCGGCCCCGCGGTCCTCGAGCGGCTCAACGCCGCCATCCTCGACGAGGGCGCCCGCAGCCGCTTCCTCACCCTTCTCTACGGCGAGCTGTGGCCCCAGCACGACGGCAGCGCGATCCTCAAGGTCGTCTGCGCCGGTCATCCCCTGCCGCTGCGCCTGCGCCAGGACGGCACGGTCGAGCCGGCCGCGGACCCGCAGCCGCTGCTGGGCGTCATGGACGACCTGGAGCTGTACGAGCAGACGGTCACCCTGGACCCGGGCGACGTGCTGCTGTGCGTCACCGACGGCGTCACCGAGCGCCGCGAGGGCACGCGGATGCTGGGCGACGACGGTCTGACGGACGTCCTGACGAACTGCACGGGCCTGACGGCGGGTGCGGTGGCCGCGCGCGTCCTCCGTGCGGTCGAACGTTTCGCCGCGGAGCCCGCCTCCGACGACATGGCCATCCTCGCGATGCGGGTGCCGGAGCCTCAGGACTCCTGAGGGAGCCGGGATACGAGAAAGGCCCCCGCCTTACGGCGGGGGCCTTTCCTGTGGAGCCCCAAAACGGAATCGAACCGTTGACCTTCTCCTTACCATGGAGACGCTCTGCCGACTGAGCTATTGGGGCCGGCAACGAGATAAAGCATACCCGATGTTCGGACGCGCTTTTGACCATCAGGCGGCCGCTACGGGCAACAACCCTCCGAGCGCGTTGCACGCCGCCACCAGCCGGTGCAGTTCCCGGGGCGACATCCCTGCCAGGACGGGCAGAGCGAGGCATTCGCCGGCGGCCCGCTCGGTCTCGGGCAGCCACAACTCCCGCCGGTAGGCGGGGAGTCGGTGCACCGGCGTCTGCACGGGCACCCGGCATCCGATCCCCCGGGCCCGCAGCGCACGGGCGAAGGCGTCCCGGTCGGGACGACCGTTGCCGGGCACGCGCACCACATAGGAGCGGTAGCGGTGCACGACTCCGGGAGCCACGGCCGGCGTCACGACCCCGGAGAGACGGGCGTCGAGGTAGGCGGCGTTGGCCCGGCGCCGCTGCAGGGCCTCGCCGGGCTCGGGCTCGTGCGGCGCGTGCTCGATGAGGCGGACACCGTGCGCGTCGGCGACGGCCTGAAGGGCCAGCAGATCAGCGGGATGCCCGAAGAGGTGTACGGGCATGATGGCGGCCGTGTGTGAGGTGACGGCGCGGGCCACGGAGGCGGGGTCGAGGCAGAAGCTGTGCGCATCGATGTCGGCGAACACAGGCCGGGCGCCCACGCTCCGTACGGCCTCGGCGGGCCCGGCCGTGGCGTACGAGGGCACGATGACCTCGTCGCCGGTTCCCACACCTGCCGCCCTGAGCAACTCCACTGTCCCCATGCCGCGGATGGTGCCCACGCGACGTTAACGAGGCGTGACGCCGCACAGTTCATCGTGAAAACAAAAAAGCTCTGATGCATGAACCGGAGTCCATACATCAGAGCTTTTTGAATAATTGTTCGGCGGCGTCCTACTCTCCCACAGGGTCCCCCCTGCAGTACCATCGGCGCTGAAAGGCTTAGCTTCCGGGTTCGGAATGTAAC
>NZ_JBITZJ010000005.1:0-697113 GCF_044546695.1 Streptomyces sp. NPDC053079
ACGCCCGGTTACATTCCGAACCCGGAAGCTAAGCCTTTCAGCGCCGATGGTACTGCAGGGGGGACCCTGTGGGAGAGTAGGACGCCGCCGAACAATTATTCAGAAAGCCCTGGTGGGGACCGAAAGGTCTCTGCCAGGGCTTTCTTGCATTTCCGGCCCGGAACCAGCCGTTACAGGTTGTCTCCGGCCCGGTCTCCGGGGATGCATCCGCATCCCCGGAGACGAAACGGCTTATTACTCGTTGCCCTGGCCGGCCGCACGGGCCAGCTCGAGGTCGAGCGATTCACGGCGGATGCGCTGGTCCATATAGAGCAGCGCGGTGACCCCGGCAGTAATCGGCAGGGTGAGCGCAGAGCTGATGGTCGCGCTGATACCGCTAATGATCAAAGAGGGCCAGGTCACCGGGACGGTATCCGGCGAACCGCCGTTCATGATCAATTCAATGACGCCGGCCGGAATCTCGACAATCGCACTCACCACGAAAACCAGGAGAGTGGCCAGGAGCTGTATTCCGAAGATCCGCCACCATGAGCCGCTGACGAGTTTGCCGGAACGCCGCATGGCGGCGATCACGCCCTGCTTCTCCAGTATCAGGGCCGGCGCCGCGAGGCTGTAGCGAATCCACAGCCATGCCGCCGCGGCCATGCCGGCCAGCCCGCCCAGGGCCGTCAGCGCGACTCCGCCGCTCTCGTTTCCGGCCGCGACGAGCGCCAGGCCCGGTACCAGCCCCACGGCGAAGGAGCCGGTGATCAGGAGCGTGACCAGGCAGAACAGGCCCGTCATGGAGAGCAGGCGGGGGCGGGCTGCCGCCCAGGTCTCGCCTGCCGGAGCCGGACGGCCCAGGACGGCGCGGCTGACCACCACGGTCAGCATGGCAGCCGCGATGATCGAGCCGATGAGCCCGATCAGCGAAGCGGCCGCCAGGCCGCCCAATGCCTGCTTGAGGGCCTCCACGAGCTCGTCGAGGCTCGCCGTCTCCTGGTCGCGGAGTGCGCTCAGGTCCACCAGATCGCGGAACCAGAGGCCCGTCACCACCGTTCGTACCGCCTGGGTCGCCACGGCAACCGTCAGCGACACCCCGAGGGCGGTCCGCCAGTACTTGCGTGCGGTGGTGAAGGCGCCGTCCAGGATTTCGCCCACGCTCAGCGGCCGCAGCGGGATCACGCCCGGCTGGGGCGCCGGGGGGACCGCCGGCCGCCAGGGATTGTTGCCCCAGCCGCCGCCCGCCTGGCCCCAGCCGGGGCCTCCGCTGCTGTTGGCGCGCGCCCGGTCCCGGCCGGACGGGGTCCGGCCCGGAGAGTCGTTCATTTTCTGCTGCTCCTTCTGATGCCCGTTCCTTCGCCGTGCGGCGGGCGCCGGGCCCGGTTGCCAGTGCGGTCATCGTGTCACGCGCCTCCCGGGCACCAGCGGGCTCGTAACGCCACGGCGGAGTGGCGCGCCACGTAAGGGGGAGCGGGGCGGAGGAGCCCTTCAATAGTTGGTGTACGCGGGGCAGACTGGACTAATGGCTGATCAGCGCTCGGCACCCCAGTCCCTCACCGGAACTTCCACCGTCCCCGCTCTGCGCTGGGAGGAACTGCCAGAAGGGCCCGTGATCGTCCTCCTCGACCAGCGGCGGCTTCCCACGGACGAGATCGAACTGGTCTGCACCGATGTACCCGCGCTCGTAGAGGCCGTCCGCACCCTCGCCGTACGGGGCGCTCCGCTGCTCGGAGTCGCCGGCGCCTACGGGGTCGCGCTCGCGGCCGCGCGGGGCTTCGACGTGGACGGAGCGGCCGAACTGCTCGCTCACGCCCGTCCCACTGCCGTGAACCTGGCCTACGGCGTCCAGCGGGCCCTGGAGGCCTATCAGGGGGCCCTCAAGGGGGGCGGTGACGCGGGCAGGGCCGCCGCAGCCGCCCTGGCCGCGGCCAGGGCTCTGCACGCCGAGGACGCCGAGGCCAGCGCCTGCATGGCGGCGCACGGCCTGGCCCTGCTGCAGGAACTGCTGCCGGGCGGCGGCTTCCGTGTTCTGACCCACTGCAACACCGGCGCGCTGGTCTCCGGCGGCGAGGGCACGGCGCTGGCGGTGGTGGGCGCGGCGCACCGGATCGGGGAGCTGCGCAGGCTGTGGGTCGACGAGACGCGGCCGCTGCTGCAGGGGGCCCGGCTGACCGCCTACGAGGCGGCGCGTGCGGGAATGCCGTACACCCTGCTCACGGACAATGCGGCGGGCTCGCTGTTCTCGGCGGGCGAAGTGGACGCGGTGCTGATAGGAGCGGACCGGATAGCGGCCGACGGCTCGGTGGCCAACAAGGTGGGAAGTTATCCGCTGGCCGTGCTGGCGCGCTATCACCACGTGCCGTTCATCGTCGTCGCGCCGACGACGACCGTGGACCTCGGGACCGCCGACGGGGCGGCCATCGAGGTGGAACAGCGACCCGGTCATGAGGTGACGGAGCTGCCCGGTGCGGAGGCCGGCGTGCCCGTCGCGCCCCTCGGAACTCAGGCGTACAACCCTGCGTTCGATGTCACACCGCCCGAGTTGGTGACCGCGATTGTCACGGAAAACGGCGTTGTTTCCCCCGTGACGGAGGCGGGTTTGGCGGAGCTGTGTGACAGGTCACGATCGGGTAATGGGATGATGTCGATATGAAGGGACGCGTCCTTGTCGTCGACGACGACACAGCACTGGCCGAGATGCTCGGAATTGTGCTTCGTGGTGAAGGTTTCGAGCCGTCGTTTGTAGCGGACGGCGACAAGGCACTGGCTGCTTTTCGAGAGGTCAAACCTGATCTTGTTTTGCTCGATCTGATGCTGCCCGGCCGTGATGGCATTGAGGTGTGCAGACTGATCCGGGCCGAGTCCGGTGTGCCGATCGTGATGCTGACGGCGAAGAGCGACACGGTGGACGTGGTGGTCGGGCTGGAGTCCGGCGCCGACGACTACATCGTGAAGCCGTTCAAGCCCAAGGAGCTGGTGGCCCGCATCCGGGCGCGCCTGCGCAGGTCGGAGGAGCCGGCGCCGGAGCAGCTGGCGATCGGCGACCTGGTCATCGACGTGGCGGGTCACTCGGTCAAGCGCGACGGGCAGTCGATCGCGCTGACTCCGCTGGAGTTCGACCTGCTGGTGGCGCTGGCCCGTAAGCCGTGGCAGGTGTTCACCCGCGAGGTGCTGCTGGAGCAGGTCTGGGGCTACCGCCACGCCGCCGATACGCGGCTGGTGAACGTCCACGTGCAGCGGCTTCGCTCGAAGGTCGAGAAGGACCCCGAGCGGCCGGAGATCGTGGTGACCGTCCGTGGTGTGGGCTACAAGGCCGGGCCGAGCTGACATGACCGGCAACGGTGCCGCTCCGGAGCGGGACGCGGGGCGGCCCGTCGGCACGGCGGCGGGCGGCATATCGATCTTCCGTCGCCTCTGGCGCGCCGGAAGGATGCTGTCCGACGGCGCGGGCGCGGCGCCCGTGCATCCGTTGCTGCGCCTGTATGTGCGCTGGGTGCGCCGTCCGCTGCTGCCCGCGATGCGGCTGTGGCGGCGCAACATCCAGCTGCGGGTGGTCGCCACCACGCTGGTGATGTCGCTCGGTGTGGTGCTGCTGCTCGGTGTGGTCGTGATCGGGCAGGTGCGCAACGGCCTGCTGGACGCCAAGCGGCACGCTTCGCAGAGCCAGGCCGAGGGCGGGTTCAAGGCGGCGCGTGACGCCGCCGACCCCGGTGCCGAGGGGCGCGGCCAGGACGGCTCGCAGTCCGGTGGGCGTGGGAACCCCGATTCCGGAGCGTGGCTGACGGCGCTCGTGCAGCAGCTCGCCAGTGGCGGGCAGGGCGTCTACCACGTGGTGGCGCTCAGTGCGGGCGGCCCGCGCGCCTCGGGGGACATCGATCCCGAGCACAGCGTGCCGGCCGACCTGCGCAAGCAGCTGGACCGTCGCCCGGGCACGTTCGAGAAGCCCGGGACGATCAAGCGGAGCGCCTCCGACGAGGGGGAGCCGGCGCTGATCGTCGGAAAGCAGCTCTACGACGTCAACGGCAAGGCGTACCAGCTCTACTACCTCTTCCCGTTCACACAGGAGGAGAAGTCGCTCAGCCTGGTCAAGGGCACGCTGGCGACCGCCGGGGTGTTCGTGGTGGTGCTGCTGGGCGCCATCGCGTGGCTGGTGGTGCGGCAGATCGTCACGCCCGTACGCATGGCGGCGAGCATCTCCGAGCGGCTCGCGGCGGGCGTGCTGCAGGAGCGGATGAAGGTCACCGGCGAGGACGACATCGCACGTCTGGGTGAAGCCTTCAACAAGATGGCGCAGAACCTGCAGGTCAAGATTCAGCAGCTGGAGGAGCTGTCGCGGATGCAGCGGCGGTTCGTCTCGGACGTCTCGCACGAGCTGCGGACACCGCTGACGACCGTGCGGATGGCGGCGGACGTCATTCACGAGGCGCGCGACGGCTTCGATCCGGTCACCGCGCGCTCGGCCGAGCTGCTGTTCGGGCAGCTCGACCGCTTCGAGTCGCTGCTGGCCGATCTGCTGGAGATCAGTCGTTTCGACGCGGGTGCGGCGGCGCTGGAGGCCGAGCCGATAGACCTGCGCGACGTGGTGAACCGCGTGGTGGACGGCGCGCTGCCGCTGGCGGACCGCAAGGGCAGCAGGCTGCTGGTGCGCGGCAGCGAGCAGCCGGTGATCGCCGAGGCGGACGCGCGGCGTGTGGAGCGCATTCTGCGCAACCTGGTGGTCAACGCCGTCGAGCACGGCGAGGGCCGGGACGTGATCGTGCGGCTGGCCACGGCCGGCGGTGCGGTGGCGGTCGCGGTGCGCGACTACGGCGTGGGTCTCAAGCCGGGCGAGGCGACGCGGGTGTTCAACCGGTTCTGGCGCGCCGACCCCGCCCGGGCCCGTACGACCGGCGGTACCGGTCTGGGCCTGTCGATCGCCGTGGAGGACGCGCGTCTGCACGGTGGCTGGCTGCAGGCGTGGGGCGAGCCGGGCGGCGGTTCGCAGTTCCGGCTGACGCTGCCGCGCACGGCGGGCGATCCGCTGCGCGGTTCGCCGATCCCGCTCGAGCCCGAGGACTCCCGGCGCAATCGCGGACTGAACGAGGCGGGCATGCCGCCGGTGCTGCCGGGCCGGGGGTCGCCCGTACCGGTGCAGAACAAGAACGTACGTCCTACGGCCGACCCGACGGCTCTGCCGGGCAGCGGCGCGCGCGTGGTGACGCGGCCGGGCGGCACGCTGGGCGGCGAGAAGAGCGGTGAGAAGGCGCCCGGCGAACGGTCCGGTGACGAGGCCGGCGGCAGTGGCGCGAACGGCGCGGCCGACGGCAAGGCGGACGGCTCGGCGGATGGCAGGGCGCCCCGCGGCGGAGGCAGGACCGGAGGCGACCGTGACGGTCAGGGGTAAGGGCACTCGCCGCGCGCGTCCGGTGGCGGGCGTCCTCGCGCTGGCGGTCGGCGGCGGCCTGCTGGCGGGCTGCGCTTCCATGCCGGACAGCGGTTCGGTCAATTCCGTGGACTCCTCCCAGCGCGCGGACGCCGACGCGCAGGTGCGGGTGTACGGGGTGCCGCCGCGCAAGAACGAGCAGCCGCTGGAGCTCGTGGCGGGCTTCCTGGAGGCGACCACGAGCGACGACCCGAACTACGACACGGCCCGGATGTACCTGGCGAAGGCCGTGAAGCGGCAGTGGGACCCGTCGGCGTCGACCATCGTGCTGGCCCAGACGCCGCAGGTGCGCGTGGAGCGGGTCGGCGGTGACCGGGAGCAGGCGTACACCGTCACGCTCACCGGCAAGCAGATCGCGGTGGTGGACGCCAAACACGCGTACAAGCCGGACGAGCGCGACTACAAGGCGCAGCTGCACCTGGCGCGCGAGGACGGTGAGTGGCGCATCGACGCTCTCGAACCGGGTCTGGTGCTGGGCGCGTCCGAGTTCCAGCGCATCTACCGTTCGGTCAATAAGTACTACTTTGCCGAGCTGGGCTCCGGTGGCGGCAGGGCGCGCGACGTGCTCGTCGCCGATCCCGTCTATCTGCGCAAGCGGATAGACCCCGTGACGTCGACGGTGAAGGCCCTGCTGGACGGTCCGACGACGTGGCTCGACCCGGTCGCCGGCACGGCCTTCCCGACGGGGACGCGGCTGCAGGACCAGCGGCTGTCGCTCGACGACTCCAACGCCCTGAAGGTGCGGCTGAACGAGCGGGCGGGGGGCGCCAACCAGGACCAGTGCCTGCGGATGGCCGCGCAGCTGCTCTATACGGTGCAGGAGTCGGCCAAGGTCACCGATGTGACGCTGCAGCGCAAGGACGGCTCCCGGCTGTGTGCGCTCGGCAAGGAACAGGCGAAGTACTACGCGCCCGACCAGACGTCCGGGCGTCCGGACCGGCAGTACTACGTGGACGGGCAGCGCCGGATCGTGAGCCTGGCCGACGGTGACGAGGAGCCGCGCCGGGTGGCGGGGCCCCTCGGCGCGGACGGTGCGGTGCAGTGGCGGTCGGTGGCGGTGGACCGGACCGAGCGACGGGCGGCGGCGGTGTCCGCCAACGGACAGTCGCTGTACGTCACCTCCCTGCAGTCGGGCGCGGCTCTGGGCGATGCCCGGCTGAGCGTGCTGGGCGGTACGTCCGCGAAGACGGGGCTGACGGCGCCGAGCTGGGACGGGCTGGGTGACCTGTGGGTCGCGGACCAGGACCCGGAGAAGCCGCGGCTGCTGCGGCTGGCAGGCGGTACGGGCGCGCCGGAGGAGGTCCGGGTGCCCGGGCTCGACGGCGGGCGGATCACCGGGTTGCGGGTGTCGGCGGACGGGGTGCGGATCGCGTTGCTGGTGACGAAGGGCGACCATACGGTCCTCAAGCTCGGCAGGGTCGAGCGGCAGGGGAGCGCGGGGCGGCCGAGTCTGTCGGTGCAGGAGTTGCGCTCCGTCGCGCCCCGGCTGGAGGAAGTGAACGCCGTTTCGTGGGCGGGCGCCAGCAGACTGCTGGTGGCGGGCAGCGAGCAGGGTGGCCTGCAGCAGCTGCAGTACATCGAGACGGATGGCTCCCAACCGAACGGTTCGGGGCTGCCGGGCATCACGGGTGTGCGCGGCGTGGCCGCTCCTGAGACCCCGGGCAAGGCCCAGACGCTGGTCGCCGAGGGCGAGGGCGGGATCGTGCGGCTGCAGCCGGACACCAACTGGAAGCTGGTGACCAAGGAAGGCTCGGCGCCGGTCTACCCGGGGTAGGCGCCGGGGCACGGGACGTACGCACGGACGCGACTCCCCGCCGGGCGCGCGGCCTCGTGCGCACAGCCGCTGGTCATGAGCCCGTGCGGGAGTTATCCACAGGGGTGGCGGGCCCGTGCCGGCGGCGGGACAGTGGATGCATGGGCGGGTGGTGGCAGGAGATCGCCGGATTGGTGCTGCCGGCGGACTGCGCGGGATGCGGACGGTCCCGTGTCGTGCTGTGCGACGAGTGCCGTGAGGAGCTGTGCGGGCGGGCGGTGCGGCGGGTGTGGCCGGATCCGGTGCCCGCGGGCTTGCCGCGTGTGCACGCGGCCGCGCGGTACGGCGACGCGGTGCGGGCGGTGCTGCTCGCGCACAAGGAGCGGGGCGGCCTGGGACTGGCGGAACCTCTGGGTGCCGCGCTGGCGGGCGCGGTACGGGTGGCCGGTTGCTCAGGTGCGGGGCGGGGCGTAAGGGCCCGCAGGGGGCCGTTGCTGCTCGTTCCGGTGCCTTCCGCGCGGCGTGCGGTGGCCGGGCGGGGCCACGACGCGGGACGGCGGATCGGGCTGGCGGCGGCCCGGGTGCTGCGGGCGGCCGGAGTGCCCGCGCGGGTGGCGGCGGTGCTGCGGCTGCGGCGGGCCGTGGCGGACCAGTCGGGGCTCGACGCCCGGCAGCGCAGGGCGAATGTGTCGGGGGCGATGGGGGTAGCCGGGGGAGTGGACCGCCTCTGGAGGGAAGGAGGGCCGGTCGTGCTGGTCGACGATCTGATGACGACCGGAGCCTCGCTGGCGGAGGCCGCGCGTGCGGTCTCGGGCGCGGGCGGGCGCATCGTGGGAGCGGCCGTGGTCGCTGCTGCTCCACGAGCTTTCGAATCCAACCGGAACTGACGGAGAACGCCCTGCGTTCCTGATGGAAACGGTCGTGAAACACCTGAATGGAGGTACGTTGCGGTAGGGGGTACCGACGGGCTTCCGAGCGAGATATGTTCGGTTGTGAGGAATGGCAAGAGCTATGCCTCATATCTCCGATTGGCGCGCTTCGTATGCCTTCGATGAAGCTTGGAACAAGCGAGAAGAGCCGGGAAGCGATGGGGTGTAGATCTTGTCGACGGGGGAGGAGGAGGTGAAAACCGCCTAGTCGGTGGTTCCGGGTATCCCCGGGGCCTGATGCAAGAGGGATGTGCTCCGCAACCTTCGGCGGAGCGATCCGGGAACGGAGTTCTGCGTGGACATCGTCGTCAAGGGCCGCAAGACAGAGGTCCCCGAGCGGTTTCGCAAGCACGTGGCCGAGAAGCTGAAGCTGGACAAGATCCAGAAGCTCGACGGCAAGGTGATCAGCCTCGACGTGGAGGTGTCCAAGGAGCCCAACCCCAGGCAGTCCGACCGCTCCGACCGCGTGGAGATCACCGTGCGTTCCCGTGGACCGGTGATCCGGGCGGAGGCCGCAGCGACGGATCCCTACGCCGCGCTCGATCTCGCCACGAGCAAGCTCGAGGCGAGGATGCGCAAGCAGCACGACAAGCGTCTCGCCCGCCGGGGCAACGGACGCATCCCGGCGAGCGGTGTCGGGGCGCTGGTCAGCGGCGCGGCGGAACTCAACGACAAGGGCGAACTCACCGCGGAGCAGGGTCCGGGCGAGGTGCCCGTCACCCATATGGGACCGCTGGAGATCCGGGGCGAAGGCCCCCTGGTGGTCCGCGAGAAGACGCACTCCGCGGCCCCCATGGCGCTCGACCAGGCACTCTACGAAATGGAGTTGGTCGGCCACGACTTCTATCTGTTCGTCGACTCCGAGACGAAGATGCCCAGTGTCGTCTACCGGCGGCACGCCTACGACTACGGCGTCATCCGTCTCAACAGCGACCCCTTCTACACCGGAGAGCCCGGTGGTGCGGGCGGTGAGCTCGGCGGCTGATCCGCGAGGCCCCGGCCGCCGTGTGCGGCCGGGGCACGTGTGAGCCGCCGGCCCGTCCCGGTGCCCTCGGAGCGCTGACGCGCTCCCGGGGCACCGATCCATGCGGCCATGGAAGAGCGGTCCGGCATGAAATCATGGTCGAGCCCAACCACCGGCCCGCCGGAACGGGTTGGCGCGGCGCAGACAGTGCAACCGCAAGGGGCCATGGCCTTCTGGGGGAGGAACGATGGCGGACAGGTTCGGGCCCGTGAGCGTGCCCGGCGAGGACGACGACGAGGGCGCCCGCGCGGACCGGGGCGCCACGCGGGAGGAACCCATCCGGGTCCTGGTCGTGGACGACCACGCCCTCTTCCGCCGGGGGCTGGAGATCGTGCTGGCGCACGAGGAGGACATCCAGGTCGTGGGGGAGGCCGGGGACGGTGCGGAGGCGGTGGACAAGGCGGCCGACCTGCTGCCGGACATCGTGCTGATGGACGTACGGATGCCCAAGCGCGGCGGCATCGAGGCCTGCACCTCCATCAAGGAGGTGGCGCCCAGCGCGAAAATCATCATGCTGACGATCAGCGACGAGGAAGCCGACCTCTACGACGCCATCAAGGCCGGGGCCACCGGCTATCTCCTCAAGGAGATCTCCACCGACGAGGTGGCGACCGCGATCCGGGCGGTGGCGGACGGCCAGTCCCAGATCAGCCCGTCGATGGCGTCCAAGCTGCTCACCGAGTTCAAGTCGATGATCCAGCGCACCGACGAGCGCCGGCTGGTGCCGGCGCCCCGGCTCACCGACCGCGAGCTGGAGGTGCTCAAGCTCGTCGCGACCGGCATGAACAACCGTGACATCGCCAAGGAGTTGTTCATCAGCGAGAACACGGTCAAGAACCATGTCCGCAACATCCTGGAGAAGCTGCAGCTGCACTCCAGGATGGAGGCGGTGGTCTATGCGATGAGGGAGAAGATCCTCGAGATCCGGTGAGCGGATCAGCCCAGGGCGCGGACCAGCGCGGCGGCCAGCTTCGCGTCGTCGCAGCGCTCGATGCGCACGGCGTCGCAGCCCACCCACTCGGCCGCCTCCCGCAGCGCCCGGGCCATGGGTTCCACGGCCTTGGGGCCCGCCATCGACACCTGCCGCGCCACCAGCGTCCCGCCGTCGCGCGCCGGATCCACCCGGCCCGCCAGCCGGCCGCCCGTCAGCAGCGGCATCACGAAATAGCCGTGCACCCGCTTCGCCTTGGGGACGTAGGCCTCCAGCCGGTGCGTGAAGCCGAAGAGCCGCTCGGTGCGCGGCCGGTCCCAGATCAGCGAGTCGAACGGCGAGAGCAGCGTCGTGCGATGCCGCCCCCGGGGCTCGTCGGCCAGCGCCGCCGGATCCGCCCACGCCGGCTTGGACCAGCCCTCCACCTCCACCGGCACCAGGCCCGTACCGGCTATGACGGCGTCGACCTGCTCGCCCTTGAGCCGGTGATAGTCCGCCAGGTCGGCCCGGGTGGCCACCCCCATCGCCGCGCCCGCCTGCGCGACCAGGCGCCGTATGCACTCGCCGTCGTCGATGTCGTCGTGCAGGAGCGCGTCCGGGACCGCCCGCTCGGCCAGGTCGTACACCCGCTTCCAGCCGCGCCGCCGGGTGCAGACCACCTCGCCGGTGTCCAGCAGCCACTCCACCGCGATCTTGGTCTCGGACCAGTCGTACCACTCTCCCCCAGCTGCCGCTGGGAGGTGCCCCCAGCCGTTCTTGGCGCCGCCCAATTCCGTTGCCGTCAGGGGGCCCTCGGCCCTGAGCCGGTCCCGCACGGCCGCGCACGAGCGCTCGGAGTCCTGCATCACGTGCCAGCGGTGGCCGCGCGCCTTCATGGCCCGGCGCCGGAAGGCGAAGTGCGGCCACTCCTCGACCGGCAGGATGCAGGCCGCGTGCGACCAGTACTCGAAGGCGTGGTCGCCGCTCCAGTACGCCGACTCCACCGCGGTGCGCCCCAGGGCGCCCAGGCGGGCGTACGGCACCAGCTCGTGCGAGCGGGCCAGCACCGAGATCGTGTCCAGCTGGACCGCGCCCAGCCGGCGCAGCACCCCGCGGGCGCCCGCCCGCCGGTCGGGGGCCCCGAGCAGGCCCTGGGCGCGCAGCGCCAGGCGGCGGGCCTCGTCGGCGGAGAGCCGGGCCTGGGGGCGGGGAGCCCCGGCCGTACGGGCCTTGGCGGTGACGGCAGTTGTCATACCGATCACCCTAGAGGCGGCCACTGACAACGCCCGGGAAAGGATCAGCCGCGCTCGGGAAACGGCAGGTAGGGGGCGCGCGTCGGCATCCCCAGGTCCGAGGGGAGCAGGGAGCCGATCCAGGCGTCGCGGCGCGTGCCGTTGTAGGGGATCTTCGAACGCAGGGTGCCCTCCATCCGGAAGCCCGCCTTGAGGGCGACGCCGCGCGAGGCCTCGTTGCCGGCCTCGGCGTACCACTCCAGTCGCTCGACGCCCAGGTCCTCGAAGGCCCAGCGGATCACCTCGTGCGCCGCCTCCACGGTGTAGCCCCGGCCGCGCTGCTCCTTGGCCGTCCAGTAGCCGAGCTCCGCCTGCCGCTCGGGGGCGCGCAGCTGGGCGAGCCGTACCAGGCTCATCGAGCCGGTCAGCTGTTCCCCGTCCCGGGTGAAGACGCCGAACGTGTACGTGCAGTCCTCGGCCCACTCGCGCGGGCACGTCTCCTCGACGAAGGCACGGGCGTCCTCCGGCGTGTACGGGGAGGGCACGCCGGTGTAGCGCGGAATGTCCGGGTCCTGGCAGGCGGCGTGCACGGCGGGGACGTCGGCGGAGGTGAAGGGGCGCAGCACCAGCCGCTCGGTGGTCAGACGTACGGGCTCCATGGGCGGAGTCTAGATTCGGCGGCGGAAACCGTGTCCGAATATCGGAGCCCGGCACTTTCCGGACGCGGCGTTCGTTCTCCGTGCGGGTGACACCCGGCCTCGGTGACGACGGACCTCCCGGCGCGGTGGGGTCCTCGCTTACGATGGCCGTTGCGGCGGGGACTGTCCCGTCGTGCCCGCGCACCCGACCGTGCACAGGCCCGACCGGCAAGGAGCCAGCCTACGTGTCCGTCTTCGGCAAGATCATGCGTGCAGGAGAAGGCAAGATCCTGCGCAAACTGCACCGCATCGCGGACCAGGTCAATTCCATCGAAGAGGACTTCCTGAACCTCTCCGACGCCGAGCTGCGCGCGCTGACCGACGAGTACAAGCAGCGGTACGCCGACGGCGAGAGCCTGGACGACCTGATGCCCGAGGCGTTCGCGACCGTCCGTGAGGCGGCCAAGCGCGTGCTCGGCCAGCGTCACTACGACGTCCAGCTCATGGGTGGCGCCGCCCTGCACATGGGGTACGTGGCGGAGATGAAGACCGGTGAGGGCAAGACCCTCGTCGGTACCCTCCCGGCGTATCTGAACGCGCTGTCGGGCAAGGGCGTGCACCTGATCACGGTCAACGACTACCTCGCCGAGCGCGACTCCGAATTGATGGGCCGGGTGCACAAGTTCCTCGGTCTGTCGGTCGGCTGCATCCTGGCCAACATGACCCCGGCGCAGCGCCGCGAGCAGTACGGCTGCGACATCACGTACGGCACGAACAACGAGTTCGGCTTCGACTACCTGCGCGACAACATGGCCTGGTCGCAGGACGAGCTCGTCCAGCGCGGCCACAACTTCGCGGTCGTCGACGAGGTCGACTCCATCCTGGTCGACGAGGCCCGTACGCCGCTGATCATCTCCGGCCCGGCCGACCAGGCCACGAAGTGGTACGGCGACTTCGCCAAGCTGGTCACGCGGCTCACCAAGGGTGAGCCCGCCAACCCGCAGAAGGGCGTCGAGGAGACCGGCGACTACGAGGTCGACGAGAAGAAGCGCACCGTCGCCATCCACGAGGCCGGTGTGGCCAAGGTCGAGGACTGGCTGGGCATCGACAACCTCTACGAGTCGGTCAACACCCCCCTGGTCGGGTATCTGAACAACGCCATCAAGGCGAAGGAACTGTTCAAGAAGGACAAGGACTACGTCGTCATGGACGGCGAAGTCATGATCGTCGACGAGCACACCGGCCGTATCCTCGCCGGCCGCCGCTACAACGAGGGCATGCACCAGGCGATCGAGGCGAAGGAAGGGGTGGACATCAAGGACGAGAACCAGACGCTCGCCACGATCACCCTGCAGAACTTCTTCCGCCTCTACAGCAAGCTGTCCGGTATGACCGGTACGGCCATGACCGAGGCCGCCGAGTTCCACCAGATCTACAAGCTCGGCGTGGTGCCGATCCCGACGAACCGGCCGATGCAGCGTGCGGACCAGTCGGACCTGATCTACCGCACCGAGGTCGCGAAGTTCGCCGCCGTGGTCGAGGACATCGCCGAGAAGCACGAGAAGGGGCAGCCGATCCTGGTCGGCACCACCTCGGTCGAGAAGTCCGAGTACCTCTCGCAGCAGCTGGCCAAGCGCGGCATCCCGCACGAGGTGCTCAACGCCAAGCACCACGAGCGCGAGGCGCAGATCGTCGCCCAGGCCGGCCGCAAGGGCGCCGTCACGGTCGCCACCAACATGGCCGGCCGCGGTACCGACATCAAGCTCGGAGGCAACCCCGACGACCTCGCCGAGGCGGAGCTGCGCCAGCGCGGCCTGGACCCGGTGGAGCACGTCGAGGAGTGGGCGCAGGCGCTGCCCAGCGCCCTGGAGAAGGCCGAGGCCGCGGTCAAGGCCGAGTTCGAGGAGGTCAAGTCGCTCGGCGGCCTGTACGTCCTGGGCACCGAGCGCCACGAGTCGCGGCGCATCGACAACCAGCTGCGCGGTCGTTCCGGCCGTCAGGGCGACCCGGGCGAGTCCCGCTTCTACCTGTCGCTGGGCGACGACCTGATGCGTCTGTTCAAGGCCCAGATGGTCGAGCGCGTGATGGCCATGGCCAACGTGCCCGACGACGTGCCGATCGAGAACAAGATGGTCACCCGTGCCATCGCCTCCGCCCAGTCGCAGGTCGAGCAGCAGAACTTCGAGACGCGCAAGAACGTCCTGAAGTACGACGAGGTGCTCAACCGCCAGCGCGAGGTCATCTACGCCGAGCGCCGCCGGGTCCTGGAGGGCGAGGATCTGCAGGATCAGATCACGCACTTCATGGACGACACCATCGACGACTACATCCGCCAGGAGACCGTCGAGGGCTTCGCGGAGGAGTGGGACCTGGAGCGGCTGTGGAGCGCGTTCAAGCAGCTCTACCCGGTGAAGGTCACCATCGAGGAGCTGGAGGACGCGGCCGGCGACCGCGCGGGCATCACGGCCGAGTTCATCGCCGAGTCCGTCAAGGACGACATCCACGAGCAGTACGCGGCCCGCGAGGAGCAGCTCGGCTCCGACATCATGCGTGAGCTGGAGCGCCGCGTCGTGCTGTCGGTCCTGGACCGCAAGTGGCGTGAGCACCTCTACGAGATGGACTACCTCCAGGAGGGCATCGGCCTGCGGGCGATGGCCCAGAAGGACCCGCTGGTCGAGTACCAGCGCGAGGGCTTCGACATGTTCACCGCGATGATGGAGGGCATCAAGGAGGAGTCCGTCGGCTACCTGTTCAACCTGGAGGTCCAGGTCGACCAGCAGCTTGAGGAGGTCCCGGTCGAGGAGGGCGCGCAGGCTCCCTCCCTGCAGAAGGTCCAGGACACCGTGCCGGCCGCCCGGCCCGAGATCCGCGCCAAGGGCCTGGACGCTCCGCAGCGGCCCGACCGGCTGCACTTCTCCGCCCCCACGGTCGACGGTGAGGGCGGCGTGGTCGAGGGCGACTTCGCCAACGACGACACCGGTGAGTTCCGCTCCGAGGCCGACGGCATGACCCGCGCCGAGCGTCGCAAGGCGCAGAAGAACGGTGGCGGCCGCCGTCGCAGGAAGTAACCGCCGCAGTGGCTCCGGAAGGGGGCGGGACACAGGACGTGTCCCGCCCCCTTCGGCGTGTGCCGCTCAGGTGCGCGCCCCGCCCAGCTCCACGGCCGCGCAGCGCCACTTTTGGTCCGGGCAGTGCTCCAGCCGGAAGGCCAGCGCCTGCAGCCGGTCGCCGGAGGCGATGCGGGCGAACGCCTCGATCACCCCGGGCCGGGGCTGGAACTCGTCGCAGTGGCGTACGAACGGGGTGGCGCGGTGCGGAGGTGCGGGGCGCAGGGGCGCTCCCGGCGCCAGTTCCGCCAGCTGGTCGTAGGCCGGGGGGAGGGTGTGTCCGAGCATCCAGTGGACCGGACGCTGTCCGCTGAGGGTGAGCAGCAGCCGCTCGGCGAACCAGTAGCGCGGGTGCCGCCGCTCCCGCTCGTGGCGCCGGGCCGCGGGGTCGGCTCCCGGGCGCCGGGCGTCCGTGCGCCGCGGCGGGCCGTACTGCCTGGTGCCGGCCGGTCCCCTGGTCCTGTACATGCGATCGCCCCCGCGTCGCCGGGCCCGGTCGGCGTGCCGTACCGGGCGGTAGCTTCGGTCGGTGATCTTCTATCGGCGTCCTCCGGCGTGCGGCAAGCAGGAGCGGGCGGCCGCGCGGGGGCCGGCTGCGTTCACCTATCCGGGGGTGGCGGGCCGTGGCGGGCGGGCGGAGCGCGTGACGGCCGGCTCCGGCGGCCCCGCGCACAGGGGCCGACCGGCACTTCGAAGGGGTACTCCCGCCCGTATGCTGGCACCACCATCCGTAAGTCGTCAGGAATCAGGAAAGCGGCGGTCATGCGCGTCTACGTCCCTCTGACCCTCCACGGTCTCGCCGAGGCGCACAAGGCGGGCCAGCTGGGCCCGGCCCCGCTGGACGCCTACGCCGTCACCCCGGCCCTGCGCGAGTGGTACGTCTCCGACGACATCGAGGAGCTGGAGTACGCGGCGCTCGGCCGGGCCGCCCTGGGCTCGCTGCGGCAGCTGGCCGCCGAGCCGGCCGCCCCGCGCCGACGGGTGGTCGTGGCGGTGGACGTGCCGGACGGCGCGGTGAGCGCCGAGGTGGAGCGCGGCCTGGACCAGTCGGAGTTCGGCGCGGTGCGGCTGCGGGAGCCGGTGCCGCTGAAGAAGGCCGCGGCCGTGCACGTCGACTCCGGCGACGCCGAGGAGGACGTGGCCGCCGCCGCGGCCGCGCTGGGCGCGGCGGACCGGGGCGACGACGACGCGCAGTTCACGGTGGACGGCGCCGAGGACCACGAGCTGCTGTGGTTCGGCGTCCAGGAGATCCCGAACCTCCTCTGACCGCGTTGTCGTACCCGCCCGGTACCGTCGACGCATGGGGACGCACAACATGGGCAAGCACACGGCGCACATCGTCTGGGACTGGAACGGCACGCTCTTCCACGACATCGACGCGGTGATGTCGGCGACGAACGCCGCCTTCGCGGAGATCGGCCTGGAGCCCATCACCCTGGCCCGGTACCGCGCGCTGTACTGCGTGCCGATCCCGCGCTTCTACGAGCGGCTGATGGGCCGCCTGCCGACGCAGGCCGAGTGGGACCACATGGACCTGGTCTTCCAGCGCCACTACCAGGACCACCACATACGCTGCGGCCTCGCGGACGGCGCGGAGTCGCTGCTGGCCGGCTGGCAGGAGACCGGCGGCACCCAATCGATCATGTCGATGTACGGGCACGAGGACCTGGTCCCGCTGGTCCGGGGCTTCGGCATCGAGCGCAGATTCATCCGGGTGGACGGACGCACGGGACCTTCCGGCGGCAGCAAGACCGAGCACATGGCCCGCCATCTCGACGGGCTCGGCGGCATCGCCGCCGGCCGCACGGTCGTCATCGGCGACGCGGTGGACGACGCGGTGGCCGCGGCGCACGTGGGCGCCCACGCCGTGCTGTACACGGGTGGTTCCCACAGCCGGGAGAGCCTGGTGGAGGCGGGGGTGCCGGTCGTCGACACGCTCGCGGAGGCCGTCGCGGAGGCCGAGCGTCTCGTCGGCTGAGCCGTCGCTGTCCAGAGCGTCAAATTTCGACCCCCGGATTTGTACAGAAGCAGCCCGTGACGATATCGGGGGGAAGAGCGATAGCCTTACCAGGTGATCAGCGCGATATCCCGCAGGGGCGCCGATGCCTCTGTCCTGCGCCCGGGCCGCCACAGCGCCCGGGTCGCCGCTGGTCCCTGGAACCGGGCACGGATGACGAAGTTCTCCCAGAATCGCCCGGCAACCCCTCATCCCGGCATACCGTCGATGACGACCGGAGACCCCGCGTCGCGACGGGCAGCCATCACCACCTATGTCACGCAACGGCGCGCGACAGGAGCCAGAGGACATGCAGACCAAGCTGGACGAAGCCAAGGCCGAATTGCTCGAGCGGGCGGCGCGGGTCGCTGAGAAGGGTGAGGGCGGGCTCGACCGGGCGACCCTGGCCGCCTACCTCCAGCGCTACTACCTGCACACCGCTCCCGAGGACCTCACCGGACGGGACCCGGTCGACGTCTACGGTGCGGCGATCTCGCACTACCGGCTGGCCGAGAACCGGCCGCAGGGCACGGCCAACGTGCGCGTCCACACCCCGACCGTGGAGGAGAACGGCTGGACTTCCAGCCATTCCGTGGTCGAGGTCGTCACCGACGACATGCCCTTCCTGGTCGACTCCGTCACCAACGAGCTCTCCCGGCAGAACCGCGGCATCCACCTGGTCATCCACCCGCAGGTGATCGTCCGCCGCGATGTGACCGGCCGCCTCCTCGAGGTCCTGGGCTCCGCCTGCGACGCCCACGGCGCCGGCAAGGACGCCGAGCTGCCGCACGACGCCCTCATCGAGTCCTGGATCCACGTCGAGATCGACCGCGAGACCGACCGCGAGGACCTCAAGCAGATCGCCGCCGACCTGCTGCGCGTCCTCAACGACGTCCGCGAGACGGTCGAGGACTGGGGCAAGATGCGCGACGCCGCCCTGCGCATCGCCGACACCCTCGCCGACGAGCCCACCGACGACATCCCGGGCACCGAGATCGACGAGGCCCGCGAGCTGCTGCGCTGGCTGGCCGCCGACCACTTCACCTTCCTCGGCTACCGCGAGTACGACCTGACCAAGGCCGCCACGGAGAACGGCGAGGAGGACGTCCTGACGGCCGTTCCCGGCACCGGCCTGGGCATCCTGCGCTCCGACCCCTCCCACACCGCCGACGGGCACCACGACGGCCACCACGCGCCGCTGGCGCGCCCCTCCTCGCAGTCCTTCAACCGGCTCCCGGCGGACGCCCGCGCCAAGGCCCGCGAGCACAAGCTGCTCGTCCTCACCAAGGCCAACAGCCGCGCCACCGTGCACCGCCCCTCCTACCTCGACTACGTCGGGGTCAAGAAGTTCGACGCCGAGGGCAACGTCATCGGCGAGCGGCGCTTCCTGGGCCTGTTCTCCTCCGCCGCGTACACCGAGTCCGTCCGCCGTGTCCCGGTCATCCGCCGCAAGGTCGCCAAGGTCCTGGACGACGCCGGCTTCAGCCCCGACAGCCACGACGGGCGCGACCTGCTCCAGATCCTGGAGACCTACCCGCGCGACGAGCTGTTCCAGACGGACACCGATCAGCTGCGGGCCATCGCCACCAGCGTCCTCTACCTCCAGGAGCGCCGCCGGCTGCGGCTGTACCTGCGCCGCGACGAGTACGGGCGCTACTACTCCGCCCTGGTCTACCTGCCGCGCGACCGCTACACCACCGGTGTGCGGCTGCGCCTGATCGACATCCTCAAGGAGGAGCTCGGCGGCACCAGCGTCGACTTCACCGCCTGGAACACCGAGTCGGTCCTCTCCCGGCTGCACTTCGTCGTCCGCGTCGAGCCCGGTGCCACCCTGCCCGACCTCACCGACGCCGACGGCGACCGCATCGAGGCCCGCCTGGTGGAAGCCGCCCGCTCCTGGGCCGACGGCTTCGCCGAGACCCTGACCGCCGAGGTCGGCGAGGAGCGCTCCGCCGAGCTGCTGCGCCGCTACGGCCAGGCGTTCCCCGAGGGCTACAAGGCCGACCACACCCCGCGCGGCGCCGTCTCCGACCTCGGTCACCTGGAGAAGCTGACCGTGGCCGGCGGCGGCCACGACTTCGAGCTCAGCCTGTACGAGCCGGTCGGCGCCGCCCCCGGCGAGCGACGCTTCAAGATCTACCGCACGGGTGAGCCGGTCTCCCTGTCCGCCGTGCTGCCGGTGCTGCACCGGCTCGGCGTCGAGGTCGTCGACGAGCGCCCGTACGAGCTGCGCTGCTCGGACCGGACGACCGCCTGGATCTACGACTTCGGCCTGCGGATGCCCGAGCGCATCGAGGGCGACGACGCGCGCACCCGCTTCCAGGAGGCCTTCGCGGCCGTCTGGACCGGCGAGGCGGAGAACGACAACTTCAACATGCTGGTGCTGAAGGCCGGCCTCGACTGGCGCCAGGCCATGGTGCTGCGGGCCTACGCCAAGTACTTGCGGCAGGCTGGTTCGCCGTTCAGCCAGGCGTACATGGAGGACACCCTCAGCAACAACGTCCACACCACCCGCCTCCTGGTCAACCTGTTCGAGGCCCGGATGTCGCCCGCGCTCCAGCGCGCCGGCAACGAGCTGATCGACGGGATGCTGGAGGAGCTGGACGGCGCCCTGGACCAGGTCGCCAGCCTGGACGAGGACCGCATCCTGCGGGCCTTCCTCACCGTCATCAAGGCCACGCTGCGCACCAACCACTTCCAGCGCGACGCGGCGGGCAACCCGCACCCGTACCTGTCGATCAAGCTGGACCCGCAGGCCATCCCGGACCTGCCGGCCCCGCGCCCGGCGTTCGAGATCTGGGTCTACTCCCCGCGCGTCGAGGGCGTGCACCTGCGCTTCGGCAAGGTCGCCCGAGGCGGTCTGCGCTGGTCCGACCGGCGCGAGGACTTCCGCACCGAGGTCCTGGGCCTGGTCAAGGCGCAGATGGTGAAGAACACCGTCATCGTGCCCGTCGGCGCCAAGGGCGGCTTCGTCGGCAAGCGGCTGCCGGACCCGTCCGTGGACCGCGACGCATGGCTGGCCGAGGGCATCGCCTCGTACAAGACCTTCATCTCCGGTCTGCTCGACATCACCGACAACATGGTCGCCGGCGAGGTCGTGCCGCCCAAGGACGTCGTGCGCCACGACGAGGACGACACCTACCTCGTCGTCGCCGCCGACAAGGGCACCGCGACCTTCTCCGACATCGCCAACGAGGTCGCCCAGTCCTACGGCTTCTGGCTCGGCGATGCCTTCGCCTCCGGCGGCTCGGCCGGCTACGACCACAAGGGCATGGGCATCACCGCCCGCGGTGCCTGGGAGTCGGTCAAGCGCCACTTCCAGGAGCTGGGCCACAACACCCAGACCGAGGACTTCACGGTCGTCGGTGTCGGCGACATGTCCGGTGACGTGTTCGGCAACGGCATGCTGCTCTCCGAGCACATCCGCCTGGTGGCCGCCTTCGACCACCGGCACATCTTCCTCGACCCCACCCCGGACGCGGCCGTCTCCTACGCCGAGCGCCGCCGTCTGTTCGAGCTGCCCCGCTCCTCCTGGGCCGACTACGACACCTCCCTGCTGTCCGCGGGCGGCGGCGTCCACCCCCGTACCGCCAAGTCGATCCCGGTCAACGCGCACGTGCGCCAGGCCCTCGGCATCGAGGCGGGCGTCACCAAGATGACCCCCGCCGAGCTGATGAAGGCCATCCTCAGCTCGCCGGTCGACCTGCTGTGGAACGGCGGCATCGGTACGTACGTCAAGGCGTCCACCGAGTCGCACGCCGACGTGGGCGACAAGGCCAACGACGCGATCCGCGTCGACGGCCAGGACCTGCGGGTCAAGGTCGTCGGCGAGGGCGGCAACCTGGGCCTGACCCAGCTCGGCCGCATCGAGTTCGCCCTGACCGGCGGGCCCGAGTCCACCGGCGGCCGGATCAACACCGACGCCATCGACAACAGCGCCGGTGTGGACACCTCCGACCACGAGGTGAACATCAAGATCCTGCTCAACGCCCTCGTCACCGAAGGCGACATGACCGTCAAGCAGCGCAACAAGCTGCTGGCGGAGATGACCGACGAGGTCGGCGAGCTGGTCCTGCGCAACAACTACGCGCAGAACGTCGCGCTGGCCAACGGTGTGGCCCAGGCCCCCAGCCTGCTCCACGCCCACCAGCGGATCATGCGCAGGCTCACCCGCGACGGCCACCTGGACCGCGCCCTGGAGTTCCTGCCCTCCGACCGGCAGATCCGCGAGCGGCTGTCCGCCGGCCGCGGGCTGACCCAGCCCGAGCTGGCCGTCCTCCTCGCCTACATCAAGATCACCACGGCGGAGGAGCTGCTCACCACCGAGCTGCCCGACGACGCCTACCTGCAGCGACTGCTCTACGCCTACTTCCCGCAGGCGCTGCGCCAGTCGTTCGGCGAGCAGATCGACAACCACGCGCTGCGTCGCGAGATCATCACGACCGTCCTGGTCAACGACACGGTCAACTCCGGTGGCTCGACCTTCCTGCACCGTCTGCGGGAGGAGAGCGGGGCGTCCCTGGAGGAGATCGTCCGGGCGCAGACCGCCGCCCGTGAGATCTTCAGCCTGAACGCCGTCTGGGACGCCGTCGAGGCGCTCGACAATGTCGTCGCCGCCGACGTCCAGACCCAGATCCGGCTGCACTCACGCCGTCTGGTCGAGCGCGGCACGCGCTGGCTGCTCAACAACCGGCCGCAGCCGCTGCAGCTGGCCGAGACGATCGACTTCTTCCGCGACGACGTCGACACGGTCTGGGGCGAGCTGCCCAAGCTGCTGCGCGGCGCCGACATGGAGTGGTGGCAGTCGATCCACGACGAGCTCACCGCCGCCGGGGTCCCCGACGACCTGGCGACGCGGGTCGCCGGCTTCTCGTCGGTCTTCCCGGCGCTGGACATCGTGGCCACCGCGGACCGTACGGGCAAGGCGCCGCTGGACGTGGCCGAGGTCTACTACGACCTGGGCGACCGGCTGCACATCTCCCAGCTGATGGACCGGATCATCGAACTGCCGCGGGCCGACCGCTGGCAGTCCATGGCCCGCGCCTCCATCCGTGAGGACCTCTACTCCGCCCACGCGGCGCTCACCGCCGAGGTCCTGTCCGCCGGCAACGGCACCTCCACCCCGGAGGAGCGGTTCCTGACGTGGGAGGAGAAGAACGCCGCGATCCTCACCCGTGCGCGGACGACGCTGGACGAGATCCGCGGTTCGGACTCGTTCGACCTGGCCAACCTGTCGGTGGCCATGAGGACGATGCGCACGCTGTTGCGTTCGCACGCCTGAGGCGTCGGCTCCATATTCAAGTAAAAGGGGCGGCTCCGGGGAAAACCCCCGGAGCCGCCCCTTTCGCATGCTAAGAGAGATGGATGAGAGTCGTTTCGCGGCTTGTGTCCACCCCGGCGCGCCGGGAGACGGCCGGCGCGGTGGCCGTCCATCTGGCGGTGTCGGTCATCGGCTTCACCGTTCTCCTGCTGATCAATCGTCACCTCGGACACGACGTGGAGTGGCTGCTGTACCGCTGGGACAGCGGCAACTACCTGCGGGTCGCCGAGCGGGGCTATCCGAGTTTCATCCCCTACCGCCCCGACGGGACGCCCGACTACACCCGGCTGGCCTTCTTCCCGCTCGTCCCCGCGCTGATCCGGGGCGTCCACTTACTGACGGGGCTGTCCTTCGCCCATGCGGGGGTGCTGATCTCCTGGTGCGCGGCGGCGGTGGCCGCGGCGGGCGTCTACCGGCTCGTACGGTCGGCCGGGGGCGGGTCCGGGGCGGGGTACGCGTGCGTGGCGCTGTGGTCCTGTTCGCCGTACGCCTTCGCGCTGTGGGTGCCGTACTCGGAGGCGGTCTTCAGCGCGCTGCTGGTGTGGACGCTGGTGGCGCTGGTGGCGGGGCGGTGGGTGACGGCCGGCGTGCTGTGCCTGCTGGCCGGTGCCGTGCGGCCGACGGCGGTGGTGCTGATCGCGACGCTGCTGCTGACGGCCGGCTGGGCGGCGGTGCGCGGCCGGGACGGCTGGCGGCCCTGGCTGGCGCTCGTCCTGGCGCCGCTGGGGCTCCTGGGCGGCTGGCTGTACCTGGGCAGCCGGGTGGGCCGCTGGGACGGCTGGTTCGAGGCGGAACGGGCCTGGGGGCAGTCCTTCGACTTCGGCAGCGGCACGGTGCGCTACATCGGTGAACTCCTGACCTACCGCGACGCCCCGGCGGCCGAGGACATCCGGCACGCCGCCGTGCTCGCCGTGGTGCTGCTGACGGCCGTGGCGGTGCTGGCCCTGGCGCTGGACCGGGACGTGCCGCGGGTGCTGGTGGTGCTGGTCGCCGGGGCATGGGTGCTGATGATGGGCACGCCCAGCTCCCACTACTCCAAACCACGCTTCATCCTGCCGTTCCTGCCGGTTCTGCTGCTGTTGGTGGCCAGGCCGCTCGCGCGTGCTCCGCTTGGGGTGCGGATCTGTCTCTACGGTGGAGGTGCGGTGGTCTCGGGTTGGTACGCGGCCGGGTTGCTCGTGCTGTTCGACGGGTCGCCGTGACGGGAGCCGTGCCGGGCGCCGCGGCCGGGCAGGGCCCTGAAGACCCAGGCCCGGTAGGACCAGAAGCGGAACAGCGTGGCCGTGCCGATGCCCAGGAACTTGAAGAGGTTGCCGAGCAGCGGGCCGTCCCAGCCGAAGCCGTAGGTGGCGACGTACAGGACGCCGTTCTCGATGACCAGCCCGATGACGCTGAAGACCGCGAAGAGGGCGATCTCCCTGCTGCGGTGGCTCTTGTCGCGGTCGCGGTAGGTGAAGTAGCGCAGCCCCAGATAGTTGAAGGCGATGGCGACGACCGTCGCGATCACACTGCACCGCACCACCGGGAGCCCGGTGGCCCCTCGGCACACGTTGAAGACGCCGAGGTTGACGAAGATCCCCAGCCCGCCCACCGTGCCGAATTTGGCGAACTCGTGTCCGAGTGCCACCAGGCGGGTCCGGCCGGGCGGGCGCTTCCCCCTCGAGTGCGTCGGTCGCAAGGGCATCTCCAGATACGGTCGCCACGCGTAGCGGACATTTCACTTAGACAGCAGATTGTAGTGTAAATTGCCGCAAAAACTGATGCAGTGCGACAGGGTGACCACAGTGGGCGAGGATCTGGCATGACAGAGGCGGTACTGCTCGTCGGAGGCAAGGGCACGCGGCTCCAGCCGCTCACCATCCATACGCCCAAACCGATGGTTCCGGCCGCCGGAGTGCCCTTCCTCGCGCACCAGCTGGCCCGCGCCAGAGCCGCCGGCGTCCAGCACGTCGTCCTGGCCACCTCCTACCTCGCCGAGGTCTTCGAGCCCTACTTCGGCGACGGCTCCGCCCACGGGATCCGGCTCACGTACGTCCACGAGGACGAGCCCCTCGGCACGGGCGGGGCGATCCGTCACGCCGCCGCTGCTCTGACCGCCCGGCCGGGTGAGCCGGTGCTCGTCTTCAACGGCGACATCCTCACCGGCCTCGACATCCGGGACCTGCTCCTGCGCCACGAACGGGCGCAGGCCGACGTCACCCTGCACCTGACGCGCGTCGCCGACCCGCGCGCCTTCGGCCTCGTCCCCACCGACGCCGACGGCCGCGTCCTGGCCTTCACCGAGAAGCCGCGCCGGCCCGAGGAGATCGTCACCGATCAGATCAACGCCGGCTGCTACGTCTTCCGCCGCGAGATCATCGACACCATCCCCACCGGCCGGCCCGTCTCCGTCGAGCGGGAGACCTTCCCCGCCCTGCTGGCCGGTCGCGCGCTGCTGCACGGCGTGGTCGACTCCTCGTACTGGCTGGACCTGGGCCGCCCGGCTTCCTTCGTCCAGGCCTCCGCCGACCTCGTCCGCGGCATCGTCCGCTCACCGGCCGTCCCCGGGGAGCCCGGCGAGTACCTCGTGCTGCCCGGCGCCCACGTCGAGAGCGGGGCCAGGCTGACCGGCGGCACGGTCGTCGGCACCGGCGCGCACGTCGCGGCGGACGCCGAGATCGAGGGGTCGGTCGTGCTGGACGGTGCCCGCGTCGAGGCGGGGGCGCGGGTACGGGCCTCCATGGTCGGCACCGGCGCCCGGGTGGGCCCCCGGACCGTGCTCGACGGCGCGGTGATCGGCGACCACTCCGAGATCGGCGCGGACAACGAACTGCGCGAGGGCGCGCGCATCTGGTGCGGCACCGCCATCCCCGACGCCGCCATCCGCTTCTCCGCCGTGTGACCGCCACCCCCATTTTTGAACAGCCGTTTTGAACAGCCGTTTGAACTCTCCCCCCACACGTTCCCTCACAAGGACCAGCCCATGAGTTCTCCGCGCACCCCCGCCGCCCCGCCACCCCTGCCCGCCGAGTGGGCCCGCACGCCGCTGACGGTCGTGATGCCCACGTACAACGAGGCACAGAACCTGCCCACCATCACGGAGGCCCTCATGGCCCTCCCCCTGGAAGGACTGCGGCTGCTGGTCGTCGACGACAACAGCCCCGACGGCACCGGCACCGTCGCCGAGCAGCTCGCCGACAAGTACAACGAGGCCGAACGGCGCGACGAGACCGGCCGCGTCCGCATGGGCGTCCTGCACCGCACGGCCAAGGACGGACTCGGCCGCGCCTACGCCGCCGGCATGGAACGGGCCGTGGCCGAAGGCGCCGCCTACGTGCTGCAGATGGACGCCGACGGCAGCCACCCCGCCGACAAGATCGCCGAGATGCTCGGCGTCGCCCTGGCCACCGGCGCGGACGTCGTCGTCGGCAGCCGCTATGTCCCCGGCGGCACGCTCTCCGACGCCTGGAAGACCCACCGCAAGCTGCTCTCCCGCTGGGCCAACGCCTACGCCAGCGGCATCCTCGGCACCCGCGTGCGCGACATCACCAGCGGCTTCAACCTGTGGAGCGCGAACGCGCTGCGCGCCATCGAGCTCGCCGGCGTCGACAGCGCCGGCTACAGCTTCCAGGTCGAGACCAAATACCGCGCCCTGCGGGCCGGTTTCACCGTCATGGAAGTGCCGATCCACTTCGAGGACCGCACTGCGGGCGAGTCCAAGATGAACCTGGCCGTCCAGCTCGAATCCGTGGCCATGCCCTGGCGGCTGCGCTCCAAGACCCTCCGCGCGGCGGCCGGCGCCGGCAAGCACACCCGCTGACCGGTGAAGGCGGCCATGGCCTTCAGGGCGCACCTCCCGCGGCGGACGGCCGCCGTCGCGGTCCTGCTGCTGGCGGTCCTGCTGCTGCTCATGGTGGTCCGGCTGCCCTGGTCCGGCGACCTGGGGATGCACGGCGCGGTGCTGGAGCGGCTGCGCAGCGACCTGTTCCACCCGGGCAACCCCCTGGTGGACGCCGACACCGCCAGCGCCTACTACTCGCCGTGGACGGTCGCGCTGGGCCTGGTCGCGACGGTGAGCGGCTGGGGCACCTTCGGGGTGCTGCGGCTGGCGGGCCTCGCCGGCCTCGTCCTGCTCGGCACGGGCATCGCCGCCTTCGTCCGTACGTTCACCCGCCGACGGGCGGCCGTCCCGCTCGCGCTGCTGTGCGTCCTGCTGCTGTACGGAGTGCGCGTCTTCGCCTGGAGCGGGTTGCCCGGGCTGAGCTCGCTGTGCCTGACCCTGGCCTATCCGAGCACCTTCGCTCTGGGCCTCGCCTTCCATCTGTGGGCGCTGCTGCGCCAGGGGCTGCGGGAGCGGTGGGGGGTGCCGGGGTTCCTGGCGCTGGGGGCGCTGCTGGCGGTGGTGCTGCTGAGTCATCAGTTCACGGGTGCCGTCGCGGTGCTGGGCGTGGCGGCGCTGCTGCTCGGGGCGCGGCCCCGGCCGGACCGCGAGCTGTGGCTACGGGTGGGGGCGGGGGGCCTGCCGGCGGCGGCGCTGCTGCCGTGCTGGCCGTACTACCCGGTCCTCGCCCTGCTGGGCGGGGGCGGGCTGGACGCGGTCCACCAGCCCCTCTACAGCGATCTGCTGCCGAGGTTCTGCCTGGTGGCGGCGGTGGGCGTGCCGGCGCTGGCCGTGCGCTGGCGGCGCGACCACCGCGATCCGCTCGCCCTGTTCTTCGCGCTCGGGGCCGTGGTCTTCGCCGCCGGCTGGCTGAGCGGGCACTACGCCTGGGGGCGCGTCCTGCCGGCGCTGCTGCTGCCCGCCCAGCTCGCCGTCGCCCTCGAGGTCGCCGGGGCCGGGAGCGGCGGGCCGCGCCGCCTGCTGCCGGCGGTGACGGCGGCGGCCCTGCTGGCGGGGGCGTGGACGCAGGCCGGGGTGCTGGGCTACGTCCTGCGCAAGGACGCCGTTCCGCCCGTGCTGCGCGAGGCGCCCACCATCGGCCTGTGGCCGGGCTTCGGCTGGGCGGCGGCCCACGTGCCCAAGGGGGCCACCGTGATGACGAACGACTACTACGCCCTGCGCTCACTGCCCGCCTACGGCCCCTACACGGTCGCCCCCGCCTACCCCGATCTGTTCCTTCCCGACGAGAGGCGGCGCCGGGACGCGACGCGTCGCTACTTCGCCCCTGTCACCTCCCGGGCCGAACGGCTCGGCATCCTCAAGGAGTACGGCGTGCGATGGGTGCTGCAGAAGAGAGGCGGCGCGGGGCTGGCGCCGGACGACCCCGCGCTCAGGAAGGCGGCCCGGGGGCCGGGCAGGCTCGACCTGCTGGAGGTCGTGCGACCGTGACCGCAGCCGTAGACCCGGTGCCCCGCGCCGGCTTCCCCGACGTCGCCGGATGGCTGCGCGGCCGCGCCCCGCGGCCGGTGCTGACCGCGGCGGTGCTGCTGTTCGTGCTCAGTTCGATCCGGGCGTACGCCAAGGACCGCACGGGGATCGACAACGCGGTCGTGGTGCGGGCGGCCCGCGCGCTGTTGGAGGGCGGTTCGCCGTACGCGGACAAGCGGTTCCTGTACCTGCCGGGGGCGGTGTTCGCGGCCGTGCCGCAGACGGTGTTCTCCGGACGGGTGCTGTTCTACGCCGTTCCCGTGGTCACCGGTGTGCTGGTGGCGGCGGGCGCGGTGCTGGCGCTACGGATCTTCGACGTCCGGGCGGACAGCCGGCTGGCGGCGGCGGTGGCGGTCGGGATCGCGCTCTTCCTGCCGTTCCACAGCCTGGTCATCCTGGGCAACTGGACGGCGGCCTCCGCGGTCGCCTTCCCGGCGGCGCTGCTGCTGGCCCGGCGCGGGCGGTGGTCCGCGGCGGGGGCGGTGGTGGGGGCGGCGATCGCCCTGAAGCCGATGCTGGTGCCGCTGCTGCTGCTGTTCGTCCTCGCCCGGCGGTGGCGGGCGCTGGGCTGGGCGGTGGCCCTGCCGGCCGGCATCTCCCTGGCGGCGGCGTCGGCCATGCCCCGGCCGGGGCTGTTCTTCACCCGGACGCTGCCGTTCCTGCTGCACGGCCAGGACGCCTACGCCCGCCCGTACGACGCGTCGTGGCCGTCCGTCCTGCCCCGGCTGGGGGTGCCGCACCTGCTGGCGTTCGCGCTGGCGGCGCTGGTGGGGGTGGCGGTGCTGGCGTTCGCGCGGATGCGGTGGCGCGGCGGGGGCGAGGAGGGGCTGCGGCTGGTGGAGTGCGCGTCGCTGCTGATGCTGGCGGCGTTCGTGGTCTCGCGCCCGTCGTTCCTGAACTATGCGCTGGTCGTGGTCCCTTCGCTGGCCGCCTCGGTGGTGGAGCGGGGCGCGGCGGTGCGGTCGGTGTGGTTCTGGATGCCGCTGGTGCCCCAGTTGGCGGGGGTGCCGTGGCCGGGGCTGGACACCGCGCAACGGCACGCGTTCCGGGACGTCGTGATGTTCGGGGGGCTGGCCGCGGTGCTGGCGCTGACGGCCTGGCGGGGGCGGTGGGGGCCGTGGGGGAGGGACAGGGTTGTCACCGTCAGTGACGACGGTTACTCTCTGTGTAGTGATCGCGCGTCCCGCGTGGACCCGAAATGAGGTGAGGCATGTCCGCCGCTACCGCTGCCGACGCCGCCGTCGCCGACGCCCGCACGGACGTCGACGTCAGCGTCGTCGTGATCGTCTACAACGACGCCGAGCGCCTGCCGCGTGCCGTCCGCTCGGTCCTCGGCCAGTCACTGCGCCGCCTTGAAGTGATCATCGTCGACGACTGCTCGACCGACGCGACCCCCAGTGCCGCCCGGGAGCTGGCCGCCGCCGACCCCCGCGTGCGCTGCCTTCGGCTGCCGGCCAACAGCGGCGGCTGCGGCGCGCCGCGCAACGCCGGCATCGACGCCGCCCGCGCCCCGTACGTGATGTTCCTCGACAGCGACGACGAACTGCCCTACCACTCCTGCAAGTCACTGCTGCTGGCCGCCGAAGAGAGCGGCGCAGACTTCGTCACCGGCGAGGTCACCCGGCTCTTCGAGGAGAGCGGCACGACCGGCCTGTGGTACCCGGAGCTCTTCCGGGACGCCCGCCTCGTCCACGGCATCCGCACCGCACCCGAGTACTTCCTGGACCACCTCTCCACCAACAAGCTCTACCGCGCCGACTTCATCGCCCGCCACCGCCTGCGCTTCCCTGAGGACGTGCACTACGAGGACCAGCTCTTCAGCGCCCGGGCCCTCACCCTCGCGCGCACCTTCGCCGTCGTCCCGTGGCCCGTCTACACCTGGCGGCTCGCCGGCGACCCGGCCGCCGGCCCCTCCATCTCCTCCAGCCGCCACAAGATCCAGAACGTGGCGGACCGCGTCACCGTGGCCCGGCTCGTCGACGCCTTCCTCCAGGAGAGCGGCAACGCCGACCTCCGGCCGGCGAAGGACGCCAAGTTCCTCGGCCACGACCTCCGCCTCCACCTCGGCGACCTGCCCTTCCGCGATTCCGCCTGGACCGAGGCGTTCGCCGCCGCGGTCACCCCCTACCTCGACGGCATCGCCGCGGAGGCCTTCACCGCGGTGCCGCGCGAACAACAGATCTGCCAGTACCTGCTGCGCGCGGGCCGCCTCGACGAGGCCGCCGAGTGCGCCCGCACCCTGGACCGGCCCCTGCTCGCCCCCCGCCACGCCGTGCGGGACGCTGCCGGACGGACCTACTGGGGGAGCACCCTCCCCGAGGACGAACGGGCCGCCGCCGCACTGGACATCAGCACATGGCGGCTGGACAACCAGCCCTTCGCCACCGTCCCCCTGCGGCACGAGGTGACGCGGCTCGACCCGGAGGGGCCGACCCTGCGCATCTCGCTGCGCACATACGACCCCGCGCGCCTGCTCGGGGGCACCGTGCCCGTCTCCGCGGAACTGCGCGTCGCCACCACCGCCCAGCCGCTGACCGTGCCGTTCCGCTACGCCCCCGCCCAGGACGGCCCGGCCGGACGGGTGCACACGGCCGAGGTCGAACTGGACCTGCGCCGGGTGCCCATCGGCCCCAAGGGGTTCCGGGGGCGGCGCCACCCGCTGATCCTGCTGAACCGGCTGGGGCTCACCCGCGGCGACCCGCTGCTGGCCCCCGCCGCACTGCCCGCCCTGCGGGCGCGGACCGGACTGCACACCGTGCGCGTCGCCTGCGAGGGACACGGGGTGGGACGGCTCGAACTCACCTGGGAGCGTGCGGGCGTCCTCGGGCGCGCCGAGACCGTCGCCCCCGGCCTGAAGCCCGTACGCCGCCGCCTGAACCGATTGACCCGCCGCGTCACCGGGCCCCGGGCCAAGGCCCTGACCTACCACGAGCTGCAGAAGCTCCCCATCGACGACACCCTGGTCGTCTTCGAGGCCCTGGAGGGCCGCGGCTACGCCGACAGCCCCCGCTACATCCACGAGGAACTGCGACGCCGCCGGCTCCCCCTGCGCGCTGTCTGGTCGTACTCCGGCAGCCGCTCCTCCTACCCCGAGGGCGTCGAACTCGTCCGACGCGGCAGCTGGGAGTACGTCCGCACGGTCGCCCGGGCCCGCTACTGGGTCGACTCGCACGGCTTCCCGGTGCTCTTCACCAAGCGGCCGGGCACGCGCTATCTGCAGACCTGGCACGGCCAGGCGCTCAAGCACATGGGCTTCGACACCCCCGAACTGCGGCTCGCCGGCGCCGAACGGCAGCGACTGCACCATGAGATGGTCGCCCGCTGGGACGCCCTCATCGCCCCCAGCGAGGAGTTCGAGCGGACCTTCGTGCGCGCCAACGCCTACACCGGCGAGCTGCTGCGCACCGGCCTGCCCCGCAACGACGTCCTCGTCCGGTGGAACGACCCCGAACAGCGCGACCGCGCGACCGCGGTCCGCGAACAGCTGCAGATCCCCGACGGACGGAAGGTCCTGCTCTACGCCCCCACCTTCCGCGACGGCGCGCGCGGCAGCGGCGAGTCCGTCCGGGTGGACCTGGCAGAGCTGGTGCGGGCCACGGGCGAGGAATGGACGATCGTGGTCCGGCCGCACTACTACGAACGGTTCACCGTCCCGCGCGAGCTGGGCCACGCGCTGCGCGACGGCCGGGAGTTCACCGACCTCAACGACCTGATGCTCGCCTCGGACGCGCTGCTCACGGACTACTCGTCGGTGATGTTCGACTACGCCAACCTCGGCCGCCCCATCCTGCTCTACACCGACGACTATGACGACTACCGCTCCGTCTCGCGCGGAACGTACTACGACCTGGCCGACATCGCGCCCGGACCGCTGCTCGCCACGACGGGCGAACTGGCCGCCGCGCTCAGGGACCCGGCGGAGCTGAGCGAGCGGTGGGCCGGGGCCTACGCGCGCTTCCAGACGAGGTTCAACCCCTATGAGAGCGGACGGTCGAGCAAGGCCGTGGTCGACCTGTTCTTCGAGGGGAGCGACCGGTGAAGCGACGGCATCTGTTCCTGGTCGGCATCGACGTCGACTCCATGGGCGGCTCCCAGCGCGTGCTGCACACCCTCGCCCAGGGCTTCGCCGAGCGCGGCCACCACACCGAGCTGATCGGCATCCGGCCCAGCCCGGAGCCCCACACCTACCGCACCGACCCGGCGTACCGGCGTACCACCCTCTACGACGCCCCCGCCCCGCCCGCCTGGCAGGCCGCCTCCCTGGCCGAGCGGCTGAGTCCGGCCCGGCTGCGCCGGGCGCGCGGCGAGCGGGCGGCCCGCGGCCGCGCCCGCGGCCGGCTGGTCCGGAGGTTCGCCGCGGTGCCCGAGGGCGCCGAGGGCCTGGTGATCGTCGGCTCGCCCTGGGCGGCGGTGTGGCTGGACTCCGTCGAGTGGCCGCCGCACCTCAGGGCGATCGGCCAGTACCACGAGTCGTTCCTGCAGGCCCTCCACTCCGTCAACCTCCGGCTGATCCTGCGGTACTACCCGGCGCTGGAGAAGGCGGTGTTCCTCAGCGAGCAGGACGCAGCGGAGTTCCGCCGCAGGCGGCTGCCGAACGTCGCCGTCATGCCCAACCCCCTGCCCTTCACCCCCCTCGAGGCCGCGCCCCTGCGGACCCGGCGGGTCGGCGCGGTCGGGCGGCTCGACCCGGTCAAACGCCTTGACCGGCTCGTCGACGCCTTCGCCGCCGCCTGCCCCGACCACCCCGGCTGGGAGCTGCACTTCCTGGGCGAGGGTCCCCTCGAGCAGGAGCTGCGGGACCGGGCGGCACGCCTGGGCATCGGCGACCGGGTCCATTTCCGGGGCGGCGTCCGCGACATGGCCGCCGCCTACCGGGACCTGTCGCTGGTGGCCCTCACCAGCGAGCGCGAGGGGCGCCCGATGGCCCTCGCGGAGGCCTCCGCCTGCGGAGTGCCCTGCGTGAGCTTCGACCTGTCGGGCGGCGTGCGCGAACTGGTCGAGCACGGCCGCACGGGCACCCTCGTGCCGCACGGCGACACGGCGGCGTTCGGGGCCGCGCTGGCGGAGCTGATGGCCGACGACGAGCTGCGCGACCGCTACGGACGGGCGGCGCGGGAGCATGTCGCACCGCTGGCCCTGCCGGCGGTGCTGGACCGGTGGGAGGCGCTGTTCGAGGAGGTGGACCGCTGATGGCGCGGGCGAGACGTCAGCCGGTCCGGGCGATCACTCGGCTCGTCCGGTGTGTGTGGAGCGCGGTTTGGGGCGGAGCCCCGGCTGGGGGAAGCGGCGGGTCAGGGGAGAAGCCCGCGCCCCAGCCGGCGCAGCCTCCGCAGTGCGATGCCGAGCGCGCACCGCACCCCGGGCGCCAGCCGCAGCGCGAGCGACCCGCTCCCGGTCGCGCAGGGCCGCACCAGCAGCACGCCGTAGCGCGCGCTGGGCAGGACGGCCGGCCGCAGGCCGGTGGCGCCGTCGGCGGGCACCGCCCGTACGGCCGTGTGCAGCGTGCCCCCGTGCGCGCACCGGATCCGCACGCGCACGTCCCACGCCTGCGGAGCGCGGCGGCGGCCGCCGAGCGCGGCCAGCGTGCCGAGGCCGAAGCCGACGCCCGCGGTCCAGGCGGCGCCGTCCGCGGCCAGCGGCACGGCGCGCTCCACGGCCGTGCCCCCGTCCCGCAGCCGCAGTTCGACGTCGACGGTGTGCGGCCGGGCCGCCGCCAGGCGGCCGTAGAGGTCGTGGACGCGCAGGTGCAGCTCGGCGCGGGGGCCGCGCCCCGTGCGCAGCGTCGCGTCGACGGTGACCGGCAGCCGGCGGGCCGGCTTCGCGCCCGGCCCGGTGAGACCGTCGAGTGGCACCTGGGGCAGGTCGCGTGCCCAGACGGGCCGGCCCGCCGCCTCGGCATACGGCGGCAGGAGCCGGGCGGGCCGGGCGGCGAGCTGGGCCAGGCGGTCCAGGTCGCGCGGGACGGCGGAGGCCAGGACGACCCGGGCGATCCAGCGGGCCGGGGCGCGGGCGGCGCACAGGTCGGCCTCGTCGTAGGCGGCCAGAGCGGCCCGGGCCACGCGCCACCAGGCGCGCCGGTGGGCGGGGCCGTGGCCGGGCAGTTCACGGACGTACATGCGCAGGTCGTGGTCGAGGAACTTCACGCGTGCCGCGTGGGCGAGCGGCTTGCTGCCCGCGTCGAGGAAGACCTCCACGCCGCGCTGGTGGGCGAGGACGCGGGCCTGCCAGTTGGCGACCCGGCCGCGGTCGAGGGAGATCGACGGCCTGGCGGCGTCCCGTCGCACGTGCCAGATGTAGACGGGGTCCGGGACGGTCGCCACGCGCGGCCCGGCCGCGAGGACCCGGGCGGTGAAGACGAAGTCCTCATAGGGGAAGGCGCCTTCGGGGAAGGCGATGCCGTGCCCCGTCAGGAAGGCACGCGCGTAGAGCTTGTTGACGCACAGGGTGTCGTGCAGCAGCGCGGGGTGCGCCTCGGGGGAGGCGTGGACGGCGGGGTGCCGGTAGAGGGCGTGCTGCCAGGGGGTGTCGCGGCGCCGGGGGAGTTCACGGCGTACGCACAGGCCCGCCGCGACGGGGACGTCATGCCGCAGCGCGGCCCTCAGGAGCGCGGTCGCCGCGCCCTGGGGGAGCACGTCGTCGCTGTCCAGGAACATCACATACGGGGCGGTGGCGGCCCGTACGCCGTCGTTGCGGGGGGTGCCGCAGCCGCCGCTGTTGACGGTGCGGTGGATGACGCGCAGGCGGGGTTCCCGCTCGGCCAGCCGGTCGAGGACCGTGCCGGTGCGGTCCGTGGAGGCGTCGTTCACGGCGATGACCTCGGCGACGACGGGGCCCTGTCCGAGGGCGGAGCGGACGGCATGCCCGATGTGCGCGGCGTCGTCATAGCCGATGACGACCACGCTGACCTGCGCGGCGGCAGAGGTTCCGCTCCCGTTCACTGTCACAGAACTCAGCTTTACCCAATTAGTACGACAAACCAGATCATTCTTCACCCGTGCGGGGACGGCGGGGCGGGGCGGGGATCGGGGAGGGGAAGGGGCGGGGATGGGCCGGGCATCACAGGCACTACAGGCGCTACAGGCATCACAGACGTCACGGGCACCACAGACGCCACTGCGAACGTCCGCCGGGCGGGCGACGGCCGTGCTGGTATCCGCCGTGCCCGCTTGCGCCATGCTGGTGCTGGGCCTGTGGGGGCTGGACCGGGGCACGATGTGGCGGGACGAAGGGGCCACCTTCCAGGTGGCGCGCCGCTCTCTGCCGGAGATCGGGCATCTGCTCGGCAGCATCGACGCCGTGCACGGCCTGTACTACGTCCTGATGCACCCCGTCCTGGCCCTGCGGGCCGACGAGACGGTGCTGCGGCTGCCGTCCGTCGTGGCGGCGGCCGCCACCGCGGCCCTGGTCGCCGCGATCGGCAGCCGACTGGCCCGGCCGCGCGTCGGCCTGTGGGCCGGGCTGCTGTACGCGGTGACCCCGTTCGTCAGCCACTACGCCCAGGAGGGCCGCTCGTACGCCCTGGTCGCGGCGGGCGCCGCGCTGGCCACCTGGCTGCTGATACGGGCAGCCGAGGACAGCGCGCCCCGCGGCCGCTGGGTGGCCTACGGGGCGGTGGTCGCGGTGACGGCGCTGCTGCACGAGTTCGCGGTCCTGCTGCTCGCCGCGCACGCCGTGACGCTGGCCGTCTCCCGGGTGCCGTGGCGCATCCTGCGCCGCTGGGGGTGCGCGGCGGCCGCGGTGGGTGCGGTGCTCGCACCGCTGGTGGTGGTCTCCCGGCGCCAGAGCGAGCAGGTCTCGTGGATCCGCACGCCCGGGTACGAGCAGCTCAAGGCACTCCTCTACGCCTTCGCGGGCCCTGACGAGGCCGTGCTGACCGTCACCGTGGCCCTGGCGGCCGTCGCCCTGCTCGCGCCGCTGCCCCGCACCGGGCCGCTGCGGCTGAACGCGGTCGCCCTGCCGCTGGCCCTCGTCCCGCCGCTCCTGCTCTACCTCGCCTCCCAGCGGCAGCCGCTCTTCCTCGACCGCTATCTGCTGTTCAGCCTGGCGGGCGTGCCGCTGCTCGCCGCGGCCGGAGCCGAGCGGCTCCTGGGGCCGTTGCCGTGGCGGCGGGTGGTGACGGCCGCCGGAGCCGGCGCGGTCGCGGCGGCCTTCGTCGCGCAGCTGCCCTTCCACGAACGGGAACGGCTGCCGGCCTCCCGGGGGGACGAACTCGCCCGGGTCGCCGCGGTCGTCGGGCGGGTGGCGCGGCCGGGCGACGCGGTGCTGTTCCTGCCCCTGCATGAGCGCCGTACGGCCCTGGCGTATCCGCGGGAGTTCGGCGGGCTGCGCGACCTCACGCTCCGGCGGTCGCCGGCCGCGTCGGGCACGCTCTTCGGGGAGGAGGTGGGGGCGGGGGAGCTGGAGAGCCGACTGCGGGGGCTGCCCGCGCGGCAGCGGGTGTGGGTGGTGGCGGACGCGACCACAGTCGGGACGGGGTGGTTCCGGGCGCAGCGGGGGGAGATGGCGAAGGTACGGGTGCTGGAGGCGCTGTACCGGGAGGAGTCGGCCGTGTACGTGCGGGGTGGGGCGGTGTCGTCGTACGTACGGCGCTGAAGGCGCCGGACGGGGATGTGTGGTGTCCTCAGGCGCCGGACTGGCTCGAGGACAAGCCCGTCCGGCGATTGAGGACCGGGGTCCGGGGCGGAGCCCCTCGTCACTTCACCGCGCCTGCCATCACTCCGCTCACGAACTGGCGCTGGAACGCGAAGAAGACCGCCAGCGGCACGATCATCGAGAGGAAGGCGCCCGACGCGAGGATGTCCACGTTGTCGCCGAACTGGCGGACCTGCTGCTGCAGGGCGACCGTGATCGGCGGATTGCCGCTGTCCGCGAAGATCAGGGCGATCAGCATGTCGTTCCACACCCACAGGAACTGGAAGATGCCGAGCGAGGCGATGGCCGGCCCGCCTAGCGGCAGCACGACGCGGGTGAACAGCCGTAGCTCGCCCGCCCCGTCCAGGCGCGCCGCCTCCAGGAGCTCGCGCGGGATCTCCGCGAAGAAGTTGCGCAGCAGGAACACCGCGAAGGGCAGCCCGAAGGCGGTGTGGAAGAGGACGACGCCCACCGTGGACTCGAAGATGCCCAGCGTGTTGAAGAGCTTGGCCACGGGGATCAGGGCCACCTGTACCGGGACCACCAGCAGGGCCACGACGACCATGAACCACCAGTCCCGGCCGGGGAAGTCCAGCCAGGCGAAGGCGTACCCGGCGAGGGCGCCGATGAGGATCACCAGGACCGTCGCCGGGACGGTGATCAGCGCGGTGGTCAGGAGGGAGTGCATGACGGTGTCGTTGGCGAAGAGGTCGCGGTAGCTCTGCGTCGTCAGCTGGGCGGGGTGGCTGAAGACCTGCCACCAGCCCGAGGCCGCGATGTCGGACTTGTCGCGCAGCGACGACAGCAGCAGTCCCACCGTGGGCATCAGCCAGAACAGCGCGACCAGGATGAGGAAGACGCGCGTCGCGCCCCCGCCGAGGCGGGCGGCGACGCGGGCCGGCAGCGACCGTTCGGCCCGTACGACCGTGTTCGTGGTGGCGGCCATCACCGGCCCTCCCTCTCCTTGCGGATCCGGCGGATGTTCACGATCACCACGGGGGTGACAAGCAGCAGCAGGAAGACGGCGATGGCGCTTCCCACGCCCTGGTTGACGTCGGTGCCGAAGGACGACTGGTAGAGCTGGAGGGCGAGGACGTTGGCGTTGTCGAGGCTGGAGCCGGGGGCGATGATGTAGACGAGGTCGAAGATCTTCAGCACGTTGATCATGAGGGTGACGACGACGACCGCGAGGACCGGCGCCAGCAGCGGCACCGTGACTCGTCGGAAGACCTGCCATTCGTTGGCGCCGTCGACCCGTGCCGCCTCCAGCAGTTCCCGCGGCACGCTCGCCAGGCCCGCCGCGATGAGGACCATCGCGAAGCCCGCCCACATCCAGATGTACGCGCCGATGATGGCCGGTGTCACGAGGGAGGGGCCCAGCCAGTCGACGCCGTTGTAGGCCGCGGCGAAGTTGGCGGCGGGCAGGCGCAGCCGGGCGCCGTCCGCGGAGCGGGGCAGGGAGAAGGTCCCGTCGGAGGCCGTCGTGGCCGAGGCGACCGTCCTGCCGTCCTTCACCGCCTCCACCGTGACGCCCGCCAGCGCCCGCTCGCCCGCGTCGATCTTTCCGGCGGTTCCCCCGCCGCCGCGGGTGAAGTCCATCCACACCGTGCCGGTGACCTTCCCGGCCACGTCCCGCGCGGGGATCGCCTCCTTCGCGCCGCCCACGTCCTCCGGTTTCACGGCGACCAGGGGCAGGGCGACGGCCGTGCCGGCCCGCGCCGCCGTCTTCGTGGTGTACGCGCCGCCGCCGCTCGCCGCCAGGTCCCCGGTCGGGCGGGGGCGGGCGCCCGGGTAGGGCGCGGGGGCGGCGAAGGTGTCGTGGACGCCCACCCACACCGCGTTGGCGACGCCGCGGTCCGGGTTCTGTTCGTACACCAGCCGGAAGATGATGCCCGCGGCGAGCATCGAGATGGCCATCGGCATGAAGACGACCAGCTTGAACGTGGTGCCCCAGCGGACGCGTTCGGTCAGCACGGCGAAGATCAGGCCGAGGGCGGTGGCGACGGTGGGGGCGACGACGACCCAGATGATGTTGTTCTTCAGGGCCGTGCGGATGCGCTCGTCGGTGAAGACCTCGTGGTAGTTGTCGACGCCGACGAAGCCGTCGCCCGAGGCGTCGAAGAGGCTGCGGTAGACGGAGTAGCCGATGGGGTAGACGACGAGGGCGCCGAGCAGCGCCAGCGCGGGCAGCAGGAAGCAGGCGGCCACCCAGGGGCGGGTGCCCAGCACGCTCTTGCGTGGTTTCCCGGCCGGTGCGGCGGGCGGTGGGGGAGCGGTCGTCGCGGTGGTCACGGTGCCGGCCCCGTCCCGTCAGCTCTTGAACGCCTTGGCCGCGTCGGACTCCAGCCGCTGCTGGGTGCCCTCCACGTCCTGGGGGTTGCGGAGGAAGTCCTGCAGGTGTTTCCACTCGCCCTGGCCGGGTTTGCCGCCGAAGGACGCGGGGGCCTGGTCGGACATGTCGAAGCGGAAGTCGTCCCCGGCCGCGACGAGTGCCTTGGCGATGGAGCGCAGCACGTCGTCGGGGTAGGCGGCGAGGTCGAGGTTCTTGTTGGCCGAGACGAAGCCGCCCTCCCTCGCCCAGATCCGGGCGGCGTCGGAGGAGGCCAGGAACGTCAGCAGGGCCTGCGCGGCCTGGCCGTCCTTGAGCGCCACGCCCACGTCGCCGCCCGTCACCACCGGCGAGCGGCCGCCCACCGCCGGGAAGGGGAAGACCTTGGCGTCCGTGCCGATCTTCGCCTTGGCGCCGGTGATGTTGGCCGCGGCGAAGTCGCCCTCGAAGACCATGGCGGCCTTCGCCTTCTCGCCGTCGGCGAAGGTCTGCGTGACGGAGGCGGGGAACGCGGTCTGCAGCGCGCCGTCGTTGCCGCCCGTCAGCAGCTCCTTCTTGCCGAAGAGCTGGCCGAGGGTGGTCAGCGCCTCCTTGACGGAGGGATCCGTCCACTTGATCTTGTGCTGGGCGAGCTGGTCGTACTTCTCCCGGCCCGCCTGGGAGAGGTAGACGTTCTCGAACCAGTCGGTGAGGGTCCAGCCGTCCGCCCCGCCGACCGAGACGGGGGAGACGCCGAAGTCGGCGATGGCCTGGGCGGCGCCCAGGAACTCCTGCCAGGTCCTGGGCTCCTTGGCGCCCGCCGCCTTGAAGATCTTGGTGTTGTACCAGACGAGGGACTTGTTGGTCGCCTTGAAGTACACGCCGTACTGCTTGCCCTCGTACGCGCCGAGGTCCCGCCAGCCCTTGGCGAAGTTCTTGTCCAGCTGTCCGGTGGCCTCGCCGCCGAGCGGCTTGAGCCAGCCCTTCTGCGCGAATTCGCGCAGGACGCCGGGTTGTTGCAGCATCGCCACGTCCGGCGGGTCGCCGCCCGCCACCTTCGAGCCGACGAAGGAGGACATGTCGTCGCCGCTGGGCACGAAGGAGACCTCGGCGCCGGTGCGCTTGGCGAACTCGTCCAGGACCTTGGTGAAGCTCTTCTGCTCGGCGCCCGTCCAGACGGCGGTCACCTTGAGCTTCTGCCCTCCCAGCTTGGGGAGTTGGACCGTATGGGAGATGAGGTCGGACTTGCCCGGCACCGGCGAGGACGGCTGTTTGCCGCCGTCGCCCTTGCCGTCGCCGCCGCACGCCGCGGCGGCCAGGGCCAGGGCCCCCGCCACGGCCAGTGCGATGGTTCCGCGCGCCGCGCGTGCCGCGCGGGTCATGCCCAGTGATGTACGTGTCGCCGTGCGCATGGCCGTACCTCCCGTGCCCGGTCCCCGTAGCCGGCCCTGCCGCACGTCGCCCCGGCGTATGGCCGCACTCCCGTGCGACAGTCCTACGCCCGGTGACGACCCGCCGCAATACCGTCTCCGGTGTCAACTCTCCTATCGTGACCGGGCTGTGACGCTGCTACAGCAACGGAGGAGCCGCCTGTGCCCCCGCGGACTGGGCGGCGCGCTGCAGGGCGCTGGCCAGGAGGGCCAGGTCGGTGGGGCCGTTGCCCAGCTCGCGCAGCGGGCGGCGGGTGGGCGGGTCGCCCGTGCGCTGCCAGTCCAGCGGCACCACGGTCGGGCGCTGTGTCGCCGTGCGGGGAATGCGGCCGGTCACGCGCCCGGCCTGGAAGGGGGTGGCCGCCGCGTCGTCCGGACGCTGCAACCTCCCGCGCCCCGGGGCGGGTTCGCCCGCGCCCGAGCCGCCGTCCGGGCCCGCCCCGGCGGGGGCGTCGGGCATGGGGGGCGCGATCTCCAGCGTCGCGCGCAGCCCCGCGCGCTCGACCGCCGCCGTGTCCGCCGTGCGCTCCGGGCGGCCCGACGCGGCGATCAGGTGCACCCCGAGCCGCTCGCCGTCCCGGGCGACGGCCTCCAGCGCCCGGACGACCGAACCGGCCGCCGGGCGGCCGGTGCTGCCGAGCGCGGGCGCGACGAGGGCGTCGAAGTCGTCGACGAGCACGACCAGGCGGGGCAGGGCCGTGTCGGCCGTGCGCGTCGGGGCCTCGCGCTGCGTGCGGAGCTTGAGGGTGCCGCTGGGGGCCGGCTCCAGGTCGCCGGAGACCGGGTCCGACGGCCGCCGGGGCGCGACGACGGCCGGTGCGGGCGCCGGCACCGGATTCCGGTCGTGCCAGCCGGTGAAGTCGAGGGTGCCCAGCAGCTCGGCGCGGCGCTTGAGCTCCGAGCTGAGCGCCTGGGCGAACTCCCGCATCCGCACCGGGTCGGCGGCGGCGAGATAGGTCGACACGTGCGGCAGGTCCGTGCAGACCCGCAGGCCCTCGCCGCGCTCGGCGGCGGCGCCGTCGACCAGGACGAGGGAGAGCCGGTCCGGCCGGTCGGCGGCCGCCAGCGAGGCGGCCAGCGAGCGCAGCAGCTCGGTCTTGCCGCTGCCGGGGCCGCCCTCGACCAGCAGATGCGGCCCGTCCGCCGCCAGGTCGACCGTGAGCGGCCCGTGCGGACCGGCGCCCAGCACCGCGACGGCCCGCCCCCCGGGCCGTGCGCCCCGGTCCGTGGCGGCCGCCCAGCGGGCGGTGAGCGAGGCGGGCGTGGCGCGGGCGAGGCCCAGCTCGTCCAGCAGCCGGGCCGTGCGCGGCAGCGCCGCGGCGATGCGGGAGGCGTGCGGGTCGCCGGCGCCGTCGGCCTTGCGCAGCGGGGCCAGCGCCCGGGCGAACCGCTCGGCCCAGGCGCCGGACACCGCGTCCAGGGCGCCGATGACCGCGGCGCCGACCGGGGCGGCGGCCATCGGCCGGGGGGCCTGGCCGGGCCCGCCGGCGGACGGTACGGGTGCGGGGGTGCGGTGGATGACCTGGACCACCGTGGCCACGTCGCCGCTCAGCAGCGCCACCGTGCCGCAGTGCGGGAAGGCGGGGGAGGCCGCCTCGGCCGTCGCGAGCGTGGCGGAGACGGGCGAGGCGGGGGTGGTGGCCGGGGCGTCGGCCAGGCACAGCAGATGGACGCCCGCCGCCGGGCCGCCCACGGCCAGCCGCGCGACCGTCTCGCGCAGCGCCGCCGAGCCGGGGTCGCCGTCCACGATCAGGACGGTGTACGGCCCGCGGTGGCCCGCGGCGGCCGTGGCGACGGCCTCGGGCGGGGCGGTGGTCCAGTGCGGGCCCAGCGGGCCGTCGTCCAGGCGGCGTACGAGCTCGGCGGTGCGGGCCTCGGCCTGCTCGCGGTCGTAGGCCAGCAGCAGCCGGCAGTCCTGCCCGTGCGCGGGGCGCAGCTGCGGCAGCCAGCCCAGCCAGGACCACTCCGCCAGCCGCTCCTCGACCGGGCGCGAGCGGTCCGCGCTGATCAGGACGTACTCCAGCGTGGTGGGCGCGTGCAGCGCGGCGAGCTGGGCGAGGACGGAACGGGCCAGCCCGGACAGCCGGGCCCGGGGCCCGGCCAGGCCGAGCGCGCCGGCCTGGCGCAGGGAGACCGTCACCGGCACGGACGGCAGCGGGCCGCTGCCGTCGGGGCCGTAGCGGTCGGCCGTGCCCAGCCGCACGGTGAGCAGGTCCGGGTGGTCCGGGCCGCGCTCCCACAGCCGGGGCCCGGGACCGAGCGCGGTCAGCAGGACGGCGGCCGGGTCCGGCCAGCGCTCGCGCAGCGCGGCGGCGGTGGTGAGGGCGCTCCCGCCGCCGACGGCGTCGCCGGGGACGAGGCCCTCCACGGCGTCGTCCGGTCCGCGCCGGTCGCCGCCGCGCCCGCCGGCCAGGCGGCGGGCCCAGGCCCCTATGCCGCGGCCCAGGCGCCTGCCCTCGGTGGACGGCGCCTCCGGGCCGGCAGCGGCCGCCCGGGCGATGCCGTCGCCGGCCGAGGGGTCGGTGAGGTGCGCGAAGCCGGCGGCGTGGGAGGTGCTGCCGGGGGCCACGGGGGCCGGGTCGTGGTCCGCCGTGGCGCCGAAGCGGGCCAGGCCCGTGGCGCTCGAGGTGGCGGCCGTGGCGGCCGGGCCGCGGTCCGCGCCCGCGGCGGCCGGGCCCACCCGCAGGTGTCCCTCGCCGTCGGGGGCGGCCGGCAGCGGTGCCGGGGCGTTCGTCCCGTACAGGCTCAGCGTCGACTCCCCGACCCGCACCAGCGCCCCCGGCGGCAGCGCGACGGGCATGCCGTCGACGCTCTCGCCCTCCAGGGTCGTGCCGTTCGTCGAGCCCAGGTCGTGCAGGGTGACGCTGCCGTCGTCGGCGAGGGTCACGGCGCAGTGCAGGCGCGAGACGTCGGGGTCGTCCAGCGGGACGTCCGCCGAACTGGAGCGGCCCACGCGCACCTCGCCGCCGTGCAGCAGATGGACGCCGCCGGCGTCCGGGCCCGAGACGACGTGCAGGCTGGCGACGGCGTCCGGCATCCCGGACGGAAGCACGCCCGCGTGCCGCTCGGGGTCGGCGGGGGCGCCCAGGGACAGCACCGCGCCGTCGATCAGCGGGGGTTCGCCCAGCGCGCAGCGCTGCGCGTCGAGCCGCTCGGCGCCCGCGTGGACGACGACGGCACCGCTGCCGAGGTCGGAGCCGGCCGCGGCCACGGCGGCCGCGAGGCCGCTGGCCACCGCGGCGAGCGCGGTCCCCGAGGGGGCGGTCACGAGCACATCGCAGGCGCACGTGGTGTGGCCGCTGAGCGGCCCGAGGACGGTCAGCCGGATCTGCATCGCCGTCAACGGTCCCTTCCTGCCCCGGGTGCAAGACAGGGGCAGGCGGCCTTCCCCCACCTGGCACGGGCGCGTCGGCACGTACAGGTCACCACGTCACGCGGGGGTCTCCCGCTCCCTCCCCGGCGCATCCGTGCTGCGAGCATCCTCGCACCTGCCACCGACAACTCGCCCGGCGAGAGTCGATTCGTGATCTTGAAAGACCATCCGAGTATGCGGAAGCTCCAGGTCGCCGTCGGGCGATGGCTGAATTCTTCTGTGAGTTGTCCAGTCTCGACCCATTTCTTGCCGTTATTTACGACAGTCCGGCGCGCCCGGCAACCATCCGTCCGTGGGCCGCGTCTTTCCCTGGAGCCTCACCGGATTCGCCAGAACGGCGGTCCGCGCTGCGGCACTACAGTGGGCGGCAGGCGAAAGCGGTATCGCAAGGCCCCAGACAGCTCGGATCACGACCAGGGAGCGCATGACGTGCGGCCGGTAGGCAGCAAATACCTGCTCGAGGAGCCGCTCGGACGCGGAGCCACGGGCACCGTCTGGCGTGCGCGCCAGCGCGAGACGGCCGGAGCCGAGGCGGCGGTGGCCGGACAGCCGGGCGAGACCCTGGCGATCAAGGTCCTCAAGGAGGAGCTGGCCAACGACGCGGACGTCGTGATGCGCTTCCTGCGCGAGCGCTCCGTCCTGCTCCGGCTCACCCACCCCAACATCGTGCGCACCCGCGACCTCGTCGTCGAGGGCGACCTGCTCGCGCTGGTCATGGACCTGGTCGACGGCCCGGACCTGCACCGCCACCTCCGGGAGAACGGCCCGTTCACCCCCGTGGCGGCCGCGCTGATCACCGCGCAGATCGCCGACGCCCTGGCCGCCAGCCACGCCGACGGTGTCGTCCACCGGGACCTCAAGCCCGCCAACGTCCTCCTCAAGAGCGAGGGCGGCCAGCTGCACCCGATGCTCACGGACTTCGGCATCGCCCGCCTCGCGGACTCCCCCGGCCTGACCCGCACCCACGAGTTCGTGGGCACCCCGGCCTACGTCGCGCCCGAGTCGGCCGAGGGCCGCCCGCAGACCTCCGCCGTCGACATCTACGGCGCCGGCATCCTGCTGTACGAGCTGGTCACCGGCCGTCCGCCGTTCGGCGGCGGCACCGCGCTCGAGGTGCTCCACCAGCACCTCAGCGCCGAACCGCGCCGCCCCACGACCGTCCCCGAGCCGCTGTGGACGGTCATCGAGCGCTGCCTGCGCAAGCGCCCCGAGGAGCGGCCCAGCGCCGAGAACCTCGCCCGCGCCCTGCGCGTGGTCGCGGCCGGCGTCGGCGTGCACGCCTCCCCGGCGCAGGCCGAGGCCGCGCTGGGCGTCGCCGCGCTGCTCGCGCCCGACCCGGAGCCCACGTACGTGCCCGGTACGGGCCTGAACGCGGCGCCCGGTACCGGCGACGCCGACGCCACTCAGGTGCTGCCGTCCGGCGCCGGCGCGCCCGGCGCGTACGACCCCGACGCCGCGACCAGCCTCCTGCCGAGCACCCCGCCCGGCCCCGGCGGCGGCCCCAACGCCGACCCCACCCAGGTCCTGCCCGCGGGCCCCGGCCCGTACGGCGCCGGTGCCGACCCCACCCGGGCCATGCCGCCGGTGCCGCAGGGACAGCCCGGTCAGCAGGGTGGGGACGACAGCCCCCACCCCTGGCAGACTCAGATGCGCGCGGCCCGGGACCGCAACGACCAGACCCAGGTGCAGTACCTCGACCCGAGCGAGGACCCGCTGCGGCGCCGTCCCGCGCGCCGCCCGGGGCCCGCGCCCCAGCAGCCCCCGCAGCCGCCGCAGGGCCGGCAGCGCGGCCAGCAGCAGTACGGGCAGCAGCAGCCGTACGCGCCCCAGGCGCAGCCCCAGCCCCAGCCCCAGCACTACGCGCCGCCGCGGCCCCCGCAGCGGCAGCAGCCCCAGCCCCGCTATCAGACGCCTCAGCCGCCCCAGCAGCAGGCACCGCCGCCGCCCCAGCGCTACGCACCCCCGCCCGCGCCCGAGCCGGCCCCGCCGCGCCGGGAGCCGCGTCCGCCGCGGCAGCGCAGTGCGAACCCCATGCGCATCCCGGGCCTCGGCTGCCTCAAGGGCTGCCTGTTCATGATCGTCGTCTTGGTGGTCGGCTCTTGGCTGGTCTGGGAGTTCACCCCGCTCAAGGACTGGGTCGCCGACGGCAAGAGCTTCTGGGACGCCACCTGGGACTGGGTCACCGACACGAAGGACTGGATCTCGGATCTGGTGTCCAGCCGCTAGGCCGGCAGGCCCGCGGGCGAGGGGTGGGCCGGTCGACATGTCGACACCCGACGGGTGTTTTCTGCCTCAGAAGTGACGGTTGGCACCGAATCGGTGTCCCCAACGCCCCCTCGGCCGCGTAGCTTGGTCGCCAGCGAGCCTGTCGGATGACGGAGGAGTCGGGGAACAGTCTTGGCACGGAAGATCGGCAGCCGGTACACCGCCCACCAGGTCCTGGGCCGCGGCAGTGCCGGGACGGTGTGGCTCGGCGACGGACCCGAGGGCCCGGTCGCCATCAAGCTCCTGCGTGAGGACCTCGCCTCCGACCAGGAGCTCGTCGGCCGCTTCGTGCAGGAGCGCGCGGCCCTCCTCGGCCTGGACCACCCGCACGTGGTCGGCGTCCGCGACCTCGTCGTCGACGGCGCCGACCTCGCCCTGGTCATGGACCTCATCCGGGGCACGGACCTGCGCACCCGGCTCGACCGCGAGCGCAGGCTGGCCCCCGAGGCGGCCGTCGCGATAGTCGCCGACGTCGCGGACGGCCTCGCCGCCGCGCACGCCGCCGGCATCATCCACCGCGACGTCAAGCCGGAGAACGTCCTCCTCGACATGCAGGGCCCGCTCGGGCCCGGCGGCGCCCACCCCGCGCTGCTCACCGACTTCGGCATCGCCCGCCTCGTCGACTTCCCGCGCCCCGTCCGCGACCGCGCGGAGCGCTCCGAGCGCACGGCCGGCGCGGCCCGCAGCGTCATCGGCACCCCCGACTACCTCGCGCCGGAGATCATCGAGGGCCTGCCGCCGCGCGCGTCCGTCGACGTCTACGCCCTGGCGACCGTCCTGTACGAGCTGCTGGCCGGCTTCACGCCCTTCGGCGGCGGCCACCCGGGCGCCGTGCTGCGCCGGCACGTCACGGAGACCGTGGCCCCGCTGCCCGGCATCCCCGACGAGCTGTGGCAGCTCGTCGTCCAGTGCCTGGCGAAGGCGCCCGCGTCCCGGCTGCGGGCCTCGGAGCTCGCGGCGCGGCTGCGCGAGCTGCTGCCCGGCCTGGCCGGGATCCCGCCGCTCGACATCGACGAGCCGGAAGAGGCCACGGCGGACGGCGCGGAGCGCGAGGGCGCGTACGAGAGCGGGGCCGCCGGGCCCGGCCCGGCCGCCGCCGCGGGGCCGCGCCGCCGGGGCGCGGTGCCGCTCGTACCGGCCGCCGTCTCCGACTCCAGCCGCGACACCCACACCAGCATGCGCGTGCCCGGCCCGGAGGAGCTGGCCGGCGGAGCGCACGGCACGGCACGTGCCCCGCGCTCGCCCGGGCAGCGCCGGGCCGGCTCGGCGCGGCACCGCTCGTCGGCGGAGGTGCGGCGCCGCCGCATCAGGCTCGGCGCGGCGGCGGTCGCCCTGGCCGCGGCCGCCGGGGTCGGCGGCTGGTTCGCCACCGGCGGCGACGACGCGGGCGACGCGAAGCCGGGCGGCAAGCAGCCCGGCGTCCACCGTACGGACCCGGGCCACGGCCCCGGCGCCCCGGACCGGAACCCGCCCCAGGGCTCCGTGGCCCCCCTGCGCTAGCCACGGCCCCGCCGGACCGCGCCGCCGTGGCGGATCACCGCCGCGGCCGGGCGGAACCCGGCCCCCCGGCCCGGTCTGTGAGGCGAAAGGCGCCGCCGGAAGCGGAAGGGCGTGGCCCTTCGGACCGGGGAACCCGGCACAGCCGTTAGGCTGGGTGCGTGGCAGTCGTTGATGTATCCGAAGAGCTGAAGTCCCTCTCCTCGACCATGGGGTCGATCGAGGCCGTTCTGGACCTCGACAGGATGAGGGCCGACGTCGCCGTGCTCGAGGAGCAGGCGGCCGCCCCGTCCCTGTGGGACGACCCCGACGCGGCACAGAAGATCACCAGCCAGCTGTCGCACCTCCAGGCGGAGCTGCGCAAGGCCGAGGCGCTGCGCGCCCGCATCGACGACCTCGGGGTGCTCTTCGAGCTCGCCGAGGCCGAGGACGACGCGGACACCCAGGCCGAGGCCGAGGCCGAGCTGGCTTCCGTCCGCAAGGCGCTGGACGAGATGGAGGTCCGTACCCTCCTCTCCGGCGAGTACGACGCCCGTGAGGCCCTCGTCAACATCCGCGCCGAGGCCGGCGGCGTCGACGCCTCCGACTTCGCCGAGCGCCTGCAGCGCATGTACCTGCGCTGGGCCGAGCGCCACGGCTACAAGACCGAGATCTACGAGACCTCGTATGCCGAAGAGGCCGGCATCAAGTCGACCACCTTCGTCGTCAACGCGCCGTACGCCTACGGCACGCTCTCCGTCGAGCAGGGCACGCACCGCCTGGTGCGCATCTCGCCCTTCGACAACCAGGGCCGTCGCCAGACGTCCTTCGCGGGCGTCGAGATCCTGCCCGTCGTCGAGCAGTCCGACCACGTCGAGATCGACGAGTCCGAGCTGCGCGTCGACGTCTACCGCGCGTCCGGCCCCGGCGGTCAGGGCGTCAACACGACCGACTCCGCGGTCCGCATCACGCACATCCCCACCGGCATCGTCGTCTCCTGCCAGAACGAGCGCTCGCAGATCCAGAACAAGGCGAGCGCCATGAACGTCCTCCAGGCCAAGCTCCTCGAGCGTCAGCGCCAGGAGGAGCGCGCCAAGATGGACGCCCTCAAGGGCGACGGCGGCAGCTCCTGGGGCAACCAGATGCGTTCGTACGTCCTGCACCCGTACCAGATGGTCAAGGACCTGCGCACCGAGTTCGAGGTCGGCAACCCGCAGTCCGTGCTCGACGGCGAGATCGACGGCTTCCTCGAGGCTGGTATCCGCTGGCGTAAGCAGCAGGAGAAGTAGGACACCCCGGGTCGACAAACCCGATCAACCCCCGTGTAGCCGGACATCACGCCCGTAACTTCCTTGACGCTGCCCGCAAAACTGGGAAGGCTGGCGTGCGGCATGCGTATCACTGGGGCACGTGTGGCGGGGGGCGAGCGCCCCGGCTCGTACGCACTGCGTACGGCCGGTTCGGTCACGCCGCCCCCGAAGCGCCACCGCCCCGTGCATAGCTGCTCCATTGACGAGATCGGCTACTGGGGGTAGCAGGCAATGACGAACAAGACGCGGCTGCGCGTTGCGCGAATAGCGGCCGGCGCGATGATCGCCGCGGGCGCTTCGCTGACGGCCGCCGGCGCGGCTTCGGCCGCCGGTGTCGGAGTCGACGTTCCCGGGCTCGGCGTGAGTGTGGACGTCCACACCGCCGCCGGCGACCCGACGTCCGGCCCGACCGAGATCCCGCAGCCCACCACTCCCGGTGGCACCACGGGCGGCAGCACGACCGGTGGCAGCACGACGGGCGGCGGCACGACGGGTGGCGAGACCACCGGTGGCGGTACGACCGGCGGTGGCACCACGGGTGGTGGCACGACCGGCGGCGAGACCACGGGCGGCGGCACCACCGGCGGTGGTACGACCGGCGGCGGCACGACGGGTGGCGAGACCACCGGCGGTGGTACGACCGGCGGCGGCACCACGGGCGGTGGCACGACCGGTGGCGAGACCACGGGCGGCGGCACCACCGGCGGTGGTACGACCGGCGGCGGCACGACGGGCGGCGGCGAGACCACCGGCGGCGGCACCACGGGCGGTGGCACGACCGGCGGCGGTACGACGGGCGGCGGCACGACGGGTGGCGAGACCACCGGTGGCGGTACGACCGGTGGCGGCACCACGGGCGGCGGTACGACCGGTGGCGGCTCCACCGGCGGCAGCGGCTCCACCGGCGGCGACCACGGCACCTCCGGCGGTTCCACCGGCTCGACCGGCGGCGATCACAGCGGCTCCGTCGCCGGCGGCGGCACCGGCGGTGGCAGCGGCCAGGGCGGCGACGACGCCCGTACCTGCCCGGTGGACACCGACGGCAACTGCAACACCAGCCCCGACAGCGCCGGCTCGCAGCCCGTTCAGCAGGGCAAGCCCAAGGAGGAGCTGGCCCAGACCGGTGAGCTGGCCCAGACCGGCGCCGGTCAGACGGCCTTCCTCGTGGCCGGTGCCGCGACGATGATCGCGGGTGGCATCGGCTTCCGGATGCTGCCGCGCCTGATCAACCGCAGCACCGCCGCCTGACGACGGCGAGCACCGCACACGCCCGAGGCCCGGGACGCTTCCGCGTTCCGGGCCTCGGCCTTGCCGTATGCAGTCGCTCCACTACCCCGCGAAACCGCGAACGAGCGCCATCACCGCGACGAGCGCCACCAGCAGCACGATCAGTGCCGTCGGGGTCAGCCCGCCGAAGATGCCTTCCTGGTGCTGCAGCCGCTCGCGGCTCGCCCGGCAGACCGGGCACCGGCCCTCGCTGACGGGGGCCGCGCAGTTGGCGCACACCAGTCGGTCGCATGTCATGCGATGTCCTCCTCCGGTACGTCCAACGCGCGGGAGCGCTCTGCGGTTCCCCATACCACTGTGCCAGCTTTCCCGCCGTTCGGCGCGTGCGGCCCCGCAAACCGGGAAACGGAGGCCAATTGTCCAGGGTTTGTCCCCGATGGTGCCGGTAATGGTGGCGCTAACCCCGGATGCCGACTGCGCGTACACGGGCGGTTCGGTATGGTCACGCACACCGACGGGCGCCGTGAACGCGGCGTTCCGTGCCGCTCTCCAGGTCGACGCGTGGTGCATTCGTGATCCGATTCGACAACGTCTCCAAGTCCTACCCCAAGCAGAACCGTCCGGCACTCCGGGACGTCTCGCTCGAGATCGAGAAAGGCGAGTTCGTCTTCCTGGTCGGTTCCTCCGGTTCCGGGAAGTCCACGTTTCTGCGGCTGCTGCTGCGCGAGGAGCGGGCCAGCCACGGCCAGGTCCATGTGCTGGGCAAGGATCTCGCCCGGCTCTCCAACTGGAAAGTGCCGCAGATGCGCCGCCAGTTGGGCACCGTCTTCCAGGACTTCCGGCTGCTGCCGAACAAGACCGTCGCGCAGAACGTCGCCTTCGCCCTCGAGGTGATCGGCAAGCCGCGCGGTGAGATCCGCAAGGCCGTCCCGCAGGTCCTGGAGCTGGTGGGGCTGGGCGGCAAGGAGGAGCGGATGCCCGGCGAGCTCTCCGGCGGTGAGCAGCAGCGCGTCGCGATCGCCCGCGCGTTCGTCAACCGCCCGATGCTGCTGATCGCCGACGAGCCCACCGGAAACCTGGACCCGCAGACGTCCGTCGGCATCATGAAGCTGCTCGACCGCATCAACCGGACCGGCACCACGGTCATCATGGCCACCCACGACCAGCAGATCGTCGACCAGATGCGCAAGCGCGTCATCGAACTCGAACAGGGCCGTCTCGTGCGCGACCAGTCGCGCGGCGTCTACGGCTACCAGCACTGAAAGGCAGTGAGAGGACGCCATGCGCGCCCAGTTCGTCCTGTCGGAGATCGGCGTCGGTCTCCGCCGCAATCTCACGATGACCTTCGCGGTCATCGTCTCCGTCGCCCTGTCGCTCGCCCTGTTCGGCGGTTCCCTGCTCATGCGTGAGCAGGTCAGCACGATGAAGGGCTACTGGTACGACAAGGTCAATGTCTCGATCTTCCTCTGCAACAAGATCGACGCCGAGTCGGATCCCGCCTGCGCCAAGGGCGTGGCGACCGACGAGCAGAAGAAACAGATCAAGGCCGACCTGCAGAAGATGTCGGTCGTCCAGAGCGTCCAGTTCGAGACGGCCGACGAGGCGTACAAGCATTACAAGGAGCAGTTCGGGAAATCCCCGATCGCCGGCTCCCTCACGCCGGACCAGATGCAGGAGTCCTTCCGCGTCAAGCTCAAGGACCCGTCCAAATACCAGGTGATCTCCAGCGCCTTTTCGCAGCGCCCCGGCGTGCAGGTCGTGCAGGACCAGAAAACCCTGCTCGAAAACCTCTTCAACCTGCTCAACGGCATGAACTACGCGGCGCTCGGCGTGATGGGCCTGATGCTGGTGGTGGCCCTGATGCTGATCGTCAACACGGTCCGCGTCTCGGCGTTCAGCCGTCGGCGGGAGACCGGGATCATGCGGCTGGTCGGCGCGTCCAGCTTCTACATCCAGATCCCGTTCATCATGGAGGCCGCCTTCGCCGGTCTGCTCGGCGCGGGCTTCGCGTGCGTGCTGCTGGTCGGCGGCCAGTACTTCCTGGTGAACAACTGGCTCGCCCACCACATCGACGTCATCCAGTTCATCGGCTGGGACGCGGTGCTGGCCAAGCTGCCGCTGGTGCTGGCCATCGGCCTGCTGATGCCCGCCCTGGCGGCCTTCGCGGCCCTCCGGAAGTACCTCAAGGTCTGAGCGCCGCTACCTCAACAACCTTCACATGCCAAGGGCGCCGTGCGGTCAACTCCCCGTGCGGCGCCCTTCGGTGTCCTAGACTCACGCGCATGCCCGGCCCGACGATGTTCGTTCCGCCGCGCCGCGTCCGCCGCGGGGCGGCCCTGACATTGGTCTTCGTGGGTGTGCTGACAGCGGGTGCCGCCATGGGCTCCTGGGGCGACGAGGCACAGGACGGCCGGACTCCGCCGGGCCGGCACACCCCGCCCCGTACCGCCGCCAGGGCCGTCGACCGCAGCGCCCTGGAGGCCGCGGCCGAGGAGGCGGCGCAGGACGGCCGGTCCGGTTCGGAGGCGGCCTCCGAGGTCCTCGACCGCAGCGGTGACGCCTGGGGCGCCGTCTACAGCCGCCGCGAGTACGAGGGCTTCGCGCTCGCCCTGGACGGCGCGTACGTCGGGGTCGGCCTGACCACGCGGCGCGCGGGCGGCGGCCGGATGGAGGTCGACAGCGTCCGGCCGGGCGGCCCCGCCGAGCGGGCCGGGGTCCGGGCCGGCGACCGGATCCGCACCGTCGACGCCGTCGACGTCACCGGCCGCCCCGTCACCGAGGTCGTCTCCCTGCTGCGCGGCGACGGCCGGTCGCTCGCCGCCTGGCCCGCCGCCGCGCCCGGCACGGCGGTGCGCGTCGGCCTGCAGCGCGGGGACCGGCGGTGGGAGCGGACGATGCTCCGGGAGCGGCTGGCCACCGAGAGCGTCGAGGTCGGCCGGCTGGGCGGGCCCGGAGCCGGCGGGACCCCGGCGACCCTGATCAAGGTGGCGGCGTTCACCAAGGGCACCGGCGAGCGCGTCCGCGACGCGGTACGGGCCGCGGCGCCCGGCGACGGCGTGCTGCTGGACCTGCGCGGCAACTCCGGCGGGCTGCTCGCCGAGGCCGTCACCACCGCCTCCGCCTTCCTCGACGGCGGCCTCGTCGCCACGTACGACGTCCACGGCCGGCAGCGGGTCCTGCGGGCCGAGCCGGGCGGCGACACCCGCCGCCCGCTGGTCGTCCTCGTCGACGGCGGCACCATGAGCGCCGCCGAGCTGCTGGCCGGCGCCCTGCAGGACCGCGGCCGGGCGGTCGTCGTCGGCTCCCGCACCTTCGGGAAGGGGTCCGTGCAGATGCCCAGCCGGCTCGCGGAGGGCTCGGTCGCCGAGCTCACCGTCGGCCACTACCGCACCCCCTCCGGACGCTCGGTCGACGGCTTTGGAATCGCTCCCGACCTCGTGGCGCGCGACGACGCCGAGCAGCGGGCCCGCACAGTATTGGGTGGCCTCGGGGGTGGGTCGTAGTGCGAGAATGGCCGCGCTATGGCTAAGAAAGAGAAGACGGGTCGCAAACTGGTCGCGCAGAACAAGAAGGCGCGCCACGATTACCACATTCTGGACACCTATGAGTGCGGCATGGTGCTGACCGGCACCGAGGTGAAGTCGCTGCGCCAGGGTCGTTCCTCGCTGGCGGACGGCTTCGTCCAGATCGACGGCGGCGAGGCCTGGCTGCACAACGCCCACATCCCCGAGTACGCCCAGGGCACGTGGACCAACCACAGCGCGCGCCGCAAGCGCAAGCTGCTGATGCACCGGGCGGAGATCGACAAGCTCGACTCGAAGTCGCAGGAGACGGGGCACACGATCGTGCCGCTCGCCATCTACTTCAAGGAGGGCCGGGCCAAGGTCGAGATCGCTCTGGCCAAGGGCAAGAAGGAGTACGACAAGCGGCAGACGCTGCGCGAGAAGCAGGACACGCGCGAGTCGAACCGTGCCATCGCCGCCGCCCGCCGGCGGCAGCAGGCCCAGCGGGCCCAGCGGGGCTAGCCCCTCCCGGGGAATTCGCTGGCACCCTCGTGCGTTGGTCACGTACGATGGGCTCACAGCACACCGGCTGGTAACCGGTGCGCAGCTTGAAAACACAACATGGGGATGATCGGTTTCGACAGCGGATGTCGAAGCAGGGGAAGCGTGTCGAGGAAGCGGCAATGATCTCGTAAACCATATGTCGCAACCAATAATCGCCAACACCAAGCGCGATTCCTTCGCCCTCGCTGCCTAAGTAGCGACTTGCGAAGTGTCAGCCCGGGGCTGTTCCCGACCCGGATCCTGGCATCAGCTAGGGGACTAAACCACTAGACCCGGTCACGGGGTCTGGTGGGAAATCAAACAGTGACTGAGCCCGTCGGAGACTTGTTCGCGTGATCTCCGGGGCCGAGAAAATCGCAGCGAACTGCACACGGAGAAGCCCTGATTCTGCACCGTTGGACGCGGGTTCGATTCCCGCCATCTCCACGGGCGGACGGGCGGACTGTGCTCGCAAAGAGCGCGAGCACGGTCCACCCGTCCCATTTCTGGGGGCATGACCCCCAGGCCCCCTCATCCCATGTTTCATGTGAGGCGAAGGCCCCACCGCCCAGGCGGTGGGGCCTTCGTCGTTTCCCTCCGGCCGCCCCCGGGCAACCGATGGCGCGGGGCGGGCCTCTTACAGGGGGACCAGGGGGCGACCGAGGGGGCCCGGTGAAGTGGACACGGACAGTGGCCGGCGTCGCGGTGGGCACGGGTGCCCTGTGGCTGGGCGCGGCACCGGCCGCCGTCGCCGACGAGAGCCCCGGCGCGGCGCACCTCCTGCTCAACGGCGCCTTCGACAACCGCCCCGGTGAACTGATCGACATCGATGTGCGGGGCCTGCGCGAGCGGGGCGGCGTCACCGTCACCTCGCCGGTCTTCCGTCACCCGGTGCAGTTGGTCCCCTACGGGCACGGCGACCGCGGCCACCACGCGCGGCCGGCGATCGCGGGGGACGTCGAGCCCGGTACGTATCCGCTCACCGTCCGCGCGGGCGGCCGGGTCGTGGCCGAGGACCGCGTGGAGGTCCGGGCCCCGCGCCCGGCGACGTTCCGGGTGAGCACGCCGGACGACGTGCTGCGGCCCGGCGAGCGGCTGGGCCTGTCCTTCGACGACCTGCGCCCCGGCGCGCACGGCGAGACCTTCACCGCCGCCTCGGCGGCCTTCCGCTCGAAGGTGCGGCTGACCCATGACCCCCGGGGGCCGCACTGGAACAACCCCCGGATGTTCACCGCGCTCGTCGCCCTGCCCCTGGACGTCAAGGACGGTACGTACAAGGTCACGCTCACCGGCCCCGACGGCAGCCCCGTCCAGGAGCGGCCGCTCGTGGTCCGCGCCGCCCGGCCCGGCGACCGCGACTACGTCGGCAGGGCGCGCGGCCCGGCCTTCTTCGCCGCCGCGGGCCGCCCCGCCGCGGCCCGCACGCACGGCCACAAGGTCGCGGCGGGCGGCAGCGTCAACGTTCTGTGGCGCGACGCCTCTCCCGACCCGGGCGAGGACGAGCGCCTGATGGCCACCTCGCCGGCCTTCGAGGGCCCCGTCCCGCTCCGGCGCGACGACAGCAAGGCGGCCGACGGCGCGATGCCCCGCTACGTCGGGCCGGCCCGGGTCCGCACGGGCCTCGCGTCCGGCCGTTACCCCGTCACCGTCATCAGCCACCACGGCCGGGTCAAGCGCACCGGCCACCTGCTGGTCACCGGCGCCACCGGCAAGCCCGGGGGGCCCGGCGGCCCGGGCCGTGCGCTGCTGATCGCGGGCGCGGGAGGCGCGGCGGCGCTGGTGGCGGCGGGCGCCGTGACCCTGCTGCTGCGCCGCCGCGGGCCGCGGGCGGCCGGCTGAGCCGGGCGCGCATCACTGGTGCGGGTGGCGCCGCACCGCCGGGCGATGTTGACTGCCGGGCGTGCCACACGACATAGAGCCGCGGCTGCTCAGGGCGTTCGCCGCCGTCGCCGAGGAGCTCCACTTCACCCGGGCCGCCGGGCGCCTGTTCATCGCCCAGCAGGCCCTCAGCCGCGACATACGCCGGCTCGAACAACGCCTGGGCGCCGACCTCTTCGTCCGGACGACCCGGAACGTGACCCTCACCGCGGAGGGCGCCCGTCTGCTGCCGTACGTACGGCGGGTGCTCGCCGCCCACGAGGAGCTGGCGGCGGCCTGCGCGGGCGCGGACCGGCCGCTGCTCGTGGACGTCGGCGGCCCCGTGAGCACCGGGCACCGCGTGCTGACGGCCGCCCGCCGCGCGGCGCCCGGGACGGAGCTGGTCGCCCGTCACCACGGCGGCCTCACGGGCGCCGCCGCCGGTCTCGCCGACGGCCGGCTCGACGTCTCCTTCGGCCGCTTCGGCGGCCTCCCGGAGCCGCTGCGGGCCGGGCTGTGCCACCAGCCCGTACGGCTGGAGCCGATGGCCGTGCTCCTGCGGGACGACCACCCCTTGGCCGACCGCGAGGAGATCGAGCTGGGCGCGCTGCGCGGCGAGACGCTCTACGCGGCCGCCGGCAACCCCGCCACCGCCGAGTGGACCGACCTCGCCGAGCGGCTCTTCGAAGGGCGCGGCATCGCGATCGCCGAGCCGTTCCCGCAGATCGAGGGCAAGGAGGAGTTCGTCCGCCTCGTGCGCAAGCGGGGCTGGTCGGTGCTGGCGAGCGTCGAGTTCATCGAGATCCCGGGCATGGTGCTGCGGCCGCTGGCCGGCCCGGTGCCGTTGTCGCCGGTGGCGATGGTGTGGCGCCGCGGCCTGCGCCACCCCGGGCTCGACGCCCTGCGCACCGCCGCCCGCGAGCTGGCCGCGGCACACGACTGGCTGGAGCGGCCAGCCGGGGCGTGGCTGCCGGCGGGCGACGCGGCAGTGTTCTCGAGCCCGTCCGCCGATTGAGGACCGGGGTCCGGGGCGGAGCCCAGGGAAACGGCGGGGCTTCCGGCGGCGGGCGCGGACCGGCACCCTGGGACGTGCGGGGGAACCACCCACACGGAAAAGGTGACGCATGGCAGCGGCCTCCCACGAGCTGCGGTTCGACACCGGACGGCTCTGCCTCGACCTGGTGGCCACCGCGGAACCCGCGGAGCGGCTCGACGGCCCCCGGCGGTTACGGTCCTGGCTGGTGGGGTCCCGCACGGTGCCGCCGGGCACGCCGCTCGACGCCGTGGACGCCGACTGGCTCGTACGCTTCCAGGGCGTCCGCGACCTGCTGCACCGCGTCGTGCACGGCGAGATCGCCGGCCGCGCCGCCGACCCCGACCTGGAGCGCGTCAACGCCCTCGCCGCCACCGCCCCGCCCGCCCCGCGGGCGGTCCGGGGGCCGGGCGGCCTCCTCGTGCGGAGCCTGGCCGTCGCCCCCGACTGCGGGGCGCTGCTGGGGCAGGTCGCCCGCGACGCAGTGGACCTGCTCACCGACCCCGTCGCGCGGGGCCAGCTGCGCCAGTGCGAAGGCGAGAGCTGCTCGCTGGTCTACCTCGACACATCCCGCGGCCGCCGCAGACGCTGGTGCTCCAGCGAAGTGTGCGGCAACCGCGAACGCGTCGCCCGCCACCGCCGCCGCGCCGGCGCCCAGCCCGTCAACGGCCGCGCCCTGAACGGCTAGTGGCGACCGCCACGAAAAACCTCGCCCCGCGCTGAACGCCCGGCCCGCCGGATCCGTACCCCCCGCCGGAGGGCACCGCCCACCTGACACCCCGGCGCACCCGGAACCACCGAACCGCGCTATCGACCCAGGGGGAAGGCTTGCGCAAGGATGCCGCTGTGGCTGACAGGACGAGTCCGGACGAGGACCTGATGCGGTCGCTCTACGACGAGCACGCCGGCCCCCTGCTCGCCTTCGTGCTGCGCCTGGTGGCGGGCGACCGCCAGCGCGCGGAGGACGTCGTCCAGGAGACCCTGCTGCGCGCCTGGCGCAACGCCGACCGGCTGCGCGGCGCCGCCGGATCCGTACGGCCGTGGCTGGTGACCGTCGCCCGCCGCATCGTCATCGACCACCACCGCAGCCGGCAGGCCCGGCCCCGCGAAGTCGACCCCGGTCCGCTGGAACTGCTGCCCGCCACTGACGAGATCGACCGGGCGCTGCGCCTGATGACGATCTCCGACGCGCTGCGCGACCTGTCCGACGCCCACCGAGAGGCGCTGATAGAGACCTACTTCAAAGGACGTACGGTGAGCGAGGCGGCCGACGTGCTGGGCGTTCCGGCCGGGACCGTCAGGTCCCGCGTGTTCTACGCGCTGCGCTCCCTGAAGCTCTCCCTCGAGGAACGAGGAGTGACGGCATGAACGCCGAGCACACGGCGGTCGGCGCCTACGCCCTCGGCGTCCTCGACGACGCGGATGCCGCCCGCTTCGAGGAGCACCTCGCCGGCTGCCCCCGCTGCGCCGCCGAGCTCGACGACCTCATGGGCCTCACCCCGCTCCTCGGCGAACTCGGGGAGTCCACGCCGGACCCGGAGATCCTCACCGCCGCGCCCCGCCCCGAGCTGCTGGACCGGCTGCTCGAGGACGTCGGCGCCGCCCGCCGGGCACGACGCACCCGCCGGCTGTGGCTGGTGGCCGCCGCCGTCGTGCTGATCGCCGCCGGGCCGCTGGTGGGCGCCGCCCTGACCGCACGCGACGCCCCCGACCACAGCAGCGTCAGCGCCGCCAAGGAGATGTACGAGGAGGGCGACAAGAAGGGCGCCGTCGACCCGGACACCGACGTCGACGCGACCGTCTCCCTGCAGAGCAAGCCCTGGGGCACCCACGTCGCCCTCAAGCTGGCCCACGTCAAGGGCCCGCTGACCTGCGACCTCGTCGCCGTCGGCAGGAACGGCCAGGAGCAGACCGTCACCACCTGGGCCGTCCCCGCGTCCGGCTACGGCCTGCCCGGCGCCGCCACCAAGTGGGGCAGGGAGCCCCTGTACACGCACGGCGGCGCGGCCTTCAACCGTGCCGACATCGCCCGGTTCGAGGTGCGCACGCTCGACGGCAGGCGGCTGGCGACGGTGCCCATGTGAGCGGTCCCGGGTGATCCGTCAACAGGCGACACTCGTGGCAAACCCCTCATGTCCTGACAGGTGCGCTCACTACCCCTGTTCGCGTACGGTTGACGGCTGCCCTACGCACAGCAGAAGGGGGCCTGGGTGGCCGCGCAGAACGCCACAGACGCGCAGGTGGCGACAGGACGGGCGAAGGAGCCCGACGGGGTCCGCGACCGCGAGATCGGTGCCGAACAGCACCATCTGGACCGGGTGTACCGGCGCCTCGAGGAGAAGATCCACGAGGCCGAGTTCCTCATGGACGACGCCGCCAAGCGCGGCCAGGTCGGCACGCCCGGCGCACTCGCCGAGCGGGACGCCCAGGTGTTCCGTGCCGGCGTGCACCTCAACCGGCTGAACAACGAGTTCGAGGACTTCCTCTTCGGCCGCATCGACCTGCTCCTCGGCAAGGACGGCAAGAAGGGCCCGGACGGCGCGTACACCTCCGTCGAGCCCGCCGACGACGCGGTGCGCGACGACCGCGCCGAGATCGCCGAGACGCTGCACATCGGCCGCATCGGCGTGCTGGACGCCGACTACTCCCCGCTCGTCATCGACTGGCGGGCACCGGCCGCCGCGCCCTTCTACCGCGCGACCCCCGTGGCGCCCGGCCGGGTCGTACGCCGCCGCGTCATCCGCTCCAAGGGCCGCAAGGTCCTCGGCGTCGAGGACGACCTGCTGCGCCCGGAGCTGGCCACCACCCTGGAGGGGGCCGCGCTCCCCGTCGTCGGCGACGGCGCCCTGATGGCCGCCCTCGGCCAGGCCCGCAGCCACACGATGCGCGACATCGTCTCCTCCATCCAGGCCGAGCAGGACATGGTCATCCGCGCCCCCGCCGCCTCGGTCACCGAGGTCGAGGGCGGCCCCGGCACCGGCAAGACCGCCGTGGCCCTGCACCGCGCCGCCTACCTGCTCTACCAGGACCGCAGGCGCTACGCGGGCGGCATCCTCGTCGTCTCCCCGACGCCGCTGCTCGTCTCCTACACCGAGGGCGTGCTGCCCTCCCTCGGCGAGGAGGGCCAGGTCGCGATCCGCGCGGTCGGCTCCCTCGTCGACGGCGCCGAGGCCGACACGTACGACGAGCCCGCCGTCGCCCGCATAAAGGGCTCCTCCCGCATGCTCAAGGTGCTGCGCAAGGCGGCCCGCGGGGCGCTGGAGGTGCCGCAGGGCGCCGGGGCGGTGCCCGACCGGCTGCGCGTCGTCGCCTTCGGCGCCCGCGTCGAGCTGGAGGGCGAGGAGCTGCGCCGCATCCGCAACGCCGCCCTCGGCGGGACCGCGCCCGTCAACCTGCTGCGCCCGCGCGCCCGCCGGCTGATCCTCGACGCCCTGTGGTCCCGCGCCGGCGGCCGCAAGCGCTACACCGACCCCGAACTCGCGGCCGAGGCACGGGCGGCGTTCGACGAGGACATCACCACCGAGACCGTCTTCACCGACTTCCTCGACGCCTGGTGGCCCGAGCTCACCCCGCGCCGCGTGCTGGCCTGCATGGCCGACGAGAAGCGGCTGGGCCGCTGGTCGCGCCGGGACCTCAACCCCCGCGAGGTGCGCCGCCTGGCCCGCTCGCTGAGCCGCCTGGACGCCGGGGGCCGCGGCCCGCTCTCCGTGCACGACGTGGCGCTGCTGGACGAGCTGGAGACGCTGCTCGGCGTCCCCTTCCGCCCCCGGCAGCCGCGCGAGGTGGACCCGCTCGACCAGCTCACCGGGCTGGAGGAGCTGATGCCCCAGCGCTCGGAGTCGCGCCGCGAGCGCGCCGAGCGCCTCGCGGAGGAGCGCCGCGACTACGCGCACGTCATCGTCGACGAGGCACAGGACCTGACGCCCATGCAGTGGCGGATGGTGGGCCGCAGGGGCCGCACCGCCACCTGGACGATCGTCGGCGACCCGGCGCAGTCGTCCTGGTCCGACCCGGACGAGGCCGCCGCCGCCCGAGACGAGGCGCTCGGCGCCCGCCAGCGCCGCCGTTTCGAGCTGACCGTCAACTACCGCAACCCCGCCGAGATCGCCGAGCTGGCGGGCCGCGTGCTGGCCCTGGCGATGCCGGGCATGCGGTCGCCGCGGGCGGTGCGCTCCACCGGCGTCGTGCCCCGGTTCGCCGTGGCGGGCGAGGACCTGGGCGCGTCCGTGCGCGCGGAGGCGGCGCACCTGCTGGCCGACGTGGACGGCACGGTCGGCGTGGTCGTCCCCATGGGCCGCCGGGCGCAGGCGCGCGAGTGGCTGGCGGGCCTGGGCGACCGCGTGGTGGTGCTGGGCAGCCTGGAGGCCAAGGGCCTGGAGTACGACGCGACGGTCGTGGTCTCGCCCGCCGAGATCGCCGACGAGTCCCCGGCCGGTCTGCGGGTGCTCTACGTCGCCCTCACCCGGGCCACCCAGCGGCTGACGGTGCTCTCGGGCCAGAAGGACGACCCGGACGACGCCGGGGTGCCGGACCTGCTCAGGGACTGACGCCCGACCGGTCCCGCACGGGGCGGCTCCGGCCGCCCCGGGGGCCGAACGGCGCACGCGGCCGCGCCCGATCTGACGTTCCGAGAGCGGAACGTGCCCTACCGGAATCACTTCGCGGAGCTGTTTGTTAGCCTGGTTACGGCACCGGCTCGATCCAAGCCCCCGGGCCCAACCTTAGTCGCTTCGAGCGACCACTTGCCGCGAGGCGAGCATGGCGGGTCGGTGCCGCCACAGATGTCCTGACGGGCGTCCTTCCCTGCCGGGGAGGGCGCCCGTCGGCATTTGGCCTTCTCGTATTCCGGAAGATTTCTTCCGGCATGAGGGCCTGGTTACCTCCTACCGACCGGTAGGTGGGACGATCGGATGTCTCGCGTCTCCGTGACGCGCGCCACGAGCGAAACAAGCGAAAGCAGAGGAAAGCGGCCATGGCAACGGCGCCTAGCGTCTCGTACTCGATGACGGTCCGACTCGAGGTTCCCGCGGGCGGTACGGCCGTGAGCCAGCTGACCACGGCTGTGGAGTCCTCGGGTGGTTCGGTGACGGGTCTGGATGTGACCGCTTCGGGTCACGAGAAGCTGCGGATCGACGTCACGATGGCGACGACGTCGACGGAGCACGCGGACGAGATCGTGGAGAAGCTGCGCGGCATCGAGGGTGTGGTGCTGGGCAAGGTCTCCGACCGTACGTTCCTGATGCACCTCGGTGGCAAGATCGAGATGGCGTCGAAGCATCCCATCCGCAACCGTGACGACCTCTCCATGGTCTACACCCCCGGTGTGGCGCGGGTGTGCATGGCGATCGCGGAGAACCCCGAGGACGCCCGCCGTCTGACGATCAAGCGCAACAGTGTCGCGGTGGTCACCGACGGCTCCGCGGTGCTGGGCCTGGGCAACATCGGCCCCAAGGCGGCCCTGCCGGTGATGGAGGGCAAGGCGGCCCTGTTCAAGCGGTTCGCGGGCATCGACGCCTGGCCGATCTGCCTGGACACCCAGGACTCCGACGCCATCGTCGAGATCGTCAAGGCCATCGCCCCCGGCTTCGCCGGCATCAACCTCGAGGACATCTCCGCCCCGCGCTGCTTCGAGATCGAGGCCCGCCTGCGCGAGGCGCTGGACATCCCCGTCTTCCACGACGACCAGCACGGCACCGCCATCGTCGTCCTCGCCGCCCTGACCAACGCGCTGCGCGTGGTGGGCAAGAACATCGGTGACGTACGGGTCGTCATGTCGGGTGCGGGCGCGGCCGGTACGGCCATTTTGAAGCTGCTGATCGCCGCCGGTGTCAAGCACGCCGTGGTCGCCGACATCCACGGTGTCGTGCACGCCGGTCGAGAGGACCTGGTGTCGGCCGATCCGGGTTCGGCGCTGCGGTGGATCGCGGACAACACCAACCCCGAGGGCATGACGGGCACCCTGAAGCAGGCCGTGCGGGGCGCGGATGTGTTCATCGGTGTGTCGGCGCCGAACGTGCTCGGTGGCGAGGACGTGGCGGCGATGGCGGAGAACGCGATCGTGTTCGCACTTGCCAACCCCGACCCCGAGGTCGAGCCGGCTGTGGCACGCCAGACCGCGGCGGTGGTGGCGACCGGGCGGTCGGACTTCCCGAACCAGATCAACAACGTGCTGGTGTTCCCGGGCGTCTTCCGCGGTCTGCTGGACGCCCAGTCGCGTACGGTCAACACCGAGATGATGCTCGCGGCCGCCGGCGCGCTCGCCGATGTCGTCGCCGAGGACGAGCTCAACGCGAACTACATCATCCCCAGCGTCTTCAACGACAAGGTCGCCGGAGCGGTCGCCGGGGCCGTCCGGGAGGCCGCGAAGGCCGCCGGGGCGGCTGTGACGGGCACCACGGCGGTCTGACCACGGCGCGTCGAGTGGCGCGACGCCACTTGGCCCCCCATAAGGTGTCGGGCAGAAATCAGCCGCAGAAATGCGGCCGCATCCGAGGCTGTGGCGCTTTCCGTGTGACTCTCCAGGGTGCCGGATTGGCTTTCCCGCCACTGGTGGGGGCAGGATGCGTAACCGGGCGCGAGGGTCTGGCAAACGGACCCGGGTCCGGGGACTGTCCGAGGGCCCTGGCAGCATCGGCTTCGATCTCACGCCTCAATGGCAAGAAGAACACGGGAGTACAACATGAACCGCAGTGAGCTGGTGGCCGCTCTGGCCGACCGCGCCGAGGTGACCCGCAAGGACGCCGACGCCGTTCTGGCCGCCCTCGCCGAGACCGTCGGCGAGATTGTCGCCAAGGGCGACGAGAAGGTCACCATCCCCGGCTTCCTGACCTTCGAGCGCACCCACCGTGCCGCTCGGACCGCGCGCAACCCGCAGACGGGCGAGCCGATCCAGATCGCTGCCGGTTACAGCGTGAAGGTCTCCGCGGGCTCCAAGCTCAAGGAAGCCGCGAAGGGCAAGTAAGCCTTCAGGGGCCCACAAGCCTCCAGCGCGAAAGGGCGGCCACCCGGGGAGGGTGGCCGCCCTTTCGGCGTAACCACGGCGCAAACGGCCTGTGAACGGCCCGTGAAGCCCGTAACGGCCCGTCAGGGCCCGTACGGGCCTTCGAGGCCCGGAAACGGGCCCTACGGGCCGTCAGGGGTTTTGCGTATCGGGCGTCGGAGCCGCTCGGCAGCTCCACGTTGGCGCCGAGGTCCTTCAGCTTCTGCATGCTGTACTGACCCGGGGGATGACCCCCGGACCCCCAGCCGGCCGCTGGTCAGACCGCCGAGCCGCCGGGCAGCTCCACGTTGGCGCCGAGGTCCTTCAGCTTCTGCATGAAGTTCTCGTAGCCGCGGTTGATCAGGTCGATGCCGTGGACCCGCGAGGTGCCCTCGGCGGCCAGGGCCGCGATCAGGTACGAGAAGCCGCCGCGGAGGTCGGGGACGACCATGTCGGCGCCCTGCAGCTTCGTCGGGCCGGAGACGACCGCGGAGTGCAGGAAGTTGCGCTGGCCGAAGCGGCAGGCGGAGCCGCCCAGGCACTCGCGGTAGAGCTGGATGTGCGCGCCCATCTGGTTGAGCGCGGAGGTGAAGCCCAGGCGCGACTCGTACACCGTCTCGTGGACGATGGACAGGCCCGAGGCCTGCGTCAGGGCCACGACCAGCGGCTGCTGCCAGTCGGTCTGGAAGCCGGGGGCGACGTCCGTCTCCAGCGCTATGGCGTTGAGCGAGCCGCCCGGGTGCCAGAAGCGGATGCCCTCGTCGTCGATCTCGAAGGCGCCGCCGACCTTGCGGTAGGTGTTGAGGAACGCGACCATCGAGCGCTGCTGGGCGCCGCGGACGTAGATGTTGCCCTTGGTGGCCAGCGCCGCGGACGCCCAGGAGGCCGCCTCCAGGCGGTCCGAGAGCGCGCGGTGGTTGTAGCCGCCGAGCTTGTCGACACCGGTGATCCGGATCGTCCGGTCGGTGTCCATGGCGATGATCGCGCCCATCTTCTGCAGCACGCAGATGAGGTCCTCGATCTCCGGCTCCACGGCCGCGTTGGACAGCTCCGTGACGCCCTCCGCCAGGACGGCGGTCAGCAGCACCTGCTCGGTCGCACCGACCGAGGGGTAGGGCAGACGGATCTTGCAGCCGCGCAGCCGCTGCGGGGCCTCCAGGTACTGGCCGCCCTCGCGCTTCTCGATGGTCGCACCGAACTGGCGCAGGACCTCGAAGTGGAAGTCGATCGGCCGGCCGCCGATGTCGCAGCCGCCCAGGCCGGGTATGAAGGCGTGGCCGAGGCGGTGCAGCAGCGGGCCGCACAGCAGGATCGGAATGCGCGAGGAGCCGGCGTGCGCGTCGATGTCCGCGACGTTGGCGCTCTCCACGTACGTGGGGTCGAGGACCAGCTCGCCGGGCTCGTCGCCGGGGCGGACCGTTACACCGTGCAGCTGCAGCAGCCCCCGCACGACGCGCACGTCACGGATGTCGGGGACGTTGCGCAGCCGGCTGGGGCCGTGCCCGAGCAGGGCGGCGACCATGGCCTTGGGCACGAGATTCTTCGCGCCGCGGACGCGGATCTCTCCCTCGAGCGGGGTACCGCCGTGGACAAGCAGGACATCGTCAGGGCCGGTCATGGATCTCGCGTTCCTGGAGTTGGGCAGGGGGCAAGAAGAAAGGGTAATGGGACCGGAGGGCCCTTCTGCCGCCCTGAGGGGCTTGGAAGTACGTCATGGGTTTGTCACAACACTCTGCGTTTATGGAATGGTAGCTACCGGTTATCGCCGGGTCGCTGCCGGTCATTTGCGCGGGCGCTGCTCTCGTACGCCCCCTCGCCGCCCCCGGCCCATCACCGCCGCCCACTCCCCGCAGGGCCCCGGAATGCGGGATCATGGCGCCATGACCGAGGTGTCCTCGCTCACAGGACGGCTGCTCGTCGCGACACCGGCGCTGGCGGACCCGAATTTCGACCGCGCGGTGGTGCTGCTGCTCGACCACGACGAGGAGGGCTCGCTCGGCGTGGTCCTGAACCGGCCGACCCCGGTCGGGGTCGGCGACATCCTCCAGTCCTGGGCCGCGCTGGCCGGCGAGCCCGGAGTGGTCTTCCAGGGCGGCCCCGTCTCGCTGGACTCGGCGCTGGGCGTGGCCGTGGTGCCCGGGGAGCCCCGCGAGAGCGGCGGCGACCCCTCGGCCGGCGACGGCCCGCTGGGCTGGCGCCGGGTGCACGGGGCCATCGGGCTGGTCGACCTGGAGGCCCCGCCGGAGCTGCTGGCCACCGTCCTGGGCTCGCTGCGGATCTTCGCCGGCTACTCCGGATGGGGCCCGGGCCAGCTGGAGGACGAGCTGGTGGAGGGCGCCTGGTACGTGGTGGAATCCGAGCCCGGCGACGTGTCCTCGCCCGACCCGCAGCAGCTGTGGAGGGCCGTACTGCGCCGTCAGCGCAACGAACTCGCGATGGTCGCCACCTATCCGGACGACCCGAGCCTCAACTGACGGGGGCCGGCCCCAGTACCCTTGGGGACCATGAGCACTCTCGAGCCCGAGCGCGGGGCAGGTACCGGCACCCTCGTAGAGCCGACACCGCAGGTGTCGCACGGCGACGGCGACCACGAGCGCTACGCCCATTACGTCCAGAAGGACAAGATCATGGAGAGCGCGCTCTCCGGTTCGCCGGTCGTGGCTCTCTGCGGCAAGGTCTGGGTTCCCGGGCGCGACCCGAAGAAGTACCCGGTCTGTCCGATGTGCAAGGAGATCTTCGACGGCATGGGCGCCGGCGGCGACGACAAGGGCGGCAAGGGCGGCGACAAGAAGTAGCCCCCACCCGGCTGTCCCACCCGGGCTTTCGACGGCTCCCGGGGCGCGATCACGCGCCCCGGGAGCCGTTTGCTCTTGTCGGGACGGGTCGGCCGCCTCTAGCCTCCTCCTCGTTCGGTTGTGCACTGCGAAACGCTCATTGCGTATGTTGCAACGCCTGCCCGCTGAGGGGGTCCCGTGCCGCGACCACCGCTCCGAACGGCCGCTCTGCTCGCCGGGGCGGTGCTCCTCGCCACGCTTCCCGGCGCCGTCACGGCCTGCGCGCCCGCCACCTCGGCCGGCGGCCCGTCCGGTGACCGCGCCACCGGCACGCTGCGCGTCTGGCTCTTCCGGGAGGTGGACAACGCGCCCAAGGCGGCGGTCGTCGCCGAGGCCGTGGCCGCCTTCGAGAAGGCCCACCGGGGGGTGCGGGCGGAGGTCACGTACATCCCGGTCGAGACCCGCGCCCAGCGGATCAAGGCGGCCTTCAACGATCCGAAGAGCGCGCCGGACCTGATCGAGTACGGCAACACCGACACCGCCGGCTACGTCCGCGACGGCGGTCTGGCCGACGTCACGGCCGACCTCGCGGCCTGGGAGGACGCCCGGGACGCCGACCCGGCGGCCAAGCGGTCCGTGACCGTGGACGGCAAGCTCTACGGCTCCCCGCTGTTCGTGGGCGTACGGGCGCTGTACTACCGCACGGACGTCTTCGCGGAGCTCGGCCTGCGGCCGCCGCGCACCCTGGGCGAGCTGGCCGCCACCGCCCGGCGCGTCCACCGGGAGCGGCCCGGGCTGTACGGGCTGGTGGTCGGCGGGGCCTACACCTACGGCGCCCTGCCGTTCGTGTGGGCGCACGGCGGGGAGATCGCCGAGCGCAAGGGCGCCCGCTCCTACGCCGCCGCGATCGACGGCCCGGCGGCGAAGCGGGGCATCGAGGCGTACACGGCCCTCTTCGGCGACGACAACTGCCCCGCGAGCCGGTGCGCGCGGATGACCGGCAACGACACCGTCCAGGCCTTCGCGTCCGGCAAGGCCGCCATGGCCATCGCCGGCGACTTCAGCCACCAGGCCGTCGAGCACGGCAAGGTCAAGGGCGCCTACGCGGTCGTCCCGCTGCCGGGAGTGCGCGAGGGGCGGATCGCACCGGCGTTCGCAGGCGGGAACAACATCGGCGTCCTGCGGAGCAGCGCGCACCGCACCCTGGCCGTGGGCCTGATGAAGTCCCTGACCGGCAAGCGCACCCAGGCCCGGCTCTTCGACGCGATGGGCTTCCTGCCGACGTACCCGGACGTCCGCGCCGACGCCGCCCGGACGCGGCCCTTCGTCGAGCCCTTCGTGCGCACGCTGGCCGCCGGCGCCCGGTCCGTACCGGCGTCACCGGCCTGGGCGGCCATCGACGCGGGGCAGGTGCTGCCGACGATGCTCCAGGAGGTCGCGAGCGGCCGGAGGGGCGTGGACGCGGCGGCGGCGAGCGCGGCGCGGAAGATGGACGACGCGTTCCGGAACAAGGCGTTCCGGTCGTGAGGGGGCCGGCGCCGGGCCGGACCCGGCAGTCCTGGACGCCCTGGCTGTACCTCGCCCCCGCGCTGACCGTCGTCGGCGGCCTGCTGTTCTACCCCATCTACCAGCTCGGCCTCATCTCCTTCCTCGAATACACCCAGGCCCAGGTCAGCGGCGGCGAACCGACCGCCTTCCGGGGCCTGGCCAACTACCGCGCGATCCTGGGCGACGGACAGTTCCGGCAGGTCCTCCTGGCCACCGTCCTCTTCGCCGCAGCGTGCGTGGCGGCCACCCTGGTCGCCGGCTGCGCGCTGGCCGTCCTGCTGACGCGGATACGGGCCCTGCCGCGCCTGGCGCTGATGCTCGCCGCCCTCGGGGCCTGGGCGACGCCCGCCATCACCGGGTCGACCGTGTGGGTCTTCCTCTTCGACCCGGACTTCGGCCCCGTCGACAAGCTGCTGGCCGGGCTCGGGCTGAGCGGCTTCGAGGGGTACGCGTGGACGTACGGCCGCTACAGCGCCTTCGCGCTCGTCCTGCTCGAGGTCGTGTGGTGCTCGTTCCCGTTCGTCATGGTGACCGTCTACGCGGGCATCAGGGCCATCCCCGAGGACGTGCTGGAGGCGGCGGCCCTGGACGGGGCCTCGCGGTGGCGGATCTGGCGCGACGTCATGGCGCCGATGCTGCGGCCGGTCCTGGTGGTCGTCACCCTCCAGTCGGTCATCTGGGACTTCAAGGTGTTCACGCAGATCTACGTGATGACCAACGGCGGCGGCATCGCCGGACAGAACCTGACCCTGAACGTCTACGCCTACCAGAAGGCGTTCGCCTCCTCCCAGTACAGCCTCGGCTCGGCGATCGGGGTGGTGATGCTGGCGATCCTGCTGGCGGTGACGCTCGGATATCTGTGGCTGCTCAGGCGCCAGGGGGAGGAGATATGACCCGGCCGTGGCGGTTCGCGGCGGAGGCGGTGGCGCTGCTGACGGCCGCCGTGGTCGCCTTTCCGCTGTTCTGGATGGTGCTCTCCGCCGTCAAGCCGGCGGGGGAGGTGCAGAGCGACCGGCCGCGCCCCTGGACGCTGCACCCGTCCCTGGACGCCTTCCGGCGCGTCCTCGGCCAGCAGGACTTCGGGCGGTACTTCCTCAACAGCCTGCTGGTCGCCTCCGTCGTGGTCCTCGCCTCGGCGCTCATCGCCTTCCTCGCGGCCACGGCGGTGACCCGCTTCCGGTTCCGCTTCCGTACGACCGTGCTGGTGATGTTCCTCGTCGCGCAGATGGTGCCGGTGGAGGCGCTGACGATCCCCCTCTTCTTCCTGATGCGGGACCTGGGGGAGAGCGTGCCGGGCATCGGCCTGGACACCCTCGGCTCGCTGATCCTGCCGCACATCGCCTTCTCCCTGCCCTTCGCCGTCTGGATGCTGCGCGGCTTCGTCAGGGCGGTGCCCGAGGCGCTGGAGGAGGCGGCGTATCTGGACGGGGCGAGCCGGAGCCGGTTCCTGTGGCGGATCCTCTTCCCGCTCGTCTTCCCGGGACTGGTGGCGACGAGCGTCTTCTCCTTCATCTCCGCTTGGAACGACTTCCTCTTCGCCAAGTCCTTCATCATCAGCGCCACCGAGAACTCCACCCTGCCGATGGCGCTCCTCGTCTTCTTCAAGGACGAGGGCAACGACTGGGGCGGCATCATGGCCGCCTCGACCTTGATGACGGTCCCCGTGCTGGTGTTCTTCGTACTCGTACAGCGCAGGCTCGTATCGGGCCTGGGCGGAGCGGTAAAGGACTGACGATGCCCGATCTGATCCCGGCCCCGCGGCGGATGCACAACGTGCCGCCCCCCGGGCTGTACGTCCTCGACGACGAAACCCTGATCGAGGCGCGCCCCGGTACGGAGGGCGTCGCGCACTGGCTGCGCACGACGGTCGGAGCGGCGACCGGTCTGCCGCTGGCGCCGGGGGGCGACGACGACAATCGCATCGTGCTGAGCGTCGACCCGTCCGTCGAGCGGGAGCTCGGCCCCGAGGGCTATCGCATCGTCATCGACGGCTACGCCGTGCGCCTCGACGGGGGCAGCGCCGCCGGAGTCTTCTGGGCGGCGCAGACTTTCCGTCAGCTGCTCGGAGCCGACGCCTTCCGGCGGGCGCCGGTCCGGCCGCGGGCCGCATGGCACGTGCCGACGGTCGTCGTCGAGGACGCGCCCCGCTTCCGCTGGCGGGGCGTCCTGCTCGACGTGGCCCGCCACTTCCTGCCCAAGGACGGCGTGCTGCGCTACCTCGACCTGCTCGCCGCGCACAAGCTCAACGTCCTGCACCTCCACCTGACGGACGACCAGGGATGGCGCCTGGAGATCGAGCGCTACCCGAGGCTGACGGAGGTAGGCGCCTGGCGGGCCCGGACCAAGGTCGGGCACCGGGCGTCCCCGCTGTGGGACGAACGGCCGCACGGCGGCTACTACACGAAGGACGACATCCGCGAGATCGTCGCGTACGCCGCCGAACGGCACATCACGGTCGTCCCCGAGATCGACGTCCCCGGCCACTCGCAGGCGGCCATCGCCGCGTACCCCGAACTCGGCAACACCGACGTCGTCGACACCACCGCCCTGTCCGTCTGGGACACCTGGGGCGTCAACCCGAACGTGCTCGCCCCCACGGACACCGTCCTCGCCTTCTACGAGAACGTCCTCACCGAGGTCCTCGACCTCTTCCCGTCCCCCTTCGTCCACATCGGCGGCGACGAGTGCCCCAAGGACCAGTGGAAGGCGTCCGCCACCGCCCAGGCCCGCATCGGGGAACTGGGTCTGACGGGGGAGGAGGAGCTGCAGAGCTGGTTCATCCGCCACTTCGACCGGTGGCTGGCCGAGCGGGGGCGGCGTCTCGTCGGCTGGGACGAGATCCTGGAAGGCGGTCTGGCGCCGGGGGCCGCCGTCTCCTCCTGGCGCGGCTACGCGGGCGGCATCGCGGCGGCCCGGGCCGGCCACGACGTCGTCATGTGCCCCCAGGAGCACGTCTACCTCGACCACCGCCAGGCGGACGGCGACGACGAGCCCGTCCCCATCGGCTACGTCCGCACCCTGGAGGACGTCTACCGCTTCGAGGCCGTACCGCCCGGGCTGACGCAGGCCGAGGCCGCCCACGTCCTCGGCGCCCAGGCCAACCTCTGGACCGAGGTGACGGAGACCCAGCAGCGCGTCGACTACCAGGCGTTCCCGCGACTGGCCGCCTTCGCCGAGACGGTCTGGTCCACCCTCCCCGCCCCCGGCCGGCGCGACTACGCGGACTTCGAACGCCGGATGGCCGCCCACTACCCCCGCCTCGACGCCCTCGGCGTCGACTACCGCCCGCCGGGCGGCCCGCGCCCCTGGCAGCGCCGCCCCGGCGTGCTCGGACGCCCGATCGAGGGTGCGCCCCCGATCGTGTGAGCCGCGCCGGAAGGTGACGAACCGTGTGGCGGGGCCCTGGCACGGTGGTCCTTCACACACTGCCGTAAGCCGCCGTAAGCCGCACAAGGATCGTCGAAGCATGGCAATGCGCCCACAATGCTCACAGCGGAGAGAGTGCCCGAACCCGGACTTTCCTCCCGAGCGGGGACGGTCCGGCGGTTCGCGGACCCTCGCGACGGCGGCTCCGGAAGATGTGCCAGAGTTGCCACGTCCGGGCCGACAGCACGTACCGTACGGCGAGACCTGGCGGAACAGTCGGGACCTCCGGGGAAGGGGCAGCTGGGTTGACCACGCACGCACCGCAGGCGGCGCACACGGTGACGTTGCCGGGCTCGCTCGACGAAGCCGTGGCGGCGCTGGCCGCCATGCCCACCGCCGTGCCCGTCGCCGGCGGCACCGACCTGATGGCCGCCGTCAACTCCGGGTTGCTGCGACCCGCCGCGCTCGTGGGCCTCGGCCGCATCAACGAGATCCGCGGCTGGCAGTACCAGGACGGCGCCGCCCTGCTGGGCGCCGGCCTCACCCACGCCCGTATGGGCCGCCCGGACTTCGCCGCCCTCATCCCCGCCCTCGCCACCGCCGCCCGGGCCGCCGGCCCGCCCCAGATCCGCAACGCCGGCACCCTCGGCGGCAACATCGCCTCCGCCTCGCCGACCGGTGACGCGCTGCCCGTCCTCGCCGCGCTCGAGGCCTCGCTCGTCATCGCCGGCCCCGGCGGCACCCGCCGCGAGATCCCCGTCGGCCGCCTCCTCGCCGGGCTCGACATGCTCCGGCCGGGTGAGCTGATCGGGTACGTCCGGGTGCCGCTCCTGCACGCCCCGCAGACCTTCCTCAAGGCCACCGGCCGCACCGGCCCCGGCCGGGCGATCGCCTCCGTGGCGGTGGTCCTGGACCCGGCGCGCCGCAGCGTGCGCTGCGCGGTCGGCGCGGTCGCGCCGATGCCGCTGCGCCCGTTCGACGCCGAGCGCTGGGTCTCCTCGATCGTCGACTGGGACGGCGAGCGCACCCTCGCGCCCGAGGCCTGCGCCGCCTTCGGCGAGTACGTGGCCGCGGCGTGCATCCCCGACCCGACACCCGCGCAGTCCGCGCTGTCCCCCACGGACGGCGCCGAGCCGGGTACCCTGCCGCCGGCCGTGCTGCATCTGCGTCGTACGGTGGCGACTCTGGCCCGCCGAGCACTGGGGAGGGCACTCGCGTGAGTGACGAACAGCAGCGACAGACCCATGTGCCCGCGCCCGGCGCGGGCGGCTGGCAGCCCATTCCGCAGGGCGCCGGGCTCGAGGCGGAGGGCACGACCTTCCTCCAGCTCCCGCCCGAACTCCTGGCGCACCAGGGCTCCGCGGGCTGGGGCCCCTTGGCGGCCCCCGGCACCGGGTACACCCCGCCCGCCGCGGACTCCTGGCCGCACCCTGCCCCCGAGCCCTACGCCGAGCCGGCGCCCGTCCCGGTGGGCGGGCCGCAGGAGCAGGGGCACTGGGACGGGGCGTACGAGGCCTCTTACGGGCAGCACGCTCAGCACGGCCAGCACCTGACCGGTGGTGGCGAGGGCGTCCCCGCCGATCCGCACGCCGTGGGTGGCGTGTCCGACGGCGGCATGTCCGAGACGGCGCAGTGGCCGATGCCGTTCGCCCCGGACGCGGGCGAGGGCGCCGACTCCACGCAGCAGTGGACGGTTCCGGCGGCCGGGGACGACTCGGTGGAGGAGTCCGGCGAGTACGTCCTGCGCGAGACGGGCGCGCCCGGTCCGGCCGATCAGGTCGATCCGGTCGATCCGGTCGACCAGGCCGGGCAGCAGCACGGCACCGACACCGGGCACGTCGGCGGGCTCGACCACTTCGACCACCACACCGGTCACGTCGGCCACGTCGGTCATGTCGACCAGAGCGGCCAGTGGTCCGTGCCGGTCGCGCCCGGCGACACGGTGGACGAGTCGGGCGAGTACGACCTGGGCACCCTCGACGGGGTCACCGGTGCGGGCGAAAGCCCCGTCGCCGAGTGGACGGCCGGCGCCGGGCTTCCGGCGGCGCCCGAGGCCATGGCACAGGCCGGGCCGGTGACGGAGCCGGAGCCCGAGCCCGAGCCGGCCGACGGTATCCAGGCGGTCGAGCACCCCGGGCACCACGAACACCACGCGGGCATCGGCGGCATCGACACCGTCGATCATCCGGGACCCGGCGAGGCCCCTGCGGCCGCCGAGGACACCGGAACCCCGGAGGCCCCGGAAGCGCCCGAAGCCACGGCCGTCCCCGCGCCCACCGCCGAGCCGGACGCCCCCGCCTACCCGCACCTCCACGCGGAGCCGGAGCCGACGACGGAGACCCTGGCGGCGGCCGGTGCCGAGGCCGGGGCGTACCCCGAGCCGGAGGCCGGCCCGCAGGACGAGCACCCCTGCGCCTCGTACGTCCTCAGCGTCAACGGCACCGACCGGCCCGTCACCGACGCCTGGATCGGGGAGTCCCTGCTGTACGTCCTGCGCGAGCGCCTCGGCCTCGCCGGCGCCAAGGACGGCTGCTCGCAGGGCGAGTGCGGCGCCTGCTCCGTCCAGGTCGACGGCCGGCTCGTCGCCTCCTGCCTCGTACCGGCCGCGACCACGGCCGGCGCCGAGATCCGTACGGTCGAGGGCCTGGCGGCGGGCGGACAGCCTTCCGACGTGCAGCGCGCGCTCGCCGAGTGCGGGGCCGTGCAGTGCGGCTTCTGCGTGCCCGGCCTCGCCATGACCGTGCACGACCTGCTCGAGGGCAACCACGCCCCGACCGAGCTGGAGACCCGGCAGGCCATCTGCGGCAACCTCTGCCGCTGCTCCGGCTACCGGGGCGTGCTCGACGCGGTGCGCCAGGTCGTCGACGAGCGCGCCGAGGCCGCCGCGGCCCTGGAGGAGGACCGGGAGCAGCAGGCGGACACGGAGACGGCACGCATCCCGCACCAGGCGGGTCCGTACGGTGACGGCAGCGACGGCACCGGCGGCAGTGGAAGGGCGATGGCATGACGGGAATGGGCGGGACGGCCGGAATGGGCGGGACGGGGGGCACGGCGGGCGCGGGCGACATTCCCGCCTCCGTCCTCACTGCCTCCGTCGCGCCGCCGCCCGCCGCACCCGAGGCCCCGCTCCGCGGCCTCGGCGTCTCCCTCCCTGCGGCCGACGCGGCCGCCAAGACCCAGGGCACCTTCCCGTACGCGGCCGACCTGTGGGCCGAGGGCCTGCTGTGGGCCGCGGTGCTGCGCTCCCCGCACCCCCACGCCCGCATCCTCTCGGTCGACACCTCGGCCGCCGCCGCGATGCCGGGCGTACGGGCCGTGGTGACGCACGCGGACGTACCCGGCGACGCCGCCCACGGCCGGCGCATCGCCGACCGCCCCGTCTTCGCCTCCGACCTGGTCCGCTACCACGGCGAGCCGATCGCCGCCGTCGCCGCCGACCACCCCGACACCGCGCGTCTCGCCGCGGCGGCCATCGCCGTCAAGTACGACGTGCTGGAGCCGGTCACCGACCCGGAGCAGGCGTTCGCCGCCGAGTCGCTGCACCCCGACGGCAATCTGATCCGCCACATCCCGCTGCGCTTCGGCGACCCCAAGGTGGTCGGCGAGGTGATCGTCGAGGGCCTGTACCGCATCGGCCGCCAGGACCCGGCCCCCATCGGCGCCGAGGCCGGCCTGGCCGTGCCCCGCCCGGACGGCGGCGTCGAGATCTACACCGCCTCCACCGACCCGCACGCCGACCGCGACCTCGCCGCCGCCTGCTTCGGCCTGGAGCCCGAGCGCGTGAAGGTCGTCGTCACGGGCGTCCCGGGCGCGATGGGCGACCGCGAGGACCCCGGCACCCAGCTCGCCCTGGGCCTGCTGGCGCTGCGCACGGGCCACCCCGTCAAGCTGGCGGCGACCCGTGAGGAGTCCTTCCTCAGCCACGCCCACCGCCACCCCACGCTGCTGCGCTACCGCCACCACGCGGACGCCGAGGGCAAGCTGCTGAAGGTCGAGGCGCAGATCCTGCTCGACGCGGGCGCCTATGCCGACTCCTCCTCGGAGGCGCTGGCCGCGGCCGTCGCCTTCGCCTGCGGCCCGTACGTCGTCCCGCACGCCTTCGTCGAGGGCTGGGCCGTCCGCACGAACAATCCGCCGTCGGGCCATGTGCGCGGCGAGGGCGCGATGCAGGTGTGCGCCGCGTACGAGGGCCAGATGGACAAGCTCGCGGCGAAGCTCGGCATGGACCCGGCGGAGCTGCGGATGCGCAACATCATGGCGACGGGCGATCTGCTGCCGACCGGCCAGACGGTGACCTGCCCGGCCCCCGTGGCCGAACTCCTGCGCGCGGTGCGCGACTACCCGCTGCCCGCCCTGCCGATGGACGGCCCCGAGGACGACTGGCTGCTGCCGGGCGGCCCCGACGGCGCCGGCGAGCCGGGCGCGGTGCGGCGCGGCGTCGGCTACGGCCTGGGCATGGTCCACATGCTGGGCGCCGAGGGTACGGACGAGGTCTCGACGGCCACGGTCAAGGTCAGCGGCTCGGTGGCCACGGTCATCTGCGCGGCCGTGGAGACCGGCCAGGGCTTTACGACCCTGGCCCGCCAGATCGTCCAGGACGTCCTGGGCATCGACGAGGTATACGTGGCCCCCGTCGACACCGACCAGCCCCCTTGCGGCCCGGCGGCCCACAGCCGCCACACCTGGGTCTCGGGCGGCGCGGTGGAGCGGGCGGCACGGATGGTCCGTACCCAGCTCCTGCAGCCGCTGGCCCACCAGTTCGGCATGTCGACGGAGCTGCTGACGATCGCCGACGGCAAGATCACCTCGTACGACGGGGTGCTGAGCACGACGGTCGCCGAGGCGCTGGACGGCAAGGAACTGTGGGCGACGGCCCAGTGCCGCCCGCATCCGACGGAACCGCTCGACGACACCGGCCAGGGCGACGCCTTCGTGGGCATCGCCTTCTGCGCGGTGCGGGCGGTCGTGGACGTGGACGTGGAGCTGGGCTCGGTACGGGTCGTGGAGATGGCCGTGGCCCAGGACGTCGGCCGCGTTCTCAACCCCGCCCAGGCCAGGGCCCGCATCGAGGCCGGCATCACCCAGGGCGTGGGCGCCGCGCTGACGGAGAACCTCCGCACCAACGCCGGCCAGGTCCGCCGCCCGGACCTCACGGCGTACGCCCTGCCGACGGCGCTCGACGCGCCGGACATCCGCATCGTCAAACTGGTCGAGGAACGCGACGTCGTCGCCCCCTTCGGCGCGAAGGCGATCAGCGCGGTGCCGGTGGTCACGTCCCCGGCGGCGGTGGCGGGCGCGGTCCGCGCCGCGACGGGCCGCCCGGTCAACCGCCTGCCGATCCGCCCGCAGACGGCGGCGGCCACGCCGGGCGGCACACCGGGGGTTTGAGTACCCGTACTCAGGTGAACGTCACTGCCTGTCAGTAACCTTGGGGCGGCATTGTTACGGGGCTGACGCGAGGGGCGGGACGGACGTGGGCGCGGGTGGGGACGCGAGACTGCACGCGGAACTGGCAACACTCAAAGGCTTCAGGGGCGAGGTCGAAGAACTCCTGACCCACCTCGAGTCCTCCCAGGCGGCCCCGCACCGGGTGGCGGACGCCCACCTCGTCCCGGCCCAGCTGGGCGTCAACTTCGCCGAGGTCGACTCCCTCTACAGCGCGTACAACGAGGTCCACGCCCAACTGAAGACCCTCGCCCAGCTCCTGAGCGACCAGATCGAGGCCCTGGGCACCGCCGTCCACGCCGCCCGCGTCGGCTACGCCAACGTCGACGCGGACCTGCGCGACCGCATGTGGGCGATCCAGGCCCGCACCAAGGAGCTGTACAACCCGAAGCTCGACCCGAACACGAGGGCGGCGAGGACGAGGGCGGGGGCGCACATGTCTCCGCAGAGCCAGCCGCAGCCGCAGCCGCAGCCGCACGCCAGCAACGAAGGAGAGATCTGATGACGACGACTCCCCCTGGACCTGCCGGTGGCCCTGCTGGTGGCGGTGTCAGCCCGCTCATCCGCCGCCTTCCCAGCAGCGGCTTGTTCACGACCTCGGACTTCGAGTCGATGTCGCACGAGCAGCTGCAGGCGATGATCGAACACGCCGACGCCGAGTCGACCAGCGCTCTGGGCTGCAAGCTCACCAGCGCAGCCGGTGCCATGAACAAGCTCGGCGAGCGCCTGAAGGAACACGCCTCCGGCGTGGAGTGGGAGGGCCTGGGCGGCGACGCCTTCCGCGAATGGGTCGCGGACATGGCCAACGCGACGCTGCGGCTGAGTGACTTCAGCAAGAACGCGGGCTCGTGGATGACCCACGCTGCGGCCACTCTCGCCGGGGTCCAGTCCGCGATGCCGACGGTGTCGTCCACCTCCCAGGCCACGCTGGCCGCCTACAAGGCCAGCAATCCGGGGCAGGTGGGGGCGGTGCCGGCGCCCACGCTGTCGGATCAGAGCGGGGGGCTGCAGAAGGAGGGGGCGTCGGGGCCTTCGCAGAAGGAGGCTTACGCGGCGCAGGCGCAGCTGGATGCCGATCGGGCTGAGGCGGCTCGGCTGATGCGGAAGCTGGCGGAGTCCTATGCGTGGTCGGCGCGGAATATCTCGGGGGCGGGGGCGCCTACGTTTCCGCCGATGCCGGGGGATGCGCCGGTGGGCGATCCCCACCGAGACCCGGAGTACCTCCCCTTTCCTGGAGGGAGCGGAGGGGGCGCTGGGGCTGCCTTTGGGCCTGCTGGCATGTCACCCGGGACGCAGGGCGGCGGAGCGCAGAGTGTTGCATCCGTGCCTGGTGGGGCGAGAGGCATTTTTGGCGCAGTAGGGAGCAGTGGCGGCGTGCCCGGAATTCAGCCGAGTGCCCAGCCAGTCTCCATGGAAGTTGACGGCGGAGTTGCAATGCCCGAGGTGGCGACCCTGCCATCTGGCGGGGCGCCAGCACACTTGCCGCATGGTGGTGGCACGTCAAACACCTCGCCGGTGACACCAGTAGCGGGGCCCCCGGTGCCGCCGATGGGTCATGTTCCTGCGGAACTGGGCAGAGGGACGACGGGGCCCATTCGGGGACAGCGCCAAGGAACCGTGCCGGGCATCCCGGGGCGTGGCCTTGTCGGCGGGCTCGGCTCGGTGCCTGGATTGCCTCGAGATGGCGTGGTCGGCGGCCGGCCGGTGCCCCGTACGTCGGCTCAGGTTCCGACTCAGGTACCGCGAGGCACAGTCATCGGTACGGAGCCTGGACAAGCACGCACAACGATGGGCTTTGGGGTGCCCCACGCGGCGCCTTCCGCGCCCCCTACTAGCCGCGTAGGCGGAGGAAGCGGTCGACGATTGGCCTTCGAACCTGGCGGGGTCGTCGGCGGTAGTGGCCAGCGTCGAGTCGGCGCATCGGGGGATCGGGCCTTCACACCTGGCGGGTCGGGTCTTGTGAGAAGTCCTGGAGGAGTTAACTCCGCCGCCGGTCGCAGCACTTCGCGGCAAGGGCAGCGCCCGGACTACCTGGTGGAGGAAGAAGAGACCTGGTCCCAGGGGACTCGTCGTGTCGCACCTCCCGTCATCGATTGATCACAGGCGGAGGCGGGAGAAAGACATGCGTTGCAGCTCAGCTGAAAATGGCCGGCGGCGGAAACGTGCTGCCTGTGGTGTAGCGGCGTTTCTCGTGCTCGCTGCCTCTGCGGGGGCAGCTCAGGCCGACTCGATCCGTTCCCGACAGTGGTACTTGGACGCGATGCGGGCCGAGGAGATGTGGCAGACCAGCACAGGTGCAGGGATGACCATAGCTGTCGTTGACAGCGGTGTGGATCCGGAGCTGGGAGACCTTCAAGGCCAGGTTCTTCCTGGTGAGGACTTCTCGGGTATCGAGGGAGGCGCACACTCCGACTACGACGGTCATGGGACGAGTATGGCTGTCCTTATTGCGGGGACTGGGAAGAGTAATGGTGGAGCTGGATCATATGGTCTTGCCCCCGGGGTAAAGATTCTACCGCTACGGGTAATTAACAGTCATGCACCGGCCACGAGGGTGCTGCCGGGCGACTCAGTCTCGTCGGCGATCCGATACGCGGCGGATTCGGACGCGAAGATCATTAATATCTCGATGGGCGGACCAGCGGAGAGCTCGCAGCAGGCAGAGGCAGTGGACTATGCGATCTCCAAGGGGAAACTGATCTTCGCTGCTGTCGGAAATTCTGGGCACAAGGAGAATCGGATCGAATTCCCGGCAGCGTACCCAGGGGTCGTAGGCGTGGCTGCTGTTGATCAAAACATCAAAGCAACGGAAGAATCCCAAAGAGGGGCTCAAGTGGACCTTGCGGCTCCTGGCGCCAACATGGTCTCCACTTGTAAGGGCGGCACTGGTCTTTGCCGTGGCCACGGCACAAGTGACGCCACCGCCCTAGCCTCCGCCTCCGCCGCCCTCATCTGGTCCGCGCACCCCGACTGGACGGCAAACCAGGTCCTGCGCGTCCTCATCAACACCGCCGGCGGCCCCAAAAGCGGCGAGAAGCGCAGCGACACCATCGGCTACGGCGTAGTCCGTCCCCGCATCGCCCTGCAGAACGCAGGCGACCCCGGCCCACCCAACGTGAGCCCGCTCCCCGAACTGGCCGGAGCATCGGCCACTCCGGCACCCACCGCCGAAGGCGCCCCGCAAGCCGGCGCCGACAAGAGCGACGACAACGCTGTGCTGTCCAAGCGCAACGTCCTCGCAGTCAGCATCGCCCTGGCTGCCGTCGCCGTGGTCGGTGTGCCTCTGCTCGTCTTCGCCACGCGTCGCCGCAGGCACCTGCCCCGGTAGACGCCCCCCTCCCGCCATCTGCACTTGAGGTCACACCATGACGGATGCCCAAACTCCCCAGCAGCGCCAGGAATCACGAATAACCTTGGCCTCCGCCGGCACCGGCGGAGGAGGCGACGTTCACAAGGCGAGCGTCCGTCCCTGGACCGCCGCCGCAGGTGTCGCAGGCGAACTGCACCAGGGAATGGACACCGCGGTCAGGGACCTCGGTCACGCTCACGACGGCATTAAGTCCGACACCGCCGGTTTCGCCAGCGCAGCAGCCCTCAGTGGAATCCTCAGCGGCTGGGAAGCTCGCTTGAGCGCTGTCCGGGATGAGTGCAAAAAGCTTGATGGCGCCCTGAAGAAGGCCGGAGTCGACTTTGGTGAGAATGAGGCTGCGGTGAAGGCTTCGTTCGACTCGTCCGGCGGTCGGTCGAAGATCGACGAATACAGCCGGTGGCGGTGACCTGCCGTGGTGACTATCGATGAGCTGAGAAACCTTGACACATCCAAGTTCGCCAAGGCGGCCGAGGGGTGGAGCCGAGTCAGCAACCGTGCGAGCGCAGCGAGAGGTCGTGTGGATCACGAGATCATCGCAAAGCTCGGAAGTACCCAGAAAGGTACTGCTGCGACGGCGGCTATGGGAAGCTTGGACCGGCTCAGCAAGAACTACAGGTACATCCACGCCGAGTGTGGTCTCATCCGCACAGCCCTCAGCGGCCTTGCCGAAGAGCTGGTCGCTCCTCAACGCAAGCTGAAACAGGCTCTCGAGGACGCGGAAGGGCTGAAGTTCACGGTTAGGCCTAACGGCTCGGTTGAGTTTCCCAAGAGCCCGGGGACACCGGCGCCCTCACTCCCGCTACCGGCCGCGCCGGGGGGAATGCCTGCATTGATGAATCCGGACAGTACGCCGGACCCGAATCAGGCGAAGGCCCAGGATATCGCCAATCGAATCGGTGAAGCGCTCAAGGAAGCGAGCGAGATTGATGGACGGTACGCCAGAGCTCTGACAAAATTGATTGCCGACGGAGACCTGAACAAGACTGATCTTTCGGACGTCGCGCAAGACCTCAAGGACGTGCGCGCTGCGGCAGGGCGACACTTCTCGGACTCAAAGATACCCAAGGGCAAGTCCCCCAAGGAAAACGCCGACTGGTGGAGTAAACGTACCCAGGCGGAGCGGGATGAACTCGTGTCCCTTTACCCGGCAAGCATCGGTGCTTTGAACGGCTTGCCTGCAGTTGTCCGCGATGAGGCAAATCGGGTTGTGCTTGCCGAGGCGCATCTCGACATCAAGCAGAAGATAGACGAGCTCGGAAGGCATGAGCCCACGAAGCTCGTTGTTAGTCGTGGCGAACGCCCGTCCATCTCCACCAGTGCGGAGTGGGTCGAGTGGAAAGATAAGCGCGACTCCCTCAAGAAGCATCTGCAAGGTATCGAGGACATCGAGAGTCGCTTGAGCCGATCTGCATACGTGGAAAAGCCTGGCGAACGTCCCGTACCCGAGGCGTATCTGCTGGGCTTCGACACCAAGGGAATCGGCCACGCTGTTGTCGCCAATGGAAATCCGGATACGGCCGCCCACACGGCCGTGTACGTGCCTGGCACCACCTCCCGCCTTAGTAACATCGAAGGTAATATCAAGCGCATGGAGAAGCTCTGGTCGACTAGTACGGACATGGCAGACGGTCAAAGTGTTTCTACCATTACTTGGCTCGGCTACGACGCGCCGCAGAGTCTTGCCGTCAATTCGCCAGAGACTAAGTATGCAAATGAAGGCGGACCTAAGCTGAATGAATTCCTGAATGGACTTCGAACCACGCACCACGGTGCGCCAAGCCACTTGACGGTCGACGGGCACAGCTACGGCAGTACTGTGATTGGCTCGGCAGCTCGCCAGGGAACCCTTCCCGTGGATGATGTATTTGTTGAGGGGAGCCCTGGTATGCAGGTAGGCCACGCTTCGAAGCTCGACGTCAAGGCGGATCACGTATGGGCGGCCGAGGCGGATAGTAACCCCTTCCTTAAGGGTATGCCGGTCGCGATCCCGGGGCTCGCGGACGATAAACATGGCGGTTTCCATGTCCCATTCATCACGAGCGACCCGGTTCCAGAGCTTGGTGGGTGGAAGCACGCGCCTAAGAAGCTCGACGTAGATCTGCTTCCGTCTTGGGTCGACGGTGACGGAATGAGTGTGATTTCGACAGTCACTCCCACTGATCGTGAATTCGGTGCCAACATAGTTGCCACGGGTAAGTCGAGGGGGCACAGTGGGTACTGGGACATGGAGTCTGAAAGTATCCGCAATCAGGCTCGTATCGTCGTTGGTAAGTACGACAAGGTGACGCTGGAAGATGACTGAATCTCCGATGGGCTATCTTCCTCGAAGTAATAGGATTCCTTCTGGGATCGCCGCTTTTGTGTGCTCTGCGGTTCTCGCTTTGACAGGATGTGCATCCACTGTGAATAAAGGGCTTGGCTATGAGCCGGAGAAGATGGCAGTAGATGACGCAAAGGAGCTGGTGCGACGCCAGTCCAGTCTCATTCTTGACGTCTCAGGTCTGAAGTACGAGACAACGAATGGTGCGCCTGTCGTGAGCAGATGCGGAGAGGTTGAGAACGGATACCGTGTCAGTCACTCCTGGAAGGTATTTGGGCCATCTAGGGAAGTCCTGACCCAAGCCCTTGAGCGGCTTCACGCCGAACTTCCCAAGCGAGGCTGGAAAACCTACCGATTCGAGCAGGCGAATTCGAAGGCCCGGCAGATGCAACTAGACGTCGAGGACCTCAAGCTCCATCACACCGTATCGATTGAGGAAGATTTCGTCTCGCGGGATCAGGGCGCAGGAAAGTGGGAGAAGGCCGGCCGTGATGGTCTGTTCGTCTACTTGAACTCGCCGTGTTACGTGGATCCTGCGTACAAGGGTGACGGCTAACCGAAGAATCCGATGCACCGGTCAGTACTTTCAGGCCGTCACTGACTTCTCTGCGGCCTTTCGGCCAGGCATGCGCGACGCCGAGCGGCGTGGCCGAAGGGCCTATCCCGTTGGAACAGCCATCCCTGATGGCAGCCTGTCTGGGGCGGCAAAATCAGCGCACCGCACTTCGCGCAGTTCTGGCTGGCTGCCATCGACCCGAGGTTCCGGGAAGAGGGCGACCTGACGGACGCGGAGTTGAGAGACGTCGTCAGAGCTGCTTTGAGTGAGGTGGATGCGCTCTGACGGCGGTGCGAGCTGGTTCTTTCCGGGGCGCCTAGCGCTTGGCGTAATCGGCGAAGCCTTGCCAGTCGATGAAGACGCAGGGGTCGTCGCCGAGGACCCAGGCGTCGTGGCCGGGTGGGCAGATCATGTAGTCGCCCGGGCCAAACTCCGCCTCTTCGCCGTCGTTCATCACGACCTTCATGCGGCCCCCGATGACGTAGCCCGTGTGCGAGGCCTCGCAGCTGTCCGTTCCCGCGATCGGCTTGACGTGCTTCGACCATTTCCAGCCCGGTTCGAACGTCGCCCGGCCGACTGGGCCTGCGCCCACATTCACCAGTTCGAGGCGTCCCTTCCCTTCTTCGAAGGGGCGGACCTCCTCCGGTGAGTCGAAGCTCTTGCGTACGAGACCGGCCATGGAGACTCCTCCTTGAGCAGCGGGCAGCCACCCTCTCGAAGCTAGCCGTGGGTGCGGCTGGCTGCGAGACGTGGAGGGCCGGGCGAGTGACGGCGGGGTCAGAGCAGGTGGTCCAGCTCGCCGCGTTTGGCCGATTCGATCAGGTTGCGGAGGCCTTGGGGGGTGGTGCGGATCAGTTCGTCCGGGTGCGTTGTCTCGCGCAGTATTGGCGTGCCGTCCGGGGTGTGGCCGATCTGGATGCAGGCGTTGCCGCCGTTGCCGCATAAGGGGGCTTGCCAGCGGATCTCGGGCATGGGGAGTGGGCCTTTCAGAGCTGTTGGGCGACGGTTCGAATGAAGTCTCGTGACTTGGTCTCGTCAAGAGCGCAGGTCTCCATCGCGTCGAAGAGCTGGCGATAGTTGGCCAGCTGCATGTCGGAGTCGATGAAGACCGATCCGTGAGAGGTGTCGAGCTGCACGGTGTCCAGCTGTCGGACCGGTCCGCAGGCGTAGAGGATGGTCTGCCCGGCGCCCGGGAAGCCGCCGGCCGTGAACGGGATGACTCGGAGGCTGACGCGGTCATGTTCGCTGACTTCGAGCAGGTGCCGGAGTTGGGCGCGGGCCACGTCGCGGCCGCCGAACTGCATCCGTAAGGCGCTCTCGTGGACGATCGCGTCGTACTCGGGAGCGTCCTGGCGGTCGAACACCTGGCGGCGCAGGAGGCGGTGGGAGACGCGGAGGTCGACCTCGCCTGCGGGGAGACGGGGAATCACCAGGTCGAAGATCGCGCGGGCATGGTCTTCCGTCTGCAGGAGCCCGGGGATGTGCGACGTCAGTGCGTTGCGAATCCTGGCGGCGTGCCACTCGAGCTCGGCGATGTCCAGGAAGAAGGCGGGGAGCGAGCCTCTGTACTCCTCCCACCAGCCCTTGGAGTGGTCCTGTGCCATGTCGGCGAGGGCGTCGACCAATGTGGCGTCCGGGCAGCGGTAGTTACAGGCGAGCGTGCGCACGCGGGTCGGGCTGATGCCGAAGCGGCCGGCTTCCGTGTTGGAGATGCGGGTGCGGTCCACGCCCAACAGGGCGGCCGCGTCCGAGGCGGACATCCCCGCCTGCTCGCGAAGTTGGCGGAGCGCGGCGCCGAGACGCCGTTGTCGGATCGTCGGGTTGCTTCTCGGTGGCATGCGATGCCCTCTCGCTGAAACTGGCACACAGTCTGCCCGCAGGCGGCGATGACATCCAGCGAAGCCGTAGGTAGCACACGGTTTCCGGCGAGTAGGTAGCACAGGGCTTCCCGAGGCGCTACCTTCGGTACCACTTCGCTCACACGCCGTGGCGCCGGAAGTGCACCGCGTGAGCATGCCCTCCTTCCCTGGGTGGGGTGTGTCCGCGCCCAGGGAGGCAGGCCACCGGTTGCTGTCCGCGTGCGAGAACTCCCTCTGTCTGTCGACATGACCGCGCTTGGAGTCCGCGCATGAGCAACAACGCACTCTGTTCGACGGCCGGTTCGGCGCGCATCGCGCCACCGTCCCCGCCCAGCCGTCACAACCTCAACTACTCGTTCGGTCTGCCGGGCGGTGCCTACTGCCTGGGCATGGCCCGGGGCGCCGTGAAAGGCGTGCTCAACGCGCACGGACTGGCCGACCTGGCCGAGCTCGGATCCCTCGCCGCCTCCGAACTGCTCGGCAACGCCCTCGCGTTCACCCCGAACCGTGGCGTCAGCCTCGACCTGCGATGGCGGTTCGGGGTGCTGCGGGTGACCGTGTTCGACGAGCATCCCGAGCATGCGGAGAGCAGCGGTGCCGGGAGCGCCTGCCGGGCGTATCGGCGGGAGGCGCTGGCAACGCTCGAAGCCGTCGTGGGTCGGTGCGGGGGCGTCGTCGGGATCGCTGCTGCCGAGAAGCCGCTCAGTGGGAGCAAGCTGTGGGTCGTCGTGCCCGGGGAGGCGGGGAAGCGTTATGCCGCGCTTTGAGATGTGCTCACACGGCGGCGGGTGGAGCGAGGTCGGCAGCCCCGGTGAGGTGCAGTGCCGGTGCTGCGGGGTGCGGCGGTTCCGGCACTACGGGGCCGTCCGGCCCGGCGGGTTGCCCCACGCGCTCGTGCCCTCCGTGCCGGAGAGGAGAGCCGCCGACCTGGCCGCCGCCCGGCAGGTGGCCTTCGCCGTGGGGGTGGCCAGGTGGTCGTCGCCCCGCGCTCACCGCCCCAGGTAGACGTTCAGCACCAGGGTCACCGGGCCGGGACAGGCCAGCGCGCCCACCACCACCGCTCGGGTGGCCGGGGCGAGGCCCATGCGCTTCAGGGCGTACCAGATCGCCGCCAGCACCGCCGCGGCCGCGGCGAGGATTCCTGCCACCTGGAGGAGGAAGCCACCCGCCTCCGTCCCGTCGCCCTCCGCGGCTCCCCACATGGCGATCATCGCCACGACCACCAGGCACAAGCCGGTCGCTTGAACCGCTATCGCCCACAGAATCCCCGCCAGGATCTTCATGAGGCGGTTGTTTCGCGGCGGCGTCGGGGTGTGCGCAGGTACAGCGTTGTACATCAGACGTGTCCTTCAAGCAGAGAGCTAGCTGAGCGGCAGGAGCCAGTGGGCGTCGTCGCGGTAGTCCGTCGGGGACGCCGTGAAGTCCAGGGCGGTCGAGCCCGGAGGGACGTTGACGTGCAACTTCACCGTCACCTTCTGGTGGGGCGCGAGCTCCTTCGGGAACCAGGGGTTCTCGCGGTCGAACGTCGGGCTCATCGGGCCGGTGGGGGTGAGATCCCCCGGCAGGACCTTCTCTTCCATGTCGATTCCGTTCCAGGCCAGCCGAACGGACTTCTTCTGGTCGTTCACGTACGTCACCGTGTACTCGTAGGTCAGTTCGCCCTTCACCAGGGCGACGTCACCAGGGAGGTTCGGGACACGGCGGGCCTTGCCCACCGTCACCTTCATGCCGTCCCGGTAGCGCGCCGTTCCGCCCGGGCCGAGCGGGGTGCCCCCGTACTTCGCGCCCTTCGAGACCAGGTCCTGGGGCCGGTCGTCGAGGTGGGAGAGCCCGTTGACGAACCACGCCGTCAGGCCGAGGCAGACCACCGTCGCCGTCGTGCCCACGATCAGCCCCGCGAGCGCCGGTCCGCCCTCGTCCGTCTCGCCGCGCTTGACCTTCCCCCGCCCGATCAGACCGCAGATCGCGGCGGCCAGTCCGATGGGAATGGCGAAGGGGATGCCGATGAGTGTCAGGGAGGCCAGGACCGCCAGCACGGCCAGCACCAGCGACGCCATGCCCACGCCGTTGGGCTGCTTCGGCATCAGGTCGGGGAGGTCCGGCAGCGGCTTCGTCTTCATGCATTGATCACACACGCCGCACGGGCCCTCCCGGGAGCGCCCGTTCACTCAAACCGGCCTGAGTAGTCGTACCCATGTTCGCCCTACGTAAGGTACGCATAAGGGGTCGCTGAAGGCCCTGTCACGACTGATCGGGACGAGTGGGTTGAGCAAGAGAGTGGCGACGGTCGACGCCGAAGCGGTGATCGCCGAGGCGCGCAAGGCGTTCTTCGTGATGTTCGGCTTCCTGGCCGTGGTCTGGGTCGTGCAGCTGGCCAACTGGGGGAGCGACTATCGCTTCGCCCGCGACTTCGCCGTGATCGCCGGCAGGACCGGGAGCCTTCCCGACATTCTCACCGCCCCCTTCCTGCACCTGAGCTGGGAGCACATCGAGAGCAATTCCGGGCCGCTGTTCGTCTTCGGATTCCTGGCCGCCTATCGCGGGGTGGCGCGCTTCCTCGGACTGACGGCGCTGGTGGCCGTCGTCAGCGGCCTCGCCATCTGGATGTTCGAGCGCGACGGCGTCGGCACGGTCGGAGCCAGCGGGCTGGTCTTCGGGTACTTCGGTTACGTCGTCGTCCGCGGGTTCTTCGACCGGCACCTCATCGACAGCCTCGTCGGCGTCGTCATGGGGGCCTCCTACGCCTACACCCTCACCCTGACCGTTCCCGGCACGCCCGGCATCAGCTGGCTCGGCCACCTCGGCGGGCTGGTCGGGGGCGTCATCGGCGCCTGGGTCTTCCGCGACCGGCGGGCCCCTGCCGTCGCCCCCGCCGCCGCCCCCGCCGTCCCGGACGGCAGCAGCCCCGCCGGCCATCCCCGCGCCGACCTGCACAAGGAACTGCGCGACCTCGGACTGCTCTGAGCCGGGCGCAGAGACCGGGTACCGTCCGAGGCCGGGCGAACGGCATCCGCTCCCGTAGCAGCTCGCCGAAGGGGCTCCTAGTCTGGTCGCAGGGGTCGAGTTACTTCGATCCGAGGAGCCTCCCATGAGGAAGAACAGGAAGGGCGCCTGGCGCGCTGCGGGAGTCGTCACCGCATTCGCCACGGCCGCCGCGATCGTCTCCGCCACCCCGGTGCAGGCTCAGCCCACCGCGCAACTGTCAGCATGGATCACCGACGGCTGGGGCGGCGGAACCGTCACCAGCCAGCCCGCCGGAATCAACTGTCACACGACGGCATGGGACCCGTACTCGGGCAATGACCCGCCGGAGAACCCGACCGGCGCCTGCACCGCGAGCTTCGAGGTCGGAACGACGGTCACCTTCACCGCCACCCCCGACCCGGGGTCCTACGTCAACTTCGGCCCCATGCCGAATCCCGTGACCGTGCAGAACGGCTACAACTTCACGTGGGCGATGTTCTGCCCGAACGACGGTCTCTGCTCCGCGGGCTAGCGGTAGAGGCCGTGGCGGGAATCGAACCCACGTAACTCGCTTTGCAGGCGAGCCCCTAAGCCACTCGGGCACACGGCCGTGTTCACGTCGTCTCTTGCTTCCGACGACCTTCCGACGACCATGACCCTACGGTCCTCCCCGCCCCGCTTCAATGGGGCTTTCAGCCCTGCCATATGGCCGACATGCGCTGTTCACGTCCCCAGGAACGACTCCACCAGCGGGCGGAACATGTCCGGCTCGTCCACCCACGGGTAGTGCCCCACCTCGTGCAGCGGGCGCACCACCGCGCGCGGGAAGGAGGCGGCCACGGCCTCGCCCGCGCGCATGCCCGTCACCGCGTCGCGGTCACCCGTGACGACCAGCACCGGGCACCGTACGTCCCGCAGCGCGCGCAGCAGGTCCAGGCGTGCCGTCTCGTCGACGCCCTGCCAGAAGCCGGCGCGGGGGACCGGGTTGAGCTGGTCGGGTTCGCCGGCGGCGTGGGCGCGCTGGGTGGGGGTCCAGCGGGCGTACGCCATGGGGGCCGCGCGCAGGAGGAGGGAGCGGACCTCGGCCAGGTCGGTGGCGGCGGCCAGGGAGTGGACGGCCACGTAGGCGTCGACCCACCACTCCTCCGTGGCGCGGGACTCGAAGATCTCCTCGGCGTCCGTGGGGAGTTCGCCCTGGAGGCGGGAGCCGGGGGCGACGAGGACCAGATGGGTCAGGTATTCGCCGTGCGCGGCCGCGTACGCCTGGGCCGTCGCGCAGGCCGCGTCGTGGGCGAGCAGGGCGAAGCGGTCCAGCTCCAGGTGGTCGCGGAGCGACTCCAGGTCGTCGGCCAGGGCCGGGAAGGCGTACGCCGCCGGGTTCCCCGGCGACGGAGAGGCACCCGTGCCGCGGCTGTCGGGGACGATCAGGGTGTGGTGCGCGGACAGGCCCGCCAGGTCCCCCAGGTACGCGGCGTCCCGCCCCGGTCCTCCCGCCAGGCAGACCAGGGGCGGTCCGGCGCCGTCCCCCAGGACCCGGTAGTGCAATTCTGCTGCGTCGTATGAGACGTAGTGAGGCATAAAGCCACCATGCCGGATATCTCCCTTGATCCAGAAGCAACCCAGCCGTGACCGGCCCCGAACCCAAATTCCGCTTATGATTTCGGCGTGTTCGACTCCCGGCACATCAAGACCTTCCACGCGGTCGTCGCCGCGGGGTCGTACTCCGCTGCCGCCCGCGCCCTCGGCTACACCCAGCCCGCGATCACCCAGCAGATGAAGGCGCTGGAACGCGCGGTGGGCACCCCGCTGTTCACCCGCGTCGGACGGCGCATGCGGCTGACCGAGGCCGGCGAGGCGCTCGCCCGGCACGCCGAGGTGATCCTCGACAGCCTCACCGCTGCGCAACGGCAAATGAGCTCGCTGACCCGGCTGCGCGCCGGACGGGTGCGCGTGTGCGCGTTCCCCAGTGCCGGGGCCACCCTCATACCCGAGGCGCTGGCCCGCCTCGCCGCCGACCACCCGGGCGTACGGGTCGAGCTGCAGGAGGGCGAGCCGCCGGACTCGCTGCGCCGGCTGGTGCGCGGCGAATGCGACATCACCCTGGCCTTCACCTATCCCGGCCTGCACGAAGAGGTGCCCGACGAGCTCGTCGAGATACCGCTGTTCGAGGACCAGCTGACCGTTCTGCTGCCGGTGGGACACCCGCTCGCCCGCCGCCGCGCCGTCAAGCTCGCCGACCTGGCCGAGGAGCGCTGGATCGCCGGCTGTCTGCGCTGCCGCACCAACTTCCTCCACGAATGCGCCGAGCAGGGCTTCGCACCCGACATCGCATTCACAACGGACGACAACCTCGTCGTGCAGTCCCTCGTGGCCGAGGGGCTCGGCGTGGCGATGATGCCGGGGCTGGTGTTGTCCTTCCTCCGGCACGACAAGATCACCGGACGGGCCCTGGACCCGGCCTGCCGCCGTCAGGTCTCGGCCTACGTGCTGCGCGAGCACCTCCGCATCCCCGCCACCGCGCTCGTGCTCGACGAGCTGAAGGCCGTCGCCGCGCGCCGGGTCGGCTGCTGACCGCGGGCCCGCGCCCGCCCCATCCATAAGCGTACGTTCGCGACCCGGCAAAGAACTGTCGTTGGACGTGATGGATCAGCGGCCCCGACTCTGCACGTATGACCACACCCACCGCCGCACCCCCGACGACCGCGCGCCTCGGCCGGCTGGTCGGCGACGTCCGGGAGGCCGTAGGCCGCGGCCTGCCGCCCGACACGACGGCGTACCTCGTCGGCGAGCGGCTCGCGACCCACCTCGGCGCCGCGGACCTGCTCACCGCCGAACAGTGCGAGGGCGACCCCGACCGCTACCGCCAGCACGTGCTGCACGCCGAGCGGGACGGCAGCTTCTCCGTCGTCGCGCTCGTGTGGCTGCCCGGTCAGCAGACCTCCATCCACGACCACGTCTCCTGGTGCGTCACCGGCGTCCACCAGGGCACCGAGAGCGAGCGCCGCTACCGGCTCGTCCCCGAGGGGACGACCGCGCGCCTCGTGGCTACGGAGGACGTGGTCAACCACCAGGGCGACGTCTGCGGCTTCGCACCGCCCGGCGACATCCACCGGGTGCGCAACGCCTGTTCGTCCGTAGCCATCTCGATCCACATCTACGGCGCCGACATCGCCCGCCTCGGCTCCAGCGTCCGGCGCGTCTACGACCTGCCCGCCGACGAGCTCTGATGGCGCTCCTCAGCTCGCAGCGGAACACCGCGGCGCCCACCCGGACGACTCCCGCCCCGACCCCCGGCAAGCTGCCCGGCCTCGCCATGGCCGCCGCCGGCGTCGCCCTCGCCTGGGCGGTGCACCGGCTCGTACCCGCCGTCCCCATGCTCACCGCGGCCGTCGTCCTCGGCATCGCCGCCGCGCACCTGCCCGGCGTACGGGCCCGGGTGCGCGGCATCGGCAAGCCGGGCCTGACGCTGGCCGGCAAGCGGCTCATGCGCGTCGGCATCGTCCTGCTCGGGCTCAAGCTCAGCCTGGACGACGTCCTCGGGCTGGGCTGGGCCACCGTCGTCATGGTGGTCGCGGTGGTCGCCGCGACGTTCTTCGGGACGCTGTGGCTCGGCCGCCGGCTGGGGCTGCGCGGCGACCAGCCGCTGCTGATCGCCACCGGCTACTCGATATGCGGTGCCTCCGCGATAGGCGCGGTCAGCGAGGTCTCGGGCAGCGACGAGGAGGACGTGGCGACGTCCGTGGCGCTGGTGACGCTGTGCGGCACGCTCGCGATCGCGGTCCTGCCGCTGCTGCACCATCCGCTCGGTCTCGGCGACGCGCAGTTCGGCCGCTGGGCCGGGGCGAGCGTGCACGACGTCGGGCAGGTCGTGGCCACCGCCCAGACCGCGGGCCCGGCGGCCCTCGCCGACGCGGTGCTGGTCAAGCTGATGCGGGTGGCGCTGCTCGCCCCGCTGGTCGCGGCGGTGGTGGTCTCCGTACGCGCCCGCCGCGCCGGGGGCGGTGCTACGGGGGCCGGTGCCGGGAAGGCGTCCGGCAAGCGGCCGCCGCTCGTGCCGCTCTTCGTGCTCGGCTTCCTCGCCATGGTGGCCGTACGGACCACCGGCCGGCTGCCCGGCAGCGCCCTCGACCTCGCCCAGCACGCCCAGGAACTGCTCCTCGCCGCCGCCCTCTTCGGCCTCGGCAGCGCGGTGCACCTGCCGACCCTGACCCGCACCGGCGGACGGGTCGCCGCGCTGGGGCTGTGCTCGTGGATCGTCATCGCCGGCGCGTCGTACGGCGGAGTCCTTCTCACCACCTGAGGTCCGCCGCGAAACGAGGGGGGAACCCAGGAGGGGACGGGGCCCGGCCGTGCGCCGGGCCCCGCCGGGTTCACTGCGCGTAGATCTCGGTCATCTCCGTGATCTTGTTGCCGGAGCCGACGGCGACGTCGTAGAAGTTCGCTCCCCAGCAGAACTCGTCGCCCTTCGTCTTCTGCGCCTGCCCGCCGTCGTACTGCTTGCCGTCCGGGTCGGCGCACGTCTTCACGTGCGCGATGCCGGTCTTCGGGCCTTCCTTGTCGGTGCGGGCCTGCTGGCCCTGGTCCTTCGTGATCACCGTGACCTTGGCGTCGGGGGAGAACGAGAAGGTCTTCAGCGCCCCCTCCGGACGGTAGGCGGCCCCGCTCGCCGTCGGGTTGCACTTGGAGTCCTTGGCGATGACGTTGTTCATCGCGCCTTCGACGTTGCCGACCCAGATGACCTTGTGGCCCTCGGCGAGGGTCGGGCAGTTGCCCCTGTTGCCGTTGGCGCCCCGGTCGTTCCGGCGGCCGCCAGGACGCGCGCCCTGGTCGGACTGCTGGGGCGCCTCGGCGACCTGCGAGGGCTCGGAACCGGACTCGGCGCTTTTGTCGTCCTCGGGTCCGCAGGCGGTCAGCCCCAGTGCGGCCGAGACGAACAGAGCGGTGGCGAAAACGTGCCGGATGGAAATGATGTTCCCCAAATAATGATGCTGCACGGCCCGATGGGCGTGCGACGTGCGTAAGTTGACCAGCCGTCAGCACAATGCGCCGCCGGTAAGTGGTCTAGTCCAGTCTACAGTCATGGACATGGCGGACTTGTCCAGCGTGACCTCCGGCACGGGGCGGCTGCGGCCTCGGGGGTGAGGGTCTTTCCCCCACCCCGCCCCTTCCCGTAACCGGGGGCTCCGCCCCCGGACCCCCGGTCCTCAAACGCCGGGCGGGCTGTTTTTGTCGCCCGGCGGGCCTGATCCGGAGGCGTGTGACCTCGGTCCCACCCTTGGGTGAGCCCGGGGCGTACCACACGGGAGCCGCCGCGGACGCGGGTAGGCTGACGCGGTTGCCGATCGCCGAGTCAGCCGACGGAGACCGTGACTACCACCACCGCCAATCACCATCTCTCGCCCGCCTTCCCCGGCAGGGCCCCCTGGGGTACCGCGAACAAGCTGCGCGCCTGGCAGCAGGGCGCCATGGAGAAGTACATCCAGGCCCAGCCGCGTGACTTCCTGGCCGTCGCCACCCCGGGCGCCGGAAAGACCACCTTCGCCCTCACCCTCGCCTCGTGGCTGCTGCACCACCACGTCGTCCAGCAGGTCACCGTGGTCGCGCCCACCGAGCACCTGAAGAAGCAGTGGGCCGAGGCCGCGGCCCGCATAGGCATCAAGCTCGACCCCGAGTACAGCGCCGGGCCGCTCGGCCGCGAGTACCACGGCGTCGCCGTCACCTACGCCGGCGTGGGCGTACGCCCGATGCTCCACCGCAACCGCTGCGAGCAGCGCAAGACGCTCGTCATCCTCGACGAGATCCACCACGCCGGCGACTCCAAGTCCTGGGGCGAGGCCTGCCTGGAGGCGTTCGAGCCGGCCACCCGCCGGCTCGCCCTCACCGGCACGCCGTTCCGCTCCGACACCAACCCCATCCCCTTCGTCACCTACGAAGAGGGCAACGACGGCATCCGCCGCTCCTCCGCCGACTACACCTACGGCTACGGCAACGCCCTCTCCGACGGCGTCGTGCGGCCGGTCATCTTCCTCTCCTACAGCGGCAACATGCGCTGGCGCACCAAGGCGGGCGACGAGCTGGAGGCCCGGCTCGGCGAGCCCATGACCAAGGACGCCGTCTCCCAGGCCTGGCGCACGGCCCTGGACCCGCGCGGCGACTGGATGCCGAACGTGCTGCGCGCCGCCGACAAGCGGCTGTCCGAGGTCCGCAAGTCCATCCCCGACGCGGGCGCCCTCGTCATCGCCTCCGACCAGGAGTCGGCCCGCGCCTACGCCAAGCTCATCCGGGAGATCACCGGCGAGGGCGCCACGCTCGTCCTGTCCGACGACTCCGGCGCCTCGCAGCGCATCGACGACTTCTCCCACTCCGACGACCGCTGGATGGTCGCCGTCCGCATGGTGTCGGAGGGCGTGGACGTGCCGCGGCTGGCGGTCGGCGTGTACGCGACGACGATCTCCACGCCGCTGTTCTTCGCCCAGGCCGTCGGCCGCTTCGTGCGCTCGCGCCGGCGCGGCGAGACCGCGTCCGTCTTCGTGCCCACGATCCCGACTCTGCTGACTTTCGCCAACGAGATGGAGGTCGAGCGGGACCACGTCCTCGACAAGCCCAAGAAGGAGGGCGAGGAGGACCCGTACGCCGAGTCCGAGAAGGAGCTCGCCGAGGCCGAGAAGCAGCAGGACGAGGACACCGGCGAGAACGACCAGCTCTCCTTCGAGGCCCTCGAGTCCGAGGCCGTCTTCGACCGCGTCCTCTACGACGGCGCCGAATTCGGCATGCAGGCCCACGCCGGCAGCGAGGAGGAGCAGGACTACCTCGGCATCCCCGGCCTGCTCGAACCCGACCAGGTCCAGCTGCTGCTCCAGAAGCGCCAGGCCCGGCAGATCGCGCACAGCCGCAAGCGGCCCGACGCCGAGGTCGACCTGCTGGAGCTCCCGGCGGAGCGGCGGCCGGTGGTCACGCACAAGGAGATGCTGGAGCTGCGCAAGCAGCTGAACACGCTCGTCGGCGCGTACGTCCACCAGAGCGGCAAGCCGCACGGCGTGATCCACACCGAGCTGCGCCGCGTCTGCGGCGGACCGCCGAGCGCCGAGGCGACCGCGGGGCAGCTGAACGAGCGCATCAAGAAGGTGCGCGAGTGGGCCACGCGGATGAAGTGACGCGGATGAAGCAGTAAGCGGGGTCCGGACCTGGGGTCCGGGCCCCGTTGTCGTCCCGTCGCCCTCGCCACCGTCGTCGTCCGGTCCGCCGGAGTCGGACAACCGGCAGCACCACTCCCAAATCCCCCCTGCGGTGCCCGGATTGTGGGCAGACCCTTCCGCTGAGCGGACCGGCGGCGCTACGGTGCCGGTCACGCACACGCCCCGTGGCAGCGCCGCCGCGGAGCGCAGCCGGATCATGCGTCAACGGCCGGCGGCCTCTCCTCGCGCGCTGCCGGACGGGACCGGCGGCGCACCCCCACCGCGGCGAGGGCCGCCACTCATCGGAGGAGGGGCGTCGTGACCGCGGAGACTTCGCAGACGCTCGACAGGGGACTGCGCGTCCTCAAACTGCTCGCCGACACCGATCACGGTCTGACCGTCACCGAGCTGTCCACCAAGCTCGGCGTCAATCGCACGGTCGTCTACCGTCTGCTGGCCACCCTGGAGCAGCACGCGCTCGTACGCCGGGACATCGGCGGCCGGGCCCGGGTGGGGCTCGGGGTCCTGCGGCTCGGACGGCAGGTGCACCCGCTCGTGCGGGAGGCCGCCCTGCCCGCCCTGCGGTCGCTGGCCGAGGACCTCGGGGCCACCGCACACCTCACGCTCGTCGACGGCGCCGAGGCGCTCGCGGTCGCCGTCGTCGAGCCGACCTGGACCGACTACCACGTGGCCTACCGCACCGGGTTCCGACACCCCCTGGACCGTGGTGCGGCAGGACGGGCGATCCTCGCCGCCCGCCGGGGCGAGGTCGACAACCCCGGGTACGCGCTCACCCACGGCGAGCTGGAGGCCGGGGCGAGCGGGGCCGCCGCACCGCTGCTCGGGGTGTCCGGGATCGAGGGCAGCGTGGGAGTGGTCATGCTCGCCGACTCGGTGCCCCAGCGGGTCGGGACCCGGGTCATGGAAGCCGCGAAGGAGGTGGCCGACGCCCTGCGCTAGGCGCGCGGAGCGCACCATGGACGGTCCCCGCGGCGCCCGGCCGGGCCCGGCCCGGCCCCGCGCCGCGGGATCCCCGCGCGGAGCATCCGGTCCGGCGCCCACCCCCCACGCGGCCCGCGTGCCCCCGTCATCGCTCGTGTGAACTAGATTCGCAGCATGCCAGCTGCCGCCACCTCGTCCGCGCCGTCCGCGTCGCCCGCCAAGACGGCGCGTACCCGGACCCTCGCCCTCTGCGCCGCGCCCGTCGTCGCCCTGTTCGCGGTCGCCGCGCTCGTTCCGCTGCCCTTCGTCATCGCCCAGCCGGGGTCGACGACGGCGAACGTCCTCGGCGAGCACAAGAACAAGCCGGTGATCACGATCACCGGTGCGAAGACCCGCGGCACCAGCGGGCAGCTGCGCATGACCACCATCGAGGCCACCGGCCCGGACACCGACATCAGCCTGAAGACCGTGATCAGCAGCTGGTTCCGCACCGACCGGGCCGTGATGCCATACGGCTCCGTCTACCCCGCCGGTCAGTCCGACGAGGAGATCGAGCGGCACAACGTCGCCGAGATGAAGAAGTCGCAGGACTCCGCCGCCCAGGCCGCCCTGGCATATCTGCACCGGTCGCCCAAGGACGTCAAGGTGGAGCTCAGCCTCGCCGACGTCGGTGGCCCCAGCGCCGGGCTGCTCTTCGCGCTCGGCGTCGTCGACAAGCTCGACGGCGACGGCCGCGGCGGCGACCTGACCGGTGGCCGGACCATCGCGGGCACGGGCACCATCGAGCCCGACGGGACGGTCGGCGCGGTCGGCGGCGTCTCGCTCAAGACGCAGGCGGCCCGGCGGGACGGCGCCACCGTCTTCCTCGTGCCCAAGGGGGAGTGCTCGGAGGCGCAGGCCGAGCTGCCCAAGGGGCTGCAGCTGGTTCCGGTGACCGAGCTGAAGGACGCGGTCATCTCCCTGCGGGCGCTGGCCTCCGGCGGACGGGTGCCCACCTGCTGAGCGCCGGCGGGCCCGGCCGGCTCAGTCCTGCGAGGCCTGCTTGACCAGCGGGATGATCCGCAGCGGCACCGGGTTCTCCATGACGATCGCCGTGGAGGCCCGGACGATGCCGTCGAAGCCCACCACCTTGTCGATCACCCGCTGGAGGTCCGCGTTCGAGCGGGCCACCAGCCGGCACAGCATGTCGCCGTGCCCCGTCGTGGTGTGCAGCTCCAGCACCTCGGGAACCGTCGCCAGGTGGCTGCGCACGTCCGCGCCCTGCCCCTGCTTGATCTCCAGCGTGGCGAACGCCGTCACCGGATAGCCCAGCGCCGCCGGGTCCACGTCCGGCCCGAAACCGCGGATCACCCCCTGTGACTGCAGCCGGTCCAGCCGCGCCTGCACCGTCCCGCGCGCCACGCCCAGGCGCCGCGAGGCCTCCAGGACCCCGATGCGGGGCTCGTGCGCGAGCAGCTCCAGCAGCCTGCCGTCCAAACGATCGATCACCGTGGCCCGCCTCCCATAGTCATCCTGCACACAACGCCCGGTGTTACCGCGCGAACGCTGTACACAATGCCCAGTGAATACACAAACTATTGCGCACCTTGTGGATCGGCGAGACGCTGCGGCCATGACTCAGACCACGGATCACACCCCTCACACCGCACGGCAGGCGGACCCCTTCCCGGTCAAGGGGATGGACGCGGTCGTCTTCGCCGTCGGCAACGCCAAGCAGGCCGCGCACTACTACTCCACCGCCTTCGGCATGAAGCGCGTCGCCTACCGCGGGCCGGAGAACGGCAGCCGTGAGACCGCGAGCTACGTCCTGGAGTCCGGCGGCGCCCGGTTCGTCTTCACCACCGTGATCAAGCCGGTCACCGACCACGGCCGCTTCCTCGCCGAGCACGTGGCCGAGCACGGCGACGGCGTCGTGGACCTCGCCATCGAGGTGCCGGACGCCCGTGCCGCGTACGCCTACGCCGTCGAGCACGGCGCCACCGGCCTGGAGGCCCCGTACGAGCTGAAGGACGAGCACGGCACGGTCGTCCTCGCCTCCATCGCCACCTACGGCAAGACCCGCCACACCCTCGTCGAGCGCTCCGGCTACACCGGCCCGTACCTGCCCGGCTACGTCGCCGCTGACCCGATCGTCGAGCCCGGCGAGCGCCGCTTCCAGGCCATCGACCACTGCGTCGGCAACGTCGAGCTCGGCAAGATGGACGAGTGGGTCGCCTTCTACAACAACGTCATGGGCTTCACCAACATGAAGGAGTTCGTGGGCGACGACATCGCCACCGAGTACTCCGCGCTCATGTCGAAGGTCGTCGCGGACGGCACCCGCAAGGTGAAGTTCCCGCTCAACGAGCCGGCCATCGCCAAGAAGAAGTCGCAGATCGACGAGTACCTGGAGTTCTACAACGGCCCCGGCGTGCAGCACATCGCGCTGGCCACGAACGACATCGTCGCCACGGTACGGGCCATGCGGGCCGCGGGCGTGCAGTTCCTGGACACCCCGGACTCCTACTACGACACGCTCGGCGAGTGGGTCGGCGAGACCCGGGTGCCCGTCGAGACCCTGCGCGAGCTGAAGATCCTCGCCGACCGCGACGAGGACGGCTATCTGCTGCAGATCTTCACCAAGCCGGTCCAGGACCGCCCGACCGTCTTCTTCGAGATGATCGAGCGCCATGGCTCCATGGGCTTCGGCAAGGGCAACTTCAAGGCGCTGTTCGAGGCCATCGAGCGCGAGCAGGACAAGCGCGGCAACCTCTGACCCTGCCGGGGGCGTCCTCAAACGCCGGACGGGCTGATTTCCCGCCCGTCCGGTGACAGGCTGAGGCCATGGGCGAACTGATCAAGCTACTGAGCGAAGGGCTCCCCGCCGAGGCCCTCGTCACCGACCCCGACGTCACCGCCTCGTACGCCAACGACATGGCCGGCTTCTGCGAGGCCGGCACCCCCGCCGTCGTCGTCCTGCCCCGCACCGTCGAGCAGGTGCAGCACGTCATGCGGACCGCCACCGCGCTGCGCGTGCCCGTCGTCCCGCAGGGCGCCCGCACCGGGCTGTCCGGGGCGGCCAACGCCAGCGACGGCTGCATCGTGCTCTCGCTCCTCAAGATGGACCGGATCATCGAGATCGATCCCGTCGAGCGGATCGCCGTCGTCGAGCCGGGCGTCGTCAACGCCGTCCTGTCCCGGGCCGTCGCCGAGCACGGCCTGTGCTACCCGCCCGACCCCTCCAGCTGGGAACAGTGCACCATCGGCGGCAACATCGGCACCGCCTCCGGCGGACTGTGCTGCGTCAAGTACGGCGTGACCGCCGAGTACGTCCTGGGCCTGGACGTCGTCCTCGCCGACGGGCGGCTGCTCACCACCGGCCGCCGCACCGCCAAGGGCGTCGCCGGCTACGACCTCACCCGCCTCTTCGTCGGCTCCGAGGGCAGCCTGGGCGTGGTCGTCCGGGCCGTCCTGGCGCTGCGGCCCGCCCCGGCCGAACAGCTGGTGCTGGCCGCCGAGTTCCCCTCCGTCGCCGCCGCCTGCGAGGCCGTACGGCAGATCATGCAGCGCGGACACGCCCCCTCACTGCTGGAGCTGATGGACGGCACGACCGTCAAGGCCGTCAACTCCATGGCGAAGATGGGCCTTCCGGAATCCACCGAGGCCCTCCTGCTCGCCGCGTTCGACACCCCCGACCCCGCGCCCGACCTCGCCGCCGTCGCCGCGGTGTGCACGGCCGCCGGTGCCACCGAGGTCGTACCGGCCGAGGACCCCGCCGAGTCGGAACTGCTCCTGCAGGCCCGCCGGCTGTCCCTGCCCGCGCTCGAGCGGCTCCGGCCCGCCACGATGATCGACGACGTGTGCGTCCCGCGCGGCCGGCTCGCCGCCATGCTGGAGGGCACCGCCGCCATCGGGCGCGCCTACGGGCTGACCATCGCCGTCTGCGCCCACGCCGGCGACGGCAACACCCACCCCGTCGTCTGCTTCGACCCGGGCGACCCCGACGAGGCGCGCCGGGCCCGTGAGTCCTTCGACGAGATCATGGCCCTGGGCCTGGAGCTGGGCGGCACCATCACCGGCGAGCACGGGGTGGGCCTGCTGAAGAAGGACTGGCTCGCCCGGGAGGCCGGGCCGGTGGCCATGGAGATGCAGCGCGGCATCAAGGCCGTCTTCGACCCGCTCGGCCTGCTCAACCCCGGCAAGGTCCTCTAGACGTCCGAGGCCAGCAGCTCCCGCAGGGCCTCGTCCAGGTCGAGCCACTTGCGCTCCTCGCCCGGCGGCACGGTCCTCAGGGTGCGGCCCAGCCACCCCCAGACCACCCGCGCCGGGGCCTTGAGCAGCGCCTGGCCCTCCGGCGAGGACAGGGCGACGCACACCACGGCATGCCCCCGGTCCCGCACGGGGAACACCCGCACGTCCCCCTCCCCGGCGGCCCGGTGGGTGCCCTCCCGCAGCAGGTCACGGGCGAACGTCCAGGTCACCGGCCTCTGCGAGGTGATGTGAAAGGTGACGTGGACGGCGTAGGGGTCCTCGGTCCGATAGACCAGCCGGGCGGCGACCGGCGTGCTGCGCTCCGGCGACAGCACCATGTCCAGCATCAGTTCGCGTTCCACCACGGTGTGCATGTGTGCGCCCTCTCTCCTCGGGATCGACACCAGGAGAGAGGGGCCGGGGCGGCCGTCATGACGCGACTTCGCGCGATTTCTTCGCGATCCGCATGTTCGTACGTTCTTTCGCGCGTATCTCGTTCGGGTGTCGTGCGTCCGGCGGCGGAACCCCTGGGGCTTCGCCCGAAGGCAGTCTTTCTTGCGGTCTCCTTCTTCCGGCGGCTCCGCTCTTCGTTAGTGTCATGCAGGGGCGGACGGAGGTGTCCGCCCGGACGCTGTGGGAGCCGGAGACGGCGGATAGGTCAAGTGTGTTGTACATGAACGGAGTTTGGGGCATTGATGACCTCTCCTGACGGCCCCGGGGACACCCCTCGCGAAGGCTATTACCCCGACCCGTCCATTCCCGGCTACATCCGCTACTGGAGCGGCACGGCCTGGGTGCCCGGCACCAGCCGGCCCGCCCCGGCCGAGGGCGAGCCCATGCCGGCGCCGCCCGCTTCGGTGGCCGCCGCGCCGCTGCCCGCGCTCGCGGCGCCCGTGCCGCCGACGCCGCGGCCGGCCCCGCGGGCGACGGGCGGCCAGGCCCCGGACGAGACGGGCCCGGTGTTCCTCGACGAGGAGCCGGAGCCCGCCCCGGCCCGCGCCGAGGCCCCCGCCGTCTGGCAGGCGGACGCCGCCCGGCAGGACGGCTTCGGCGGCGAGAAGGACCGCCGCGTCTCCTGGGGCGGCACCCCCGAGGGACAGGGCGACGGCGGTGGCAAGGACGGCAACGGCCCCGCCCCCGTGCTGCCCAAGGCCCGGGACCCGCGCCTGCCCGACACGCCCGCCAAGGAGGCCGCGGCGCCTCCCGCCGGCGGGACCGGCGCCCCGGGTCAGGGCACCCTCACGCTGCGGCCCAAGCCCCACGGCGCCGCGGCCGGCGGCCCGCCCGCGCCCCTGCCCGCGGCGGAGCCGCGCCCGGCCGCCGCCCCCGCCGCCGCACAGGCCGCCCCGACGGCGTGGAACGGCCCGCGCGCCCAGGAGGCGCCGGCCGAGCCCGAGGCCGCCTCCCTCCCGGCCCGGCGCCGGGAGTCCGCCCCCGTCCCCGCCGACCGGCCGCGCCAGGTGGGCTGGGCCCAGCAGGTGCAGCAGCTCGCCCAGCAGCAGCCGCCCGGCGGGGCCGAGGCGGCCCTGGCCTGGAAGCCGCCCAAGGACGACCCCTTCCTGCTGGCCGCGCAGGCCCAGGGCCGGCCCGCCGCGCTCGGCCGGCGCCTGGCCGCCCGGCTGCTCGACACGGTCGTCCTCGGCGGTGCCGTGGGGGCCGTCGCCGCTCCGCTGTGGGGCAAGTCGGTCGAGCACATCGACGCCAAGCTCGAGGAGGCCCGGCAGAGCGGCGAGACCGTCACGGTCTGGCTGCTCGACGGCACCACGGGCACCTACCTGGCGATCGTGCTGGCGGTCCTGCTGGTCGGCGGCGTGCTCTACGAAGCGCTGCCGACGGCCAAGTGGGGGCGCACGCTGGGCAAGAAGCTGTTCGGGGTGCGCGTGCTGGACATCGAGTCCCACGACACGGTCCGCTTCGGGGCCGCGCTGCGCAGGTGGTTGGTCTACGGCGTGCTGGGCGTGCTCGCCGTGGGCGCCTTCAACGTGCTGTGGTGCCTGTTCGACCGGCCATGGCGGCAGTGCTGGCACGACAAGGCGGCCCGTACGTTCGTGGCGGCGGCGAAGGGCTGACGCGCCGGGCTGACTCGAACGGCATACGGCCGGATGCGGGAACCGCGGGCCTGCGGTCCACTGGGGCCATGAGCACCGACCAGCCGCAGGGCGACGACCCCTTCCAGAAGCGGCCTCCGGGGCCGGAATCCTCCCAGCCGCCGCCCTACCCGGGCTCCGGGAGCGGCGGCGGCCCGTACGGCGGCGCCGGCGGCCCCCAGGGCGGCGCTCCGTACGGCGGTGGCGGTCCCGGCAATCCCTACGGGGACCAGTTCGGTGCCGCCGACCCGCTGGCGGGGATGCCGCCGCTGGCCAGCCGCTTCCGGCGGCTGATCGCGCGGATCATCGACGGGCTCATCGTCAGCATCCCGGTCAGCGTGGTCTTCTCGCTGGCGACCTGGAATTACAACCCGTGGAACGACCAGGGCAAGTCCACGGGCCTGTCCATCATCATCGCGGTCGTCTACTTCGTCTACGAGGGCCTGATGCTGACCACGCGCGGTCAGACGCTGGGCAAGATGGCGATGAAGATCCGGGTAGCGATGCTGGACAACGGCGCCATTCCCGAGGGCCAGCCCGGCTGGACGCGCGCCGCCGTCTACTCCCTGCCCGAGATCGTGCCGTGCTGCGGCTTTGTGTTCTGGCTGGTGAACGTGTTGTGGTGCACGTGGGACCAGCCGTACCACCAGTGCATTCACGACAAGGCGGCCAAGACCGTGGTGGTCTCAACCGTGCAGTGAGTGCTCCCCCACGCCCGCGCCCGCGGCGGCCCGGCCCGCGTGCGCGGGCGTGCGCCGTTCGGGCAACGGGGGCGTGGCGGACGCCCGTTGGCGTGGCGTGCGTACGGTCATGGCGACGGTCAGGCCGAGCGCGAGAGCGGTCAGTGCGACGGCCGCGACGGCGATCCCCGACCTGGCCTGCGACAGCAGCAGCATGGCGAGGGTCGAGAAGACTACGGTGGCCGATCCGTAAGCGATCTGTGCAGGAGTCGGACGCGGCATGGCGGGATCCGTCCTCAAGGCAAGGGCAACGGTATGGGGGGAGTGCGGAGTCGGCTGGTACGTACCGTTGGTACATACCGCAATCGACTCTACGGTGCTCTCTGCCCGAGGGGAACTGGCGGTAAGCGTGACCTAACCCACGGTACTGGGAGCATCAGGGGCGCACGGGGTCATCGCCCCGTCAGGAAATGAGACCGGCGCGCCCGTTGTCGCCCGATATCCGTAACGTAAAGGCCGGATAACGTACTTCCTCTGATCGCCTCAGTCAAGGTCTGTTTTTTCTTGTCTCCCTCCGGTCAAATACCTCCACAGTTGTTACTGGGGAGGACATTCACAAGTGAAGATCAGTCAACGGAGGGTCGCCCGATCCGCCGCTGTGGCCGTGGTGATCGCGGCCCTCGGCACGGGCGCCGTGGCGGCGGGAACCGCGCAGGCGGCGGGCGTGACCGGCCCGTCCGGCGCGGACCAGGGACCCGCTTCCATCCAGCGTCAGGACCCGGCGCAGGTCAAGCGTGGCGCGGAGCACGACCTCAAGGGCCCGTTCAGCAAGAAGCAGGAAGAGCAGCGCAAGGCGGCACTGCAGCAGCTCGTCGCAGGGGATGCGAAGACGGAGCAGCGCGGCGCGTCGAAGGTCGTCCAGCTCGGCAAGGGGAAGTACGTCGAGCTCGGCCGCGAGAAGACCGACAAGATCTTTACGATCCTGGTCGACTTCGGCGACAAGGTCGACGACACCACCATGTACGACCCGGACGGGCCGGACGGCCCGAAGCCGCCCGTCAAGAAGTACGGCGGCAAGCCCGGCCCCGCCCACAACCAGATAGTCCAGCCGGACCGTGCGAAGGACAACAGCACGGCCTGGCAGAAGGACTACAACCGCGAGTACTTCCAGGACCTCTACTTCTCGCACGACGAGAACAAGGAGTCCCTGGCCAAGTACTACGAGAAGCAGTCGTCCGGCCGCTACTCCGTCGACGGCACCGTCACCGACTGGGTGAAGGTGCAGCCCAACGAGGCCCGTTACGGTTCGAACTACTGCGGCTCCACCAACTGCCCCAGCGCCTGGGACCTCGTGCGCGACGGCGTCAACCAGTGGGTCAAGGACCAGAAGGCCGCCGGTCGCAGCGACGCGGACGTCAAGGCGGAGCTGGCGAAGTTCGACCAGTGGGACCGCAACGACTTCGACGGCGACGGCAACTTCAACGAGCCCGACGGCTACATCGACCACTTCCAGATCGTGCACGCCGGCGAGGACGAGTCCGCGGGCGGCGGCGCCCAGGGCAAGGACGCCATCTGGGCGCACCGCTGGTACGCCTACGGCTCCGACGCCGGCAAGACCGGCCCGGCGAACAACAAGGCCGGCGGCACCCAGATCGGCGACACCGGTCTGTGGGTCGGCGACTACACCATGCAGCCCGAGAACGGCGGACTCGGCGTCTTCGCCCACGAGTACGCCCACGACCTGGGCCTGCCCGACGAGTACGACACCACCGGCACCGGTGAGTCCTCCGTCGACTTCTGGTCCCTGATGTCCTCCGGTTCCTGGCTCGGCCGGGGCAAGGACACGATCGGTGACCTGCCCGGCGACATGAGCGCCTGGGACAAGCTGCAGCTCGGCTGGCTCAACTACGGCAAGGCCAAGGCCGCGACGAAGTCGACCCACAAGCTGGGCGTCGCCGAGTACAACACCAAGGACAAGCAGGCGGTCGTCGTCGACCTGCCCGCCAAGAAGGTCACCACCGAGGTCGTCAAGCCGGCCGAGGGCGCCAAGCAGTGGTGGAGCGGCGCCGGCGACGACCTGAAGAACACCCTCTCCCGGTCCGTCGACCTCACCGGCAAGTCCAAGGCCTCCCTGGACCTGTCCGGCTGGTGGGACATCGAGGAGAACTACGACTACCTCTACACCGAGGTCTCCACGGACGGCGGTGCCAACTGGACGCCCGTCGACGGCACCGCCGACGGCAAGACCATCACCCGTGACGGCGGCGACAAGCCGGCCCTGACCGGTGTCTCGGGCGCGTACAAGAAGCTCTCCTTCCCGCTCGACGCCTACGCGGGCAAGAAGATCGACGTGCGCTTCCGCTACCAGACGGACGGCGGCGCCGGCGGCAAGGGCTTCACGGCCGACGCCATCACCCTGACCGCCGACGGCAAGGCCCTGGTCACCGACGGCGCCGAGGGCGACGACAACGGCTGGACGGTGAAGGGCTTCTCGCGCATCGGCGCCTCCTTCACCAAGGAGTACCCGCAGTACTACATCGCCGAGAACCGCCAGTACGTGTCGTACGACAAGACCCTCAAGGTCGGCCCGTACAACTTCGGCTGGCGCACGGCGAAGCCGGGCTGGGTGGAGCACTTCCCGTACCAGAACGGCCTGCTGGTCTGGCTGTGGGACACCTCGCAGAAGGACAACAACGTCGGCGAGCACCCGGGTTCGGGCCGCATCCTGCCGGTGGACGCGCACCCGAAGGCCGAGAAGTGGTCGGACGGCTCGCTCATGCGCAACCGCTTCCAGGCGTACGACTCGACCTTCAGCTGGTACCCGACCGAGGGCTACACCGTCCACAAGGACGGCGTCGCCACCCGCGTCAAGGGCAAGATGGGCGTTCCGGTCTTCGACGACCACAAGAACACCTACTACGACGAGGCGAACCCCACGGGCGCGGTCAAGCTGACCGACACCAACACCCGCATCAAGATCCTCACCGAGGCCCTCACCGGCTCCACGATGACGATCCAGGTGGGCCCCTCCACCAAGTGACCCGTCAGTAGCGGCATCGCCGCAGGTCACGCGCGTATCGGCCGTCGCCCCCTAGCGGGCGGCGGCCGTTCGCGCCGACAATGCCTCCCATGATGGTCTTATTGACACCCTTACGCGCAGGGGAGAAGTGAGGCGCATGGCAGGCGGTGGATTCGCCAGGCTTCCCGACGGCAGCGTGGTCGTCGCCCTGTCCCTGGCCGGGCCGCCCGACGGCGGTGTCCGCCCCGGGGAGCGCGTCCGCGTGCTCGTCCACGCCGCGAACCGCCAGCGGGCCCTCACCCGGCTGCGCAACCTCGGGCTGCGCGCCGTCTACCTGCGCGGCAACAGCCATCCGCCGTCTCCGGACGAGATCACGGCCGTGCTGCACCACCCCGACGGGGTCGTGTGGCGGGCGGCGCCGGACGACGACACCGAGTCCTGGCACCCGATCGCCAGCCTGCTGCGCCCGGCCCCCGCCACCTGAAGGGGCTCCAGGCCGCGCTAGCCGCCCTGGACGATCGGCTTCCCGCTCAGCTCCACGCCCGCCTCCCGCAGCTCCTCCAGGGTCCGCTCGGTGCTCTCCCGGGCCACTCCCGCGGTGAGGTCGAGCAGGACGCGGGTGCCGAAGCCCTGCCGGCGGGCGTCCAGCGCGGTGGCGCGTACGCAGTGGTCGGTGGCGATGCCGACCACGTCCACGTCGGTCACGTCGCGTGCCCGCAGCCAGTCCGCCAGCCCGGTGCCGTTCTCGTCGGCGCCCTGGAAGGCGCTGTAGCCGGCGGCGTAGGCGCCCTTGTCGAAGACGGCCTGGACCGCCCCGGAGGTGATGGCGGGGGAGAGGTTGGGGTGGAAGCCGCTGCCCTCCGTGCCCGCCACGCAGTGCCGCGGCCAGGAGGTCTCGTAGTCCGGCTGGTCGGAGAAGTGGTCGCCCGGGTCGGTGTGCATGTCGCGCGAGGCGACGACGTGCGCGTATCCGGCGGGGGCCTCTCCCACCAGGTCGGTTATGGCAGCTGCCACGTCGGCGCCGCCGGCCACCGCGAGGCTGCCGCCCTCGCAGAAGTCGTTCTGCACGTCGACGATGATCAGTGCACGGTTCATGGTGCAGATCCTTAGGTGAGGGGCTCTCGGCCGACTGTGCGGATCAACCCTGTGTGACCGAGGGTAGTGACTCGGATTGCGTTACGGGAGGGGCACTCGGGCGCCCGCTCAGAGGTACTCCGTGGGCAGCACGGGTTCGCCGCGCGACAGCTGGGTCGCCGACATCGGCAGCGCCGCGCGCGCCGCCCTGTGCCGGTCACGCGCCGCGTCCAGGGGCTCACGGGCCACGACCTCCCCCGCCCGCACCAGCTCGACCAGCAGCTGCCGGTCCACGAGCTCCGCCGGCACCTCGCCGGTGCCCACGACCTCCGTCTCGGCCACCCCGGCGGCGTCCGGGCGGCGCGCGGCCCACTTGCGGCCGCCGACCGACGACTTGCCGCCCATGGACTTCTTGGCGACCGGGCGCAGCGGCGCGTCGGGCCCGGCGGCGTCCGCGCGGGCCACGAGCTTGTAGACCATCGAGCAGGTGGGGTGCCCGCTGCCGGTCACCAGCTGGGTGCCCACGCCGTAGGCGTCCACGGGGGCGGCGGCCAGCGAGGCGATGGCGTACTCGTCGAGGTCGCTGGTGACCACGATGCGGGTGTCCTTGGCGCCCAGCTCGTCCAGCTGCCGGCGCACCCGGTGCGCGAGCAGCAGCAGGTCGCCGGAGTCGATCCGGACGGCGCCCAGGTCCGTCCCGGCGATCTCGACGGCCATCGCAACGGCCTCGGCCACGTCGTAGGTGTCCACGAGCAGCGTCGTGCCTCCGCCGAGGGAGTCGACCTGGGCGGTGAAGGCCTCGCGCTCGCTGTCGTGCAGCAGGGTGAAGGCGTGCGCACTGGTGCCGACCGTCGGAATGTTGTAGCGGAAGCCGGCCGCCAGGTCGGAGGTGGAGCTGAAGCCACCGACGTAGGCGGCGCGCGAGGCGGCGACGGCCGCCAGCTCGTGGGTGCGGCGCGCGCCCATCTCGATCAGCGGCCGGTCGCCGGCCGCCACCGCCATCCGCGAGGCCGCGGCGGCGACGGCGGAGTCGTGGTTGAGGATCGAGAGGATCACCGTCTCGAGCAGGACCGCCTCGGCGAAGGTGCCCTCGACGCGCAGGATGGGCGAGCCGGGGAAGTACACCTCGCCCTCGGGGTAGCCCCAGATGTCGCCGCGGAAGCGGTAGTCGGCGAGGAAGGCGAGGGTCGGCCCGTCGACGATCCGCTGCTCGGCCAGGAAGTCCAGGACGCCGCTGTCGAAGCGGAAGTTCTCCACGGCGTCCAGGACCCTGCCGGTGCCCGCGACGACGCCGTAGCGGCGGCCCTCGGGCAGCCTGCGGGTGAAGACCTCGAAGACCGAGCGCCGGCCGGCGGTGCCGGACCGCAGCGCACCCTGCAGCATCGTCAGTTCGTACCGGTCGGTGAAGAGGGCCGTCGATGGAACGTCGACCGGGAGCCTCAGGTCCGCAGCGTTCATGGTCCAGATGCTACCCCCCTACTCGTCAGAGTGACGATTTCTGGGCGCGCGGAGTTGGGGCCCCCGTTTGTGCACGGGAAGTCGCCGAGTGGCAGCATGGGAAGCGTGAGTGTTGCACCGGTCGAGATCGAACGGCCCGAAACGGGCGAGTCGCCCTTCGCGGTGACCGAACCCGACGTCCCTTGGGTGACCCTGGTCCATAACGACCCCGTCAACCTCATGAGTTATGTGACGTATGTCTTCCAGGCCTACTTCGGCTACCCCAAGGACAAGGCGCACCGGCTGATGCTCGACGTCCACCACAAGGGCCGTGCCACGGTCTCCAGCGGCAGCCGCGAGGAGATGGAGCGCGACGTGCAGGCGATGCACGGCTACGGGCTCTGGGCGACGCTGTCGCAGGACCGTTGATGGCCGGGCACTTCGAGCCGCTGCCCGGCGGCGGGGCGGCCGTCGCCCTGGACGAGGTCGAGATCTCCATCCTGCGCAGCCTGGCCGTACAGCTCCTGGAGCTGATCGGCCCGGGGGAGACGCACGGCCCGGAGGCCGCCGATCCGCTGGCCCGGCTGTTCGCGGAGGGCCCCAGCGAGCCCCCGGCCGACCCCGCCCTGGCCCGGCTGTTCCCGGACGCCTACGGCACCCCCGGCGCCGAGCAGGACCGGCAGGAGCGCGCGTACGCCTCCGAATTCCGCCGCTACACCGAGAACGACCTGCGCGAGCGCAAGCGCGAGGACGCGCTCGGCGTGGTCCGCTCGCTCGACGCCCTCGGCGGCGGCGACCAGGAGGCGGGCGACGCGGTGCTGCGGCTGACCCCCGAGGGCTGCCGGCAGTGGCTCGGCGCGCTGAACGACCTCCGGCTGACCATCGGGGCCCGGCTGGAGATCACCGACGAGGACGACGGCGAAGCACTCTTCCGGCTGCCGGACGAGGACCCCCGCAAGCCGATGGTGATGGCCTACCTCTGGCTCGGCGGTCTGCAGGAGACGCTCGTCGAGGCGCTCATGGCCTGACGGCCCGAATCAAGGGGAAGAAGCTGTTCCGGGGCCGTTCCGGCCCCGTTCGCTCAGCGGACCCGCAAATCCGGATAACGATCGAGTCACCGTGGTCGCGGCTATTGGTGTCCCAGATCACTTGTGTCCGGATTTTTTTGTGCCGTGCGCCACAAGCGCGCCGATGATCTCATCTTTACACGTGATACTTCTTGCCGACCTGCCTCTGCGACGCCACCCCTGTCGCAGCGGAAGCGCTAGCCGACCGACCGTCGGCGCTGAGCAGGACTCCATCCGGGGGGATCGGAACCCGATCCGGAGCAACCGGATCGGTATGGAGAAAGGCGCACCACCATGACCTCTGAGCAGGTCGCCGACCGCACCGCAGTGCGGGACGGAGAGGGAAGCGGCAAGGATGCTTCCGAGGGTTACGAGCGGGGACTCGGTAACCGACAGATTCAGATGATCGCCATTGGTGGCGCCATCGGCACCGGCCTGTTCCTGGGCGCGGGCAAGGCGATATCGAAGGCCGGACCCAGCCTGATCCTGGCCTACGCGATAGCCGGCCTGGTCATCTTCTTCATCATGCGAGCGCTCGGTGAGCTGCTCATGTACCGCCCGGTGTCGGGCTCCTTCTCGGACTACGCCCGAGAGTTCCTCGGTCCCTTCTGGGGCTATGTGACCGGATGGACGTACTGGCTCTTCTGGGTCGTCACCGGCATCACCGAGGTCACCGCGGCCGCCACCTATGTGCAGTACTGGAACAAGTCGATTCCACAATGGGCATCGGCGCTGGTCTTCACCGTCATTCTCTACTTCATCAACCTGATCTCCGTGAAGCTCTTCGGTGAGCTGGAGTTCTGGTTCTCGATGGTCAAGGTCACCGCCATCATCGGCATGATCCTGATCGGTATCGGCGTCATCACGCTCGGCTTCTCCGACGCCGGTGACACCGCCTCCTTCAGCCTCCTGTGGAGCCACGACGGGTTCTTCCCGAAGGGCATCGGCGGCACGCTGATGACCCTGCAGATCGTGATGTTCGCCTTCCTCGCCGTCGAGCTCGTCGGCGTCACGGCGGGCGAGGCCGCCGACCCCAAGAAGACCCTGCCCAAGGCCATCAACACCGTGCCGTGGCGCATCGCCGTCTTCTACCTGGGTGCGCTCATCATCATCCTGTCGATCGTTCCCTGGACCGAGTTCATGCCCGGCGTCAGCCCCTTCGTGGCGGCCTTCGCCAAGATCGGCCTGCCCGCCGGTGCCGGCATCGTCAACTTCGTGGTGCTCACCGCGGCGCTGTCGTCCTGCAACTCCGGCATGTACTCCACCGGCCGTATGCTCCGCGACCTGTCCCTCAACGGTCAGGGCCCGAAGTTCTTCGGTCAGCTGTCCAAGAAGGGCCTGCCGTTCCGCGGCACGACCTTCTCGGCCGCGCTGATGCTCGTCGGCGTGTTCATCAACTACCAGTGGCCGGGCGAGGCGTTCAACTACGTCGTCTCCTTCGCGACCATCTCCGGCATGTGGGCCTGGATCATGATCCTCGTCGCCCAGCTGCGCTACCGCCGCAAGGCGGACCGCGGCGAGCTGCCGCAGTCCGAGCTCAAGGCCCCGGGCGCGCCCTGGACCAGCCTCTTCGCCCTGGCCTTCATCTTCATGGTGATCGTGCTCATGGGCATCGACAAGGACGCGCGCATCTCGCTGTACTGCGCACCCGTCTGGGGCGCGATCATGTGGGTCTCGTACCTCGTGCTCAAGTCCCGCAACCCCCAGGCCTTCGAGCGCAAGGACTACTCGCTCAGCAAGTAGTCCTTCAGGCCGCACCACCACGGAGCCCGCCGCATACCGACCTCGGTATGCGGCGGGCTCCGTGCATATTCTTTTGCGCATGCTGACCATCACACAGGACCTCTACGACCGGATCGTCGCGCACGCCCGCGCCGACCACCCCGACGAGGCGTGCGGCGTCATCGCCGGACCGGAGGGCAGCGGCCGTCCCGAGCGGTTCATCCCGATGCTCAACGCCGCCCGCTCGCCCACCTTCTACGAGTTCGACTCCACCGACCTGCTCAAGCTCTACCGCGAGATGGACGACCGCGACGAGGAGCCGGTGGTCATCTACCACTCCCACACCGCCACCGAGGCCTACCCCTCGCGCACCGACCTCACCTACGCCAGCGAACCCGGCGCCCACTACGTCCTGGTCTCCACCGCCGACACCGACGGCGCCGGGCCCTTCCAGTTCCGCTCGTACCGCATCGTCGACGGCCAGGTCACCGAGGAGGACGTTCGGGTCGTCCAGGCCTACTGAGCCGCATCGGGCCGTACCGAGCAGTTCTGAGACAGGATCGTCCGCATACCGGGACGAATTTCCGGGCGGCGCACAGGGAATCGATACCATGCGCCCCATGGTTCCCACGATGTGAGCCTCCGCGTTCCACACGAACCGACCCCGCACTCCAACAGGAGCACACCCATGGCCATCGAGGTCCGCATCCCGACCATCCTGCGCACCTACACCGACGGCAAGAAGGCCGTCGAGGGCAGCGGCGCCACGATCGACGAGCTCTTCAAGGACCTGGAGGCCCGCCACCCCGGCATCCGCGAGCGCCTGGTCGACGAGGCCGCCGGCGGGGAGCTGCGCCGCTTCGTCAACGTCTACCTCAACGACGAGGACGTCCGCTTCCTGGCCGGCATCGCCACCGAGCTCGCCGACGGCGACAGCGTCACCATCCTCCCGGCCGTCGCCGGCGGAATGGCCTGATGCGCTACGAGTCGCCGCTCGCGGCGGTCGGCAACACCCCGCTCGTCCGCCTGCCGCGCCTGTCCCCGTCGGAGACCGTCCGCGTCTGGGCCAAGCTCGAGGACCGCAACCCCACCGGCTCGGTCAAGGACCGCCCTGCCCTGCACATGATCGAGCAGGCGGAGAAGGCCGGCCGGCTCACCCCTGGCTGCACCATCCTCGAGCCCACCTCCGGCAACACCGGCATCTCCCTCGCCATGGCCGCCAAGCTCAAGGGCTACCGCATGGTGTGCGTGATGCCCGAGAACACCAGCGAGGAGCGGCGGCAGCTGCTCGCCATGTGGGGCGCCGAGATCATCCCCTCGCCCGCGGCCGGAGGCTCGAACACGGCCGTACGGGTGGCCAAGGAGCTGGCCGGGCAGCACCCCGACTGGGTGATGCTCTATCAGTACGGCAACCCCGACAACGCCGGCGCCCACTACGCCACCACCGGCCCCGAGATCCTCGCCGACCTCCCCGAGATCACCCACTTCGTGGCCGGCCTGGGCACCACCGGCACCCTCATGGGCGTCGGCCGGTACCTTCGCGAGCACAAGCCCGGTGTGCAGATCGTGGCCGCCGAGCCCCGCTACGACGACGTCGTCTACGGGCTGCGCAACCTCGACGAGGGCTTCGTCCCCGAGCTCTACGACGCGGGCGTGCTCACCACCCGCTACTCCGTCGGCTCCGAGGACGCCGTCCGGCGCACCCGTGAACTCCTCGCCGAGGAGGGCATCTTCGCGGGCGTGTCCAGCGGCGCGGTGCTCCACGCCGCGCTCGGCGTCGCCCGTAAGGCCGTACGGGCGGGGGAGAGCGCCGACATCGTCTTCATCGTCGCCGACGGCGGCTGGAAGTACCTCTCCACCGGCGTCTACACCGCGGCCACCACCGAAGAGGCCGTCGAGACACTGCACGGCCAGCTGTGGGCCTAGCGCGATGCGCCGCCTGTCCGCGCCGGTCCGTAAAAAACAGAACTGTGCACGGGTGAACTGCTACTACCGATGTTGGCAAGCGGCTGACATCATCCCGTAGGAGACGCACATGAACTGTCCCGCATGTGGATCTTCGGACATGAGGCAACTCAACAATGGAAACTGGCAGTGCGGAAACTGCGGCGCAGTCACGGCTGGACAGGGCGGCGTGGGATGCGCTCGCTCCTGAGACACGTGAGCGGCTAGCAGCATTCATGACGCCCGAGGTGTTCACCGTGACGGCCGGCAGCAAGGAGTCGGCCGAGCGCTTCCAGCGCTTCATGGACACCCTGGACCGCGCCGAGCGGCACAAGCCGCTGTAGGACGTGCGGCACCGGCCGTCCCGACCTCCTCTTCCGCACCCCGGCCCGCAGGCCCCGACCGCGCTCCTCCTTCCGGGCGCGGGCCGGGGCCTGCGCGCTGCGGGCCAGGTCCGTCCTGGTGATTCCGCCCACACGCCACCCTCTCGGAGGAGTCACCGCCCGTTTCTCGCCTTACCCTCGACTGCACCGCATGGCCCCCCGTAACCAGCCCACGGAGGTTCAGGCCCGCATGAAGCTCACCGTCGTCGGATGCTCGGGCTCGTTCCCGTCCACGGAATCGGCCTGCTCGAGTTATCTGGTGGAGGCCGACGGATACCGGATCCTCCTCGACATGGGCAACGGCGCCCTCGGCGAGCTGCAGCGCCACGTCGGTCTCTACGACCTCGACGCCGTGCTCCTGTCGCATCTGCACCCGGATCACTTCATCGACATGTGCGGCTACTTCGTGGCCCGCTACTACCGCCACGACGGCGGCCGGGCCGACGCCATACCCGTCCACGGCCCCGAGGGCACCGAGAAGCGGCTCCTGACGGCGTACGGCGACGTGCCCGACGAGGCCTGCATGAGCGAGGTCTTCGACTTCCGCACCCTCACCCCGGGCAGCTTCGGCCTCGGCCCCTTCACGATCCGCACGGACCGGGTCAGCCACCCCGTCGAGGCCTTCGCCTTCCGGGTCGAGCACGGGGGCCGTTCGCTGGTGTACTCGGGCGACACCGGCCCCTGCGACGCCCTGCAGGAGCTGGCCCTGGACACCGACCTGCTGCTGTGCGAGGCGTCCTTCACGCACGGCAAGGAGGACATCCCCGACCTCCACCTCAACGGCCTCCAGGCCGGCGAATGCGCCGCCCGGGCCGGCGCCGGCCGCCTCGTCCTCACCCACATCCCCCCGTGGACGGACCCCCTCACCAACCTGCGCGACGCCCGCTCGGTCTACGACGGCCCCGCGGAACTGGCCCACGCGGGAGCCGTGTACGAGCTGTAGGCGGCGGGGCGGCCCCCGGACACAGCCGAAGGCCCCCGGAACCGAGCGGTTCCGGGGGCCTTCGCATGCGGCCTCGAGGATCAGGCCTTGCCCGTGTCCTCCAGCTGACCCTCGGGCTCACGGCCCGGGGTGGGGAGGTTGAACTTGGTGATCGCGAAGCGGAACACCACGTAGTACAGGGCGCCGAAGCACAGGCCCACCGCGGCCAGCATCCACGGCTTGGTGGCGATGCCCAGGTTCAGCAGGAAGTCGATCGCGCCGGCGGAGAAGCCGAAGCCGTCCTTCATGCCCAGCGCCCAGGTCAGCGCCAGCGAGACACCGGTGAGCAGCGCGTGGATGGCGTAGAGGACCGGAGCGATGAACATGAAGGTGAACTCGATCGGCTCGGTCACACCGGTGACGAACGCGGTGAGCGCCAGCGAGCCCATCATGCCGCCGACGACCTTGCGGTTCTCCGGGCGGGCGCAGTGCACGATCGCCAGGCAGGCCGCCGGGAGCGCGAACATCATGATCGGGAAGAAGCCGGTCATGAACTGGCCGGCGTCGGGGTCACCGGCGAGGAAGCGGGCGATGTCGCCGTGCTTGCCGTTGAAGTCACCGGCCTGCAGCCACGGGAAGGAGTTGAGCAGGTGGTGCATGCCGACCGGGATCAGCGCACGGTTGGCGACGCCGAAGATGCCCGCGCCCACGGCGCCGGAGCCGACCAGCCACTCGCCGAAGTTGTGCAGACCCGTGCCGAGGACCGGCCAGATGAGGCCGAAGAGGATGCCGATGACCAGGCCGGCGAAGGCCGAGAGGATCGGGACGAGGCGGCGGCCGCCGAAGAAGCCCAGCCAGTCGGGGAGCTTCTTGCGGCTGTAGCGCTGGTAGAGCAGCGCCACGACCAGGCCCATGACCACACCGCCGAGGACGCCGGCGTTGACGGGCGCCTCATTCATGACGATCTTGCCGTCGACGACCGCGGCGACCTTCGGCAGGTTCTTGTCGGTGAAGGTGGCGAGCACCTCCTTGAAGACCAGGTAGCCGGAGACCGCGGCCAGGGCCGTGGAGCCGTCCGACTTCTTCGCGAAGCCGATGGCCACGCCGACGGCGAAGAGCAGCGCCATGTTGCCGAGCAGGGCGTTGCCGCCCGCCGCCATATAGCCGGCGATCTTGGTTATGAACTCGGGGAAGGAGTCGCGCCCGAGCATGTCGTTGTTGCCCAGCCGGACCAGGAGCGCGGCCGCGGGCAGGACCGCGACCGGCAGCATGAGGCTGCGGCCGATGCGCTGCGCGACGGCCATGGCGCCGGCGCCGCGCTTCTTCTTTTCCGGTGCCGCCTCTTCAGGCGCCGCCTTTGCCGCCTTGGCTGCCGTACTCATCGGATTCCTCCAGGTGAGGCGGGCGCTCGGGAAAAGGGGGGACGGCCCGCGATTTGGTCTACACCACTACTGGTTTAGACCTGTTGTAGCACGTGAGTCGGGCATAAAGGAATCCATCGTTCCAAGTGCTCTCGCGCACACACGCAAGGGTGGCGTGAGCGCTCTGCGCTGCGTCACGCCACCCTTACTTGACGTTTACTTCACGTTCTCCTGCTCGATCTCCTCCGCCAGCGCCTCGGGCTCCCGCCCCGGCGTCGGAATGTCGAAGAACGTGATCGCGAAGCGGAAGACCACGTAATACAGCACCGCGAAGCACAGCCCGATCGGAATGATCAGCCATGGCTTGGTCGCGAGCCCCCAGTTGATCACGTAGTCGATCAGCCCCGCCGAGAAGCTGAAGCCGTCGTGCACCCCCAGCCCCCAGGTCACGGCCATGGAGACGCCCGTCAGCAGCGCGTGCACCACGTACAGCAGCGGGGCGATGAAGAGGAAGGAGTACTCGATCGGCTCGGTGATGCCCGTGACGAACGACGTCAGGCCCACCGAGAGCATCAGACCGCCCACCGTCTTGCGGTGCTGCGGCCGCGCGCAGTGCGTGATCGCCAGCGCTGCGGCCGGCAGCGCGAACATCATGATCGGGAAGAAGCCCGAGGTGAACTGACCGGCGGTGGGGTCACCCGCCAGGAAACGGTTGATGTCGCCGTGCACCACCGTGCCGTCCGGCTTGGTGTAGTCGCCGAACTGGAACCACACGAAGACGTTCAGGAACTGGTGCAGCCCGATCACCAGCAGCGCGCGGTTCGCGACGCCGAAGATGCCCGCGCCGGTGGCGCTCAGGTCGGACAGCCACTTGCTGAAGCTCGTCAGCGCGTCGCCCACCGGTGGCCAGATCCACAGGCACAGCGCGGCGAACGCGATCCCCACGAACGCCATGATGATCGGTACGAGCCTGCGTCCGTTGAAGAAGCCCAGCCAGTCCACCAGCTTCACCCGGTGGTAGCGCTGCCAGAACCAGGCCGCCAGCAGGCCCATCACGATGCCGCCGAAGACGCCGGGGTTCTGGTACCCCGCCGCGGACGGCTCCCCGGCCGCGGTCACGCACACCCCGGCCAGCAGGCCGATCGGCGTGTGCTTGGAGCCGGCGGGGCAGTCCAGCGGGAACTGGTGCAGCACCGCGTAATAGACGAGGAAGCCCGCCACCGCCGCGAGCGCCGTCGAGCCGTCCGACTTCTTCGCCATGCCGATCGCCACACCGACCGCGAACAGCAGCGGCAGCCCCAGCGAGGAGTCCAGCAGCGCCCCGCCCGCACCGGCCATCACCTTGGCGACGTCCGTCCAGCCCAGGCCGTCCGCACCGAAGACGTCCGGCTGGCCGAGCCGGTTGAGGATGCCCGCCGCCGGCAGCACCGCGATCGGCAGCTGCAGGCTGCGGCCCATCTTCTGCAGGCCCTGGAAGAGGCCGTGCAGGCGCTTCTTCTTCCGCGGGGCCGCCGCGGCGATCGAACTCATCTGCGTCCTCCGGCTGCTGGCATACTGGTGTAGACCACTTGCGGTGCGGTGTGGACTCCCGGGGGCAGTGCCGGGTGCTCGCCATCCTTCGACAGATGGTGGACATACGCCCGCATAGTTGGGCTATACGTGGGTTACCGTGTGAAAGCCGGTCGGCGGAACCGCCGAAGGGCTGAGACAACCAGGAGTGCACATGGCCAGCAAGGCTGAGAAGATCGTCGCCGGCCTCGGCGGGATCGAGAACATCGAAGAGGTCGAGGGCTGCATCACCCGCCTTCGCTGCGAGGTCTCCGACCCCTCCCTCGTCGACGACGCCGCCCTCAAGGCCGCCGGCGCCCACGGCGTCGTGAAGATGGGCACCGCCATCCAGGTCGTCATCGGCACCGACGCCGACCCGATCGCCGGCGAGATCGAGGACATGCTGTGAGCTGAGCCACCGGGCTCCTCCCGGAGGGCCCCGTTCCGATTGTCGCGTACACGACGCCAACCGGAACGGGGCCCTCTGTCGTCCCGATAGGCTCATCACCATGTCTCGCATCGACGGCCGCACCCCCGACCAGCTCCGCCCCGTGACCATCCAGCGCGGATGGAGCAAGCACGCGGAAGGCTCCGTACTCATCTCCTTCGGCGACACCAAGGTCTTCTGCACCGCCAGCGTCACCGAGGGCGTGCCCCGCTGGCGCAAGGGCTCCGGCGAAGGCTGGGTCACCGCCGAGTACTCGATGCTCCCCCGCGCCACCAACACCCGCGGCGACCGCGAATCCGTACGCGGCAAGATCGGCGGCCGCACCCACGAGATCTCCCGCCTCATCGGCCGCTCCCTGCGCGCCGTCATCGACTACAAGGCCCTCGGCGAGAACACCATCGTCCTGGACTGCGACGTCCTCCAGGCCGACGGCGGCACCCGCACCGCCGCCATCACCGGCGCCTACGTCGCCCTGGCCGACGCCATCACCTGGGCCCAGGGCAAGAAGCTCATCAAGCACGGCCGCCAGCCGCTGACCGGCACCGTCTCCGCCGTCAGCGTCGGCATCGTCGGCGGCGTCCCCCTCCTCGACCTCTGCTACGAGGAAGACGTCCGCGCCGACACCGACATGAACGTCGTCTGCACCGGCGACGGCCGCTTCGTCGAGGTCCAGGGCACCGCCGAGGCCGAGCCCTTCGCCCGCGAAGAGCTCAACAGCCTCCTCGACCTCGCGGTCGCCGGCTGCGCCTCCCTCGACGCCGCCCAGCGCGAGGCCCTCGCCCGCACGCTGTGACGCAACCGTAGGGCGTGGCGCGAGCGTTGACAGAGACGTACGGTCCGGCAGAATCCGGGCCGTACGCCCGCCCCGCCCATACCGGAAGGCCGTCCATGTCCGCGCACCGCCGCCGCACCACGACCCTCACCGCCCTCGCCGCCGCCCTCCTGGCCGTGCCCCTGGCGGCGGGCTGCTCCACCGCCCAGAAGGCCGTCGACTGCGCCCGGCTGGGCGTCGAGATCACCAACGACGTCGACAAGCTCCAGCGGGCCGTCACGGACGCGGCGAACGACCTCGGCCAGGCGGACAAGGCCCTGGACACCCTCGACGAGGACACGAAGAAGCTCAAGGACAAGACCGGCAACGCGGACGTCGGCAAGGCCCTCGACCACCTCCAGCAGGCGGTCGCCAACGCCCGGGAGTCCGTGCGCCAGAACAAGGCGCCCGACCTGGCGCCGCTCAAGGACGCGGCGGGCGAGCTGACCAAGGTGTGCACCTCGAAGTAGGGCCGGGGGCGGGCACGACGGCGGGGACGGGCGACCCGGGATAATCCCACCCATGAAGCGCCTGATCCTCGCCACCCGCAACTACAACAAGGTCACCGAGCTCCACGCGATCCTCGCCGCCGCGGGCCTCGACGTCGAACTCGTCGGCGCCGACGCCTACCCCGAGATCCCCGACGTCAAGGAGACCGGCGTCACCTTCGCCGAGAACGCCCTCCTCAAGGCCCACGCCCTGGCCCGCGCCACCGGACACCCGGCCGTCGCCGACGACTCGGGCCTGTGCGTCGACGTCCTGAACGGCGCCCCCGGCATCTTCTCCGCCCGCTGGGCCGGCCGCCACGGCGACGACAAGGCCAACCTCGACCTCCTCCTCGCCCAGCTCTCCGACATCGCCGACGAACACCGCGCCGCCCACTTCGCCTGCGCCGCGGCCCTCGCCCTCCCGGACGGCACGGAACGCGTCGTCGAGGGCCGCCTGGAGGGCACCCTGCGCCACGCCCCCTCGGGCACGGGCGGCTTCGGCTACGACCCGATCCTCCAGCCCCTGGGCGAGGTGCGGACCTGCGCGGAGATGACGCCGGAGGAGAAGAACGCGATCAGCCACCGCGGGAAGGCGTTCCGGGGGCTGGTGCCGGTGGTGCGGGAGCTGTTGGGCTGAACGGACACGAAGAAGGGCCGCCCCCTGAACGCGGGGGTGGCCCTTTCCTGTGTGCGGCCGGTGGGACTCGAACCCACACGGGTGTGAACCCACTGGGACCTAAACCCAGCATGACTGCCAATTCCATCACGGCCGCCCGGCAGGCCCATCGTACTGGCCGACGCCGGGCAGTTGGCCAGAGCCCGCCCGGAAACCGTACGGAACCGGGTCACTTGGCGCGCCCGGAACGGCAAGCCGTTGACAGACCGAGGGAACGCACCGCCTGTTTTCACCGTCCCTCAGAGCGGGGAATGGGACAGACCTGTGAAAGCAGGATCCGCACGTGATCGAGGAAGAGAGCCGATGACCGACCGTGCCGTGGCCCGTGGGGTCCGACTGCGCACCGTGGTGGCGATCTTTCTGGGGGTGTCCGGGCTGGTGCTCGGCGGGGTGTGGCTGGGGGATGCCACGGACCGGGCGAGTGTGGTGAACAAGGCGCCCAGGACGGCGGCGGCGCAGCGGACGGGGTCTGCGCAGCAGTCGCAGGTGGAGCTCGAGGATTCGGGGTCGCGGGAGCTGCCGGGGGTGCGGGACTGCGGGGTGGGGGAGCCGGTGCCGGAGCCGACCATCATCACGCTGGACTGCAACACCTCGGGGCGCGTGGCCAGCGGCATCCGGTGGGAGGCCTACGCCGCGGACGGCGCGGCCGGCAGTGGTGTGGTGCAGGTGTCGACCAATGCGGCCGGTGCGGCGGCGGGTAAGTCGTTCCCGGTGCGGTTGCGGCTGTACGGGCCCAAGGAAGTGGACGGTTCGGTGGCGTTCACGGCGCTCGAGGTCAAGTACGTGGGGGCCACTCCGGCGGGGGAATCCCGAGAGGTCCTTCCGATCGCGTGATGGGTATCCGTGCTCGGATCGCGTTCGCGATCTCCTTCGTCACCGCCCTGGCCGTCGTGGTCCTGGGCGTGGCCGTGCATCACATCTCGGGCCTGGAGCGTGACCGCCAGGCCATGGCGTACCAGGACGGGCTGCTGAGCTCGGCGCTGCAGATCTACCAGCGGGACGGCACCCTCGCGCTGGGTGCGCAGCTGGACGATTCGACGTTGCCGTTCGCGCTGTCGCAGGCGGTGGCGAAGGGCGAGTCGGGCACGTACATCAGCGGTGGCGAGGATCCGCGGGTGTGGGCGGCGACGGGGGTCGGGGACGACAAGGTGTTGTCGATCTCGGCGTCGTACCCGGACCGTGATCCGTTGCAGACGGCGCTGGACAAGGCGCTGGTGGTGGCGGGTGCCGCGACGGTGGCGCTGATGGCGGTGGTGGCGTGGTTCGTGGCGCAGAGCCTGTCGCGGCGGCTGCGGCTCAGTGCCGCGGCGGCGCGGCGGATCGCGGCGGGCGAGGCGCCGGACGCGGACGCGCTGGACATCGGCGGCCGGGACGAGGTCGCGGAGCTGGGCCGGTCGGTGCACCACATGGCGACGTCGCTGGCGGGGCGGGTGTCGGCGGAGCGGCAGTTCACGGCGGACGTGGCGCACGAGCTGCGGACGCCGGTGGCGGGTCTGGTGGCGTCGGCGGAGTTGCTGCCGCATCCGCGTGCGGTGGAGATGGTGCAGGAGCGGGCGCAGACGATGCGGGCGCTGGTGGAGGACCTGCTGGAGGTCTCGCGGCTGGACGCCGGGGTGGAGAGCGCGCAGCTGGACGAGGTGGAGCTGCCGTCGTTGGTGCGGGGCATCGTCAAGCGGGCGCGGGGCCAGCGCGGGGTGGACGACGTGGCGGTGGAGGTGATCGGTGAGGGGCGGATCGTGGCCACCGACGCCCGGCGCGTGGAGCGGATCCTGGTGAACATCCTGGCCAATGCCGCCAAGCACGGGCGGCCGCCGATCGAGGTGACGGTCGAGGGCACCCGGATCGTCGTCCGGGACCACGGGGACGGTTTTCCGCCGGGGCTGGTGGACCAGGGGCCGCGCCGGTTCCGTACGGCGGCGCCGGAGCGCGGTACGGGGCACGGTCTGGGGCTGACGATCGCGGTGGGGCAGGCGGCGGTGCTGGGTGCGCGGCTGTCGTTCGGGAAGGCGGAGGGCGGCGGGGCCATGGCCGTCCTCGACCTGCCGGAGGCCGAGGACGGGCCGGAGGGTGACCGTCCGGTGCGCCGGGGCGCGGTGGTGCCGGGGGCTACAGCGCCAGGTCCTTGATGATCTTGGCGACGTGGCCGGTGGCCTTGACGTTGTAGAGGGCGCGCTCGACCTTGCCGTCCTCGTCGACGATGACGGTGGAGCGGATGACGCCGGTGACGGTCTTGCCGTAGAGCTTCTTCTCGCCGAAGGCGCCGTAGGCCTCGAGGATCTTCTTGTCGGGGTCGCCGACGAGGGTGACCTTCAGGGACTCCTGCTCGCGGAACTTGGCGAGCTTCTCCGGCTTGTCGGGGGAGACGCCGATGACGTCGTAGCCGTGGCCGGCGAGGAAGTCGAGGTTGTCGGTGAAGTCGCAGGCCTGCTTGGTGCAGCCGGGGGTGAGGGCGGCGGGGTAGAAGTAGACGATGACCTTGCGGCCCTTGTGGTCGGCGAGCGAGACCTGCTTGCCGTCCGCGTCGGGCAGGGTGAAGGCGGGGGCGGTGTCGCCGGGCTGCAGTCGCTCGCTCATCGCGGCTCTCCTCGTGGTGTGGTCGGTTACGGTCCCGAGGGTAGCCAGGTCGTGGATCGGGGGTGCCGCGGGGCGCCGGGCCGGGGGAGCTGACAGACTGTAGTCATCACTCTTCATTCTTTTCGACGAGACGGAGGCAGCGCGGTGGCGGAAGCCAGGACCCCTGCGCAGATCGAGGCGGACATCGTCCGCCGGCGGCAGGAGCTTGCCGTGACGCTCGACGAGATCGGGGTGCGGATGCACCCGAAGACGATCATTGGGGACGCCCGGGCCAAGGTGGCGTCGAAGGTGGACCAGACGGCGGGGCGCGCGTACGTGGCGGCCAACCGTGTGGTGTCCGAGGTGCGCTCGCGGTTCGTGGCGGAGGACGGTACGCCGCGGCTGGAGCGGATCGTTCCGGTGGCGATGGTGGCGGTGGGCCTCGTGGGGCTGCTGGCCGCTTCCTCGCGTCACCGCAAGTCGTAACGGCGTCGGCTCGGCGGGCACGGATGACGGCCCTGTGGCCTCGGTGCCCGGCGTGGGCAGGTACGGTCGTGGCGTGAGTACGAATACCACGCACGACAAGCTGCCCATCCGGATGCTCCACGACCGTGTTCTGGTGCGGACGGACATTCCCGAGGGCGAGCGCCGGTCCACCGGCGGCATCGTCATTCCGGCGACGGCGGCGGTGGGCCGCCGGCTGGCCTGGGCCGAGGTCGTCGCGGTCGGTCAGAGCGTGCGGACGGTGGAGCCGGGCGACCGGGTGCTGTACGACCCGGAGGACCGCGCCGAGGTGGAGGTGCGCGGGGTCGCGTACGTCCTGATGCGGGAGCGGGATCTGCACGCGGTGGCGGCCGAGCGCCTGGAGGGGTCGGAGGACTCCACGGGGCTGTATCTCTGAGTGTGACGTTTCGGGCCCGGTCGGCGACCGGGCCCGCTGTCGTGGGTTTGCTACGGTCGTAGGTAACCCGACGAGACGCGCCGTACCGGGTCAGGACAAGACGACGCACCCCTGGAGAGTCGTTTCCACCGGAGGTGCCGTCATGGCATGGGTCCTGCTCGCTGTCGCCGGTCTGCTCGAGGTCGGCTGGTCGATCGGCATGAAGTTCACCGAGGGTTTCACGCGGCTGTGGCCGAGCGTGTTCACCGTGGCCGGCATCGTCGCCAGCATGGTGCTGCTGGCGCAGGCGGCGCGGACGCTGCCGATCGGTACGGCGTACGGCGTGTGGGTCGGCATCGGCGCGGCCGGTGCGGCGGTGCTCGGCATGACGCTGCTGGGCGAGCCGGTGACCGCCGCGCGGGTCTTCTTCATTGCGTTGCTGTTGGTGGCCGTGGTCGGTCTGAAGGCGACGTCGGGCCACTGAATCAGTAGTCGTACCCCAGGAGGTCCCCGCCGCCCCGGCGGTCCGAGTGGCGTTCCTTGTCCTCGTTCGGCGGGGGCGGTCCGAAGGTGGGCAGCCGGGTGGGGAAGCCCGGTGGGGTGACCGGCGGCGGGGGTGCCGGGATCGTCGGGGGCTCCGGCGGGCCGAAGGTCGGGGGCGGGGCGGTCGGCGGGAGCGTCGTGGGCGGCGCGGTGGTGGGGCTCGGCGGGGCCGTGGTCGGGGAGGGCTCCAGCATGGGGACGCCCGCGCCGCTCTCCAGCTCCAGGTCGAACTCCGTGGGGTCGGTGCCCTCGAGGGCGTCGGCGGTGTAGGCCGCCCAGATCTGCGCCGGGAAGCCGCCGCCGTTGACGCGGGGTTCGCCGGCGGCCCCGTACAGCGGTTTCTCGGTGCCCGTGTCGGGGTCCTGGCCCATGACGGCGACGACGGTGGCCAGGTCGGGGGTGTAGCCGGCGAACCAGGCGGCCTTGTCCTCCTCGGCCGTGCCCGTCTTGCCGGCGGCGGGCCGTCCCGCGGCCTGGGCCCGGCGGCCGGTGCCGCTCTCGACGACGCTCTGCAGGATCGAGGTGGTGGTGTCGGCGGCCGTGCGCGAGACGACCTGCTTGGTCTCGTCGCGGTCCGGCAGCTGGACGTCCTCGGTGGCCTTGGAGATCTTCTCGACGAGCGTGTAGGGGCCGTGCCGGCCGTGGTTGGCGAGGGTGGCGTACGCCTGGGTCATGTCGAGGACGCTGGCGGTGGCCACGCCGAGGGCGATGGAGGGCGTGGCGGTGAGGTCGGGGGTGCCCGCGGGCACGCCGAGGGCGACGGCGGTGTCCTTGACCTTGCCGGGGCCCACGTCCTGGGCCATCTGCGCGTAGACGGCGTTGACGGAGAGGTCGGTGGCCTTGGTGACGGTGATGGGGCCGTAGGACTTGCCGTCCTCGTTCTCGGGGGCGTAGCCGACGGGGCCGCTCCTTCCCTGTACGGGGCGCCGGTTGGTGCCGTCGTAGAGGGTATTGGGGGTGATCGTGCGGCCGTCCTGGGTGGAGGAGTCGTTGTCGACGGCCGAGGTGAACACGAACGGCTTGAAGGTGGAGCCGACTTGGTAGTCGCGCCGGGTGGCGTTGTTGACGTACTGCTTGGTGTAGTCGATGCCGCCGTAGAGGGCGACGACCTTGCCGGTCCGGGGGTCGATGGAGGCGCCTCCGGCGCGTACGTACCGGTCGACTTCGCGGTCGTCGCTGAGGTTGTCCATCAGCTCCCGGCGCACGGCGTCGACGAACGCGTCCTGTTTCTTGCGGTCGATGGTGGTGACGATGCGGTAGCCGCCGGTGGCCAGCGTCGTCTCGTCGACGATCTTGTTGCTGGTGAGGTAGTCCTTGACGGCCTCGACGAGATAGCCGCGCTGGCCGGTCATGCTCAGGCGGGGCTTGGCCTTGCCGGGCATGGGGAACTGCATCGCGGCGCGTTCGGCGGTGCCCAGCCACTTCTTCTTGACCATGCCGTCGAGGACGTAGTTCCAGCGGGCCAGGGCGCGTTGCTTGTTCTGGGGGTGGGCGCCGACGTCGTAGGCGCTGGGGGCGTTGAGGAGGGTGGCGAGGTAGGCGCCCTCGGCCGCGGTGAGCTTGTCGGAGTCCTTGTTGTAGTACGCCTGGGAGGCGGCCTGGACGCCGTAGGCGTTGCGGCCGAAGTAGCTGGTGTTGAGGTAGCCCTCGAGGATGTCGTTCTTGCTCTCCTCGCGGTCCAGCTTGATGGCGATGAAGAATTCCTTCACCTTGCGGCTGATGGTCTGCTCCTGGCCCAGGTAGTAGTTCTTGACGTACTGCTGGGTGATGGTGGAGCCGGACTGCTTGCCCTTGCCGGTGGCGGTGTTCCAGGCGGCCCGCAGCATGGCCTCGGGGTTGACGGCGGACTCGGAGTAGAAGTCGCGGTCCTCGGCGGCGAGGACGGCGTGCTGGACGTCCTTGGGCACCTTGCTCAGGGGCACGCTCTCGCGGTTGATCTCGCCGTCGCGGGCGAGTTGACTGCCGTCGGCGTAGAGGAAGACGTTGCTCTCGGCGACGGCGGCCTTGTTGGCCGGGGGGATGTCGACCAGGAGGTAGCCGGCGACCAGGACGCCGACGATGATCAGGACGATCAGCAGGAATCCGCCGAGGACCATGCGCCAGGTGGGTACGAGCCGGCGCCAGCCCGTGCGCCGGGGACGGCCGCCGCGGCCGTGGGCGGTGGGCGTGCGGGGAGCTCCGGCAGGGCCGCCCGCTCCGGGCGCGCCGGTGGTCCTCGGCGCCCAGCCCGGCGGCGCCTGGCCGCCACCAGCGGGACGCCGCTGCTGTGACTGCTCGTCGCTCATGTCTCCTGGGACTCCTCGGCCGCCGCCGGGGTTGTGCGGCCGCGGCGGAGCGGTGTCGTGTCGGGCGGTTCCGACCTGCGTCGTAGGCCCCGGAAGACACTGTCGCATCATGCGTTCCGGCTGAAGGGCGTAGCGCACGTTTAAGCAGCTCCGTAAGGGCCGTTCGGGCCAGGCGGACCACTCCATGGGGTGAAAATCCGTGGTTCCGGGCCGAGGCGTGCGGCTAGGCTCCTGCGCTTCGGGGCGCGGTGGGTCGGTGCGGTGGGCGGGTGGGGTTCGACGGGGCTCTCAAGGGTGGGGAGGCGAGGGGGATGCGGTTGTATCCGGCTGTCGCGGTGAGCAGTTTCCGGCGCTACGCGACCTACCGGGTCGCCACCGCGGCGGGGGTCTTCACCAATACGGTGTTCGGCTTCATCGTCGCGTACACCTTCATTGCCCTGTGGAACGAACGTCCCCATCTGGGCGGCTACGACCAGTCGCAGGCGCTGACGTTCGTGTGGGTGACCCAGGCGCTGCTGGGGGCCTCGTGTCTGATCGGCGGTGGGTTCCAGGAGGAGTTGCAGGAGCGGATCCGTTCCGGTGACATCGCCGTGGACCTGTACCGCCCGGCGGATCTGCAGTGGTGGTGGCTGGCGAGCGATCTGGGGCGGGCGGCCTTCCAGTTGCTGGGGCGGGGCGTGGTGCCGCTGACGGTCGGGGCGCTGGCCTTCGAACTGACGCTGCCGGGCGATCCGTTGGTGTGGCTGTTCTTCCTGCTGTCGGTCTTCCTCGGCGTCGTCGTGGGGTTCGGGATCCGCTATCTGGTGGGGCTGTGCGCCTTCTGGCTGCTGGACGGTTCGGGGGTGAACATGCTGAGCGGTCTGCTGTGCATCTTCTTCTCGGGGACGCTGCTGCCGCTGACCGTCTTTCCGGGGGCGTTCGGGGAGGTCGTGCGGCTGCTGCCGTGGGCGGCGATGCTGCAGGTGCCGGCGGACGTGCTGCTGGGCCGGCACGGCGGTGCGGTGGGCACGGCCGGGGCGCTGGGGTTCCAGGCGGCGTGGGCGGTGGTGCTGCTGGCGGTGGGGCGGTCGGTGCAGACGCTCGCCACGCGGAAGGTGGTGGTCCAGGGTGGCTGACGTCCCCGTGTCCGGCCCGCTCGCGGGTCCGGTGACGCGCGCGTACGAGGGCACGCGTGCCTATGGCCTGATCGTCGGAATGTGGGTGCGGTCGACGATGGCCTACCGCACGTCCTTCGTGATGATGGCGCTGGGCAACTTCGCCGCGACGGCACTGGACTTCGTCGCCATCGTCATCATGTTCTCGCACGTCGACGTGCTGGGCGGTTTCACGCTGCCGGAGGTGGCCCTGCTGTACGGCACCACGAGCACCGCCTTCGGCCTGGCCGACCTCGTGCTGGGCAACATGGACCGCGTCGGCCGCCGGGTGCGCGACGGCACGCTGGACACCCTGCTGGTGCGGCCCGTGCCGGTGCTCGCGCAGGTCGCCGCCGACCGGTTCGCGCTGCGCCGGCTCGGCCGGGTCACCCAGGGCGCGGTGCTGCTGGCGTGGGCGCTGTACCGGCTGGACGTGGCCTGGACGCCGGCGTCGGTGCTGCTCGTGCCGGTGATGCTGGTCAGCGGTGCGGTGATCTTCGGTGCGGTGTTCGTGGCGGGGGCGGCGTTCCAGTTCCGGGCCAACGACGCCTCGGAGGTGCAGAACGCCTTCACCTATGGCGGTACGACGATGCTGCAGTACCCGCCGACGGTGTTCGCCACGGACCTGGTGCGCGGGGTGACGTTCGTCGTCCCGCTGGCCTTCGTCAACTGGCTGCCGGCGCTGCGGATCCTGGGCCGGGACGATCCGCTGGGGCTGCCGGGGTGGGTGGACTTCGCCTCACCGCTGGTGGCGCTGGCGTGCTGTGCGCTGGCGGGGCTGGCCTGGCGGGCGGGGCTGCGCGGGTACCGGAGTACGGGAAGTTGACGGCCGCGGCGGGCGGCGGGCGAAGGGGCGGTTCGGCGGTGGACGACTTCATCGAGCTCGACGGTGTCGAGAAGGTCTTCGACGTGCGGCGCAGGGCGGGTTTCCTGCGTCGTGAGCGGCGCGAGGTGCGGGCGGTGGACGGCATCAGCTTCCGTGTCCCGCGCGGGGAGATGGTCGGCTACATCGGCCCCAACGGCGCCGGGAAGTCCACCACCATCAAGATGCTCACCGGCATCCTGGTGCCCAGCGGCGGCAGGCTGCGGGTCGCGGGCATCGACCCCTCGCGGGACCGGGCGCGGCTGGCCCGCCGCATCGGGGTGGTCTTCGGGCAGCGCACCACGCTGTGGTGGGACCTGCCGCTGCGCGACTCCTACGGTCTGGTGCGCCGCATGTACCGCGTTCCTGACGCCCGTTACCGCGCCAATCTCGAGCGGTGCATCGAACTCCTCGACCTGGGCAGGCTGCTGGACGTTCCGGTGCGGCAACTGTCGCTGGGGCAGCGGATGCGCGGGGACATCGCGGCTGCGCTCCTGCACGATCCCGAGGTGCTCTACCTCGACGAGCCGACGATCGGTCTCGACGTGGTCAGCAAGGCGAAGGTGCGCGAGTTCCTGCGGGAGGTGAACGCCGAGCGGGGCACGACCGTGCTGCTGACCACGCACGACCTGACCGACATCGAGCAGCTGTGCAAGCGGGTGATGGTCATCGACCGGGGGCGGCTGGTCTACGACGGCGGGCTGGACGGCCTGCACGCGGTGGGGGAGAGCGAGCGGATGCTCGTCATCGATCTGGAACGAGAGCTTCCGCCCATTGACGGTGTAAAAGGCGCCCGCACGGTGAAGGTCGAAGGGCCGCGCCAGTGGCTGGCGTTCGCCGCCACGCAGAGCGCGGCGCCGATCGTGGCGGAGGTCGCCGGGCGCTATCCGCTGGTCGACCTCTCGGTCCGCGAACCGGACATCGAAGAGGTCATCGCCAAGATGTACGCGGGCGGCCAGGCGCTGTAGGCGCGCGTCAGCGGGCCCTAGGCTGTTCGCCATGATGAGCGAACTTCCTGAGATGCGAGCCTCCGACGCGGAGCGCGAGCGGATCGCCGAGGCGCTGCGCGAGGCGGCCGCCGAGGGGCGGCTGGACATGGAGGAGTTCGGGGAGCGCCTGGAGGCCGCGTACAAGGCCCGTACGCACGCCGAGCTGGAGCCGCTCGTACGGGACCTGCCGGTGCCGGCCCGGGCGGCCGCCCCCGCGGCCCCGGTTGTGGGCGACGGCGGCTGGGAGGGACGGATCGGCGGCCGGCCGACGTCCAAGGGCGCCGTCGGCGTCATGGGCGGCTTCCAGCGCCGCGGCGGCTGGACGGTGCCCCGCGTGTTCACGGCCTTCACCTTCTGGGGCGGCGGTCAGATCGACCTGCGCGAGGCCCGCTTCGAGGACCGCGAGGTGGTCGTGCGGTGCATCGCCGTCATGAGCGGGATGCAGGTCCTCGTCCCGCCGGACCTCGAGGTGGAGGTCGGCGGCATCGGCATCATGGGCGGCTTCGACGACAAGGCCACCGGCCCGGGCTCGCCGGGCTCGCCCCGGGTGCGCATCACCGGCGTCGCCTTCTGGGGCGGCGTGGGCGTCGAGCGCAAGCAGACGAAGGCCGAGCGCAAGCGGCTGCGGGAGGAGCGGCGCGAGGAGCGCCGGCTGAACCGGGAGGAGCGCCGCGGCGGCCGCAAGGAGCTGGACTGATCGTTTCTGCCGGCCCGCGCCGCCGGGCTCAGAGCTCCGCCGCCGCGCGGCCCCGCAGCGCGTCGAGGTCCAGGGCGTCCGCCATCGCCCGGTAGCCGGCGTCGCTGGGATGGAGGTGGTCGCCGCAGTCGTACGCGGGCAGCAGCCGCAGCGGGTTCGCCGGGTCGCGCAGCGCCCGGTCGAAGTCGACGACCTCGTCGAAGACGTCGCCCTGCCGGATCTCGGCGTTCACGCCCTGCCGCACCAGCTCCTGCTCCCGCCCGAGGCCCGTGCGCCCGCCGAACGGCGCCAGCGTCGCGCCGATCACCCGCAGCCCGCGCGCGTGCGCCCGGGCGACCAGCTCCCGCAGCCCCGCCGTGATCCGGGCCGGGTCGGTCTGCCGGGGGCGGCGCATGATGTCGTTGACGCCGAGCTCGACCACGACGACCCGTACGCCCGTGCGCGAGAGCACGTCGCGGTCGAAGCGCTCTAGGCCGCTGGGGTTGTTCCGGGGGTTGGCGCCCACGCCGCCCAGCAGGACGCGGTTGCCGCTGATGCCCTGGTTGAGGACGCCGTAGCGCGGGGCGCCCGGCTCCTCGCGCAGCCGGCGGGCGAGGAAGTCGGTCCAGCGGTGGTTGGCGCCCACGGTGGAGGAGACGCCGTCGGTGATGGAGTCGCCGACGACCACGACCGAGCCCTGCGCCTCCGTGCTCCACACGTCGACGCCGGTGACGTAGCGCCAGTACGGGGTCCGGGCGGTGTAGGCGTTGCCGTCGCGGTTCTCGGTCCGGTCGCCCTGTGCGAGGTAGGAGACCTGGCGGGCGTGCGGGTGGTAGGTGACCGGCCCGGAGGGCGTGGGGGAGTACGTGGTGACCAGCAGGTCCGCACCGTGGTCGACCGTCAGCCGGACCGGGTCGCTGACGGCCGCCCGGCCGGCGGGGATCGTCACCGCGGGCCGGCCGCCGAACGTCAGCGCCCGCATGCTGCCGGGCGCGGCGGCGGGAGTGGTGGGGCCGGCGGCGACGGCGATCGAGGCGTGGCCGATGGTCAGGGGCCTGTCGCCGAAGAGGTTGGAGAGGTGGATGCGGGCCCTGGTGCCGGCCAGGGTGCCGCGTACGACGTTGCGGATGGACCGTCCGGCGTAACCCCGGGCGGTGTTCGGCTCGGCCGCCGCCGGAGAGGTGGACCAGGCGCCCACCCAGCTGCCGGAGGCGGCGGGCGCGGCGGAGCCGGGCGTCTCGTGCGGCCCGCTCCCGGGCCGGCCGCCGTGGCCGCCGGCCCCGACGCATATGACCGCCGTGACAGCGGTCACCACGGCTGCCAGTGCGGCGAGCACGGCGTATGCCGCACCGCGTGACAGAGGTGGCCTGTTCATGGGCGGATGTCTCCTGGGGAATGGCGGAGCGTACCGCTCCGGGTGGCCTGGCGGGCCGGGAGGACGAGAGCCTCGCAGCGCGTGCTCGTGACATGTCATGGGCGACTTGTCAGACGCGGGGAACTCTTCGGCCGTTCCCCGAGTCGGTCGGGTAGGGACAATGCACGTGAGGACAGCCGGAACGGGTGGTGGTGTGGATGAAACGCTCCCATGGACAGGAGCCGCCTGCCGCTGGTGGCGAGGCGATTGCCGCCGATGGGGTGATGCCCGCCCGGACCGGTGGATTCACCTACAGCGCGGCGGACGAGGAGAAGCGGCGCGGTGTGCGCCGGATGAAGGCGCTGGCGACCGGGCTGCTGCTCGCGGTCGCGGCCGTCTACGCCCTCGCCAAGTGGGCGCAGACCTCGGGCTCGGGCGGCTGGGCCGGCTTTGTGGCGGCCGCGGCGGAGGCGGGCATGGTGGGTGCGCTCGCCGACTGGTTCGCCGTCACCGCGCTGTTCCGGCGCCCGATGGGCCTGCCGATCCCGCACACGGCCATCATCCCCACCAAGAAGGACCAGCTCGGCCAGAGCCTGGGCGACTTCGTGGGCGAGAACTTCCTCTCCGGCGACGTGGTGCGGCTGCGGCTGCGCGCGGTCGGCATCGGCTCCCGCCTCGCGCTCTGGCTCGCCGAACCGGCCCACGCCGACCGGGTGACCGCCGAGCTGGCCACGGCGCTGCGCGGCGCGCTGAGGGTGCTGCGCGACTCCGACGTCCAGGCCGTCGTCGGCGAGGCCATCACCCGCCGGGCGGAGGCCGCCGAGGTCGCGCCCGGCATCGGCACGATGCTGGAGAAGGTCGTCGCCGACGGCGGCCACCGCAAGGTGGTGGACCTGATGTGCGTGCGGGCCCACGACTGGCTCGTCCTGCACAGCGACTCGGTGATGGCCGCGGTCACGGGCGGCGCCCCCGGCTGGACGCCCCGCTTCGTCGACCGCAAGGTCGGCGAGCGCGTCTACAAGGAACTGCTGCGCTTCGTGACCGAGATGCGCGACATGCCCGACCACCCGGCCCGGGGCGCCGTCGACCGCTTCCTCGCCGACTTCGCACAGGACCTGCAGACCGACGACGACACGCGGGCGCGCGTCGAGCGGCTCAAGGCCGAGGTGCTGGGCCGTGGCGAGGTCCAGGACATCATCGTCTCGGCGTGGTCCTCGGTCCGCGCGATGATCGTGGCCGCGGCGGAGGACGAGCGCAGCGAGCTGCGGCTGCGCGCGCGGGCCTCGATCCTCTCGCTGGGCGCGCGGATGACGGCCGACGAGCGCCTGCGGTCGAAGGTCGACGGCTGGCTGGAGGACGCGGCCGTCTATGTGGTGACGACCTATCGGGACGAGATCACGTCCCTGATCACGGACACGGTGGCCGGCTGGGACGCCGAGCAGACCTCCCGCAAGATCGAGGCGCACATCGGCCGGGACCTGCAGTTCATCCGCATCAACGGCACGGTGGTGGGCGCGCTGGCGGGCCTGCTGATCTACTCGGCGTCGAGGCTGCTGGGGGCGTAGGGCCCCCGCCGGCGCGTGCGGTGGGGGAGCGAACCGCCGGTCACGACCTAGGGTCGACGCCGTGTTGAAGAAACGTCCCACCCTGCTGTGGCTCCTCGCCCCCTACGTGCTCTACCTGGCGGCGCTGCCCCTCGCCGACCGCGTCCACCCCACCGTCCTCGGCCTGCCCTTCCTCTTCTTCTGGCTCCTGCTGGCCACCCTCCTCACCCCGGCGGCCGTCCTCCTCGCCTGGCGGGGCGACCGCAAGCGGGGCCGGGCGTGAGCGCCGACGCCGCCGTCGCGTCGGCGATCTTCGGCGGCTTCATGGTCCTCACCGTCGCCCTGGGCCTCCTGGCCGTACGCGGCCGTGGGGCGGGCGGCGGGCTCGCGGAGTGGTCGGTGGGCGGCCGCAGCCTCGGCACGGTCTTCATCTGGGTGCTGATGGCCGGCGAGGGCTACACCAGCTTCAGCTACCTGGGCGCGGCCGGCTGGGGCTACAACCACGGCGCGCCCGTGCTGTACGTCATCGCGTACCTCTCCTGCGGCTACGCCATCGGCTACGTCGTCGGCCCGATGCTCTGGGCGTACGCCCGGCGCCACGGCCTGGTGAACATCACGGACATGGTGGCGCACCGCTACGACAGGCCGTGGCTCGGCGCGGTGGTGGCCGTCCTGGCGACGGTGTGCCTGCTGCCGTACATCCAGCTGCAGATCACGGGGATGGGGGTCGTCGTCTCGACGATCTCGTACGGGGCGATCAGCCTGAACTGGGCCTACTTCATCGCCTTCGCGGTGACGACGGGCTTCGTGGTGGTGAGCGGGCTGCGCGGCAGCGCGTGGGTATCGGTGCTCAAGGACGTGCTGGTCATCGCCACGCTGGGCTTCCTGGCGATCTACGTTCCGGTGCACTACTTCGACGGCTACGGGCCGTTCCTGGACCGGATCGTGGCGGAGAAGCCGGACTGGTTGACGTTCACCGGGCACGGCGGCAGCGGGCTGGGCGGCACCTGGTTCGTCACGACCAGCTTCCTCAACTCCCTGACGGTCGTCATCTTCCCGACGACCGTGGCGGGCTATCTGAGCGCGCGCAACGCCGATGCGCTGCGGCGCAACGCGATGCTGCTGCCGTTCTACAACGTGCTGTTGTTCGTGCCGATGCTGCTGGGTCTGGCGGCGCTCTTCGTGGTGCCGGGGCTGACGGGGGCCGGGTCGAACCTGGCGTTGTTCAAGCTGGTCGTCGACTCGCTGCCGGCCTGGGCGGTCGGGGTGATCGGGGTGGCGGCGGCGCTGTCGTCGATCGTGCCGATGGCGGTGTTCATGCTGGTCATCGGCACGATGTGGGGCAGGAGCGTGCTGGGGGCGGTGCCGGCGCTGGCCGGGCGGCCGGACCGGCAGAAGGCGGCGGCGCAGGTGGTGGTCGTGGTGTCCGGCGCGCTGGCGCTGGTGCTGACGTACACCGAGCCGAACACGCTGGTGCGGCTGTCGCTCATCTCGTACGAGGGCATGGCGCAGCTCGTACCGATGATCCTGCTGGGGCTGGTGTGGCGGCGGCTGACGCTGTGGGGCGCGGTGAGCGGGCTGGTGGCGGGCGGTGCGCTGGTGTGCGCCCTGGTCTTCACCGAGCACGATCCGGTGTGGGGGGTGAACGCGGGCGCGCCGGCGCTGGCCGTGAACGTGGCGGTGGCCGTGGCGGTGTCGTGGTGGGGGCCGAAGCCGGCGGACACGCGCCCCGACGAGGAGGTGCTGGCGGCGGATCCGGGGCCGGAGACGGCCCCGGGGAAGACCGCTGTCAGTGGTTCGGTCTAACATCGGTACGAACGATTGAACGGACAGATTCAACGGGCAGAGGGGAGGGGCATGATGCGGCACATCGTCCGTACGTACATGAGCGTGCTCCTTCTCCTGCTCTGCGAACTGCTGCTCGCGCAGAACAGCTTGCTGAGCGCCGTCGCCTTCGCCGCGACCGCCGCCGTCGCGGCCACGGCCGCCCTGCTGCTGTGCGCGGTCGCCGCCGCGCGTACGGCCGGCCCCTTGACGCCGACCCGAATACGCACCGCGATACGGGACCGGGAGCTGCGCACGGCCTTCCTGGCCCAGCGCGATCCCGACGCCCAGGGCCGTCGCCGGCCCCGAGCGCCCGGTCGTCTCGTCCCGACGGCCGCGTAGGCGCTCCCGCTTCCCTGTTTCCCGGGGTTGCCCCCGTGTGGGCTTCTCCCCAGGGCTGCGCCGCCCGCGCGGCTCGTCACGCCGAATTCCCTGCTTCTCGCTCCTTCGGCACGACGAGACCCGTGGAGGGCTCACCCACCATGTCCCTTTTCTCGCCCCTGTTCACCTCCCTCGGTTCCCTGCTCACTCACCTCGCGGACGGGCTCGACGTGGCCTTCGGCGCCTCGTCGACAGCCGCCGCGATCGTGGTGTTCACCTGCCTGGTGCGGCTCGCGCTGCATCCCCTCAGCCGGTCGGCGGCCCGGGGCGAGCGGACGCGCGCCGAGCTCGCGCCGCGCCTGGCCGAGCTCAAGCGCAAGCACGCGAAGAATCCCGAGCGGCTGCAGCGGGAGGCGGCCGAGATGTACGCGAAGGCCGGCTCGTCGCCGCTGGCCGGCTGTCTGCCGATGCTGGCCCAGCTGCCGGTCTTCTACGTGATGTACCACCTGTTCTCGAGCGGCGACGACGGGGGGAATCTGCTGGAGCACACGCTGCTGGGCGCGCCGCTGGGCGACCGGTGGGCGGACGCGCTGGGCGACGGCGGGCTCGTGGGGCCGCACGGGCTGGTCTACCTGGGCCTGTTCGCGCTGGTGGCCGCCGTCGCCACCTGGACGTACGTGCGCAACCGCAAGGCCGCGGCGGCGCTGCCGCTGCCGGATGCGGGGGACACCCCGGTGCCGGGCATGGCCGCGATGGCGAAGGTGATGCCGCTGCTCTCCTTCGGCACGCTGGTCACCGCCGCCGTGGTGCCGCTGGCGGCGGGCCTGTACCTGGTGACGACCACGACGTGGTCGGCGGTGGAGCGGGCGTACCTGCAGCCGCTGCGCACTCCGGCGGAGGCGGGGCAGAAGGCGAAGACCACGGCACGGCCCAAGGGGTAAGCCCGGGCCGGGCGGAGGGGTGGCCCGGGCCGGGCGGAGGGGCGGTCTTTTGCCATCCGGGGGTCCGCAGACCGAAACGGGTCTTGCGGAGAGACCCTCCGTTCTTGGACGATCATCCGGGGCCGACTGGAGACTTCGGGAGTTGGAGCGATGAGACTGCTGCGAGTCGGGCCCGCCGGTGCGGAGCGCCCGGCGCTGCTGGACGAGGACGGGACGCTGCGCGATCTGTCGGCGCTCGTGCCGGACGTGGACGGAGCACTGCTGGCCGACGAGTCCGCGCTGTCGCGGATCCGGGCGGCGGTCGGGGCCCGCATCCTGCCCGCCCTGGACGCGACGGGGCTGCGGATCGGCCCGCCGCTCGCCCGGATCGGCAAGATCGTGGGCATCGGGGTGAACTACCACGACCTGGTGGCCGCGGCCGGGGTGCGCACGCCCGCCGAGCCGGTGGTGTTCCTGAAGGCGCCCGACACGGTCGTCGGCCCGGACGACACGGTGCTCGTGCCGCGCGGCAGCGAGAAGACCGACTGGGAGGTCGAGCTGGCCGTCGTCATCGGGCGCACGGCCCGCTATCTGCGCACGGACCAGGAGGCGCTGGCCGCGGTGGCGGGCTACGCGGTGGCGCACGACGTCTCCGAACGCGCGTTCCAGAACGAGCGCGGCGGACAGTGGGACAAGGGCAAGAACTGCGAGACGTTCAACCCGCTCGGGCCGTGGCTGGTGACCGCCGACGAGATCCCCGACCCGCAGGCCCTGGGTCTGCGGCTGTGGGTCAACGGCGAGCTGATGCAGGACTCCAGCACGGCGCGGCAGATCTTCCCGGTCGCCCACCTCGTGCGCTACGTCAGCCAGTTCATGACCCTGTACCCGGGCGACGTCATCAACACCGGCACGCCGGCGGGAGTGGCGGTCGGGCGGCCCGAGCCCAAGCCGTACCTGCGGGCGGGCGACGTGGTGGAGCTGGAGATCGACGGGCTGGGACGGCAGAGGCAGCTGCTGAAGGACGCCTGACCCGACCGGCCCACGCCCGCCGTGGGCCGTCCGGGGGAGGAGCGCGTGTGCTGCCGGGTTCCTCCCCCGCGCTTAGGCATATTGTCCGACATGTCTCAGAACGGGTGCAGGCGCCGCCGGGTGTCCCGTCCGGCGGCCACCGTCCTGGCCACACTGGCCGCCATCGGGGGCACGCTGCTGGCCGGCGCGTTCACCGCGCCGAACCTGGACCGCGGCGAAGCGGAGCCGGCCGGGCCGGGCCCGTGCGTGCCGGGTACGTGCCCGCGCTCGTACCCCGACCCGAACAGCGGTCAGCTCGCCGGCCGGGACAACGGCGTCAATGTCTTCGTCGGCGGCGACTACGCCGTGCGCCAGGCGGCCGCCGGGGCCGAGGGCCGGATCGTCGTCCTCGGCAGCTTCGACCTGGCCAAGGCCGCCGGGGCGCCCCCCGCCTACAACGTGGGGGTCGTCGGCCTCGGCTCCCGCGTGCCCCCGGACAACGGATCGGCGTTCCTGCGCGTGGGCGGCGACCTCAAGCTCGCGGCCGGCCAGCGGCTGGTGGCGGAGGAGGGGCCCGTCAGCGGCAGCGTGACCTACGCAGGCAACCACCCGGGCCCCGGCACGGTGAGCCCGAAGGCGGCGCACGACGTCTCCGCCGTCTCCGCCGACCAGGGCCTGCGCGAGGAACTGACCTCCGCCAGCACCTGCTACGCCTACGACAAGGGCGTCTCCCGCAAGACCACGGGCACCGCCGTCAACCAGGGCCCCGCCACCGTCTTCACCGGCGACGGCTCCTCCGCCCTCCAGGTCTTCAGCGTCCCCTTCGACCTCACCGCCCCCGGCGGTGGACCGCAGAACCTGACCTTCCAGCGCATCCCCGCCGACGCGACCGTGCTCATCAACCTTGCCGGCTCCGGCAACGACGTGCACACCCTCAACACCTCCACCGCCCGGATCGCGGGCGTGCGGCGGGACCGGCTGCTGTGGAACTTCCCCGACGCCAAGGAGGTCCAGCTGGCCGGCACCGGCCAGCTCGACGGCTCCGTCCTCGTCGGCCGCCGCGCCGGCCTCACCCACGTGAGCCTGCCGGGCGTCAACGGGCGCCTGTTCACCGCCGGTTCCCTCGTCCACGAGTCCGCCGCGGGCACCACCGGCCAGACCCTCCACGCCTACCCCTTCACCGGCCGCCTCCCCGACTGCGGCACGGGCCCCTCGCCCGAGGCCGGGGCCGCGGACCCTGACGACGACTTTCTCGACGTTCCCGTGCCGGACGGCTGGGGCGGCGCCCCGGCGATCGCCCCCTCCCCCGGCGCCTCGGTCGCCGGCGACGGCCACGAGCTGGCCCGGGGCGGCCCGCCGATGAGCACCGAGATGATCATCGGGGCCTCCCTCATGACCGCCGGCGCGGGACTGGCCCTGCTGGTCCTGCACCGGCAGCGGCGGCCGGACTGGGAGTGACCGGCCGCCGCCCGTACCGCTAGATCCCGAAGGGGGCCGCGTAGCGGACGATGCCGCTCGGCAGCGGGTGCGCCTCGTCCAGGGCCAGGGCCATCAGGGCCTCGTCCGGAACGTCGAAGCTCACCCCGATGCCGTACGCCGAGGCCCGGCCGAAGCCGAACCGCGGATAGTACGCCGGGTGCCCGAGGACGGTGACGTACCGCTCGCCCCTGTCCTTGGCGGCCTGCAGAGGCGTCTCGAAGGCCGCGAGGGTGATCTCACGGATGACGGGGACATCGGCGCCGGTCTCGGCGCAGGTGGTCCAGACGTGAGGTGTACGCATGAGGGCCCCGGATGGTTCATCCCTTTTCCGGGGAGGCCCCTCAGGCCCTCAGCCCTTCGGCTGGGTGAAGCGGATGCGGTTGCCGAAGGGGTCACGGAGGCCGCAGTCGATGCCGTACGGGCGCTCGGTGGGCTCCTCGGTGAACTCGACGCCCCGGCCCAGCAGCGTCTCGTACGTCTTGCGGCAGTCGTCCGTGGTGAAGATCAGCCAGCCGCCCATCGCCCCCTTGGTCACCAGCTCGCGGACCTGCTGCGCCGTCTCCTCGGACATCGCCGGAGCGCCCGGCTTCTCCAGCAGGATCTGGCGCTCCGGGTGGCCGGGGACGCTGACGGTCAGCCAGCGCATGAAGCCCATGTCGACGTCGGCGCCGACCTCCAGGCCGAGCTTGCCGACGTAGAAGTCGAGGGCCTCGTCCTGGTCGAGGACGTATATCTGCGATTGCGTGATGGCGTTGAACATGTGCATCACGCTACGGGGCGGGGCGGCCGGAAACTTATCCAAAACTGCTCAGTCGTCAGTCGTCAGGCGCTCGGCCGCGTCCACGCCATCGTGAAGCACGTCGGTACGCCCACGGGCGCCGCCTCCTTGCGGTACGCCCTCGGCGACCGGCCGACGATGTCGCGGAACGTGCGGCTGAAGGTGCCGGGGCTGCCGAAGCCGACCTCGAAGCAGATGTCCGTCACGCTGCGGTCGGTCTCCCGCAGCAGGAACATCGCCCGCTCGACACGGCGGCGCTGGAGGTAGCGGTGCGGTGTCTCGCCGAACGTGGCCCGGAAGGTCCGCGCGAAGTGCGCCGGGGACACATGGGCGATCCGGGCCAGGGCCGGGACGTCCAGCGGCTGCGCGTAGGCACGGTCCATCGCGTCCCGGGCCCGCAGCATGCGGCGGTTGGTCTCTTCCACGGCGCGGTTCACGGCGCCCATCACACCACGGTTCGGCCCTGCCGGTGACCGGTCCGTGAGGGGCCGGTCCGCGTCCCGTGCCGGGCGTACTGTGGGTCGAGGCTGTTCAACTCTCCCGACAGACAGGGACATGGCGGTGGCGGCGACCCTCGGAGACCGGCTGGCCGAACTGCGCGTGCGGCGCGGGCTGACCCAGGAAGGGCTGGCCGAGAAGGCCCGGCTCAGCGTGGACACGGTGCGCAAGCTGGAGCAGAACCAGCGGTTCACGGCGCGCATGGCCACCCTCAACAGCCTGGCCCGCGCCCTGGACATCGAGACGTCCGCCCTCCTCGGACCGCCCGCCGTGCTGGAGTCGTCCGCCGGCGCCGAGCCGCCCAGCATCCTCGCGCTGCGACAGGCGGTGACCCCGTTGTCAGGCTTCCCCGGCCTCGGGGAGGACGACGACACCCCGCCGCCCACGGTCGGGCAGCTGCGCAGCAGCATCCGCACCACCGAGGGCGTGCGCCGTCGGGGCGAGCTGACGAAGATCACGGCCCTGCTCCCCACGCTGCTCGCCGACGGCCGCGCCGCGGTGCGCCACTTCACGGGCGAGGACCGCTCGGCCGCGTACGCCGTGCTCGCCGAGGCGTATCAGGTCGCGGCCACGACCCTGACCGCCTTCGGCAAGGAGGACGCGGCCTACACCGCCCTGGAGCGGTCCATGGACGCCGCGGCGCGTTCCGACGACCCGCACCTGGAGGCCATCGGCATCTCCACCCTGTCGTGGATCTTCTGCAAGCAAGGCCGCGTCGCCGACGCCGAGCGCGTGGCCGTGCGGATGGCGGAACGCATCGAGCCGGGCTTCCGGTCCGCTCCCCTGGACCTCGCGCTCTGGGGCATCCTGCTGCTCCGCGGCGCGACGGCCGCGGTGCGGGCGGACCGCGGCGACACGGCGGAGGAGCTGCTGTCCCTCGCCTCCGCCGCGGCGGCCCGCATCGGCACCGACCGCCTTGACTACGCGACCCCGTTCGGCCCGACGAACGCCGGCGTCGCCACGGTGAACGCCTATGTGGACATGGGCAAGCCGGACAAGGCCCTGACCCACGCCGCACGCATCCCCGGCCTGTCCGGCCTGCCGCCCACCTGGCTCGCGCGGCACTACCTCGACCGCGCCCAGGCCTACGCGGAGATGAACCGCGACGGCGACGCCACCCGCGCCCTCCTGGCGGCGGAACGGACGGCGCCGGAGTGGATGCGCTACCACGGCTCCTCCCGCCACCTCGTGGCCGAGCTGCGGGGGCGGGAGCTGCGCCGCACCTCGCCCATCAAGGACCTGGCCCTCCGGCTGGAGGTCGAGGACTAGGACGCCCTGTCCCAGTCCCGCCGGCGACTCGCACACCGCGTCCCTGGCCCGGGGACGCACCAGGCCGCATCGTGTTCAGGCGATCAACACCGATCTCCGGGGAGCAGCCATGCACAGCGCCGACGAACCGACGAGCAGCCACGCCTTCGCCCCGCAGGAGCGCGATGCGGAGCTCCGGGCGAAAGTGCGCGAGGTCAACGGGCGCAGCGGCAAGGGGCGGGACGCCGCCGGTCTGCGCGGCAGTGCGGCCCGCTCGCCCGTCGGGTGCGGGGAGTGCGCGCAGCTGGAGGCGGCGCGGCGGGAGGCCGTGGCCGGGGGCGACGCCGGCGAGGCCGACGACGCCACGATCGCCGTGCGGCGGCACTTCCGCGACGCGCACCTGCTGCCGGGCGGGCGTGCCCGATGAGCCGCCGTACCGCCACCGCCCGCGCCACCGGGCGGCTCGTGAGCAACTGCCCCCACCTCGTGGGATGGACCCGCACCGGCGGCGAGTCGCGCTGCGACCGCTGCGGAACCCGGCGCTTCGAGGACTACGCCGCCCTCCGCCCCTCCGGGCTGCCCGCCGCGGTCACCCCGTCACCCGCCGCCCGCCGCGCAGCGGACCGCAACGCGGCGGCGGCCATGGCCACCGCATCGTCGCGTCGGCGTCCCGCCTTGACCCTCACACCAATGTGAGGTTCGAGCATGGGGACATGGACAACGCACTCTTCCCCTACAGCCCCATCGTCGAGCGCGAGCCGGTCCACTGGCCCGGGGGCGCCCGCGTCGCCTTCTACGTCGGGCTGAACGTCGAGCACTACCAGGTCGACCGCCCCTCGACGAGCATCTTCCCCGGCACCGCGCACCTGGCGCCCGACCCGCTGAACTACGGCTGGCGCGATTACGGGCCCCGGGTGGGCATCTGGCGGCTCATCGAGAGCCTCGACCGGCACGGGATGCGGGCGAGCGTGATGCTCAACTCCGACGTCGCCGAGCGCTATCCGCAGATCATCCGGGCGGGCCGGGACCGGGACTGGGCGTGGGCCGCGCACGGCAAGAACAACTCGGTCTTCCAGGCCGACATGACGGCCGAGGAGGAGCGCGCCTATCTGGCCGAGGTGGTCGGCACCATCGAGAAGGCCACCGGCCGCCGGCCGCGCGGCTGGTTGGGGCCGGCGCTCACCGAGACCTTCCGGACGCCGGAGCTGCTCGCCGAGCTCGGTCTGAGCTATGTGATGGACTGGTCGAACGACGACCAGCCGTACCGGCTGAACGTACCGGGGATGCTGAGCGTGCCGTATTCCATAGAGGTGAACGACATCAGCCTCTTCGTCGGCAAGAGCCTCAGCGGGCCGGACTTCGTACAGATAGTCAAGGACCAGCTGGAGCAGCTGTACGCCGACGCGGCGGACAGCGGCCGGGTGATGTCGCTGGTCCTGCACCCGTTCGTCATCAACCAGCCGTTCCGGCACAAGTACTTGGACCAGGCACTCGAGCACATCGCCGGCCACCCCGGGGTGTGGCTGACGACCAGCGACGAGATCGCCGAGCACTACGCCCGTACGACCGCCGGGCCGGCGGCCTAGGCCTCGGGCCCGTCCAGGACGATCGTGCGGCCCTGCTCCGCCGAGGCCTTGGCCGCCTCCAGGACGCGCAGGGCGGCCGCCGCCTCGCGGGCGGTGACCGGGGGCCGGCCGCCGGTGCGCAGCGCCTCGGCGATCGCGGCGTAGTAGGCGGGGTAGTCGCCCGGCAGGGTCGGCACCGGTTCGCCGCCGCCGGTCAGCGGGGACTCGCCCGCGCCCAGGCGTCCCCAGGAGGAGTCGGCCTCGACGCCCCAGGGCGTGGCGCCGTCCGGCCGCAGGCCCTCGCGGAGTGCGCCCTCCTGCGGGTCGAGCCCGTACTTGACGTAGCCGGCGGTGTCGCCGAGCACCCGGAAGCGGGGGCCGAGCTGGGCGGTGGTGGCGCTCATCCACAGGTGGGAGCGGACGCCGCCGCGGTGGGTGAGCGCGATGAAGGTGTCGTCGTCGGTCTCGGCGCCCGCCCGGCGCACGTCCGTCTCGGCGTAGACGCCGGTGGCCGGGCCGAAGAGGGTCAGGGCCTGGTCGACGAGGTGGCTGCCCAGGTCGTAGAGGAGGCCGCCGATCTCCGCCGGGTCGCCGGACTCGCGCCAGCCGCCCTTGGGGCGGGGCCGCCAGCGCTCGAAGCGGGACTCGAAGCGCTGGACCTCGCCGAGCGCGCCGTCGGCGACGAGCCGGGAGACGGTGCGGAAGTCGTTGTCCCAGCGGCGGTTCTGGAAGGCGCTGAGCAGCAGGCCGCGGCTGTCGGCGAGCGCGGCCAGCGAATCGGCCTCGGCGGCGGTCGCGGCGAGCGGCTTGTCGACGACGACCGGCAGCCCGGCCTCGAGGGCCGTGCGGGCGAGCGGCACGTGGGTGCGGTTGGGGGAGGCGATGACGATCAGGTCGAGCTCGCCGGCGCGGGCGAACAGCTCGTCGGTGCCGGCGACGGTACGCACCCGCGGGTGCTCGGCGCGGGCCTGCTCCTGGCGCTCGGGGCTGGAGGTCACCACCGTGTCGAGGACCAGCCCGTCCGCCGCGGCGATGAGCGGGGCGTGGAAGACCGAGCCCGCGAGGCCGTAGCCGATGAGGCCGACGCGGAAGGGGGCATGCGGGGTGCCGGTGGTGTCGTCCATGAACCTCACTTTGGCAACAGTGTTGCGTAAGTGCAAGCGGAGGGGAGAATGGCCGGTGTGAACATCCTCCGCACCGGCCGTCCCGGCGCCAACCTCGCCGCCCTGCGCGAGAACAACACCGCCGTCGTGCTCGGGCTGCTGCGCGACGCCGGCGAGCGCGGCGCCAGCCGGGCGGAGCTGGCCGCGGGCGCCGGACTGACCCCCCAGGCCGTCAGCAAGATCAGCGCCCGGCTGCGGGCGGACGGCCTCGCGGCCGAGGCGGGCCGCCGCACCTCCACGGGCGGCAAGCCGGCGACCGCCTGGCGCCTGCTGCCCGGCGCGGCGCACGCCATCGGCCTCCACCTCGACCGCGATACCGTCACCGCCACCCTGGTCGACCTCGCGGGCGCCCCCGTCGCCACCCGCACCGCACCGCTGGCCTTCGGCGCGGGCGCACCGGCGGTGCTCGACGCGGTGGCGGCCGAGGTGAGCGCCCTGCCGGCACCGGCGGCCGCCCCGGACGTCCTGGGCGTCGGCGTCGCCGCCCCCGGCCCCCTCGACCACCGCTGCGGGGTGCTGCACCGCGTCACCGGCTTCCCGCAGTGGGACGGCTTCCCGCTGCGCGACGCCCTCGCCCGCCGCCTCGGCCTGCCCGTCGTCCTGGACAAGGACACCAACGCCGCGGCCCTCGGCCTCCTGCGCCGCCCCCACGCCGGCGACCGCGGCGCGGGCTCCTTCGCCTACCTCCACCTCGGCACCGGCCTCGGCGCCGGCCTGGTCCTCGGCGGCGACGTCCACCGGGGAGCCAGGACCGCGGCGGGGGAGTTCGGACACCAGGTGCTGCGGCTGGACGGGCCCCTGTGCCCCTGCGGCCGGCGCGGCTGCGTCGAGGTCCTGTGCCTGCGGGCCGTCGCCGAGGGCGACACCCCCCGCGCCGCCCGCCTCCTGGGCGTCGCCGCCGCCAACCTCGTCCAGCTGCTGGACATCGACCTCGTCCTGCTCGGCGGCCGCACCGTCCTGGCCGACGCCGGGCGCTACGTGGAGGGCGTGCGCGCCGAACTCCCCGCCGGCGTCCCCGTGGCGGTCACCCCCGCCGCGGAGCGCACCGTCGTCGAGGGCGCGGCCGAGCTCGTCCTCGCCCCGCTGTTCGGCCGCCCCGGACCGGCCCCCGCCACCACGGGCCCCCGGCCGGATGAAACGACAATCGGCCTACCGGGTGGCATCTGACGCCCGGTCGGACGCACGCGCCGCGCGGCGCGACGGGCGGCCGGTACGAGCGGATGGGATGAGCCCGTACGACCGCCGGAGCCCCCACCCGCAAAGGTCCCGCGATGGCTGCGATGTCCGCGTTGTCCCCGCCCCGCCTGCCGGGGCCCCTCCGGCGAGCCCTCCTCATCGCCGCCGCCGTCCTGACGCTCGGCGCGGCCGCCGGCGCCGCCCGCACCCCCGCCGACACCCCGCAGCCGCACTGCGGCGACCCCCGCAGCGCGCAATTCCCCATCACCTCACGGCTGAGCGGCGGACCGGAGGTGTACGCGCGCGGCGGCGCACCGCGGACCTGGCAGCTGGAGCTGCGCAACGCCACGGCGGCCGAGTGCCGGGCCGTGCACCCCGTCGCCGTCCTCGCCGACAAGGGCCGCGCGCTCGAACCCGCCCACTTCCACCTGGACTTCTACGACCCGGGCAGCTCGCGCTGGCTGCCCGTCGCCTTCGAGCGGACCGACGAGGCCGAGAACGTCGGGGTGCTGGACGGCCGTTCGCCCGGCGCCGCCGACTCCGCCGGCTTCCCCGGCTTCGTCGTGCCCCCGAACGGCGCCGTCACCGTCCCGCTGCGGCTGACCTTCACCGACAAGGCGCCCGAAGGCCCGGTCACCGCCAACGTCACGGCGGTGCAGAAGCGCGGGGACGACGGCGCCTGGGTGGGGGAGTCCGACGACTACACCTTCGCCGTCGAGCAGGTGGCGCCCGCCCCCGCCGCCCGCCCCGAGGGCACCGCCCGGTCGGCGCCCGGCGCCCCCGCGACCGGCCGGCACGACGACGACGCCCCACCCGTCCTCGCCGACACGGGCGACTCCCTGCCCCTGGCCGGCCTGGGCGCCACCGCCTGCGCCCTGCTGGCCGGCGGCTCGGCGCTGGTGCTCGGCGCCCGCCGGCTGGCCCGCCGCCCCCGCTGAACCGGGCCACCGGCCGTCACCCGGAAGGCCCGCACGGACCACTGTTTACGCTGGGGGTGTCGGGACGGCGCACGAGCTGTGCCGTCCCGGCGTCCCCGGGTCCCAGCGATGGGCACAGCACGGCAGGAGTCCCGCAGTGGCAGAGCGCAAGCCGATCGAGTCCTGGCTCACCGACATGGACGGTGTCCTGATGCACGAGGGCATTCCGGTGCCCGGTGCGGACGCCTTCATCAAGGGCCTCCGAGAGTCGGGCAAGCCCTTTCTCGTGCTGACCAACAACTCGATCTACACCCCCCGAGACCTGCACGCCCGCCTCCAGCGCATCGGCCTGGACGTGCCGGTCGCCAACATCTGGACCTCCGCCCTGGCCACTGCCAAGTTCCTGGACGACCAGCGCCCCGGCGGCACCGCCTACGTCATCGGCGAGGCCGGGCTGACCACGGCCCTGCACGACATCGGCTACGTCCTCACCGACGCCGACCCCGACTACGTGGTGCTCGGGGAGACCCGCACGTACAGCTTCGAGGCCCTCACCAAGGCCATCCGGCTGATCAACGCCGGCGCCCGCTTCATCGCCACCAACCCCGACGAGACCGGCCCCTCCGCCGAGGGCGCGCTGCCCGCGACCGGCTCCGTCGCCGCCCTGATCACCAAGGCGACCGGCCGCGAGCCCTACTTCGTCGGCAAGCCCAACCCGCTGATGATGCGCGCCGGGCTCAACGCCATCGGCGCCCACTCCGAGAGCAGCGCCATGATCGGCGACCGGATGGACACCGACATCCTGGCCGGACTGGAGGCGGGCATGGAGACGTTCCTGGTCCTGACCGGCCTGACCCGGGCCGAGGAGGTCGACCTCCACCCCTTCCGGCCGTCCTGGGTGGTCGACTCCATCGCGGACCTCGTCGAGCTGATCTGAGCCCGCCGGACCGCCGGAGGCCCGAAGGGCCTCCGGCGGTCGCCAAATGGAGCAATAGCGCTACGGAGCGGATGCGAGCCCCCGCCCCGCCGGTGAACCTCTGGATATCAGGAGGTTCACCATGGCTTCAGTCCGCTTCGCCCTCTGCGGCGCCCTGACGGCCGCCGCCGCCGTCTGCGCGGTTCCCGCCCATGCCCATGACGGCCCCGTCACCATGTCCGGAACCATTGAGCTCACCCCTGTCACCAGCAGACCCGGCGCCGAGGTGCAGCTGCGCGTCTCGGGCTGCGCGAGCCAACGGGCGACCGCCACCTCCGAGGCGTTCGTCGCCGACGCCAAGCTCGCCAAGGACTCGGCCGGCATGTTCGCCGAGGCCACCGTCCGCGAGACCGTGCCCGCCGGGACCTACCCGGTCCGTGTCCACTGCGACGGCTACGACGCCACGGCCGTCGGCAAGCTGACCGTCGTCACCGACGGCAGCGACATCAGCGACCGCTCCGACGCCCGCGGCGACCACATGGGCGGCTCCGACCACTCCGATGGCCGTACCGACCACGACCGACGTGACCACGACCGTGGTGAGCGCGGCGATCAGGACGGCCGGGACCCCTACGCGCACTCCTCACCCATCGCCCCCGTCCCCGCCGGAGCCGGCGGCACCGCCCCCGGGGCCACCGCCGAGGCCCCCGACACCCCCGGCCTCGTCCTGGCCGGCACCACCGCGGCCATCGCCGGCGCCCTGATCTGGTACCGGCGGCGCACCAACGCGACACAGCGGTGAGCCCCCGCGACCAGGAAAGCGACCCGTTGCCATGTCCGAAGCCCCTACGAGCGGAGCCGGCCGCCTCCTGACCGGGGCGGCCTGGGCCGCACTGCTGGTGGCCCTGTGGCTGTGGGGCCGGGACATCACCGAAGTGCCGCTGGCCGTCTCCCCCACGACCGGGGACGTCGCCGCCGTGGGCCGCCCGGCCGGCGCGGCCCTGCCCCCGCCCCACCGGCCCCTGACCACCGCCCGCCCGGAGCACCTGACCATCAAGGCGACCAACGTCCGCGCCGCCGTCGAGGAACACGGCCTCAACCGCGCGGGCGCCGTCGAGCCGCCTCCGTACGAGCGCGCCGCCGCCGTCGCCTGGTACCGCGACGGCCCGGCACCCGGCGCCCCGGGCCCGGCCGTCCTCGTCGGGCACCTGGACACCGACCGCGCACCCGGCGTCTTCTACGAACTGGGCACCCTCCGGCGCGGCCAGCGGATCGGCGTCGACCGCGCGGACGGCACCACGGCCGAGTTCACCGTCGAGGACGTCTCCGTCTTCACCAAGGACCGCTTCGACGCCGCGAAGGTCTACGGCCCCCGCGAACAGGGCCGCGCCGAGCTGCGCCTGATCACCTGCGGCGGCGACTACGACCGTGCCCGCCGCTCCTACAGCGCCAACATCGTCGTCTCCGCCTATCTGACCGGCGTCTCCCGGTCCCGGTGAGGAGTCGAACGGACGTCGCCCAAGAGGGCGACCACGGCCCGTGTCGTGGCATGACCGCCCACGGCCGTGGGCACGTCTGTGCCAGCATGGGACAGCACCTCCAACGGCACCTCCACCGGCAGTACACCCAAGGGGGAGTGGATGTACGGCAGCAACACCGGCCCCAGGCGCCGCAGCCGCAGGGCGCTGGCCCGCACGGCGGCGGCAGGGGTGCTCCTGCTCCTCGCGGTCGCCGGCTGCTCCTCCTCGGACGACGAGCCGAAGAAGGCCGCGCCCTCGGCCCCCACGGCCCCCTCCCAGCAGCCCAAGGCCCGCTCACCGTTCTGGGTGAACCCGGACGGCAGGGCGGCCCGGGAGGCCGCCCGGCTGCACGGCAAGGGCCAGCAGGGCGACGCCGAGCTGCTCCAGAAGATCGCGAGCCAGCCGGTGGCCGAGTGGGTGGGCATCGACGACCCCGAGAGCCAGACCCGCGGCTTCACCGAGGCCGCCGCCAAGGCCGACCGGGACGCCCTGCTGGTGCTCTACAACATCCCGCACCGCGACTGCGGGCAGTACTCCCAGGGCGGCGCCTCCGACGGCGACGCCTACCGCGCCTGGCTGGACCGGGCGGTCAGGGGCATCGGCGACCGCGCCGCCACCGTCGTCCTGGAGCCGGACGCCCTGCCGCACATGGAGGACGGCTGCACACCGCAGGAGTACCACGAGGAGCGGTTCGCCCTCCTCAAGGACGCCGTCGGCAAGCTGAAGGCGCTGCCGAGGACCAAGGTCTATCTGGACGCCGGCAACCCCAGCTGGGTCACCCCCGTCGACCGCATGGCCGAGCCGCTGCGACGGGCCGGCATCGAGCAGGCCGACGGCTTCGCGCTGAACGTCTCCAACTTCCAGACCACCGCCGACAGCAAGGAATACGGCCACCGGCTCTCCCGCCTCGTGGGCGGCAAGCACTTCGTCATCGACACCAGCCGCAACGGCAACGGCCCGCTGTCCGGCGCCGACCACGAGAAGGCCTGGTGCAACCCCTCCGGCCGGGCCCTGGGCGAGCCCCCGACCACCCGCACCGGCGACGCCCAGGTCGACGCCTATCTGTGGGTCAAGCGGCCGGGGGAGTCCGACGGCGCCTGCAAGGGCGGCCCGGACGCCGGCCAGTGGTGGGAGACCTACGCCCTCGAACTGGCCCGCAACGCCCGCTGAGCCCGCCGGCCCCCACCCTTGGGACGTCTCCCTGTCTCAGGACGTCTCCTCGGCCACCGGAGCGCTCTCGGCCACCGGGACCTTGACCCACACCGCCTCCGAGGGCGTCCCCTTCCCGTCGATCACATGGAGCATGTACCAGCCGGGGGGCACCAGGGACGGGTCCTTGGGGACGGTGAGGGTGACGCCGTTCGCCGACTTCTCCATGTCCAGGGCGATCGAGCGCTGCTCGATGTTGGTGACATGGGTGAACGATCCCGGCCGGATGAGCCGCGCCCTGGAGATGCCCTTCGGATCGCTGGTCCGGTACGTGGTCCGCTCCCCGAGCCCCACGGTCCGGGGCCCGGTGTCCTTGATCTCGGGGCGCGCCTCGCGGAAGCGGTAGGGCGGGGTGTAGAGGTCGATCTGCTGCTGGAACGTCCCCATCTTGGTGTTGTCGGCGTCCCCGAACAGAGAGTCGGAGCCGAAGGTCATCACGCGCCCGTCGGGCAGCAGCAGCGCCCCGGAGTGGTAGTTGCGGCCCACCAGCGGGTCGGCGACCGGGCGCGTGGAGTTGGTCCTGGGGTCGTAGAGCTCGGCCTTCAGGACGTTGGAGTCGCTGCGGCCCCGGTAGTCGCCCGAGCCGTTGGTGGTCAGCACCGTGTCGTCGGGCAGGATGACGCTGCTGGGATATCGGACCTTGGCGTAGAGGTCGGGTCCGTCGTGGAAGCGGGGCTTCTCGTCGCGCAGGTCGACGATGCGGGTCTTGGCGGTGGACTTGCGGTCCTCGCCGACGCCGCCGCCCCCGAGCACCATGTACCGCTGCTGCTGGGCGGGCGGGAGCAGCACGGACATCGAGGTCTCCAGGATCTGCGGGTCGCTGATGCCGGGCACCTCGGTGAACTCGTTGCTCGCCACGTCCCACAGGCCGGGCACCCGGCCCTTGTCGGCCGGGCCGTAGCCCGCGTTGGAGCCGGTGTAGAAGACCTTGTCCTTGCCGGCGAGGAAGAGGGCGGGGTAGGTGGGGAAGAACCGCTCCTTGGGCAGGTAGGACCACTTCTTGGTGGCCGGGTCGTAGATCTCGTTCTTGCCGGGGACGACCTGGCCGATCTCGTCCAGCCCGGAGACCGACAGCACCCTGCCGTCCTGAAGGGTCGTCAGGGTCGGGTACCAGCGGGCCTCCTCCATCGGGTCGACCGTGACGTAGCGCTCGGCGACCGGATCGAATTCGAAGGAGTCCCTGATGCCCTGGAAGTCCTTCTTGTCGAAGGAGAGTTTGTTGGCGATGCCGTAGGAGTTCTGGGCGTCGGCGCCGGAGAGCCCCTCGATACGGAAATTGTCGGTGGCCCCGGTCTCGTACTCGTGGCCCTTCTCCAGCGCCTCCACATAGACGCGTGCGGTGCTGGCCGTGACCTTGACCTGGTCGCCCTCGCCCTCCTTCTTGGCGCGGGGCACGAGCACGGCGTCCTTGGACTCGAAGGTCTTGCGGCTGGCCTTGCCGGTGAAGCGGGTGCCGGCCGGGAAGGTCATCGGCTTGTCGGGGTTCTCGTTGTGGACGACCATCAGGCCGCCGGCCTTGGTGACGTCGCCGTCCAGCTTTTCGTAGCGCTGGGTGCCGCCGGCCACCAGGAGCTTTCCGTCGGCCAGCTGGGTGTGGCCGGCGCAGAACAGGTCCTTGGGCGTGGGGATGTTCTTGAAGGTGTCCTTGCGCGGGTCCCACAGGACCGTGCGGAAGGACTTGGCCTTGAAATTCGCGGCGTTGTTCCCGGAGCCCGCCACCAGCAGCACCTTGCCGGTGTGCAGCAGCGCCGCGTGAATCGTGTTGATCCGGTATTCCCTGGGGACGTCCACGACGTCCCAGTGGCCGTTCTTCGCCTTGTAAGCGGTCTGATTGATTTTGTAATCGTGGTATCGGGTGGCGGCGTATCCCCAGATCGCCGGCCCGTTCATGCCCGCCAGGACGATGAAGACCGCCGCACCGACCGCTGTGCGGCGGGTGCGGCGGCTCGGCTGGAATCTCATGACCGGCGGGCCCCCTCGGGATGCTTGGCGCGGTACACGGTCCACCACCACGCGAGGATCGGGGCCACGGTGACCGCCAGCGCCAGCGACGCCCAGGTGCGCATCGCGACATGGGTGTGGCCGAGGACGAAGGACGCCACCAGCGACCCGCCGAAGACCAGCAAGAAGAAGAGGTGGATGCGGAAGGTGCCGAAGAGGGTGTCGGGGCTGGCCGAGTCGCCCTTGGGGGTCACCACGAACCTGCTCTTGCGGCGCAGCAGGGCGTCGGTGAGCGAACGGGCGTAGATCGGCGCGGAGAGCGCGGACATCACCATGCCGGCGAGCCCGCCCGAGCCCTCGGGCTCGTGCGGGGAGACGTTGTGCCGGCGGTTCCAGATGTAGAGGCCGATCTGCAGGGCCGCCGCGTCGCTGTAGAGCATCATCCAGATCTCGGAATTGATCGAGATGCCGGAGGCGCCCATCCCCAGGAAGAGGGCGCAACTGAGAGCGCCGAGCATCCAGTTGATCGCCGTCATGGGGTAGTAGATGACCATCAGGGTGTAGTTGAGGAACTTCCCCGGGGAGAGGCTGAAGGGGCCTTTCCAGTACTGCTTGAGGATGGTCTCGTACGTGCCCCGGGACCAGCGCAGCTGCTGGGTGAAGAAGTCCGTCCAGGCGTTCGGCCCCTCGCCCACGGCGAGGACGTCCGGGGTGTAGACCGAGCGCCACTTCCTGCCCGTGCCGGGATTGCGGTGCCGGTGCAGCTCGAAGCCGGTGGCCATGTCCTCGGTGATCGAGTCGTACAGACCGCCGATGCCCTTGAGCGCGCTGATGCGCACGGCGTTGTTGGTGCCGACGAACATGGGCGCGCCATAGCGATTGCCGGCGCGCTGGATGAGGGCGTGGAAGAGGAACTGCTGGCTTTCGGCGGCCTTGGTGACCGCCGCGTCGTAGTTCCCGTACACCTGAGGTCCAACGACAAAGGCGACATCGGGGTCACGGAAGTAACCGAGCATCCGCTCGAGGAAGTTGGGAAGGGGGACGTGGTCGGTATCGACGGAGGCGAAGAAGTCGTACTCGTCGCCGTGGGCGTCGAGCCAGGCGTTGTAATTCCCGTGTTTGGTCTTCGCCCGGTGCGGGCCCTTCTGCTGATTCCACTTCGCGATGCCCTTGCGGGAGAAATGGCGCACGCCCAGCCGTGCGCAGACGGCCTTGACCTCGGGGTCGTCCCCCTCATCCAGCAGCCAGACGTGGACCGGGCCGCGATGGCGCACGCGCACGGCCGCCTCGAGGGTCCTGGTGACCATCTCGATCGGCTCCTTGCCGGGCACGAAGGAGGTCAGGAAGGCGACCTTGGTGCCGGTCTCGGGGACCACCGGTATCGGATCACGGGCCACCAGGGTGGCATGGGCGTTGGAGGTGACGTTCATGGTGCGGAACAGCTCGATCAGTCCGATGGACACCAGCATCACGGTGTCCAGGACCCGCATCAGCAGGGAGCCGTTCTCCCGCTGGGTCCAGTGCGAGGGCTGCATCAGCCACACCAGCAGCGCGAGCGAGACCACGGGCGCCGCCCCCAGCAGCAGCGCAGCCTGGATGCGGTGCGGCTCGTCCGCCAGCAGGCTGCGGTAGCGGACGCGGTAGGGGCCGGGGCCCGGGTCGGGGTCGGTCAGCGGGCCGGCCAGACGGCTGTAGTGCTCGTAGTCGAAGCGCGGGAGCGGCTCGCGATGGTGCGGCGGCGGGGTCCGGGGCGGCTCCGGCTGCTGCGGGCGGTCTCCCGCGCCGGCCGGGGAGGCCGGGGAGGGGACGCGCACGCGCGTCGTCACCGATGGATCGTAAGTCTGCTGCCGGGCGTCGGCAGGCATGGACGTCATGAGTCATCCCCCCGCACGCATGGTGAGTGCGTGTGTGCCAGTTCATGCCCGCCGACCCCCCTTGACCGTACGGGCGTGCCGGTGCCGGCTCCCCCCGGCACCACCCAACTCACTGGTCATCACGTGACATTGGGTGTAGCTGTGCGTTTCAGGATCTCGGACCGCGCATCATGATCGCAAGGGTGAAACAAGGTGTTTACCGGGCAAAGCGGTACGTCGAACGAAGATGCGTACGAACGTTGCTTAAGTGGTCACATCTGACACGCTTGTGTGTTCGCATCGCTCAGAGAACGACTCAGGGCTCCTCATCATCGATGAGGAGCCCTGAGTCTCGCGTGCGCCGCCAGGGACTCGAACCCCGGACCCGCTGATTAAGAGTCAGCTGCTCTAACCAACTGAGCTAGCGGCGCGTGCTGACAGAGAAAACTCTACCTGATTCCCGGGGGTGCTCCGGACCACCTTCCCGGGACCCTTACCCGGACAATCCTTACGTACGGTAATCAATAGGCGACATGCGGTCTGTTTCGGCCGTTGAGAAGCTGTGCCGAGCGATGCCGGAGGGGGTGGACCGACGGAAAGGCAGCAGGGAGATGCCCGACGACATAGACGACATACCGGAAGAGATGCCCGGCGAGGGCGCCCGGCGGCGGCCGCGCGGCGCACGGGGCGCCCTGGTCGCGGCCGTGGGCGCCGCGGTGATCGCGGGCTCGGGCGCCACCCCGGCGACCGCCGACCCGCCCGATCCCACCCCCACCCCGAGCCAGGAACCCGGCGAGACCGCTGCTCCCGGGATGCACGAGACGCGCGAGGCTACCGGTGCGCAGGAGGTCCCCGGGGCCCCCGAAGAGCCCAAGGTGGTGGACCTGCCGGACGAGGTCGACGTGCTGAACGTGGTGGAAGAGCCGGAAGGGCCTGAAGCCGCGGAAGCGGCCGACGCGCCGGACGAGGTCGCCGCGCGGGACCTGGAGCGCGCCATCGCCTTCGCCCTCCGCCAGATCGGGGAACCGTACGGCTACGGCGGCGACGGCCCGCAGCGCTGGGACTGCTCCGGGCTCGTCCAGCAGGCCTACCGCCGGGCGGGCATCCGGCTGCCGCGCGTGGCGGCCGACCAGTACCGCGCCACCCTGCGCATCCCGCGCAGCGCGCTGCGCCGGGGCGACCTCGTCTTCTGGTCCACCAACGGCCGGGCGTCCGGCGTCCACCACGTGGCGATCTACGTGGGCGGCGGGCGGTACATCGAGGCGGCGCGCCCCGGGACCAAGGTCCGCGTCTCCGGCTTCTCCTTCTACGACGCCCATATGTACGGCCGGCCGTCACCCGTCCGGCCCAAGCCGGCGAAGAACCGGCCCGTACGCTGAGCCACCGCGCGGCGATGGGGTAACGAAGCGTGTCAAGGGCGCGCTTTTGGCCTGGACATGACTATCGGCCGGTACTAGCCTCCGCCTTGGTCTAGACCGCAGTCCACTCGACTCACAGAACCCCCCACGTTCTCGAGGAGTGACGTATGCGCAAAAAGATCAGTGCGGCGCTCATCGGCTTAGGCGTCGCCTGTGTCTCGCTCTTCTCCACCACGAGCGCCGGCAGCCACGGCTACACCGACTCGCCCACCAGCCGCCAGGTGTTCTGTGCCAAGGGCACGGTGCAGAACTGTGGCGAAATCCAGTGGGAGCCCCAGTCCGTCGAGGGCCCCAAGGGCTTCCCGGCCCGCGGCCCCGCCGACGGCACCATCTGTGCGGGCGGCAACAGCCGCTTCGCCGAACTCGACGACCCTCGCGCCGGCAACTGGCCGGCCACCCAGGTCACGGCGGGCCAGAAGCTGGACTTCCGCTGGAAGCTCACCGCCCGCCACGCCACCACCGACTTCCGCTACTACCTCACCCATAGCGGCTACGACCCCACCAAGCCGCTCACCCGCGCGGCACTCGACACCCAGCCGTTCCTGACCGTCCCCTACGGCGGCCGGGTACCCGACGCCACCGTCACCCACCAGGGCACCCTCCCCTCCGGGAGGGCCGGCAAGCAGTTGGTCGTGGCCGTGTGGACCATCGCCGACACGGGCAACGCGTTCTACGCCTGTTCCGACGTCCGGTTCTGAAAGACGTCCGATTCCGCGAAGGGGCGGCCGCGCGCGGGCAGGCCCGCGCGCGGTCACCGCCGCGCCTCAGTCGTCCTCGGACTCCGCATCACGCCGCAGCGCGATGCGCCCCAGCACCCCCGCCACCACCAGGGCGACGACCGCCAGCAGGGCGTAGTCGGGCACCGCGTTGCCCACCCGGGAGGCGAACTCCTCCAGCTTGAACTCCTGCTCGGCGTCCACGACCGCCGGCAGCCCGGTGGTCCCGCCGTAGGCGAGGAAGAGCACCCCGATCCCGATGAAGAACAGCCCCGACACCAGGGAGGTGGTGTGCAGCCGCAGCCGGCCCAGGCGCAGCTCCCTGCCGCGCAGCCAGCCCCGGCTGCCGAGCCGGAAGCGGTCCCAGAACAGCGCCAGCACGAACAGCGGCAGCGCCATGCCCAGCGCGTAGACGGCGAGCATCGACGCCCCGTACACCGGGTTGCCGTCGACGGCGGTCACGGTCAGCACCGCGCCGAGGATCGGGCCGGCGCAGAAGCCCGCGAGCCCGTAGACGCAGCCCAGCAGGAAGGTGGACGCCGCCGAGCGGGGGGTGATGCGCCCGGCCGCCGCCTGGGCCCGCTTCGAGGCGAAGCCCAGGCCGAGGATCTGTGCGACGCCCAGCGCGACGACCACCCAGCCGCCGGTGGTGATCAGTGCGTCGCGGTGGCCGTTGAAGAGCCGGCTGGCGGCGGTGGAGGCCGCGCCGAGCGGGACGAGCGTGGTGGCGAGCCCCAGGTAGAAGACGCCGGTGCGGGCGAGGAGCTTGCCGGGGGTGGCGAGCGAGTAGGCGAAGAACGCGGGCAGCAGCAGCGCGCTGCACGGGCTGACCAGGGCGAGGACGCCGCCGAGGAAGGCGGCGAGGTAGCCGATGTCGCTCACTTGCCGCTCTTCCCGGCGTCGGACCGGGTCGCCTGGACGGCCTTGGCCCGGGCGATGGCCGCCTCGAACTCCTTCATCGGCTGGGCGCCGGCCAGCGGCCGGCCGCCGACGAGGAAGGTCGGGGTGGACTGCACGCCGAGGGAGTAGCCCTCCTCCTGGTCCTTCTTGACCGCGGCGGCGGCGTCGGAGCCGTTCATGTCGGCGCGGAACTTCTCGAGGTCCTTCACGCCGGCCGTGCCGGCCAGGTCGGCCAGCTTGTCCTCGGCCAGCGCGTCGCCCTTGCGGAGCTTGGCGAACGCCTCGTGGTGGAACTGCCAGAAGCGGCCCTGCTGCCCGGCGGCCCAGGAGGCGCGGGCGGCCCGCTCGGAGTCCTTGCCGAAGATCGGGAAGTTGCGGAACTCGATCCGCAGCACGCCCTCGTCCACGTACTTCTTGATCAGTTCGGGCTGGGTCTCGCGGGTGAAGCGGCCGCAGTAGGAGCACTGGTAGTCGGCGTACTCGACGAGGACGACGGGCGCGTCCGTCCTGCCGACGGCGAGCGGGTCGCCGTCCTTGCGGCGGCTGGTGGCCTTCTCCATCTGGTCGTAGACCGGCTGCTGCGGGTCGAAGGCCGGCTGGTCGGCGGCGGAGGGCTTGTCCTTGCCGGACCCGCCCGCGCTCTTGCCGATGGCGATGCCCGCGGCGACGAGCGCCACGATGAGGGCGAGGACGGCGCCGACGGCCGCTATGCGACGGGAGGGCGTGGAGGTGCGTGCGGACATGAGGTGGAGCTCCATGGGTCGTACGGAATCTGGGCATGCCGGAGCACGGCCCGTGCGGGGCCGTGGCGGGCGTGTCTAGATCCGCAGGACGGGGAGCAGCTCGGCGCAGCCGGCGAGCGGTGCGGGCGGGGCCCTGGCCGGGCCGGCCTGCGGGACCTCGGCCTGGGGGAGGGCGACGCGGGCGGTGGCGCCGGGGCCGGTGAGGGGGTCGCCGTGGCCGGAGGCGACGGCGATCTCGGCGCCCTTGAGGGGCACGTCCTGCTGGCGGCAGGCGCCACCGGTGTCCCCGGCGTCCGCGCGGGGGCGGACCTCGGACAGCGAGCCGGCGGCTGCCGCTTCGGGGCCGGGGGCGTGGGTCTTGGCGAAGGGGGTGAAAGCCGTGAAGGCGGAGGTGCCGGCCGGCGCGGCGGCGGAGGGGCCGGCGCCGCTGAGGGCGGGGGCGAAGACGACGGCGAGGAGGAGCAGGAGCACGGCGGCTGCCGTCGGGCGGCGACGCTGTGGCACGTGTGCTTCTCCTCTCCGGTCTGCGGCGCGCCTGCCGGGCGCGGCCTTCCATGCTACGGGCCGAACGACGAAGGCCCTCACCGATCGGTGAGGGCCTTCGTCTGTCTGTGCGCCGCCAGGGACTCGAACCCCGGACCCGCTGATTAAGAGTCAGCTGCTCTAACCAACTGAGCTAGCGGCGCCTGCTGACAGAGAAAACTCTACCTGATGTCGCGGGGTGCTCCGAACCACCCGTCACACCGGCCCCTGGCGACGCGGTGCGGGGGCTGTGCCGGCCGGTGCCGGACGGCGTCAGAGCGCCATCGACAGCAGCATCGGGGCGGCGTGCCGGTTCAGGGTGTCGGCCGCCTGCCGCAGCCGGTGGGCGTGCTGGACGGGCAGGGACAGCGCCAGCGAGCCGACCGAGCGGCCCGCGGTGATCGGGACGGCCGCGCAGACCGTGCCCACCGCGTACTCCTGGAGGTCGAGGACGGGCACGCTCACGGGCTGGGCGTCCAGCTTGCTGAACAGGACCTTCTCGTTGGTGATCGTCTTGGAGGTGAGCCGGGCCGTGCGGTGGCGCGAGAGGTGGTCGCGCCGGTCGTCGAGGTCGAGCTGGGTGAGCAGGCACTTGCCGAGCGCCATCGCGTGGGCGGCGGAGCGGAAGTCGACCCATTCGTGGACCTTGGGGGTGCGCGGCCCGTCCGCGTACTGCGTGATCCGGATCTCGCCGTCGACATAGCTGCTGAGGTAGACGGCGGCGCCGACCCGGTCGCGCAGCGCGGTCAGGGAGCGCTGGAGCTTGCGCTCCAGGGCCTTCTTGCGGTCCCCGCCGGCGCCCAGCAGGACCAGGGACTCGCCGGTGACGTAGCCGCCGTCGCCGGTGCGCTCCACGTACTCCTCGCGGCGGAGCATCAGCAGCAGGTGGGTGAGCTGAGCGGCGGGCAGCCCGGTCTCGCGGGCGAGCTGGGCCTCGCTCACGCCGCCGGTGTACTTGGCGACCGTCTCCAGCACGCGCAAGGCGTACTGCACCGAATGGAACGGTGCGGTCGGCTCGGGCCTGAGCGCCACGGTCTCCCCCTAGCGATTTCCGGTGGGTCTACCACTGCCCACGATAAGGGCGAAAGAGGGGGCGCGGAGAGGGTGTTGAGCAGAATCGGCCGCGCGCTCGTACCTCTGTCCTGGGCCTCGCCACCTTGGCATATGCCGCCGTCATGGAAACGGCTGCCGGAATAAGCGGAGATTGACTCCGGTTGTGTCCGGTCGGGGCGCACCGGCGCTCCGGCGCACACTCAGCCGAATCAGGGAGGCGGGCCACCGTGGCCGACGTACAGGACGACATCATCCGGGCGAAACCCCTCGGCGCCGCCCCCGTGCCCCTGTCCGTACTGGACCTCGCGACCGTCGGCAGCGGCCGGACCGCCCGGCAGGCCTTCGGCACCACCGTCGAGCTGGCCCGCCTGGCCGAACGGCGCGGATTCCACCGCTTCTGGGTCGCCGAGCACCACTCCATGCCCGGCGTCGCCAGCTCCTCCCCGGCCGTCCTCCTGGCCCACCTCGCCGCCCACACCGACCGCATCCGCCTCGGCTCCGGCGGCGTGATGCTGCCCAACCACGCACCGCTGGTGATCGCCGAGCAGTTCGGCACCCTCGAGGCCCTCGCCCCCGGCCGCGTCGACCTCGGCCTCGGCCGCGCACCCGGCACGGACGGCGCCACCGCCGCCGCGCTGCGCCGCCAGGACCGGCTCGCCGAGGGCGCCGACGACTTCCCCGAGCAGCTGGCGGAGCTGACGCGCTTCCTGGACGACGACTTCCCCGACGGCCACCCCTACGCCCGCATCCACGCCGTGCCCGGGCCCGTCCAGGGCCGGGTCCCCGGCGGGGTGCAGCGGGCCGACCGCCCCTCCCTGTGGCTGCTGGGCTCCTCCGGATTCAGCGCCCGCCTGGCCGGGCTGCTCGGCCTGCCGTTCTCCTTCGCGCACCACTTCTCCTCGGCCAACACCCTTCCGGCGCTGGAGCTGTACCGCGAGTCCTTCCGCCCCTCGGCCGTCCTCGACCGCCCCTACGCCAAGATCGGCGTCCAGGCCCTGGCGGCCGACGACCCCAAGGAGGCCCGCCGCCAGGTCCTCACCGGCGCCCTGTCGATGCTGCGGCTGCGCACCGGGCGCCCGGGCCTGGTGCCCTCGCCGGAGGAGGCGGAGCGGTACGCCTACGGGCTCGCGGAGCAGGAGTTCGTCGCCGACTGGCTGCGCAACGTCGTCTTCGGCACCGCGGAGCAGGTACGGGAGGGGCTGGACGCCCTGGTGAAGCGGACGGGAGTCGACGAGCTGATGATCACGGCCAACGTCCACGGCCCGCAGGCGCGGCTGCGCAGCTACGAGCTGATCGCCGACGCGTACGGGCTGCCGGGGAGCGCGCAGGGAGCGTAAGCGGGGCGCCTAGGGCCGCACCCCCGCGCTCAGCAGCGCGGAGATGCGGTCCGCCGGCACCGGCCGGGAGTAGAACCACCCCTGGCCGGTGTCGCACCCGATCCGCCCGAGCCGCTCGGCCTGTTCCGCGCTCTCCACGCACTCCGCCGTGACCGTCAGCCCCAGCCGGTGCGCGAGCTGCACGAGCGCCTCGACGATCGTCTCGTCGGCGGGGTTGGGATGCTCCTCGGTGCGGAAGCCGTGGACGAAGGACCCGTCGAGCTTGAGGGTGGAGACGGGTAGCCGGCTGAGGTAGGCGAGGTTGGAGTAGCCGGTGCCGAAGTCGTCGATGGCGATGGCGACGCCCATGTCGCTGAGCGCCTGCAGCTGCTGCAGTGGCCGGCCCGCCGAGCCCATGACCGCCGACTCGGTGAGTTCCAGCTGCAACAGGCTCGGCGGCAGCCCGGTATCGGTGAGGATCTCGGCCACGTCCGCGACGAGGTCGGAGTCCCACACCTGGCGCACCGCCACGTTGACGCTGACGACCAGCGGTTCGTCCGGGTGGTCGAGCTGCCAGCGGCGGGCCTGGCGGCAGGCGGTCGCCAGTACCCAGCGGCCCAGCGGCACGATGGCGCCGGTCTCCTCGGCCAGTCCGATGAACCGGTTCGGCGCGAGCGTGCCGAACTGCGGATGGTGCCAGCGCACCAGCGCCTCCACGCCCCGTACGACGCCGTCGCCGAGGCCGACCAGCGGCTGGTACTGCAGGGCGAACTCCTCGCGGTCGACGGCGGGCCGCAGGGTGCTCGACAGGGCCTGGCGGGTCATCCGGTGGGCGTTGCGCTCGGGGTCGAAGAGGGTCCAGCGGGCCTTGCCGTCCGCCTTGGCCCAGTACAGCGTGGTGTCCGCCGCCTGCATCAGCTCGGTGGCGTGCGTCCCGGCCGCCGGGCGCTCGACCACGCCGATGCTCGCCGACACCGCCAGCCGCTGCCCGGCCACCTCGAACGGCCGGGCGAGCCCGGCCTGGACGGCCGCGGCGAGGTCGATCAGCTGCTCGGTGCCCGCGGACTCCTCGACGAGCAGCGCGAACTCGTCGCCCCCCAGCCGCGCCACCAGGTGGCCGCCGGGCGCCGCACACTCCGTCAGGCGCCTGGCCACCGCGCCCAGCAGCCGGTCGCCGGCCCGGTGGCCGAGGGTGTCGTTGACGGCCTTGAAGCCGTCCAGGTCGAGGTAGCACAGCCCGATCCGGCCGCCTCCCCGGTCGACGGCCGCCGCGGCCAGCGCGGTGGCCAGGCGTTCGAAGAACAGGCTGCGGTTGGGCAGCCCGGTCACCGGGTCGTGCATCCGCAGGTGCCGCAACCGGGCCCGTAGATCGCGCCGGTCGCTGATGTCGGCGACCGACAGCAGCGCGTCCGGGGTCTCCGGCAGCGGGGTGACGGTCACCTCGGCCCACAGCCCCTGCCCGCCGGACTGTCTGAGCCTGCGGGTGCAGTGCAGCCGGTCGCGGCGGCCGAGCAGGACCTCCCGGTAGGCGCTCCAGGTCCGGGAGTCCTCGCGCAGGCCGGTGAACTCGGCGGCGGGGGAGTCCTGCAGATGCGCGGGATCGGTGCCCAGCAGGGCGCCGAGGGCGTCGTTGGCGGTGCGTACGAGGCCGTCGCGGCCGACGACGGCCATACCGAGGTGCGCGGCACGGAAGGCAGCGCGGAACTCATTCGAAGTGACGTGACGTTGCGTGACGACTGGCGGCTTCGAATCGGGCGTGGTGCCCTGGCCGTCGAGTGTTCCGCTCAACGTTCGCTCCCGCGTGGCATTCGTTCCGCACGGAATCCCGTGCGGGTTTCGTGTGTCTCGTACGCGTGGTGGAAAAGGCGGTAAATGGCCGCCTGTAGGGGGATTCTGTGCTCGAAGTGTGGCGAGCATAGAGCCCGCGCAGGGACCGTTCCAGCGGCCCGGCCGCGAGTGGGGGAGCCGTCGGCGTGGGTCCGACCGTTTCTGTGCGTCCATGCGCGTCGGTGCGCATTCATGCCTGAGCCCGCCGGGCGTTTCTTTTCGGCTGACATTGTCGATTGACCATCCGTGACCGAGTGTGATGTACCCAGAAGTCGGCTTAGTCACTCGACTGGGGTAGTGAAACGGGGCATAACACCGCAAATAACAAGAGGGTGGGTGAGGTCTCCCGATTCCGTCCCAGGAGGTCGACGTGGTGCGTCCGCTGACACCCATGGGAGTGGACCGGCCGCGGCCGCGCCGCGGGGATCGCTCCCGGCTGCGCCGCCTGGGCGCGATGCTCACCTGTCTGTGCGCCATCGCCACGACCGTCGTCGCCGCCCCGGCGCACGCGGCGGGGCCCGGCGGCCCCTGCGCGCTCCCGCGCAGTCAGGCGCATCACTCCGAGGGCGTCGACACCTGGAATCCGGACTATCCGCGCCCGGTCGGCCGGCTCGACGCCGTCATGATCTTCCTGTCCTTCCCGGACTCCCGGCCCGCCGTCACCCCCGAACGGCTGGCCGCCGACCACTTCCCCGGCACCTCCCGCTTCTTCGAGCGGGCCTCCTACGGGCGGTTCACGCTGCGCGTCCATCCGGTGAAGCACTGGTTCCAGATGCCCCGCACCTCCGGCGAGTACCACATACAGCGCGACTGGGACGGCGAGCGGCGCTCGGCCTATCTGCGCGACGCCATCGCCGCCGCGGACCGCACGGTGGACTTCCGGCGCTACAACCTCGTCTACCTCGTCGCCGACCCCGACGCCCCCGGCGTCGACTCCGACGCGACCAAGGTCGTCAACCTGGAGGAGCCCATCCGGGTCGACGGCAGCGACCTGCGCCGCGTCGTCACCGTCTTCGAGCACCACCCGCCGGACCGCAACGTCCTCGCCCACGAGACCGGCCACGTGCTGGACCTGCCCGACCTCTACCACCGGCCCACGGACGGCAAGGGCGACTGGGACACCCACGTCGGGGACTGGGACCTCATGGGCAGCCAGTTCGGACTGGCCTCGGATCCCTTCGGCTGGCACAAGTGGAAACTGGGCTGGCTGTCCGCGCGCCAGGTCGACTGCGTCAACGGCCCCGGCGCCTCCCTGCACACCCTCCAGCCCCTTGAGGCCCCGATGCACCCCGGCACGGACTCCCGCACCCGCATGGTCGTGGTCCGTACGGGCGCGACCAGCGCCATCGTCGTCGAGGCGCGCGGCGCCAGCGGCAACGACTCGGCCACCTGCACCGAGGGGGTGCTGGTCTACCGGGTGCGCAGCGACACCGCCTCGGGCGGCGGGCCCATCCAGGTGCTGGACGGCCATCCGGGCGGGCACGCCTGCTGGGGCCAGTCCGTCTATCCGCCCCTGGCGGACGCGCCGCTCGGCCCCGGGGAGTCCCTGGGCTCGGCCGCGGACGGGGTCCGCGTGGAGGTGCGCGGCCACACGGCGACCGGGGCCTGGACGGTGAAGGTGCGACGGGGTTGAGACGAGGACCCCTGCCACCTGCGCATACGACGAAGGGCCTCATCTTTCGATGAGGCCCTTCGACTGTCTGTGCGCCGCCAGGGACTCGAACCCCGGACCCGCTGATTAAGAGTCAGCTGCTCTAACCAACTGAGCTAGCGGCGCCTGCTGACGTGGAAGACTTTAGCACCCTGATCCGGTGGAACGAAAATCCGTATGTTTCAGCCCCGCACAGACATGGGTACCGAGGCTGCCCTGGCCGCCCGGACACAGGCCCACAGAAGGGCGTCCGCGCCCGGCAGCCAGGGGTGGCGGGTCTCCGGGGCCACCAGCCAGCGGGGCGCGGTGGGGGCGAGCCCGGTCTCGTCGGGCAGCGGATACAGCGGGGGGACGGTCACGGCGTCGCCCGTGCCGTAGGACAGGAGCGGGGGCAGGGCCCGGCCGCCCTCCGCGTCCTCGCCCCACTCCTCCCAGGCCAGCAGGGCGGGCAGCCGCTGGGCCGTGCCGGGCGCGGCGAACAGCAGCAGCCTGCCGCGCTGGGCCGCCACCGGGCCCGAGCCCGGCCCGGCGGGCGACCACAGGTGGTCGAGCATCCGGCGGCCGAACAGCGTCGGCGCGCCGATCACGTCGAAGACCTTGCCGCAGGGCAGGACGGCCGGGGCCGTGGCGTTGTCGGCCCACAGGGCGTGGACGCCGCCGGGGGACCGGCTGGCGGAGGCGAGCCAGTCGGCCCCGGCGAGCGTGACGCAGGGGGCGGCGGGCCGGTGGCGGACGGGGCGCGGAGGGTGCGGCCAGGAGCTCATGGCCCCTATGGTCGGCGGCGCCATGGGGTCCGCCTGCGGTAGTTGCCGGAAATCGGGACAGGGCGCGGTGCGGTGCGCTACCTTGTGCGCCGCATATGCCAACGGCCCATGATCGAGATCATGGGCCGTACGGGTCAGTCGACCGGGGTGCTGCTGCCGCGCAGCAGCTCGCGGCCGAATTCGACCATCTTCTTCGCGTAGTCCTCGCTCCACTCGGCGCGCGCCGCGATCACTGCCGGGGGCAGCCGGTCGAAGCGCCGGGGATCGGCGAGCTGAGCCGCCGCCACCGCCTGGAACTCCGTCGCCCGGTCCGCGGCCGCGCGGAAGGCCAGCGCCAGCTCCGTGGAGCGGGCCAGCAACTCACGCGGGTCCTCGATCGACTCGAGGTCGAAGAAATGCTCGGGATCGGCGACGGCCTCGGGTGGCTCGAAGAGCAGCTGCGCGGGCTTCAGGCGGCGCGGAGCACTGTCCTGCGCGCCGGGAGCCTGCTTCGGCTCGCACATGTACATACCTCCAGAATCGTCTGCACCGTCATCCATTGTCCTGCCGCGCGCAAGTGCGCCCCCGCCCCCCGGCTTCGCGCCGGCCCGCCCCGACGCGGAGCGCCGCGGTTCAGGGCCGCCACGTGATGCGGTGCTCGGCGAGGTGGGAGAGCACCGCGTGGTTGGCCTCCCAGCCGTCCGGGAACTTCACCGTGACCCCCAGCTGCACCGGTTCCGTCGAGGGGTGCTCGTCCAGCAGGCGGTCGACGCCCGCCCGGCACACCACCACGCACGCGTGCCGGTGGCGCGAGGCCAGGACGCACAGGCGCCCGGTCTCCAGGTGGAACGCCGTCGCGTTCGGGCGGCCCGACAGGGGGTGCAGCACCACGGTCAGGTCGAACTCCCGGCCCTGGAGCCGGTTGGCCGTGTCCACCGTGACCCCCTCGACGCCCAGGTCGGCGAGCGCCGCGCGCACGGCCGCGGCCTGGTCGCGGTGGGCCGTGCCGACCGCGATCCGGTCCGCCGTCAGCGGCACCGGGTCGGGCGAGCGCTCGCTGGTCACGGCCCCGCCCCGGTCCAGTGTGCGCCGCACGACCAGGGCCACCGCACCGACCGCCTCCGGGTCCGTGCGCGGCGTATGGCGCGCGGGCAGCTCCAGCAGGCCCCAGCCGGAGACGGCCGCCTCGTCCAGCACCCGGTCCGGGCCCGAGCCGTCGGACGCCACCCCGAACGCCAGCCGGCGGTCGCCGTGATCGGTGCCGCTGTGGAAGGGCGTGTACGGATAGAACGCGTCGGAGACCAGCGGCGCCGCCGAGGCGGGCAGCCGCCAGGAGACCGGCAGCCGGTGCTGGGGAAGCCCGGGATTGTGCGCGAGCAGCGTGCTCACCGCGCTCGCAGACGGGTCGTACGACAGCCCCGCCCACTGCTCGGCCCCCACCACGCTGAAGGGGTCCAGCTGCCCGGGATCGCCCACGAACAGCGCCCGGTCGAACAGCCCCGCCACCGCGAGCAGCGCGTCCGAGCGCATCTGGTACGCCTCGTCGACGATCGCGTGCCCCCACGGCTCGGCGACCTTGGTGTGCGCCCACTTCGCGGCCGTGGAGACCACGACGTCCAGCCCGGCCAGATCCGCCGCCTTCGCCGACGGCACGACCTGGTCGAGCGCGTCGAGCGCCGGGTCGTAGGGGTGCCGCTCGTTGCTGTGCAGCCGGCCGACCGGCAGCTCGGGCTCCTGCTCCGCCAGCCGCAGCACGAGGTCGTCCACCTGCGCGTTGGTCTGCGCGACGATCATCAGCGGGCGGCCCGCGCCCGCCAGCTCACGCGCCGCCCGCACGACCAGCGTCGACTTGCCCGCGCCCGGCGGGGAGTCCACGACCACACCGCGGTGCGGGCTGTGCAGGGTGTCGCGCAGGATGGCGTCCGTGGCCGCCGCCGCGGCTCCGGCGGGGTCGAAGGCGCGGCCCCGCGCCAGACGTACGGTCACAGACGGTCCTCCGCGGTCACGGGGTCGGGGGCTTCGGCCGGGGCGGCCGGCGGGCCGCCGTGGGTCCAGGGGGTCCGCTCGGGATCCGGCAGCTCGGGGCCGCCCCTGGGCGCGTGTTCGAAGAGTGTCCAGCACACGCGGTCGCCCGGCCCGGGCACGGAGCCCGTGTCGGGCACTTTGCCGCGCCCCATTCCGCCGGTCAGTCGTACGGTCAGGGCGCCGTCCGGCTCGTACGCCACGAACTCGGCGGGCTGCGCCTTGCCGTCCGGCAGCACACGGTGCAGCTTCACGCCGTCGGACAGGTGCGGGGTGTCGGACGTACGGAGGGTCACCAGCGGGCGGGGGCGCGGGACCTTCGCCTCCGAATACGCCATCACCACCTCGGTGACCTCGCCGGCGAACGCCTCGCCGGCCAGCCGCCGCCCGGCCATCACCAGCGGATCGTCCAGCGCCTCCTGTGCGTCCAGCCGCGCCTGCGCGCTCTCGCGGGCCGCGAGCTTGCGGGCCGCCGTCACGGCGTCGTCCCGCCGGGGCTGCGGGGGCTCGCCGGCGCGGACCCGGTCGCGGTGCGCGGTGTACGACCAGCGGTCGCGCTTCCAGCGCTCGGACACGTGCGCGCCCTCGGGGAGGGCGCGCAGCAGGTCGACGCCGTGCCAGACGGCGTCCCACGTGGGGCGCAGCTGGGACTCGAGCAACTCGCGGACGGCACGCTCGGCGCCGGCCAGTGCCGCGTGCGCGGCCGCGACGCGGTGCGGCGGCGCCTGGAGGGCCTCGGCGCGGGCGCGGTCGTAGCGGGCGACGGCCGGGGCCAGGAGTCTGTTGTCGAAGACCGGGTCCGTGGCGGGGCCCGCGGGCGGGGTCACCGGCAGGCCGTCCGCGTCGCGCTCGAGCTCCGCCCGCAGGGCCGCCTGCGCGCCGGACGTCCCCTCCGGCGGGTCGATCCAGGCGAGCAGCGCCCCCAGGTGCTGGTCCTCCAGCACGCTCTGGCCCGTCGCCCAGTGCCGGCCCAGCGCCTGCGTCATGGACAGCAGCAGCGACGAGCCCGGTACGTGCGCCCGCTCGCCATAGTGCGTCAGCCAGCGGCCCAGCAGCGGTACGCGCGGGGGAGCGGGGTGGGCGGCCTCGGGGTCCTGTTCGGCGGTGCGGCGGAAGCGCATCGAGCGGCCGAGCAGCCGGACGTACTCCACGCCGGCCGCACTCGGCACCAGCAGCTGGGGCGCGTCCGCGCACAGCTCGACCTCGACCGGCACCTTCTTCCCGGTCTCCGGATCGGTCTCCTTGCGCTCCTCGCGCTCGACGTCCTCGCTGTAGCCCTCGACGTACGGCAGCATCTCGGCGGCCAGCTCGGCGAGGAAGGCGAACCGCAGGTCACGGTCGCGCGGCTGGGCCACGACGAGCAGCCGGGGTGCGTCCCGGTCGGTGCCCACCATCGCGCCCAGCGGCGCGCCCGCCTCGCCGGCGGTCGTCAGCGGCACGAACACGAGCGGATCGCCGGACAGATGCCGGTGCCGCACGGTCGCGAGGGGCCGCGCGCGGCCCTCCCGTACGGCCTCCAGCCGCGCCAGCGTGCTGATCAAAGACATGCCGCCGCCCCCGATTCCGCCGTTGCCTCCGCCCTGAGCGCCGCCGCCCGGCGCAGCGCGGCGACCGTCGGGTCCCCGGGGTCGCCGTCCTCGCCGGCCGCCGCGGCGAGGACGGCCTCGACGGTGGTCAGCCCGCCCAGCTCGGCACGGACCCCGCGACCCAGGACCTGGACGCGGTCCGCCGCCCGCGCGCGCTCGCGGCAGTGGAAGGCCAGCTCGCACGCGGCCAGGCACTCGGGGGCGTACGCCGCCGCCACCGCGTCGACGGCGCCGGCCAGCTCGTGCGCGGGACGGGTCGGGGTGCGGCCGTCGTCGGCCAGGCGGAGGTCGAAGCTCGTGCCGTCCGGCAGGGCGGCGGCGATGTCCGCCACGCCCGTGAGCCTCTCGAGCTGGCGGCGGGTCGTGGCGAGCTGTTTGCGGATGTCGACGAGGGCGGCGTCCGGGAGGTTGGAGAAGTCCTTGGGGCAGACGAGCAGGACGTGATGGCGCACCGACGCGCCTTTCCCGACGCGTGCGGCCACGGGCTCCAGCGCGAGGGCGTACACCGCCGCCTGCCGCGCCGCGGCGCCCACCTTCGCGGAGTCGGCCGCCCCGTCGACCATCGCGAAGGACTTGATCTCGACGACCGTCCAGCTGCCGTCGGGGTGCACGACGACCGCGTCCGGCTCCAGATAGCTGGGCGTCCCGGCGACGGTCAGGGCCAGCAGGGGATGGTCCAGCAGGGCCCACCGGCCGGCGGCGGTGGCCTCGCGCAGGGCCAGGGCCGTGCGGGCGGTGCGGCCCTCGGGGCCGGCGGCGGACAGGTCGGGCCGGTCGACGTCCTGCGGCCCGGGTGGCGGGTCGCCCGCTTCGGCCAGCCGCGCGTGCAGCAGGCGGATCAGCTCCGCGCCGCCGTCGCCCTTGACCCGCGCCTCGAAGGCGTGGCCGCGGACGAACGCGAACTGGGACTGCCCGAACGTCGCCGGTGCGCCGAGGGCCCGGGCCAGCGCGGCCTTGTCCACGCCGGCGCCGTCGAGCAGGGCGCGGCGATGGCAGCCGGGGTTGGCGGCGAGCGCGGCGAGCGCGCGGGCGTCGAGGGGGAGCGGCGCGACGGAGGGGCCGCGCAGCTCAGCGAGCCGCTGTCGCAGCGCCGTCGGTGCGGCTGTCCCCGGCCTCGCCCCGGGCCTGCTGTCGAGGGATCTGGTCACTGGCGTCCGCCTCGCGAAGTCTCTCCGGCGCCCCCGGGCGGCCGGCTCCGGCCGGGGAGCCGGGGAAGGACGTCCGGGGAAGCGCTGTACCCGCCGAAGTCTCGCATCCGGCACTGACAATCGCGGGCGTCCCGGGGGTTTCCACGGGTTCGCTCCGGGTGAGCAGGCCGCGGATCCGCTCGGCGAGCCGCAGCGCGGGCCGCGCCAGCAGATAGCCCACGCCCATCACGGCGGCGCCGGCGACGGCGTCCAGGAAGTAGTGGTTCGCGGTGCCCATCACTATGAGGGTGATGGCGAGGGGGTAGGCGACAGCCGCGATCTTCGCCCAGGTGGCGCGCCCCTGGCGCCAGAGCACGGCACCGCACCACAGGGCCCAGCCGACGTGCAGGCTGGGCATCGCCGCGTACTGGTTGGTGAGCCCGCCCAGCCCGCGCGGTGCGCTGGCGTCGCCTCCCCACCAGCCGTACTCCGAGTACTGGTGCATCGTGTCGACGAAGCCGTAGGCCGGGTCGAGCAGCCGCGGCGGGCAGGTGGGCATGAGGGTGAAGCCGATGAGGCCGATGAGGGTGGAGATCATCAGCCAGGTCCGCATCCGGCGGTACTCGTCGGGGCGGCGCTTGAAGAGCCAGACCAGCAGCGCGGGGGTGAGCAGGTAATGCAGCGCGGCGTAGGCGAAATCGGCGGGTATGCCGATGGAGGCATGGTCGGTGAACAGCCGGTTGAGCGGGTGTTCGAAGTTTATTCGAAACGTTTTTTCAAGATCGAGGATCGACAGGCCGTGATCGACGGCGGTCTGCACATTGCCTCTGACCAGCAGCCGGCCCGCCGAGTACAGCCCGTACACCACGGCTATCAGTGGCAGTTCGGTCCACCAGCGCGGCCGCTGCCGTTGTGGTGCGGTGCGGTACATCGGGACGGCTCTCCATATGCTCAGGCGACCAAACAAGCGCGCTAGCAACCGTACGGTGTACGCCACATTGCTCGCACACCGCCCCGGCCTTCACACAAACCCCACGGTGCTGGGGAGGAGACGCCGGGAATGGCCGAAGGGTTGCCTCGGGGTGACGTGAGTGATGATGGACGCGGAAAGTCACCGAAATCCCGAAGGGGCCTCACCATGGCACCGCGCATCCTGCTGGCCCGGCACGGACAGACGCAGTGGTCGCTGTCCGGCAAGCACACCGGCCGCACGGACATCCCGCTGCTCGACGAGGGGCGGCGCGGAGCCAAGCTGCTGGGCGAGCGACTGCACCGGGCCCCTTGGAACGCCCTGCCGGACGTGGAGATCCGCACGAGCCCGCTGGTGCGCGCCCGCGAGACCTGTGAGCTGGCCGGCTTCGGCGACCGGGCCACCGACTGGGACGCGCTGATGGAGTGGGACTACGGCGCGTACGAGGGCATGACCCCCGCCGAGATCAAGGCGGGGCGCCCGGACTGGCTGATCTGGCGGGACGGCGTCCCCGAGGGCGAGAGCCGGGAGGCGATCACGGCGCGCGCGGACGAGGTCGTGCGGTGGGCCCGCTCGGCCGACCGCGACGTCCTGATCTTCGCCCACGGCCACATCCTGCGCACGATCGCCGCACGCTGGCTGGGCGAGGACATCTTCTTCGGCTCCCGCATCCGGCTCGACCCGACCTCGCTGTCCGTCCTGGGCTGGGCCTACGGCGCCCCCGCCCTCGAGCGCTGGAACGACACGGGCCACCTCGGCTGACCGCCGCGGCCCACGGCGGGCCCCGCTCAGGCCGACTGCGCGGCCGACTCGTGGCGGGCCAGGAACGTGGCCACCGACGGATGCGCCGCATGCCGCCGAAGCATGCGGGCCGTCGAGGTGAGCATCGTGCGGATACGGGCCGACTGCACCTGGTCCAGGAGGGCCAGGGCGCGGCCCCCCGCGGCCGCCGCCTCGTCCACGGCACCGGCCCGGGCCAGGTCGCCGGCCAGCTGGGCGGTGTAGAGCGCGATGTTCCGCGCGAAGTGCGGGTCCTGCAGGGCGACCGCGCGCTCCGCGTGCTCCGCCGCGCGCCGCCAGTCGCCGAGCGCGGACCAGCACTGGGCCTCCAGCCCCTCCAGCTCCGCCTCACCGAAGAAGCTCATCCACTCCGGATCCGCCTCGCAGGCCCCCCGCCCGAACAGCGTCCGCGCCCGCAGCAGCGCCTCCTCGGTCGCCGCCCGGTCCTCCAGCCGTGCCCAGCCGCCCGCCTCCCGCAGCGTCAGCAGCGCCATCAGCCGCGCCGACCCCAGCTGCCGGCCCGCCCGCTGGGCCGCCTGCGCGGCGCGCACCGCCTCCCGGGGCCGCCCGGCGTCCCGCGCGAGGAACGCGGTGTTGCAGAAGGCGTGCGCCTCCAGACCGGCGTCCCCCGCGACGCGCGCGGTCGCCAGCGCCTCCGCGTAGTGCGAGCGGGCGTCGGCGAAGCGGCCCGAGTCGTGCGCCAGCCAGCCCACGGAGATGGCGAGTTCGCCGGCCCCCGCGTGCAGCCGGTCCGCCACCGACTGCCGCAGCGCCTGTGCGTCCAGCAGGTCGTACGCCGCCTTCAGCGGCCGGCCCGCACGCCGGTAGAGGCCGTCGGCGCCGTGCCGGTCGTCGAGCAGCCGGATGCGCCGCACCGCCTGCTCCACGGCGGCGGCCTCGGTCGCGCCGGCGCGGCGCTGGGCACGGGCGGCCGGGGCGCCGCCCAGGGAGGCGGCGGCCATGGCGGCCGTGCCCGTGGTCATGAACGCGCGACGCAACACGTCGCTCTCCTCGGTGCTGTCGAAGGAGCCGTCCACCGCACCGGGGGTACGGCTTTCGGCCGGGCTCTCGGCAGGCCCGGAGGGCGCGTGGCCCTTCCCGCGCGCCCCCCGTCCGCGCACTGTCTCGCGCGGTGCGAAGCCCATGTCCGCCGGTTCCCGGCCGGGGAACATATGCCGGAACACCCGCTCGTAGGCGTAGTTGGGGCAGCGGATCTCGCCGGACTCGACGCGCCCGATGTAGCGCGCGTCGCACGAGACGTGCTCGCCGATCTCACGAGCCGCACGGCGCACGGCCGCCGCGAACTCGCCTGGTGAGCGCTGTCCCCGCAGCTCCCGGAAGGCGGTGTTCGGACGCGGTGACGAGGACGCGCGGTGCGACGCCATGGCCGGACCCTCTCCCTGGCGAGCCGCCCCTCGGGCAACCCGCGGGGCGGGCGGCTGTGCTGCCGTGTGGCGTGATGACCGTACCGGCTGTGGCGAGGCCACTACATCCTGTTTGCCTACAAACCGGATATCCCACCTGTCATCCGCCATGAACTGCCATCCTTTGCGGCGGCATGGCGCCGTAGCCGTTGACGCCCCGCGGACGTTGAACCGTGAAGAGCGTGAGCACGCTCGACGCGGAGTGGGCACGGCGTGAGGAGGGGTTTCCCGTGGCGGAGGCCGGACTGGACATCGGCGGCGGCTCGCGAACGACGGTGGCGCTGCACCAGCCGCGTCAGGACCGCAGCCGGTCCCCCTACCCGCCGCCCGGCCACGAGGACACCGGCCGGCCGTGCGACCTGGTGACCGTGCCCGCCCGCCAGGGCCTGGAGGCGGTCGACATCCTGCGGCTGCGCGACGGCGTCGGCCCCGTCCTGCACGACGGCGACTGCGACACCCTCGGCTTCCTCGTGCCCCCCGGCACGGCGGACGGCTGGGACCTGCCGGGCAGCGCCTGCACCCAGACCTACGGGCGTGGGCTGCGCACCGGAGCCTTCGCCGAGCCGCCCGTCACCGGCACCGGCTGGCTGGTCGCGCCCGACGCCGCCTACGGCGCCGCCACCGACCCCGCCGTGCTGCGTGCCGCGCTCGGCGAGGCGGCCCGCACGATCGAGGCCGTCGACCGCTGCCGTTAGCCCCCCGCGTGGGAGCGGCGATACTGGACGGGTGGCACGTCGGGTAGCAGGAGACAAACAGAAGCAGGGGCGCGGACGCGCCGCGGAACCGATATCCGCGCAGGTGGCGGGCGGTCTCGCGGAGCTCGTCCCCGACCGCGACCGGCCGCGCGGCCGCACCCTGCTGATAGACGGGGCCCCGCAGTCCCACGTCGACCTCGACGACCCCGCCTACCTCGACTTCGCCTATCAGCGCCGCCTCGGCCACATCGCCGACCTCGTCGCACCGCCCGGAAAGCCCATCCAGGCGCTGCACCTGGGCGGCGGGGCGTTCACGCTCGCCCGCTACATCGCCGCGACCCGGCCCCGCTCCACCCAGCAGATCGCCGAGATCGACGGACCGCTCGTGCAGTTCGTGCGCAGCGAGCTGCCCCTGGAGGGCACCTGGCGCATACGGGTGCGCGGCGGCGACGCCCGCGAGATGCTCGCCAAGGTGCCGGACGGCTGGGCGGACCTGATCATCGCCGATGTGTTCAGCGGCGCCCGCACCCCCGCCCACCTGACCAGCACGGAGTTCACGGGCGAGGTGCGCCGGGCGCTGCGGCCGGGCGGCTTCTACGCCGCGAACCTCGCCGACGGACCTCCGCTCGCCCACGTCAGGGCCCAGATAGCCACCGTACGGACCGTCTTCCCCGAGCTGTGCCTGACCGCCGACCCGGCGGTGCTGCGCGGGCGCCGCTTCGGCAACGCCGTCCTGCTCGCCGCCGACCGTGAGCTGCCGGTCGCCGAGCTGACGCGGCGGGCCGCCACCGATCCGCACCAGGGGCGCGTCGAACACGGCAAGGCCCTGGCCGACTTCACCGGCGGCGCGGCGCCCGTCACGGACGCCGACGCCCGTCCGTCGCCGGCGCCGCCGCCCTCCGTCTTCGAATAGCCGCCGCTCAGCGGGGCGGCAGCTGGCCCGTCCGCATCAGCCGCGCGTACCAGTGCGCACTGGACTTGGGCGTACGCGCCTGGGTGGCGTAGTCGACGTACACCGCGCCGAAGCGCTTGCTGTAGCCGTACGCCCATTCGAAGTTGTCCAGTAGCGACCACAGGAAGTAGCCGCGCACGTCCGCGCCGTCGGTCAGGGCCCGCAGCACGGCCTCGAGGTGGGCGTGGAGGTAGGCGATGCGCTCGGGGTCGTGCACCGTGCCGTCGGCGCCCGGCTTGTCGTCGTAGGCCGCGCCGTTCTCGGTGACGATCAGCGGCAGGCCCGGGGCCTCGCGCGTGAAGCGCATCAGCAGGTCGTAGAGGCCGGTCGGGTCGACGGACCAGTCCATCGCGGTCTGCTTGCCGGGCGGCCGGTGGAAGGCGACGCCTCCGGCACCCGGCCAGGGCGAGCGCTCGCCGCCGTGGCCGTCGGCGCGGACGGGCCGGTTGTCAGTGGCGGCTGATACCACTGACGGTGCGTAGTAGTTGATGCCCAGCGCGTCGAGGGGGTGCTTGATGACGTCCATGTCGCCGTCGAGGACGAACGACCAGTCGGTGATCGCCGCCGTGTCGGCCAGCAGGTCGGCGGGGTACGTCCCGCGCAGCATGGGCTCGGTGAAGATACGGGTGGACAGGGCGTCGATGCGGCGCTGAGCGTCCACGTCCCCGGGGGAGGGGGTGCGGGCCCGTACGGCGCCGGGGTTGAGCGCCACGGACAGCCGCGCCCCGGCGGGCACGACGGCGCGCAGCGCCTGGGCGCCCAGGCCGTGCGCCAGGTTGAGGTGGTGGGCGGCCCGCAGGGCGGCCGCGTCGTCCGTACGGCCCGGCGCGTGCACCCCGGAGGCGTAGCCCAGGAAGGCGCTGCACCAGGGTTCGTTGAGGGTGGTCCACAGCCCGACGCGGTCGCCCAGCGCCTCGCCGACCAGGTGCGCGTAGTCGGCGAAGCGGTGCGCGGTCTCACGCTCGGGCCAGCCGCCCGCGTCCTCCAGCTCCTGGGGGAGGTCCCAGTGATAGAGGGTCAGCACGGGCCGGATGCCCCGGGCGAGGAGGTCGTCGACGAGCGCCCGGTAGAAGTCGAGCCCGCGCCGGGACGCGGGCCCGCGGCCGGTGGGCTGGACGCGCGGCCAGGAGACGGAGAAGCGGTACGCGCCCAGGCCCAGCTCCGCCATGAGGGAGACGTCCTCGCGGCGGCGGTGGTAGTGGTCGGTGGCGGTGTCACCGGTGTCGCCGCCCAGCACCCGGCCGGGCGTGCGGGCGAACGTGTCCCAGATGGAAGGGGTGCGGCCGTCCTCCGCGGCCGCGCCCTCGACCTGGTACGCGGCGGTCGCGGCGCCCCACAGGAAGCCGGGCGGGAAGGTCATGGTCATCAAGACGCTCCGAGGGGGGAGAGGGAACGTGCGAAGGTCAGCCCTTGACCGCGCCCCGCATGATGCCGCCGACGATCTGTCGGCCGAACAGGGTGAAGGCGAGCAGCAGCGGCAGGGTGCCCAGCAGCGCACCGGCCATGACCACGGCCTGGTCGGGTACGTAGCCGCGGCCGAGCCCGGTGAGGGCCACCTGCACGGTCGGGTTCTCCTGGGTCAGGGCGATGACGGGCCAGAAGAAGTCGTTCCACGCCTGGACGAAGGAGAGCATGCCCAGGACGGCCATCGCGGGCCGGGCGACGGGGAGGACGATGTGCCACACCACGCGCCAGCTGCTCGCCCCGTCCACGCGGGCCGCCTCGATCAGCTCGGTGGGCAGCGCCTCGAGAAGGTACTGCCGCATGAAGAAGACCCCGAAGGCGCTGACCAGGGTGGGCAGCACCACCGCCTGCAGCTGGTCGGTCCAGCCCAGGCCGGCGACGACCATGAAGAGGGGGACGACGCTCAGCTGCGGCGGGACCATCATCGTGCCGACGGTCAGCAGGAGCAGGGCGCTCTTGAGGCGGAACCGCAGCTTGGCGAAGGCGAAGCCGGCGACGGTGGAGAAGAGCACGGTGCCCAGCGCGACCGTCCCGGCGACCAGCGCCGTGTTGAACAGCGCGAGTCCCATGTTGGCGTCGCTCCACGCCGAACCGAGGTTCTTCAGCAGCCGGCCGCCGAACCAGAAGGGCGGCGGGGTGCGGGCCAGCCGGGCGCTGTCGCCCGAGGCGGCCACCGCCGTCCACACCAGCGGGAACAGCGAGCCGATGGTGAACACCGTCAGCACGGCATAGGCGACGGGCCCGGCGTGCAGCTGCCGTCCCGCGCGGTGGGCCGGGGCCGGGGGCCTGGGGCTGAGGGGCGGCACGGCAGCGGCTCACCGGTCCTTCCGCAGACGTCGCGCGATCAGCCCGTTGGCGGCGGCGATCAGCAGCAGGATCAGGAACATCGTCCAGGCGACGGCCGAGGCGCGCCCGAGGTGGTAGTTGAACCAGCCCTGGTCGTAGAGGTAGAGGCCCAGGGTCTGGAACTGGTGCGAGGCGCCGCCCTTCTGGCCGCCCGCCCCGCCGAACAGCAGGGGCTCGCCGAAGAGCTGGGTCGCCCCGATCGTCGAGACGACGACCGTGAAGAGGATCGTCGGCCGCAGCGCGGGCACGGTGATGTGCCGGAACTGCCGCCCGCGCGAGGCGCCGTCCAGCGCCGCCGATTCGTAGAGCTCGTCGGGGACCGCCTGCATGGCGGCCAGGTAGATCAGCGCGTTGTAGCCCGTCCACCGCCAGATCACGATCGAGGAGACCGCGAACTGCGAGGACCAGGTGCCGCTCTGCCAGTCGACCGGGCCGATCCCCAGCGCGCCCAGCGCCCAGTTCACCATGCCGTAGTCCCGCCCGTAGAGCAGGACGAAGACGAGCGTGGCGGCGGCGACCGAGGTGGCGTAGGGGGTCAGCAGCGCGACCCGCCAGAAGGTGGCGGCGCGCAGCCGGTAGTGGAGCAGATGCGCCAGGCCCAGCGCCATCAGCAGCTGCGGCACGGTCGACAGGACGCCGATGGTGAAGGTGTTGCGCAGGGCGTTCCAGAAGAAGTCGTTGCCCAGGAGCCGGGCGTAGTTGTGCAGGCCCGCCCACTGCATCCGGTCCGGGGCCGTCAGCTCCACGCGGTGCAGGGAGGCCCAGCCCGTATAGAGGAGGGGGAAGAGGCCGAATGCCACGAAGAAGAGGAAGAACGGGGCGACGAACGCATAGGGGCTGTAGCGCAGGTCCCAGCGGTACAGACGGCTGCGCCAGGGGCCCGGGCCCGCCCGGCCGCGGCTGCGCTCCCCGGCCTCGCCGGCCGGCGAGCCCTCCACCACGGTGGTCGTGGCGGTCATTCGTCCACCGCGTTCTCGATCTCCTTCTGCGCCGCCCTCCAGCCCGCGCGCGCGGACCTGCCCTGCTGTTCGACCTGGGGGATGCCGACGTCGGTGAACGCCGTCCCCATCTGCGCCTCCCGGGGACCGAAGACCAGCGTGGGGATGGAGCGGGCCGCCTCCGTATAGATCGCCCCGATGGGGGCGCCGCCGAAGTAGGCATTGCGCGCGTTTCTGACCTGCGGCATGGCGTACGAGGCCGGGGTGGAGGGGACGCCGGCCTGCCGCTCGAAGAGCCTGGCCTGCTGGGCGGGCGCCGTCAGCCAGACCGCGAGCTCGATCGCCGCGGCCTTGTGCCGGGCCGCCTTCGGGACGCCGATGAAGGAGCCGCCCCAGTTGGCGGGCCGGGGGGCCGCGGCCACGTCCCACTTGTCCTTGCCCGCGGCACCCGACTTCTCCTTGATGTATCCGAGCATCCACGGCGGGCAGGCGACGGTGGCGAAGCGGCCGTTGGCGTACGCCTGGTCCCAGGGCTTCTCGAACTGCTTGAGCCGCGCGGTCAGCCCGCCCCGCACGGCCTGCATGGCCAGGCCCCAGGAGGCCCTGACCGCCGGGCTCTTCGTATAGACCGGCCTGCCCCGCCGGTCGTAGTAGCGCTCGGGGTAGGCGTGGACGGAGGCGTTGTAGATCCCGGCCGCCGAGTCGGTGAAGACCGTGCCGGCCGGGGCCCGCCGCGCGTAGGCCCTGCCGGTGTCGATGTACTTCTGCCAGTCCCCGGCCCACAGCCGGCCGACCGCCTCCCGGTCCGTCGGCAGTCCGGCCTGCCGGAAGAGGTCCTTGCGGTAGCAGACGGCGATCGGGCCGATGTCGGTGCCGAGACCGATGGTCCGGCCGTCCGGCGTGGTGGCCTGGGCCCACTTCCACGGCAGCCAGTCGCTTCTGCGGACGCCCTTGGCCTTGCCCAGGTCGACGAACAGATCGCCCTGGGCGGCCGCCACCTCGTGGATGTTGCCGACCTCCATGGCCTGGATGTCGGCGAGCCCGCTCCCCGCCGCGAGGTGGGTGAGGAGCTGGGGGAAGTAGGCGTCGTTGCGCTCGATCACGCTTTCCTTGATCGTGACGCCCGGGTGGAGCCGCTCGTACTCCTCGTAGAGCCCCGCCTGCTTATAGCCGAAGACACCGAAGGTGCCGATGGTGACCGTGGTCCTGCCGTTGCCGCCGGGGCGGTCCGCTTCACCGTCCGGGCCGTCCTTGGCGCAGCCGTCGAGCACGCTGACGCCGAGGACGAGCGCGGCGGCGGCCACGAGCAGCAGGGCCCGGCGCCGGTAGGGGCCGCTCGACCAGGCCGGGGTCACGTCTCGACGACGACGTTCTCAGCCTGCGGTCCCTTCGGTCCCTGGACGACGTCGTAGGAGACCTTCTGGTCCTCGTACAGCTCCTTGAAGCCGGTGCTCTGGATCGCGGAGAAGTGGACGAACACGTCCGGGCCCCCGTCGTCCTGCGCGATGAAGCCGAAGCCCTTGTCGGCGTTGAACCACTTCACTTTGCCTGTTGCCATTGGTCATGACCCTTCGTCCGGTGCCGCACCTCAGCATTCCCCGGACCCGGGGTGAACTTCCCCCGTACGCGCCGTGCGTCACCCCTGGGGACTACAAAACGACAAGAGCCCGACCCGCTTGCGCGGATCGGGCTCTTGTCGATCAGGGTGAGTAACGGGACTTGAACCCGCGACATCCTGGACCACAACCAGGTGCTCTGCCAGCTGAGCTATACCCACCATGTTGTTCGGTGTGTTTCCCACCGGACGAGAAAAAGTGTACAGGGTCTTCGGGGGTGCTCGCTCCCGGCTTTCGGCCGTGCCGGGAGCGAGCTGCGTCACACCGTCTGAGCGGGCAGGACGTGCTTGGCCGCGATGGCCTTCGCCGTGTCGGAGTCCGGGCCGGGCTGCGGCACGAAGATCGCCTCGCGGTAGTAGCGGAGCTCGGCGATCGACTCGCGGATGTCGGCCAGTGCCCGGTGGTTGCCGTTCTTCTTGGGGCTGGCGAAGTACGCGCGCGGGAACCAGCGGCGGGCCAGCTCCTTCACCGAGGACACATCCACGATCCGGTAGTGCAGGTGGCTCTCCAGAGCGGGCATGTCCCGCAGCAGGAATCCACGGTCGGTGCCGACCGAGTTTCCGCACAGCGGGGCCTTGCCCGGCTCCGGGACGTGCTCGCGGACGTACGCCAGGACCTGCCGCTCCGCTTCCTCGAGCGTCGTCCCGCCGTCCAGCTCCGCGAGCAGCCCGGAGGCCGTGTGCATCTGGCGCACCACCTCGGGCATGGTGACGAGTGCCTCGGCGGGCGGACGGATGACGATGTCCACGCCGTCCCCGAGGATGTTCAGCTCAGAGTCGGTGACCAGGGCGGCCACCTCGATGAGCGCGTCGTCCGACAGCGAGAGCCCGGTCATCTCGCAGTCGATCCACACCATGCGATCGTTCATACGTCTCACCCTACGGGGCGTTCCCGCTGACCGGGCAGGCGTGGGGCGTAGAGGTCGGAATCCGGCTTGCCCGGATCCGGGGCATTGATCCCCGGACCACCACCATGACCCGGCACATGGGCGATATGGCCACTATGTCCGCTATGAGGTGAAGGAGCGCCCAGGGGCGCGCCCGTCACCGCATGGGCGGGGGCCATGGCCGTACGCCGCATCGACATGAGCGTCTCCCCGGACCGGGGCTCGACCGGCTCGGGCCGGTCGAACCTCTCGCTCCGCTCCGCGCGCTCCGCCCTCTCGCCCCGCTCCGGCCGGTCCACCGGGCCGCTCTGCGGCCGGCGTGCCCGGTAGGCGGCCCGGTAGGCGGCGGGGGAGGACCCCAGCTGCCGCCGGAAGTGGCCGCGCAGGGCCACCGGCGAGCGGAAGCCGCAGCGCCCGGCGACCTCGTCCACGGAATAGTCCGAGGTCTCCAGGAGACGCTGCGCCTGGAGGACCCGCTGAGTGATCAACCACTGCAGCGGGGCACTCCCGGTGAGCGAACGGAACCGCCGGTCGAAGGTGCGACGGCTCATGTACGCGCGGGCGGCCAGGGTCTCCACGTCGAACTGCTCGTGGAGGTGCTCCAGCGCCCAGGCGACGACCTCGGCCAGCGGGTCGGCGCCGATCTCCTCCGGTAAAGACCTGTCGAGGTAGCGCTCCTGTCCGCCGGTGCGGCGCGGCGGTACGACGAGGCGGCGGGCCAGGGCCCCCGCGGCGTCGGCGCCGTGGTCGGTGCGGACGATGTGCAGGCACAGGTCGATGCCTGCCGCGGTGCCCGCGGACGTCAGTACGTCGCCGTCGTCCACGAAGAGCTCCCGCGGGTCCACGTGGACCGACGGATAGCGCTTGGCGAGCGTGGGCGCGTACATCCAGTGGGTGGTGGCGGGCCTGCCGTCGAGCAGGCCCGCGGCGGCCAGTACAAAGGCCCCGGTGCACAGTCCGACGATGCGGGCGCCCTCTTCATGGGCCCGGCGCAGCGCGTCGAGCGCGGCGGCCGGTGGCGGTTGTGTGATCGACCGCCAGGCCGGTACGACGACGGTGCCGGCCCTGGAGAGCGCCTCCAGGCCGTACGGTGCGGTCAATTCCAGGCCGCCGGTTGTTCGCAATGGCACATCTTCGCCCGCGCACACCAGCAATCGGTAGCGGGGAACTCCTGCGTCCTGTCGGTCGATTCCGAACACGGAGAGCGGGATGGAGCTTTCGAAGATGGGGCCGCCGCTGAAAAGAAGTACGGCGACGATCTCCCGGCGGCGGCGTCCGGAGAGCTTGCGCGCGGCCTCCGGTACGGTCGTGGAGTCCTGGCTCATGGCGCTAAGCCCCCCTCGGCGGTCGAGTCCTCTCGGTCCTGCACGTTTCCCCTCGGTCCTGAACGGTTCCCCCGCCGGTCATGGCCAAGATCGAATCTACTGCGTCACTTGGAGACGCGGTGACCAGTTCACCACCCGCCTCTAAGTCGACATGACAACTTGGCGCGAAGCGTTCGATCACGAAGCGTTGCACTTGCAGGCTCCGGTGAAAAGTACGCCTCTCGCCCATGCCCACTGTCCGTAGGCGGCAACCGCCCTCCACGGTGCTTTCCTTGCTGGTCGACCGGCTGTTGGAGGGGCCTCCGGCCAAGGTATGAAGTTCGGCCTGAACTTGGCCGAAAACATATGGGTCCAGGCGTGCGAGGGGGTCAGTCGAGGGGGGTGCCGGAGCCCGGATGGCGAGCCCCGCGGTGGCTTCCGCCGCCCGTCCGGCCATGCCTCCCGCGGTGCGGAACCGACTGCTCCGCCACGGCCCGGGCGGCGCTGCGCGCGGACTGGCGCAGGAGGGCGTGGCAGGCGCAGGTGAGGGCCACCAGACCGGCCGCGGTGCCGGCCGCGCCGCCGAAGGACTGACCGCACATCAGCAGGACGACCGGGACCAGGGCGCAGCTGAACGCCGCCCAGCGGACCACGTCGCTCACCGGATCGGGGGACGCCCCCTCGGCGGCGTCCTCGCGGGCGTAATCACGGGTTCCGGGCACGGAACGGCTCCCTGCTGGCGGCTGCTGGCGGTATTACAACGGCGAGCCGGGGGCAGGGGTCACTGGACGGGGAGCGGCGGGGGGCGGAGCCGGGGCCATTGCGCTACGCGCCGCGCTCGTGCATGCTCCGGGGAACGTCCACGGGGCCGTCGGCCCGCCGGGCAGCCTCTGGGCAGGCGGCGAGTGTCGCCGTACCCTGGGGGGTAAGCCCTTGAAAAGATGAATCCCGGACGGATTTCACCGTCCATGATCCATCGTCGGGCGCATCCCCCGACAACTCCAACCAGTCCACCGCCGTTCCCCTCGACAAGAGGCATCCTTCGCCGAGACACCGATGGCCGGTCACGAATTCTCCGAACCCGCGGACCGCAAGCGGATCGCCGATCAGACAGCGCATCCCGAAGCGGCGGAAGAAACACGTCATTCCTGCGATCCGGCGTTCCAGCACGGCGTCGTGGTGGGCTTCGACGGTTCCATGTCGAGCGAACGAGCGCTTGCGTATGCAATCGGAATGGCCCGGCGCTCGGGCTCGGGCCTGATCATCGTCCATGTGGCCAACCGGCTGCCGACGACCGTCTGGGCGGGCTGTGAACCGCCGGTCTTCGTGGACGTACCCGATCACCGCACCGAGGTGCTGGGCCTGGAGCTCGCCTGCGCGGACTATTTGTCCGAAGTGCCATGGATTCTGGTAGAACGCGGCGGGGACATCTGCCACGAACTCGAAGAAGTCGGGCGGGAGTACGCCGCCGACGCGATCGTGGTCGGCTCCACACACGGTCTGGTCGGGCGGATCTTCGGCTCGGTGGCCGGGCGGCTGGCGCGCCGGGCGCAGCGACCGGTGGTCGTCATCCCGTAGGGCGCCTCGACACGCCCCGGTCGAACGTCAACGCGCTTGCGCCGAAACGGGGTTGGCGCCGCGACCGGCTTGACAGTCCGCGAAATCTACTCGCGCGTAGAGGTGGATGGCGCCCTGGAGGCGGGTAAAACTCCGGCACACGACGCTGTCGTGCTGCCGGACGGGAGGTGACGGTTCCCGGGACCGGCGGCATCACGCCGGCGCGAGGGCGGCGCCGGCACAGGGGAGGCGGCTCTCTCCGCGCGCGTGGTGGCACGCGCGGAGAGAGCCGTCCTCTCGTACCTGTCGCGGACAGGTGCGGACAGGTCCGAGAGGTCGTGGGGGCCCGCCGCCGGCGGGCCCGGGCGGGTCCTACTCGACCGTGACGGACTTCGCCAGGTTGCGCGGCTTGTCGATGTCGCGGCCCATGGCCTTCGCCGTGTAGTAGGCGAAGAGCTGCAGCGGGATGCCCATGAGGATCGCGTCCAGCTCGTCCTCGTTCTTCGGCACGACGATCGTGTGGTCGGCCTTCTCCTGCTCCTGGTGCGCGACGGCGAGGATGCGGCCGCTGCGGGCCTTGATCTCCTCGAGCGCGGCGCGGTTCTTCTCCAGCAGCTCGTCGTTCGGGACGATCGCGACGGTCGGCATCGCGGGCTCGATGAGCGCCAGCGGACCGTGCTTGAGCTCGGAGGCCGGGTAGGCCTCGGCGTGGATGTACGAGACCTCCTTGAGCTTCAGCGAGGCCTCACGGGCCACCGGGTAGCCCCGGACACGGCCGATGAACATCATCGACTTGGCCTCGGCGTACTCCTTGGCCAGCTCTTCGATCTGCGCCTCGTTCGCCAGGATCTCCTCGATCTGGCCGGGGAGCTTGCGCAGGCCCTCGATGATCCGCTTGCCGTCCGCGACGGACAGATCGCGGGTGCGGCCCAGGTGCAGGGCGAGCAGGCCGAAGGAGACCACCATGTTGGTGAAGCACTTGGTGGAGACGACGCAGACCTCGGGGCCGGCGTGGACGTAGATGCCACCGTCGGTCTCACGGGCGATCGCGGAACCGACCACGTTGACCAGGCCCAGGACGCGGGCGCCCTTGCGCTTGAGCTCCTGGACGGCGGCGAGCACGTCGTAGGTCTCACCGGACTGGGAGACGGCGATGTAGAGGGTGTCGGGGTCCACGACCGGGTTGCGGTAGCGGAACTCGGAGGCCGGCTCGGCGTCCGCGGGGATGCGGGCCAGCTCCTCGATCATCTGGGCGCCGATCTGGCCGGCGTGGTACGAGGTGCCGCAGCCGAGGATCTTCACCCGGCGCACGGCGCGGGCGTCGCGGGCGTCGAGGTTCAGGCCGCCCAGGTGCACGGTGGAGAAGCGGTCGTCGATCCGGCCGCGCAGCGCGCGGTCGACCGCCTCGGCCTGCTCGTGGATCTCCTTGTGCATGTACGTGTCGTGGCCGCCCATGTCGTACGACTCGGCCTCCCACTCGACGGTGGTCGGCTGGGCCGAGGTGGAGGAGCCCTCGGTGGTGTACGTGCGGTAGTCGTCGGCCCGGAGGGTGGCCATCTCGCCGTCGTCGAGGGTGACGACCTGGCGGGTGTGGCTGACCAGCGCGGCGACGTCGGAGGAGACGAACATCTCCTTCTCGCCTATGCCCAGGACGACCGGGGAGCCGTTGCGGGCGACGACGATGCGGTCCGGGAAGTCGGCGTGCAGGACGGCGATGCCGTACGTGCCCTCGATGTGCTTGACGGCCTCGCGGACCTTCTCCTCGAGCGTTCCGGCCTCGGAACGGGCGATGAGGTGGGCGAGGACCTCGGTGTCGGTGTCGGAGACGAAGACGAAACCGTCGGCGGTCAGCTTGGCGCGCAGGTCGGAGGCGTTGTCGATGATGCCGTTGTGGACGACGGCGACCTTCTCCTCGGCGTCCAGGTGCGGGTGGGCGTTGACGTCGTTCGGCGCGCCGTGGGTGGCCCAGCGGGTGTGGGCGATGCCCGTGGTGCCCGCGAAGCGCTTGGGCAGGCGGGACTCCAGCTCGCGGACGCGGCCCTTGGCCTTGGCGGACTTCAGGCCACCGGTCTTGCCGTGCAGGGCGATGCCGGCGGAGTCGTAGCCGCGGTACTCCAGGCGCTGCAGGCCCTCGAGCAGCAGCGGCGCGACATCACGCTTGCCGATGTATCCGACGATTCCGCACATAGGTGACCCTCCCAGGTAGACGTTCAGGGGTGCCCGAAGGCGACGACGGTGGCGGTGGAGCGGCGTGCGGGCCGCCTCACCCGTCGAGGTCGTCCCGGCCGGTCAGCCGTAGACGATGCGGCGCAGCTGCCGCAGTGAAAGCTGTGGTGGCGCCACCGCGCGGTGCGGCAGCTCGGCCGCGATCCGCTCGAAGATCTCCGCGTTGTTCAGTCCGCCGGACTGGAGCTCGCGGTGGCGTCTGCGGACGAATTCCTCGGCCGTCTCGTCGAAGTACGCCAGCACGTCGAGCACCACCCGGGCTGCCTCGCCGCGCTGTAGCGGCGTGCTGCGCACCAGGTGGTCGACCAGGTCGTCGTGTGACATGCGGCGTTCGAGCACCCGTCGATACTGAGGGCAACGAGTGCCTTTCGCAAGAATCCTGCCCGATTTCGGGCAGGAGTGCCAGCGAATGTGATGTGAATCGTGGGGAAACGCCTAGAAACGACGCAGGATGGCCTGTTTCGCGGCGGTGAACTCCTCGTCGGTGAGGACGCCCGCGCGGTGCAGCTCGCCCAGCTCGCGCAGCCGGCGCAGCAGGGCGTCGTGATCGTCGCCGCCGGAGGGCGCCGCCGGGGCCGCCTCGGCGGCGCCCTCCGGCGGGACGGCGGCCGGGGCGTGGCCGGCGCCGTGCAGGGCCTTGGGGGCGCGGCCGGGGGCGGCCGGGTGCGGCAGCCGGGCCGCGACGGCGGCCGCCACCAGCGCCATCAGGGGGTCCTTCTTGAAGCCGTAGAGCTCGATCGCGTGCGGATCGTGCTTGGGCGGGGCGCTGGTCGGCACCTGGGGGAGAGCGAAGCGGAGGTAGCCGTTCTCCAGGCCGACCGAGGGCTGCCACTCCACCGAGGAGATGTCCCGCAGGGGCAGCAGGCGCGTACCGGCCGACTTCTTCCCCTCCTCCGTCTTCCAGTTCCATTCCAGCCGCACCCGCTCGCCGTCGAACGAGGCCGTCCCGTCCCCGGCGCCCACCGACAGCGGAAGGGCGGGACCCGGCAGCAGATAGCGGTCGGTGGGGCCGGAGGGGACCTGCTCCAGCAGGAGGGCGTTGCGCACCTCGTCCACGAAGTACTCCGCGACGCCCGCGCGGTCCGGATCGACGGTCAGCTGATACGGATCGGCGGCTTCCGACAGCCGTCCGCGGGTGACCTGGGAGAGGGGGTCGGCGCCGTCGCGCAGCCGCAGCCGGAGCCGGCCGCTCTTGCGGCCGGGCTCGAAGGCGATGCCCGCCACGGCCGTCAGCGGGACGGCCAGCTCGCCGAGGGTCTGGCGGAGCAGGTGCACCCCGCGCTCCCGGCCGGGCACGATGCGTATCGTGCCGCCGTCGAATGCCCATGTGCCATCCGTCTGGAGGATCTCAGCCATGCACGGGATTCTCTCAGGTTGATCTTGTTCTGCGGGGCCGTCCGGCGGGCGGCCCCGCGCCGCGATCAGTCCGTGAGGCCGAGCTCGCGGGCGATGAGCATCCGCTGGACCTCGCTGGTGCCCTCGCCGATCTCCAGGATCTTGGAGTCGCGCCACATCCGGGCCACGGGGTACTCGTTCATGAAGCCGTAGCCGCCGTGGATCTGGGTGGCCTCGCGGGCGTTGGTGACCGCGATCTCGGAGGAGTAGAGCTTGGCCAGCGCCGCCTCCTTCTTGAACGGCTCGCCGTGCACCAGGCGGGAGGCCGCGTCGCGCCAGGCGACGCGGGCGGTGTGGGCCCGCATCTCCATGTCGGCGATCTTGAACTGGATGGCCTGGTTGGCGCCGATCGGCCGGCCGAAGGCCTCGCGGGTCTTCGCGTAGGCGACCGACTCGTCGACGCAGCCCTGGGCCAGGCCCGTGGCCAGCGCCGAGATCGCGATCCGGCCCTCGTCGAGTATCCGCAGGAACTGGGCGTACCCGCGGCCCTGCTCGCCCAGGAGGTTGGCCGCCGGCACCCGGACGTCGGAGAAGGACAGCTCGCGGGTGTCCGAGGCGTTCCAGCCGACCTTGGAGTAGGGGGCCGCGACCGTGAAGCCGGGCGTGCCCGAGGGCACGATGATCGAGGAGATCAGCGGCTTGCCGTCCTCCTTGCGGCCGGTGACGGCGGTGACGGTGACCAGGCCCGTGATGGTCGTGCCGGAGTTGGTGATGAAGCACTTGGTGCCGTTGATCACCCACTCGTCCGTGGCCTCGTCCAGGCGCGCGGTGGTGCGGGTGGCGCCCGCGTCGGAGCCGCCGTCGGGCTCGGTCAGGCCGAAGGCGCCCAGCATCTCGCCGGAGCAGAGCCGCGGCAGCCACTCGCGCTTCTGCTCCTCCGTGCCGAAGCGGTAGATGGGCATCGCGCCCAGCGAGACGCCCGCCTCCAGGGTGATCGCCACCGAGGAGTCCACCCGGGCGAGCTCCTCGAGGACGAGGCCGAGGGCGAGATAGTCCCCGCCCATGCCGCCGTACTCCTCGGGGAACGGCAGCCCGAACAGCCCCATGCGGCCCATCTCCCGCACGATTTCGTACGGGAACTCATGACGCTCGTAGAAGTCGCCGATCTTCGGGGCGACGACGTCGTGTGCGAACTCCTCCACGGTGCGGCGGAGTTCCTCGTGCTCGGAGGTGAGGCGGTGGTCCAACGACATGGTTCAGGGCTCCTGGTGGGAGAGGGCACGAACAGTGCGGGACGGGCTCGGCCGGCCGAGGCGGCCGGCCATCCACACGCTAGTGGCGGACAGGAGACCAAGATCAACCCCGGTGGTGATGCCGAGTCCGTCGAGCATCCACACCAGGTCCTCGGTCGCGAGATTGCCGGTCGCGCTCTTCGCGTACGGGCAGCCTCCGAGGCCGCCGGCGGAGGCGTCGACGGTGGTCACGCCGTGCCGCAGGGCGGCGAGGGTGTTGGCGAGGGCCTGGCCGTAGGTGTCGTGGAAGTGCACCGCGAGGCGCCCGGCGGCCACCCCGGCCTCGTCCAGCGCGGCCAGCAGTGCGGCGACGTGGCCGGGGGTGGCCACGCCGATGGTGTCGCCGAGGCTGAGCTCGTCGCAGCCGAGGTCGAGCAGGCGGCGGCTGACGCGGACCGTCCGCTCGATGGGGACGGGGCCCTCCCAGGGGTCGCCGAAGCACATCGAGAGATAGCCGCGCACCCGCAGTCCCGCCTCGCGGGCCGTCTCGACGACCAGTGCGAACATCTCCAGCGACTCGGCGACCGTGCGGTTGAGATTGGCCTTGGCGAACGACTCCGTCGCGCTGCCGAAGACGGCGACCTCGCGGACGCCGAGCGCGAGGGCGCGCTCCAGGCCCCGCGCGTTGGGCACCAGCACGGGCAGGCGGGCCCCGACGCCGTCGAGCAGCGGCATCAGCTGCTCGGCGTCGGCCAGTTGGGGCACCCACTTGGGGTGCACGAAGCTCGTGGCCTCGATGGTGGACAGGCCCGCCGCGGCGAGGCGGCGGATGAACTCCGCCTTCACCTCGACGGGCACGACCGCCTTCTCGTTCTGCAGGCCGTCGCGGGGGCCCACCTCGTGGATGCGGACGTGGGTGGGCAGGGCCGGGTCGGGCACGACCATGGGCAGTCGGCCGGTCATGACTCCTCCAGGGGCGCGGCCGGGGTGACGACGGCCAGGACCTGGTCCATCGCCACGGTGGCACCGGCGCTCACGTCGAGCTCGGTGACGGTGCCGGCGTGCGGGGCGGCGATGACGTGCTCCATCTTCATCGCCTCGACGACCAGCAGGCTCTGCCCGGCCGCGACCTCGTCCCCGACGGCCGCCTTGACGACGGTGACCGTGCCGGGCATGGGGGCGGTGAGGGCGCCCGCGTGGGCGGCGGCGGTGCCGCCGCCGGCGTCGACGGGGTCGTGGTCGGCCAGGTGCCAGGTGTCGCCGTCGCGGGCGAGCCAGGTGCCCTCCGGGCCGGGGGCGGCTGTGAAGGCGTGGGTGCGGCCGTCGAGGTCGAGCGTGAGCCGCTCCCCGGCCCCCTGGGCGGGCAGCAGTTTCGCGCTGCGGGGTGCCGGGCCGGCGGAGCCTGCCGTGCCCGTGTCGGCCGCACCCTCTCCCGGCGCCGGCAGCAGGAGCTCCGCGTCGGACAGCTCGCCGCGCACGCGCACCGTCACCGGGGCGTGCCCCGGTACGCGGAAGTGGTGGGCCGCCCAGGCGGGGGTGCCGCCCAGGCGCCAGCCGGTGGGGAGCGAGAAGGGGTCCACCCAGGTGGGGGAGGGGGCGGGTTCGGGGGACAGGCGGCGCTGCCGGAGCAACGCACCCGTCGCGTACACCTCGTCCGGCACCTCCGTCGGCACCAGCGACGCCGCGTCCCGGTCCACCAGCCCCGTGTCCAGGTCGCCCGCCACGACGTCCGGGTGCGCCAGCAGCCTGCGCAGGAAGCCGGCATTGGTGTCGACGCCCAGCACGACCGTCTCCGCGAGGGCCGCCCGCAGGCGGCGCAGGGCGGTGGCCCGGTCGGGGCCGTGCGCGATCACCTTCGCGAGCATCGGGTCGTAGGACGTGCCGACCTCGGCGCCCTCGAAGAGCCCCGAGTCGACGCGCACCCCCTCACCGGCCGGCTCGCGCAGCGCCCGCACCCTGCCCGCCGACGGCAGGAAGTCCACCCGGTCGCCGCTGACCCGCGCCGTCTCCGCGCAGATGCGGGCCTCCACGGCGTGACCGGTCAGGGTCACCTCCGCCTGCGTGGGGCCCAGCACCTCGCCCGCGGCCACCCGGACCTGCCACTCCACCAGGTCCAGGCCCGTGATCAGCTCCGTCACCGGGTGCTCGACCTGCAGGCGGGTGTTCATCTCCATGAAGAAGTACGAGGCCGGGTCGTCGCCCGGGACGATGAACTCCACCGTGCCCGCCCCGGTGTAGCCGCAGGAGCGGGCGGCCTGGACGGCGGCCTCGCCCATCGCCGCACGGGTGGCCTCGTCCAGCAGGACGCTCGGCGCCTCCTCGATGATCTTCTGGTGGCGCCGCTGCAGCGAGCACTCGCGCTCGCCGAGGTGGATGACGTTGCCGTGGCCGTCGGCGAGCACCTGGATCTCGATGTGCCGGGGCCGGTCGACCCACCGCTCGACGAGCAGCGTGTCGTCGCCGAAGGAGCCGCGCGCCTCGCGCCGCGCGGCGGCGATCTCCTCGGCGATCAGCGCCTCGTCGCGGACGAGCCGCATGCCCTTGCCGCCGCCGCCCGCCGAGGGCTTGAGCAGCACCGGCATCCCGATCTCCCGGGCGGCCTCGGTCAGCTGCGCGTCGGTCAGGCCGCTGCCGGACGAGCCGGGCACGACCGGCACGCCCGCCGCCCGGACCGTCTCCTTGGCGCGGATCTTGTCGCCCATCAGCTCGATCGCCGCGGCGGGCGGGCCGATGAAGGCGAGCCCGGCGTCGGTGCAGGCGCGGGCGAAGGCGGCGTTCTCGGCGAGGAAGCCGTAGCCGGGGTGGACGGCCTGCGCACCGGTGCGGGCCGCGGCGTCCAGGAGCCGTTCTATGGACAGATAGCTCTCGGCGGCGGCCGCCGGGCCGATGCGGACGGCGGTGTCGGCCTCGCGCACGTGCCGGGCACCGGCGTCGGCGTCGCTGAACACGGCGACGGAACGGATGCCGAGCGTGCGCAGCGTACGGATGACCCGTACGGCGATCTCGCCTCGGTTGGCGACAAGGACAGTGTCGAACATGCTCCGCCTCACATCCGGAAGACGCCGTAGCCGGGCGCCGTGCGGTCCCTTTGGGGCAGCGGCGCGTTGGCGCACGCGGTCAGGGCCAGACCCAGCACCTGCCGGGTCTCCAGGGGGTCGATGACGCCGTCGTCCCACAGCCGCGCGGTCGCGTAATAGGCGTTGCCCTGGGTTTCGTACTGCTCGCGGATGGGGGCCCGGAAGGCGTCCTCGTCCTGCGCGCTCCACTGTTCGCCGCGCGCCTCGAGCTGGTCGCGCTTGACGGTGGCCAGGACCGAGGCCGCCTGCTCGCCGCCCATCACCGAGATCTTCGCGTTGGGCCACATCCACAAAAAGCGCGGTGAATAGGCGCGGCCGCACATGGAGTAGTTGCCCGCGCCGTACGAACCGCCGACGACGACCGTGAGCTTGGGGACCCGGGTGCAGGCGACGGCCGTGACCATCTTGGCGCCGTGCTTGGCGATGCCGCCCGCCTCGTACTGCCGGCCGACCATGAAGCCGGAGATGTTCTGCAGGAAGAGCAGCGGTATGCCGCGCTGGTCGCACAGCTCGATGAAGTGGGCGCCCTTCTGGGCGGATTCGGAGAAGAGGATGCCGTTGTTGGCGACGATGCCCACGGGGTGGCCGTGGATGCGCGCGAAGCCGGTCACCAGCGTCTGCCCGAACTCGGCCTTGAACTCGGCGAAGCGCGAGCCGTCGACGATCCGGGCGATGACCTCGCGCACGTCGTACGGGGTCCGTGAGTCGACCGGCACCGCGCCGTAGAGCCCCGCGGGGTCGGCCTTGGGCTCCTCCACCGGCTCCACGGACCAGGGCAGGGGGCCGCGCCCGGGGAGCGTGGAGACGATGGTCCGCACGATCCGCAGGGCGTGGGCGTCGTCCTCGGCGAGGTGGTCGGTGACGCCCGAGACACGGGAGTGGACCTCGCCGCCGCCCAGCTCCTCGGCCGTGACGACCTCGCCCGTGGCGGCCTTCACCAGCGGCGGGCCGCCCAGGAAGATCGTGCCCTGGCCGCGCACGATCACGGCCTCGTCGCTCATCGCTGGCACATAGGCGCCGCCGGCGGTGCAGGACCCGAGCACGGCGGCGATCTGCGGGATGCCGGCGCCGGACATCCGGGCCTGGTTGTAGAAGATCCGGCCGAAGTGCTCGCGGTCGGGGAAGACCTCGTCCTGCATGGGCAGGAAGGCGCCGCCGGAGTCGACGAGATACAGGCACGGGAGCCGGTTCTCCAGCGCGATCTCCTGGGCGCGCAGATGCTTCTTGACCGTCATCGGGTAGTACGTGCCGCCCTTGACCGTGGCGTCGTTGGCGACGATCAGCGTCTCGCGGCCGGAGACCCGGCCGATGCCGGCGATCACGCCCGCGGCCGGCGCCGCCCCGCCGTACATCCCGTCGGCGGCCAGCGGCGCGATCTCCAGGAAGGGCGAGCCGGGGTCCAGCAGGGCGTCGACGCGGTCCCGGGGCAGCAGCTTGCCGCGCGCGGTGTGCCGCGCGCGGGGGCCCTCGCCCCCGCCCAGCCGCGCGGCGGCGAGCTTCTCGCGCAGCCGCGCGGCCAGCTCGCGGTGCGCGGCCTCGTTCGCCCGCCAGGCGTCGGACGCCGGATCTGCGGCGCTCCCCAGCACCGGTGCCTGCTGCATGTACTCGAGCTCCCTTGCTCGGTTAATGAGCGTTAACACTTTCCTTCAGGTTAACGACCACTAACGCGGCTGTCTAGAATTACCTTCGTGAAAGACGCAGCGACCCGGCCCCCCACCGCTCCCGCCCCCACCCGCCGCGAGCAGATCCTCCAGGAGGCCGCCCGGCTCTTCGCCGAGCGCGGTTTCCACGGCGTCGGCGTGGACGAGATAGGGGCCGCGGTCGGCATCAGCGGTCCCGGCCTCTACCGCCACTTCGCGGGCAAGGACGCGATGCTCGCGGAGCTGCTGGTCGGCATCAGCGGACGGCTCTTCGCCGGCGGCCGCAAGCGGGTCGCCGAGGCGTCCGAGGCGGGCGCGGGGCCGGCCGTCGTGCTCGACTCGCTCATCGACGGGCACATCGACTTCGCCCTCGACGACCGCGCGCTCATCACCCTGCACGACCGCGAGCTCGGCCAGCTCCGCGACAGCGACCGCAAGCTGGTGCGCTCCCTGCAGCGCCAGTACGTGGAGCTGTGGGTCGACGTGGTCCGCAAGCTCCACCCCGGAGCCGCGGAGGCCGAGGCCCGCACCGCCGTCCACGCCGTCTTCGGACTGCTCAACTCCACCCCGCACCTCGGCCGCCCCGGCGCGCTCCCCAGCAGGGCCGCCACCGCCGCCCTGCTGCGCCGCCTCGCCCTGGGGGCGCTGGGCGCCCTGTCGGACTGAGGGCGCCCGCCCGGCGCCCGCCCGGGTCGGGCGGGCGCGCCCGCGGACCGTCGTGATCACGCCAACGGGATCTGGACAGCCTCGATGACCGGCCGGTAACTTCGCTGAGCAAGCGCTTACACAGCCGGGAGGGGACGCCATGCGCCGCACCGTCTTCAGCGAGGATCACGAGGCTTTCCGGGAGACCGTCCGCGACTTCATCGCCGCCGAGGTCGTGCCGCACTACGACGCCTGGCGCGAGGCGGGCTCCGCACCGCGCGACTTCTACAAGAAACTCGGCGAGCTCGGCGTCTTCGGCATCGAGGTGCCCGAGGAGTACGGCGGCGCCGGCCGGCGCACCTTCAAGTTCCAGGCCGTCATCACCGAGGAATGCGCCCGCGCCGGCGTCAGCTTCGGCGGCAGCAGCGTCCACACCGCGCTCTGCCTGCCCTACCTCCTGAAGTACGCGAACGACGAGCAGAAGCGACGCTGGCTGCCCCCCTTCGTCACCGGCGACATGATGACCGCCATCGCCATGACCGAGCCCGGCACCGGCTCCGACCTGGCAGGCATGAAGACCACCGCCCAGCTCTCCGAGGACGGCACGCACTACGTCCTCAACGGCGCCAAGACCTTCATCACCGGCGGCGTCCAGGCCGACAGGGTGCTCGTCTGCGCCCGTACCGACCCGCCCACCCGTCGCCCGACCACCACCCCTGATGGTCTGCGCTCCGCGCAGGCCGCCTCTCGCGAGGACCGCCGCGGCGGCATCTCCATCCTCGTCGTCGACACCGCCTCCGAGGGCTTCGCCGTCGGCCGCAAGCTGGAGAAGCTCGGCCTGACGGCCTCCGACACCGCCGAGCTCTCCTTCACCGACGTCAAGGTGCCCGCCGGGGACCTGCTGGGCGAAGAAGGCAAGGCGTTCGGGTACCTCACCCACAACCTGCCGCAGGAACGCCTCGGCATCGCCGTGAGCGCTTACGCGCAGTCCGCCGCCGCCCTCCGGTTCGCCACCCGGTACGTGCGGGACCGCACGGTCTTCGGGCAGAGCGTGGCCTCGTTCCAGAACACCAAGTTCGTCCTGGCCGACTGCCGGTCGGAGGTCGACGCGATGCAGGCCGTCGTGGACCGCGCCCTGGACGCGCTCGACGCGGGCGAGCTGACCGCGGCCGACGCCGCCTCCGCGAAGCTGTTCACCACCGAGCGCGCGGCCGTCGTCATCGACAAGTGTCTCCAACTGCACGGCGGCTACGGCTACATGATGGAGTACCCCATCGCCCGCCTGTACGCCGACGTCCGTGTCACCCGCATCTACGGCGGTACGAGCGAGGTCATGCGCTCGATCATCGCCAAGTCGATGGGGCTGTGATCCGCCGCCCCACCCGCACGCCCCACCATCTGTAAGGACCACCGGCCAATGAGCGAGCCTCTTACCCCCCTGGACGACCTCCTCGGTCTGCTCGACCTCGAACGCATCGAGAAGGACATCTTCCGCGGCACCACCGGCCGGCCCGTGCTCGTGCCGCGGGTCTTCGGCGGGCAGGTGGCCGCTCAGGCACTGGTCGCCGCGGGACGCACCGTCCCCGACGACCGCCCCGCCCACTCCCTGCACTCCTACTTCCTGCGTCCCGGCGACCCCCGGGTGCCCATCGTCTACACCGTCGACCGCATCCGCGACGGCCGCTCCTTCACCACCCGGCGCGTGGTCGCCGTCCAGCACGGCCAGCCGATCTTCCACCTCTCCGCGTCCTTCCAGGCGTACGAGGAGGGGCTGGAGCACCAGGAGCCCATGCCGGCCGCGCCGGACCCGCTCAGCCTCCCCGCCCCGGCCGAGATGCTCGCCCAGCACGCCGAACTGCTCGGCGGCCCGGACGTCGTCGAGCGGATCCTGGAGGCCCGAGGCGCGGTCGACCTGCGGTACGTGGACGCACCGCCGTTCGCCAGCATCGGCGAGCCGCGCGAGCCCACTTCGCAGGTTTGGTTCCGCACGAACGGCAAACTGGCGGACGACCCGCTGCTGCACATCTGCCTGGCCACCTACGTCTCCGACATGACGCTCCTGGACTCCGTCCTGCTCGCCCACGGGCGCGGCGGCTGGGCCGTCGGCGACGTCGTCGGGGCGAGCCTGGACCACGCCATGTGGTTCCACCGCCCCTTCCGGGCCGACGAATGGCTGCTCTACGACCAGGAGAGCCCCACGGCCCAGGGCGGCCGGGGGCTCGCCAGGGGACGGATCTTCACCGCGGACGGGAGGCTGGCGGTTTCGGTCATTCAGGAGGGAGTTGTGCGCGTTCCACGGGACTGAGGGGGCGTGCGGTTACGCTCTTGAGCGACCGTCAGAAGACGTAGGGGGAGGAACGGGATGACGCGCGCGTCCGCGCCCATGGGGATGGCGTTCAGAGCGCTGCTGGTCGGCGGCGGGGTGGTACTGATCGTTCTGGGTATCGCCGCGCTGTTCTTCGCGCACAACAAGGTCGTCGACCTGACCGGGACGACGTGGTTGGCCGCCCGGCTGGGGCTGCGGGCCGTCGAGGCCGCCCTGGTCTGGGCGGGGACGTGGTGCTGCGTGCGGGGATGGAACGGCCGCCCGCAGACGGAGACTTCCCTCCCCTAGCCCGCCCTCTCACCGTCTCTTGTCCTCAATCGCCGGACGGGCTGTCCTTGCGGCCCGCCCGGCGTCCGAGGGCCGGTTACAGCAGGCCCGCCGCCTCCAGCAGGTACGCCGTCATCGGCTCGTAGAAGCGCGGGTCCAGGACGTGGTCGTCCAGCGGCACCGCCACCTGCAGGGTGCCCTCCGCCTCGCCGAGGAAGAGCGCCGGGTCGTTGGAGTCGGCGTAGCCCACCGCGTCGATGCCGCGCTGCGCCGCACAGCCGGCCCAGCCGTGGTCGGCCACCACCAGGTCCGGCAGCGGCCGGCCCTCGCGCTGCAGGCCGTCGAGGATCGCCGCCATCGGCGCGGGGGAGTGGGTGTGCCACAGCGTCGCGCCGCGCTCGTACACCGCGACGTCGGCGACCTGGTACACCGAGCCGTCGTCCGCCCGCAGCCCGCTGGGGATCGAGACGATCTCGCACCCCGCCGCCCGCAGCGCGGCCGCCGTCGTGCGGTGCACGTCCAGCAGGCCGCCCGGGTGACCGGTGGCGAACAGCACCCGCTGCCCGCCCTCCGCCGCCTTGCGCAGGAACGCGGCCATCCGCTCCAGGCCGGCCACCGTCAGCTCCGGGTCGATCGTGTCCTGGCCCGCGCGGTGCTCGAGGTCGTCGCTGACGCCGCAGCGCTCCGCCATGACGGCCAGGACGTCCTGGGTGTCGGTCCAGCGGTCGCCGAGTTCCAGGCCCAGCCAGTACAGCCGGTCGCCCTGCGCGAGCCTGCGGTAGTGGTCGAGGTTGTTCTCGCGGGGAGTGGCGACGAGGCCCGCGATACGCGTACGGACGAGGTGGTCGATCAGTTCGGTACGGCTGGGTGGTATCGGCATGGGCTCATTCTCCCCCTGGAGTGCGCGATGGACGCCATGTCCATATGGCGAAGCCGGACCCTTCAGTTCCGTACATGTGCGGAATCCGCCTCCCTGCCTACCCTCGGGTACGTCCATCGCCGCTGCTCCGACGTTGACGTGAACGTGACCCGTCGGCGCCCCGTCCGTGATCCGAGAGGCCTTCAGCATGAGCACCCCCGCCCCCCGTGAACCGCGCGGCCCCGTCGACTCCTCCCGCATTCCCCGCTACGCGGGCCCCGCGACCTTCGCCCGGCTGCCCCGCCTCGACGAGGTCGGCACCACCGACGTCGCCGTCGTCGGCGTGCCCTTCGACACCGGCGTCTCGTACCGCCCCGGCGCCCGCTTCGGCGGCAACGCCATCCGTGAGGCCTCGCGCCTGCTGCGCCCGTACAACCCGGCCCAGGACGCGTCGCCCTTCGCCCTGGCGCAGGTCGCGGACGCCGGTGACATCGCCGCGAACCCGTTCAACATCGACGAGGCCGTCGAGACCATCGAGGCCGCGGCCGACGACCTCCTCGGCACCGGCGCCCGCATGATGACCCTCGGCGGCGACCACACCATCGCCCTGCCGCTGCTGCGCTCGGTGGCCAAGAAGCACGGCCCCGTCGCCCTGCTGCACTTCGACGCGCACCTGGACACCTGGGACACCTACTTCGGCGCCGAGTACACCCACGGCACGCCGTTCCGCCGGGCCGTCGAGGAGGGCATCCTCGACACCGAGGCGCTCTCCCATGTCGGCACGCGCGGCCCGCTGTACGGCAAGAAGGACCTCACCGACGACGAGAAGATGGGCTTCGGCATCGTCACCTCCGCCGACGTCATGCGACGTGGCGTCGACGAGATCGCCGACCAGCTGCGCCAGCGCGTCGGCGACCGCCCGCTGTACATCTCCATCGACATCGACGTCCTGGACCCGGCCCACGCGCCCGGCACCGGCACGCCGGAGGCGGGCGGTCTGACCTCCCGCGAGCTGCTGGAGATCATCCGCGGCCTGTCCTCCTGCAACCTGGTCTCCGCGGACCTGGTCGAGGTCGCCCCGGCCTACGACCACGCCGAGATCACGTCCGTGGCGGCCTCGCACGCCGCGTACGAGCTGACGACGATCATGTCGCGGCAGATCGCCGCCTCCCGCGGCTGACCGATCCCGCGTCCTCAATCGCCGGACGGGCTGAAATGAAGCCCGTCCGGCGTAAAGACCGCGTAAGGCGAGACGCCCCCGGCGACAAGGGCCCGTAAGGACGCGATCACGGTTCGTGTCCGAGCCGGTTGGCTGAGCGGGTGCTCTATCGTGCCCCGCAACGCCGCACCCGCCACAGCCACCGCCGGGTCGCAGGCGGCCTCGTCGACCCCAAGCAGCTGATCGCCTCCTTCCCGGAGGCGGTCCGCAAGCTGCACCCGAGGGTGATGGTCAAGCACCCGGTGCTGTTCGTCGTGGAGAGCGGTGCCGTCCTCACCACGCTCTCCGCGCTCCTGGACCCGTCCGTCTTCACCTGGCTCATCAGCGTCTGGCTCTGGCTGACCGTCGTCTTCGCCAACCTCGCCGAGGCCGTCGCCGAAGGCCGCGGCAAGGCCCAGGCCGAGACGCTGCGCCGCACGCGCAGCACGACCGTCGCGCGCCGGCTGCGCACCTGGCGGGTGAGCATGGACCGCCGGGACTGGGCGGAGGAGCACGTTCCGGCGGGTGACCTGCGGCCGTACGACTTCGTGGTGGTCGAGGCGGGCGGGATCGTCCCCGGCGACGGCGAGGTCGTCGACGGCATCGCGTCGATCGACGAGTCGGCGATCACCGGCGAGTCCGCGCCCGTCATCCGCGAGCCCGGCGGCGACCGCTCGGGCGTCACGGGCGGCACCACCGTGCTCTCCGACCGGATCGTGGTCCGGATCACCTCGCGGCCCGGCAACACCTTCCTCGACCGCATGATCGCCCTGGTCGAGGGCACCAGCCGGCAGAAGACGCCCAACGAGCTGGCCCTCAACATCCTGCTGGCCTCGCTGACGGTGATCTTCATCCTGGCCGTGGTCTCGCTCCAGCCCATGGCCGCCTGGGCGGGCGCCCCGCAGACCATCACGGTGCTGGTCGCCCTGCTGGTCACCCTCATCCCGACCACCATCGGCGCCCTGCTCTCCGCCATCGGCATCGCCGGCATGGACCGCCTGGTGCAGCGCAACGTCCTCGCCCTGTCCGGCCGTGCCGTCGAGGCCGCCGGGGACGTCAACACGCTCCTTCTCGACAAGACCGGCACCATCACCCTCGGCAACCGCCAGGCAGCCTCCTTCGTGCCCGTCCAGGGCGTCTCGGCCGAGCTCCTGGCCGACGCCGCCCAGCTGTCGTCGCTGGCGGACGAGACGCCCGAGGGCCGCTCCATCGTCGCCCTCGCCGGGCAGCAGTACGGCATCGAACGCGCCGAGGGCGAGCTCTCCCACGGCCGCTTCGTGCCCTTCACGGCGGAGACGCGGATGAGCGGCGTCGACTTCGCCTTCGAGGGCGACTTCTGCCGCATCCGCAAGGGCGCGGCGAGCGCGGTCACCCACTGGGTCGCCCGGCGCGGCGGCCACGTCCCCGCCGAGGCCGGCTGGATCGCCGACTCCATCGCGGCGGGCGGCGGCACCCCGCTGCTGGTCGCCCTCGAGGACGCCGACGGCCCCCGGGTGCTGGGCGCGGTCCACCTCAAGGACGTCGTCAAGCCCGGCATCGCCCAGCGCTTCGCCGAGCTGCGGGCCATGGGCATCAAGACCGTCATGGTCACCGGCGACAACCCGCTCACCGCCAAGGCCATAGCCGCCGAGGCCGGGGTCGACGACTATCTGGCCGAGGCCACGCCCGAGCAGAAGCTGGCCCGCATCAAGGAGGAACAGGCCGGCGGCAACCTCGTCGCCATGACCGGCGACGGCACCAACGACGCCCCCGCCCTCGCCCAGGCCGACGTCGGCGTCGCCATGAACACCGGCACCTCGGCCGCCAAGGAGGCCGGGAACATGGTCGACCTCGACTCCGACCCCACCAAGCTCATCGAGATCGTCGAGGTGGGCAAGCAGCTGCTCATCACCCGCGGCGCCCTGACCACCTTCTCCATCTGCAACGACGTCGCCAAGTACTTCGCCATCGTGCCCGCCATGTTCGGCGGCGTCGCCGGCTACGAGGGCCTGGAGAAGCTCAACGTCATGGGCCTGCACAGCTCGACCTCGGCCATCGCCTCCGCGATCATCTTCAACGCGCTCGTCATTGTCGCCCTGATCCCGCTGGCCCTGCGCGGCGTCCGCTACGCCCCCTCCTCCGCACACGCGCTGCTGCGCCGCAACCTGAGCCTGTACGGGCTGGGCGGCCTCGTCGCCCCCTTCATCGGCATCAAGATCATCGACCTGCTGATCCAGTACGTACCGGGCATGTGACACCGGTCCTGCACCGATTCGACACGCCCTCCGACGCCTGTCCGACCAGGACGTTCCGTAACGGCGGGATGAAATCCGCAGCCCGCGGCGTTGGGGCCTTCCGTCAGAACAGGGGAGCGGGGCAGCGGGAGGTCTCGGGTGGCGGCGACGGAAACAACCGGTCAGGGGTGGGCCAGGAGGCTCACGTCGTACTGCTGGCGGTACCGCGGCACGGTACTGCTCGCGCTGGGATCCTCCCTCGCCGGCATGGCCGTCCTGGCGCTCGTCCCCCTCATACCCAAGCTGATCATCGACGACGTCATAGGCTCCCGCCAGCGTCCCCTCGCCCCCTGGGCCACCCTCCTGGTCGTCGCCGCGGTCGTGGTCTACGCGCTGACCTACGTCCGGCGCTACTACGGCGGCCGGCTCGCGCTCGACGTCCAGCACGACCTGCGCACCGAGATGTACGCCTCGATCGCCCGCCTCGACGGCAAGCGGCAGGACGAGCTCTCCACCGGACAGGTCGTCGGCCGGGCGACCAGCGACCTCCAGCTGATCCAGAGCCTGCTGTTCATGCTGCCGATGATGATCGGCAACATCCTCCTCTTCGTCATCTCGCTCATCGTGATGGCGGTCCTCTCACCGCTGCTCACCGTCGTCGCGCTCGCCGTCGCCCCGGCGATCTGGTTCCTCGCCCAGCGCAGCCGCACCAAGGTCTTCCCCGCCACCTGGTACGCCCAGGGCCAGGCCGCCGCCGTCGCGGGCGTCGTGGACGGCGCCGTCACGGGCGTGCGCGTCGTCAAGGGCTTCGGGCAGGAGGCACAGGAGGCCGGAAAGCTCCGCGAGGTCAGCCGCGGGCTGTTCGCCGGACGGATGCGCACGGTCCGGCTCAACTCCCGCTACACCCCCGCCCTGCAGGCCGTGCCCGCGCTCGGACAGGTCGCCATGCTGGCGCTCGGCGGCTGGATGGCCACGCGCGGCCAGGTCACGCTCGGCACGTTCGTCGCCTTCTCGACCTACCTCGCGCAGCTCGTCGGGCCCGTGCGCATGCTGACCATGGTCCTGACGGTCGGCCAGCAGGCGCGCGCCGGCGTCGAGCGCGTCCTCGAGCTCATCGACACCGAGCCCGTGGTGAAGGAGCGCGACCAGGCGCACGAGCTTCCCGCGGACGCCCCCGCAACGGTCGAGTTCGACGACGTCGGCTTCGGCTACGACCCCGAGCACCCCGTCCTCGAGGGCCTCTCGCTGCGCATCGAGCCCGGCGAGACGGTGGCCGTCGTCGGCGCCTCCGGCAGCGGCAAGTCGACCCTGGCGCTGCTGCTGCCGCGCTTCTACGACGTCACCTCCGGCACGGTGCGCGTCGGCGGCCACGACGTGCGCGAGCTGACGCTCCCCTCGCTGCGCGCGGCCATCGGACTCGTGCCCGAGGACAGCTTCCTGTTCTCCGACAGCGTCCGCGACAACATCGCCTACGGCCTGCCCGACGCGACGGACGAACAGGTCCGGGCGGCGGCCCGGGCCGCACAGGCGGACGGCTTCATCCGCGACCTCCCCGAGGGCTACGACACCAAGGTCGGCGAGCAGGGTCTGACGCTCTCCGGCGGCCAGCGCCAGCGCCTCGCCCTCGCGCGGGCCATCCTGACCGACCCGCGGCTGCTCCTCCTGGACGACGCGACCTCGGCGGTCGACGCCCGCGTGGAGCACGAGATCCACGAGGCGCTGCGGGGCGTCATGGCCGGCCGTACGACGCTGCTGATCGCCCACCGGGCCTCGACGCTGGCGCTGGCCGACCGGATCGCGGTGCTGGACGGCGGCCGGCTCGCCGACCTCGGCACGGCCGAGGAGCTGCAGGGCCGGTGCGCGCTGTACCGGCGGCTGCTCACGGACCCGGAGGAGCTGGCGGGCGTGGCCAAGGACCCCGCCGGCCGGGCGCTCACCCCGGGGCCGCAGCCGGCCCTGGCGGGCGGCTTCGACGGCGAGGCGTCGGCCACGGGCCTGGTGGAGCGGGAGGCGCCCGACCAGGACCTCGTGGCGGCGACCGACCCGCACGCGCCCGTCACGGTGGACCGCACCGTCGTCGACGGCGTCACCCCCGCGCTGTGGGTGCGCAGGGAGAGCTCGGAGGTCCCCGGGCACGGCCACGGCGTCCTCGCCGGGATGCCGGCCACGCCCGAGCTGCTCGCCAAGGTGGACGCCCTGCCGCCCGCCGACGACACCCCGGACGTCGACGAGGAGCGCTCCGCGCGGCCCGAGGAGTCCTACGGCCTGCGGCAGCTGCTGCGCGGGTTCCGGGGGCCGCTGCTCGTCAGCCTGCTGCTCGTGGCCGTCGACGCGGTCGCCGGCCTGCTGCTGCCCGTACTGATCCGGCACGGCATCGACCAGGGCGTCCAGCGCATGGCCCTGGGCGCGGTGTGGGCGGCTTCCGCCCTCGCGCTGCTCGTCGTGCTCGGCCAGTGGGCCGCGCAGTTCGGGGAGATGCGGATGACCGGGCGGACGGGCGAGCGCGTGCTGTACGCGCTGCGCGTGAAGATCTTCGCCCAGCTGCAGCGGCTCGGCCTGGACTACTACGAGCGCGAGCTCACCGGCAAGATCATGACCCGGATGACGACCGACGTCGACGCCATGTCGACGTTCCTGCAGACCGGCCTGGTCACGGCCGTCGTCTCCGTCCTGACGTTCTTCGGCATACTCGTCGCGCTCCTCGTCATCGACGTCGAACTGGCCCTGGTCGTCCTCGTCACGCTGCCGCCGCTCGTCCTGGGCACGTTCTACTTCCGCAGGCAGAGCGTCAAGGCCTACGAACTGGCCCGCGAGCGCGTCGGCGTGGTCAACGCCGACCTGCAGGAGAGCGTCGCCGGCCTGCGCATCGTGCAGGCGTTCCGCCGCGAGGGCGCCGGCGCCCGGCGCTTCGCCGCGCGCAGCGACGCCTACCGGCAGGCGCGGGTGCGCGGCCAGTGGCTGATATCGGTGTACTTCCCGTTCGTCCAGCTGCTCTCGTCCGTCGCCGCGGCTGCCGTGCTGATCGTGGGCGCGGGCCGGGTGAGCGACGGCACGCTGACGGCGGGCGCGCTGGTGGCGTACCTGCTCTACATCGACCTGTTCTTCGCGCCCGTCCAGCAGCTCTCGCAGGTCTTCGACGGCTACCAGCAGGCCACGGTCTCCCTCGGCCGGGTGCAGGACCTGCTGCGCGAGCCGACATCGACGCCGGTGGCCGAGCGGCCGCGTCCGGTCCGCGAGCTGAGCGGTGAGGTCGTCTTCGACGACGTGCGGTTCCACTACGGCTCCGACGGCGAGGAGCCCGCGCTCTCCGGCATCCGGCTGACGATCCCCGCCGGCCAGACCGTCGCCTTCGTCGGCGAGACCGGCGCGGGCAAGTCCACGCTGGTGAAGCTGGTCGCCCGGTTCTACGACCCCACCTCCGGGGCCGTCCTGGTCGACGGCCACGACCTGCGCGAGCTGGACCCGGTCGGCTACCGCCACCGGCTCGGCGTCGTCCCCCAGGAGCCGTACCTCTTCCCCGGCACGGTGCGCGACGCCATCGCCTACGGGCGCGCCGACGCGAGCGACGCGGAGGTCGAGGCGGCGGCCCGGGCGGTGGGCGCGCACGCGATGATCGCCACACTGGACGGCGGCTATCTGCACCCGGTCACCGAGCGCGGCCGCAACCTCTCCGCCGGACAGCGGCAGTTGATCGCCCTGGCCCGCGCCGAGCTCGTCGACCCGGACATCCTGCTGCTGGACGAGGCCACGGCCGCGCTGGACCTGGCCACCGAGGCGCTGGTCAACCAGGCCACCGACCGGCTCGCCGGCAAGCGGACGACGCTGGTGGTGGCGCACCGGCTGACCACGGCGGCCCGCGCCGACCGGGTGGTGGTCCTGGACCACGGCCGCGTGGTGGAGGACGGGACGCACGACGAACTGCTGGCGAGCGACGGGCGGTACGCGCGACTGTGGCGTACTTTCACGGGTGCGACTGTTCCGGCCCGGCAGGTGGGTGCCGTAGGTTGACCAAGGAACGATCTTGGCCGGCTGAGCGGGGGACCCATGCGCAAGCTCACGTACTTCATCTCCACGACCCTCGACGGGTGCATCGCCGGCCCGGACGGTGAGTACGACTTCATGTACCCGGTCCTCGACGAGGACTTCACCGCCGCGCTCGTCGCCAGCCACCCCGACGCCCTGCCCGGCCACGTGCGCCCGCACGTCGGGCTCGGGCCCGACAACCGTGACTTCGACACGGTCGTCATGGGGCGCGGCACGTACGAGCCGGGCCTGAAGGCGGGCTTCGCCAGCCCGTACCCGCACATGAAGCAGTACGTGGTCTCGACGTCCCTCACCGAGAGCCCCGACCCGGCCGTGACCGTCTTCGCCGGTGACCCGGTGGAGCTCGTCCGCGAGCTCAAGGCGCAGGAGGGCAAGGGCATCTACCTGTGCGGCGGCGGGAACCTCGCGGGCCAGCTGCGCGAGGAGATCGACGAGCTGGTGCTGAAGATCTACCCGTTCGTCGCCGGGGACGGCATCCGGCTGTTCTCCGGAGACTTCTCCCCCGAGCGGTACGAGCTGAAGGACTCGCGCACCTTCAAGAACGGCGCCATCGTGGCCCGGTACACCAAGATCACAACCGTCTGACTCTGGCGTGGCGGATGGTGCCCCGGGTAGGTTCGCGGCGACCTTTGCGAACCCAGGGGAGGGCGCATGCGCAAGGCTCTCAGAGCACTGCTGGCACTGACGATGTCCATCGGGACGGTCGGTGCCGGCAGCGCGGCGGCAGGTGCGGCCACGACCACCGACACCGTGCCGGACATCAAGCAACGCATCCTGAGCATTCCGGGGATGAGTTTCGTCGAGGAGAAGCCCTATGAGGGCTACCGCTACCTCGTGCTGAACTACCAGCAGCCCGTCGACCACAAGAACCCGGCCAAGGGCACCTTCCAGCAGCGCTTCACGCTGCTGCACAAGGCCACGGACCGGCCCACCGTCTTCTACACCTCCGGCTACAACGTCTCCACCAACCCGTCCCGCAGCGAGCCGGCCCGGATCGTCGACGGCAACCAGGTGTCGATGGAGTACCGCTTCTTCACTCCGTCCCGCCCGAAGCCGGCCGACTGGTCCAAGCTCGACATATGGCAGGCGGCCAGCGACCAGCACCGCCTCTACCAGGCCCTCAAGCCGGTCTACGGCAAGAACTGGCTGGCCACCGGCGGCAGCAAGGGCGGCATGACCGCCACCTACTTCCGCCGCTTCTACCCGAACGACATGAACGGCACCGTGGCCTACGTCGCGCCCAACGACGTGGTCAACAACGAGGACTCGGCCTACGACCGGTTCTTCGCGGGCGTCGGCGACAAGGCCTGCCGCACCCAGCTGGAGTCGGTGCAGCGCGAGGCGCTCGTACGCCGCGACGAGATCGTCGGCCGCTACCAGAAGTGGGCCGACGCCAACGGCAAGACCTTCAAGGTCGTCGGCAGCGCCGACAAGGCCTACGAGAACGTCGTCCTCGACCTCATGTGGGCGTTCTGGCAGTACCACCTGCAGAGCGACTGCAAGACCGTCCCGGCGACGAAGGCGTCCACGGACGACCTCTACAAGTTCGTCGACGAGATCTCCGGCTTCGACGCCTACACCGACCAGGGCCTGGAGCAGTTCACGCCGTACTACTACCAGGCGGGCACCGAGCTCGGCGCCCCGACCTTCAAGTCCCCGCACCTGAAGGGCCTGCTGCGCTACCCGGGCATCTACCAGCCGCGCAACTACGTGCCGCGCGACATATCGATGACCTTCCGCAACAACGCGATGGCGGACGTCGACCGCTGGGTGCGCGAGGACAGCAAGCGGATGCTGTTCGTCTACGGACAGAACGACCCGTGGAGTGCCGAACCGTTCCGCCTCGGCAAGAACGCCGAGGCCCGGCACGACTACCGGTTCTACGCGCCGGGCGGCAACCACGGCACCAAGATCGCCGATCTGGTGGCCGACGAGCGGGCCAAGGCCACGGCCGAAGTCCTGCGCTGGGCCGGCGTCGCACCCGCGACCGTGCAGAAGGACGACCGGCACGCCAAGCCGCTGGCGCCCTACGACGCGAAGCTCGACCGCTCCGTGGAGCAGAAGTCCATGCTGCGTCCGTAGGCCGCCCGCCACGCCTTCGGGCCGTACGCCTTTCAGGACAGGCGGCGGGCGCACCCCACCGGTGCCCCGCCGCCCACCTGTACGTACAGGTCCGTATCCGGCGGGCAGTCGTCGCGGGTGCGGACCGCCTCCTCCACGCGGAACTCCGGGGCCCGGGCCGCCGGACCCTCGCAGGCGGTCTCCTTCACCACCCCGTGCCGCTCGGTGTACACGCAGTCGCCCACCACCGTCAGCGGGCCGCCGCCCCGGCCGGGGTCGCCCGGGTGCGGGGCGCGCAGATTGCGCATGCAGGCGTAGCCCTCCGGGGCGCTCTCCGACTCCGACGTACCGGTGTTGACCGCCGTGATGTGCAGGACGAAGTCCGTGGTCTCCGGGCAGCGCGGGCCCCCGGCCCGCGGGCCGTAATAGCGGGCGAGGACCGTCGCGGTGGCCTGCTCGCTCGCGCAGTCCACCTCCCCGAAGGCCGGCCGGCCCCGGCCGGCGCACGAGCCCCGGCCCAGGAACGTCGCACCGCCCCCCGGAGCGGACGGGGACAGGGCCGCCCCCTCGCCCTGGCTGACGCTCTCCGCCCCTGTGCGGCCCGGGGCATGGCAGCCGGTGAGCACGCACGACCCGTACAGGACCGCCAGCGCGAACAGCGCCTCCGGCAGCGCGCTATGGCGCATCTTCTCCCCCAACCGCCGTACGAGCGTCCACAGTTACCCGACGGCCACCAGCGCACGCCAGGCGTGCGGGAGGGTTCGCGGAGGGTGACCGCACGCCCCTGGCCTGCCGTCCTCCCGCCGACCCGGCGGTCCGCCGCCGGCGCAGCGGGAGGGGTGCGCACCGGCGGCGGCGGGCTGCCGGCCGCAGGCGGCGGAGAGGGGTGGCCGGCCCCGCGGTCAGCGAACGGAGCCGGTACCGCTCTGCGGAATCCCAGCGGCAGCACGCCTGTGTGACGGGCCGCGCGCCGGAGCGGTTCCGCGGTGGCCGGCCTAACCCGTGGCGCCGCGGGCCTTGCCGAAGCCGCGCGCCCTGCCGAACCGCACCGGCGAGCGCAGGGTCAGCAGCTTCGCGCGGGGGGCGAGCCGGCGGACCATCGCGAACACCGACTCCGTGCGGGAGCGGTCGGCGTCCAGCACGGTGAAGAGGTTGACGCCCAGATAGAAGGTGACCGCGGCGTTGGCCAGGTCGCGCGGGGGCGTGAGCCGGGCGAGCGGCGTGCCGCCGATGACCCGCTCCAGGGTCTCCTCCATGAACGCCAGCCACGGTTCCACCCGGCTGCGGATCTCCTCGCGCAGCTCGGGCTTGGCGACCGCGGCGGCGACGAGCTCGGACAGGAGCGTGATGTGGCCGCCCTCGAGGTCGTCGCGGTAGATGCGGGTGGCGCGCTCGGCGAGCTCCTCCAGCGTCCTCGCGTCCGCGACGGTGGCGGTGTGCCGCTCCATCCGCTCGGCGGACGAGCGGTCGAGCGCCGCGAGCAGCAGCGGGTCGACGCCCCCGAAGTGGTAGAAGATCAACGCCGAGTTGACGTCGGCCTCCTTGGCGATCGTCCGTGCGCTCGCCTTGCCGTACCCCTGCGTACGCAGGACTGTGCCCGCCGCGGTGATCAGCCGTTCCTTGGTCTCCACCGACATGTGCCGCCCTCTCGAAGAGGGTTCATCATACGGTTTAAGCGACTGGTCAAAAGGACTGGTCACAGCGACCGCGCCGGCCACTGCTCACGCAGCAGCCGCACGGTCTCGCTGATCGCCGGCCGGCGGGCCGCGCCCGTGCGCCAGTAGGTGAACAGCCGCCGTACGGGGACGGGTTCGAGCGGCACGGCCAGCACGCCGTCGGGAATCGGGCCCCGCCCCAGGCGGGGCAGCAGCGCGATGCCCAGGCCCGCCGCGACGAGGGCGAGCTGGGTGTGGTTCTCGGCGGCCTGGTAGGCGAGGTCCGGCTCGCTGCCGCCGGCGCGCAGGGTGCGTACCAGCCAGTCGTGGCAGACCGTGTCGGGCGGCTGGCAGATCCAGCGCTGGTGCGCCAGGTCCGCGTGGCTCAGCCGTTCCCGCCCGGCCAGCGGGTGACCCCGCGGCACCAGCACGTCGCACAGGTCGTCGCCGATCCGCGCCCGGCCCAGCCCCTCCGGCGCGGGCAGCGGCGCGATGTCCCACTCGAAGGTGACCGTCAGATCGAGCACCCCCTGGGCCACCAGGCCGACGGACAGGTGAGGGTCGACCTCGACCAGGCGGGCGTCCAGGGCGGCGTGCTCGCGGGCCAGGGCGGCCAGCACGCCCGGCAGGAGGCCGCGTGCGGCCGACGCGAACGCCCCGATCACCAGGCGCCCCGCCGGCACCCCGCGCTGCTCCTCCAGAGCGGTCTCCGCCCGCTCGACCATCGCCAGCAGCTCCTGCGCGGTGTCCGCCAGCCGGACCGCCGCGTCGGTCAGCGCCACTCCGCGCCCCCGGCGCTCCAGCAAGGTGGTGCGGGTCTCGCGCTCCAGCTTGGTGATCGACTGGGAGACGGCGGAGGGGGTGTACCCCAGGGCGACTGCGGCGGCGCTGACCGAGCCGTGGACGGACACGGCGTGCAGGGCCCGCAGGCGGGACAGGTCCAACATGGTCTTCCGAACCCCCCATTGTTGAGTGTTGCTGAATCCCATCATGAAGAAGTGCGCGCTGGTGCTACATGGTGGGTGCACGTGATCCTCTTGGCATGCGACCACTGCACATAGCCCTGGCCGTCGCCGTCGCGGCCTTGTGGGGCGTCAACTTCGTCGTCATCCACGTCGGGCTCGAACACTTCCCGCCCCTGCTCTTCTGCGGCTTGCGCTTCCTCGCGGCCGCACTGCCCGCGGTCTTCCTCGTGCGGCGGCCGTCGGTGAAGTGGCGGTGGATCATCGGGGTCGGACTGGCGCTCGGAGTGGGCAAGTTCGGGCTGCTGTTCGTCGGCATGCACGCGGGGATGCCGACCGGGCTGTCCTCGCTGGTCCTGCAGGCGCAGGCGGTCTTCACCGCCCTCTTCGCCATGGCCGCCCTCGCCGAACGCCCGGGAAGGGTACGGCTGGCGGGCATGGCCGTGGCTCTGGCGGGCATCGCGGTGGCCGCCGTCGACGAGGGCGCCTCCGGGCCTCTGCTCGGCTTCGCCCTGGTCGTGATCGCGGCGGCCTTCTGGGGCGTGTCCAACATCCTGACCCGCAAGGCCGCGCCGGAGGACGCCCTGGGCTTCACCGTGTGGATCAGCACCGTCCCGGTGCTGCCGCTGTTGCTGCTCTCCCTCGTCTTCGAGGGCCCGGCCGCCGACGCCGAGGCCCTGCGCTCCCTCGACTGGAGCGGCGTCGGCGCCCTGCTGTTCGTCGCCTGGGTCAGCACCGTGCTCGGCTTCGGTGCCTGGAGCTTCCTGTTGCGCACCTACGACGCCTCGGCCGTCGCCCCGTTCTCCCTGCTCGTGCCGGTCTTCGGTATGTCCTCGGCGGCGCTGCTGCTGGGCGAGGGCGTGAGCCCGCTGCGGTGGTGCGCGGCGGTGCTGCTGGTGGGCGGCGTCGCGGTCACCTCGCTGGCGGGGCGGCGGCGACCAGCCCCCGCAGATACTCCGCTCCCGGCCCCGCCAGCTGAGCGAACTCGGCCGCCTGCGGATGCCAGCGCTTCTCGTACTCCCAGCACAGCCAGCCGTCCCAGCCGGCACGGCTGAGCGCCCCCACGCAGGCGCCCAGCGGCAGCACGCCCGAGCCCAGCGGCAGCGGCGCGCTCTCCTGCGCCGAGGCGACGTCCTTGACCTGTACGTAGCCCAGGTGCGGGGCCAGGGCCGGGAAGCTGACGGCGGGCTCCTCCCCGCCCAGCCAGGTGTGCAGCACGTCCCACAGCGCACCGATGCTGCCGTGCCCCACCGGACCCAGGATCCGCACCGCGTCCTGGGCCCTGCGGTGCGAGTCGTGGGTCTCCAGCAGAACGCGTACGCCCGAGTCGGCGGCGAGCGGCGCGACGGTGGCCAGGCGGCGCGCCGCGACCGCGTCGGCCTCCTCCGCCGGCTGTCGCCCGCCGCCGGGGAACACCCGCACGAACGGCGCCCCAAGGTCCGAGGCGAGCCGGATCAGGGCGTCCAGCTCGGCCAGGACCGGCTCGTCGGGCCCCGGCGCGGCGACCTGGGCGTACCCGGCCAGCGCCAGGATCTCCACTCCCGCCCCGGCGAACTGCTCGGCCGTCGCCGCCCGCTGCGCGAGGCCGATGCCCGGGTGCACGGGTTCCTCCGGGTCGGCCCTCAGCTCGACCCCGTCGTAGCCGTGCGCACGGGCGAGCCGTACGACGTCGCTCAGGCACGTTCCGGGCACACCGAGAGTGGAGAAGGCCAGCTTCATGCTGATCGGTTTCCCCGTTACGCGGTGGGAAATGCCCCTGGTGCCGAAGACGGGAGGATCCGGGCAGATGACGGTCAGGAACATACGCATCGCCATGAACGGCGTCACCGGCCGCATGGGCCACCGCCAGCACCTCGTGCGCTCCGTCCTCGCCCTGCGCGAACAGGGCGGCATCGACGCCGGCGACGGCGTGCGGCTGTGGCCCGATCCGGTTCTCGTGGGCCGCGACGGGCGCAAGCTGGCGGCGCTCGCCGCCCGCCACGGGATCAGCTGCTGGTCCACCGACCTCGACGCCGTCCTCGCCGACCCGGCCGTCGAGGTCTACTTCGACGCCCAGGTCACCGCCGCCCGCGAGGCCGCCGTGCGCAAGGCCATAGCGGCGGGCAAGCACGTCTACTGCGAGAAGCCCACCGCCGCCGGCCACGCGGGCGCCCTCGCCCTGGCCCGCCTCGCCGAACGGGCCGGGGTGCGGCACGGAGTCGTCCAGGACAAGCTCTTCCTGCCCGGCCTGCGCAAGCTCAAGCGACTCGCCGACGGCGGCTTCTTCGGCAGGGTGCTGTCCGTGCGCGGCGAGTTCGGCTACTGGGTCTTCGAAGGCGACTGGCAGCCCGCGCAGCGGCCCTCGTGGAACTACCGGGCCCACGACGGCGGCGGCATCGCGGCCGACATGTTCCCCCACTGGGAGTACGTCCTGCGCGAGCTGGCCGGACCCGTACGGGCCGTCCAGGCGCGGCTGGTCACCCACATTCCGCGCCGCTGGGACGAACGGGGCGCCGCCTACGAGGCGACCGCCGACGACGCCGCCTACGCGGTCTTCGAACTGGAGGGCGGAGCCATCGCACAGTTCAACTCCTCCTGGGCGGTGCGGGTGCACCGCGACGAGCTGCTGGAACTGCAGATCGACGGCACCGAGGGCTCGGCCGTCGCGGGCCTGCGCACCTGCCGCGCGCAGCACCGCTCCGCCACCCCCAGGCCCGTATGGGACCCCGACCTGCCCGCCGGCCAGGACTTCCGCGCCCAGTGGCAGGAAGTGCCGGACAACGGGGACGGCGGGGACGACGGCGTGCACCCCAACGCCTTCAAGGCGCAGTGGGAGCTGTTCCTGCGCCATGTGGCCCTCGGCGAGCCCTGGCGCTTCGACCTGCACGCGGGCGCCCGCGGGGTGCAGCTGGCGGAGCTGGCCCGGCGGTCCTCCGCCGAGGGGCGCCGGGTGGCCGTGCCGGAGTCCGCGCCGTGATCCGGCTGCCGGACGCGACCGGCGCGCTGCGCCCGTACGAGCCCCGTCCCGCGGCGCCCGTGCCACCGGGGCCGCCTCCTGCGAGCCGCACGCTCTACGCGGCCGCCCACATCGTCGTGGACCCCTTCGGCGACACCACCCCCTTCGGCCGGGCCGGCCTCGACTGGGACGCCACGCTCGCCTTCCGCCGCCACCTGTGGGCGCACGGCCTCGGGGTGGCCGAGGCGATGGACACCGCCCAGCGCGGCATGGGCCTGGACTGGCCGGCCGCCGCCGAGCTCGTGCGGCGCTCCGCCGCCGAGGCGCGGGCCGTGGGCGGCCTCCTGGTGTGCGGGGCGGGCACGGACCAGCTGGAGCCGCCCTACGGCCGTCTGGAGGCCGTCGTGGCGGCCTACGAGGAACAGCTGGCGGTGGTGGAGGCGGCGGGTGCCCGGGCCGTCGTCATGGGCTCGCGCGCCCTGGCCGCCGTCGCCACCGGGCCGGAGCACTACGAGGAGGTTTACGGCCGGCTGCTGCGCCAAACGGCCGAACCGGTGATCCTCCACTGGCTCGGCCCCATGTTCGACCCCGCGCTGGAGGGCTACTGGGGCAGCGGCGACCCGGAGGCGGCCACCGAGACCCTCCTGCGGATCGTGGCGGCCCACCCGGACAAGGTCGACGGGGTGAAGGTGTCGCTGCTGGACGCCGGGCGCGAGCGAGAACTGAGGCGACGGCTGCCCGCCGCAGTGCGCTGCTACACCGGCGACGACCTGCACTACCCCGCTCTCCTCGAGGGCGACGGACACGCGCACAGCCACGCCCTGCTGGGGGCCCTCGACCCGCTGGGCCCGCTCGCCGCCCACGCCGTGCGCCTGCTCGACGCCGGTGACGGGCCCGGCTACCGGGCCGCCCTCGACGCGACCGTCCCCCTGGCCCGGCACCTCTTCGAGCCGCCGACCCGCTGCTACAAGACGGGCATCGTCCTGCTGGCCTGGCTCGCCGGCCACCAGCGGCACTTCACGATGGCCGGCGGCCTGCACGCCGCACGCCCGCTGCCGCACCTGGCGCGGGCCTACGAACTGGCCGACGGCCTCGGCCTGTTCCCGGACCCGGCGGCGGCCGAGGCCCGGATGGCCGCTCTGCTGGCGGTCCACGGGGTCGGGCGGTGACGCGGCCGCCGGAGCGGCTGAGCCTGAACCAGCAGACGGTGCGCCAGTGGTCGCTGCCCGAGCTGGCGGCGGGCTGCGCGGCCGCCGGGGTGCGGGCCGTCGGGCTGTGGCGGGAGCCCGTGCGGCAGTACGGGGTGCGGGCCGCCGCCCGGCTCGTACGCGACGCCGGACTGGCCGTCAGCAGCCTGTGCCGCGGCGGCTTCCTCACGGCGTCCGATCCGGCCGGCCGCACCGCCGCGCTCGCCGACAACCGCGCCGCGATCGAGGAGGCGGCCGCTCTCGGCACCGCCACGCTCGTGCTGGTCTCCGGCGGCCTGCCGCCCGGCAGCCGGGACCTGGCCGGCGCCCGCGAGCGGGTGGCCGACGCCCTCGCCGAGCTGGCCCCGTACGCGGCCGGACACGGGGTGCGGCTGGCGATCGAGCCGCTGCATCCGATGTTCGCCTCCGACCGCTGTGTGGTCTCCACCCTCCGCCAGGCCCTCGACCTCGCCGAGCGGTTCCCCGCCGACCGGGTGGGCGTCGTCGTGGACACCTACCACCTGTGGTGGGACGACACGGTCGCCGAGCAGCTCGAACGGGCGGGCCGCGGCGGGCGCGTCGCGGCCTTCCAGCTCGCCGACTGGGTCACCCCGCTGCCCGAGGGCGTCCTGCTGGGGCGGGGGCAGCTCGGGGACGGGTGCGTGGACCTGCGGTGGTTCCGCCGGCGCCTCGACGCGGTGGGCTACGCGGGCCCGGCCGAGGTGGAGATCTTCCATCCGGGGCTGTGGCGGCGGCCCGGAGCGGAGGTGCTGGCGGAGGTGATCGACCGTTATCGCGCCCATGTGCAGTGAACTGCGGGTTCCACACGTCATGTAACGGAACGATAACGCTTCGGAATCGCTGCAACCCTTCGGGGCCCAGGTGGGTCGTTATGGGCATCAGGCTTCCCGGGGAGGGATCCGGGGGGATTCGGGGAAGCCGGTTCCGGGGGGAACGCGAGGGGCTCGGTCGTCGGACCGGGCCCCTCGAATCATTGCGAACCGGTCCGGTCGGAATGTTTTCCGCCCGGGCGCGGGAGGGGGCCGGGACCGGCCCGGCAGATGGCGGCCCAGGAAGCGGAACCACGGCTGCCCACAGGCCCGAACGCCCTGTCGGACCCCGGCGGTACCGTCGGGGCATGGTGCAACTGGCAGTGGTCGAAGGGGTCCTCGAGCGGATCACCTACGCCAACGAGGAGAGCGGCTACACCGTCGCCCGCGTCGACACCGGCCGCGGCGGCGGCGACCTCCTCACGGTGGTCGGCTCGCTCCTCGGCGCGCAGCCGGGCGAGTCGCTGCGCCTGGAGGGCCGCTGGGGCTCCCACCCGCAGTACGGGCGGCAGTTCACGGTGGAGAACTACACCACCGTCCTGCCCGCCACCATCCAGGGCATCCGCCGTTACCTGGGCTCCGGCCTGATCAAGGGCATCGGGCCGCGCATCGCCGACCGCATCGTCAGTCACTTCGGCACCGACACCCTCGACGTCATCGAGTCCGAGCCCAAGCGCCTGATCGAGGTGCCCGGCCTGGGGCCCAAGCGCACCAAGTCCATCGGCGCCGCCTGGGAGGAGCAGAAGGCCATCAAGGAGGTCATGGTCTTCCTGCAGGGCGTCGGCGTCTCCACCTCCATCGCCGTGCGCATTTACAAGAAGTACGGCGACGCCTCGATCTCCGTCGTCCGCAACCAGCCCTACCGGCTGGCCGCCGACGTGTGGGGCATCGGCTTCCTGACCGCCGACCGCATCGCCCAGTCCGTCGGCATCCCGCACGACAGCCCCGAGCGGGTCAAGGCCGGACTGCAGTACGCCCTGTCCCAGTCCGCCGACCAGGGCCACTGCTTCCTGCCCGAGGAGCGGCTGATCGCCGACGCGGTCAAGCTGCTCCAGGTCGACACCGGGCTCGTCATCGACTGCCTCGGCGAACTGGCCGCCGAGGAGGAGGGCGTGGTCCGCGAGAGCGTCCCCGGGCCGGACGGCGGGGAGCCGGTCACCGCCGTCTACCTCGTCCCCTTCCACCGCGCCGAGCTCTCCCTGGCGGGGCAGCTGACGCGGCTGCTGCGCACGCAGGACGACCGGCTGGCCGCCTTCGCCGACGTCGACTGGGACAAGGCCCTGCTCTGGCTCGCCGGCCGCACGGGCGCCGAGCTGGCGCCCGAGCAGCAGGAGGCGGTGCGCCTCGCGCTCACCAGCCGGGTCGCGGTCCTCACCGGCGGACCGGGCTGCGGCAAGTCCTTCACCGTGCGGTCCGTGGTCGAGCTGGCCCGGGCCAAGAAGGCCAAGGTGGTGCTGGCCGCGCCCACCGGCCGGGCCGCCAAGCGGCTGTCCGAGCTCACCGGTGCCGACGCCTCCACCGTGCACCGGCTGCTGGAGCTCAAGCCCGGCGGCGACGCGGCGTACGACCGGGAGAGACCGCTGGACGCCGACCTGGTGGTCGTCGACGAGGCCTCCATGCTCGATCTGCTGCTCGCCAACAAGCTGGTCAAGGCCGTGCCGCCGGGCGCCCACCTGCTGCTCGTGGGGGACGTGGACCAGCTGCCGTCGGTGGGGGCCGGGGAGGTGCTGCGCGACCTCCTCGCCCCGCAGAGCCCCGTCCCCGCGGTCCGGCTCACCCGCATCTTCCGGCAGGCGCAGCAGTCCGGCGTGGTGACGAATGCACACCGCATCAACTCCGGGGTGCAGCCCATCACTCAAGGGATGACGGATTTCTATCTCTTCCCCGAGGAGGACACCGAGGAGGCCGGCCGGCTCACCGTGGACGTGGCCGCCCGGCGCGTCCCCGCGAAGTTCGGGCTCGACCCGCGCCGGGACGTGCAGGTGCTGGCCCCCATGCACCGCGGCCCGGCCGGCGCGGGCACCCTCAACGGCCTCCTGCAGCAGGCCATTACGCCCGCACGGCCCGATCTGCCCGAGCGGCGCTTCGGCGGCCGGGTCTTCCGGGTGGGCGACAAGGTCACCCAGATCCGCAACAACTACGAGAAGGGGCGGAACGGCGTCTTCAACGGCACGGTGGGCGTGGTCACGGCCCTGGACGCCGTCGAGCAGCGGCTGACCGTGCGCACCGACGAGGACGAGGAGGTCGACTACGACTTCGACGAACTGGACGAACTCGCCCATGCCTATGCCGTGACCATCCACCGCTCCCAGGGAAGTGAATATCCGGCCGTGGTGATCCCCGTCACCACCGGTGCCTGGATGATGCTGCAGCGCAATCTTCTCTATACCGCCGTTACCAGGGCGAAACGATTGGTGGTGCTGGTCGGCTCGCGGCGCGCCCTGGCCCAGGCGGTGCGCACGGTCTCGGCGGGCAGGCGCTTCACGGCCCTGGATCACCGGCTCGCGGGGGGCGGTGGAGGTGGTGTTCGTCTCTGACCGGTTTACCAATCAGGGCGAACGGGGCAGGATGGGCAGGCTGGACGGCACTCAGTGCCGTCTTTAGGCCCTATGGCCGACCCCGAGTGCACGTACATCGTCCAAATGGGGGAAGGTAGGGGTAGTCAGGGCACCTCGAAGAAGAGGCACAACGTCGGTGAGGGATGACGTGAGCGACAACTCTGTAGTACTGCGGTACGGGGACGGCGAATACACCTACCCGGTGGTCGACAGCACCGTCGGCGACAAGGGCTTCGATATCGGCAAGCTCCGTGCGCAGACCGGTCTGGTGACCCTGGACTCCGGCTACGGCAACACCGCCGCCTACAAGTCCGCGATCACCTACCTCGACGGCGAGCAGGGCATCCTGCGCTACCGCGGCTACCCGATCGAGCAGCTCGCCGAGCGCAGCTCGTTCCTGGAGACGGCGTTCCTGCTGATCAACGGTGAGCTGCCGACCGTCGACGAGCTGGCGGCGTTCAAGGGTGAGATCACCCAGCACACGCTGCTGCACGAGGACGTCAAGCGGTTCTACGACGGCTTCCCGCGTGACGCCCACCCGATGGCCATGCTGTCGTCCGTGGTCAGCGCGCTGTCCACCTTCTACCAGGACAGCCACAACCCGTTCGACGAGAAGCAGCGCCACCTGTCCACGATCCGGCTGCTCGCCAAGCTGCCGACGATCGCGGCCTACGCGTACAAGAAGTCGATCGGTCACCCGGTCGTCTACCCGCGCAACGACCTCGGCTACGTCGAGAACTTCCTGCGCATGACCTTCTCGGTGCCCGCCGCGGAGTACGAGCTGGACCCGGTCGTCGTCAGCGCCCTGGACAAGCTGCTGATCCTGCACGCCGACCACGAGCAGAACTGCTCCACCTCGACCGTGCGCCTGGTGGGCTCCTCGCAGGCGAACATGTTCGCCTCGATCTCCGCGGGCATCAGCGCCCTGTGGGGCCCGCTGCACGGTGGCGCCAACCAGTCGGTGCTGGAGATGCTCGAGGGCATCCAGGCCAACGGTGGCGACGTCGACTCCTTCATCCGCAAGGTGAAGAACAAGGAGGACGGCGTCCGCCTGATGGGCTTCGGGCACCGCGTCTACAAGAGCTTCGACCCCCGGGCGAAGATCATCAAGGCGGCGGCGCACGACGTCCTCTCGGCGCTCGGCAAGTCCGACGAGCTGCTGGACATCGCGCTGAAGCTGGAGGAGCACGCGCTCTCCGACGACTACTTCGTCTCGCGCAACCTCTACCCCAACGTGGACTTCTACACCGGTCTGATCTACCGGGCGATGGGCTTCCCCACCGAGATGTTCACCGTGCTCTTCGCGCTCGGCCGGCTCCCCGGCTGGATCGCCCAGTGGCACGAGATGATCAAGGAGCCCGGCTCCCGCATCGGCCGTCCGCGCCAGATCTACACGGGCGTCGTCGAGCGCGACTTCGTCCCCGTCGAGGAGCGCTGACCCTCCCCGGCCACCGCCGGGAGGCCGCCCGCGGCCCGTACGCAGGAAGGCGCCCCGCACCTCACCGGTGCGGGGCGCCTTCGCGTGTCCGCGTGTGGGGGAGCCGTCCGCAGACGTCGCCCGCCGCGACCGCCCGCCCTGTGTGTACCGGTCATATGTGTACACAGCATGTGAAAAGCGCCCCGACACCGATCCCCCCACGGGTCGGAGCGAGGCGCTTTCCTGCCCCGGCACGGATTCCCCCCACGGGATCCGGCCGGGAGCGGACGGACGCGATCTGCCGGGACGCGTACGTACGGGAGGGCCGCTCAAAGCTCCCCGGGTACGTGCCCCGGCCACGCGTGGCCGGTCCGTCCCCCAAGACGACCCAGCACTGCCTGGTTAGACCAATGTCCCCCCGCGATGGTTACCTCCCAATCGCTGTGATCTAGGTCTCCCGGAGCAAGTGGACGTAAAAGGGCAAGACCCTACTTGTAGGGATTGCGTGAAAATCGGTCCGGCTCAGCCCTGCCCGACGAGCTCGTAGCCGGCCTCGTCCACCGCGGCGCGGACGGCCGCGTCGTCCAGCGGGGCCTCGGAGACCACGGTGACCTCGCCCGTGGCGGCGACGGCCGCGACCGAGGTGACGCCGCCGATCGCGGAGATCTCGCTGGTGACCGCGGACTCGCAGTGGCCGCAGGTCATGCCGGTCACCTTGTAGACGGTGGTGGTCATGGGCGTACTCCTCGGAAAGTGTCGTGCCGTGCTTTCTGGTGCGGACAGCACTTTACCCCCCGGGGGTATTCCCCGGAGGGTAAAGGGCAGGGATTTAAGGTTTCTTCGGGGTCAGGACCTGCCGCGCGCACGGCCGTTGCGGCCGGGACGCTGCGTCACCCACGTCCGGATGGTGTCGGCGAACCAGAACGGTCTGCCGCCCTCGGTGAGATCGGGAGCGGGCAGCATCCCGTGTTTGCGGTACGAGCGCACGGTATCGGTCTGGACGCCGATGTGTGCCGCGATTTCCTTGTAGGACCAGAGTCGACGGTCGGTCATCTCTCGCGCCTCTCCGCTGCGCCGCAGCCACGGAGGGGGGTCCGTTGGGGGAGCTGCGGCGCGGCCGTTCTTGATCGCTAGCCTGTCCCCGGACAACGACGGAGAGTGACTGTGGCGGAGCGCTGTCGGCCTTCTGTGACGGAAAGCTCGCGCGGGCGTGACGACCGTGACGGGAAGGTGACTCGGTAACAGCAGGCGGCGGGCCTCAGCCGGCGAACGGCTCCACCCGCACGGGCCGGTTCTCCCGGCGGGAGAGTTCACAGGCCTCCGCGACGAGCAGCGCCCGCAGCCCCTCCCGGCCCGGGCAGGGGTTGCCGGCCATCCCCCGCGCGGCCCGGGCGAACGCGGCCAGCTCCGCGCGGTAGGCGTCCGCGAACCGCTCCAGGAAGCTGGGCCAGGGCCGCTCGGGCCCCGCCGGACCGTCCGGCTCCGCCGACGTCATGGGCGTCCGTGCGCCGAGCCCGGCCACCCACTGGTCGCGCTCGCCCGACAGCTCCATCCGCACGTCGTACCCCGCGCCGTTGTAACGGGTGGCGGTCGCCGTCACCAGCGTGCCGTCGTCCAGGGTGAGCAGGGCGGTGGCGGTGTCCACGTCGCCCGCCTCCCGGAAGAAGGCCGCGCCGCCGTTCGAGCCCCGCGCGTACACCTCCACCACCTCACGGCCCGTCATCCAGCGCACGGCGTCGACGTCGTGGACCAGGCAGTCGCGGAACAGCCCGCCGGACAGCGGCACGAACTCCGCCGGCGGCGGCACGGCGTCGGAGTTGACGCACCGGATGGTGTGCACCCGCCCCAGCGCCCCCGACCGCAGCGCCTGGCGCGCCGCCTTGAAGCCGGCGTCGAAGCGGCGCTGGAAGCCGATCTGCAGCAGCGTGCCCGCCGCCTCCACCTCGCGCAGCGCGGCGGCCGTGCCCGCCGGGTCCAGCGCCAGCGGCTTCTCGCAGAAGGCGGGCAGCCCGGCCCGGGCCGCCCGGGTGATCAGCTCCGCGTGGGCGCTGGTGGCGGTGGCGATGACCACGGCGTCGCTCGCCGCGAGGACCTCCTCCGCCGACCCGACGGCACGGGCTCCGGCCACGCGCCCCGCCAGCGCCCGCGCCCTGGCGGGCTCGGCGTCGGCGATCACCAGCTCGCCGACCCCTTCCGTCGCGGCCAGCGCCCCCGCGTGGAACGATCCGATCCGGCCCGCGCCGAGCAGGCCGACGCGCAGGCGGTCACCGGTCATGGTCTCCCCGTCCGTTCCATGGTCGTCGCTGCGGCCGGCTCGCGGTGGCGGTCACCGCCCGGCGGGGCCCGGCGCGTACAGGGCCGGGCGTTCGGCGAGCGCGACCGTCGTGCGCCCGCCGCTCTCCTGGGCCCGTACGCCCGCCTCGCAGACGGCCGCCGCCGCGTAACCGTCCCAGGCGCTCGGGCCGGTCGTCTCACCGCGCCGGGTGGCGTCCACCCAGGCCTGCACCTGGCGGTCGTAGGCGTCCCGGAAGCGCACCACGTAGTCCTGGGCGATCTCCCCGCCCCACCGCCCGGCAGCGTTGACGTACAGCCCGTGGGCGTCGCCGGCCCGCGCGGTGCCGCTCTCGCCGACTGCTTCGCAGCGCACCTGGTAGCCGAAGCCGCAGTTGACGAAGATCTCGACGTCGACGACCGCGCCGCCGGAGGTCTCCAGGAGTACGAGCTGGGGGTCGCTCAGGGCCTGGGGCGCGGCAGAGGAGGGGGCCGGCCGCAGGACGGTGACGGCGGTGATCTCCTGCTCCAGCAGCCAGCGCGTGACGTCGATCTCGTGCACCACCGAGTCGTTGATCATCATGCGGCTGGTGAAGCCCGGCGGCGTCGAGGCGTTGCGGTGGGTGCAGTGCAGCATCAGCGGCCGCCCGAGCCCGCCCGCGTCCAGCAGCGCCTTCAGCTGGGCGAACTCCGCGTCGTAGCGGCGCATGAAGCCCACCTGCACCCGCCGGTGGCCCAGCCGCTCCTCCGCCTGGACCACCCGCAGGGCGGACGCGGCGTCCGGGGTGAGCGGCTTCTCGCACAGCACGGGCAGGTCGTGCGCGAACGCCTCCAGCAGCGCGGCCTCGTGGGCCGGGCCGGGGGAGGCGACGAGCACGGCGTCGACGTCGGCGGAGGCCATGGCGGCGGCCGGGTCGGTGTAGGCGGTGCAGCCGTCGACGCGGGCGGCCACCGTCTTGGCGCGCTCGCCGTCGATGTCGACGACGGCGGCCACCCGTGCCCCGCTGATGACCTCGTCGAGGCGCCGGACGTGGTCCGAGCCCATCCTGCCGGTGCCGATCACGGCCACGCCGAGTGTTCCGTCTCGCGTCATCGCTGGTCCTCGCTGGTCCTCGGTGGGTGTCGTCGCTAGGCGCCGCAGGAGCGCAGGAAGGCGCGGGTGCGCCGGGCGATGGGCAGCGGCGCCTCGGGCGGGCAGGGGTACATGTCCTGCTCGACGATGGCGAACAGGTCCACGCCGAGCCCCTGCGCGGCGGCCAGGACGGGCTCCAGCGCAGGGATGCCGCGCGGCGGTTCGCACATCACGCCCTGCCGCACGGCCGGGCCGAAGGGGATGCCCTGGGCGCGCACGTCGGCCAGGACCGCCGGGTCCACCTGCTTGAGGTGGAGGTAGTCGATCCGCTCGCCGTAGGTCTTGATGAGCTTGACGCTGTCGCCGCCGCAGTAGGCGTAGTGCCCGGTGTCCAGGCAGAGGTTGACCAGGCCCGGGTCGGTGGCGTCGAGGAGGCGCTCGACGTGCGCCTCGGTGTCGATGTGGGTGTCGGCGTGGGGGTGGACGGCGATGGAGAGCCCGTACCTGCTCATGACCTCGCGCGCCAGGCGTTCCATGCCGGTGTTGAGATGGCGCCACTGCTCGGCGGTGAGCTCGGGGCTCTCGATGATTTCGGCCGTCTTGTCGTCGCGCCAGAAGGAGGGGATGACCACGAGGTGGTGCGCTCCCGTGGCCCGGGTCAGCTCGGCCACTCTGGCCACCTGCGCCCACGTCTCGTCCCAGACGGCGGGGCCGCGGTGCAGGGCGGTGAAGACCGTACCGGCGGAGACCTTCAGGCCCCGGCGGCCGGTCTCGTCACGCAGCCGGGCCGGGTCGGTGGGCAGATAGCCGTACGGGCCCAGCTCGATCCACTCGTAGCCGGCCTCGGACACCTCGTCCAGGAAGCGTTCCCAGGGAACCTGCGCCGGATCGTCGGCGAACCAGACGCCCCACGAATCCGGTGCGGAGCCGACGCGGATCCGGTTCAGGACGGGGGACAGGGGCGATGGGGCGGCGGCGTCCATGCGGCGGCTCTCCTCTCGCCGGTCGGCGTTGACCGGGCAAGGCTGGGGATGCCCGTAGCTTCCTGGTGCGGGCCGGGAGTGTCAAGGTTTCGTCCGGACATATAGACGTAACGTCAATACCCGCCCCGCGACGTCCTTATGTAAGGACAAATGCTTGACACCGCCGTGCGCCCCCGGCTAGACCTGAGCCCGGAACCGAAGGGCGGAGGGGAGATCATGACCGGTCCGTACGACCTCGTCACCATGGGCCGGGCCGGGGTGGACCTCTACCCCCTGCGCACCGGGGTGCCGCTGGCGGAGGTCGAGACGTTCGGGAGGTTCCTGGGCGGCTCGGCGGCCAACGTCGCGGTCGCCGCGGCCCGGCTGGGCCGCCGCACCGCCCTGATCAGCCGCACCGGCGACGACCCCTTCGGCGGCTACGTCCGCCGGGCGCTGCGCGACTTCGGCGTCGACGACCGCTGGGTGACGCCCGTGGCCGCCTACCCCACGCCCCTGACGTTCTGCGAGATCCACCCGCCGGACGACTTCCCGCTGTACTTCTACCGCCGCCCCAAGGCGCCCGACCTCGAGATCCACGCCGCCGAACTGGACCTGGACGCCGTCCGGGCGGCCCGGATCTTCTGGGTGACCGGTACGGGCCTGAGCGAGGAGCCCAGCCGGTCGGCGACCCTCGCCGCGCTCGCGGCGCGGGCCAAGCGCGGCACCACCGTCTTCGACCTCGACTGGCGGCCGATGTTCTGGGGCGGCGAGGGCGGCGCCTCCGGCGCCGGGGGCGCCACCGGCCCGGCCGCCATGGCCGCCGCCCGGCCCCACTACGCCGCGGCCCTCGCCCACGCCACCGTCGCCGTCGGCAACGCCGACGAATGCGAGGTCGCCACCGGCGAGCGCGAACCGTACGCCGCGGCCCGGGCACTGCTGGCCGCGGGCGTGGAGCTCGCCGTCGTCAAGCAGGGCCCCCAGGGCGTCCTCGCCGTCCACCGCGACGGCACCACCGCGCAGGTCCCGCCCGTGCCGGTGGAGGTCGTCAATGGCCTGGGCGCGGGCGACGCCTTCGGCGGCGCGCTGTGCCACGGGCTGCTCGCCGGCTGGGACCTGGAGCGCGCCGTGCGCTACGCCAACGCGGCGGGCGCGATCGTCGCCTCCCGGCTGGCGTGCTCGTCCGCCATGCCGACGGACGACGAGGTCGCCGTCCTCCTCGCCGACCGACCCGACCGCCCCATGGAAGCCGAGGGCACCTCGTGACGCCCATCCGTATCGCCGACCTGCCGACGGTGCGCAGCCGGCACCCCGAGGCCATCGCCGAGGCCGCCGCGCGGCGCGGGCGCCGGCCCCTGCTCGGCGACAGCGGCCGATTGATGATCATCGCCGCCGACCACACCGCGCGCGGCGCCCTCGGCGTCGCCGGCCGGAGCCTGGCGATGGCCAACCGGGCCGACCTGCTGGAGCGGCTCTGCCTCGCCCTCTCGCGCCCCGGCGTCGACGGCGTGCTCGCCACCGCCGACATCCTCGACGACCTGCTGCTGCTCGGCGCCCTCGAGAACAAGGTCGTCATGGGTTCCATGAACCGCGGCGGCCTCCTCGGCGCCTCCTTCGAGATGGACGACCGCTTCACCGGGCCCCGCGCGCACGACCTCGTCCGGCGCGGCTTCGACGCCGGCAAGCTGCTGCTGCGCATCGACTACGACGACCCCGGCTCCCTGACCACGATGGAGTCCGCCGCCCGCGCCATCGACGAGATGGCCGCCTGCCGGCTGCCGGTCTTCGTGGAGCCGTTCCTGTCCCGGCGCGTCGGCGGCACGGTCCGCAACGACCTCGGCGCGGAGGCCGTCACCACCTCCCTCGCCATCGCCTCGGGGCTCGGCGCCACGTCCGCGTACACCTGGCTGAAGGTCCCGGTCACCGACGACCCCGCCGCCATGGAGCGCGTGATGGAGGCGTCGACGCTCCCGGCGGTGCTGCTCGGCGGCGACGTCGGCGGCGACGCGGCCCGGCAGGAGGCCGCGTACGAACGCTGGCGCGCGGCGCTGCGGCTGCCGACCGTGCGGGGGCTGGTGGTGGGGCGGGCCCTGCTGTACCCGCCGGACGGCGATGTGGCGACGGCGGTGGACACGGCGGTGGGACTGCTGTGAGCGGCCGCGTGCCGGGCGGATCCTTCCCCTACCCGCCCTTTCACCATTTCCTGTCCTCAATCGCCGGACGGGCTCGAACCGAGCCCGTCTGGGGGGCACCTCCCAGCGTTAGCTGGGGGAGATTGAGGACCACCGGGCACCGGAAGACGAGGAAGCTATGACACGAAGTGACCGGCACCTACCGGCCGGCACCGCCGCCGGCGGCGCGTACGACCTGGACGTCGCACCCGAGCGCGCCGGCTGGGCCTACTCCTCCCTGCGCGTGCTGACCCTCGCGCCCGGCGGCAGCCACACCTTCTCCACCGGCGACAGCGAATGGATCGTGCTGCCGCTGAACGGCGGCTGCACCGTCGTCACCGACGAGGTGACCCTCGAACTGGAGGGCCGCGAGAGCGTCTTCACCGCCGTCACCGACTTCGCCTACCTGCCGCGCGATGCCCACGCCACCGTGACCTCCGCAGGCGGCGGCCGCTTCGCGCTCACCGGGGCCCGCTGCGAGCAGGCCCTGCCCGCGCGCTACGTTCCCGCCTCCGCCGTCCCCGTCGAACTGCGCGGCACCGGCACCTGCTCGCGGCAGGTCAACAACTTCGCCGCCGCCGACGTCTTCGCCTGCGACAGGCTCATCGCGGTGGAGGTCCTCACACCGGGCGGCAACTGGTCCTCCTACCCTCCGCACAAGCACGACGAGCCCTGCCCCGGCGAGGAGTCGGAGCTGGAGGAGATCTACTACTTCGAGGTCGCCGACGCGCCCGGCGGCCGGCCCGGCCTCGGCTACCAGCGGGTCTCGCCGTCCCGCGAGAAGGGCACCGACGTCCTGGCCGAGGTCCGCAGCGGCGACGCCGTGCTGATCCCCGACGGCTGGCACGGCCCGTCCATCGCCGCGCCCGGCCACACCCTGTACTACCTCAACGTCATGGCCGGGCCCGGCGAGCGGGAGTGGCTCATCCGCGACCACCCCGACCACGCCTGGATCCGCACCACATGGCCGGACACGCCGGTCGACCCGCGGCTGCCCCTGTACCCCGAGGGAGAACGAGGACGATGACCCGCCGTCTCACCGTCGCCCAGGCCCTGGTGGAGTTCCTGGCCCACCAGTACACCGAACGCGACGGCCGCCGCCGGCGCCTGATCGCCGCCTGCTGGGGCATCTTCGGCCACGGCAACGTCGCCGGCGTCGGCCAGGCGCTGCTGGAGACCGGGGACGCGCTCCCCTACCTCCAGGGCCGCAACGAGCAGGCCATGGTGCACGCCGCCGTCGGCTACGCCCGCCACTGCGACCGGCTCTCCGCCCACGCCGTCACCACCTCCATCGGCCCCGGCGCCACCAACCTCGTCACCGGCGCCGCCCTCGCCACGATCAACCGCCTGCCGGTGCTCCTGCTCCCCGGCGACACCTTCGCGACCCGGCCCGCCGACCCCGTGCTGCAACAGCTCGAACACCCCGCGGCCGGCGACGTCTCCGTCAACGACTGCCTGCGCCCGGTCTCCCGCTACTTCGACCGGATCGTCCGCCCCGAGGCGCTGATCCCCGCCGCCCTGCAGGCCATGCGGGTGCTGGCCGACCCCGTGGAGACCGGCGCCGTCACCCTCGCCCTGCCCCAGGACGTCCAGGTGGAGGCGTACGACTGGCCGGAGGAGTTCTTCGCCGACCGCGTCTGGCAGGTGCGCCGCCCCGCGCCCGACCCCGCCGAACTGGCCGCCGCCGTCGAGGCGGTACGGGCCGCCCGGCGCCCGCTGATCATCGCGGGCGGCGGCGTCCACCACAGCGAGGCGGAGGAGGAGCTGCGCGCGCTCGCCGACGCCACCGGCATCCCGGTCGCCTCCACCCAGGCCGGCAAGGGCTCGCTGCGCCACGACCACCCGGCGGACGTCGGCGGCATCGGCCACACCGGCACGGCCGTCGCCGACGCGCTCGCCGGCGCCGCCGACCTGGTCATCGGCGTCGGCACCCGCTACAGCGACTTCACCACCGCCTCCGCGACCCTCTTCGCCGCCCCCGGCGTCCGCTTCGTCAACCTCAACATCGCCGCCCACGACGCCCACAAGATGGCCGGGCTGCCCCTGGTCGCCGACGCCCGCACCGGCCTTCGGGCGCTGGCCGACGGGCTGCGGGGCCACCGGGTCGCGCCGGAGTACGTGAGCGCGTACACCGCCGGGAAGACGCAGTGGGACGCCGCGGTCGAGTACGCGTACTCCTGGCGGGAGGACGGCGACGGGCGGCGCCCCACCCAGACCCAGGTGATCGGCGCGCTCGAGACCGTCGTCGGCGACGAGGACGTGGTGATCAACGCGGCCGGTTCGCTCCCCGGCGACCTGCACAAGCTCTGGCGGGCCCGCTCCCGCCGCCAGTACCACCTCGAATACGGCTACTCCTGCATGGGCTACGAGATCCCGGCCGCGATCGGCGTGCGACTGGCGGACCCGGACCGGCCGGTGTGGGCGCTGGTCGGCGACGGCACCTACCTGATGATGCCGACCGAGCTGGTCACCGCCGTGCAGGAGGGGATCGCCATCAAGGTGATCCTGGTGCAGAACCACGGCTACGCCTCCATCGGCGGCCTCTCGGAAGCCGTCGGCGGCGAACGCTTCGGCACCGCCTACCGCTTCCGGGCGCCCGACGGCACCTACACCGGCGACCCGCTGCCCGTGGACCTGGCCGCCAACGCCGCCTCCCTGGGCATGACCGTGCTGCGGGCCCGTACCGTCCTCGAGCTGCGCGCGGCGCTGGCCGAGGCGCGCGCCTCCGACCGGCCCACATGTGTCTATGTGGAGACCGAAACAGCCGACACACTGTCCGGCGCGCCCCCTGCCCAGGCGTGGTGGGATGTGCCTGTCGCCGAGACCGCGACCCGCCCGGCGGCCGTGACGGCCCGGGAGGAGTACGACCGCAACGCCGCCGCCCGTCGACGTTATCTTTGACCGTAGGAGAGGCCGCAGCCCATGAAGACCGTCAACCACTGGATCGACGGCAAGTCCGTCGAGGGCACCTCGGGCGAGTACGGACCGGTGACCGACCCGGCGACCGGTGCCGTCACCACGCGCGTGGCCTTCGCCTCCGTCGAGGAGGTCGACGCGGCCGTCGCGGCCGCCAAGGCCGCCTACGAGACGTGGGGCGGCTCCTCGCTGGCGGCGCGCACGGCGGTGCTGTTCCGCTACCGCGCGCTGCTCGACGCCCACCGCGACGAGCTCGCCGCACTGATCACCGCCGAGCACGGCAAGGTCCACTCCGACGCGCTCGGCGAGGTCGCCCGCGGTCTGGAGATCGTCGAGCTGGCGTGCGGGATCACCACGCAGCTCAAGGGCGAGCTGTCCACACAGGTCTCCAGCCGCGTCGACGTCGCCTCGATCCGCCAGCCGCTGGGCGTCGTCGCGGGCATCACGCCCTTCAACTTCCCGGCCATGGTGCCGATGTGGATGTTCCCGCTCGCCATCGCCTGCGGCAACACCTTCGTCCTCAAGCCGAGCGAGAAGGACCCCTCGGCCGCGCTCCGCCTGGCCGAGCTCGCCGCCGAGGCGGGCCTGCCCGACGGCGTCCTCAACGTCGTCAACGGCGACCGGACGGCCGTCGACCGCCTGCTCGAACACCCCGACATCGCCGCCGTCTCCTTCGTCGGCTCCACGCCCATCGCCCGCCACATCCACACCACCGCCTCCGCCCACGGCAAGCGCGTCCAGGCGCTGGGCGGCGCCAAGAACCACATGCTGGTCCTGCCCGACGCCGACCTCGACGCCGCCGCGGACGCCGCCGTCTCGGCCGCCTACGGCTCGGCCGGCGAGCGCTGCATGGCGATCTCCGCGGTCGTCGCGGTCGGCGGCACCGGCGACGAGCTGGTGGCGAAGATCCGCGAGCGCGCCGAGAAGATCAAGATCGGTCCGGGCGACGACCCCACGTCCGAGATGGGCCCCCTGATCACCAAGGCCCACCGCGACAAGGTCGCCTCCTACGTCCACGGCGCGGCCGCCCAGGGCGCGGAGGTCGTCCTGGACGGCACCGGCTTCACGGTGGAGGGCTATGAGGAGGGGCACTGGATCGGGCTGTCCCTGCTGGACAAGGTGCCGACCGACGCGGACGCCTACCGCGACGAGATCTTCGGCCCGGTGCTGTGCGTGCTGCGCGCGGAGACCTACGAGGAGGGCGTGGCCCTCATCAACGCCTCGCCGTGGGGCAACGGCACCGCCGTCTTCACCCGCGACGGCGGCGCCGCCCGCCGCTTCCAACTGGAGGTCGAGGCGGGCATGGTGGGCGTCAACGTGCCCATCCCGGTGCCGGTCGGCTACCACTCCTTCGGCGGCTGGAAGCACTCCCTCTTCGGCGACCACCACATCTACGGCAACGACGGCGTGCACTTCTACACGCGCGGCAAGGTCGTCACCACCCGGTGGCCCGACCCGGAGGACGGCGGCGTGGACCTGGGGTTCCCCAGCCACCGTTAGTCCTGATTGCCCCGTTATGCGGTGATCGGACCGTAAGCTGCGGGCATGACCTGGTCGAGCGCGCTGAAGGACACCGCACGCGCCGGGCTGACGATCGAGCGCACCAAGCTGGAGCCGCTCGTGGCGCTGCGCGGCGCGTGCGGCGTCGCGATCGTCATCGGCCTCATCCTGTGGCTCGGCACGCCCAAGCTCGCGGTGTCCTCGGCCTTCGGCGCCTTCGCCTCGGGCCTGGCCACCTTCCAGCGCAGCTGGCGGCCGCGGCCGGTGCTGGCGCTGGCCGTGGCGGTCGGGCTCGGCATCAGCACGTTCCTGGGCTACATCGCCATCGGCGACCATGTGGTCTTCGCCGTCCTGCTGGCCGTCTGGACGCTGCTGGCCGGCATGGCGTGGGCCATCGGCCCGGTCTCCGGCATGGTGGCCTCCCAGATGGTGGCCGTGATGCTGTTCACCGTCACCCTGCCCACCTCCGTGCTCGGCGCGCTGCACCACGCCGCCCTGATCGTCTATGGCGGACTGGTGCAGGCGGCGCTCATCGTCGTCTTCCCGATCCGCCCCTGGGGCCGTCAGCGCGACGCCCTCGCGGACGCGCTGGCCGCCGAGGCCGACTACGCGCGCCGCCTGCGCCACGACCCGGAGGCCCGCTTCGACCCCCAGCCGCTGATGGACGCCCGCAGCGCCGCCGCCCTGACCCCCCGCCAGGCCCGGCGCAGACCCAGCCAGCTGGGCGGACCCAGGGGTCTGGCCGAGCGGCTGCGGCCCGTGCTGGCCTCGCTCGCCGACCCCGTCCTGGGCCCCCCTCCCGAGGGACCCGAGCGCGACCGTGCCCGGGAGCTGCTGGCGGCCGCCGCCGTCGTCCTGGACGCGGTGGCGCACGCAGTCCGCTGGGGCAAGCCGGTACGGCTGCCGCCGGAGGTGATGGCCACCCTCGACGTCCCCGACGAGTCCGGCCTCGTTCTGACCGGCGCGGCCCGCCGCTCCGCGCTGCGGCTGATGGTGCTGCTCGCGGACGTCGTCGAATCCGCCGACGAGCGCGTCGAGTCGACCCGCCCCGCCGACGCCGGGACCCGCCGCCACCTGCTGCGCCCCTCCGTGCCCCGCCTCGTGCCCGTCGGTCTGCGGGCCCTGCGCCGCGAGGCGCGCTGGTCCTCGGCCATCGGGCGGCACGCGGTCCGGGTCACGGCGGTGGTCTCGGCCGGCTACGCCCTGGGGTCCGCACTGCCCCTCGGGCACGGCTACTGGGCGCCGATGACCTCGGTCATGGTCATGCGGCCCGACTTCGCGCAGACCTACTCGCGCGGCGTGGCGCGCTTCGCCGGCACCGTGGTGGGCGTCTGGCTCGCCGGGGCGCTGATGGTGCTCGTGCACCCGGGCATGTACGTGTGCGCCGCCCTGGCGGTGCTGTGCATCGGGCTGATGTACCTGCTGATGCGTACGGGCTACAGCGTGGCCTCCGCCTGCATCGCCGCCTACGTCGTCTTCCTGCTCGGCATCGCGGGCGAGGGCTGGTCGCAGACCGTACAGGCCCGGCTGGCGCTGACCCTGCTGGGCGGGCTGCTGGCGCTGGCCGCCTACGCCCTCTTCCCCGCCTGGGAGACGCTGCGGCTGCGCGACCGGCTCGCCGACTGGCTGGAGTCCAACGGCCGTTACGCCCTGGCGGTGCTCGCCCTGTACGCCCAGCCGACGGTCCGCAAGCCGCGCCGGGTGCGCGAGGCCCTGCTGGACTCGCGGGCGGCGCGCCTGGAGTGGGAGGAGGCCGCCGCCCGCGCCCAGAAGGAGCCGGTGCGGCACCGGGGCATCTCCCGCAAGGCCGAGCGCGGCGCGGAGTCGGCGCTGGCCACGATGGGCCGCGCGACGATGCTGATGGAAGCTCACATCCCGGACCGCGAGGCCGAGCCCTCCCCGGGCGCCGAGCACTTCGCGGCCGCCCTGCGCGCCGCCCTCCCGGACGCGGTGACCGCCGTCCGCGAACGCCGCCCCCTGGACTGGACGGCCCCACGCCGCGCCCACGACGCCTGGCGCACGGCGGCGGGCGAGGAGGGGGTGGCGGTGCGGGCGTCGGAACTGCTGATGGAGGCGGTGGAGGAGCTGGAGGCGGCGCTGCGACCGGGGAAGCGCCGAGGGGGCTGAATTTCAGCCCGTTATGGCAACCAACGAGCGCGTTCCGCGTTTGGGGACCGGGGTCCGGGGCGGAGCGCCGGTTACGGGAAGGGGCGGGTAGGGGAAAACCCTCGTTACGGCGCGAACAGCCGGTCGAGGTGCGCGTCAGCGAGCCGCATCGCCTCCGCAGGGGTTTGAACGTCGAGCAGCGTGTAACTAGTCAACCCGTCGATCAGACAGAGCAGCAGCATCGCCTCCGTCTCCGGATCCCGGTCGGCCGCCACCTCCCCCCGCCCGACGGCCTGCCGAATCTGCTCGGCGAGCATCGCCCGCAGCAGCGGTACGCCCTCCTTGGCGTGGCGACGCAGCCGCTCGTCGTGCACGGCCTGCATGAAGTACGCGATCTGGACCAGGACGCCGCTGCGGCTGTTGTCGTCCAGCGGCAGCATCTCGGCGACGATCGCGCGCAGGACCGCGCGCGGGGAAGGCGTGCCGCCCACCGCCCGCACGCGCTCGCGGATACGGCCGGCGGCGAGTTCGTTGATGTGGTCGAGGGCGAAGACGAGCATGTCGCCCCGGCTGCGGAAGTAGTGCTGCAGCTGCCCGAGCGACATGCCCGCCTCGGCCGCCACGTCCCGCATGCTCGCGCCGTCGAGCCCGCGCGTGGACGCGATCCGCCACAGGGCGCCGGCGATGCTGCGGCGGCGTTCGTCATGGTCGACGAGCTTGGGCACGGGTGCTGCCCCTTCCGTTTTACAGGTCAGTTGTATTGCCATAGCCTGGCTCTTCACGATACAACTGACTTGGAAAGAAACGGGGGACATGGTGGCCGGACTTCCGCACCCTCCGCAGGTAGGACTCCGGCCGCCGTGCCACCGGGTCGATCCCCGGGCCCGGCGCTGGTGGGCCGCGCAGGCGTGGCTCACGGTGAGCGGACCCCTGCTGCTGACGGCCGTGACGCTGCTCGTGCTGTCGGTCCTGTTCTTCCCCGGGGCGCTGCCCTGGCTGGGCCCGCTGGTGACTGTCGTCCTGATCCTGCCCGCGCTCGGGTACGCCCTGGCCATGCCGAGGGTGCGCTACCGCGTGCACGCCTGGGAGGTGGGGCACTCGGCGGTCTACGCGGCGAGCGGCTGGTTCTGGCAGAAGCGCCGGATAGCCCCGCTGTCCCGGGTGCAGACCGTCGACACCCGGCGCGGCCCGCTGCAGCAGCGGTACGGACTCGCCACGGTGACCGTCACCACGGCCTCCACGGCCGGGGACGTGACGATCGCCGGGGTGTCCGACGAGGTCGCCCGGCAGCTGGCGGAGCACATCGGCAACGCGGCCGCCCGCACCCTTCCGGGGGGCGCCGCGTGAACGGGCAGTGGCGCCGGCTCGACCCCCGTACGCTCCTGGCGCACTGCGCCTGGCTGGGCGCGCCGCTCGGCTCGCTCGCGCTCACCGCGCTCGCCACGGGCGGGCGCCTGGACGCACGCGCCTGGATCACGCTCGCCGTCATCGCGCTCGTCTTCGCCGGCATCACCGCGACCGGCTTCCTCACCTGGCGCCGTACCCGCTACCGCGTCACCGCCGATTCCCTCGAACTGCGCACGGGCCTGTTCACGCGACGCGTACGGGCCGTCCCCCTGCACCGCGTCCGCAGCGTCGACCTGACCGCCAACCCCGTGCAGCGGCTGCTCGGGCTCACCGTGCTCCGCGCGGGCACGGGCGGAGGCGGCGGCCGGGGCGGGCGCGAGGGCGAGCTGTCGCTGGAGGCGCTGTCGCGGTCCGAGGGCGAGCGGCTGCGGGCGGAACTGCTCGCGCGGGCGGCCGGGGCGGGCCGGGGTGCCGGGGACCCGGTGCTGGCGGTGGCCGACGCGCGATGGCTGCGGTACGCGCCGCTCACGTTCTGGGTCTTCGGCGGCGTCCTCACCGTGGCCGGCTCCGCCTGGCGCGCGCTGGACGCCATGGGGGTCGAGCCGTGGCGCATCGGCTTCCTCCGGGACTTCTTCCGCGAGTTCGGCAACAGCGCGCTGTGGGTCACCGTTCCGCTCGCCCTGCTGGTCGTCACGGCGCTGGGAGTCGTGGGCGCCGTGCTGCTGTACACCGAGAACTGGTGGCGCTATCGCCTGGAATGGACCGATGCGACCACCCTCGGCGTCCGCCGCGGCCTGTTCACCACCCGTGCCGTCTCCCTGGAACGCGTGCGACTGTGCGGAGTGGCCCTGCGCGAGCCGCTGCTGCTACGCGCGGGCGGCGGCGCGAGCGTCCGCGCGGTCGCGGGGGGTCTGGGCAACCGGGAGGAGAACCGCAGGCGCAGCGTCGTCCTGCCGCCCGCGCCCCGGGCGGTGGCCGAGCGGGTGTGCGCGGGGGTGCTGGGGGTCGCGGCCGGCCCCGGGCCCGCGCTGCGCCCGCATCCGCGGGCCGCCCTGCGGCGGCGGGTGATGCGGGCGCTGGGCTTCGGGGTGCTGCCGGTGACCGTGGCGCTCGCGGCGCTCGGGTGGCTGCTGACGCCGGCGCTGCTGTACTGCGCGGCCGTCTGGACGCTGGTCGCGGTGCCGGTCGCGCTGGCGCTGGCGCGCGACGCCTACCGGTCGCTGGGCCATGGAGTGCGCGGCCGGCACCTCGTCGTACGGTCGGGCACCTTCGGCCGGGAGACGGTGACCCTCGACCGGGACGCGGTGCTGGCGTGGACCTTCACGCAGACTCCCTTCTCGCGGCGGTCAGGTGTGGCCACTGTCACGGCTGCCGTCGCCGCGGGGGAGGACGGATACCGCATTCGGGATATGTCGGCGCAGGAGGCTGTCGGATTCGCGGAGTTTGCGGCTCCGGGAATCGTCAGCGAGTTCGTCGTCCGGACGGGTGCCTGAGTCTCTTCGCGTACATTCGCACCTACTTTTTTGTTATCTGCGGACCGACGCCCGGTCTCCTAGGTGTCGGATCGAACGCCAACGTGGCGGGTGCGGAAAGAGGTGCGGGCGTGAAGAGTGTGAACGTGGCCGTGGTGGAAGCGGCGCAGGCCGGAAACACCGCGGCGCAGGACGAGCTCGTCGCCTCCCACCTGCCGTTGGTCTACAACATCGTGGGTCGCGCCCTCAACGGGCACGCCGACGTCGACGACGTCGTCCAGGAGACCATGCTCCGCGTGATCAACGGCCTGGACGGGCTGCGCGACCCCGCCGGCTTCCGCTCCTGGCTCGTGGCGATCACCATGAACCAGATACGCAGCCACTGCCGGGCGGACCGTCTCGAGGCCCCCGTCAGTGGACTGCAGGACGTGGTCGGCGAAGTGCCCGACCCCAAGGCCGACTTCGTCGACCTGACCATCGTGCGGCTCGGCCTGGAAGGCCAGCGCAAGGACGCCGCCGAGGCCACGCGCTGGCTCGACGAGGGGGAGCAGGAGGTCCTGTCCCTGTGGTGGCTGGAGGCCGCCGGCGAACTCCAGCGCGCCGAGGTCGCCGCCGCCCTCGAGCTCACCCCGCAGCACGCGGCCGTCCGCATCCAGCGGACCAAGACCCAGCTGGACACCGCCCGCGGCGTCGTCCAGGCGCTCGCCGCCCACCCGCGCTGCCCCCAGCTCGCGGACGTCGTCGCCTCCTGGGACGGCGCCCCCTCAGCGCTGTGGCGCAAGCGCATAGCCCGGCACGTGCGCGGCTGCGGCCGCTGCTCCGGCACCCTGGCGGCCCTGTACCCGGCGGAGGGGCTGCTGGTCGGCCTCGGGCTGGTGCCGGTCGGCGCCGCGCTGCTCGCCCGGTGGGGCGGCGGGGCCACCCTCCACGGCGAGGCCGTGGCACACACCTCCTCCGCGCACGCGGGCATACCCGGGCCCCGGGGCCGCCGTGCCGGCGCCCGCCGCGGGGGCGGGAGCCACGGCCACCGCGCGGGCGGCCGTTCCCGTACGGCCCGGCGGGTCGTTATCGGCGCGGGCATCCTGGCGATCGTCGGCGGCGGCGTGCTGGGCGGCGGTTACCTCTTCCAGGATTCCCAGGACACGACCGTCAAGGCCGGGTCCGCCGAGGCCCCCGGCGACCTGAAGCAGCAGAGCGCCAAGGAGCCCTCCCCGCTGCGCACCGGCCCCTCGCAGTCCGCCTCGCCCAGCGCGTCGGCCTCGGCGAGCCCCTCGCCCAGCGCCTCCTCCCCCTCGGCGAAGCCCTCCAAGTCCGCCGAAGCGCGCACCGCCAGCCCCACTCCCGAGCGCACCGCCTCCCGCGCCCCGAAGGCCACGTCCAAGGCCCCCGCCGGCAACCCGGGCGGCGGCTCCCTCGGCCAGCAGGTCGTCTCCCTGGTCAACAGCGAGCGCGCCAAGGTGGGCTGCTCGCCCGTGTCCTCCAACAGCCTCCTGGACGCGGCGGCGCAGGGCCACTCCGACGACATGGCGGCCCGCTCGTTCTTCGACCACACCAACCCCGACGGCAAGGGCCCGGGCGAGCGCGTCACCGCCGCCGGCTACAAGTGGAGCACCTACGGCGAGAACATCGCCTACGGGCAGCAGACCGCGGCCGCCGTCATGGACTCGTGGATGAACAGCGACGGCCACCGCAAGAACATCCTCAACTGCTCCTTCAAGGAGATCGGCATCGGCATCAACAAGGCCCCCGGCGGCCCCCGCTGGACCCAGGTCTTCGGAGCGCGCTGACACCGCTCGCAACGCGCCGCCGCGCCGTTCGTTGAACCGGCGTGTCCGATACATCCGAGGTGTTCGCAGCGCCGCACGCCCTGCGCGTCGGCGCGTTGCACAAGTCCTACGGCTCCCGCCGGGTGCTGCGCGGCGTCCGTCTCGAGCTCGGCCCGGGCACCCTGGCCGGGATCGTGGGGGAGAACGGCGCGGGCAAGACCACGCTCCTGCGCATCCTGTGCGGGCAGATCGCGGCCGACTCCGGTGACGTCGCGCACCGGGGCTCGCTCGGCTACTGCCCCCAGGAGACGGTCCTCAACGACTTCCTCACCGTCGAGCAGCACGTGCGCCACTTCCAGGTCGCCTACGGCCTGGAAGACACCCGCCGGGCCGCGGAACTGATCGAGGAGCTGCACTTCGGCGAGTACCGCCGCACCCGCGTCGCCGCGCTGAGCGGCGGCACCCGGCAGAAGCTCAACCTGACCCTCGCCCTGATGCACGACCCGCACGTCCTGCTGCTCGACGAGCCGTACCAGGGCTTCGACTGGGAGACCTACCTGCGGTTCTGGGACGTCGCCGCCCGCCTGCGCGACCGGGGACGGTGCGTCCTCGTCGTCTCCCACCTGGCCTGGGACACCGGGCGGCTGGATCAGCTGTACCGCCTGCACGACGGCGTCGCGGAGCCGTGGCGGCCACGGCCGGCCGACGCCGGGGCCGCCCTGCTCCCGGGGCGGAACGCATGAGCCGGCTGCGGACCGCGAGGCGCCGCTTCGCCACGGCCGCGGGGTTCGCCCTGCTGGAACACCTGCGCAATCGCTTCGCCCTCGTACTGGTCGTCTTCTACATCCCCTTCTGGCTGACGATGGTGCACTGGTTCGTCGCCCCGGCGCCCAGCACCTTCCTGCTGCGGGCCGCCGGCCGGCGGCTCACCGTCGACGGCAACCACCTGACGATGGTCTCCGGCGCGATCAACGCGGTGACGCTGATCGTCGGCTTCATGATGTTCATGACGACGTTCAAGTCGCTCGCCTTCGACCGCCGCCTCGTCCTGGCCGGCTACCCCCGCATCTGCCTGCTCGTCGCCAAGGTCAACGCGATGGTGCTCGCGGCGGCCCTGATCTCCGGCTACGCCACGGCCGTGATCTGCTGGTACTGGGACCCCGTCCGGCCCTGGCTGCTGGCCACCGGACTGTTCACGGCCGGGGTCGGCTACGGCGGGATCGGCATCCTGCTCGGGGCGTTCCTGCGCAACGAGCTGGAGGGGCTGTTCGTGATCATCATGGCCAGCCTGCTGGACACCATGCTGCAGAACCCCATCAGCAATCCCGGCGCCACCAAGGACGGGGTGCAGATCCTCCCCGAGTACGGTCCGACGCAGGTGAGCGTGGCCGCCGGGTTCACCGGGGACACGCCGTACGGCCACCTGCTGCTGGGGCCCGTGTGGTTCGCGGCGATGTGGCTGCTGGGGACCGCCGCGTTCCACCTGCGCACCCGCGACCACCGCCCGTCCCGGCTCCGCCCGGCCGCCGTCAGCGCCGCCGGCCGCCCTTGAGGGTGGCCCGCAGGAATTCGCGGTTCATCGTGGCGATGGACTGCAGCGGTATGCCCTTGGGGCACGCCGTGGCGCACTCGCCGGTGTTGGTGCAGCCGCCGAAACCCTCCTCGTCCATGGCCGTGACCATGCCCAGCACCCGGGACTCCCGCTCCGGGGCGCCCTGCGGCAGGACGTTCAGATGCACCACCTTCGCCGAGGTGAAGAGCATCGCCGAACCGTTCGGACAGGCGGCCACGCACGCCCCGCAGCCGATGCACTCGGCGTGCTCGAAGGCCAGGTCGGCGACGGGCTTGGGCACAGGCGTCGCATGCGCCTCGGGTGCGGAGCCGGTGGGCACGGAGACATAGCCTCCGGAACCGATGACCCGGTCGAAGGCCGAGCGGTCCACGACCAGGTCCTTGACCACGGGAAACGCCGCCGCCCGCCAGGGCTCGACGTCGATCGTGTCGCCGTCGCGGAAGTGGCGCATATGGAGCTGGCAGGTGGTGGTGCGCTCCGGGCCGTGCGCCCGGCCGTTGATCACCATGCCGCAGGCGCCGCAGATGCCCTCGCGGCAGTCGTGGTCGAAGGCGACGGGCTCGTCGCCGGAGAGGATCAGCTCCTCGTTGAGGTGGTCGAGCATCTCCAGGAAGGACATGTCCTCGCTGATGCCCGTGACCTCGTACGTGGTCATGGCCCCGGCGTCCTCGGGGGTGCGCTGGCGCCAGATGCGCAGGGTGAGGTTCACGCGTAGCTCCGCTGGGTGGGGTGGACGTACTCGAAACGCAGGTCTTCCTTGTGGAGCACGGGCGCGCTGCCCGTGCCCGTGAACTCCCAGGCCGCCGCGTACGCGAACTCCTCGTCCTTGCGCGCCGCCTCGCCCTCGGGCGTGCGGCTCTCCTCCCGGAAGTGGCCGCCGCAGGACTCCGTGCGGTGCAGGGCGTCCAGGCACATCAGCTCCGCGAGCTCGAGGTAGTCGACGATGCGGTTCGCCTTCTCCAGCGACTGGTTGAGCTCCCCGCCCGTGCCCGGCACCTTGATGCGGCGCCAGAACTCCTCCCGCAGGGCGGGGATCCGGTCCAGCGCCTTGCGCAGCCCGGTGTCGGTACGGGCCATCCCGCACTCGTCCCACAGCAGCTCGCCCAGCTCCCGGTGGAAGGAGTCCGGCGTGCGGTCCCCGTCGGCGGCCAGCAGCCGGGCGAGGCGGCCGGTGACCTCGGCGACGGCGGCGGTGACGGCCGGATGGGAGGGGTCCACGGCCTCGTGGGGGTGGCGGGCGAGGTAGTCGTTGATGGTGGAGGGCAGCACGAAATAGCCGTCGGCCAGCCCCTGCATCAGCGCGGACGCGCCCAGGCGGTTGGCCCCGTGGTCGGAGAAGTTGGCCTCGCCGATCGCGAACAGGCCGGGCACGGTGGTCTGCAGGTCGTAGTCCACCCACAGGCCGCCCATCGTGTAGTGGATGGCCGGGTAGATGCGCATGGGCACCCGGTACGGATCCTCGGCGGTGATCCGCTCGTACATCTCGAAGAGGTTGCCGTACTTCGCCTCGACGGCCGCGCGGCCCATGCGCGCGATGGCGTCGGCGAAGTCGAGGTAGACGCCCTGCCCGCCGGGGCCGACGCCGCGCCCCTCGTCACAGACGTTCTTCGCGGCGCGCGAGGCGATGTCGCGCGGCACGAGGTTGCCGAAGGAGGGGTAGAGGCGCTCCAGGTAGTAGTCGCGCTCCTCCTCGGGGATTGCGGCCGGCGGCCGGGTGTCGCCCTTGGCCTTCGGCACCCAGATGCGGCCGTCGTTGCGCAGCGACTCGCTCATCAGCGTCAGCTTGGACTGGTGGTCGCCCGAGCGCGGGATGCACGTGGGGTGGATCTGGGTGAAGCAGGGGTTGGCGAAGTGGGCGCCGCGCCGGTGGGCGCGCCAGACAGCCGTGGCGTTGGAGTTCTTGGCGTTGGTGGAGAGGTAGAAGACATTGCCGTAGCCGCCGGAGGCCAGCACGACGGCGTCGGCCATGTAGGTGTCGATCCGGCCGGTGACCAGGTCGCGGGCGACGATGCCGCGTGCCCGGCCGTCGATGACGATCAGGTCGAGCATCTCGGAGCGGGCGTGCATCTCGACGGTGCCCGCGTCGATCTGCCGGCTGAGCGCCTGATACGCGCCGAGCAGGAGCTGCTGCCCGGTCTGGCCGCGTGCGTAGAACGTACGGGAGACCTGGACGCCGCCGAAGGAGCGGGTGTCCAGCAGACCGCCGTACTCCCGGGCGAACGGCACGCCCTGGGCCACGCACTGGTCGATGATCTCGACGGAGATCTGGGCGAGCCGGTGGACGTTGGACTCACGGGCGCGGAAGTCGCCGCCCTTGACGGTGTCGTAGAACAGCCGGTGCACGGAGTCGCCGTCGTTGCGGTAGTTCTTGGCGGCGTTGATGCCGCCCTGGGCCGCGATGGAGTGGGCGCGGCGCGGTGAGTCCTGGTAGCAGAACTGCACGACGTGGTAGCCCTGTTCGGCCAGCGTGGCCCCGGCCGCGCCGCCCGCCAGTCCGGTGCCGACGACGATGACCGTGTGCTTGCGGCGGTTGGCGGGGTTGACCAGCTTCGCCTCGAAGCGCCGGCGGTCCCAGCGCTCGGCGACGGGGCCGTCGGGGGCCTTGGTGTCGGTGAGGGGAACACCGACGCGGTAGTGGAGGTATTCGCTCATCTCAGCTCACGACTCCTGTCAGGACGCCCACGGGCACGGCGATGAATCCGCAGGTCAGCAAGAGCGCCAGACCGCCTGCGAGGACCTTGAGCACCCGCTCGCGGCGCGGCGAGCCCACCCCCAGCGTCTGGGCGGCGCTCCAGAAGCCGTGACGGATGTGCAGGCCGAGCGCGAGCATCGCCACGATGTAGAAGGCGCTGACGTACCAGCGGTCGAAGGACGCGACGAGGTTCTCGTACGGCCGGCCCTGCTGGGCGTTGGGGTTCACGGTGAGGGTGGTGAGGTCCAGGATGTGCCAGACGATGAACAGCCCCACGATCACCCCGCCCCAGCGCATGGTGCGCGTCGCATAGCTCGCCCGGGGCCGCTTGTGCGCGTACTTGGCCGGGCGCGCGGCGATGTCGCGGCGGCTGAGCTGGTACGCCGCCACCCCGTGCAGGACGACGGAGGCGCTCAGCACCACCCGTGCCGTCCACAGGAACCACTCGCGGTGCAGGAACGGCTCGCCGACGGTGCGGATCCAGTGCCCGTAATGGTTGAACTCCCCGGCCCCGAAGAACACCTTCAGATTGCCCATCATGTGGGCGACCAGGTACGCCAGCATGACCAGACCGGTGACGGCCATGACCGCCTTCTTGCCGACGGTCGAGCGCCACACGAAGCCGATGAGGGACGGAGACCGGTCCGTCCGGGTCGCGAGTGCCATGACAACCGACGGTAGGCGGGCTCTTTCCATGCGTCCAAGACATGGTGGCGCTGGTTTCCATAGGATCCCCCTATCTATCCTGCGGTGGTGCAACTCCAGCAGCTCCGCTACTTCGCCACCGTCGCCGAGGTCCGGCACTTCACCCGCGCCGCCGAGGCGCTGCACGTCGCCCAGCCCTCGCTCTCCCAGCAGATCCGCGCCCTGGAGCGGGAATTGGGCGCCGAGCTCTTCCACCGCGCCCGGGGCAACATCACCCTCACCGACGCGGGCGAGGCGCTGCTGCCGCTCGCCCGACGCGTGCTCGCGGACACCGAGACGGCCCGCCGCGAGGTGCAGGAAGTCGCCCAGCTGCGCCGTGGCCGGGTCCGGCTGGGCGCACCGCCGAGCCTGTGCGCGAGCCTGGTTCCGGATGTCCTGCGCACCTATCACGCCCGGTTTCCCGGCATCGAGCTGCACGTGGACGAAGGCGGCTCGCAGGACCTCGTGCGCCGTCTCGCCGACGGCGGGCTCGACCTCGCACTGATCATCACCCCGCTCGGTGTGGGCGCCCCGGCCCTGGCGACGACCGAGCTCCTCCACGAGGACCTGGTCGTGGTGTCGTCCCCCGCCGCCCCGGCCCCCGTCCGGGGCCGCAGCATCCGGGTGGAGCAGCTGCGGGAACTGCCGATGGTGATGTTCCGGCGCGGCTACGACCTACGCGAGATCACCACCGCCGCGTGCCGTGCGGCGGGCTTCGAACCCTCCTTCACCGTCGAGGGCGGCGAAATGGACGCCGTCCTGGGTTTCGTCCGTGCCGGTCTCGGTCTCGCGGTCGTCCCCGGCATGGTCGCGGCCCGCTCCGGCCTGCGGGTCACCCCCTTCGAGGGCGAGCGCATGCGCCGGACCGTGGCGGTCGCCCACCGCAAGGACGCACCGCCCCCACGCGCGGCCCGCGAGCTGCGCCGCGTACTGCTGGAGCACCTGGGCGCGGCGGCGGACGAGCAGCCCGGCGGGTCTTGACGGGGCGCGGCCCGGTGCGGGGCTGCCCCGCTCAGGTCAGCTCAGTTCGGCGTTGACGATGGCGCGGAGCGCGGCGAGGTGGGAGCGGTAGGCCGCCCGGCCCTCCTTGGTCAGGCGCAGCCACACCCGCTGCCGCGTGTCGCGCACGGCCCGGCGCTGCTCGACGTAGCCGGCGTCCGACAGGACCGTGACGTGCTTGCTCAGTACGGAAGGACTCACGCCCAGCGTGTCGCGTATCGTCGCGAACTCGATCTCCTCGACGGCGTCGAGCGCGGCGCAGATCCGGAGCCGGTTCGGCGCGTGGATCGTCTCGTTGAAGCCGTCTTCGGGAGCGGTCACTTGGCGGGTATGCCCTTCTTGCGGGAGTTGTTTCCAAGTATCAGGATGCCTCCTCCGGTGAGCAGTGCCGCGGGCACCCATACCCAGGGCATGTCGGCCTGGCGGTCCACGACGAGGGCGGCGACGTACATCGCGAGGCCGATGACCGCGCCGCCGGCCGCCTGACGACCCGCCTCCGGAGTGACCCGGTGCAGGACGCCCATCGTGCGCGCCTGCACGAACACGAAGGTCATCATGCCCACGAACAGGACGCCCACGGCCGTGATGTCGAGCGGGTCGGGCAGCAGATTGGTGAGGAATATCGCGGCCACGAACGCGGAGAGCGTCGGGTGGTACCAGCGCCCGGGTGCGATCGCCCCGACCGCCGCCTGGGCCGCCTCGGCCAGCGCCAGGGACTGGGCGGCGCTTTCCCGCGTGGGCATGGACGGCCTGGACGACCGTGAGAGCTCATCAGTTGCCATGACGGAAAGTGAACCACGCTGTTTCCGTCATGGCAACTCGAGATTTTCCGTTGTGGAAAACGTGGCGATGGGCCCGATGGCGGACATCACCCGCTCCACATCACCTGTCCCGCCCCCACCCCCACGAACGCCGCACCCAGCCCGCACACCACACTGCCCACCACGTTCAGCGCCGCGTAGCCCCGCGCACCGTCTTCGGCGAGGCGCAGCGTCTCGTACGAGAAGGTCGAATACGTCGTCAGCGCACCGCACAGCCCTGTCCCCACCAGCAGCCGCCACCGCTCGTCCGGCATCGCGCCGGTCAGCGCGCCGAGGACGAAGCAGCCCACCACGTTCACCACGAACGTGCCCCAGGGGAACACCGAGTCGTGCCGGGACTGCACAAAGCGGTCCGTGAGATAGCGCAGTGGGGCGCCGGCCATGGCGCCGGCGATGACGAGGAGCCAGTTCACGCGGGCGTCTCCCGGCCACGGCCCTTGTAGTGCAGCACCTCGACCTCGTCGAGAGTGACGAGCCCCTCGCCGACCAGCTCCCCCAACACGGGCAGGAAGGCCCGCACGCGCTCCTCGGTGTCGACGATGACGACGGCCACCGGCAGGTCCTCGCTCAGGGACAGCAGCCGTGAGGTGTGGATGAGCGACGAGGCACCGAAGCCCTCGATGCCGCGGAAGACGCTGGCCCCCGCCAGGCCCGCCGCGTGGGCACGGTGGACGATCTCGGAGTAGAGCGGGCGGCGGCCGGAGCCGGCGTACGTGTCGGACTCGCCGATGAGGACCGTGACGCGCAGGGCCTTGCCGTGCAGTCTCATCGCGCTCTTCGCAGGGCGATCAGCCGCCGGGTCGCCGCGGCCGTCGCCCACACCGCCGCCAGGGCGGCGAGCAGCGTCACCGCTAGGTAGGCCAGACCGGCGCCCACGCGCCCGTCCTCGGCCAGTTGCCGGATGTCCACCGCGTACGTGGAGAACGTCGTGAAGCCGCCCAGCACCCCGGTGCCCAGGAAGGGCCGCGTCAGCCGGTGCGGCGTGCCCAGCTCGGCGATGGTCACCAGCAGCACCCCGATCAGCGCGCAGCCCACCACGTTGACCAGCAACGTCGTCCAGGGGAAGGCACCGGGCGCCGTCGGCCACAACAAGGCCGCGCCGTAACGGGCCGCGGCTCCGGCCCCACCACCGAGGGACACCGCGCAGACGACGGGCCACTGCGAGTGCGGAGCGCGGCGCCGCAGAGGCGTCCGCGCGGCGCGGTCCGCCGTCGCTCCCGGCCGTGCCGCGCCCATCGTGCCCATCGCGTCAGGCTAGCCCACGCCCATCCCGGCGCCCGTTCCCACGCCGCTCACCCCGCTACCCGCCCCGACACCGCCGCCAGACAGGCCTCCGCCCGGTCGGCGTCCATCAGCCACTCCTGATAGTCCGCGGGATCGGCGAAGCCGTTGACGTAGCGGCGGGCGAGTTCCGGGTGCTGGGCGGCCGCGGCCAGGACGTGCTGGACGTGGTCCGGCAGCGGAGCGTCCAGGACCATGTTGGTGAAGGCGGTGGCGTGCCGGGCGTGCTCCCACCAGCCGGCGAACGTCTCGTGCATCCACGCCCGGTCGAAGGGCCGCTCGTCCCGCGCCAGGATCGAAGCCAGATAGCGGTCCGCGCAGCGCGCCGCGTTGTTGGAGCCCTGCCCGGTCACCGGGTCGTTGAGTACGACCGCGTCGGCCATGCCCAGCACGTACGAGCCCGGGGCGACCTCCGCGACCGGGTGCCGCACCACCGGGACCAGGCTTCCGGTCAGCAGGGCGCCGGCGTCGGTCGGCACGGCGTCCGCGCACAGGTCGTACTCCCAGGGCGCGTACGAGCGCAGCAGCTGCCGCGACCGTTCCAGCGCCGCACCCGGGTCCCGGACGTCGCCCCAGCAGTCGAAGGGGCCGCCCGGACGGCCTTCCCACAGCAGGATGTCGCACGGCCCGGAGGCCGTCAGCGCGGGCAGGACGAAGAACTCCCCGACCCCCGGGAACGCGTACATGCGCAGATAACCTGGCGGCGGCGTCGGATCCGGCCGGGTGCCGTGCACGTACACGCAGGCCAGCGCGCGCTGCGGGGCCTGGAACGGGCTGTGCCGCTCGTCGCGCCCGAAGATCTCCCCCAGTGGTCCGTGCCCCGAGGCGACGACCGTCAGGTCATGGCCCGCCGCCACGCCCGACAGTTCCTCCGCGGTGACCTTCCGGTACTCCACCCGGCCGCCGCGCTCTTCGAAGAGCTCCAGCCACCGGGAGGTCTTCACCCGCTGGTCGACGGAGCGGGCCGGCTCGTCCAGGGCGCCGGAGATGGCCCGCTCCGGGGCAAGCACCCCCGGAGGATCGGTGGGGCTGATGCGCACTCCGTCGATCCGTGGCGTCTGCTCGTCCCACAGGTTCAGGCCCAGCTCGCGCTCCAGGGCGAGTGCCGGACCGTACATCAGCTGCGTGGACATGACCCGCCCGCCGCGGACCTCCTCGGGCGTGCGGGCGGAGACCACGGTCACCTCGTACCCCGCCGCCCGCAGCCCCAGGGCCAGCTGCAGCCCCGCCTGTCCGGCGCCGACGATCGCGATTCTGCGCATGGTTGCCTCCGAAAGCCGGTTCCCGTGGCCCGCCCCCGTTGTAACCGCCCACCACGCGCGCTGTACAGACGGCACGCACATGCCGGGCCGGTCGTCACCCCGGGGCCGTCCGGCGCTCCGGCGGGGTCGGTCCCGGACCACCTGGCGTTCCATCCGTCACCCCCGAATCATTCAGACGCCCCGTTTGGCAGGAAACCAGCGCTTCCAGCGCGTACGGCTGGGCAGTCTCCTGGCCGGTCACCCTCCGCCGTCGAGAGCGGAGCCGCCGCCCGCCAGGGCCGGCCGACGGCCGCACTCGAACCAGGGAGGCACACGATGTCGAAGCAACCCCAGCCGCCCGGACCGGTGACGCCCCGCACGCCCTCGCCGCGGCACCAGCGGGCGAGGATGCTCGACCGCGTCGAGGAACGGCTGCGCGGCCTCTTCGACGAGGAACACCGCCTGTGGCGCACCGCCGACGCCCGCGGCGCCGGGCTGATCGAGTCCCTGGCCGAGCTGGTGACCGCGGGCGGAGACAGGGCCCGTCCGACCGTCTTCCTCACCGGCTATCTCGCGGCCGGCGGCGATCCGGACGCCACCGCCGCCGTCGACACCGCCGTGGCCCTCGAACTCCTCGACACCTGCACCCTCATACGCGCCGACGTCCGCGACAACGCCGCCCTGCGCAGGGGCATCCCCACCCTGCACGCCGGCCGGGCCGCCGAGCACGAGCACAGCGGCTGGGCGGGCGACTCCCGGCGCTTCGGCGAATCCACCGCCACACTCGCCGGCGACCTCGCCCTCGCCCACGCGGACCGGCTCGTGGCCCGGTTGCCCGCCGAGGCGTGGCAGATCTGGGACGAACTGCGGGTCCAGCGGGCGATCGGCGCGTACACGCACGAGGCCATGGCCGCCGAGTACCTCGAGGACCCCTGGCCCGGCCACTGCGTGTCCGGCTGCGACCGCGGCTGCGCGGCCGGCTGGTACGCCCTGCGCCACCCGCTGCGCCTGGGGGCGGCTCTCGCCGGCCGCCCCGACCTCGACGCCCCGTACGACGGCTACGCCCGCCCGCTGCACGCCGCGTGGCGGCTGCGCGGTTTCCTCGACGGAGGCCCGGAGTTCGCCTGGGACGCACAGCTGCTGCGCGAGCTGCTGCTGGACCCCGAGGAACAGGACGTCACCGAGCAGCTGATCGACGAGCTCGTCCGGCGGGCCCGCGACATCGCCGCCACCACACCACTGGCGGACGGCTGGCGCGAGGAGCTGGCGGCCTTCGCCGAACGGGTGGCATCGCCGGAGGGCTGACCACGCCGGCGGGCATCGGCGGGGCAGGGCGCGGACGGCTGACGCGCTGCTGCTGGTGCCCATGGCTCAGCGCGGCCCGCCGGTGCCTACGGCCCAGTGCGGCGGTCGCCCCCCCTCCAACAGCGGGGCGCGCCCGTGACTAGTGGCCGGGAACGGCGATCGCCGTCACGATCAGGCCGTCGCGGACCAGCCAGCGGCCTTCGAAGCCGGACAGCCGGTTTCCGGTCGCCGCCAGGAGTGGATCCGGCGTCAGCAGCCGTGCGCGGAAGGTCTGCTCAGCCGGGTCCACCTCGACGACGGCGTCCTGGAAGTCCAGCCAGAGCCGGGTGAGCGGAAACCACGCCTTGTAGACGCTCTCCTTGGCGCTGAACACCAGCCGGTCCCAGCACACGTCGGGCCGCTCGGCGCTCAGCCGGGCCAGCCATCCGTGCTCCTCCGGGCGGGTCACCAGCTCCCGCACGCCGTCGTTGGGCAGTGGCGCGTTGGGCTCCGCGTCCAGCCCGATGGTCAGTATGTCGGCGCTGCGCGCGACGGCCGCCGCGCGGTAGCCGGCGCAGTGCGTCATGCTGCCGACGATGCCGGAAGGCCACTGGGGGGCTCCGCGCTGCCCGGGGACGATGGGACCGGGGGCGACGCCCAGCCGGCCCAGAGCCGTCCGGGCGCAGGCCCGCACTGTGGTGAACTCCCTGCGCCGCTTCTCCACCGCCCTGGCGATGAGCGCCTCTTCCTCGGGGAACAGCGCGGGCGTCGCGTTCGCGCCGCCGGAGACCGGGCCGTCGAAGGCGGGATCGTCGAAGGACTCGGCGGATTCGATCGGTGACGTCAGCAGGGCGCCAATCATTCTCGCCAGTCATCCCCATGGTCGAAGAGGCCGAATTGCCTGTACGACGGAACCCTGCCAGCCGGGAAGCCAATGGGGAAACCCCTATTGCTGTTGATCAGCCCACACTCGGCACCCATTCGGCTCATATCGGGGTCACCCGGTCGCTTCACGGACGAAACCTTTGTGATTCCCGCACGTTGATCCGGGCTCCCGGCCGTCACCGACCGGGTGCTCGTCCCGTACGTCCAAGCAAAGGTGTCTCCCATGTCACGAATCGCCAGGGCAGCAGTCGTCACCGCCGCTGTGGGCGCCACTCTCGCCGGCGTCGCCGGCGGTGCGGTCGCCGACTCCGGAGCCAAGGGTGTGGCCGCGGGTTCCCCGGGTGTCATCTCGGGCAACGTCATCCAGATCCCGATCCACATCCCGATCAACCTCTGCGGCAACACCATCGACATCGTCGGGCTGCTCAACGCCGCTTCCGGCAACGTCTGCATCAACGACTGACGTCTGCCGAACACAGTCGATCCACGGCTTCCGGGACGCCCCCGCCCCGGAGCCGTTCCTGAGCGCATGGCGCCCCCGGCCCACCGCCGGCGGGCGCCATGCGCCTTTCACCGGCGCCCCCTTCGGCCTCCGCCCGGCCGCACGTAGGATCTTTCCCCACAACTGCGGCGGGCGGGGCGGGGACGCATGGGCGAGCGCGACGGCATCGAGAACACGATCACGGGCGGTACGTTCCTGGGCCCGGTCGTGCAGGCGCGGGAAGTCCACCTGCACCGGCCCACAGCCGCAAGGGCACCACGCCTCCTGGGCCCGGCGCCCGACGTGTTCGTCGACCGCACACCGGTCTTCGCGACCCTCGCGCGCGCGTCCGCCGAACGGGCCGTGCGCGAAGCGCCCCTGATCGTGACGGTCACAGGCCTGCCCGGCATGGGCAAGACGGCCACCGCACTGCGCTGGCTGCACCAGCTGGGCGCCGACTTCCCCGGCGGCCACCTCCAGGACGACATGAGCCCGCAAGGCCCCCTCAGGCCGCGCGACCCCGCCGCCGTACTCGAAGGCTTCGTCCGGGAACTATCGCACCGTCAGGAGCGGGCCGAATCGCCCCGGCCCACCGACCTGGACGGGCTGGCGGCACACTACAGATCACTGACGGCGGACGCGCCCACCTTGGTGTTCCTGGACAACGTGGTGAGCGCCGCCCAGGTCCGCCCCCTGCTGCCGGGCCACCCAGGGAGCGTGGTCGTCGTCACCAGTCGATTCCCGCTCACCGGTCTGCGGGCCTCACACCCGCGAGCGCTGAGCGTCCACTTGGACGCACTCGACGAGGGGTCCGGCGCCGAGTTGTTCCACGCGGTGACGGGACGGCCGGACGCACTGGACCGGCCGGCGCTGGAGGACGTCCTGCGGGCCTGCGCCGGACTGCCGCTGGCCGTGAGGATCGCGGGCGCGCGCGTGGGTGAACTGCTGGAGACGGGGGAGGATCCCGCGGAGCTCGCCCGCGAACTCGTCGACCGCCGCACCCGCCTGGAGGCGCTCACCGTGCCCGACGACCTCTCCGTCGCCCAGGTCTTCGACGCCGTGTACGACTCCCTCGCCGAGGGCCCGGCAGAGCTCTACCGCGCCCTGGGGCTGCACCCCACACCGGAGTTCTCCCGTGAGCTCGTACGCCGGCTCGCCCGGGCGGAGGACGACGTACGGACGCTCGTACGGGAGCGGCTGCTGGAACCGGCCGGTGACGGGCGGCTGCGCATGCACGGACTCGTCCACGACCACGCGCGCACCGCGGCCGATGGCGTCGAAGCGCGCACGGCCGACCGGCCCGTGGACCGGTCCCGCGAGCGGTACGTCGACCACTACGTCCAGTGGTACCTGGAACGTGCGGCGGCCGTCGAGTGGCAGACCTCCGACCGCTGGCGCTACGGGCCGCTGTTCGCGCGGCCCGAGCGTCTGCGGGAGGTCTTCGCCGGCGCCGACGAGGCCCTGGACGCCATGGAGGCGGACCGCGCCAACGTGGTGGCGGTCGCGGAACTGGCGCACACCACCGGGCGCCACGCTGCGGCGTGGCAGCTGTGCGAGGCGCTGCGCGGCTTCTTCTTCCGGCGCAAGTATCACGCGGACTGGGTGGCCGTATGCCTGACGGGAGTCAGGGCAGCACAACAAGGCGACGACCCCATTGCCGTGGCGCGCATGCACCTGGAGCTGGCCTTCGCCTATGCCGACCGCGACGACGACACCGACACCGTGGAAGCCCGCGACCACTACGACCAAGCCCTGACCCTGGCCTGCGCCATCGGACACGCGCGTACCGCGTCCTCGGCCCTGGAGGGCCTGGGCCTGCTGGAGCTGCGCGCCGGCCGGCCGCAGGCCGCAGCGGACCACTTCCGGCGCGCGGTCGACGCACTGGAGGACATCGACCACCCACGCGGCCGCGCCCTGCTGACGTTCCACCTGGGCCGCGCCCTCAGCGCCGACCGCAGCCATGCGGAGGCGGCCGGGCTGCTGCTGCGAGCCCGCGCACTGTTCGCCGCGCTGCCCGACCGCTTCAACGAGGCCAAGTCCTTGTGGCACTACGCCCAGGCCCGCCTGCGCGCCGACCGGTCGGACGAGGCCCTGGCCCCCCTGAACGAGGCCGTCACCCTCATCCACACCTGCGGCGCACTCAAGGAAGAAGCCGACATCCTTCTGCTACGCGGAGACGTACTGGCGACCGGAGGCCGGCAGGAGGCCGCAGAGGCCGACTGGCGGGCGGCACTGGAGCTGTACGTCCGAGTGGGCGGAGCGGGAGGGGAGAGCGCCGGGGCGAGGGCGGCGCGGGAACGCCTGAGCTAAGGGACGGGTTTGAGAACGAGGGACGGTCAAACAGTGGAAGGTCAGGTCACGGGAAAGCCCTCTGAACCCCCTCCAGAGCGAGCCGCCCCGCAAGAACCTCGTCGGCGATGTCGACGTCGGCAGTGACGGCTCCGCCCCTGTCCCCGCGTTCGTCCCCCAGTCCGACGTAGAGCACCGACGCCGCAACCGCCGTGGTCGCTCCCGCTCCGGCCCCCGCCTCAGCCCCGTCCCACCGTGCCCGCAATCGCGCCCCCTCACGCGTGAAGGCGACACAGTCCCTCGCCCCCGGACCACCGGCGAAGGCCGCCAGCCGGCATCCGGGATACCGCCGGAAGAGCCGTTCGGCGGCCTCCCTGCCGGACTCGCCGGGCGCCGGCGGCCGGGCCACGATCACATCGGCCGCGCGGGCCCAGCGGGGGTCGGGCTCGCCCTCCGCCGCCACGAGGTGCGGGTCGGGCAGGTGCCCGGTCACGGAGCCCTGGAACTCGGCAGGGTGGCGCCGCACCGACACCCGCCCGTCGCCGCCGGCCGCGACGGTGACGTACATGGCCGGAGGCACCGGTTCGTACCGTTCGGCGGGAAGCGGCAGCGGCAGTGCGATGGGCCGGGGAATAGCCGGCCGGTCCGGCTCGGTCAGCTCCATCCGCGCGTAGTACAGGCGGCGCAGCAACGCGGCCGACCGCATGGGCCGGGACGTGACGAGCGCACCGATGCCGGCCAGCCGTTCGTCACCGGGCTGCGCGGCCATGGCACGCCGCACCTGCTCTTCGAGCGGCTCGTACGGGCTGACGCGCGGCAGCGCCGCCCCCAGCCGCTCCATGGGCGAACCGGCGGCCACCACGGCCTCCCCGAAGGCGCCCAGTAGGCCGGGAACGCCGAGCGCGGAGCCGTAGAGGGTCAGCGAGCCGTGGTCGCCGACGAAGGCGTCGGCAGCCACCAGCGCCGCCTTCCAGGCGTCGGTCTCCGGCTGGGGGAGGAGGAGACCGGCGCGCAGGAACGGAGCCAGCCAGGAGCGGACCTGCCAACCGCTGTGGCCGAACCAGACGTTGGGGTGCACGGCGGCGACGACGCGATAGCCGTCGACGGGCAGCTCGGCGAGGGCCCGGCGGACGATGTCCATGTTCGCGCCGAGGAGGGAGTGCGGCCCCCAGGTGGAGGTGAGCACGATGAGCCTCTGGCCGGGCCGCAGCCCGAAGGCGGCGCGGTACTCGTCACGGAAGGGAAGGCTGGCGCGGAGCCGGTCCATGCAGGGGTCCCCGGCGACGACGGAGATCGGTACGGCTTCGGGGCAGCCACGGCGCAGGCGTTCGCGCTGTTCGTCGTGGGAGAGGACGATGGCGGAAGGAATCAGCCGGCCCTCATGAGTGAGCCACTCGGCATCAAGCCCAAAGGCTTCCGGGCTTCCGGGCTTCCGGGCTTCCGGGCTTCCGGGCTTCCGGGCTTCCGGGCTTCCGGTGCAAGTATTTATTATATCCAGCGCCGTGGGGAGCGCCGACGAGCGGTGCGTTGATCTCCTGCAGTTCGCCGCCCCGGCTGCTGCTCACCGCCAGGTCGAACTTCTGCCGCTTGGCCTCCTCCCAGGAGATGCAGGGCAGTTGGCGCGCGGCGGCGAACTCCCGTATCCCGGCGTCGAACGCCGACGAGCCCGTGCAGGCGAAGACGATGTTTATTCGGCTGTCTCCCTCGAATGGCGAGAGGAGGTCCAACAGCCGTGTCGCGGACGTGACGTTGTGGATGACGCCCAGCACGGTGTGAGAGGGCGACGTGGTGGCCCACTGTGCGGCGTCGTCCCGCAGCAGGAGGTGCGACGGACGGGAGGTTCCTGCGTCCGGCACCGCGTCCTCGCTCTCTCCCGACGGCCTTTCATGGCTCGAGCTCCCTGAACCTCGCGCCTCGAGGCTCAGGGGGGCGTGCGCCAGGGCGCCGCACCATCCGCCAGACGATACCCGCCACACTTGGCGACTGGGCGGCGACTCCATTGCGCAGTACGATCATTACGTTGCGTATATATGCACGTACTAGGGGGAGTGCGGGCAAGGGGGGCGGTCATGGGGGCTGGTGGTTCGGCTTCGGAAAGGGCGCAGGAGGCGCGGCGGCACGAGCGCGAGCTGCGCGAGCAGCTGCGCGCCGCGCAGCGGGAGGCCCGGCGGTGGGAGGCGGCGAGCGAGGGCGAGCGCAAGGTGGCCGCCCAGCTGCTGATGCTCACCCGGCGCGGCTGGCGGTTGCTCGTGGACCGGCGGTGGCCCGGTACGCGCGCGGCCAACGTCGACATGCTGCTGGTGGGGCCCGGCGGCGTCTTCGTCATCGACGTCAAGAACTGGCGCGCGGCCCCCGAGGCGGGCGACGGCCATCTCACGGCCGGCCGGCAGCGGCGGGACGGAGAGATCGGCAAGCTGCTGGCGGTGACGCGGGTGGCGGAAGGGGCCCTGGCGACGCTGGGCCTGTCTCCGGTGGCCGTGCAGCCGCTGATGGTCTTCGCGGGCCGCTCCTTCAGCGGCACGCTGGGCAGGGTGCGGCTGCTGGGCGAGCGGGAGGTGGGCCCGGCCCTGATCGCCGAGCGCACCCGGCTGGGCCCGGCCATGGTGCGGGCGATAGCCGACCACATGGAGCAGGTCTTCCCGGCGTACGAGGCCTCGTGCGTACCCGCCGAGCGCACCGGTGCGAAGCCGTCCGCCTCCTGTGCGCCCTGCGCGTCCTCCGTCTCCTCGGTGTTCCCGCAGCCGGAGACGCTCTTCGACATCGACGGCCTGCGGGACGCGGCCATGGACGCCGCCCGCAGAGGGCCCATCGAGCAGTGGATGACGTTCCTGCACCCCGACCAGGTCGCCCTGGTGCGGCGCAACTGGGCCGGCCCGGCGCGTGTGACCGGCCCGGCGGGCACCGGCAAGACCGTGGTGGCACTGCACCGCGCCGCCCACCTTGCGCAGCGCACGACCGGGCGCATCCTGTACGTGACCTTCGCGAGCAACCTCCCCCGGGTACAGAGCACGTTCCTGCGCACCATGTCGCCGGCCGTCGTCGACCGGGTCGAATTCCGCAGCCTGCACTCCTGGGCCCGGAAGTTCCTCTCCGAGCGCGGCATCACCCACCGGCTGCACGGCGGCCGGGCGGAGGACGCCTTCAGCCGTGCCTGGATGCGCTACGGCCGGGGCAGTGTCCTGTCCGTGCTCGATCCCTCCCCGCGCTACTGGCGCGAGGAGATCGACTGCGTCATAAAGGGCCGCGGGATCACCCGCTTCGAGGAGTACGCGACCCTCAGGCGCCACCGGCGCCGCACCAACCTCCGCCGCCCGCACCGCGAGGCCGTGTGGGCCCTGTACGAGGAGTACGAGCGGGTCCGCGCCGAGCGCGGGGTGCACGACTTCAACGACATCCTCAGCCTCGCCCTGGCCGAGGCCCGTGCGAGGCCGGGCCGTTCACCGTACGCGGCGGTCATCGCCGACGAGGTGCAGGACCTCACCCTGGTCGGCGTGTGCCTCCTGCACGCCCTCGTCGGGGACGCCCCCAACGGCCTGTTGCTGGTCGGCGACGGCCAACAGGCCGTCTATCCGGGAGGCTTCCGGCTGTCCGACGCGGGAATCGACGTCCGCGGCGACCGAGGCCAGGTCCTGCGTACGAACTACCGCAACGCCAAGCAGGTCCTCGACGCGGCCCTGGCCGTGGTGGCGGAGGACGCCTTCGACGACATCGACGGCACCCGCATCGCCGGCATCCGCGACGTCGACCTCACCTACCACGAAGGCCACGTCGTACGGTCGCTCTCCCGGACCCCCGCCGAACAGGACGCGGCGCTCCTGGGAGCCCTCCGCACCCGTGGCGAGGCCAGCTGGCCCGACTCCGCCCTCCTGTGCCGCTCCAAGCGCGAGACGGACCACTACCGCCGCCTCCTCGCCCACGCGGGCATCCCCCAGTGCTCCCTGGAGCGCTACGACGGCCATCCGGTGCCGGGCGTCAAACTGGGCAGCTACCGCCGCGCCAAGGGCCTGGAGTTCAAGCACGTCTACCTCCCCGACCACACCCTCACCCACCCCTGCACCTCCGCCGACGAAGACATCACCCGCGAGCGCGACGAGCTCTGCCGCACCCAGCTCTTCGTGGCCATGACCCGAGCCCGGGACACCCTCTGGCTGGGTGCGGTCGTCAGGGCCACCGAGAGCTGAAGCGGGGCAACAAAAACGCCCCTCCCGGAAGGAGGGGCGTGCACGATGGGGAGAGCGCCCCCGGCAGGACTCGAACCTGCGGCCAAGCGCTTAGAAGGCGCCTGCTCTATCCACTGAGCTACGGGGGCCGGTGTGTGCGGCGGTCGCGGACGGCTGAAGCCCCGGGCTCGGTGGTGCCGTGACCTTGCCGGGGACAAGGATAGGGCTCCGCGTACCTCGTCCCGGTTGCTTCACCTCCGTAACACGATGTGGAGGTTCGGTGAAGCGGTCCTGATAATCGCAGGCAGGTGCGATTTTCGCATCGTTTTTGACGTCTCAGGCGGCGGGTGTTGTGTACTCGTTATGCCTGGGCCTCTTGCGCCACGCCTCGCGCGCCAGGGGCTATACGCTTCAAAAACACCCCAGAATTGGGCATTCTTCACGTGTGGCGACCTTGGACGTACGGCCCCGACTGCTTGACGCGCTGTCCGCACTGCGTGACCGCGTGGACGCCGCACGCTTCCCGCTCCCCCTTCCCGGCGCCGCCCGCGCCCGCCGAAACCGTGCCGAGCTCCTGGCGCAGCTCGACGACTACTTGGTGCCCCGGCTGTGCGCCCCCGAAGCGCCGTTGCTGGCGGTTGTCGGGGGGTCCACGGGGGCCGGCAAGTCCACGCTGGTCAACTCGCTGGTGGGGCGTCGGGTCACTGAAGCGGGCGTGCTGCGGCCGACAACTCGCATGCCAGTTCTGGTGTGCCATCCGGATGATCATCACTGGTTCGCCGGGGACCGTGTGCTGCCGAAGCTGCAGCGCGTCTGGGTACCGAACCAGGAGGCCGCCGCGGCGGCGTACGACGCGGAGACCATGGACGACGACGGGGTGGTCGAGGGCGGGGAGGAGGTGGCGGAGGACGAGCCGTTCGCCCTGCGGGTGGAGACCGACCGTTCCCTGCCGCGCGGCCTGGCCCTGCTCGACGCCCCCGACATCGACTCCCTCGTCGCCCGCAACCGCGAACTCGCCGCCGCCCTGATCTGCGCCGCCGACATCTGGGTCCTGGTCACCACCGCCACCCGGTACGCGGACGCGGTGCCCTGGCACCTGCTGCGCACCGCCAAGGAGTACGACGTCACCCTGGTCACCGTCCTGGACCGGGTGCCGCACCAGGTGGCCGTGGAAGTGTCCCGGCAGTACGACGCGCTGCTGGAGAACGCGGGCCTGGGTGACGTGCCCCGCTTCACCATCCCCGAGCTCCCCGAATCCGCGGGAGGCAGCGGACTGCTGCCCTCCACCGCCGTCGCGGGGCTGCGTGCCTGGCTCACCCAGCAGGCCGAGGACCCCGCCGCCCGGACCGTGGCGACCGCCCGGACCGCGCGCGGGGTGCTCTCCTCGCTGGGGTCGCGGCTGCCGGGGCTCGCCGGGGCCTCGGCCCTGCAGCACGCGGCTGCCGTACGGCTGCTGCAGCGCGTGGAAGATGCGTACGGGCGCGCGTTGGAGCGCGTACGCCGGGAGCTCGCGGCGGGCGAGGCGCTCGCAGGCGACGCGCTCACGCACTGGCGCGGCTATCCCCGCGACAGCACGCCCGACGAGCTGCTCACCGCCCTCACCGGTTCCGTCATCGCGCTGCTCAGCTGTGCCGCGGACGCCGCCGACGAGGAGATCGCGGCGGCCTGCGGCAACGACCCGGTGGCCGAGGCGGCACTCGCCCCCGGCGACCCGGACGGCGCCCGGGCCCGGATCGGCGTGGCCGTACGGCGCTGGCGGCGCTGCCTGGAGGAGATCGCGGAGGAAGAGGTGCGGGCCGCCGAGCGTGATCGGGGGCCCGAGAGCGAACGCACCGCCGCGCTGCTCGGAGCGGCGTTGCTGGGCGGCCGCCGGGTGGGCAAGGCGGGGGAGGGGCTGGCGGAGACGTTCGGCGCGCAGGGCGCGCTGCGGCTGCGGGACCGGGGCGGGCAGCTGCTGGCCCACTGCATCGAACAGGTTCTCGACGCCGAGCGGGACCGCAGGGCGGCCCCCCTCGAGGCCCTCGAGATGACCCCCGACCACCAGGTCGAGCTCATCGCGGCACTGTCCGTGCTGCAAAAGGAGAAGTGACCCCCGTGCCGTCAGCTGACGAAGTCAACCGCTTCTGGAACGACGGCCTGATCGCGCGCCGCGGCCGGCCGGAACGTCCCGCTTCGTACCCCGAACGCGCGGCCCCGCCCGAGCGCCCCCCGGCCCCCGCCGTGCCCCGGGTCGCGGCGTCGCCCTCGCCGGCGGGGCTGGTGCTGCGGCCCCGGCTCGACGCCCTGCGCGAGCTGGTCGGGCTGTCGCGGGCACGGCTGGACCGGCGCACGCTCGCCGAGGCGGGCCGGGTGCTGGACGAGGCGGCGGCCCGGCAGCGGTACGCGCTGGACATGACGGTGGTGGCCATCGCGGGGGCCACCGGCAGCGGCAAGTCGACGCTGTTCAACGCCCTCGCCCGGGCCCAGCTCTCGGAGGCGGGGGTGCGGCGGCCGACCACCGCCCTGCCGATCTCCTGCGCGTGGACCGACCGCGCGGACGGCCTGCTGGACCGGCTCGGCATCCCCGCCCGCGCCCGCCGGCAGCCGGTACGCCCGTACGACCCGGCACTCAACGGGCTCGTCCTGCTCGACCTGCCCGACCACGACTCGGCGGCGGCCGGCCACCGGGAACAGGTGGACCGGCTGCTGGGGCTGGTGGACGCGGTGATCTGGGTGGTGGACCCGGAGAAGTACGCGGACGCCGTGCTGCACGAGCGCTATCTGCGCCCGCTGGCCGGGTACGCGGAGGTGACGTTCGTCGTGCTCAACCAGGTCGACCGGCTCTCCGAGGACGCCGCCGACCAGGTGCTGGACGATCTGCGGCGACTGCTGGACGAGGACGGTCTGGCGCTCGGCGAGCACGGCGAGCCGGGAGCCGCGGTACTGGCCCTGTCCGCGCTGACGGGAGCGGGCATCGGCGAACTGCGCGAGGCCCTGGGACTGTTCGTGGCCCGCCGGAACGCGGCGGAGCTGCGGCTGACGGCCGACGTGGACGGCGTCTCGGCACGGCTGCGCTCGGCGTACGTCGCCGACGGCCGGCCGGGGCTGACGGAACGGGCGCGGCAGGAGTTCGAGGACCGGCTGGCCGAGGCGGTGGGCGCCCAGGCCGCGGGCCTGGCGGCGGAACGCGCCTGGCGCCGGGACGCCGAGCGGGCGTGCGGCACCTCGTGGAAGCGGCTGCGGTGCTGGACCGAGCGCGGCCGCGGCGGGGCCACGGGCGAGCTGGAATCCGCTGCCGCATCCTCCGCGGCCTCCGGCGCGGGTGCCGACGCCACCGGCCTCCTCACCCCGTCGCGGCGCCGCACGGCGTCGCGGCCCCTGGTCGAGCAGGCCGTGCGCGCCCTGGCCTACGAGGCGTCCGCCGGGCTGCCCGGCCCCTGGGCGCAAGCCGTCCGCGAGGCGGCGGGCCGCGGCGCGGAGGGCCTCGCGGAGGCTTTGGACGAGGTGGCCGCCGTGGCGGCCACGGCCGTGGTCACGGGCACGAGACGCGCGAGCATCGGCCTGACGGGCGGCCCGCGCACGGGCGTGGGCTGCGCCGACGGCGGCCGTACGGGCGTATGGCCCACCGGCGTCGGGCGGATGGCCGCGGGCCGTATGGGTGCCGCGCGGACGCGCGGGGCCGCGCACGGGCGTGCGGTACGGCCCCGCTGGTGGGCGGCTGTCGCGGCGGGCCAAGGCGTGCTGTCGGCGTTGCAACTTCTGGGCGTGGCGTGGCTGGTGGGCCTGTTCATGGGCGAGTTCGGCGGGCCGTGGTGGGTGCCGGGCGCGCTGCTGGCGGGCGGCGGACTGGGCGGTCCGCTGCTGGCGTGGTGCGGCCGGCTGGCCGCGCGGGGGCCGGCGCGTGGGTACGGGCTGGAGACGGAGCGCAGGCTGCGGGGCGCCGCCGCGGGGTGCGGGCGGGCCCGGGTGCTGGAGCCGGTGGCGGCGGAGCTGCTGCGGTACCGCGAGGTGCGGGCACAGTTCGTGATCGCGGCGGGGGAGGCGTAGCCGGGTCGCTCGGGGCTGGAGGAGGTCTGTGGGACCTGAGGGGTCCGCGTGGGTGAGGGCGTTGTCCCCAACCGCGCCGCTGTCCACAGGCCTCAGCGGGCTCGGGCGATCGTCGGCACCATGAACGTCATCAGCCGACGGGGGAGGCGTTCCGGATGAACGAGACATTGGTGACGGTCGTGGGCAACGTGGCCACGCAGCCGGATTTCAGGGAGGCGGCGAACGGGGCGGCGGTCTCGCGTTTCCGCCTGGCCGCGACGGTGCGCCGCTGGGACCGGCAGCGGGAGGAATGGGCGGATGCGTACACGAGCTTTTACACAGTGTGGGCATGGAGGGCCCTGGCGGGGAATGTGGTCGGGTCGGTGACGGTGGGCGAACCGCTCATCGTCCAGGGAAAGTTGCGAATTCAGGAGCAGGAGCGCGACGGAAAGCGTTGGGTGTCGGCGGACATTGACGCCGTGTCCATCGGGCACGACCTGGCGCGCGGCACCTCGGCATTTCGCCGGGTGTCCCCGGCCAGGCCGCTGCCGCTCGAGCCGGTGCGCATGGCGGGCGCGGATCCGGGCCCCGGCCGGGGCGCATCCGGCGGTCAACCGCCTTTGCGGGGCCGGGTCCAGACCGTTCCTCAGCCGCTGTCCGAGGTCCTTCCGCAGCCTTCGCCCCAGGTCCCGGCTTCGGCGGGACCGCCACCGCCCGTCCCCGTGGGAGCGGTCGGGGCTGATGCCGCGTCGGACGGCGAGCCGGACGCGGCTGCGGTCTCGGGGGTTACGGCGGTCGCCGTCCTCTGAAATGGGGCATTTGTCCCGGCGATTTATCGATAATGCGGAGTCGAGTACGCCTATGCGATAACGATTCCGATTCGGATCGGTTGTGCGCAGGCATCTGTGGGGATGGTGTTGCGCTCGCTCCTTAAGATCCCGTCCATAGCAACGGGGGCTCCTGAGTTTTGAGTTGCCCGGTGGGGCGTGTCCGGAACGGTCTGCACCTGATCTTCGCGCGGACGCGTCCGCCCGAAAGGAAATCCATGAACTCTGTAAAGAGGCGGGGCGCTGCCCGCCTTGCGTCGGCGATCCTGGCGGCCGGTCTGGCCGTCGGCGGCACCCTCGCCCTGGCGGGCCCGGCGGCCGCGGACGAGGCGCCGCAGAACCAGGGGGGCGTGACCGCCACGCTCGGCCGCATCACGGCCGGCGGCGGGGCCATGGTGCAGGACCGGCGCAAGACCGGGGACATCATGGCGGGCCTGTTCGAGATGAAGGTCGACGGCGGCGGCACGCTGCAGACCTACTGCATCGACATCCTCACCAACACCGTCGACGGCGCGAAGTACAAGGAGACGGGCTGGGACGAGTCGTCCCTGCACAACAACGCCAACGCGGGCAAGATCCGCTGGATCCTCCAGCACTCCTACCCGCAGATCAACGACCTGGCCGCGCTCGCCAAGGCGGCGGGCACGGACAAGCTGGACGTGAACGCCGCGGCCGCCGGCACCCAGGTCGCCATCTGGCGCTACTCGGACAACGTCAAGGTCGACGCCAAGAACCCGGCGGCAGAGAAGCTCGCGGACTACCTCACCAAGAGCGCCGAGAGCGTCGAGGAGCCCAAGGCGTCCCTGACGCTCACCCCGCCGGCGGTCTCCGGCAAGTCCGGCCAGCGCATCGGCCCGGTCACCGTCCACACCAACGCGGGCAGCGTCACGGTCGCCCCCTCCGGCGACACCACCGCCAAGAAGGTGCAGGTCGTCGACAAGGCCGGCAAGCCGGTCACCTCGACCGTCAACGGCGGCGAGATCTTCTTCGACGTGCCGGCCGGCACCCCCGACGGCTCCGCCTCGTTCAAGGCCACGGCCGCCACCAAGGTCCCCGTCGGCCGCGCCTTCATAGGCGACCACACCAAGACCCAGACGATGATCCTGGCCGGCTCCAGCGAGAGCACCGTCTCCGCCACCGCCACCGCGAACTGGGCGACCAAGGGCGCGATACCGGCCCTGACCGCCAAGAAGAGCTGTGAGAAGGGCGGTGTGGAGATCACCGCCGACAACAAGGGCGACCAGCCGTTCACCTTCGAGCTGGAGGGCAAGAAGCACACCGTCAAGCCCGGCGGCTCCGAGACCACCCTGGTGAAGGTCGGCGAGGACCAGGCCTACAAGATCACGATCACGGGCCCGAACGGCTTCTCCAAGACGTTCTCCGGCATCCTCGACTGCAAGACCGCCGAGACCGGCACCACCGGCGGCTCGGGCACCACGGGCGGCACCGGCAAGCCCTCCGCCTCCCCCAGCGCCCCGGCCGGCGGCTCCGGCACCAGCACCGGCTCGACCGGCTCCACCACCGGCGGTGACCTGGCGAACACCGGCAGCAGCAGCGCCACGCCCACCATCGCCGGTGTGGCGATAGCCCTCATCGTGGCCGGCGGCGGCGCCGTCTTCCTCCTGCGCCGCAAGAAGACCACCGAACAGTAGGCGGGCGGGCCGGTGCCAGCGGCCCCACCTCAGGAAAGACCCGACGCGTGACGCCTCGCGTACGGCCGGTGACCGGGAATGTCCTCCGGTTACCGGCCCGTCGGCCCTAACGCGTTTCCGCCCAGGGCTTCCCGTACGGCAAGATGGGGTGTATCTGCCCTCACGCGGCGGAGCCGCACATTGGCCCTTCTCGATTGCCGGACGGTTTCTCTTGGCTGAGTACATCTACACCATGCGCAAGACGCGCAAGGCGCACGGCGACAAGGTCATCCTCGATGACGTGACGCTGAGCTTCCTGCCCGGTGCGAAGATCGGTGTGGTCGGCCCCAACGGTGCCGGTAAGTCCACCGTCCTCAAGATCATGGCCGGTCTGGAGCAGCCGTCCAACGGCGACGCGTTCCTCTCGCCCGGCTACAGCGTCGGCATCCTGATGCAGGAGCCGAAGCTGGACGAGTCCAAGACGGTCCTGGAGAACGTCGAGGACGGCGTCGCGGAGATCAAGGGCAAGCTCAACCGCTTCAACGAGATCGCCGAGCTCATGGCGACGGACTACTCCGACGCGCTGCTCGACGAGATGGGCAAGCTCCAGGAGGTGCTCGACCACGCCAACGCCTGGGACCTCGACGCCCAGCTGGAGCAGGCCATGGACGCGCTGGGCTGCCCGCCCGCCGACTGGCCGGTCGTCAACCTCTCCGGTGGCGAGAAGCGCCGCGTGGCGCTCTGCAAGCTGCTGCTCGAGGCCCCCGACCTGCTGCTCCTCGACGAGCCCACCAACCACCTCGACGCCGAGTCGGTGAACTGGCTGGAGCAGCACCTGGCCAAGTACCCGGGCACCGTCGTGGCGATCACCCACGACCGGTACTTCCTCGACAACGTCGCCGAGTGGATCCTCGAGCTCGACCGCGGCCGCGCGATCCCCTACGAGGGCAACTACTCCACCTACCTGGAGAACAAGGCAGCCCGTCTGAAGGTCGAGGGCCAGAAGGACGCCAAGCGCCAGAAGCGCCTCAAGGAAGAGCTGGAGTGGGTCCGCTCCAACGCCAAGGGCCGTCAGGCCAAGTCCAAGGCGCGCCTCGCCCGTTACGAGGAGATGGCGGCCGAGGCCGACAAGATGCGGAAGCTGGACTTCGAGGAGATCCAGATCCCGCCGGGCCCGCGTCTGGGCTCCGTCGTCGTCGAGGTCAACAACCTCTCCAAGGCCTTCGGTGACAAGGTCCTCATCGACGACCTGTCCTTCACCCTGCCGCGCAACGGCATCGTCGGCGTCATCGGCCCGAACGGCGCCGGCAAGACGACGCTGTTCAAGATGATCCAGGGCCTGGAGAAGCCGGACTCCGGTTCCATCCGGGTCGGCGAGACCGTCAAGATCTCCTACGTCGACCAGAGCCGCGCCAACATCGACCCCAAGAAGACGCTGTGGGCCGTCGTCTCCGACGAGCTGGACTACATCAACGTCGGCCAGGTCGAGATGCCCTCGCGCGCCTACGTCTCCGCGTTCGGCTTCAAGGGCCCGGACCAGCAGAAGCCGGCCGGCGTCCTGTCCGGTGGTGAGCGCAACCGCCTGAACCTGGCGCTCACCCTCAAGCAGGGCGGCAACCTGCTCCTCCTCGACGAGCCGACCAACGACCTCGACGTCGAGACCCTGTCCTCCCTGGAGAACGCGCTGCTGGACTTCCCCGGCGCCGCGGTGGTCGTCTCCCACGACCGCTGGTTCCTGGACCGAGTGGCCACGCACATCCTGGCCTACGAGGGCAACTCGAAGTGGTTCTGGTTCGAGGGCAACTTCGAGTCGTACGAGAAGAACAAGATCGAGCGCCTCGGCCCGGACGCGGCCCGTCCGCACCGTGCCACCTACAAGAAGCTGACCCGGGGCTGACCGTGGCGCGCCACATCTACTCCTGCCCCCTGCGCTGGTCCGACATGGACGCCTACGGCCATGTCAACAACGCGGTCTTCCTGCGCTACCTCGAAGAGGCGCGGATCGACCTCATCCACCAGCTGCGGCTCAAGGCGGACGAAGGCTCCTTCGCCGACGGTTCCGTCGTGGCCCGGCACGAGATCGACTATCTGCGTCCGCTGGCGTACCGGGCCGAACCGGTGACCGTCGAGACGTGGGTGACCAAGGTCGGCGCCGCGTCCATGACCGTCTCCTACGAGGTCAAGGACGCGGAGCAGGTCTACGTACGGGCCAGCACCGTCGTGGTCCCCTTCGATTTCGCCTCCGGGCGGCCCCGGCGGGTCACCGCCGACGAGAAGGAACTGCTCAAGACCTTCTCCGACGAGCCCGACGGCTCCCCGGAGGAGGCCGTCGCCGCATGACACAGCGGCTGCGCTTCGCCGACGCCGGGGAGGCGGCCGATCTGGCCGCCTTCCTGGCCCGGCTGATCCACTACGACCGTGCCGCCGTGGTCCGGCTCCAGGCGGGCGGCGGGGTCCTCGCCGTCTTCGGCCGTCCGCCGTCCTTCGAGGTCCTCGCGGTCCGCACGGCACGGCTGGCGGACGACCACGCGCTGGACGTCACCGTCTCGGCCGGCCGGCTCACCGACGAGCTGGACGCCGGGCAGCCGGTGCGCGGCGACGGCGTGGAGATCGCGGTGCCCGAGGCCGTCACCGGCCCGCCCTGGGCCGGGGTGCTGCCGCCGCGCGGCGGCTGGCGGCGGGTCGAGGGATTCCCCGGCGTGGAGGCCGTGCGCGGCGCCCTCGCCGCGGCGGTCGCGGAGTTCCGCGCCCGCGACGAGGCGCTGCCCGAGCAGCGCCGCACCCGTGCCGAGCGGGAACGCATAGGCCGGGAGATCTGGTCCCGCACCCTCGGTGACACCGGGCTGCCCCTGCGCGCGGTGCACGCCGCCCAGTCGCTGGGCTTCCTGCGCCCCGTCGGCGCCACCCGCCCGGCGGGCCGGGCCGACGGCACCACCACCGTCCTCGCCCCCGAGCCGCCGGTCCTCTTCGCCGCGCGCGGCTGGCTGCGCCTGCGCACCCCCTACGGCTCGATCGCCGTCAGCACGGGCGGCGGCCTGCGGGATCTGACGGTCACCCCCGCCTGAGCGGCCGCCCGGGGGGCCCGAAGGGGCCTCAGCCCTCGGTGTTGACCATGGAAGCGGCGGCGTACGTCAGGTAGTTCCACAGCTGGCGTTCCAGCTCGGGCGCGAGCTTCAGCTCGTCCACCGCGTCCCGCATGTGCCGCAGCCACGCGTCGTGCGCGGCGCGGTCCACGGTGAAGGGCGCGTGCCGCATCCGCAGCCGCGGGTGGCCGCGGTTGTCGCTGTACGTGCGGGGGCCACCCCAGTACTGCATCAGGAAGAGCACCAGGCGCTCCTCGGCCGGGCCCAGGTCCTCATCCGGGTACATGGGGCGCAGCAGGGGATCCCCGGCCACGCCCTCGTAGAAGCGGTGGACCAGGCGACGGAAGGTCGCCTCGCCGCCGACCTGCTCGTAGAAGGTCTGCTCCTGAAGCGTGCCGCGCGGAATCTCATTCACGCTTCCATGGTCTCAGACCGCCCGGCCGAGGACCGGCGGCTTAGGACCCTGCCGTCCCGCCCGGCCCGTCAGCCCCGCCGGACCGTGATCGTCGTCCAGGCTCCGACGTGCACCCGGTCGCCGTCCTGGAGGGCGACCGGCACGTAGGGCTGGATCGGTTCCTCGGAACCGTTGATCGTGGTGCCGTTGGTGGAGTCCTGGTCGACGACTGCCCAGCCGCCGTCGGGCTGGTGCACCAGCATCGCGTGCTGGTGCGAGACGCCCGGGTCCTCCGGCGGGCGCGAGAGGTCTATGTCGGGCGCCTCGCCCGTGCTGTGCCGGCGGCGGCCGATGGTGACCTGCCGGCCGCTGAGCGGGAACTGCAGCTCGGGGGAGTACGCGGGCAGGTTCAGCCCCGCCGCCTCCGGGCCGCTGCGGTTCATCATCGACAGGAAGTACTCCCGGTCGGGCGCGATGAACGCCACCCAGCCGGCACCCGGGGCGGGTCCGCCGGGCTGCGGCGGCACCGGCCGCGGCCCGCCCTCCGCGGCGGCCCGCTCGCCCTGGTGCTCGTACGACGGCTGCGGCTCGTGGGGCTCGTACGGCTCGTAGGTGAACGTGCCGGCGGCGGGCGGGTTGGCCGGCGGGGAGAGCACCCAGTCGTCCTCGCCGCCGAAGGTCTGCGGGGGGCCCTGGGGCGTCAGGGGCTCGGCAGGGCGGTTGATGCGGGACGGGCGTGAGCCGTGGTACTCGAAGCTCTGCGGCGGCTGGGTGTGCTGCGGCGGGGGCGGCGGCGCCGACTGGAAGCCCTGGGCCGACGGGGGCGGCGACGCGTACGGATTCCCCGACCTGGTGAGGAAGTTGTAGCGGCACTCCTCGCAGAAGGGGGCCTGCGCCTCGCGCGGCGTACGGCACTGCGGGCAGAGCTCCGCCTGCACGGTGGCGTCGCCTCCCGGATAGCCGTAGCCGCCGGTGCCGGCGGTGGGCGGCGCGGAGGGCGGCGGGGGGACGGCGCCGGCCGGCGCGGCCGCCCCCGTCATACGGTGGCCGCACACCTCGCACCAGTCCTCGGTTCCCGACTGGTGGCCGTTCGGGCAGGTCGGCATGTCGGTCGATTCCCCCTCTGCGTTACTTCTTGACGCGAACGGTCTTGGTGGAACGGGTCTCCAGCGTCATCTCGGCCTCTTTGGAGACATTCGCCTTCAGCCGCACAGTACCGTTCGCCGCGTCGACGACGTCCACCACCTTGGCGAGCAGTTTCGCGGTGGCTTCGTGCCCGGAACGGCTCGCCAGCTGCACGGCACGGCCCAGCTTCGCGGTGGCCCCGTCCACGTCGCCGGCCTTGCGCAGATCCAGGCCCTGCTGGATGGCCTGGGCCAGTTCCGCCTGGCCCGTGTAGTGCGCGACCTGGGGGTTGATGGAGGTCGACGCCGTCAGGTCGTCCGTCCACACCGCCCGCACCAGGCCCTGGGCGAGCACCTGCGCCGGGGAGCCGTCCGGTGCCGACAGGACGAGCGAGACCCGGGCGGCGAGCATCTCCTGGCCCACGCCCGCGCTCGGCACCCGTATGCACACGTGGTAGTCCCGCGACTCGTCGCCCCAGGAGCCGGTGGGGTAGTCGCCCGCGCGCGGACCGGCCTCCAGCCGCTGGCCCGTCAACTCCTCCACCGTCGGCGCGCACTGCTTGACGAACAGCACCTCGGCGCCCAGCGGGGTCCACAGCCGCAGGAAGACGTCCCCGACTTCCTTGCCCATCACGGACTCCATCATTCCGGTGAAGTCCGCGGCCAGCCCGGCCGGATCGGCGACGATCTCGGCGGTGCCCAGCAGCGCGGAGGCTATCCGCATGACCTCCTTGACCTCGTAGTCCGTCCCCACGCCGCGCGCGTCGCAGGTGAAGCGGCCCGCGCACACATCCAGCGACGCCCGCAGCGCGTCCGCCTCCTCGTGTTCGTTGCGGCCGTCGGTGAGCAGGATGCCGTGCCGTATCGAGGCCTGTGACGAGGCCAGCAGCCGGTCGGCCAGGCGCAGCCACGTGCCGATGGCCGTGCCGCCGCCCGGGCTGAGCTTGCGCAGCGCGTCCTTGGCCTGTCGCCGGGTCACGGCGTCGGCCGCCGCGAGCCGCCCGCCGCCGGGGTAGACCTCGCGGGCCTGGTGGGTGCCGGCGACGACGGCGAAGGCCACGCCCTCGCGCAGCGCGTCGATGGCGGCCGCCGTGGCCTCGCGTGCGCTGCGCATCTTGGCCGGCGGGTAGTCCATCGAGCCGGAGCAGTCGACCATGATGACGACGGCGGCGTCCGGGGCGCCGCCGACCGGCGGGACCGACGCGGGCGACAGGGACGCAGCCGGCGTCTCCACGACGGTGGCGCCGCCGCAGGCGGTGACGGTGACCACCGCGTTGACCTCGCGGCCCCCCTCGGGCAGGTTGACGTTCTGGTACACATCGACCGAGAACTGCGGCACGCTCGGTGGGGAGAACCTGGCCATCTGATCCGCTCCTTCGTACTCCACGTGGTCACATGGGCGTGCGGTGGGGCGGACAGGCGCGCGGCGCCGGACCATGGCGCCGCGTACGATCCCCCCGTGGACGCGCTCGTGCCGTCAGGCCGATCCTGCCCCTTCCGGCCGCGCCGGGAACGGCAGTACGGCCACTGTTACGTTGTCGTGGCCCCCTCCGTCCAGAGCGTGCGTCAGCAGAGTGCGTGCGCACTCCAGCGGCCGGGCGCGGGCGTCGAGCGGGACGACGGCCGCCATCTGCTCGGCCGATTCGGCGTAGTTCCACAGCCCGTCGCTGCAGACGATCACCACGCCCGGCCGGTCGGGGTGGTACGAGGCGGTGTGCGGTTCGACCTCGTACGCGTCCGCGCCGAGCCAGCCGGTGATCGCGTGGGCACGCTCGTCCGCGTACGCCTCGGCCTCCGACATCAGGCCCGCCGCGACCATCTGGGCGGCCCAGGAGTCGTCCTCGGTGAGCCGGGCCGGCTGGGTGGTGCGGTCGTCGGGCACCCAGTAGGCGCGGCTGTCGCCCACCCAGCCGACGGTCAGCAGGTCGCCGGTGATGACCGCGCTGACGATGGTGCAGGCGGGGGCGTTCTCCTGGCGGTAGCGGTCGTGTTCGCGCGGCTGCCCGCCCGGGGTGACCAGGGCGACGACGGCCTCGGCGGCGGCCACGATCGCCTGGTGCGTGGCCTCCCTGGGGCCGGTGCCCCGGGCGAGGGATTCCGCCAGGGCGTCACATGCCGTGGTGACGGCGGCGGCTGACGCCTCGTCGGGGCGCGCCGCGGAGGACACGCCGTCGCTGACGACCGCGACGACGGCCGGCCGGCCGTCGGGGAGGCCGGTGGTGGACACGGCGTACGCGTCCTCGTTGCGATGGTGGCGCAGGCCGCGGTCGCTGACCGCGGCGACGCCTGCCGACTCGTGCTCCATGTGATCCCGTTCGCGCGGTTGTGCATGCCCGCAGTGTTCGCAGTACCCGTCGTTGTCGATCATGCCCGACCGGCACGCCGCACAGGTCCTTCCGGCGCCCGCGCACGGCGGTGATTGCGCGGGTACGCCACCGTGCGGCGCAGCGGAGGGGCCGTGCGGCGGGGCGAGGCGGTAGTCGTCCGCTCCCCGCGCCGCGGGCGTGTCCGGCTGTCGCCACCCGTCGGCGCAGCGCGCGTCGCCCGGCACGGGCGGCACCGCCGAGAGGTCGGCTCCGCAGCCTCCGCAGAAATTGTCGGCCGGCTCCAGCGGCTCGTGACAGACGGGGCACGCCGTCAGCTGTGGGGGCAGTTGCGACATCGATCACACCCATGTCCTGGGGCGGTAACGGTTGGCCCGTTCCACCAGTTCGATCCGTTCCTCACCGCGCTGGGCCAGGCGCGCGAGCACGCGGTACGAGCGCTCCAGCCCGAACCGCAGGCCCCGCTCGTCCAGCGGGCTGCCCAGCAGCACCGCCGGGCCCGGGGGCGCGGCCACGGCGCCGGGGCCGCCCGGCGCCCCCTGCCCGCCGGAGAGCACCCAGTCCAGCGCGGTGCCCAGCACCTCCGTCGACAGCCGCTCGCGCCGCACCGCGTCCAGCCCGAAGTCCGCGAGCCGCTCCACCTGCCCGGCGGCGGCCCGCAGATCGGCCAGCAGCGCGTCGTGCGCGGACCGCTGCCGCAGCCGGGCCCGTACCGCCGCGACCCGCGCCGCGGTGTAGTGGATGGAGGCTTCCGGTACGGACTCCAGCGCCCGCACCGCGCCGGCGCGGTCCCCCGTGGCCAGCCGCACCCGGGCCAGCGCGAAGGCGGCGCTGACGAAGCTCGGGTCGGTGGCCCACACCAGACGGTAGTACTCCGCGGCGTTGTCCAGCTGGCCCAGGACCTCCGCGCACACGCCGAGCGCCAGCTTCGGCGCGGGCTCGCCCGGGAACGCGTCGTAGACGGCGTCGAAGGACAACGCGGCGCGTTCGTGGTCGCCCACGGCCAGCGCGTGGACGCCCCGGTACCAGATGGTGCGCCAGTCGTCCGGTCGCGCGGCCTCCAGCGCGGCGATGGCCCGGTCCGCGGGGCCGTCCTCGCCGAGCTCCAGCTGGGCCCGCACGCGGCGCAGCCGCAGCTCCGCCGAGTCCGTCGGCGCCGCCTGCAGGGCGGTGTGGAGCTCGGCCGGCTGGGAGGCGAGCAGGCCGGCGAGGAAGCCCGCGTTGGGGTCGGCCGCGTCGATGCGGGGCAGCGGCAGGGCCAGGGCGGTGGCCCGGGCGTCGAGGGGGGCGACGGCGGCCACGGCCGGCCGGGCGGGCGCCGGCGGCGCGGCGGCCCCGGTCGTTCTGCCCGCCCTGCGGCCGCCCGGCCGCCGGGCGCCCAGCACGGAGACGTCCTCGCCCCCCGCCGCGAACAGGACGGTGTCCACCACCCGCGGCTCGGGGCCGAACAGCGTGGACACCGCGGGCCGCGGTGTGCCCGTCTGCAGCGCCACGACCTCCCGCAGTACACCCGTCAGCTGGTCCGCCATCTCGTCGGCGGAGCCGAACCTGCGCGCCGGGTCGGGGTCGGTGGCCCGCACGAGCAGCCGGTAGAAGGACTCGTAGCGGGAGAAGACGTCGATGTTCTCCGGGTCGGGCAGGCTGTCCGCGAAGACGTTCGTATAGCCCTGGAAGTCGAAGGTGAGCACGGCGAGGGTGCGCGCCACCGTGTAGAGGTCGGAGGCGACGGACGGGCCCACCTCGGCGACCTCGGGGGCCTGGTAGCCGACCGTGCCGTAGATCGGGCTGTCGTGGTCGTCCATCCTGCGGACCGCGCCCATGTCGATCAGTTTGAGCTGGTCCTGCTGCTGAATGGCGTTGTCGACCTTGAAGTCGCAGTACAGCAGATTGCGGCTGTGCAGATGGGCGAGCGCCTCCAGGGCCTCGATGCCGTACGCGCACGCCCGCTCCACCGGCAGGGGATCGCGACGGCCGTCGCGCGTGCGCCGCTCGTTGGCGATCTCCTTGAGCGACTTGCCGCCGACGTACTCCATGACGATGTAGCCGTCGAGGCTTCCGGTGCGCAGGTCCAGGTGCTCGACGAAGTTGTAGATGCGCACGATGTTCGAGTGCTCGATCTCGGCGAGGAAGCGGCGCTCGGAGACCGCGGCCGCCAGCGCGTCCTCGTCGCCCGTATCCAGCAGGCCCTTGAGGACCACCCAGCGGTCGGAGACCGCACGGTCGATCGCCAGATAGATCCAGCCGAGCCCGCCGTGCGCCAGACAGCCCGCCACCTCGTACTGGCCGTGCACCACGTCCCCCGGGTGCAGCTTGGGCACGAAGGAGTAGGGGTGGCCGCACTTGGTGCAGAAGCCCTCCGTGCGCCCCGGCCGGTCGGCGCGCGAACGGCCCACGGGCGCGCCGCAGTCGCTCTTGCTGCAGAACCGCTTGCGCTCGGGCACCTCCGGGTTCTCCAGCACCGCCGAGCGCGGCTCGGGCCGGGGCACGCCCGGCATGCTGACCAGGCCCGCGCCCAGCTTGTTGCGCCCGGACGCGGGGGCGCCGGAGGGCCGGCTGCGCACCGACACCGCGGCGGTGCTCCCGGAGCCGCCGGCCAGCGAGCGGGACAGCCGCCCCGACACCGACCGGCGCGAGCCCGAGGAACCCGAGGAGCGCGACGAACGGGAGGAGGACCCGGAGGAGGAGCCCGAACCGGACCCCGCGGAGCCGCCGCTGCCCGCGCTGTCCGGCGACGAAGCGCCCCGCCCGCCAGCCCGGGTGACCCCGGTGGCCGGCGAGGCGAGAAGGCCGCCCGGCGAGACGACCGGGGCGAGCCCGCAGGTGTCGCAGTACAGCTCGCCGCTGCCGACGTCCTCGTAGGCGCCGGCGCAGTCCGGCCGCTGGCAGCTGGTTCCCGTCATGCGTCCCCCCTGCGGTCGGCGGTCTCCGGAACGGCGGAGCCGGCGGACGGCGGGGCCAGGGCCCCGGCCACGGCCTGCTGGAAGCGCAGGACGGCCTGTTCCGCGGCGAACAGATCGCAGGGCGCGCTCCACAGCATGCGGCGCGCCACGTCGTACCGCTCGATCAGGAACGGGTCCTCGGCCAGCCCCAGCCGGGATGCCTTCGCCTTGTAGGCATCGAGGCGGCCGCGCAGCTCCGCCCGCACGGCCAGCGGCGCGGTCACCGCCGTCAGCGACTCGCGGGCGCGCAGCAACTCCTCCTCGGCACGCTGCTCCAGGCCCTCCAGGAGCGGGGAGAGCCGGTGCCACTGCGCCCGTCTGCGGTGCTCCGAGGCCACCGACAGCTGTTCGTAGAGCGCGGTCGGCGGGCCGGAGACGGCCGGCACCTCGGACGCGGCGATCTTCGACAGGACCTCGACGCGGGCCTGCCGGGCCTCGCCCAGGGTGCGGTCGGCGCGCGAGAGCACGTCCCGGACGCGCATCAGCCGCTGCTCGGCGTCCTGGCGGACGTCCAGGACGGCCTCGACCTCCCGCCGCACCTCGTCCAGGGCGCGGGCCGCACGGTCGTAGCGGTCGGTGTCGGGGCGGCCCCCGCCCGGCGCGGAGCTGGGGGAGGCGCCCGCCCAGAACGCGAGCGGATCCGATATCACCTCGCACCGCAGCGCGGTCAGCTCGTCGGTGATCTGCTCGAGGTCGTCGCCGGCGGGGTGCTCGCCCGGCCGCACGCCCACCGAGTGGGCCAGCGACCGGGTGCGCCGCAGCTCGGCGGCGAGCAGGTCGATACGGGCCGGCAGTGCGGACCAGACGGCGTCGGCCATGACGACCACGTCCAGGGCCTGGGCGTACCAGCCGTTCATCCGGTCCAGCAGGTCCTGCAGGCTCAGCCGCTCGCTGAGCCGCGCGGGGCCGCCCAGGGCCGCCAGCGTGGCCGTCGGCGGGCCGGCGGGCAGGGTCAGGCCCGCGCCGCACAGCAGGTCGGTGAGGTCCGACAGCTCGCCCGGGGTGGGCCAGCGGCGCCGGGCACGCAGCTCACGGGCCGCCTCCAGGGCGTCGGTGTAGGCGTCGAAGTACACCCACAGCTGGGTGATGAGCTGTTCGGTGACCGCCCACCGGCTCTTGGTGGCGCCGGTCAGCTCCGCCCCCTCCAGCAGGCGCCGGCCCGCGTGGTCCTGGAGGGCGAGCAGCGAGGACTCGACGGCCTCGTGCTCCGCGCCGAGCCTCGTCAGCGCACGGTCCACCTCCTCGCGGCTCAAGGCCGGCCCGGTGGGCCCCGCGACCGCCATCGATCCCCTCTCCTGTCCGCGGCCCGCGCCGCGCACGAACGCTGTGAACGGTAGTCCTTGCCGGCCCTTGCGCCGGGTCCTCCGTCAGCTCTCGGTGTGCCGTCAGTCCTTCGTGTCCCCTCAGTCCCTGTACTTCGGTTCCGGAGGGGCGGTGATGTCCCTCAGGTCGTGCTCCAGCCACTTGCGGTAGGCCTGCATCCACGGGCTCTGGTCGCCGCCCCGGCGGTAGTCGTCCAGTACTGCGTTGACCCGGCGTACCAGGTCCGTGTCCCCGAGGTTCATCGCCACGCCGTAGGACTCGGTGGTGAACGGTTTGCCGACCAGTCGCACGGACGGGTCCTGGGCCGCCTGTCCGGCGGCCAGGGCGCTGTCGGTGACCACCGCGTCGACCCGGCCCAGCTGGAGCCGCACGAGGCAGTCGAGCTGATTGGGCACGGTCAGCACCTCGGCGCCGTGCGACTCGTGCTTCAGCTCGCTCTCGCCCGTGGATCCCTTGGCCGTACAGACTTTCTTCCCCTTCAAGGTGTCGTCGAACGCCGTGACCGGTGAACCCTTGGGGGCCAGCACCTGCTGTCCGGCCTCGAAGTAGGCCGTGGAGAAGGCGACTTGCTTGATCCGGTCACAGTTGATGGTCATCGTGCGCGCGATGATGTCCACCTTGCCCTTTTCCAGGGCGGGTATGCGCTGGTTCGTGGGGATCGCCAGAAAGGTGACCTTGTCGGGGTCGCCGAGGACGGCCTTGGCGATGGCCCGCACGAGGTCGATGTCGAAGCCGCTGAGCTCGCGGGTGGCCGGGTCGCGATAGCCCCAGCGGTAGCTGTTCTGGTCGACGCCGGCGATGAGCCGGCCGCGGTTCCTGATGCGCTGCACGGCCGGTCCGTCGGCGGTCGACGGCCGCAGGCTCGCCTCCGGCGAGGCGCACTTCGCCGGCGCCCTGGCGGCCGCCCCCGCCGCGGCCGGATACACCCGGTCCGTATGCCGCGGCGCCGACGACGGCGACAGCGCCGCGACGCCTGCCACGGCCAGCGCGCACACGACGGCGCCCGCCGCCGCCCGCAACCGTGCCCCGGCCCGTCCCCGCATGCGCCCGCCTCCCCCTGTCACCGGTACTCCGACAGCCTGCGCCCGATGCCGAGCACCGCGCCCGCCGCCCCCAGGACGGCCAGCACGACGGCGCCCACGGCCAGCCCGGCGAGCGCGCCGCGCCCGTCGTCCGCCGCCCGCCGGAACTCGCCCTGCTCCTGCGTCAGGGCGCGCCGCAGCCCGGTGTCCACCCGGTCGAACGATTCGCCGGTACTGCCCTTCTCGCCGATCACCTTCGGCAGCGCCCGTTCGTAGTACCCGCTGTCGTCGGAGGCCCGGGCGTCGCGGTGCCGCTGCTGCCACTCCCGCACGCCCTCGATCGCCCCGGCCACCGGGTCACGGCCCGCCGAGCCGTCCGCCAGCGACCGCGCCCGCTCCAGCAGGCTGCCCTCGCCGGGCGCGGAGGAGGCGACGCCGTCGCCCCCGACGAGCTTGCGCATGCCCTGCCGGTAGCTCGCCTCGTACGCGTCGGAGCCGTCCGGCGTGAGTACGGCGCCGCGCGCCACGAGCGTGAGGCTCTCGTCGCCCCGCGCCTGGAGCGCCGCGATCCGGGCCTGGTTGAGCACCTGCAGCGAACGGGCCCCGTGCTCGTAGGAGTCGCTCAGCCCCGCACGGGCCAGGCCGTGCCCGACGGCCAGCCACAGCAGCAGCACCGTGGCGGCGGCGGTCGAGGCCAGCAGGCCGTGGTTGAGAACGCGGTGGGTGCGCAGGTAGTTGCGGCGCTGCGCCCAGCCCAGCGCGCCGATGGCCATGACCCCGGTGGCGAACGCGGGCCAGGGCAGGGCCTTGGCGTGGCCGTAGTCGGAGCCGAGGCGGCCGGTCTCGGTCTCGTACAGCGCGCGGGCGGCGGGCAGCAGCTCCTCGCGCATCCGCTCGCTGGCGTACCGCAGATAGGCGCCGCCCAGCGGGAGTCCCTGACGGTTGTTGACGCGGGCGGACTCCACGAGACCGGTGTAGACGGGGAGTTGTTCGTTGAGCTTGGCTATCTGGGGGCCGGCCGGGTCCGAGGCGTCGGTGTTGGCGGCGGCCTTCACCAGCAGCCGGGAGGCGAGGGCGATGTCCTTCTCGTACCGCTGGCGGACGGCTCGCGGCTCCTGCCCGCCGGCGAGGAATCCTCCGGCGGCGGCGGTGTCGGCGTCGGCGAGGGAACGGTAGATGTCCGCGGCGTCGGCGCTCAGCGGCTGGCTGTGGCCGACGACGGCGTCCGCGGCCGTGGTCCGGTCGGTGACCTGCCAGACGGTGACGGCCCCGAACGCCACCAGCAGGGCGGCCAGTACGGCTCCGATGATGCGCAGCCGGCCCGGTTCGGTCGTGGCCGAGGCTCTCAGCCGCTCCAGGCTCTCGTGCCACGCGGTGCGCCGCGCGGCCGGATCCGCCTGCGGTGGTGACACGTGACCCCCCCTTGGTCGCCGGCGGCGACCCGTCACCCCGACAGCGGTGGGGGAACAGGTGCCCGGCCAGCAGTATGGCCGCAGGGACTGACAAACACACCCATCGTGCCTTGATCTTGTTCGGATCGCGATCTTCATCGGGTGTCCGCGCCGACCTTCCCTCCCCTTCACGTCCGGCGGCGCCTGTTCGGTTCCCGTACGACCCGAAGTGCCCTGAAATCCGGAGGGGGCGCCCAAAAACCCGCCCGCCCCGGATCCCTCACAGCCGCGCGTAGTGGGCGCGCAGGCGCGCGTACGCGGTGGGGGGCGCCGCCGTGCGGTCCAGGCCCAGCAGCGCGGCGCCCAGCACGGGCGGTGCCACGACGACGTGGGGTACGGCCCGGGGCGCGCGCCCGGCCAGCAGCTCCACTACGCGGTCGTGCAGCAGCGGGTGGCGGGCCGTGAGCACGCCGCCGCCCAGGATGACCGGCACCGGCGCGTCCAGCAGGCCCAGCCGGCCGAGCGCGGCCGCCGCCATGGCCACGACCTCCTCCGCCTGCCGCTCGATGATCGCGCGGGCCACCGCGTCCCCGCCCGCGGCCACGGCGAAGAGCAGCGGGCCCAGCTCGTGCCGGCGCTCCCGCCCGATCCGCCCCAGGTGCAGGGCCTCGATCAGCTCCAGCATGCTGGACAGCCCGAAGTGGGCGGGCAGTTCACGGGCCAGGGCCGTCGCCTCGCCGCGCCCGTCCTCGGCCCTGGCGGCCCACCACAGCGCCTCCTCGGCCAGATGCCCGCCCCCGCCCCAGTCGCCCGAGATCCGGCCGACCGAGGCGAAGCGGGCGCTGCGACCGCCGGGGGCCAGCCCCGAGCAGTTGATCCCCGCGCCGCACACCACGGCGACGCCTGTCGGTTCGCCCCCGTCGGGCAGTCCCGCCCGCAGCAGGGCGAAGGTGTCGTTGGCCACCTCGACGGTGGGGCCCGGGTCCGTGGGGTCCCCCGACCGGTTCCGGCGTGCGATCTCGGCCGCCAGCAGCTCCTCCTCCTCGGGGAAGTCGGCGTTGGCCAGACAGGCGGAGAAATGGTCGAGCAGCAGGGGCGGATGGAGCTCCCGGAGCGCATCGGAGGCGGCCTCGGCGACGGCCGACTGCAGGATGTCGACCGCGCGCTCGACGCCCACCGTCTGCGGCTGGAAGCCACCGCCGCGAGCCGTGCCGAAGACCGTGCCGTCACGGCCGACGACGGCCACGTCGGTCTTGCTGTTGCCGGCGTCGACCGCCACGATCAGGCCCCCGTGGGGCCGGTGGTTCAGGCCCACGCGAGGTGCTCCCTGTTGTGCGCGACGAGCTCGTCGGTCAGCCGGTCCGCGTACTCGATCTGCCCGATCAGCGGATGCGCCAGCAGCGCCTCGAACACGCGGTCCCGGCCGCCCTTCAGAGCGGCTTCCAGCGCCAAACGCTCGTAGGCCGTGACACCGGCGACCAGCCCGGCGTACAGCGGTTCCAGGGGGCGCACCGGTAGGGGATGCGCTCCCTGGGCGTCCACCCTCGCCTGCACCTCGATCACCGCGTCGTCGGGGAGGAAGGGCAGGGTGCCGCCGTTGAGGGCGTTGACCACCTGGACGTCACCGGTGTCGGCCAGCAGCGAGGAGGTGAGCGCCACGGCGGCCTCCGAGTAGAAGGCCCCGCCCCGCTTGCCCAGCAGCTCCGGCTTCTCCTCCAGCGCCGGGTCGCCGTACATCGCCAGCAGCCGCCGCTCCATCTCCGCCACCTCGGCGGCCCGCGAGGGCTTGGTGCGCAACTCCCGTACGACCGCGTCGTGCTGGTAGAAGTAGCGCAGGTAGTACGAGGGCACGACGCCCAGCCGGTCCAGCAGCCCGCGCGGCATGCGCAGGTCCGCGGCGATCGCCTCGCCGTGCGCGGCGATCAGCTCCGGCAGCACGTCCCGGCCGCCCACGTGCACGGCCCGCTCCCACGTGAGGTGGTTCAGGCCCACGTGCTCCAGCGACACCTCCTGCGGTGCCACCCCCAGGAGCCGGGCGAACTTGCGCTGGAAGCCGATGGCCACGTTGCACAGGCCGACGGCCCGGTGCCCGGCCGTCAGCAGGGCCCGTGTGACGATCCCGACCGGGTTGGTGAAGTCCACGATCCACGCGTCGGGGTTGCGGCGCCGCACCCGCTCGGCGATGTCCAGGACCACCGGCACCGTCCGCAGCGCCTTGGCCAGGCCGCCCGCGCCCGTGGTCTCCTGTCCGACGCAGCCGCACTCCAGCGGCCAGGTCTCGTCCTGCTCACGGGCCGCCTGCCCGCCCACGCGCAGCTGGAGCAGCACGGCGTGCGCCCCGTCCACGCCCGCGTCGAGGTCGGCGGTCCAGGTGATCCGCCCGGGGTGGCCCTGCTTGGCGAAGATGCGCCGGGCCAGGGCGCCGACCAACTCCAGCCGGCCGGCGTCCGGGTCGATCAGCACCAGCTCCCGCACCGGCAGCACCTCGCGCAGGCGCGCGAAGCCGTCGACGAGTTCGGGGGTGTAGGTCGAGCCTCCGCCGACCACAGCGAGTTTCATACGAGCCCCATGGGAAATCAGCCCTTTACTCCGGTGAGGGTGACGCCTTCGACGAAGGCCTTCTGAGCGAAGAAGAAAACGATGACGACGGGGGCCATGACCAGGACGGTCGCGGCCATGGTGAGATTCCAGTTGACGTCGTGCGCACTCTTGAACGACTCCAGGCCGTACGCGAGGGTCCACGCGCCCGGATTCTGGGCCGCGTAGATCTGCGGCCCGAAGTAATCGTTCCAGCAGTAGAAGAACTGAAACAGCGCGACCGCGGCGATGCCCGGCCTGGCCATCGGCACGACGACGCGCAGGAGCGTGCGCAGCTCGCCGCAGCCGTCGATCTTCGCCTGCTCCAGGTATTCGCCGGGAATGGTGAGCAGGAACTGCCGCAGCAGGAAGATGGAGTACGCGTCGCCGAACGCCATCGGAATGATCAGGGGCCACAGCGACCCCGACAGATGCAGCTGCTGCGCCCACACCAGATACATCGGGACGACGACGACCTGCGGCGGCAGCATCATCGTGGAGATCACCAGCAACAGCGCCGGGCGCCGGCCGCGGAACCGGAATTTCGCGAGCGCGTAGGCGACCGGCAGGGACGAGCACACGGTGAAGAGGGTGCCGAGCCCCGCGTACAGCAGCGAATTGCGCCACCAGCGGGTGAATCCTGGCGTGTTGAAGACGTCGGCGTAATGAGACCAGTGCCATTCGTGGGGCCATAGTTCGCCGCTCATCGCCTGTTCGTCGCTCATGACGGAGGTCAGGAGGACGAAGACGAAGGGCAGGACGAAGAAGAGCGCGGCGGCGACGGCCGTGGTGTGCACGGCTATCCAGTGCAGGGCACGCTTGCGGGTCGTCACGGCTCAGTCCTCCGCCCTCAGCAGGCCGGTGCCCTTGCGCATCAGCAGCGAGGTCACGGCCATGGCGATGACGAAGAGCACGAGCGAGAGCACGCACGCGGCGCCGGTGTTGAAGTTCTGGAAGCCCAGGGAGTAGACGAGCTGCGGCACCGTGAGGGTGGAGTGGTCGGGATAGCCGGGCTGGATCACCGAGCCCGGGCCGACGCTGATGCCGGAGGCGAGCTTCCCGGCGACGAGCGCCTGGGTGTAGTACTGCATCGTCTGCACCACCCCCGTCACGACCGCGAACATCACGATCGGGGTGATCGACGGCCAGGTGACATAGCGGAACCTCGCCAGGCGGCCCGCGCCGTCGAGCTCGGCGGCCTCGTACTGCTCCTTGGGCACGTCCAGCAGCGCCGCCATGAAGATCACCATGAGGTCGCCGATGCCCCACAGCGACAGCAGGACCAGCGAGGGCTTGGCCCAGGCGGGGTCGTTGAACCAGTTCGGCGCCGGGATCCCGAGCATGGAGAGGACCTCGTTGACCGGCCCCGTCCCCGGGTTGAGCAGGAAGACGAAGGCCACGGTCGCGGCCACGGGCGGGGCGAGGTAGGGCAGGTAGAAGGCCGTACGGAAGAAGCCGGCGCCCGACTTGACCTTGGTGATCAGCAGTCCGACGCCCAGCCCGAAGACGACCCGCAGCGCCACCATGACCACCACCAGCCACAGCGTGTTCCACAGAGCGGGCCCGAACAGCGGCATCTGGCGCAGCACGTACGTCCAGTTGCGCAGGCCCACGAAGGTGGGGGCCTGGATCTGGTTGTAGTGCATGAAGGAGAAGTAGACGGTGGCGAGCAGCGGGTAGCCGAAGAAGACGCCGAAGCCGATCAGCCAGGGGGACAGGAAGCCGAGGGTGCGCAGGCGCGCGCGGGTGCGTTTGCGGCGCAGCGCCGGCGCGGTGGGCAGGAGGGCCATGGCGCAGCTTTCGTCAGTTGGCGGACTGGAGGGTGTCGTCGTCTATCTGCCGGTCGAGCGCGCGCAGCCCCTTGTCCAGGTCGCGGACCCTGCCGGCCTCCACGTCGTAGGCGAAGTCCTGGAGGGCGGTGATGTACATCCCGCCGTTGACCGAGGGGGGCATGGAGACGCTGTGCCGGTTCTGCGCGATGGCGAGGAAGGTGCGGAAGGCCGGGTCGGCGTCGAGCCCGGGCGAGGCGAGCGCGGCCTTGGTGGAGGGCACGTTGTGGATGGCGTTCGCGAAGGTGACGACCTGATCGGTGTCGGTCGTCAGGAACTTCACCAGCTCCCAGGCGGCGTTCTGGTGCTTGCTGCTGTGCGCGATGCCCGCGACCGTTCCGGTCAGATAGCCGCGCCCGTACGTCTCCGGCCGGTCGTCCGGTACGGGCATGGGCGCGGTCGCCCACCGGAAGGAGGGCCGGGCGTTCGCCAGCATCAGACTGCGCCAGGAGCCGTCCAGGTGCATGGCGAGCTTCCCGGTCAGGAAGGCGTTCTGCGAGGACATCTCGTCGCCGAAGGTGGTGCGGAACCTCTCCAGCGGGCCGTAGCCGCCGAGCGCGGAGACCAGGTCCCGCTGCACGCCGAAGAACTGCCGCGCCGCGGGCTCCCGGGAGAGGCGGGACCGGCCCTCGTCGTCGAAGTAGCGCGGGGCCCACTGGGCGAAGAGCCGGTCCGGGCTGTTCTCGTACAGGCGGAAGTTCGGCATGAACCCCACCCGCCGGTACGAGCCGTCCTCCGCCCGCCGGGTGAGCTTCACGGCCGCGGCTTTGAACTCGGACATGGTGCGCGGCGGCCGGGAGACGCCCGCCTCCTCGAAGGCGTCCCGGTTGTAGTACATCCCGTAGGCGTCGGCGAGCAGGGGCAGGGCGCATTGCGTTCCCCGGTAGCTCGTGTAGTCCAGGAGCGTCTTCGGGAAGACGTCCTTCTTGTCGAGGCCGGACCTGCGCAGGAAGGGGTCGAGGTCGACCCACATGCCCGAGGAGCAGTACTGCCCCACGTTGTTGGTGGTGAAGGAGGAGACGACGTCGGGTGCCTTTCCGCCGCCGGCCCGCAGCGCCTGGTTGACGGTCTCGTCGGTGACGTTGCCCGTCGACTCCACCCGGATGTGGGGGTAGCGCCTCTCGAACCGGGCGATCGCCTCGTCGACCGCCTTGACCTCGTTCTTCTCCGACCAGCCGTGCCAGAAGCGGAGGGTGACCGGCCGGGTCGGGTCGTCCCGGTCGCTGCCGGTGCCCGGGTTCGCGCAGCCGGCGAGCAGCAGGCCCGCCGTCACCAGCAGGGGGAGGAGCGCGGCCGGTAAGCCGCGGCGTCCGCTTCGGCGCATACGGAACGTCCTTTCCGACGGGGGAGGGCGGGGAGGTGTCGCTCCGGAGGGCGGGGACGGTCGTGCGGTGGTCAGACCGTGTCGAAGACGGTGTCGCGGGCGTCCGCGAGGGCGGTCCGCAGGGCGCCGATGAGGATGGGGGAGCCCTCCACCGTGCTCAGCCGCAGGTGCGGCCGGGGCAGGGCGAGCCCGGTCATGTCCGCCTCGACGAGGGCGCGCAGTCGCTCGCCCCCGGCCTGGCAGAGCTGGCCGGAGAGCACCACGAGCGCGGGGTCGACGACGGCGACGACCGCCGCGAGGCCGCAGGCGATGCGGGTCGCGAGCTCCGCCAGGAGCGCGTCGCCGGCGCCCTCGGCCCGCCGCGCGAGGGCCACCGCCTCGGGCGCGGTCGGCGCCTGGATGCCCAGCTCCCGGGCCAGCGGCAGCACGGTGGAGTAGTCCACGAGCTGCTGGAAGCCGCCCCCGCCGTCCCCGATCGTGGCCTGTGGGCCGCCGCGGGCGAGCGGCGCTCCCGGCAGCGGCATGTAGCCGATCTCGCCGGCGCCGCCCGTGGCGCCGCGCAGCAGCCGGCCGCCCAGCACGACGGCGGCGCCGACGCCCTCGTCGATCCAGACGAGCACGTAGTCCTCGGCGTCCCGAGCGGCCCCGGCGTGCCGCTCGGCGACGGCGGCGAGGTTGACGTCGTTCTCGATGGCGACGGGCGTGCCGAGGGCCTCGGCGAGGTCCTCGCGCTGGGTCGTCGAGTGCCAGCCGGGCATGTGCGGGGCGTAGCGCAGGGTGCCGGTGGCCGGGTCGAGCGCCCCGGGGGTGCCGATGACGGTGCGGCGCAGGGCGTCCGGGGCGAGCCCGGCGGCGGCCAGGGCGCCGCTGACGGCCTCGGTCACCAGCTCGGTCGTGCGGCCGCGGACCGACTCGTCGAGGGCCACCGCCGCGACGCGGTGCTCGCCGACGACCGTGCCGGTGATGTCGGCGACGGCGGCCGTGATGCCCAGCTTGTCGACGGCGAGGCCGGCGACATGGGCGACGGCCGGATTCACCTCGTACAGCTGGGCGTTGGGCCCGGGCCGCCCCGTGACGCTGCCGACGGTGCGGACCAGCCCGGCGGCGGCGAGCCGGGCGAGCAGCTGGGAGGCGGTGGGCTTGGACAGGCCGGTCAGCTCGCCCAGGCGGGTACGGGTGAGCGGGCCGTGGGCGACGAGCAGTTCGAGCGCGGCGCGGTCGTTCATGGCCCGCAGGACGCTGGGGGTGCCGGGGATCCCGGTTCCTGCCATGGCTTCGTCCCGCCCTTCGCCGGCGTCCGTGAACAGCCGCTCTGTAAGGAAACTTTCCAATCGCTGACAGAAGGTATGCGCACGTCAGCGCGGGCGTCAATAGGTCTGGACCGGTGGGCCGCCGGCCGGGGCGGAAAATCACGCGACGTCAGATACGTCCCACTGTTAGCTTCCCTTCCCATGGAACCACTCCGCGACGACGACATACGCGCCTCTTTCGTCAACTGCTCGAAGGGCGAAGCGCGCAGGATCAGCCTGCCCCGCGGACTGGCCGATCTCCCCTGGGCGGACCTGGACTTCCTCGGCTGGCGGGACCCGGGGGCGCCGGACCGCGGTTACCTCGTCGCCGAGCGGGACGGCCGGCTGACCGGTGTCACCCTGCGCGTACCGCAGGGCGGCCCCCGGAGCCTGGCCAAGACCACGATGTGCTCGCTGTGCCTGACCGCGCACCCCGGCTCGGGCGTCTCCCTGCTGGCGGCCCGCCGGGTCGGCGTCTCCGGCCGCGAGGGCAACACCGTCGGCGCCTATATGTGCGCGGACCTCGCCTGCCCGCTGTACGTACGCGGCAAGAAGGCGCCCGTGATGACGATGCGGTACAAGGAGTCGCTCTCGCTCGACGAGCGGCTGGAGCGGATGCGGGTCAACGTGGACCAGTTCCTGGACAAGGTCTTCCAGGAACACTGAAGGAAAGCGGAGGGCTCCCTCACCACATCGGCGGCGAGGGAGCCCTCCACGGCATCGGGGCCGGCTACTTGCCGAGCGTCGCGCCCGGCGGCACCGGAGCCGGCGGCGCCGGCGGAATCGGCGCGGTCGCCTGCGCCTGCGGGGACGTGGGGTTGTTGAGGGCCGAGGGAGCGGCGACGCCCGCCGAGGGATCGGGCAGCGCGTCGAGCTCCTGCTCCAGCGACCCCGGCAGCGGAGCCCCCATGCGGATGCCCGCCGCGTCCAGCGCCCGCTTGATCCGCCAGCGCAGCTCGCGCTCGACGCCGGCGGCGTTGCCCGGCATCGTCTTGGCCTGCACCCGCACGACCACCGCCTCCAGGGTGACCGAGTCCAGGCCCATGACCTCGACCGGCTCCCAGATCCGCTCCGACCAGGGCGTCTCCTTGGCCATCTCCTCGCCGGCGGCGGCGATGACGGAACGGGCCCGGTCCAGGTCCTCGTCGTAGCGCAGCGTGACGTCCACCTCGGCCATGGACCAGCCCTGGCTGAGGTTGCCGATGCGCTTGACCTCGCCGTTGCGCACGTACCAGATGGCGCCGTTCGCCCCGCGCAGCTTGGTCACGCGCAGGCCCACCTCGACGACCGTGCCGGTGGCGACGCCCGCGTCGACCTCGTCGCCCACGCCGTACTGGTCCTCGAGGATCATGAAGACGCCGGAGAGGAAGTCGGTGACCAGGTTCCGGGCGCCGAAACCGATGGCGACACCCGCCACACCCGCACTGGCTAGCAGCGGCGCAAGGTTGATCTTCAGCACGGAGAGCACGGTCAGGGCCGCTGTTCCCATGATCAGGAACGAGGCGACGCTGCGCAGCACCGAACCGATGGCCTCCGAGCGCTGCCGGCGCCGCTCGGCGTTGACGAGCAGGCTGCCCAGGGCCGTGCCGTCGACCGCCTGGGCGGTGCGGTTCATCCGCGCTATCAGTCTGGTGATGGCACGGCGGATCAGCGACCGCGCGGCGACCGCGATCACGATGATCAGGACGATACGCAGGCCGTTGCTGAGCCAGACGGACCAGTTCTCTTCGACCCAGCCCGCGGCGTCGTTCGCCGTCCGTTGCGCCTCGTCCAGGGACGAGGGACGGGGCGTCGAGTCTGCGGCCAGGGCAGCGGACCAGAACACAGCAGGAACCCTCCGATGTGGGACTACACCCGCGACGTGGAGCGGTACGGGCAGACCCACCACACTAACGGGGCAGAGCGGATCCCCCGTTGTTGTGTTCGAGATGGGGCAGGTCCTGCGCGGAGATGGCTGCGCTTGGTCGGTGTGAGCCCCGAGGTGTGCTCCAAAACACCTGAGACCCGTTACCCGTGGATGGTGGCGCTCCTGCCAGGGGCCAGGGGACACTTGCAGGAGATCGTCCCGGCGCGAGCCACGCGCCGCCGGCGTACAAGGAGGCACCCGTGCCGCATGTCCTGGTCCTCAACGCGTCGTACGAGCCGCTCGGCGTCGTACCGCTCCGCCGCGCGCTCATACTCGTCCTCAATGAGAAGGCCATCAGCCTCGAGGACTCCGGCGCCTATCTGCACAGCGCGACCTGCACCATCCCCGCCCCCAGCGTCGTCCGCCTGAAGCGCTTCGTGAGGGTGCCCTTTCGGGGCCCCGTCCCGCTCACCCGCCGCGCCCTGTTCGCCCGGGACGGCGGGCGCTGCGCGTACTGCGGTGGCGTCGCAACCAGCGTCGATCACGTCGTCCCGCGCAGCCGCGGCGGCCAGCACGCCTGGGAGAACGTGGTGGCGGCCTGCCGCCGCTGCAATCACGTCAAGGCCGACCGGCATGTCTCCGAGCTGGGCTGGCGGCTGCGCCATCAGCCGGCGCCGCCGTCCGGTCTGGCGTGGCGGATCATCGGCACGGGCCATAGGGATCCGCGCTGGCTGCCGTACTTGCAGGCATACGGCGCGGAGGACGCGATGGCCCGGATCGACGGCATTTCCGCCTGAGACTGACCGGGCCATCGTCGTCTGCGGCGCCGGTCGCGTGCCTGCCGCACGCCGCATGGCGATGGCCCGGTCTCAGCGGGGATCGCGCGGGTCCTTCGACGGCTCCCGCACCGCGTACGCCTCCACGTCCCACAGCGAGTAGCCGAACCGCGTGGCCCGCTTCTCGCCCTGGACGCGCACGAAGCGCGCGTCCGGCGCGTCCATGCGCACCGACTCCACCCCGCCCTTGCCGCCCGTGACCGTCGCCGCGTCCCGCCAGGTGCGGCCGTCCGGTGAAACCTGGACGCGGTAGCGGACGGGGTGGGCCTCCTGCCAGTGCAGCACCAGGCGGCCCAGCCGGACCGGCCGGGCCAGCTCCAGCTGCCACCAGGCGCCGTCGGTGTGCGGCGAGGACCAGCGGGTGTGCGGATCGCCGTCGAGGGCCGCCGAGGCCGGGAAGCGGGCGGCCTCCTCGCCCGAGGCCGTCGCCCGCGCCCCGCGCGCCAGGTTCGGCCCCCCGGACGGCGGATACGCCCGTACGGTCAGCATCCGCTCCTGCCCGGCCAGGACGACCGGCACCGTGAACACCCCGGCCGGTGTGCCCGCCGGCACCGTCAGCTCGATGCGGGCGGTGGCCACGCCCCCGCGCGCCGCGGTGAGCTCCGCCGGGGCGCGGACGGCGACGCCCTTCGGCGCCCGGACGGCGAGCCGCTCACGGACCGTCTCCGGACGCCGGTTGATCATGCGCACCTCGACGGCCGCCGGCCGGCCGCCGATCTCCGCGTCCGCTTCCCGGCCGGTGAGCTCGACGTCGGCCGCGGGGGTGTCGGCGAACCACGGGCTGAACTCGTGCACGGCGGGCGGTGTGCCGTTCCCGCCCCAGACCACGCGCAGCGCGTCGGCCCGCACCCCCTGGCCCGGCACCTGCGTCCAGCCGCTGCCGGACACCGCCCCCAGCGGCCGCCAGGTGCCGTCCGCCTCATGGGCCTCGACCGTGCCGCGCACGCCGGGCGCGGGCGCGGGCGCGGTGAGCAGCGTCACGATGGTCAGCGGATGCGGCTCGGGCAGGCGTACGGCCAGGGGGGCGCCCGGTCGCGGCAGCACCGCGGTGGCCGGGTCTCCGTCGGTGGCCCCGTCGGCGGTGCGCAGCGGCCGGTCGATGCCGGTCCAGCCGTTCGCCCTGGCCAGGGCCTCGTCGAGGAAGGGGGCGAGGACGCCCTTGCCGACCGTCGCCCGGCCCGCCGCGATCCGCTCGCGCAGCCGCTGCACATCCAGCTGGGCCCGCCAGGCCGTCGCGCCGTCGCCGCGCGCCTGGGCGGTGAGCATGTCCACCGCGCGCAGGCCCGCCTCGCCGTGTCTGCCCAGCTGCTCCAGCCACGGCCGTACCTCGTCCCCCAGCAGCGACGTGAGCCTGCCGGGTGCGTCGGCCATGGTGCGGAACGCGGCGCGCAGCCGGTCCGCGGCCTCGGTCAGCCGCGCCGGGTCCGCCGTGGACTGGGCCGCGCGGAAGTCGTCCAGCAGCGGCCGCAGGTACGCCGACTCCTCGCCGCCCAGCACCGACGAGGCGTCGTTGCCGGCCAGCGCCAGCAGCGCCTGGCGGGTGGCCGCGCTCCCGGCCGCCTTCGCGTCCCGGCCGGCGAGGTCGTCGACCGCCGCCCGCCAGGACTCCTCGGGGCGGTAGCCGCGCGGATTCCAGGCGTAGTCCGCGGCGGTGAACAACGGGATGCGGGAAGCGGTGGGCTGCGCGGCGGCGTTGGCGAGCAGCGCGGTCGAGCCCGTGGCCACCGCCGGCTCGCGGCCGGTGTAGGGCCCGAGGAAGATACGGTCCTGCGCGTAGTCGTTGACCGGGTAGTTGTCCATGGTCATCAGCGGATGCCCGAAGGCCTCCCGGGCGGCGGCCAGTTCACCGCCGGTGATGGTCTTGGGCACCACCCCCACGCCCGTCCACGCCACCTCCACGCGCGCATCGAGCGCCTCGGCCAGCGCCCGCCGGAAGGCGGTGCGCCCGTCCTGGTAGTACTCGGTGGGCAGCAGCGACAGCGGGGCCGCCTCCGGGCCCTTGCCGGCCAGGTGCTCCGCCAGCGCCCCGGCGACCGCCGCCTGGGCCTTCGCCGCGGCCTTCGGGCCCGAGCCGAACTTCTCCGCGTCTGCGTCGCAGTGCCACTCGCTGTAGCTGACGTCCTGGAACTGCAGCTGGAAGGCGCGCACGCCCAGCGCCCACATCGCGTCGGCCTTGCGCTTGAGGGCCCGTACGTCCGACGCGGAGGAGAAGCACATCGCCTGCCCGGGCGAGACGGCCCAGCCGAGCGTGACGTGATTGCGGCGGGCGCGCTCGGCCAGCTCCCGGAACGCGGCGCGCTGGGCCGAGGGGTAGGGGTCGCGCCAGCGGGCCTGGCGGTAGAGGTCGTCGCCGGGCGCGTAGAGATAGCGGTTCTGCTTGGTGCGGCCCATGAAGTCCAGCTGGGCCAGCCGCTGCTCGTGCGACCAGGGCCGGCCGTAGAAGCCCTCGGTCAGCCCGCGCACCGCCGTGCCCGGCCAGTCGCGGATCACCGCCCCCGCGAAGGCGTGCCCGCCGTCGCGCTCCACCGCCAGCTGCCGCAGCGTCTGCGCCGCGTGGAACAGGCCGTCCGCGTCCGGCCCGGCCAGTGCCACGGCCGGCCGGCCGTCGAGCACCCCGGTGGCCAGGCGGTAGCCGCCCCGCGGCAGGCCGTCCGCGGCCGGGGCGCCGAGCGAGCGCAGGGCGTCCTCGGCCGCCCGGCCACCCGCGTAGACGATCAGCCCGCTCGGCGGCGGGGTACCGCCGGGCTGGGCGTCCACGACCCTGCGGGCGCCCAGGCCGCGCAGGATCTCGCGCAGCGCCTCGATCGTGTACGGGTCGGTGCCCTGCTCGGCCATCACGGTGACCTCGTCACCCACCCGGGCGAACGCGCCCTGGGCGTGTGCCGACTGGGGGCGCGGCCACACGGGCGGCAGGCCGCCGGCATCCTCGCGGTCCGGGGTGCCGGGCGAGCCGGTGGCGGCGGAGGCGGCGTCGCCCGGGCGGGGGTCGGCGAGGGCGTCGGTGCCGCCGCCGAGCAGCCCGCCCAGGAGGGCGGCGGCCAGGACGGTGACCCCGGCGCGCCGGCGCCCGCCGGCCGGGCGGCCCAGGCTGCCGGTGCCCAGGGCACGGCCGGGCCGCCCGGCGGTCCCGTCGGCATCGGCGCCGCTCGCGCCGTCGCTTCCGCAGCCTCCGTACGAGGGGTCCTCGCCCAGGAACCGCACGGCCCTCTCCTCGCCCCCAGGTGCCCCTGCCCCCAGGTGTCGCTCCCGTGGAGCGACGAGCCCATCACCAGGCGCGGAGCGTGTCAACGCGGCTGACCGAACTGCCGGTAATGCCCCGCGTGACGGGGAGCGGGGGTGAAGCGGAATCGATCGGGATGTCCCCTGAAGAGACGCCAAATCGACATCGGAGAACGCAAGGTGTCGACCGCCCCGGCACGTGGGTAGGGCAGAGGCATCCGGCACGGGGGCGACCGCGGAGGTATCGATGGGCAGAGCGCGCCTTGCCGAGCTGCACGGTGTCGCCACCTCCTACGAGCCCGCGCCGGGGCAGACCGTGCGGGTGCCCGAGGACACCGTGGTCGCGGTCCTCGCCGCGCTGGGCGTCGACGCCTCCACCCCCCGGGCCGTGCGGGACGCCCTCGACGCCCACGCCACGGCCGCGCGGGGGCGGTTGCTGCCGGCGACGGTGGTGCTGCGCGAGGGCTCCGGGCGCACCCTGCCCGAGCTCCCCGAGGGCACGCAGCTGCGCGTCGACACCGAGGACGGCCGCACCCTGCGCTGGAGCGCCGGGCAGGGGACCGGTGCCGAGCCGCTCCCGCCGGGCAGCCACGTCCTGCGCGCCCAGGCCCCCGACGGGCGGTCCTCCGCCTCGCCCCTGATCGTCGCGCCCGGCCGGCTCCCCGCGCCCCCCGCACGCGGCCACGGCTTCCTCGTGCAGCTCTACTCCCTGCTGTCCGCCCGCTCCTGGGGCATGGGCGACCTCGCCGACCTCGCCGAGTTCGCCGCCTGGTCGGGCCGCACCTTCGGCTCGGACTTCGTCCAGGTCAACCCCCTGCACGCGGCGGTGCCCGGACCGCCCACCGACCCCTCGCCCTACCGCCCCTCCTCCCGGCGCTTCCCCGACCCGGTCCACCTGCGGGTCGAGGAGATCCCCGAGTTCGCCTACCTCACCGGGGCCGCGCGCGCCCGGGCCGACGAGCTCCTGGCGGGCGCCGCCGCGCTGCGCGAGGCCGTGCTGCGCCGAGGCGAGCTGATCGACCGCGACGCGGTCTGGGACCTCAAGCGCCGGGCCCTGGAGCTGGTGCGGGCCGTGCCGCAGAGCCCCGGCCGCCGGGCGGCCTACGACGACTTCCTCGCCGGACAGGGCCAGGCGCTCGACGACCACTCCACCTGGTGCGCGCTGGCCGAGGTGCACGGCCCGGACTGGCGGGCCTGGCCCGCGGGCCTGCGGGACCCGCGCTCGGCGCGCACCGCCCGCGCCCGCGGCGAGCTGCTGGAGCGGGTCGACTTCCACTGCTGGCTGGCCTGGCTCACCGACGGGCAGCTGGCCGCGGCCCAGCGCGCGGCCCGCGACGCCGGCATGTGCGTCGGCCTCGTCCACGACCTGGCCGTCGGAGTCCACCCTTCGGGTGCCGACGCCTGGGCCCAGCAGGACGCCTTCGCCGCCGGCATGTCGATCGGCGCCCCGCCCGACGCCTTCAACGCCCGGGGCCAGGACTGGGGCCTGCCGCCCTGGCGCCCCGACGCCCTCGCGGCCACCGGCTACGCCCCGTACCGCGAGCTGCTGCGCGGGCTGCTGCGGCACGCGGGAGCGCTGCGGATCGACCATGTGATGGGGCTGTTCCGGCTGTGGTGGGTGCCGCAGGGCTACGAGCCCCGGCGCGGGGCCTACGTGCGCTACGACGCCGAGGCCATGCTCGGCGTGCTGGCCCTGGAGGCGCACCGCGCGGGCGCCGCCGTCATAGGCGAGGACCTGGGCACGGTCGAGCCCGGTGTGCGCGAGACGCTGGCCGAGCGCGGGGTGCTCGGCACCTCGGTGCTGTGGTTCGAGCGTGATTACGAGGCCGGGGGAGCCGGCGACGCGCACCCGGAGCCATTGGAGCCCGGGCGCTGGCGCTCCGGCTGCCTGGCCACCGCCACGACCCACGACCTGCCGAGCACCGCGGCCCGGCTCACCGGCGACCACGTCGAGCTGCGGCACCGGCTGGGGCTGCTCACCCGCCCGCTGGAGGAGGAGCAGCGCGAGGACGCCATGGGGGTCGCCCAGTGGCTGGCCCTCTTCGGCCGGCTGGGGCTGCTCCCGGAGGGGCCGGGCGACGAGGAGGCGGCGATCAAGGCCGTGCACCGCTTCCTGCTGCGTACGCCCGCCGCGATGGTCGGCATCTGGCTGCCGGACGCGGTGGGGGACCGGCGGCCCCAGAACCTGCCGGGCACCTGGGACCAGTACCCGAACTGGCGGCTGCCCGTCGCCGACGCCTCGGGCCGTCCCCTGTCGCTGGAGGAGCTGGCGGCCTCGCCCCGGCTGCACGCGCTGATGGAGGAGGTCAGGGCGGCGGGCGGGCGGCGTTGACGCGGATAGGCCACCCCGGGCGCGCGGGCCCGGCGGGTGTCCGATACGTTGAGGCCGTGAGCAATAAGGTCAACAAGAACGCCGTGCGTGCCGGTGCCATCTCCGCAGGCACGCTGCTGATGCTGCTGATGTCGTCCCCCGCGTTCGCGCTCACCCGCGACGACGGTGACGACCCGGGCCCCGGCCTGAGCGCGATCAACACGATCGGTCTCTACGTGGTCGCGCCGATCGTCCTCTTCCTGGTGATCACGGGCCTGACCATGGTCCTCGCCAAGAACTCCGACAACAAGCGCACGCACGACACGCACTACCCGCGCACCGCGCGCTGATGCCGCTCGTCTGACCGCAGGCCCCCAAAAGCCGACACCTTCGGGTGTCGGCTTTTTTGCTGCTCATTTCCGTGTACGGGCCACCGGCTTTGGCGTTTGTCCCACCATTAACCTACGGTGTCGTAACCTACGGAGCCGTAGGTAATGATCGTTCCAGGAGCTGCCCGTGACCATCGCCCCCTCCCACGCCGGCCAGGCCGCATGGAGCGACAGTCGCCTGCTGTACGCACTCGAAGAGGTCGTCGAGACCGAGCTGAACCGGCACCTGAAGGTGGCCAAGGAATGGATGCCGCACGAGTACGTGCCGTGGAGCGACGGCCGTAACTTCGACGGCGTCATGGGCGGCGAGCCCTGGGCCCCCGAGCAGTCGAAGGTCACGGACATCGGGCGCACCGCCCTCATCGTCAACCTGCTGACCGAGGACAACCTCCCCAGCTACCACCACGAGATCGCCACTCTCTTCGGCCGCGACGGCGCCTGGGGGACGTGGGTGCACCGCTGGACCGCCGAGGAGGGCCGGCACGGCATCGTGATGCGGGACTACCTGCTCACCTCGCGCGCTGTGGACCCGGTCGCCCTGGAGCGGTTCCGCATGCAGCACATGTCGGAGGGGTTCGAGTCCGACAACCGGCACAGCATGCTGCACTCGGTGGCCTACGTCGCCTTCCAGGAGCTGGCCACCCGCATCTCGCACCGCAACACCGGTCACAACTCCGGTGACCCGGTCTGCGACCGCATGCTCGCCCGCATCGCCACGGACGAGAACCTGCACATGGTCTTCTACCGCAACCTGCTGGGGAAGGCCTTCGAGCTGGCGGCCGACCAGACGATGTGCGCCGTGCGCGACGTCGTGGTCGGCTTCCGGATGCCCGGCCACGGCATTCCCGGCTTCGAGCGGGCCGCCGCGCAGATGGCCATCGGCGGCATCTACAACCTGCGCATCCACCACGACGACGTGCTCCAGCCGGTGCTGCGCTTCCTGAAGGTCCTCGAGATCACGGGCCTGGGCCCGGACGGCCTGCGTGCCCAGGAGGAGCTGGGGATGTTCATGGGCGGCCTCGACGACCAGGCGAGGAAGTTCGACGAGAAGCGCGAGGCGCTGCTGGCCCGCCGACGGGCCCGGGCGGAGAAGGCCTGAAGCGCCTGAACGCCAAAAACGCCGAGGGCGCCCCGGACCGGATGGTCCGGGGCGCCCTCGTGCGTGGTCTCAGACGGCGGCGGCCGAGTCCGCCGCCTGTGCCTTCAGCGCACGCTCGACACCCGCACGGGACTCCGTGACCAGACGCCGCAGCGCCGCGTTCGGCTCGGCCGAGGCCAGCCAGGCGTCCGTGGCGTCCAGGGTGGCCTGGGAGACCTGCAGGGCAGGGTAGAGGCCGACCGCGATCTGCTGGGCCATCTCGTGGCTGCGCTTGGACCAGACGTCCTTGACCACCGCGAAGTACTTCTCGGCGTAGGGCGCGAGCAGCTCACGCTGGTCGGTCTGCTGGAAGCCGCTGATGACCGACTCCTGGACCGCGTTGGGCAGCTTGTCGGAGTCGATGACCGAGGCCCACGCCTCGGCCTTCGCCTCGGCCGTCGGCCGTGCGGCGCGCGCCCAGGCGGCGTGCTCCTCGCCCGCGGAGGTCTTGTCGCGCTCCAGCTCGGCGGCGATGGCCTTCTCGTCCGCGCGGCCCGTCGCGGCCAGCCGGCCGAGCAGGTCCCAGCGCAGCTCGGTGTCGATCTTCAGGCCCTCGATGGACTGGGTGCCGTCCAGCAGCGCGGCCAGGAGGTCGAGCTGCTCGCCGGTGCGGGCGGTGGCGGCGAAGGCGCGGGCCCAGGCCAGCTGGTGGTCGCTGCCCGGCTCGGCCGCGCGCAGGTGCTCCAGCGTGGCCTCGGTCCACTTCGCCAGACCGGTCTCGCGCCACGTGGGCGCCGCGTACAGGTCGATGGCGGTCTTCACCTGGCGCTGCAGCGACTGCACGACGCCGATGTCGGACTCCTTGGCGATGCCCGAGAGCACCAGGTCCAGGTAGTCGCGGGTGGCCAGCTCGCCGTCGCGGGTCATGTCCCAGGCGGAGGCCCAGCACAGGGCGCGCGGGAGGGACTCGGTGAAGTCGCCCAGGTGCTGGGTGACCGTCGCCAGGGACTCGGCGTCCAGGCGCACCTTGGCGTACGACAGGTCGTCGTCGTTGAGCAGCACGACCGCCGGGCGGGCCCGGCCGACCAGCTGCGGAACCTCCGTCAGCCCGCCGTCGACGTCCAGCTCGATACGGTCCTTGCGGACCAGCTTGCCGTTCTCGAGCTCGTACAGGCCGATCGCGATGCGGTGCGGGCGGAGCGTGGGCTCGCCCTTGGCGCCGGCGGGCAGCGCGGGGGCCTCCTGCTTGACGGCGAAGGCGGTGATGACGCCGGCGGCGTCCGTGGTGATCTCGGGCCGCAGGATGTTGATGCCGGCCGTCTCCAGCCACGCCTTCGACCAGGCCTTTAGGTCACGGCCGGAGGTCTTCTCCAGCGCGCCGAGCAGGTCGGACAGGCGGGTGTTGCCGAAGGCGTGGGCCTTGAAGTACGCCTGGACGCCGGTGAAGAACTCGTCCATGCCGACGTAGGCGACGAGCTGCTTGAGGACGGAGGCGCCCTTGGCGTACGTGATGCCGTCGAAGTTGACGAGCACGTCGTCCAGGTCGCGGATGTCCGCCATGATCGGGTGCGTGGAGGGCAGCTGGTCCTGCCGGTAGGCCCACGTCTTCATGGAGTTGGCGAACGTCGTCCACGAGTGGGGCCACTTGCTGCCGGGCGCGTACGCCTGGCAGGCGATGGAGGTGTAGGTGGCGAACGACTCGTTCAGCCACAGGTCGTTCCACCACTCCATGGTGACCAGGTCGCCGAACCACATGTGCGCCAGCTCGTGCAGGATGGTCTCCGCGCGGACCTCGTACGCGGCGTCCGTGACCTTCGAGCGGAAGACGTACTGGTCGCGGATGGTGACCGCGCCCGCGTTCTCCATCGCGCCCGCGTTGAACTCGGGCACGAACAGCTGGTCGTACTTGGCGAAGGGGTAGGCGTAGTCGAACTTCTCCTGGAACCAGTCGAAGCCCTGCCGCGTGACCTCGAAGATCGCGTCAGCGTCGAGGAACTCGGCCAGCGAGGGACGGCAGTAGATGCCCAGCGGGACGCTCTGCCCGTCCTTCTCGTAGGAGCTGTGCACCGCGTGGTACGGGCCGGCGATCAGCGCGGTGATGTACGTCGAGATGCGCGGCGTCGGCTCGAAGCGCCAGACGTTGTCGGCGGGGCGCTCGGGCGTCGGCGAGTTGGAGATGACCGTCCAGCCCTCGGGGGCCTTCACGGTGAACTGGAACGTCGCCTTCAGGTCGGGCTGCTCGAAGGAGGCGAAGACGCGGCGGGCGTCCGGCACCTCGAACTGGGTGTAGAGGTAGGCCTGGTCGTCGACCGGGTCCACGAACCGGTGCAGACCCTCGCCGGTGTTGGTGTACGCGCAGTCGGCGACGACCTTCAGCTCGTTGCGCCCCGCCACCAGGCCGGGCAGGGCGATGCGGCTGTCCGCGAAGACCTCGGCCGGGGTGAGCGCGGTCCCGTTCAGCACGACCTCGTGCACGGTCGGGGCCACCAGGTCGATGAACGACTCGCCCGCCTCGGCGGCGTCGAAGCGCACGGTGGTCACGGACCGGTAGGTGCCGCCCTCCTGCGCCCCGGAGAGGTCGAGGTCGATCTCGTACGCGTCCACGGCCAGCAGCCGCGCCCGCTGCTGCGCCTCTTCACGGGTCAGGTTCGTTCCGGGCACCGGGGCATCTCCTTAGCGTTCCGCAATGTCGCGACTTCCGGCCATCCTTCCACGCCGTCGCTGTGCGTGGCGGTTCGTACGCTGACGGCTGAGTGGGTCCTGATCTTCAGGACCGAGGCCGCCTCCGACTTTGGACCGAGGCGTACCCCCGTGACCGCTTTTCAGATGCACGTGCTGGTAGCGTTTACCTGCAAGTTAATTGCAATAAGCAGTCGGAGGGCTCGGCATGGCCATCTACACACTTCCCGAACTCCCGTACGATTACGCGGCTCTGCAGCCCGTCATCGACGCGAAGATCATTGAGCTGCACCACGACAAGCACCACGCGGCGTACGTCAAGGGCGCGAACGACACGCTCGAGCAGCTCGCCGAGGCCCGGGACAAGGACCAGTGGGGGGCCATCAACGGCCTCGAGAAGAGCCTGGCCTTCCACCTCTCCGGCCACATCCTGCACAGCATCTACTGGCAGAACATGACCGGCGACGGCGGCGGCGAGCCCCTCGACAAGGACGGCGTGGGCGAGCTCGCGGACGCCATCGCCGAGTCCTTCGGCTCCTTCGCCAAGTTCAAGGCGCAGCTGACCAAGGCCTCCGCCACCACACAGGGCTCCGGCTGGGGCGTGCTCGCCTACGAGCCGGTCAGCGGCCGCCTGATCGTCGAGCAGGTCTACGACCACCAGGGCAACGTGGGCCAGGGCTCCGTGCCGATCCTGGTCTTCGACGCCTGGGAGCACGCCTTCTACCTGCAGTACAAGAACCAGAAGGTCGACTTCATCGACGCCATGTGGGCCGTCGTCAACTGGCAGGACGTCAACAAGCGCTACCTCGCCGCCAAGGAAAAGGGCAGCTCCATCATCCTGGCGCCCTGATCCGACCCCGGACCGCCTGCTCGTGATCGTCTTCTCACCCTTCACGCGGCGGGCGAACGGAAGGGGCCCCCGCGCGTTCGGATCGCGCGGGGGCCCCTTCCCATTGTCCCCGTCTCAGGCGTGGCCGAAGGCCTCGCCCTTGACCGTGAACTCTCTCGCGAGCCCCGTCTCGTGCAGCCGGGCGAACGGAGTGAACGGCACTCCCAGCTCCGACCCGCCCCGGTCGAAGTTCCACGCCTTCTGCACGGCGAAGCGGTAGTCCACCGCCGTCCCGCCCTCCGCGTCCACCCGGACGGTGCCCGTCAGGCGGAACTCCGCGCAGCGCAGGGCCAGCCACCAGTCGGTGCTGACCCGGCGGGTGATCAGCACGTCGCGCCAGCCGCTGTCCGCCGGGTACGCGGCGGGAGCGTGCGGACCCGAGCGCCAGCGCTCGAGCGCCTCGGCGCGCCACCGCTCGAGCTGCTCCCCCGCGGCCGCGCGCACGGCCGGCAGGGCGAGCAGCTCCTCGGCGTCCACCCGGTACGCGGAGCCCGTGCCGCGCAGGTAGTGGCGGAGCATGCCCGCCGCCCGCCGCAGCCCCAGCAGTGCCCACACGAGCCGCAGCGCATGGCACAGTGCGAGCGTCAGCAGGTCGTACGGGCGTACCGGCAGCTCCGCGTGGGCCGCGTTGCCGCACGGCGGCTCGGCCTCGGCCCAGCCGCCGTCACGGCCGAGCGGCCGGGAGAGGTCGGTCTGGCCCATACCGGGACATTAATGGACCGTGCCCACGCCCGCAGGTCGACGCCGCCGGGCGAGCCGCGACCGGTCAGTCGAAGACCGGACCCTGCCGACGCGTCCGCTTGATCTCGTAGAAGCCGGGCGTGCCGGCCACCAGCAGGGTGCCGTCCCACAGGCGGGCCGCCGCCTCGCCCTTGGGGGCGGGGGTGACGACCGGGCCGAAGAAGGCGACCTCGGCGCCGTCCGGGCCGGGCACGGAGATGATCGGGGTGCCGACCTCCTCGCCGACCTTGTCTATGCCCTCCTTGTGGGAGACGCGCAGCTCGTGGTCGTGGGCGTCGGTGTCCGCGGCGTCCGCGAGGCGGGACGGCAGGCCGGCCTCCTCCAGCGCGGCCAGGATCGTGCCGCGGTCGCGCGGCAGACCCTCGTTGTGGAAGCGCCGGCCGATCGCGGTGTAGAGGCGGCCCAGCACCTCGTCGCCGAACTCCTTCGCGGCCGCGACGCACACCCGCACCGGGCCCCAGGCCTCGGTGCGCAGGAACTCCCGGTACTCCTCGGGCACCTGGTCGAGCTTGTCCTCGTTGAGCACGGCCAGGCTCATCACGTGCCAGCGCACGTCCACGGGCCGGACCTTCTCCACCTCCAGCATCCAGCGCGAGGTCAGCCAGGCCCAGGGGCAGGCGGGGTCGAACCAGAAGTCGGCGGTCACTCTCTCCGCGGTCACACGAATCTCCTCTGACGAGCTGGACAGTCAGTGATTCAACAAGCACCCCCCGTGCCATGATTCCTGGTATTCGAAACGAGACGAACACGAGGGAGCCGCGTCGTGCCCGGTGAGAACCTGACCCGTGAGGAGGCCCGGCAGCGGGCCCGCCTGCTGTCCGTGGACTCCTACGACGTGGCCCTCGACCTGCGCTCCGCGGTGGGCGCGGGCCCCGAGCCCCGCACGTTCCGGTCGGTGACCACCGTGCGCTTCCGCTGCTCCGAGCCGGGCGCCGCCACCTTCGCGGACCTCGTGGCCCCCGCTGTGACGTCGCTCACCCTCAACGGCCGGGAGCTGGACCCGAAGGCCGTCTTCGACGGCGCGCGGATCGCCCTGGAGGACCTCGCCGCCGAGAACGTCCTGACCGTGGACGCCCAGTGCGCGTACAGCCGCACCGGCGAGGGCATGCACCGCTTCGCCGACCCCGAGGACGGCGAGGTCTACCTCTACACCCAGTACGAACCCGCCGACGCCCGCCGCGTCTTCGCGAACTTCGAACAGCCCGACCTCAAGGCCCCCTTCACCTTCTCGGTCACCGCGCCCGCCTCCTGGACCGTGCTCAGCAACGGCGAACAGGACGGCGAGGAGGAGCCGGTGGCCTCCGACGCCGCCTCGGCCACCTGGCGGTTCGTCACCACCCGGCCCATCTCCACCTACATCACCGCCGTCGTCGCGGGCCCGTACCACGTCGTGCGCGACCACTACCGCCGCACGTTCGACGACGGCACGGTCCTGGAGATCCCGCTGGGCGCACTGTGCCGCAAGGGCCTGGCCCGCCACTTCGACGCCGACGACATCTTCACCGTCACCAAGCAGGGCCTGGACTTCTTCCACGACCACTTCGACTACCCGTACCCCTTCGGGAAGTACGACCAGGCGTTCGTGCCGGAGTACAACATCGGCGCCATGGAGAACCCGGGCTGCGTGACCTTCCGGGAGGAGTTCGTCTTCCGCGGCAAGGTGACGCAGGCGGCGTACGAGCGCCGCGCCAACGTGATCCTGCACGAGATGGCGCACATGTGGTTCGGCGACCTGGTGACCATGCAGTGGTGGGACGACCTGTGGCTCAAGGAGTCCTTCGCGGACTTCATGGGTGCCTTCTCGCTGGCCGAGGCGACCCGCTTCACCAATGCCTGGGTCACCTTCGCCAACAACCGCAAGTCCTGGGCCTACCGCGCCGACCAGCTGCCCTCCACGCACCCCGTCACGGCCGACATCCGCGACCTCGAGGACGCCAAGCTCAACTTCGACGGCATCACCTACGCCAAGGGCGCCTCGGTCCTCAAGCAGCTCGTCGCCTACGTCGGCCGCGACGCCTTCCTCGAGGGCGCCCGGCGCTACTTCAAGCGCCACGCCTACGGCAACACCCGCCTCAGCGACCTGCTGGAGGTGCTCGAGGAGACCTCGGGCCGGGACATGACCGCCTGGTCGCGGTCCTGGCTGCAGACGGCCGGCGTCAACTCGCTGACCCCGCTGGCCACCTACGACGCCGCCGACCGCATCACCGAGCTCGCCATCCTGCAGGAGGCGCCCGACACCCACCCCGAGCTGCGCCCGCACCGCGTGGCCGTGGGTCTGTACCGCCGGCGGGAGGCGGGCGGCGCGCTCGAGCGCTACGCCCGTGCCGAGGTCGACGTCACCGGCCCCCGCACGGTGGTCACGGAGCTGGCCGGCGCCGAGCGGCCCGAGCTGATCCTCGTCAACGACGAGGACCTCACGTACTGCAAGATCCGCTTCGACGAGGCCTCGCTGGACACCCTCCGGCAGCACCTGGGCGACCTCACCGACCCGCTCGCCCGCGCCCTGTGCTGGTCCGCCCTGTGGAACCTCACCCGCGACGGGCTGATGCCCACCCGCGACTACCTGGAGCTGGTGCGGCGCTTCGCGGGGGCCGAGAGCGACATCGGCGTACTGCAGATGGTGCAGGCCTGGGCCACCGGCGCGCTCGTGCACTACGCCGCCCCCGACCGGCGCGAGGAGGACGGCCGGCAGCTCGCCCAGAGCGCGCTGCGCGAGCTGCGACTCGCCGAGCCCGGCAGCGGCCACCAGCTGGCGTGGGCCCGGTTCTTCGCCCAGCTCGCCGCCGACGAAGGCGACCTGCAGCTGCTGCACGGGCTGCTGGACGGTGCCGCGAAGGTCGACGGCCTGGACGTGGACCAGGAGCTGCGCTGGGCCTTCCTGGGCACCCTCGCCGCCCGGGGCGCCGCCGACGAGTCGGCGCTGGCCGCCGAGCTCGCCCGGGACAACACCGCCTCCGGCCGGCGCCACCAGGTCCGCTGCCTGGCCGCCCGCCCGTCCGCCGAGGTCAAGGCCGCCGCCTGGGCCGCGGTCGTCGACTCCGACACGCTCTCCAACGCCCTCGCCGAGGCCACCATCGCGGGCTTCGACCAGCCGTCCCAGCGGGAGCTGCTGGCGCCGTTCGCCCCGCGCTACTTCGAGGTGATCGAGCGCGTGTGGCGGGAGCGGTCCATCGAGATCGCCATGGCGGTCGTCCGCGGCCTGTTCCCGATGCTGCAGGGCGACCGGCCGACGCTGGAGGCCACCGACGCCTGGCTGGCCGCGCACCAGGACGCCGCCCCCGCGCTGCGCCGGCTGGTGCTGGAGGCCCGCGACGACCTGGCGCGGGCCCTGCGCGCCCAGGCCTGCGACGCGGCCGCCGGGAGCTGAGGGACGCCGGGGGACGTCGAGGGAAGGTGCCGACAGGCCGGGGACACGGTTTCGGCACGTTTCAATTCCCCGGGTTTCAAAGCGGCGTTGTCCTGAATTGTCGACGGCCCCGTAACAGCGGTTAAGGGGCGGGCGGAGAGCGGGAATGGCGGGGGCATGAACCCCAACACCCCCCTCTCCCCACGCCCCCTGTACCACCTCTCCGATGTGCGTCACCGGGTCATGACGGCACGTCAGTTGAGGGAGCACGGCGTCACCGGGGCCGACGTCACCGAGCGCTGCCGACCCGGCGGGCCCTGGCGGCGGCTGCTGCCCGGGGTCTTCCTCCTCCACACCGGCCCCGCCACCAGCGAGGAGCGGCTGCACGCCGCCCTGATGTACACCCTCCCGCGGGCCCAGGTGCCCCGGCAGCCCGGCCCGTCCGCCGCGCGGGCCCCGGAGCCGGCCCCCTACGGCCATGCGATGATCACGGGCCCGGCCGCGCTCGCCCTGCACCGCTTCACCTGCGTGCCCTCGCTGCTCTCCCTGGACCACATCGACGTCCTGCTGCCCCGCACCCGCCGGCTGCGCTCGAACGGGTTCGTCAGGCTGGTACGGGCGCACACCGTGCCGCGCCCCCAGCTGCTGACGGGCGTGCCGGTCGCCCCGGCCGCCCGTGCGGTCGCCGACACCGTGGCGCAGCTGACCGACGCGCAGGCGGTGCGCGCTCTGCTGAGCGAGGCCGTGCGCGGCGGGCACGCCGAGGCGGCGGCGGTGGTGCGGGAGCTGACGCGGGCCCGGCTGCTGAGCCGGCCGCACGTGGTGGACGCCGTGGAGGCGCTGCTGGCGGAGGGCCGGTCCGTCGCCGAGGGCAGGCTGTACGACATGGTGCGCGAGCACGCGCTGCCCGCGCCGCTGTGGAACGTCGACCTGCGGCTGCCCGGCGGCCCGCACCTCGGGGGAGTGGACGCCTTCTGGCCCGACCACGCGGTGGCCCTGGAGATCGACGCGCGCTCGCCCCGGCCGGAGGAGGACCCGCTGTGGTCCGAGCACTCCCGCAAGCGCGAGCACCTGGAGCGGCTGGGCATCACGGTCGTGCGCGTCACGCCGAAGCGGCTGCGGGACGCCGAGGGCCTGGAGCAGCAGGCCGCGGTCGTCCGGACCGCCCTGGTGGCGTCGGCCGACCGCGAGCCCTGCGCGTACGTCGTCGTCCTGCCGAGGTGATCTTGTCCGGGCCGCCCGGCCGGAGCCGTCAGCGCCGGCTGAGCAGCAGCTCGGTGTTGCGGTCGGTCGGCGCGCCCGCGAGCGAGGTGTCCGAGCCCGGTGCGTTGAAGGCCAGCTCCCGGTAGAGGGAGGCGAGCCCGGTCTGGGAGAGGTCGTGGAAGTCGGTCCTGTAGGGCGCGGCCGACTCGATGAGCGTGGTGAACAGGGAGATCGTGCCGTCGTGGTTGTCGGTGATCTCGATGATCCGGGCGAGCTGCGGGTAGTCGACGTGCGAGGCGGTGGCGATCTCCCAGAAGCTGCCGCGGGGGCGGATGCGGTTGCGGTGGCTGTGGCCGTTGATCCAGGCCAGGACGTTGTTGTGGCGCTGGAGGAGGGCGAGCACCTCGTCGCCGCCGTGCCGTTTCTCGCCCGGGTGGGCGGGGTCGGGCGTCATGTTGTTCATGCTCCAGCTGGGGTGGTGGCTGAAGACCAGGGCGTACTGGTCCTTGTGCTCCTTCAGCGTCCGGTCCAGCCAGTCGAGTTGGGAGGTGCCCAGTGAGCCCTGGTAGTGGCCGCCGGGGTCCGTGGAGTCCATGCTGATGCCGATGACCTTGTCGGACACCTTGAAGGTGTAGTAGAGGGTGCCCGCGTCGAGGTTGGCGCGGGTGTAGCCGTGGCCGACGGGCCCGCGCCCGGTGTGCTGGGGGTCGAGGTGCGCGGCCACGTACTGGCGCGCGGTCAGCGGCACCCGGCGCGGGTCGGCGGTGATCGTGCGCATGTCCTTCTTGTGCGACTTGAGCATGGACTCTATGCGCTTGCCCTTGGGGTCGGCGCCGCCGACCTCGCCCTCCATCAGCCATTTGGCCTCGGCGGGCGGGATGTACTGCAGCTTGCGGTCGCCGACGCAGATCTCGGCGATGAAGGAGCCCGCCGCCGGGTAGCAGCCGCCGGAGAGCAGGTCGTGGTTGCCGAAGGTGGAGTACCAGGGGATGTTCAGACCGGGGCTGGTGACCCGCCGCAGGGCGGCGTCGAGGTAGCCGTCGATCCGGGGGTAGCCGGCCTGTTTGTCCTGGTCGCGCAGGGCGCTCTCGGGGTGCCAGTACTGCTTGAGGCCGCTGTTCTGCACGCCCTCGTAGTGGCGCGGGTCGCCGGTGTTGGGGGTCAGCCGGCCGCCGCTGAGGGCGGTCAGGAACCACTCGACCTCGATCTTGGCGTTCTCGTCGCCGTTGTCGCCGGTGGTGACGACGAAGCCGAACGGGGCGCCGGTGGCCGGCCCCCGGCGCACCTTGTTGACGCGCTCGACCAGGGAGACCACGCCCGGCAGCGTCAGCGCCTCGTGCGGCCGCCAGCCCCCCACGTCCCCGGCGCGGAAGAACTCGTACCGCAGCGGGTGCTGCACGTCCGTCAGATGCAGGTCGGTGAACTGCACGAAGGAGGCCAGCGTGGTCCGCCGGTCCTCGCGGCCGTTCTGCGCCTGGGCCAGCTCGGCCCGTACGACCCTGGGCCAGCCGGGGCCGTCGCCGAGCCGCCGGTAGCCGCTGCTGCCGCGCGGGGCGGCGACGGAGGCGAGGGTGGTGCCGGCATCCGTGGGCGCCCCGGCTGCGGGGGCCGCCGCGGTGCCGGCGGCCGGGGCCGGGGTGGGGTCGCCGGGTGTGGCCGAGGCCGGTCCGTCCGTGCCCACGCCGAGGCCCAGCCCGGTGGCCGTGGTGACGGCTCCCGCGGCGGCCAGGAACGTACGGCGGTCGAGGTGCGAGGCTGCGGTTCTGCGGGATCTGCGGTGCATGGCGGTCTCCCCGAGTGCGAACGCGAAGGCTGGCGGTCTGGCGGGCGGTCGGCGCTTGCGGTCAGTGAGGAGCGTTGACAGCGCGAGTGACCTGGGCGTGAACCAGGCCGCAACGGTCGCCGCCGATCCCCTCACATCGATCTTGGCTACTGCGAACTGACATACACCACTCGTCCCCTGGAGTGCTGACGCTCACTCAGCGTTCACCCTCGAGGGGAACGCTCTCGCCGGTCATGGGCCGGTCCTTTAGTCCGTTTGTCCTACAGGCGCTGAGCTGCGCTGATGCCCTGACCGCTTCACGGCCTCCGTCCCGCTTCATCCCGCGTGGCGTGTGGCGGGTTTACGCCATCTTTATGTTCTCGCCCGGGCAACTCTCCCCAAACCCCCGCCACTTCCATAAAAGTGATCGCTCACCCGGGTTCGATTTCCGGACGCCGTGTCGTCGTGCCTCCGGCCGTCCCCTTCGTTGTCCGTTCACCACCTCCAGCCAGGGATGCTCATGACCCCCACCCCCGATGTCCCGACCGCGCCGACCGGCGCGAGACGTGCGGCCCGAATAGCCGTCGCGGCCTCCGTCGTGGCCGCGCTCACCGCGGCGGGCGCCGCCCCCGCCCTCGCGGCGGACCCCACGCCGGCCCCCGGCCCGGTGAAGTCCGCCCCGGACAAGCTCGGTTCGCAGGACGCCGACCTGCTGGCGAAGGCCAAGGCGGACGGCGACCGGACCGTCACGATGATGATCGCCACGCAGCCCGGCCGGACCGGTGCGGTCGCCGGCAAGCTGGACGCGATCACGGGCGCCTCGGTGGGCCAGGCGTACGACAAGCTCGGCTACGTCCGGGTCACCGTCCCGACGGGCAAGGCCGACGCCGCCATCGACGAGGCGAAGAAGCTCGACGACGTCCACGGCATCGACCTCAAGCAGGAGATCAAGCTCCCGGACCCCAGCCCGCGCGCCGACGCCGCGCAGGGTGCGCCGAAGCTCGCCAAGGACCGGATCTACCCGGCTCCGGGGAAGAACACCCCGGCGAAGAACCCCTACCAGCCGGCCTTCGAGACCGGCGCCGTCGAGTTCACCGAGGACCACCCCAAGGCCGACGGCCGCGGCGTGACCATCGGCGTCCTGGACTCCGGCGTCGACCTCGCCCACCCCGCGCTGCAGAAGACCACCACGGGCGAGCGCAAGATCGTCGACTGGGTGACCGCCACCGACCCGCTCGTGGACCAGGACGGCACCTGGCTGCCGATGACCTCCGACGTCACGGGCCCGTCCTTCTCCTTCAACGGCCGCACCTACACCGCGGCCGCCACCGGCTCGTACCAGGTCGCCCTCTTCCGTGAGAGCGAGACCGCCGGCGGCGACATGAAGGGCGACCTCAACCGGGACGGCGACACCACCGACTCCTGGGCCGTCCTCTACGACAAGGCCAAGGGCACCGTCCGCGTCGACCTCGACGACGACGGCGACTTCGGCAACGACGCGGACATGAAGCCGTACAAGGACGGCTACCAGGTCGGCTACTTCGGCAAGGACAACCCGGACACCGCGATCGCCGAGCGCATCCCCTTCGTCGTGCAGATCCGCAAGGACGTGCCGATGGACCCCAAGGGCGGCGACTGGACCGGCAAGAAGGCCGACTTCGTCAACATCGGCGTCATCGAGTCCGAGCACGGCACCCACGTCGCGGGCATCACCGCGGCCAACGGCCTCTTCGGCGGGAAGATGAACGGCGCCGCCCCCGGCGCCAAGATCGTCTCCTCCCGCGCCTGCACCTGGACCGGCGGCTGCACCAACGTGGCGCTCACCGAGGGCATGATCGACCTCGTCGTGAACCGCGGCGTCGACATCGTCAACATGTCGATCGGCGGCCTGCCGGCGCTCAACGACGGCAACAACGCCCGCGCCGAGCTCTACACCCGCCTCATCGACACCTACGGCGTCCAGCTCGTGATCTCCGCCGGCAACAGCGGCCCGGGCCTGAACACCATCGGCGACCCGGCCCTGGCCGACAAGGTCGTCAGCGTCGGCGCCTCCGTCTCCAAGGAGACCTGGGCCGCCAACTACGGCTCCGAGGTCAAGACGGCGTACGCGATGATGCCCTTCTCCTCCCGCGGCCCGCGCGAGGACGGCGGCTTCACCCCGACGATCACCGCCCCCGGCGCATCGGTCAACACCACGCCGACCTGGGAGCCGGGCGCGCCCGTCAAGGAGGCCGGCTACGACCTCCCGCCCGGCTACGGCATGCTGCAGGGCACCTCGATGGCCTCCCCGCAGGCCACGGGCGCGATGGCGCTGCTGATCTCGGCCGCCAAGCAGAAGCACGTGAAGCTCGCCCCGGCCGACCTGCGCACGGCGCTGACCAGCACCGCCAAGAAGATCAAGGGCTTCCAGGCGTACGAGCAGGGCTCCGGCCTGATCGACATCGTCGAGGCCTGGGAGTCCCTGCGCGACGGCGCCACCGCCCACGAGTACGCCGTCAAGGCCCCCGTGGCGACCGCGCTCTCCTACCGGCTCAAGACCCCTGGCTTCGGCACGGGCCTCTACGACCGCGAGGGCGGCCTCAAGGCCGGCGAGACCCGTACGTACGACGTCGAGATCACCCGCACCTCCGGCCCGGACAAGCCGGTGTGGCACGAGCTCGAGTGGCGCAACAACGACGGCACCTTCAAGCTCGTCGGTGACAACGAGGTCAAGCTGCCGCTGAACAAGCCCGTGACGGTCAAGGTCAAGGCGAAGGCCAAGGCCGCCGGCATCCACAGCGCGATCCTCGCCGTCGACGACGACCGCACCGAGGGCATCGACAAGCAGATCATGACGACCGTGATCGTCGCCGAGCCGCTCACCTCGAACGTCTTCAAGGCGTCCGGCAAGGCCACCCGCAACGCGACCACGTCGTACTTCGTGACCGTGCCCAAGGGCACCAAGTCCCTGGACGTCGCGATGAGCGGCCTGGCCGAGGGCAGCCAGACCCGGTTCATCGCCATCAGCCCCTATGGCGTCCCGGCCGACAAGACCTCCACGGTCAACTGCTACCCGAACTACCCCAACCCGGACAACACCTGCCGTCCGGACCAGCGTTCCTACGCGAACCCGGTGCCGGGCGTGTGGGAGATCGAGGTCGAGTCCCGCCGCACCTCGCCGCTGCTCAGCAACCCTTACGAGCTGACGGTCACGGCGAAGCCGTAATCCCCGACGGGACGGGCGGGGCGGGCGCGAGCGCCCGCCCCGCTCCGTGTTCCGGCCTCGTCCGTACTTCGGACAATCGATTGGACTTTTGGGGCCCGCAGGACCCCATGATGGGAGTGTTCAGCCGCGCAACACGTACGTAGGGAGCCCTCTCGTGAGGATCGCAATCGTCGGAGCCACCGGTCAGGTCGGCGGAGTCATGCTCAAGATCCTCGCCGACCGCACATTCCCGGTCTCCGAGCTGCGCCTGTTCGCCTCGGCGCGCTCCGCCGGATCCACGCTCTCCTGGCAGGGCCGGGACGTCACCATCGAGGACGCCGCCACCGCCGACTACTCCGGCCTGGACATCGTGCTCTTCTCGGCCGGTGGCACCACGTCCAAGGCGCTGGCCGAGAAGGTCGCCGCACAGGGCGCCGTCGTGATCGACAATTCCTCCGCCTGGCGCCGTGACCCCGAGGTCCCGCTGGTCGTCTCCGAGGTCAACCCGCACGCGATCGCGAACCGCCCCAAGGGCATCATCGCCAACCCGAACTGCACGACCATGGCCGCCATGCCGGTCCTGAAGCCGCTGCACGCGGAGGCGGGCCTGACCGCCCTCGTCGCCACCACCTACCAGGCCGTCTCCGGCTCCGGCCTGGCCGGCGTCGCCGAGCTCTCGGGCCAGCTGGGCGCGGCCGGCGAGCGGGCCGCGGAGCTGACGCACGACGGCGAGGCCCTGGAGCTTCCCGCGCCCGGCGTCTACAAGCGCCCGATCGCCTTTAACGTGCTGCCGCTGGCCGGCGCGATCGTCGACGACGGCAGCTTCGAGACCGACGAGGAGCAGAAGCTCCGCCACGAGTCCCGCAAGATCCTGGAGATCCCGGACCTCAAGGTCTCCGGCACCTGTGTGCGCGTACCCGTCTTCTCCGGCCACTCGCTGCAGGTCAACGCCCGCTTCGAGCGTCCGGTCAGCGTGGAGCGCGCCTACGAGCTGCTGAAGGACGCGCCGGGCGTCGAGCTGTCCGAGATTCCCACCCCGCTGCAGGCGGCCGGCAAGGACGTCTCCTACGTGGGCCGCGTCCGCCTCGACGAGACCGTCGAGAACGGCCTGGCGCTCTTCCTCTCCAGCGACAACCTCCGCAAGGGCGCGGCGCTCAACGCCGTCCAGATCGCCGAGCTGGTCGCGGACGAGCTGCGCGGCTGACGCCGCCGCCCTTCCGGGACGTACGCGAAGGGGCCGGACACCGTGGCGGTGTCCGGCCCCTTCGTACGCGCTGTACGCGGCCCCTTCGCGGGCGGGCTCAGCCCTGGTGGGCCCTGCCCGCCAGGACGCGCTGGCGCACATAGCCGGCCAGCGCCAGGGCGCCGGTGAGGCCGGCCGTGAAGTACACCTGGATGCGGGTGTCGTCGTCGCGCAGCATCAGCGCCATGACACCGACGACGGCGGCCAGCGCCACCCACGTCAGGGCCGGGAAGAGCCACATCCGCACCACGAGCCGCTCCGGCGCCTCGCGCTCCAGCTGCCGCCGCATGCGCAGCTGGGTGACGGCGATGAAGCCCCACACCACGAGGATGGCGGCACCCGTCATGTACAGGAGCCACTTGAAGACGGTGTCCGGCCACCAGTAGCTGAGCAGCACCGCGAAGAAGCCGAAGGCGGAGGAGGCCAGGACGGTCAGCCGGGGCACGCCGTTGGTGACCTTGCCCAGGAACTTCGGGCCCTCGCCGCGCACGACCAGGGAGTGCGACATCCGGGAGGCGCCGTAGATGTTGGCGTTCATCGCGGAGAGCAGGGCGATCAACACGATGACGTTCATGATCTGACCGGCGGCCGGGATGTCGAGGTACTTCAGCACCGCGACGTAGGGGCCGTCGGTGGTGAGCGACTTGTCGTTCCACGGGATCACCGTGACGACGACGAGCATCGAGCCGACGTAGAAGAGCGCGATGCGCCACATCGCCGTGCGGACCGCCTTGGCGACGCCCTGGACCGGCTGCTCGGACTCGGCGGCGGCGATGGTGACCGTCTCCAGGCCGCCGTAGGCGAAGACGGAGGCCAGCAGGCCCACGACGAGGCCGTCGGTGCCGTTGGGCAGGAACCCGCCGTTGCCGGTGAGGTTGTCGGTGCCCGGGGCCTGCGTGCCCGGCAGCACGCCGAGGATGGCCAGGACGCCCAGCGCCAGGAAGATGCCGATCGCGGCGACCTTCAGGGTGGCGAACCAGAACTCGAACTCGCCGAAGTTGCCGACCGCCGCGAGGTTCGTCCCGCAGAAGACGGCCATGAAGATCAGGACCCACATCCACGACGGTGTGGAGGGGAACCAGGCGACCATGATGTGCGCCGCGCCGATCGCCTCCACGGCGATGCCCACGCACAGCTGCACCCAGAACATCCAGCCCGCGGTGAAGCCCGCCCAGGGGCCGACCGCCTTCTCCGCGTGCACGGAGAACGTGCCCGAGGCGGGGTTGGCGGCCGCCATCTCGCCCAGCATGCGCATCACGAGCATGACGAGCAGCCCGGAGACGACATAGGCGAGCACGATCGCCGGGCCGGCGGTGGCGATGCCGGCGCCGGAGCCGACGAAGAGGCCGGCGCCGATGACCCCGCCGAGCGCGATCATCGACAGATGGCGCTGCTTGAGGCCGTGCGACAGAGCGCCGTGCGACAGAGTGTCCGCGCCGCCCGGTGTGCCGTCCGGTGCCGCGCCGGCGACCTCCCGCTCGGAAGCGGAGGTCGTAGGTGTCCCAGTCATGGTCTAAGTCCCCGTGAGGTAAGAGCTTGAGAAGCCGAAAGGCCGAGAAGCTTTCTCAGAAAGTTGCCTCAGTGTGGGGGTCATGTTCGCTCAGAACAACACCTGTGACGCAGCTGTCCGATATTCAGACTTCGATGTAACCGCGGGTACCTGAAATATCGTCAGAACCGAGGCTTTTTCCGGGTGAACTATCGGGTCCGGCGCAGTCGCAGCTCGCGCAGCCCCGCCACGGCCAGCACCGCGCCGGTCGCCGCGGCGGACCACAGCAGCTGCGGCCGGGCCTCGTCGTCGGTCAGCATCAGGACCAGGATGCCCGCCATGCCGACCAGGGCAGCCCAGGTCAGATAGGGGAAGCACCACATGCGCAGGGTCAGCCGCTCGGGCATCTCCCGCTCGATGCGCGGCCGCAGCCGCAGCTGCGAGGCGGCGATGAGGCCCCAGACGAACAGGAGTACCGCGCCCACGGCGTTCAGCAGATAGTGGAAGATCGAATCCGGCCACTTGAGGTTGAGTATGACCGAGGCGAAGCCGAACGCGACCGATGCGAGCACCGCTCGCCGCGGCACGCCGCCGCCCGAGACCTTCAGCAGCGCACGCGGCGCCTCACCGCGCTCGGCCAGCGAGAAGACCATCCGGGACGAGCCGTAGAGGTTGGCGTTCAGCGCCGACAGCAGCGCCACGAAGACCACGATGTTCATGATCTGGCCGGCCGCCGGCACCCCGACGTGGTCCAGGACGGCCACGTACGGGCTCTGCCCCGGCTTCATCGACGACCAGGGGAGCAGGGTCACGATGACGAGCATCGAGCCCACGTAGAAGAAGAGGATGCGCCACACGGCGCTGCGCACCGCCCGGCCCACCGCACGCGCCGGGTCGTCGGACTCGGCGGCGGCGATCGTGACGACCTCCAGGCCGCCGAAGGCGAAGACGACGGCGAGCACGCCGGAGACCACACCGCTCCAGCCGTTGGGCAGGAACCCGCCCTGGCCGGTGAGGTTCGTCATCCCGACCGCGTCGGTGTCCGGCAGCAGCCCGAAGATCGCCAGCAGGCTCAGCCCGAGGAAGAGCACGATCGCGCCGACCTTCAGCGCGGCGAACCAGAACTCGAACTCACCGAAGTTCTTCACCGCCGCGAGATTCGCGGTCGTGAAGACCAGCATGAAGATCAGCACCCAGCCCCACTGCGGCACCGAGGGCGCCCAGCCGTGGGCGATCTGCGCGGCGCCCGTCGCCTCCACGGCGAGCACGACCACCAGCAGGAACCAGTACAGCCAGCCCACCGAGAACCCGGCCCAGCGGCCCAGGGCGCGCTCGGCGTGCACCGAGAAGGCGCCGGACGCCGGCATGGCCGCGGACAGCTCGCCGAGCATCCGCATCACCAGCATCGCGAGGGCGCCCGCGATCAGGTACGAGACGATGATTCCGGGGCCGGCCACCGCGATTCCGGCGCCCGAACCGACGAACAGGCCGGCGCCGATCACGCCGCCCAGGCCCAGCATCGTCAGATGCCGCTGCTTGAGCCCCGCGGCGAGCGGTTCCCTCTCTGCGCCGGCGAGGGGCTCGGCGTCAGGTCGTGCGTCGTGCATGGGGATCGTTCTCTCGGTCAGTGCGCCTGACGCGGGGGACACGCAGGAGCGGGGGGTGGGGTCCAGATTCCCCCGGCCGGGCGGCCGGAGCCAAGCGGACCGGGGTCTCTCGTGACGAGCATCACGTTTCCATGAGCAATCACTGCCAACGGCTGCACACGCGCTCGGAACCCGCCAAGAGCGGCCCGTCGCGTTTGTCGCTGCCGTCCGGTGCCCACGGAGTGACGCTCGGCTAACGTCAGCGTGTCCTTACCAATCCTTCACCTCCCGCGGAGTACCGATGGCCACCGCAGCTGCCCCAGCCACCCGGACCGGTACGGTCCTCGCCGACCTGCTTCCCGCCTCGACCGCGGGCCGCGCCCGCGTCCGCGACGCGGCCCTGATCCTCGGCGGCGCCGCGCTGACCGGCATCGCCGCGCAGATAGCCGTCCCCGTGCCCGGCTCCCCGGTCCCGGTCAGCGGCCAGACCTTCGCGGTCCTGCTCGTCGGCACCGCCCTGGGCGCCCGTCGCGGCTTCCTCTCGCTCGCGCTGTACGCCGTGGCCGGCATGGCGGGCATGCCGTGGTTCGCCCAGGCAAAGTCCGGCGCCGCGTTCCCGTCCTTCGGCTACGTCCTCGGCATGCTGCTCGCCGCGACCGTCGTGGGCGCCCTGGCCCGCCGTGGCGCCGACCGCTCCGTGCTGCGCACCGCGGGCACCATGGCGCTGGGCTCCGCGATCGTCTACGCGGTGGGCGTGCCCTACCTGGCGCTGGCCCTGCACATGCCGCTGGGCGACGCGGTCGCCGTGGGCCTGACGCCGTTCCTCATCGGTGACGCCCTCAAGGCCGCACTGGCGATGGGCGCGCTGCCCACGGCCTGGAAGCTGCTGGGCCGCCGCGGCTGAGCACGCCGCAGTCGGTACGTACGGGCCGGGCCCGCACCCAGATCCTGGGTGCGGGCCCGGCCCGTGGACGTTGGTGCGACTACGGGGCGACGGTCTCCGCCGCCTTGCGCCGCTTGTCCCGGACCAGGCCGATGACCAGCACGACGACGCCGAGCAGGGTCGAGAGCAGGACCTGCTCACGGTTGTCGCCGCCGTCGTAGACCATGTAGCCGAGCACGAAGGTGATCATGCCGATGGTGGCCCACGTCAGATACGGGAAGAGCCACATCTTCACGAAGTGCCGCTCCGGCATCTCGCGCTTGATGATGCCGCGGAACTTCAGCTGCGTGACGCAGATGACCAGCCACACGAAGAGCGCGATGGCACCCGAGGCGTTCAGCAGGAACTTGAAGACGGTGTCGGGCCAGACGTAGTTGAAGATCACCGAGATGAAGCCGAAGACGACCGAGCCGAGGATCGCCGCCATCGGCACACCGCGCTTGTTGACGACGGAGAACGCCTTCGGCGCGTCGCCGCGCTGGCCGAGGGAGAAGGCCATGCGCGAAGCGGTGTACAGGCCCGAGTTCAGGCAGGACAGGACGGCGGTCAGCACGATGACGTTCATGATCTGGCCGGCGTGCGGGATGCCGATCGTGTCGAGGGCGGCGACGTAGCTGCCCTTCTCCGTGATGGCCTTGGAGTCCCAGGGAAGCAGGGAGACCACGACGAGGATCGAGCCCAGGTAGAAGACGCCGATGCGCCAGATGACGCTGTTGGTGGCCTGACGGACCGCGCGCTGCGGGTCCTCGGACTCACCGGCCGCCAGCGTGACGATCTCGCTGCCCATGAAGGAGAAGACGACCATCAGCACACCGGTGAGGATGGCGCCGGGACCGTTGGGCAGGAAGCCGCCGTGCGAGGTGAGGTTGTCGAGCCCCGCGCCCGGGTTGTCCGAGCCCGGCAGCATGCCGAACATCGCCAGGCCGCCGATCACGATGAACGCGGCGATCGCGACGACCTTGATGCCGGCGAACCAGAACTCGAACTCACCGTAGGAGCTGACCGAGGCCAGGTTGGTCGCCGTCAGCACGATCATGACGATCAGCGCCCAGGCCCACTGCGGAACGGCCGGTATCCAGCCGTTGAGGATCGCGGCACCCGCGGTCGCCTCGACCGCCAGCACCACGACCCAGAAGAACCAGTACAGCCAGCCGATGGTGAAGCCGGCCCAGCGGCCGAGCGCCCGGTCGGCGTAGGCGGAGAACGACCCGGAGGTCGGGTTGGCGGCGGCCATCTCGCCCAGCATCCGCATCACGAAGACGACCATCGCGCCGACGAGTGCGTAGGAGAGGAGAATGCCGGGGCCGGCGGCGGCGATGCCGGAACCGGAACCCACGAAGAGGCCCGCGCCGATCACACCACCAATCGCGATCATCGACAGATGGCGGTTCTTGAGTCCGGCCTTCAGACCGTCCTCGCCCGCGACCGGGGCGTTACCGGGGTCGCCGGACGTCGACGCCTTCGTCATGGTCGGCGGTGTCGCGCTCATGTGCACGTTCCTTCGGGTTGTTCCTTTGGTTCTCGGGTTACGAGCCACCGCATTAGAACTTTTTAAAGGTGTCTTTAGGAAGACCTGAATCCATTTCGTTGTGTTCACTCAGAGTTACCGGGGTCCTCCTGGCCGGTCGCCGTCCCCGGACGTGCCACACTCGGACGCATGCGCGTGTACCTCGGCTCCGACCATGCCGGCTACGAACTGAAGAACCACCTCGTCGAGTGGCTCAAGGCCCACGGCCATGAGCCCGTCGACTGCGGTCCCCACATCTACGACGCCCAGGACGACTACCCGCCGTTCTGCCTCCGCGCGGCGGAGAAGACCGCCGCGGACGCCGACAGCCTCGGCATCGTCATCGGCGGCTCGGGCAACGGCGAGCAGATCGCCGCGAACAAGGTCAAGGGCGTCCGGGCCGCACTGGCCTGGAGCGAGCAGACCGCCGCGCTCGGCCGCGAGCACAACGACGCGAACGTCATCAGCATCGGCGGCCGCATGCACACCCAGGAGGAGGCGACGAAGTTCGTCGAGATCTTCCTGGCGACGCCGTACTCCGGTGAGGAGCGCCACACGCGCCGCATCGAGATGCTGAGCCGCTACGAGACCACGGGCGAGCTCCCCGAGATCCCGGCCCACCACCCGCAGCAGGGCTGACACCCTTCTCTTCGTCCTCGAGCGCCGGACGGGCCGAAACCGGGCCCGTCCGGCGCTCGGGCACCGGGGTCCGGGGCAAAGCCCCGGGCAGTAGGAAGCGACACCGGGAGACCTCCGTGCCCGAGGGGCATACGATCCACCGCCTCGCGGCGGACCACCGCGAGGCCTTCGCGGGCCGCACGGTCCGGGCGACCAGCCCCCAGGGCAAGTTCGCGGACAGCGCGGCGCTGATAGACGCCCAGGTCCTCGAGACGGCCGAAGCCCACGGCAAGCACCTCTTCCTCGGCTTCGCCGGGCCCGGCTGGGTCCACATCCACCTCGGCCTCTTCGGCAAGTACACCTGGGGCGCGGGCGCCACCGCCCCGCCCCCCACCGAGACGGTGCGGCTGCGCCTGGCGAACCCGGACTCGTACGCGGACCTGCGCGGGCCGACGACCTGCGCCCTGCTCACCGACGCCGAGAAGCAGGCGATACACGACCGCCTCGGCCCGGACCCGCTGCGCGACGGCGACGACCCGGGCAAGGCGTGGCAGCGGATCTCCCGCAGCCGGACCACCATCGCCGCCCTCCTCATGGACCAGAAGGTCGTGGCCGGCGTCGGCAACGTCTACCGGGCCGAGGTCCTCTTCCGGCACGGCATCGACCCCTACCGCGCGGGACGGGACCTGAGCCGGGCCGAGTGGGACGCGATCTGGTCGGACCTCGCGGACCTCATGCGGGAGGGCGTCCGCAACAACCGCATCGACACCGTGCGGCCCGAGCACACCCCCGAGGCCATGGGCCGGCCGCCGCGCGTGGACGACCACGGCGGCGAGGTGTACGTCTACCGCCGCACCGGGCAGCCCTGCCACATCTGCGGCGGCGGCATCCGCACCGCCGGTCTGGCCGCCCGCAACCTCTTCTGGTGCGCCGACTGCCAGTCGGCGTAGGCCCGTGGCTCCGGACCGGGGCCCAACTCCCGTCCGGGCGGCCGCACCCGGCGCGCGCACCCCGGCCCCGCTCGTGGCGCGTGCGGCGCGCGCGGCCCCGGGCGCCGACGAGCGTGACCGCACGCCATCTGTTGCGTATGAGCTTGCTGTGACCAGGGGGGTGAACAGGCGCACTCGAGTCGCATCGATGCACGCGCAATTGCATGTTGGGCATCGCCGACGGCCCCGATCCGCCGCCCGCAGTACGTGCTTCTCCGTCGTCATTCCCATGCTCGGCGGCGCATACCCGTGCAGGGGAACGAATTTCGCATAGGGTTGCTCTCCGGGTGTCCGCACGGCGCCCCCGCGGCAGCCGTGTCGGCGCGGCGTGAATCGACGCACCGCCGAATGGGTGGATAAGGTCCCGATGCAATGACTGGCGCGGCGGAGACCCCGACGGCCCGGATGCGCAAAGCACTGCACCGGGCCCGCACGAGCATGCGCAAGGCCGGTGTCGACTACTTCCGCGGCGACGGCTCCGACTGGCTCGCGCTGACCGCGCTGTTGCTGTCCGTACCCGCTCTCGCGTGGGGCACCATCACCCAGCCGGAGTGGTGTGCGCCCGCCGCGCTCGTCCTGCCCATCGTCGCGGGCGGGTTGCTGCTGCGGCCCGCGAGTCTCCTGGGGCTGTACTCCGCCGCGGCCGCCGCCCTCATCGTGGAGTCGGCGGTCCTCGACGACCCCACCCACCACGGCACCGACCGGGTCAGCCCCGGCACCATCCTCGTCGTCGCGGCCGTCGGCTTCTTCGGCCTGCTCATCGCGCAGTTCCGCAGCCGCGTGGGGGTGCCCTGGCGGCGTGGCGGAACGATGCTCTTCGACCTGCGCGAACGCATCCGGGTGCAGAGCAAGCTGCCCAAACTGCCGCGCGGCTGGCATCGCGAGATGGCCCTGCGCCCGGCCGGCGGCCAGTCCTTCTCCGGCGACTTCGTCGTCGCCGCCCGCACCAACGGCGGCCGCACGCTGGAGGTCGTCCTCACCGACGTCTCCGGCAAGGGCATGGACGCGGCCTCCAGAGCCCTGCTGCTGTCCGGCGCCTTCGGCGGCCTCCTCGGCTCCCTCCCGCCCCATGACTTCCTGCCGGCCGCCAACGGCTACCTCCTGCGCCAGGACTGGGACGAGGGCTTCGCGACCTCCGTCCACCTTGTCCTCGACCTGGAGAGCGGCGACTACGAACTCCTCTCCGCCGGCCATCTGCCCGGCCTCCAGCTCAGCGCCGGCACCGGCCGCTGGGAGGAGAAGGCCGCCGACGGCCCGCTCCTCGGCGTCTACGACGGCGCCCGCTTCGACCCCGTCAAGGGCACCCTGCGCGCCGGCGACGTCCTCATGCTCTTCACCGACGGCCTGGTCGAGACGAACGAGCGCGAACTGACCGAGGGCATGGACCGCCTCACCGGCGAGGCCGACCGCTATGTCACCTCCGGCTTCCACGGCGCCGCCTGGCACCTGATCGAGGCCGTGGCGAAGGACGTCAACGACGACCGGGCGCTGCTGCTGATCTGCCGGGACTGACGGCCGCCGCTGTCAGTTGGGTGCTGGCACAGTGTCACTTCTGTGGGACGTCTGGCACTGTCGTGTAACAGAGTGCCCGTCAGCCTCAGTAGTGCTTTGTGATCACGCTGATGATGTTGATAGACATGTTCGAGCCAAGTAGAGCTTCAGACATGACGGGGGTGAGCTCGTGAAGTTCGATATGGGACAGACGACGCTGTCCGGGCTGGTCAAGAAGACCCACGGATCCAGCGGCGACCTGGCTGGTCTGGTCCGCCAGCTGGTCCACGCGGCGCAGCCGTTGGAGGGCAAGTTCAACGGTGCCGGCAAGGCGGCGTTCGATCAGTTCAAGGCCCACTCGGACGATGTGGGGGCGGCGCTCAACAGCTCGCTGCGCTCGATCCTGGGCGGTCAGTCCGGCATGGACTCCTCCTTCGGCCAGGGCGACCAGGAATCGGCGGACAACGCCCGTCAGCAGATGGCGGCGGCGAACTTCGACGCGGCACGTTTCTCGGGCCGCTAGGACACAGGGGGTATTGGTCATGGCTGGTGCGGGTGCGGACCGTCGTAGTTACGACACGGGCGCTTCGACCGAGGTGCAGGGATCGCTGCAGGGCATCATCGGGCGGCTGGAGACGCTGCTGATCGAGCGTGACGGGGCGGTGAAGGCGGCGATGGCCGACTTCAAGGCCGACGGCGTCGACGATCAGTACCACGGCGTGGAAATGCGCTGGAACAAGGCGGCCACCGAGGTCCGCCAGATCATCACGCTGCTGCGTTCGACGATGGAGAAGAACGACGGCACGGCGCAGTCGACGCTGGCCAAGGCGAAGGCCGCGGTCGACGCCATCGGCTGACGCCGCGGGCGAGTGGGAAGAAACGTTTCTTAAAACGGGGGATCCATCGTGTCCAAGTGGGACATCCAACCGGGTGCCGTGCATGGGGTACTCAACAAGACGGCCGAGTCCGGCGGCAAGTTCGAGGAAGAGTTCAAGGCTTACACCGAGGGCCTCATGCACTCGTCCACCCACGCGGGCACGATGGTTCTGGGCGGGTCCGCGCAGCCCGAGGGCGGTGCCTTCGGCCCCGTGACCCAGGCCCTCCAGGAGTTCCAGAAGGCGACGGAGAACGACCTGAAGTTCCTGCCCGTCCGGACGGGCAAGTCCCTCACGGGCGCGCGCCTGGCCACCCAGGAGTACATCAAGGGTGACCTGGAGATGGCGAAGAACAAGCAGGAGGAGTACTCGAAGGCGCCCACGCCCGAGGAGATGAAGGGGCCCAAGAAGTGATCGAGCCGGGCAAGATACCGACCTTCACGGGCAACCTGCCTCAGCTGGAGAAGGACGCGGCAGCTCTGAAGACGACCGCGGGCAGCATCCGCGACACGGGCAAGGCGGTCCACGACGCCTTCCAGGGGCTGTCGGCGTGCTACGTGGCCCCCGAGCGGGAGCACCTCCTCGACTCGACGATCCCGGTCCGGGACAAGGCGGACGCCTTCGCGAAGAAGCTGGAGTCGGTCGGCGGCGCGCTGCAGGGCTTCGCGACGGCGGCGGAGCCGCTGGTCAAGAAGATGAACCAGCTGCGCAGGGACGCCGAGACGTTCGTCAGCGAGAACAAGAACGACGACGACTGGCAGAAGGACCAGAAGAAGGTCGACGAGAACGCGCGCATCGTCCGCGAGGTCGGCACGACGTGGGTGGCGTTCATGGGCGTCGAGCGCGACGCGGCGAACAAGATCACCGCGCTCGTGGGCGGCACGCACTTCGTGGTCGACGACGGCTCGCACAAGGCCGGCATGTACGGCTTCAAGGAAAGCGACCTCAAGGACGCGAAGGAGACCCCCTGGGGGACGGTCGACAAGCGCGAGTACACCGGTTGGCGGGCCGCGTGGGAGTGGACGAAGGACAACGTCGGCGGCGCCCTGAAGGGCTTCTTCGTCGACGGTGTCTGGGGCACCCTCAAGGGCCTCGGCAGCATGATCAACGTGTTCGACTGGGACAACTTCAAGAAGACCTGGTCGGGCATCGGTGACGTCTTCGGCGGCGTCAGCGCGTACATCGCGACGCCGTACGAGTGGGCCATGGACAAGATGTTCGGCCCGGTCGACCACAGTGACACCGACCGCCAGAAGGCGGCCCTGCGCAACTTCGGCAAGTCGCTGGTCGCGTGGGACGAGTGGGGCAAGAACCCCTCGCGCGCCTTCGGCACCGTGCTCTTCAACGGCCTCACCCTCGGCTCGGGCTCGCTCCTCAAGCTCGGCAAGGCCGGCCAGGCGGGGAAGCTCGGCGCGGGCGCGGAGGCCCTGACCGCCCTGGGCAAGGCAGGTGCCCTCGTCGACCCGGCGAGCTACCTGGGGAAGGCCGCAGGCCTTACAAAGCTGAAGGTCGGCGACCTGTTCGACAGCTTCAAGAGCAGCCGCGAGGGCCTGGACGACATGTCCCGCAACCTGCCGCCGACGAAGCCGGGCGACATGTCCTTCGACCCGCAGGGCAACCTCAAGTACGTCGACCAGGACGGCAAGGCCGGCACGCTGACGAACGACGGCAAGGTCCTCGACCAGAACGGCGACCCCGTCAAGGCCCCGCACCGCGAGCCGGGCAAGACCGACCTGGGCTCCGAGCCGCTGAAGGTGCCGGAGAAGGAGAAGGCCGGCGCCACTGTGGGCGGTGGTGGTTCGCACACGCCGAGCGGTGGCAGCGGCGGTCACGGCTCCGGCGGTCACGGCGGCTCGTCCGCGGACTCCGGTTCGGGTGCGGGCAAGGGCTCCGGTTCCACCGACTCCGGCGCCGGCTCCGGCAAGGGCTCGGGCACCGGCGCCGGTACCGGCGACAACGCCGGCTCGGGCGCGGGTCACGGTGACAACGGCGGCAAGGGTTCCGGCTCTGGTGCCGGCGATGACGCCGGTAAGGGTTCCGGCTCTGGTGCTGGTGACGACGCTGGTAAGGGTTCCGGCTTTGGTGCCGGCGATGACGCCGGTAAGGGTTCCGGCTCCGGTGCTGGTGACGACGCCGGTTCCGGGACCGGTGGCGGCTCCGGTGACGACGGCGGCAAGGGCGGGGACTCCGGGACCGGTGACAGCGGCTCGGGCGACCACACGCCGCCCGGGACGTACAAGCCGGGTCCCTCCGAAGAGGTCCCGAAGATCAAGCGTCACGACGCGGACTTCTCGGACACCCACAACAGCAAGGGTCAGCGCAAGAGCTACCTCAACGAGGACGGCGACCTCGTGCCCGCCAACCCGCACGGTGACGCGTCGATCGTCGATCACATCGTGGGACGCGAGCCGAAGAAGTCGGAAAGCCCGTACACCTCGACCAGTGAGGACGGCGCCAACGCCAAGGACTACGGCGGTCAGAAGATCCAGATCGATCTGCCCCGGCTCGTGGACGACATAGCCAAGGGCAAGGTCAAGGGCGTGGAGGTCTACTCGCCGAAGGAGGTCGAGGCGGCGATCCAGCAGGCCGCCGACAAGACCGCCGGCCGGCACGTGGACCTCACCGTCCCGCGGGACACCCCGCACGACGTGATCGACGCGAAGGCCGCCGAGATGGCCAAGGAGCTCGGCCTGGGCAAGGCCAAGACGAAGAGCCTCGCGCAGCGCATGAAGGACATGATGCACACGCGCCGGGACTCGGAGTGGCTCATCAAGGGCGTCGTGCCGAAGGAATACATCACCGGACCGTGACGACGACCGACGGGCGGAATGCGAAAGGATGCCACTCATGACCCGCTTCAGTGAATTGCTCGGCACGGATTTCGACGGTGAGCCGACTTCGGACATCGACGACGTGATCTACGGTGCCTTCGACGAGCCCGGACACCGGGACCGCGTCCCCGGGCTCGTCGAGTTGATGAACGACCCCGCCGAGCCGGAGATCGAGCGATTCCTGGCCTGCGTGGCGCTGACGTACTGGGGCGAGGCGGCCGGGTACGAGGCGGTACTGCGGGCTGCCGCGGACCCCCGGAACACGCCTTGGTACGACTTCTCGATCGACCGCAAGTTCTCCGTCGACAGCACGTTCGCGCAGCTCGCGGACGCTGTGGCCGATCGGGACCTGACGGAGGAGAAGGGGACCGAGGCGCTGCGCCTGGAGGCGGCCCGCGCTCTGGTGCGGCTCGCCGACAGCGAGTACTTCGAGGACAAGCTGGGCGAGTTGTTCGACAGCGCCACGATGCTGGCGCTGCTGGACGACATCAAGGAGGTCGTCGGCCGGGGCGTGCGCTCTCTGGCCGCGGGGGAGAAGTACCGCTTCGAGCTCTCCACGCAGCTGGTCGACCTGGCGAGCGGGGTGTCGGCCGTCGACGGCCCCCTGGGTGTGGAACTGGCCATGAGCGTGCTGAACGTCGCTTCCCATCCCCGCGCGCTGAACCACGCCGTCCCCGTCGTCGGCCGGGCCAAGGGCCCGGAGGGCCGGCAGTTCGGCGAGTACCTGATGTCGGTCGGCGACGAGAAGGTGCAGCAGCAGGTCCGCGAGACGCTGAACGAGGTCTGAGCGGACCGCGTCGACCCGAGCCCGGCGGGTTCCCTCCTCGAGGGTCCCGCCGGGACGAGGTCGCGAGGGTGCGGCATTCGCCGGTCATCTGCGCAATGCCGGCGGCGCTTTGCGTTTCCCCGGCAATTGTTGATAGTCATGGCGAACGGTGCGTGTCATGCCCGCGCCGTTCCGACGTGAAGTGAATGATTCGGGGGACATTCGTGGCGACTCCGCCGCAGCAGCCGTTTCCGGCACAACAGCCGTTTCCGGCACAGCAGTCCATTCCGGGGCAGCAGCCGTTCCAGCCGCAGCCCGGATTTCCGCCCCAGTCCCAGCCCCAGTTCCAGCAGGGCTTTCAGGGGCACGCGCCGCAGGGCGCCTACTGCCGTCTCTGCGGCGGTTTCCCCGCCGTCGAGACGACCGTTCGCGGGCACCAGGGCATTTTGATCATGATGCGGTTCCTGAGTCTCAAGGGACCGTTCTGCCGCAATTGCGGGACGTCCGTGCTGCGGGACATGACCGGTAAAACGTTGCTGCAGGGCTGGTGGAGCCCCCTCTCCCTGGTCATTCTGACCCCGTTGACGCTCCTTTGGAACGTATTCGTCAGGGTCAAGCTCAATAAGCTTCCGCCCCCGGTCCCCGGTCAGCCCGGCCCGCAGCTGGACCCCGGTCTGCCGCTGCGCCGGCGGCCCGCCGTCTGGGGTGCGCTGATCCCGGTGCTCTGGCTGGCGTTCATGGCCTTTCAGATCGCCCGGGGTTCGTAGACCCGTAAGGCCCACCCGGTCCCTACCGTCCATACCGGTTCAACCGAACCGGCAGAGCGGGGAATGATGGCGAAGGATTACGACAGTCAGCTGCTGGAGTCGGTGTCGGTACGACGCCGGCGGATGCGTGATGCCCTGCTCTTCGGTGCCCAGCGGGCCCGCCGAACGGCGGACGAAAGGCTGGGCAAGATATTCGCGGGAATCGCCATCGCGGCGGTGCTGTGCGCGGGGTGCGTGGGGTGGTCGTTCATCCAGCACACCATCGCCAAGCAGAAAGAGCAGCAGAAGCGGCAGGAACAGCGGTATGCGCCGGTGACGCCTTCCCCGACGCCCGCGCCGACTTCCTCGAAGACCGCAAAGCCGAAAGGAACGAACAAAGTGACGGAGCCGGCCCAGTGATAGGTTCTCGGGCGTGGTGAGCGTGGGGGCGAAGCAGCGTACGGAATTGAGCAGGGTGACGCTCGTCGGCGACCGCCGCCGGGTGGATCTCGTGCTGCCCGCGGACGAGCCCATCGGGCGGCTCCTTCCCGATGTCCTGCGGCTGTTGGGCGACAAGGTCGGCGACCGTCCGGCCGCACGACACCTGATCACCGCTGACGGAACGGTTCTGCCGCAGGACGGCACCCTTGCCGAGGCCGGCGTGCCCGACGGCGCGCTGCTCCGGCTGGTGCGCGTGCACGACGCGCCCTCCGCGCCCGTCGTGCACGACGTCACCGACGAGCTCGCCGAGGACCTGGACGTACGGGCCTGGCGCTGGCGTCCCGCGGCCCGGCAGTGGACCGCGAGCCTCGCCACGATCGTGCTGGCCCTGACCGCCGGAGTGCTCGCGCGCGACAGCCTCGGGGCGGCCGCCGTGGCCGGCGGCCTCGCCGGGATCGCCGCGCTCGTCGCCGCCGTCGGTGCCGTCTGCGCGGCCCTCGGCGGCCGGAAGGCCCGCGAGGAGCGGGGCGGCGCCCCCGCCGGCCGTGAACTCGGCACCACCCTCATGCTCGCCGGCGGCGCGCTCGGCCTCCTCGCCGCGTGGACCGCCGCCGACGCGCACGCCTGGTCCGGGCCCGCACGGCTCGCCGCCGTGGCCGGCGCGCTGGCCGTGACGCTCGCGCTCCTCGGACTGTTCTCGCCGCTCGGCAAGGGCGGACTGACCGGCGCCGCGGCGATCGTGGCGACCGCCGGGGCGTGGGAGGGCGTCGCGCTGTTCCAGGACGAACCGGCCCGCGTCGGCTCCGTCATGGCCGTCGTCTCCGTGGTCGTCCTCGGTCTGCTGCCACGCCTGGCGCTGATGGCGGCCGGTCTCACCGGGCTCGACGACCGCCGCTCCGGCGGCGCCTCCGTCAGCCGGCACCAGGTGGAGACCGCGCTGGCCGCCACCCACCGCGGGCTGGCCCTGGCCACGGTCGTCGTCGCGGCGTCCGCGGTCGGCGGCGGGATGCTGGCCGTCACCGCGCCCACGTGGTGGACGGTCCTGCTCACGGCCGTGCTCGCCGTCGTCCTGCTCTCCCGGTCCCGGGCCTTCCCGCTCGTCGCCGAGGTCGTGGTGCTGCTGGCCGCCGCCCTGGTGCTGCTCGTACGCCTCGCGGTGCTCTGGATCGACCACATCCCCGGTACGCCGGCCGGGCCGCTGGCCGCGCTGTGCGTCGTGGCGGTCGCGCCGCTGGCCGCGCTGGCCGTCCGGCTGCCGGAACACGTCGGCGTCCGGCTGCGCCGCGCCGTGGACCTCGTCGAGACCATCGGTGTGATCGCGCTGTTCCCGCTCGCGGTCGGGGTGTTCGGCGTCTACGTGCGCCTGCTCCACCAGTTCTGACCCAGGAGTTCCAGGAGAGACGCATGGCCCAGGACGACTGGCAGGGCGACGTGCTGCGCAACCTGCGCGGCGTGACGGACAGCCTCAAGCACGAGACGGACGAGGCGAAGGGGGCGGGCGAGCAGGACGCTCCCGCCCCCGCCGCCCCGCCCGCGACCGCACCCCCGGTGGCCGACACGGCCCCGGGGGCCGTCGCCGACCCCCGGCCCGTACCGGCCCCGCGGCCCCTGCCCACGCCCGTCACCATGGAGCTCCCGCTCCCCGAGGAGCTGATCAAGGGCAAGCCGCTCAGCGGGGACTCCGCCGCCAAGCGGACCTCCCGCTCGCTGCGCCGCCTCGTCGGCTCCTCCGCCACCCGCGAGGTGGAGGAGGCGACCCGCGTCGCCCAGGCGCTGCAGCAGCCGCTCACCACGGGCCGTCAGATCGTCGTCACCAGCATCCGCGGCGGCGCGGGCAAGACGACCGTGAGCGCGCTGCTCGGCCGCACATACGCGCACTACCGCCAGGACCCCGTGCTGATGCTGGAGGCCGACCCCGCGCTGGGCACGCTCCCGGCCCGGCTCGGCGCCACCAAGGTGCGCTGGACCACCAGCGACCTGGCCCGGATCCTCGATCCGTCGATGCAGCTGAACGACGTCGTCGGCTATCTCGTCCAGCTCCCCGACCGGGGCTGGCTGCTGCCCGGCAGCCAGGGCCGGGTCGGCAACCGGCTGGAGCTCGACGAGTACCGCTCGGTGATGGTCGCCCTGCGCCGCTACTTCGGCATCACCGTCGTCGACTGCGACACCCTCCCCAGCGAACTCTCCCGCACGGCCCTGGCCGCGGCCCAGGCCCGGGTGCTGGTGACCCCGGCCACCGCCGAGGGCATCACCAGCACGCGCGCGGTGCTGGACTGGATGGTCTCGCTGGGCAGGCCCCGGTTGCTGGAGGGAACCGTGGTGCTCGTCGCCGCGTCGTCCCCCCATATGACGCTTGACGTGACCGCGGCGAGCGAACACCTCAGGGTCGACGGCGTGAAGGTGCTGACCCTCCCTTACGACCGGCACCTCGCCACCGGCGGCCGGATCCACACCGACCTGCTCGGCCAGGCCACCCGCGAGGCCGTCACCGAGCTCGCCGCCGACGTCCTCACCCGAGCCATGAGCAGGCGAAGCACCCGATGACCACCCGCATAGTCCACCGCCCCGCCCGTACCACCCGGCCGCTGCCGGTCCCCGAGGCGCGCACCGTCGAGCCGCCGCCCAACCTGCCCGAGGGCAAGACGGGCGGCGCCCTGCACACCCTCATGCCCATCGCGGGCGTGATGAGCTCCGTCGTGATGATGACGGTGGTGCGCAACAGCCAGTTCGCCGGGCTCGGCGCGATCGTCCTCGTCGTCACCGTCATCGGCTCGGTCGGCATGCTGCTGTCCCAGCGCGGCAAGGCCCAGCGCACCCGGCGCCAGCAGCGCGAGCGCTACCTGGAGTACCTCGAGGAGCTGCGCGAGGAGCTCGGCGCCGAGGAGCGCGAGCGCCGCGAGGCCGCCCGGCTGCTCGACCCGCCGCCCGAGGCGCTCTACGACCTCGTGCGCGACCCGGCCCGGCTGTGGGAGCGGCGCCGCCTGGACGGCGACTTCCTGCGCGTCCGCGTGGGCACCGGCCGGATGCCCGCCCGGCAGCTGACCATCGGTGAGCAGGGCAGCAGCGTCCTCACCCCGCCCGACCGGTTCATGCTCAACGAGGCCGGGGCGCTGAAGAATCGATTCTCCACCGCTGCCGACCTGCCCCTGACCGTCCCCCTCGACCGGGCCGGCAACGTCAGCGTCGTCGGCGACCGCGAGGGCGTCCTGCGCGTGGTGCGCGCCCTGCTCACCCAGGCCGCCGTCGCCCACGCCCCCGACGACGTCGCCTTCGCCCTCGCCTGCCCCGGCGACCGCATGGGCGACTGGGCCTGGATCAAATGGCTGCCCCACACCCTCGACCCCGAGGAGCACGACGGGCCCGTCAGCGCCCGCCGCATCGCCCCCGCCCTGGCCCCGCTCGCCCGCCTGATGAGCCGCGACCTGCGCGCCCGCGCCTCCTACGCCGCCGAGGTACGCCGCGGCCTGTCCGGCAAGGACGCCCTCGAGATGGCCGGCCGGCTGCTGGTCGTCAGCGACGAGTACGGCGAGGACGCCCACGAACTGCCCCGCCCCGACGACGCCGTGACCCTGCGGGACATGGGCGTCACCGTGCTGCACCTGGTCGCCGAGCGCGTCCAGGAACCCGGCCAGGTCTCGCTGCGCATCACCGTCGACGGCGACCGGGTCCACATCGAGGACCTGCGCCCCGCCGAGCCCGTCACCTCCGAGGGCACCAGCGACCGCGCCACCGCCGCCGGCGCCGAAGGACTCGCCCGCCTGCTGTCCCCCCTGCGCCTGTCCGCCGAGTCCCTCGTCGACGCACCCCTGTCCGGCCCCGTCGACTTCGCCGAAATGCTCGGCATCGACGACCCGGCCGCACTCGACGTCGCCCATCTGTGGCGGCCCCGCGGCGAACGCGCCTTCCTGCGCGTCCCCATCGGCGTCAGCGACAGCCGCGAACCCGTCCTGCTCGACCTGAAGGAATCCTCCGAACTCGGCATGGGCCCGCACGGCCTGTGCGTCGGCGCCACCGGCTCCGGCAAGAGCGAACTCCTGCGCACCCTGGTGCTCGCGCTCGTCGCCTCGCACCCGCCGGAGGACCTCGCCATGGTCCTCGTCGACTACAAGGGCGGCGCCACCTTCGCTCCCTTCGCCGACCTGCCGCACGTCGCCGGCGTCATCACCAACCTCGAGAACCAGGCCGGCCTCGTCGAGCGCGTCCACTCCTCCCTCGCCGGCGAGGTCCAGCGCCGCCAGCAGGTCCTCAAGGACGCCGGGAACATCGCCGACATCGGCCACTACGCCGCCCTGCGCGAGACCCGCCCCGACCTCGACCCGCTGCCCCACCTCTTCGTGGTCATCGACGAGTTCGGCGAGCTGCTCACCGCCAAGCCCGACTTCATCGACCTGTTCCTGTCCATCGGCCGCATCGGCCGCTCCATCGGCGTGCACCTGCTGCTCTCCAGCCAGCGCATCGAGGGCGGCAAGCTCAAGGGCCTGGACACCTACCTCTCCTACCGGCTCGGCCTGCGCACCTTCTCCGCCGACGAGTCCCGCACCGTCCTCGACACCACCGACGCCTTCCACCTGCCGCCCATCCCCGGCTTCGGCTACCTCAAGGTCGACACCAGCGCCTACGAGCGGTTCAAGGCCAGCTTCGTCTCCGGCCCCTACCGCGGCCCCGCGCTGCCCACCGAAGAGGACGGCGGCCCCGTCGTCCTGCCCTACCCGGACTTCAACACCCTCGGAGAGCCCGAGACGGCCGCCGGCGACGCGGAACCGTCCATGCGCCACCGCAACCCCGGCCCCACCACCATGTCCGTCGTCGTCGACCAGCTGCGCGGCGCCGCCGCCCCCACCCGCGCCATCTGGCTGCCGCCGCTGCCCAAGGCCATCGCCCTGGACGCCTCGGCCGGCCCCGTCCAGGCCGGCGGGCGCGGCCTCCAGCTCGCCGTACGGCCCGGCCCGCTCAAGGTGCCGCTCGGCCTCCTCGACGACCCGGCCAAGCAGTGGCAGGGCCAGTGGGTCCTCGACCTGACCGTCGCCGGCGGCCACGCCGCCGTCATCGGCGGCCCCCAGTCCGGCAAGACCACCCTCCTGCGCACCCTGGCCCTCTCCCTGGCCATGACGCACACCCCGCGCGAGGTCGGCATCTACGGACTCGACCTCGTCGGCGGCGGCCTCGCGGCCCTGGCCGGACTCCCGCACGTCGGCGGCATCGCCGGCCGCGCCGACCGCGAACGCGCCGCCCGCACCGTCGAGGAGGTCCGCGGCATGCTCGCCGCCCGCGAGGAGCTCTTCCGCGAGCACGGCATCGACTCCGTCGAGCGCCTGCGCGAGCTGCGCGCCGAGGGCCGGCTGCCGGAGCTGTCCTCCACCGAGATCGTGCTGATCATCGACGGCTTCGGCGCCCTGCGCGACGACTTCGAGGAGATCGAGGACGCGGTCACCGACCTGCTCAAGCGCGGCGGCGGCTACGGCATCCACGTCGTGGCCGGCATGCTGCGCTGGAACGACGTCCGCATCGCCACCCAGGCCATGTTCGGCACCCGCGTCGAGCTGCGCCTGAACGACCCCGGCGACTCCAGCATCGACCGCAAGCTCGCCGAGACCCTGGGCCCGGACGAGAAGGGCCGCGTCCTGACCGACGGCAAGCTCTTCGCCCAGACCGCGCTGCCCCGCATCGACGCCCTCGCCTCCACCACCGAGCTGGGCCCGGCCGTCGAACAGGCGGCCATGGTGATCCGCTCGGCCTGGTCCGGCGACGGCGCCCAGCGGGTCCGGGTGCTGCCCGCGCGCATCCCCGCCGCCTCCCTGCCGTCGGTGACGGCCGAGCCCAACCGGGTGCCCCTCGGAGTGGACCAGACGGCGCTCGCGCCCGTCCTGCTCGACCTCTTCAAGCGCGACCAGCACCTGATGATCCTCGGCGACAGCGAGTGCGGGAAGACCAACCTGCTGCGCCTGGTCACCCAGGGGCTCATGGAGCGCTACTCCGACGAGGAGATCGTCTTCGCGGTCATGGACCCCCGCCGCGGCCTGCGCAAGCTGGTGCCCGAGGAGTACCGCGGCGGCTACGCCCACAACTCCAAGCTCTGCGGCGCCCTGGCCACCGGCATCGCCACCGAGCTCGAGAAGCGCATGCCCGACGACCTCGCCGCCCAGGACGCCCTCGCGTCCGGCACCTGGTACTCGGGCCCGCGCATCGTCATCCTCATCGACGACTACGACATCCTCACCACCGCCGGCCAGCAACCGCTCGCGCCATTCCTGCCGTTCATCCCCTCCGCACAGGACATCGGCCTGCACTTCGTCGTCACCCGACGCGTCGCGGGCTCCTCCCGGGCGCTGTACGAGCCGTTCCTGATGACGCTCCGCGAGAGCGGTACGACCGCGGTCGTCATGACCGGCGACCGGCAGGAGGGCCAGCTCTTCCCCGGCGTGTACGCCAGCGCCCAGCCGCCCGGCCGGGGCACCCTCGTGCGCCGGGGCGAGACCACACGGCTGATCCAGACGGCGCTGGCCGAGGACGACGGCGACAAGGACATCTGATGACCAAAGACGTGATCGCGCTCACCGAGCGGATGCCCGACACCGTGAGCATGCTCGCGGGCCTCCTCTCCGGCGGCCCCGACCTGCAGGTGCGGACCCTCGGCGACGGGGCCGTGGTGCAGCTGTGCAACGCCGAGGGGCGGCCGCTCGTCTCCATCGAGGCGCCCATGCTGCTCCAGGTGCCGGGCGAGGCCGCCCGGCTGCTCGGCCCCGATGCCGAGCCGGCCTCCGGCACGGCCTGGTGGATCGAGGCCCGCGCCGCCACCTCCGTGCCCCAGGCCGAGGAGCTCGCCGGCGCCTTCGCGGCCCGCCTGACCATGATGCTGGGCGGGACGATCTGGCCGCCGGACGTCCCCGGCACCACCGACCCCGCCCACCCCGTCGACACCTCCGGCATCACCGCCGTACCGGCCCCCGCGGCCGCCCAGCCGGCGGTCGACATGCTCACCCCGCGCACGGCCATCGTCCTGCAGGACCGGCCGGTCGTCCCGATGACCAGCTGGCTGTCGGAGGCGCTGCGCGCCGCGCTGGAGAGCGACCGCGGCCTGCAGATCGTCACCCCCGGCCACTGCCGGATCTCCCCGGCCCTGCGCGCGGTGCTCGACGCGCCCACGCGCTGGGTCGTCCAGGACGAACGGTGCGGCTACTACGACGGGACGTCCGGCGCGGTGCTGCGCTGGGAGGACGGCGCGTTCGTACCCGACCGCGACGAGAGCGGCGAGACCCCGGTCGCCGAGTCCTTCGCCGACCTGCGGCCCACCGACGACCGCCGGCTCATCGTCTCCTTCCGCACCGTCCACGCACCCGAGGCCGACCTCGTCCTCGGCGGGGCCCTGGAGACCGTCTGGCGGAAGCTGACCGGCGCCCCGCCGGCGGGCTGGAGCACCGCCGAACCGGTGAACGTGCCGTGGTCGCGGCGGCAGCTGACCGCCCTGGCCTACGAGCGCGCCCCCCGGCCCACCTGGACCGTGGTCGTCGGCCACCCCGACCGCCCGGCCTTCGCCACCCTGCGGGTCATCCGCACTCCCAAGGGCGTCGAGGAGGACGTCACCCTCACCCTGGGCTACGGCCCGGGCGAGGAGGTGCCCCTCGCGGAGCTGCCCGCCCTGGCGGACGAGCTCGTGACCCGGCACGGGCTGGCGTCGCTGGTGTGCCAGCTGCGCGAGGCGGGCCGGGACCTGAGCGTCCCGCCCCGCCTGGAGCTGCCGCCGGTGCCGGTCGGCTTCGCCCTGGGCGCCGAGGAGGTGCGGGAGGTGGGCAAGGCCCACGCGTCCCGCACGCCGCTCCGCGAGGCCCCGGTGCGGCTCGGCCCGGCGTCCCGGCCCGGCTACTACTACGGGCTGGGCGACGGCGAGGGCCCGGAGGGCTGGGAGGCCATGAAGACCCTCATGCACTACCTGAGGTCGGGCGGGGAGGACTTCGCCGCAACGGCCGGCTGACGGCCCCGCGCGCGGGACCGCCCACGGCCCCGCGCGCACGGCCCGCGCCTCACTTGGCGGAGGTGCGGAACGCCCAGTCCATCCGCGGCTCCACCACGCAGCGGAACACCCGCCGCACGGGGGCGGTGCACAGCACGGTCATCATCCCGATCGCCAGCACCGTCACCACGACCCCGCCCACCGGCCGGCGGATCCACTCGGCGGCGTCGTACCACTCCCACCACCGCGACAGCTTGATCAGGAAGCCGTGCAGCAGGAACCCGTACAGGGTCCCGCCGCCCAGCGCGGTGAACCACATCCTGCGGCGCGGCACCCACGCCAGGAAGCAGGCCGTGAGCACGGCGGCGCAGGCGAAGAGGGCGAGGAGGGCGACCGGGGCGGTCCAGGCCGGCTCGTGCAGGCCCTGGGCGCTGTCGTTGTGGAAGAACCACTCGGTGTTCAGCTGCGGCGGCTGCCAGTAGTTCACCGCGACCACCGTGGCGAAGACCGGCACCGCGGCGACGCGCAGCCAGCGCCGCCGCACCAGGTCGAAGTGGTGGCGCTCCAGGTGCAGACCGATCACGAAGAAGGGCAGGAACTGCAGCACCCGCTGCAGGTCGAAGTCGCTGCCGATGTCGGGGGAGACCGCGGCCAGGACGGCGATCACCAGGGCGACCGGCACCGGCCAGCGGATCGCCTTCCAGATGGGCGTGGTCAGCCGCCAGACGAACAGCGCCGCCAGGAACCAGTTCAGGTACCAGGGGTTGGTCAGCGAGATCGACTCCGGCGGAGCATCGTCCTCCGCCCAGTGCTGGAAGTACGTGTAGGCGACCTCGAAGACCACGTACGGCACGACGACGCCCGTGACCAGACGTTTGACCTTGGCGGGACTCAGATCGAAGCTACGGGAGAAGTAGCCGGATATGAGGATGAACGCCGGCATGTGGAAGGCGTAGACCGTGTAGTACAGCGCTGTCGCCGTACGGCTGGTGTAGGTGAGCGGCTGCCACGCGTGACCGAGGGCGACCAGCACGATCGCCAGGTACTTCGCGTTGTCGAAGAAGGGGTCGCGCCCCGTGGGGGCGGTGGCGCCGGCCGTGGCCGGGCCGGGCGCTGTGACCACCGTGGCAGGGGTGGCTGTGGGGGACATCCGAGGCACCCTAGCCCGGTGGGTGATCTCGTGGAACCCCCGTCCCCGGGTCGCCGACCGGTCCGACAACTGCTCCGTCCGCGTGGATTCCGGCCGGAACCCTCCGTCAAGAACCCCTGGTAATACCCCGATGAATCGTCACGGCATCCCCCAGGAAGGCGAGTTGGTGGCACGATGGTTGCGAGTGGGGGGCGTGCGGAAGGGCATGGCTCCCGGGCCCGGCCAGGCGTTTCCGAGCGAAGGTGTGATCAGTCGTGGTCGTTTCACTGTCCGTGGTGCTGCTCTTGGCCATCGTCCTGGTGGTGATGATCCGTAGCAACAACATCAAGGCGGGCCCGGCGATCGTCGCCATCCTCTTCGGGTTCTTCCTCGCCTCCACGGGCATGGCGCCGTCCATCACGAGGTTCCTGAACTCGCTCGCGGAGACGATAAGCAACATCAAGCTCTGATGTCTCCCGGACAACGCAGAACGCCTCCGGCGAAGGCCGGAGGCGTTGCGGTGGAGCGGGCGACGGGAATCGAACCCGCGTAGCCAGTTTGGAAGACTGGGGCTCTACCATTGAGCTACGCCCGCGTGCGCCGTCGAACACCCGGAAGTGGTGCGGCACGTTGTGCATCGTAGCGGGTCGGGGTGGTGCGTCGCACATCACCCCCGCGGTGCGGGCGGACCGCGCCACCGACGGCCGGGTGCCAGTGCCCCGAATGCGGCAACCGACGCCCTCCCGGGCATGTACCCTACGTCTCGCACCGACGGGGTGTGGCGCAGCTTGGTAGCGCGTCCGCTTTGGGAGCGGAAGGTCGTCGGTTCGAATCCGGCCACCCCGACCAGCAAGATCACATTGTGGGGCCCATCCTGCTTGCGGTTACTATGCAAGCTGCGCGTCTGTGTGTCTTCCTACCGGGCGCGGTCCGCTGAACATCAGCACCCGCTGAGCAGCAGAAACCCAGAAGTCAGCCCCAAGGAGACCGAACCGTGAAGAGCGCCGTGGAGACCCTGAACCCGACTCGGGTTCGGCTCACTGTCGAGGTGCCCTTCGAGGAGCTCAAGGCCAGCCTCGACGCGGCGTACAAGAAGATCAACCAGCAGGTCACGGTGAAGGGCTTCCGCTCGGGCAAGATCCCCGCGCGCGTCATCGACCAGCGCTTCGGCCGTGGTGCCGTGCTGGAGGAGGCCGTCAACGACGCGCTTCCGAAGTTCTACACCGAGGCGGTCAACGAGGCCGACCTGAACCCGCTGGGTCAGCCCGAGGTCGACATCACCGAGCTGAAGGACGGCGAGCTGCTGGCCTTCACCGCCGAGGTCGACGTCCGCCCGACCCTCGAGATCCCGGACTACTCCGGCATCGAGGTCACCGTCGACGCGGTCGAGGTCACCGACGAGGACGTCGAGAAGTCGGTCGAGCAGCTGCGTGAGCGCTTCGCGACCACCTCCCCCGTCGAGCGCGCCGCCGCCGAGGGCGACATCGTCACCGTCGACCTGGAGGCCAAGGTCGACGGCGAGGTGCTGGAGGACGGCGTCGCGTCCGACGTCGACTACACCATCGGTTCCGGCCAGCTGCTGGACGGCATCGACGAGGCCGTCAAGGGCCTCGAGGCCGGTGCCTCCGCCACCTTCACCTCGCAGCTCAAGGGCGGCAGCGCCGAGGGCAAGGACGCCGAGATCAAGGTCGACGTCAAGTCCGTCAAGGCCCGTGAACTGCCCGAGCTGGACGACGACTTCGCCCAGATGGCGAGCGAGTTCGACACCCTCGAGGAGCTCAAGGCGGACAGCCGCAAGCGCCTCGAGCGGATGAAGACGTTCGACCAGGCCACCCAGGCCCAGGAGAAGGTCCTCGAGGAGCTGCTGCAGCTCGTCGAGGTCCCGATGCCCGAGAAGCTGCTCGAGGACGAGGTCAACACTCGTAAGCACAACCTCGAGAACCACCAGCTCGCCCAGATCGGCATGACCCTGGACAAGTACCTGGAGATGCAGGGCAAGTCCGCCGAGGAGTTCGACGCCGAGCTCAAGGAGCAGGCCGAGAAGGGCATCAAGACCCAGTTCGTCCTCGACGAGATCGTCAACAAGGAGAAGGTCTCCGTCGGCCAGGAGGAGCTCACCGAGCACCTCATGCGCCGTGCGCAGTCCTCCGGCATGAGCCCCGACCAGTTCGCGCAGGCCGTCGTCGAGCAGGGCCAGGTCCCGATGCTCGTCGGCGAGGTCGCCCGCGGCAAGGCCCTCGCGACCGTCGTCGAGGCCGCCACGGTCAAGGACTCCAACGGTGAGGTCGTCGACCTCGAGGACGAGGACGAGACCGAGGCCGCCGCCGAGACGGTCGAGGCCGCCGAGGACAAGACCGAGGCCTGAGCCCCGCTCCCCTCGTAGGTCCTCCGTACGGACCCGTAAGGGTCCCGTACGGGCCTCGTACGGATCCCGTACCGAGCGTGTTCAGGACGGGCCCGGACGTGAGCCCCCGCCATCCGGCGGGGCCCGCGGCCGGGCCCGTCCTGTTCCCTGCGGGGCCGTTGTGCGCAGTGGCCGAACCTGCGCTCAGAGCGAACAGTTACTGATGCGGGATGGCGCCTGCCGACCAGCGCGTTAGGGTCCGTAGATACGAGGGCAGGGGAGACATGGCAGCGCGCCGGACCGTTCCGGCCACGCCACCCCCCGGTCCCCAGAGAAGACGCGGAGACGGCCCGTTGCCGTCAGAGACGAGCAGGTGGATACGTGACTAATCTGATGCCTTCCGCCGCCGGTGAGATCGCCATCGGTGGTGGCCTCGGCGACCAGGTCTACAACCGGCTGCTCGGGGAGCGGATCATCTTCCTGGGTCAGCAGGTCGACGACGACATCGCCAACAAGATCACGGCGCAGATGCTCCTCCTGGCCGCGGACCCGACCAAGGACATCTACCTCTACATCAACAGCCCCGGCGGTTCGGTGACGGCCGGCATGGCGGTTTACGACACCATGCAGTACATCCCGAACGACGTGGTCACCATCGGCATGGGCCTCGCCGCCTCCATGGGCCAGTTCCTGCTGACCGGCGGCACCGCCGGCAAGCGATTCGCGCTGCCCAACACCGACATCCTCATGCACCAGGGCTCCGCGGGCCTCGGCGGCACCGCCACGGACATCAAGATCCAGGCCGAGCAGCTGCTCCGCACCAAGAAGCGCATGGCGGAGATCACCGCCGCGCACACCGGCCAGACCGTGGAGACGATCATCCGCGACGGTGACCGCGACCGCTGGTTCACCGCCGAGGAGGCCAAGGAGTACGGGATCATCGACGAGATCATCACGCACGCCGCTGGTGTTCCGGGCGGCGGCGGCACGGGCGCCTGACGCCCCCTGCCGGACCGCCGACAGCCGTATTCCAGCCCACCGACCGCCATCAGGATGGTGAACACCCGCATGAACATCTCGTCGCCCAGCGGCCTCTACACCGGCCCCCAGGCTGAAGCCCGCTACGTCGTGCCGCGCTTCGTCGAGCGCACCTCGCAGGGCGTGCGCGAGTACGACCCGTACGCGAAGCTCTTCGAAGAGCGCGTGATCTTCCTCGGCGTCCAGATCGACGACGCCTCGGCCAACGACGTCATGGCGCAGCTGCTGTGCCTGGAGTCGATGGACCCGGACCGCGACATCTCGATCTACATCAACAGCCCCGGTGGCTCGTTCACGGCCCTCACGGCCATCTACGACACGATGCAGTTCGTGAAGCCGGACATCCAGACGGTCTGCATGGGCCAGGCCGCCTCCGCCGCCGCGATCCTGCTCGCCGCCGGTACCCCCGGCAAGCGCATGGCCCTGCCCAACGCCCGCGTGCTGATCCACCAGCCCTCCAGCCAGACGGGCCGCGAGCAGCTCTCCGACCTGGAGATCGCCGCCAAGGAGATCATGCGCATGCGCACGCAGCTGGAGGAGATGCTGGCCAAGCACTCCACCCAGCCGATCGAGAAGATCCGCGACGACATCGAGCGCGACAAGATCCTCACCGCTGAGGACGCGCTCGCATACGGTCTGGTCGACCAGATCGTCTCGACGCGCAAGTCGTCCGTGACGGTCTGACCGGTCTCACCCACCGGTCGGCCGGTTCACTCCGGCAGACCCTCCCGGCCGGTCCGTCCGGCCGGTCCGGTCTCGGCCACCGTGCCGCCGACGACGGGCTCTCCCTTGGCCGAGTAGGGCCAAGGGGGGCCCGCACGGGGGGCCCGGCAAGGTACCGTCGATAGGCAAGCACCCGGGTCCGCAGAGCAAGGCGGATCCCAGGCGAAGGGGAAGCACCTCGTGGCACGCATCGGTGACGGCGGCGACCTGCTCAAGTGCTCGTTCTGCGGCAAGAGCCAGAAGCAGGTGAAGAAGCTCATCGCGGGTCCTGGTGTGTACATCTGCGACGAGTGCATCGACCTCTGCAACGAGATCATCGAGGAAGAGCTCGCGGAGACCTCCGAGGTGCGCTGGGAGGAGCTTCCCAAGCCCCGTGAGATCTACGAGTTCCTCGAGGGCTACGTCGTCGGCCAGGAGGCCGCGAAGAAGGCCCTGTCCGTCGCCGTCTACAACCACTACAAGCGTGTCCAGGCCGGCGAGAACGGCGGCCACAACCGCGACGACGGCATCGAGCTGGCGAAGTCCAACATCCTGCTGCTCGGCCCCACGGGCTCCGGCAAGACGCTGCTCGCCCAGACCCTGGCCCGCATGCTGAACGTCCCGTTCGCCATCGCCGACGCCACGGCCCTGACGGAAGCCGGCTATGTCGGCGAGGACGTCGAGAACATCCTGCTGAAGCTGATCCAGGCCGCCGACTACGACGTCAAGAAGGCCGAGACCGGCATCATCTACATCGATGAGATCGACAAGGTCGCCCGAAAGAGCGAAAATCCGTCGATCACACGGGACGTGTCGGGCGAGGGCGTCCAGCAGGCCCTCCTCAAGATCCTCGAAGGCACCACGGCCTCCGTCCCGCCCCAGGGCGGCCGCAAGCACCCGCACCAGGAATTCATCCAGATCGACACGACGAACGTCCTGTTCATCGTGGGCGGCGCCTTCTCCGGCCTCGAGAAGATCATCGAGTCCCGGGCCGGCGCGAAGGGCATCGGCTTCGGCGCCACGATCCGCTCCAAGCGCGAGATCGAGGCCAGCGACCAGTTCCAGGAGGTCATGCCGGAGGACCTGGTGAAGTTCGGCATGATCCCGGAGTTCATCGGCCGCCTCCCCGTCATCACCTCCGTCCACAACCTCGACCGCGAGGCGCTGCTCCAGATCCTCGTCGAGCCGCGCAACGCCCTGGTGAAGCAGTACCAGCGGCTGTTCGAACTCGACGGCGTGGAGCTGGACTTCGACCGCCCGGCCCTCGAGGCCATCGCCGACCAGGCGATCCTGCGCGGCACCGGCGCGCGCGGCCTGCGCGCCATCATGGAAGAGGTCCTGATGTCGGTGATGTACGAGGTGCCGTCCCGCAAGGACGTGGCCCGCGTCGTCATCACGGCGGACGTCGTCCAGTCGAACGTCAACCCGACGCTGGTGCCGCGCACGCGCGGCAACGAGCCGGGGGAGCGGCACGAGAAGAGCGCGTAGCGCTTGCCGCGTAGGCATACGAGGAGGGGGCGCCCGGCATCTGCCGGGCGCCCCCTCTTATGACTGGACCTGCGAGAGCCTCAGCTCTCCTCAGCGAAGAGTTCTTCGACCTCGGAGATGGTGAAGGCGCGGTCCAGCCAGCGGGCCAAGATGGTGAGACTGGTGCAACTCGCGATGCGCTCCCGGGTCACTGGCGGCGTAGTGATTCCTCGCTTCTCCAGCACGATCAGCACTTGCTGTGCACGTTCCTCTGCCCGGCCCGCGGCCTTGCCCTCCAGCCATGTCTGCTCGATGAGGGTGCCACGGCCGGGGAAGAAGGTACGCGGCATGAGGTTCCTCCTGAAAGATCCGGTGAGCCGCCTCGTGGTGTGAAGTGACCATGGCCTGACGTTATGACCGCAGGGCGGAGGCGTGTGCGGGCATTCGCGGGCGATCACCCGTTCGAGTGGCTCCCGGGTGTTCTTCCGCTACCGCTGGGTCACTTCGCCTGCTTCGGGATCTCGACGCGGGTCTCCGTGCGGACCTTCACGGTGAGGTCGGCGGCGACGTTCAGCGGGACGTCCTTGCCGGCCAGGGCCGCGGACGCGTCGGTGAGGATGGTGACGCCCACGGTGCTGCGGTCGGCCCAGAAGCAGATCGGCATGGTGATGCCGTTCTTGAACTTGCTGTTCACGTACTTGGCGTTCTGGCACTTCATCACGGCGTCGTCCAGCCCCGCCGGGGTCATCTTCTGCGGGGTGCCGATGAGTTCGACGGTTCCGCCGCCCTCGGCGCGCTGCTTCCTCTTGCTGGCCTCGAAGAAGCCGTCCACCACCCGCTCGGGGTTCGCGACCTTTCCCCAGGCGCCGCTGAACTGCAGGTACCGGCCGCTCTCGCCGTCGCCGGCCTGGTAGTCGGCACCGGTGGTCTCGGCGTTGGCCACCCCCAGCGCGCGGAGCTCGGCCATGTCGCCGGAGTCGAAGCCCTCGCCGGGGTCCTCGGTGTCCTTCTTGAACTCACCCGCGACGGTGTCGGGCGTGGTGAGCTTGTACCGCTTGCCGTCGTCCGGAACCGAACTCCTGGCGCTGCTGCCGCCCCCGTCCCGGCTGGCCAGCAGCAGGAAGCCGCCGCCCGCGATGGCGCCCACCAGCACCAGGACGCCGATCGCGATGGCGATGCCCTTGCCCGCGCCACCGCCCTGCGGCGGCACCGGCGGCGGGTACATGCCGGGCCCACCCGGCTGCTGCCCCCACCCGTACGGCGCCTGCTGCTGCGGCGCCCCGTACGGGCCGGGCTGTTGCGGGTACCCGTAGCCGGGCTGCCCTTGCTGCGCCTGCGGCTGACCCCAGGGGTTCGGCTGCTGGGGCGGCAGCGGCTGCTGGGCGTACGGGCCCGGCTGGTGGTGGCTCATCGGGGTCCCCCTGAGGGCTTCGGCTGATCGGGTGAGGACAACCCGCGAATCCTGCCATGGCCCCTCGGCAGCGCTTCTACCGGCTACTTCGGCTTGCGGACCTCGTTGCGGACCTTGGCGGTGGCCTCGGAGAGGTCCTTGGCGGACATGACCTCGCCGGTGGCTTCGGACGAGCTTCCCGAGCCCTTCGTGACCCGGTGCTCGACGATGCCCATCGCGCTGGCGTCGCCCCAGATGCAGGTGCTCACGTCGGTCGCCGTCGAACTGCTGAGCGAGCTCTTGACGCGCTGCGTCTTGCACTTGAGGGACACACCGTCGAAGCCGAGAGGCCGGTACGCCGCGGTCTCCGACACCGTCTCGATGCGGTCCTTGTACTTCGCCTGGCTCTTCTCCATGTCGGCGAACAACGCGTCCACGGTCTTCGCCGGGTCGGCGAGGTCGCCGTAGACCGCCGTCACCTTCAGCCGCTGCTTCTCGCTGTTGGTGTAGGAACCCTTCTTGCCGGTCCCGTTGGCGATGCCGAACTCCTTGGCCTTCGCGTCGTTGCTGAGGTCTTCGGAGTCCTTGCTCGAGGACGTGGAGCTCTTGGTGTACTTCCCGTCCAGTAGCGTCTGCGGCATCTCGATCGTGTAGGGCGCCATCTTGGCGGGTACCCCGTCGCCACCGGCGTCCCCACCGCCGCCGCTGCCGCTGTCGCTGCCACCGGTGAAGAAGAGGACCCCGCCCACGATGGCGCCCACCACCACGAGCGCCCCGATCGTGATTCCGATGGCCTTGCCCTTGCCGCCGCCCTGGGGCGGCACCGGCGGCGGGTACTGGGCGTACGGCCCCGGGGCCTGGGGCTGTCCCCAGCCGCCGGGCGCCGGCTGCTGGGGGTAGCCCTGGTCGAAGCCCTGGCTGTACGGGTTCGGCTGCTGGGGCGGTATTGGCGGCGGGCCGTACGGGCCCGGCTGGTTGTGGCTCATGGCTACTTCTCCTTGCGGACCTCGTTGCGGATCTTGGCCGTCGCTTCGGCAAGTTCCTGGGCGGACATGGCGTTGCCCGTGGCGCTGGCGGCCCCCGCCATGCCGGAGCTCTTGCTGACCTGGTGTTGCACGACGCCCAGTGCGCTCTTGTCGCCCCAGATGCAGGCAGAGGTCTCGGCCGAGGAGGAGAAGCTGCCGATGGTGCTGGTGATCTTCTGCGTCCTGCACTTCAACACCGCGCCGTCGAAGCCGCTCGGCGAGAACGCGGTCCAAGGCGTGACCGTCTCAATGGTCGCCTTGTACTTCTCCGCGTTCTCCTTCTGCTTCTTGTCGCTCAAAGCGATCATCGAGTCGACCGTCTTCGTGGGATCGGCGACCGTGCCGTAGGCACCGCTGACCGAAAGCGCCTGCTTCTCGGCGTTGGTGTAACTCGAGCCGACGGACGTGCCGTTCTCGATGCCCATCGCCTTGGCTTCCGCGTCATCGGCGATGCTCTTGGGCTGCTTGTCCGGCGTCGTCGCCGACGTCTTCGTGAACTTCCCGCCCAGCAGCGACTCCGGCATCACCATCGTGTACGGCTTCACATCGCCGTCACTCCCACCGCCCAGGAAGAACACCGCACCGCCCACCAGCGCGCCCACCACCACGAGCGCCCCGATCGTGATCCCGATGGCCTTGCCCTTGCCGCCGCCCTGGGGCGGCATCGGCGGCGGGTACTGGCCCGGCATGCCCGGCTGCTGGCCCCAGCCGCCCGGGGCCTGGGGCTGGCCCCAGCCGCCCTGGGCGGGCTGCTGCGGGGCACCGTACGGCGGCGGCGGGGGCTGCTGGCCGTAGGCGGGGGCCGCGGGGGGCTGCTGGGGGTAGCCGTAGCCGGGCTGGCCGTAGGGGTTGGGGCCCTGCGGCGGCTGGGGAGGCTGGCCGTACGGGCCCGGCTGGTTGAAGCTCATCGGTGTCTGCGTCTCTTTCGCTGAGGGAACTCTCGCGTCAGTTCTGCGCCATCCTTCCGGACGCCTTACCGACGCTTTACCCCGGGGCCGCAACGGTTTCGGAACAGTTGACGTCCAGACCCATTTGTTGATCTTGATGGGCGCGGCATTGCGGAGTTTTCGCTCCGACTTCGGCCTATTCGGTGATTTCTACGCCCTCACCGGACCTCTACGCGTACGTCCTGCCGCAGCTTCGTCACCCGCTTGGCGGCCTCTTCGAGGGTGAGGTCCTGGCCCTGCACCATCAGCGCCGTGTCCAGGGCGAACACCGTGCCGACCGTGCTCTTGTCCGCCCAGATGCACAGCGGCATCCGCAAGGGCCTGGGCAGAGCGGTGTCCGCGTACTTGCCCATCTGGCATTTCATCACCGCGTCGCCGATCCCCTCCGGGGACATCCGCTCAGGGGTGCCCTCGAATTGGATCTTGGAGGGGTCGGTGTCGTTCTTGGCGCCCTTCGTCGCGTCCTCGAACATTCCGTCCACCACCGCCTCGGGGTTCCGTACGTCATCGCCCCAGGCGCCGGTGAACCGCAGGGTCTTCTGGGCGCGCTTGTCCTCGCCGGACTTGTACACGGCCGTGGCCTTCTGCGGGTTGGTGACGCCCAGGAGGGTGAGACGGGCCAGGTCCCTGGAGCTGAATCCGGTGCTGGTGTCGGCGGTGTCCCTCGTGTACTCACCCGCCACCGTGTCGGGCGTGACGAGCTTGTAGCGCTTCGCGTCCGGTGTCGCCGACGGCGAGGCGGAGGCGCTGGGCGAGGAGCTCGCGGGTGCGGTGGGGGAGTCGGCCTTCGCCTTCTTCTCCCCGTCGCCGCCCGCGAGGACCAGGACGCCGCCCACGATCGCTCCCACCAGGGCCAGTGCGACGACCGCGATCCCGATCGCCTTGCCCTTGCCGCCGCCCTGGGGAGGGATCGGCGGCGGGTACGGGGGCGGCATGCCCGGGCCCCAGCCGCCCGGCTGCGGCTGCTGGGGCTGCTGCGGATAGCCGTACCCGGGCGGCTGCGCGTAGGGGTTCGGCTGCTGCGGCGCCCCGTACGGGCCCGGCTGGTGCTGGCTCATCGTTGCCTCTGCGTCTCACGGAGATCGAATTCGAGACCATCCTTTCGGATGACATGTTCGCGCCTTGTCCCGGGGCGGAAACGGGTTCGTGAGCTGTCACCCCCGCCCCGTAGAATTCCGTCCGTGACCGATAACACTCAGCGCCCCGACAGCGGGCCGAACGACAGCACCCCCGAACTGCCGACCCAGTACGCGCCGGCCGAGGTAGAGGGGCCGCTGTACGAGCGCTGGGTAGAGCGGGGCTACTTCGAGGCCGATGCGACGAGCGACAAAGAGCCGTACACGATCGTCATCCCGCCGCCGAACGTCACCGGCTCGCTCCACCTGGGCCACGCCTTCGAGCACACGCTGATCGACGCCCTCACCCGCCGCAAGCGGATGCAGGGCTACGAGGTGCTGTGGCAGCCCGGCATGGACCATGCCGGCATCGCCACGCAGAACGTGGTCGAGCGCGAGCTGGCCAAGGAGGGCAAGTCCCGCCACGACCTCGGCCGCGAGGCGTTCGTCGAGCGCGTGTGGCAGTGGAAGGCCGAATCCGGTGGCCAGATCTCCGGCCAGATGCGTCGTCTGGGCGACGGCGTGGCCTGGAGCCGCGAGCGGTTCACCATGGACGAGGGCCTCTCCAAGGCCGTCCAGACGATCTTCAAGAAGCTCTACGACGACGAGCTGATCTACCGCGCCGAGCGCATCATCAACTGGTGCCCGCGCTGTCTGACCGCCATCTCCGACATCGAGGTGGAGTACCAGAACGACGAGGGCGAGCTCGTCTCCATCCGGTACGGCGAGGGCGACGCCTCCATCGTGGTGGCCACCACCCGCGCCGAGACGATGCTCGGCGACACCGCCGTGGCCGTCCACCCCGAGGACGAGCGGTACAAGCACCTGGTCGGCACCGAGATCGAGCTGCCGCTCACCGGCCGCCGCATCCCGGTCGTCGCCGACGAGCACGTCGACCCGGAGTTCGGCACGGGCGCCGTCAAGGTCACCCCGGCCCACGACCCCAACGACTTCGAGATCGGCCAGCGGCACGACCTGCCGTCCATCACCGTCATGGACGAGCACGCGGTCATCACCGTCCACGGCCCCTTCCAGGGCCTGGACCGGCTGGAGGCCCGCAGCACCATCGTCGGCGCCCTGCGCGCCGAGGGCCGCATCGTCGCCGAGAAGCGCCCCTACGAGCACTCCGTCGGCCACTGCTCCCGCTGCAAGACGACCATCGAGCCGCGCCTGTCGATGCAGTGGTGGGTCAAGGTCGGCCCGCTGGCCGAGGCCGCCAGCAAGGCGGTCCGTGACGGCGACGTCGCCATCCACCCCAAGGAGATGGAGTCCCGCTACTTCGGCTGGGTCGACAACCTCCACGACTGGTGCATCTCGCGCCAGCTGTGGTGGGGCCACCGCATCCCGGTCTGGTACGGGCCGAACGGCGAGATGGTCTGCGTCGGACCCGACGACGAGGCGCCCACGGGCGAGGGCTGGCACCAGGAGACCGACGTCCTGGACACCTGGTTCTCCTCCGGCCTGTGGCCCTTCTCCACGCTCGGCTGGCCCGAGAAGACCGACAGCGTCGCGAAGTTCTACCCGAACTCCGTCCTCGTCACCGGCTACGACATCCTCTTCTTCTGGGTCGTCCGGATGATGATGTTCGGCATGTACGCGATGGACGGCACCCCGCCGTTCCACACCATCGCCCTGCACGGCATGGTCCGCGACCAGTTCGGCAAGAAGATGTCGAAGTCCTTCGGCAACGCCGTCAACCCGCTGGACTGGATGGACAAGTACGGCTCCGACGCCGTCCGCTTCACCCTCGCCCGCGGCGCCAACCCCGGCGTGGACGTGCCGATCGGCGAGGACTGGGTCCAGGGCTCGCGGAACTTCGCCAACAAGATCTGGAACGCGACGCGCTTCGCGCTCATGAACGGCGCGACGGTCGAGGGCGAGCTGCCGCCCGCCGAGCAGCTGTCCGCCACCGACCGGTGGATCCTCTCCCGGCTCAACTCGGTCGTCGCCGAGGTGGACGCGTACTACGACGACTACCAGTTCGCGAAGCTCTCCGACACGCTGTTCCACTTCGCGTGGGACGAGGTCTTCGACTGGTACGTCGAGCTGTCCAAGGCCACCTTCGCCAAGGGCGGCCCCGAGGCCGAGGCCTCGCGCCGGGTGCTGGGCGAGGTCCTGGACGTCACGCTGCGCCTGCTGCACCCGGTCGTCCCGTTCGTCACCGAGACCTTGTGGACCGCGCTCACCGGCCGCGAGTCCGTGGTCATCGCCGACTGGCCGGCCGACAGCGGCTTCCGTGACGCCGCGGCCGAGCAGGAGATCGCGACGGTCCAGCAGGTCGTCACCGAGGTCCGCCGCTTCCGCTCCGACCAGGGCCTGCAGCCGGGCCAGCGGGTCCCGGCCCAGCTGGACCTGACCGGCACGGCGCTGGCCGCCCACGAGGACGCGATGCGTCTGCTGCTGCGCCTCCAGCCGGCCGGCGAGGGCTTCGCCGCCACCGCCTCGCTGCCGGTCGCGGGCGCGACCGTGGCGCTCGACCTGTCCGGCACGATCGACGTCGAGGCCGAGCGCAAGCGGCTGACCAAGGCGCTGGCCGCTGCCGAGAAGGACAAGGCGCAGTCCACGGCCAAGCTCGGCAACGAGGCGTTCCTCGCCAAGGCCGCCGAGGCGGCCGTGGCGAAGATCCGCACGCGCCTGGCGACGGCCGAGGCCGACATCGAGCGGATCACCGCCCAGCTGGCCGCCCTGCCGGCGAAGTAGCGGCCCAAGGCCTCGTACGACCCGGGTCCCACATGGGACCCCACGGCCCTTCCACAGGCCCCTCTTCCACCCGGTCGAGGGGCCTGTGCTGGTTGCGGTCCCGCCGGTCCCGTACGGGGGCGAACAGCACGTACGCCGTCGACACGGCCACGAAGCCGAGCCGGATCAGGCCCTTGGCCGACTCGTCGGGCACCATGAACACGCTGCCGTAGAGGACGATCAGCGCGATCCAGCTCCACCACGGCACCAGGCGCCGCTGTCCGCACACGTCCCACAGCAGGGTGCCCAGCAGCACGGACGCCGTGTAGTAGGTGTAGACGCTGGGGTCGAGGACGATGCGGGCGTTGGCGCCCAGCAGCACGACCGCCGCCCACCGGCCCCGCCAGACGGCGATCGTCCCGAGGGCGAGGCCGAGCGCGGCCTGGGCGGGCCGGGCCCAGTCGGGGGTCACGGGGGTGTTGCCGCCCAGCCAGCGCAGCGCGGAGGCGGGGCTGTTGGGAATGGTGAACTTCGCCGCGGCGAAGGACTGCGGGTCGACGACGAAGAACGGCAGCCAGGCCACCGCCACCAGGCCCACGCACCACAGGCCCGCGCGCAGCCACCGCTCCTTGGGCAGGGCGAGCAGCAGCGGCAGGAAGGCCAGCGCGGTGGGCTTGGAGTCCAGGGCCAGGGCCATGCAGATGCCGGTCGCGGCGGCATTGCAGCGCGTCAGGTAATAGACCGCCAGGGCGGTGAAGAAGAGCGCGAGGACGTCGTCCAGATGCGCGAAGCGGACCGCGACCTCGATCCACATGGGGATGAAGGCCAGGCCCGCGATGAGCACGCGCTGCCGCAGCCGCTGGTGGTTCGTGCCCGTGCCCAGGAAGTGCCGGGCGGCGCTGCGGCCGGCGAGGACCAGGATCACCAGGCCCAGCACCGACATGAACGCCTCGGCCAGCACTTGCCCGACCTCGGCGGGGAAGGGGTTGAACAGGCCCGCCACGAGGAAGCTGATGGGACCCATCTGCAGCTCAGGGTGGCGGGCGTAGAGGTTGAGCCCGCCGTCGCCCGAGGATCCGTAGATCAGCTCGCCGCCGGTGCGCAGGTAGTGCCAGGAGAAGCCGCCGCTGGGCTCGACGATCACGAACCAGAGCACCGCCCACGCGGTGAGCAGCAGCAGATGCGTCCGATTGCTCAGTTGTGGTATCCGCACAACGCTCCGTTCCGCCACCCGGAACCGTTCCGGGCATAAATATCACCGGCGGTCAGATGACGGAAGGGAACGGAAAGTTGCCTCGTCGGTCTCTTCTGTGACCGATCTCATGAGGCCCGTGCGGCTCGTGAGGGGGGCTCAGGCCTCGATGGCCACCGGCCCGGACTCCACGCGCTCGGCGTTGCGCCGGGTCTTCGCCCAGCCGTTGCGGCCGCGCAGCATCCGGACGAACCCGCGCGCCGAGGCGGGGAAGAGGTGGTACGCGTACAGCCACAGGGCCAGCCCCCACAGCAGCGCGGTCAGCATCGACCGGTCGGCGGCGCGGTCACGGCGGTAGAGCGGGCCCCACAGCACGAACGGCAGCACGGAGACGACGCCCAGCGCGAGCACCAGTGGCCACAGGGCCAGCATGCCGCCGAACGCCTCGCCCACGCCGTCCTGAGCGGCCGTCAGGCCGAGGAGGGTGAACATGATCGCGCACAGCGCGAGGGTGACCAGGTGGGCGACGGGCTGGAGGAAGGTGTAGAGCGTCTCCAGGACGCCCTTGCCGCCGTAGTGGCGCGAGGAGACGATGCGCGGCGCGTAGCGCACGCACTGCAGGTTGCCCTGGGCCCAGCGGGTGCGCTGGGTGAGGAAGCGGCGGCCGTGCGGCAGGCCCTCCTGGGAGACCCAGGTGTCGGCTATGTGGGCTATGCGGTCACCGGCCAGGATCATGTGCAGGCCCAGCTCGTAGTCCTCCAGCAGCGCGCCGCGCTGCCAGGGGCGGCGCTCGGCGGCGGCTATGCGGTCCAGCGAGGTCAGCCGGGTGAACTGGCCGTTGCCGCCGAGGCCCACGGAGCCGGTGCGGCCGCGCAGCAGCTGCATGCCGGCGTTGGAGACGGAGAACTCCATGTCCTGCATCCGGACGAGGAGACGGGCGAAGGCGTTGGCGATGCGGCCGCGGTCCTCGCCGAGCGGGCGGGGGTCGTCGGTGTTGCGCATCCGGACGCTGACCTGGACGCCGCCGATCTCCGGATCGCCGAAGCCCTGCGGGCCGGCGACGCGGGGGAGGGCGTGCGGGTCGAGCTGGCCGTCGGCGTCGATGACGCACACCACGACGCGCTCGCGGTCGGCGTCCTTGGACAGGAACTGGTTCAGCTCGTCGTACGCGGCGTTGAGCGCGGCGCCCTTGCCCTGGCGGGCGTGGGGGCGGCGACGGCTCACGAGGTGGACGCGGCGGTCGTCGTCGGCCAGGGCGGCGACGATGGCGCCGGTGCGGTCCTCGCTGTCGTCGTCGATGACCCACACGTGCGCGCCCGGGTGGTCGGCGCGCAGCCGGCGCACGGTGGTGCCGACGACGGCTTCTTCGTCCCGGCACGGGACGAAGAAGTGCCAGTCGAAGGCGCCGGGGTCGCCGTGGCCGGCCTCGGGGCGGCGGGTGTAGGCGTGGCGGGCGCCGGCCCAGTAGAGCAGGAAGCACAGGAGGAGGAAGAAGGGGAAGGCGAGGAGGAGGGGGCTGGAGAACATGCGGGTGGGGGCTCCGGGGGGGGGTGCGTTTACGGGGGCGGTGCGGTGCGGTGCGCGTCGCGGAAGGGGCCCCGGTCCCGCCCTTTCACCGTTTCTTGTCCTCAATCGCCGGACGGGCTCACATTGAGCCCCCGGTTACGGGAAGGGGCGGGGTGGGGGAAGGCTCAGGCCGCTGCCGCCAGTTGTTCCGGCGCGCCGATCGCGACCAGCAGCGCCACGATCCGCTCCGACGCCAGCCCGTCCCCGAAGGGACTCGGCAGGGCGGCCAGTCGCCGCAGACCGTCCGCGCCCTCCGCCAGGCGGCGGGTGGCGACCCGCCCGATCTGCGCCCCCGGCTCGACCAGGTCCGCGAAGTCCCCCATGGCCTCCGGCCGCTCCGTCGAGCGGCGGACGACCACCAGCGGGCGGCCGAGGACCGTGCACTCCTCCTGGATGCCGCCCGAGTCGGAGATCAGCAGCGCGGCGTGCCGGGCCAGGGCCAGGAACTCGGAGTAGCCCAGGGGAGCGGTCACCGTCAGCGGGGTCAGCAGGCCGGTGAGGCCCGCGGCCTCGATGCGGGCGCGGGTGCGCGGGTGGAGCGGCAGGACGACCGGGCGGTCGGCGGTGGCCAGGGCGGCCAGCTCGGTGAGGATGGCGCGCAGGGCCCCGGGCGAGTCGGTGTTCTCGGGCCGGTGCACGGTGGCCAGGACATAGCCGTCGGCGGTCAGCGCGTGCCGGGCCAGCAGCGCCGTGCGCTCCGCCGCGTCGGGGAGCTGGTTGCGGACGGCCTCGACGACGGTGTTGCCGGTGACGGCGATGCGGGCGTCGTCGATGCCCTCGGCGAGGAGGTTGGCGCGGTTGTCCTCGGTGGCGGCGCACAGCACGTCGGCGATGCGGTCGATGAGGACGCGGTTGTGCTCCTCGGGCATGTCGCGGTCGTGGCTGCGCAGCCCGGCCTCGACGTGCAGCAGGGGGATCCCGCGGGCGTTGGCGGCCAGCGCGCCGGCGAGGGCGGCGTTGGTGTCGCCCTGGACGACGACGGCCAGCGGCGGCTCGGCCGTGAACAGCTCGTCGAGCTGCGCGAGGGCGGCGGAGATCTGCACGGCGCGCGGCTGCCCGCCCACGCCGGTCAGGAACGTCGGCTCCGGCAGGCCCAGCTCGGTCAGGAAGCGGCCCGACAGCTCCTCGTCGTAGTGCTGCCCGGTGTGGACCAGGTGGGCGGCGGGGCCCAGGAGGCGCACGAGGTCGGTCAGCTTGACGAGCTCGGGGCGGGTGCCGAGAACGAGGGCGACGCTACGCGGGGGCAGGGACAGCACGAGGGGGACTCCTGAGGCCGGCGGCGGGGACGGCTACGAGACTGCGGTGCCCCGGTTGCGCGTCAGGAGGGTCTTCGGTTGCCGGACGGTTGCGAAGGGATGATCGAGGACCATGGTCCCGGGCCGGTCAGGGACCTTCGGCCCCCTCGTCCTCGCCATTGCCGCCGTCGTCGGGGCGGTAGCGGTAGCCCAGGCCGCGTACGGCCTCCAGGGGGTCGGCGGCCTCGTCGCCGGCGGCCTGGCGCAGTTTGCGCCGCAGCCGCAGCACCGCGAACTTCACCCGCTCACGGCCGGTGCCCTCCGGGTCGTCCCACACCCGGTCCAGCAGCTGGTCGGTGGTGATCACCCGGCCCCGGTTGCGGACGAGCACCTGCAGCAGCCGGTACTCGATGTCGCTCAGCCGCGCCTCGTGGCCCTGCCATACGGCCGAGCGCCGTTCGGGCACCAGCCGCAGCCCGTCCCCGCCGAAGGAGTCGCCCGCCCAGCGGGTGGGCTCGCTGCGGCGCAGCAGCGCCTCGACGCGGGCGAGGAGCTCGTCGTTGCCGAAGGGCTTGGGCAGGTAGTCGTCGGCGCCGGCGCGCAGGCCGCGCACCCGGTCGGACTCGGCGCCGCGGGCGGTGAGCAGCAGGACGGGCAGGTCGCTCATGTCGCGGGTGCGTTCGAGCACCTCCCAGCCGTCGAGGCCGGGCAGGCCGATGTCGAGGATCATCAGCCCGGGCCGTTCGGCGAACAGCAGGCGCAGGGCCTCGCGGCCGTCCTCGGCGTGGACGGCCTCGTGGCCGGCGCGGGTGAGCAGGACCCGCAGGGCGAGGGCGAGGTCGGGGTCGTCCTCGACGAGGAGGATGCGGGTCATGGCCGGGCCCTCGCTCCGGGTGCGGGCGGCGGCCCCTCCAGGGGCAGCCGGATGCGGAAGACCGCGCCCTCGCCCTCGCGGCCGCCGACGGTGATCGTGCCGCCGTGCAGCTCGACGACGGTACGGGCGATGGCCAGGCCCAGTCCGGTGCCGGGGTAGCCGCCGGAGCGGGCGTTGGGGGCCCGTACGAAGCCGGTGAAGATCTCGTGGCGGGCCTGCTCGGGGACGCCGATGCCGGTGTCGGCGACCTCGATGTCCCAGTGGACGCCGCGGGGGGCGGCGGTGACGGTGATCCGGCCGCCGGGCGGGGTGAACTTGGCGGCGTTCTCCAGCAGGTTTCCCAGGACGTGCTGGAGGCGGTGGCGGTCGCCGCGCAGGGCGGGGCCGGGCGCGCAGTCGAGGACGGCGAACAGTTCCGCCCGTTCGATCGCGCCCATCTGGTCCATGACGGAGTCCTCGAGCATGTGCGGTACGTCCACGGGGGCGAATTCCAGCTCGGGTCCGGCGGCCCGCATCCGGGTGGTGAGCAGCAGGTCGGAGATCACCCGCTGCATCCGTTCGGCGTTGCGCCGGATGGCGTCCAGGAAGGAGGACTGCTCGGCGCCGAGGCTGCCGAAGGCCGGGTCGGCCAGCAGCTCGCCGAAGCTGCAGATCGAGGTGAGGGGGGTGCGCAGCTCGTGGGAGGCGGCGGCGGTGAAGGCGTTGCGCTGTCCGGCGAGCTCGGTGAGCGTGCGGTTGTCGCGCTCCAGGTCGCGCTCGCGCCGCTTGGCGTCGGTGATGTCGGCGAACACCCACAGGGAGCCGAGGTAGGCGTCGCCGTGCCGCAGCGGTTCGACCTGGCGGCGGATCGTCCGCCCGTCGGTGAGCGGGATCTCGGCCACCCGGTGCACATGGCGGCCGGCCAGGATCTCGCCGGGGGTGCCCGGTCCGGTGTGGCCGGGGGCGAAGAAGGCCCGTACGAGCGGGGCGACGGGCCGCATGGGGGCGCCGGGGGAGAGGTCGGCCCGCCCCTCCAGGTCGAACATGCGGACGAACCGTCGGTTGACGGCCAGCACCTCGTCGGCCGGGCTCTGCAGCAGCGCACCGGCCGGCAGCGCCTCCAGGACCGCCTGGAGCCGGTCCCGGTCCTCGGACCCCATGGCTCTCCTTCGCGCGCACCGCCGAAACTCACTCAAGGGATCTTCCGGAAAAACCGTATGCCAAAGCGGATGTACGCGCTCCCGATGTCGTGGGAGGTGCCCCCGCTCTCCCGGGCGCCCCGGTCCGTAGACTGGGCCCCGTGAGCGAGCGCCCCCTGAACGACGAAAACGGCGAAACCGAACCCGGCGAAAATGGTGAAAACGGTGCAACCGACCGGTTCGCCGAGATCGTCGAAGCCGAGACCGACCGCGACCCCGACCTCGCCGTGATCGAGGCCGGCAGCCGCACCCTGCGCGCCCAGTCCGGGCCCCCGCAGGGCGACGGCGTCCCGGCCCGGCCGGAGGACCCGGAGGTGGACCGGGCGCTGCGCGAGGTGGAGAGCGAGCTGGCGGGCCGCTGGGGCGAGACCAAGCTGGACCCGTCGCTGGTGCGCATGGAAGCCCTGATGGACATCCTCGGCCAGCCGCAGCGCGCCTACCCCGCGATCCACATCACCGGCACCAACGGCAAGACCAGCACCGCCCGCATGATCGAGGCCCTGCTGGCCGCCTTCGACCTGCGCACCGGCCGCTACACCAGCCCGCACGTGCAGTCCGTGACCGAGCGGATCAGCCTGGACGGCGCCCCGATCGCCGCCGAGCGCTTCATCGAGACCTACCGCGACATCGAGCCGTACGTCCGGATGGTCGACGAGCGCGAGGACTTCCGCCTCTCCTTCTTCGAGGTGCTCACCGGCATGGCCTTCGCGGCCTTCGCCGACGCCCCCGTGGACGTGGCCGTCGTCGAGGTCGGCATGGGCGGCACCTGGGACGCCACCAACGTCGTCGACGGCACGGTCGCCGTGGTCACCCCGATCGCGCTCGACCACACCGACCGGCTCGGCTCCACCTCGGGCGCCATCGCCGCGGAGAAGGCCGGGATCATCAAGCCCGACGCCACCGTCGTGCTGGCGCAGCAGCCGGTGGACGCGGCGCAGGTGCTCCTCAAGCACTCCGTCGAGGTGGACGCGACCGTCGCCCGCGAGGGCATGGAGTTCGGCGTCACCGCCCGCGAGGTCGCGGTCGGCGGCCAGCTGCTGACCCTGCGCGGCCTGGGCGGCGAGTACGAAGAGGTCTTCCTCCCGCTGTACGGGGCCCACCAGGCGCACAACGCCGCCGTCGCCCTGGCCGCGGTCGAGGCGTTCTTCGGCATCGGCTCGCAGCACGCCCGCATCCTGGACATCGACACCGTCCGCCGCGCCTTCGCCTCCGTCACCTCCCCGGGCCGGCTGGAGGTCGTGCGCCGCAGCCCCACCGTGGTGCTCGACGCCGCCCACAACCCGGCCGGCGCCCGGGCCGCGGCCGAGGGCGTCACCGAGGCGTTCGGTTTCAGCCGTCTCGTCGGCGTCGTCGGCACCAGCGCCGACAAGGACGTGCGCGGCCTGCTGGAGGCCTTCGAGCCGATCTTCGCGGAGATCGTCGTCACCCGGAACTCCACCCCGCGCGCCATGGACGTGGACGAGCTGGCGGCGCTGGCCGTCGAGGTCTTCGGTTCCGAGCGCGTCCAGGTCGAGCCGCGGCTGGACGACGCCCTCGAGGCCGCGATCACCCTCGCGGAGGAAGAGGGCGAGTACGCGGGCGCCGGTGTGCTGGTGACCGGCTCGGTGATCACGGTCGGCGAGGCCCGGCTGCTGCTGGGAAGGGGCTGACATGAGGACGCTGTGCGCGAGCACCCTGATCGGTGAATTCTTCGTCATCGGCTTCGCCGGCCTGGTCGCCATGCAGACCTCCGACCTGTCCACGGGCACGGTCTGGGCCGTCAGCGGTACCGCCATGGTGCTCAGCGTCCTGCTGTGCGGGATGCTCACCCGGCCCGGCGGCGTCCAGCTGGGCTGGCTGCTGCAGATCGGCCTGATCGCCAGCGGCCTGGTCGTCCCGATGATGTTCATCCTCGGCGTGGTCTTCGCCGGCCTGTGGTGGGCCTCGGTCCACTTCGGCCGCAAGGTGGACGAGGCCAAGGCCCGCTTCGCCGCCGCTGCGGCGGACGCCGCATAGGGCCCGGTTGTCAGTGCCGGGTGCTGAACTGGGTTCAGCACCCGGGCCGCTGCTCCGCGCAGGCGGAGGTGAGCCGCCGGAGGCGGTCCGCCGTGGCCTTGCCGGCGATCACGGTCCGGGTGCCGCTCGGCTGCCGCGCCCCTGTACCCTCTGGGCCACACACTCGATTGCCGCAAGGAGCCCGCAGTATGAGCCAGCGCACCCTCGTCCTTCTCAAGCCGGACGCCGTCCGCCGCGGCCTGGTCGGCGAGATCGTCGGCCGCATCGAGCGGAAGGCCGGCTGGACGATCGCGGCGCTGGAGCTCCGCACCCTGGACCGTGCCACCCTCGAGCAGCACTACGCCGAGCACGTCGGCCGAGACTTCTACGAGCCGCTGATGGGCTTCATGTCCTCCGGCCCGGTCGTGGCCCTGGTCGTCGAGGGCGAGCGCGTCATCGAGGGCGTCCGCGCGCTGGCCGGCCCGACCGACCCCATCGCGGCCGCTCCCGGCTCGATCCGCGGCGACTTCGGGACCATCACGCGCGAGAACCTCATCCACGCCTCGGACTCCCCGGAGTCCGCGGAGCGGGAAATCAAGATTTTCTTTCCCGGCCTCGCCTGATACCGGATCAGCCGAACGTCCATTCTGATCAGGGGCGACCGATTTCTTTTCGGTCGCCCTCAGGCATATGCCGCGCCGAACGAGGGAACCTCTCACTCCGACACGACGTCACCATTACTGGGGCCAGCTCGTGTTCCACCCACAATGGCGGAGGAACCCTCGCACCGCGTTCGAGTGGGCGAGACTACGATGAAGCCTCGGCGCCCCGCAGCGCACCACACCTGCCGTCCTCAAGTAAGCAATCGCTCAAACTGGGAAGGCCAGACGTATCCTCATGGGGAACAACATGTCGTTCATCGGCCGTGACATGGCTGTCGACCTCGGGACCGCCAACACGCTGGTTTACGTCAGAGGCCGCGGGATCGTCCTCAACGAGCCGTCAGTCGTCGCGATCAATACCAACACCGGTGGGATCCTCGCGGTCGGCGCCGAGGCCAAGAAGATGATCGGCCGAACCCCCGGCAACATCGTCGCGGTCCGTCCGCTCAAGGACGGCGTGATCGCCGACTTCGAGATCACGGAGCGGATGCTCCGTTACTTCATCCTCAAAATCCACAAGCGCCGCTGGATGGCCCGCCCGCGCGTCGTGGTCTGCGTGCCCTCCGGCATCACCGGCGTCGAGCGCCGCGCCGTCATCGAGGCCTCCACCCAGGCCGGTGCCCGGCAGGTGCACATCATCGAGGAGCCCATGGCCGCCGCCATCGGCTCGGGGCTGCCCGTCCACGAGGCCACCGGCAACATGGTCGTGGACATCGGCGGCGGCACCACCGAGGTCGCCGTGATCTCCCTGGGCGGCATCGTCACCGCGCAGTCCATCCGGGTCGCCGGCGACGAGCTGGACAACGCGATCATCCAGCACATCAAGAAGGAGTACAGCCTCCTCCTCGGTGAGCGCACCGCCGAACAGATCAAGATCACCATCGGTTCGGCCTACGACCTGGAGCAGGACGAGCACACCGAGATCCGCGGCCGGGACCTGGTCAGCGGCCTGCCCAAGACCGTGGTCATCTCCGCCGCCGAGGTCCGCAAGGCCATCGAGGAGCCCGTCAACTCCATCGTCGACGCGGTCAAGACCACCCTCGACAAGTGCCCGCCGGAGCTCTCGGGTGACGTCATGGACCGCGGCATCGTTCTCACCGGCGGCGGCGCCCTCCTGCGCGGCCTCGACGAGCGGCTGCGCCGCGAGACCGGCATGCCGATCCACATCGCCGAGGACCCGCTGGACTCCGTCGCCCTCGGCTCCGGCAAGTGCGTCGAGGAGTTCGAAGCCCTCCAGCAGGTCCTGGACGCCCAGCCCCGTCGGTGACGAAAGGGGCGTCCCGTGCCGGACCGGAGGCGCTCGCTCCATGGCGCGCCGACGGCGCCTGCCCCAACTGATATACAGGCAGAACGCTCCCCGATGACCGTCCGGACCCGCAGCCCGGCGGTCCGACGAGAAGGGCCCGCCGCCGCACGTGAGGGACACACGAGAGAGCCGGCTGCTGCTGGTGCTGCTGATCGCGATCGCCTTCGCGCTGATCACGGTCGACATCCGCGGCGGTGAGCAGTCCCCGCTCGACGGCGCGCGGCACGCCGCCGCCTCGGCCTTCGGCCCGGTGGAACAGGGCGTGGCCGCCGCCGTCGACCCGGTCGGCGACGCCATCGCCGCCGTCCGCGACTCCGGCGACCGCAGCGACCGCATCAGCGAGCTGGAGCGCGAGAACACCACCCTCAAGCAGCGGCTCGGCAGCGACGACCGCAACCGCGGCCGCCTTCGCGAGCTCGACGCGATGCTCAAGACCGCCGGCCGCGGCCAGTACGGCATCAAGGGCGCCCAGGTCATCGCCATAGGAGCCGCGCAGGGCTTCTCCTGGACCGTCACCATCGACATCGGCGGCAACGACGGCGTCAAGCGCGACATGACCGTCCTCAACGGCGACGGCCTCGTCGGCCGCGTCACCACCGTGGGCCCCACCACCTCCACCGTCCTGCTCGCCAGCGACCCCAAGTTCACGGTGGGCACCCGCATGGAGAAGACCGGCGAGATCGGCTTCGCCAACGGCCAGGGCGACCGCTCCCTGCGCGTGGAGCTCCTCAACGGCAAGGCCGCCGTCCGCGAGGGCGACCGCCTGACCACCTTCGGCTCCAGCCGCGACAAGCCCTTCGTGCCCGGCGTCCCCGTCGGCGAGGTCACCCGCGTCGAGCCCTCCGGCGGCGGCCTCACCCGCACCCTGCAGGTGCGCCCCTTCGTCGGCTTCAGCAAGCTCGACCTCGTCGGCGTGGTCGTCCAGCCGCCCCGCGAGGACCCCCGCGACACCGTCCTGCCGCCCAAACCCGAGGCTCCCAAGCCGGCCCCCACCGTGACCGTCACCGTCACCCCCTCCCCGAGCGCCAAGCCCCAGGACTGACCGATGCGCCTGAACCGGATCCTGCTCTCGACCGCGCTCGTGGTGGTGGCACTCGTCGTCCAGGTGAGCGTCTTCGCCCGCCTCCACCTGCCCGGCGCCGTCCCCGACCTGCTGCTCCTCGTCGTCGTCGGCCTCGCCCTCGTCTACGGACACACCGCGGGCGCCCTCATCGGCTTCGGGGCCGGCCTGCTCGCCGACCTCGCGCCCCCCGCCGACCACGCCACCGGGCGCTACGCCCTGGTGCTGTGCCTGATCGGCTACCTCATCGGCCTGGCCAGACCCGAGAGCGGCCAGCTGCGCTCGGCCACCGCGCCCATGCTCGCCGTCGTCGGCGCCGCCATCGCCTCCACCCTGCTCTACGCGGGCGTCGGCTCCCTCGTCGGCGACACCGCCGCCCGCCACGTCGGCCTCACCGGCCTCGTGGCGACCGCCGCCCTCTACGACCTGCTGCTCGCCCCCTTCACCGTGCCCCTGATCATGGCCGTGGCCCGGCGCACCCTCGGCGATCCGCTCACCGGCGACGGCACCGCGGTCGCCGGCGCCGGCGAGCCCGCCTACCGGCGCAACACCGGTGGCAGCTTCCGCCTCGGCCGCATCAGCCGCAAGGGCCGCCTCGGCGGCCGCACCAGCCGCATCGGCAGCCAGCGCACCAGCCTGCTCGCCAAGCCGCGCAAGCCGAAGCTCAAGGGGGTCAAGCGGCTTTGACCAGTCGTCCTGAGACCGGGCGGACCTCGCGCATCACGATCCGGCTGGTCGTCATCCAGATCCTCGTCTTCTCGCTGCTGCTCACCCTCGGCGGCCGCCTGTGGTACCTGCAGATCCGCAACGGCGACCAGTACACCGCCGAGGCCGCCGACAACCACATCCAGCAGGTCGTCGCCCCCGCCACCCGCGGCTCGATCCTCGACGCCCGCGGGGTGCCGCTCGCGGACAACGAGACCCGGCTGGTGGTCTCCGCCAGCCGCACCGACCTGATGAAGATGAAGGACAGGGGCAAGGCCGTCCTCGCCCGCCTCGCCGGCGTGCTGAACCTCAAGCCCGAGGACGTCGCCGCCAAGGTGCGGCTGTGCGACGCCAAGACCCCCAAGCCGTGCTGGGCCGGCTCGCCCTACCAGCCCATCCCCATCACGGACGAGGCCACCACCCAGCAGGCCCTGCAGATCCGTGAGCGCCAGGAGGACTTCCCGGGCATCACGGCCGAGCCCACCGCCGTGCGCCGCTACGCCGGCCCGGGCGGCTCCAACACCGCACAGGTCCTCGGCTACCTCTCGCCCGTCAGCGACGAGGAGATCACCAAGGCCAAGAACGGCCGCTCCCCGCTGCTGCGCTCCGACCAGATCGGCCGCTCGGGGATAGAGCGCCAGTACGACACCGAGCTGCGCGGCAAGGCCGGCGTGACCCGCTACGAGGTCGACAACCTCGGCCGCGTCATCGGCAAGGCCAAGAGCGACAAGGCCGAGCCCGGCGCCAACGTCGTCACCAGCATCGACGCCCGCGTGCAGGCCATAGCGGAACGCGAACTGGACCAGGCGATGAAGGACGCCCGCAAGGAGATCGACCGCAACACCGGCGTCCCCTACAAGGCCGACGCCGGCGCCGTCGTGGTGATGGAGTCCAAGACCGGCCGGGTCGTCGCCATGGCCTCCAACCCCACCTACGACCCCAACGCCTGGGTCGGCGGCATCTCCGGCAAGGACTACAAGGAACTCACCGGCAAGGACTCCAACTACCCGCTGCTCAACCGCGCCATCCAGGGCCAGGCCGCCCCCGGCTCCATCTTCAAGGTCATCTCCACCACGGCGGCCGTCAACGCCGGATACGGCTTCGACGACGGCTACAACTGCTCGAGCTCGTACAGCATCGGCGGCCAGGTCTTCAAGAACTTCGAGTCCCAGTCCCACGGCTCCATCAACCTCGGCCGGGCGCTGGAGGTCTCCTGCGACACCGTCTTCTACGACCTGGCCTACCGCCAGTGGCAGAAGGACGGCGGCAACAAGCCCAAGAACCCCGCCGACTGGTTCTACAAGACCGCCCACCAGTTCGGCCTCGCCAAGGAGACCGGCATCGACCTCCCCAACGAGGTCCGCGGCCGCGTCCCCGACCGCGAGTGGAAGAAGAAGTACTGGGAGGCCAACAAGGACACCTGGTGCAAGCAGAGCGACAAGGACGACAGCTACGCCGGGAAGATCGCCAAGGAGAACTGCGAGTCCGGCATGCGCATGCGCGCCGGTGACTCCGTCAACTACTCCATCGGCCAGGGCGACACCCTCGTCACCCCCATCCAGATGGCCACCATCTACGCCGCCATCAGCAACGGCGGCACCCTGTACAACCCCACCGTCGGCAAGGCCATCGTCTCCAGCGACGGCAAGCGCGTACGGGAGATCAAGCCGGCCTCCCACGGCCGGCTGCCCTTCCAGGGCCGGACCCGCGACCAGATCGACGCCGCCCTCGCCGGCGTCGCCACCAACGGCACCGCCGCCTGGCGGTTCCAGGGCTGGCCCCAGAAAGAGATCCCCATGCACGCCAAGACCGGCACCGCCGAGGTCTACGGCAAGCAGACCACCTCCTGGTTCGCCACCTACACCGCCGACTACACCATCGTCATGACGATCTCCCAGGGCGGCACCGGCTCCGGCGCCTCCGGCCCGGCCGTCCGCAAGATCTACAACGGCCTGTACGGCGTCGACGAGAAGGGCAAGATCGACGAGAGCAAGGCGCTGCTGCCGCACCCGCAGGCCGGGCTGCCGAAGATCGAGAAGGACGGCACCATCGAGGCACAGCCCATCGCCTCGCCCACGCCCAGCCCCTCGGCGTCCGCCTCGGACGGCTCCTCGGCCCCGCCCTCGGGAGGACCGGCCTCGCCGGAGCAGTCCCCGTCCCGGAAGGAGGACGAGGACCGGTGAGTACCGCCGGCGGTTACCGCGTCCGCCGATTCACCCCCGAGCGCGGCACCTGGTCCCGGCTCACCGCCCGCGACTCCGTGCTGCGCCGCCTGGACTGGGTCATGCTGCTCGCGGCCCTGGCCCTGTCCGCCATCGGCACCCTGCTCGTCTACTCCGCCACCCGCAACCGCACCGAGCTCAACCAGGGCGACCCCTACTACTTCCTGCTGCGCAACCTCCTCAACACCGGCATCGGCCTGGCCCTCGCCCTCGGCGCGGTCTGGGTCGGCCACCGGGCGCTGCGCGGCGCCGTCCCCATCCTGTACGGCATCTCGGTGCTGTTCACCCTCGCCGTGCTCACCCCGCTGGGCGCGACCATCAACGGCGCCCGCTCCTGGATCCAGCTCGGCGGCGGCTTCTCCATCCAGCCCTCCGAGTTCACGAAGATCACCATCACGCTGGGGATGGCGATGCTGCTGGCCGGCAAGGTCGATTCCGGCGACCGGCGCCAGCCCGACCACCGCACCGTCATGGAGGCCCTCGCCCTCGCCGCGCTGCCGATCACCGTCATCCTGCTGATGCCCGACCTCGGCTCCGTCATGGTGCTCGTCGTGATCGTGCTGGCCGTGCTGCTGGCCTCCGGCGCGTCCAACCGCTGGATCGCCGGGCTCATCGGCACGGGCGTCGTCGGCTGCCTCCTCGTCTGGCAGCTCGGCGTCCTCGACGAATACCAACTCAACCGCTTCGCCGCCTTCGCCAACCCCGCCCTCGACCCGGCCGGCGTCGGCTACAACACCAACCAGGCCCGCATCGCCATCGGCTCCGGCGGCCTCACGGGCTCCGGCCTCTTCCACGGCTCCCAGACCACCGGCCAGTTCGTCCCCGAGCAGCAGACCGACTTCATCTTCACCGTCGCCGGGGAGGAACTCGGCTTCGTCGGCGCCGGAGCGATCATCTTCCTGCTCGGCGTCGTGCTGTGGCGGGCCTGCCGCATCGCCCGCGAGACCACCGAGCTGTACGGGACGATCGTGGCCGCCGGCATCATCGCCTGGTTCGCCTTCCAGAGCTTCGAGAACATCGGCATGACCCTGGGCATCATGCCCGTCACCGGGCTCCCGCTGCCCTTCGTCTCCTACGGAGGCTCGTCGATGTTCGCGGCCTGGATGGCGGTGGGACTCCTCCAGTCGATCAAGGCACAGCGCCAGATGTCGGCCTAGCCGCCGGAGGCGGTCTGCCGCCACGCCCGTTCGAGGACTAGATTCGGCGTCATGGCGGACACCGTGAGAGAGATCGAGCGGAAGTACGAAGCCGGCGACGGTACGGGCCCGGCCCACCTCCCCGACCTGAGCGGGGCCGCACCCGTGGCGGCCGCCCACGACCGGGGGACGGCCGAGCTGGACGCCGTCTACTACGACACCGCCGACCGCCGCCTGGCCGCGGCCGGCATCACCCTGCGCCGCCGCACGGGCGGCACCGACGCCGGCTGGCACCTGAAACTGCCGGTCGCCCCGGGGGTACGGGACGAGATCCGCGCCCCCCTCGCGGCCGCCGTGCCGCGCGCCCTGACCGCACTCGTCCGCTCGCGCACGCGCGACGCCCCGCTCCGGCCGCTGGTGCGGATCGTCTCCCGCCGACAGGTGCACCACCTCCACGACGCCGGCGGCACCCTGCTCGCCGAGGCCGGCACCGACACGGTCACGGCCACCGCCCTCACCGACGGCGGCGCCACCGCCCGGTGGACGGAAGTGGAGATCGAACTCGCCCGGGGCGGCGACGAGGACCTCTTCGACGCCCTCGAACCGCACCTGCGCAAGGCCGGCCTGCGCCCCTCGGACGCGCCCAGCAAGCTGGCCCGGGCCCTGGCCGAGACGGGCATCGCGCCCCTGACCGAACCGCCCGCCACCAGCCTGCCCCCCAAGCCCACCGCCGGCGACCACGTCCTGGCGTACCTGCGCGAACAGGCCGAAGCCGTCCTCACCCTCGACCCCGGCGCCCGCCTCGGCACCGAGGACGCCGTCCACCAGATGCGCGTCGCCACCCGCCGCCTGCGCAGCGCCTTCCGCACCTACGCGGGCGTCCTCGACCGGCGCGTCACCGACCCCCTCGCCGCGGAACTGAAATGGCTCGCCGCCGAACTGGGCATCGACCGCGACCGCGAGGTCGTCACCGAACGGCTGCGCGAACACCTCGACGAACTGCCCCGCACACTCGTCCGCGGACCCGTGCGCGCCCGGCTGCGCATCTGGTCCAGCCGCAACCGCATCGAGTCCCGCAAGCGCCTGACCAGCGTCCTCGACGGCAAGCGCTATCTGGCGCTCCTCGACAGCCTCGACGCCCTCCTCGCCGACCCGCCGCTGCGCACCGCCGCCGCGAAGCCCCCGGCACCCGCGCTGGCCAAGGCCGTGCTGCGCGACTACGCACGCCTGGCCGCCCGCGTCGAGCACGCCCTGGCCACCGCGGCCCCGGGACCCGAGCGCGACACCGCCCTGCACGACGCCCGCAAGGCCGCCAAGCGCACCCGCTACGCGGCGGAGGCCGCGACGGCCGGCCTGGGCAAGCCCGCGAAACGCTTCGCCAAGCAGCTGAAGACCGTCCAGTCCCTGCTGGGCGACCACCAGGACAGCCTCATGGCACGCGGCGCCCTGCGCACGATCGCCGCCCAGGCCGACGGGGCGGGGGAGTCCGCCTTCACGTTCGGGCTGCTCTACGGGCGGGAGGAACAGCGGGCGGAACAGGCCGAGCGGGAGCTGCCGGAGGTGTGGGCGGCGGTGTCCGACAAGCGGTGGCGGGAGGGGCTGGAGGCCCAGTAATTCCGGGCGCCCCTTGTACGGCCGGCGGGCACGTTACCCTTGAGGGTCACCCCTGCCCGCTCATGAGAGACACCACTGCGAATGCCTGTCGAGTCGGTCTTCCCGCACCTCGAAGCTCTCCTCCCGCACGTGCAGAAGCCCATCCAGTACGTCGGCGGAGAGCTGAACTCCACCGTCAAGCCCTGGGAGGAGTGCGACGTCCGCTGGGCGCTCATGTACCCGGACGCCTACGAGGTGGGACTGCCCAACCAGGGCGTCATGATCCTCTACGAGGTCCTCAACGAGCGCGAGGGCGTCCTCGCCGAGCGCACGTACAGCGTGTGGCCGGACCTCGAGGAGCTGATGCGTGAGCACAAGGTGCCGCAGTTCACCGTGGACAGCCACCGGCCCGTCGGCGCGTTCGACGTGTTCGGCCTGAGCTTCTCCACCGAGCTCGGCTACACCAACATGCTCACGGCCCTGGACCTCGCGGGCATCCCGATGGAGTCCAAGGACCGCGGCCTCGACGACCCGATCGTCCTCGCGGGCGGCCACGCGGCGTTCAACCCCGAGCCCATCGCGGACTTCATCGACTGCGCGGTCATCGGCGACGGCGAGCAGGCCGTCCTGGAGATCACCGACATCATCCGGGCCTGGAAGGCCGAGGGCCGCCCCGGCGGCCGCGACGAGCTGCTGCTGCGCCTGGCGAAGACCGGCGGCGTGTACGTCCCGCGCTTCTACGACGTGGAGTACCTGGCCGACGGCCGCATCGCCCGTGTCGTCCCCAACCGCTCCGGCGTGCCGTGGCGGGTGTCCAAGCACACCGTCATGGACCTCGACGAGTGGCCCTACCCCAAGCAGCCGCTGGTGCCGCTCGCGGAGACCGTGCACGAGCGGATGTCGGTGGAGATCTTCCGCGGCTGCACGCGCGGCTGCCGCTTCTGCCAGGCCGGCATGATCACGCGCCCCGTGCGGGAGCGAAGCATCACCGGCATCGGCGAGATGGTGGACAAGGGCCTCAAGGCGACCGGCTTCGAGGAGGTCGGCCTGCTGTCGCTGTCCTCCGCCGACCACACCGAGATCGGTGACATCGCCAAGGGCCTGGCCGACCGCTACGAAGAGGACAAGATCGGCCTCTCCCTGCCGTCGACCCGTGTGGACGCGTTCAACGTCGACCTCGCGAACGAGCTGACCCGCAACGGCCGTCGTTCCGGTCTGACGTTCGCCCCCGAGGGCGGCTCCGAGCGCATGCGCAAGGTCATCAACAAGATGGTCTCCGAAGAGGACCTCATCCGGACCGTCGCCACGGCCTACGGCAACGGCTGGCGCCAGGTGAAGCTCTACTTCATGTGCGGTCTGCCGACCGAGACCGACGAGGACGTGCTGCAGATCGGCGACATGGCGGTCAACGTGATCGCCAAGGGCCGTGAGGTGTCGAAGTCCAACGACATCCGCTGCACGGTCTCCATCGGCGGCTTCGTGCCCAAGCCGCACACCCCCTTCCAGTGGGCGCCGCAGCTCTCCGCCGAGGAGACCGACGCCCGCCTGCAGAAGCTGCGCGACAAGATCCGCGGCGACAAGAAGTACGGCCGCTCCATCGGCTTCCGCTACCACGACGGCAAGCCCGGCATCATCGAGGGCCTGCTCTCGCGCGGCGACCGCCGCGTGGGCTCCGTCATCCGCGCGGTCTACGAGGACGGCGGCCGCTTCGACGGCTGGCGCGAGCACTTCAGCTACGACCGCTGGATGAAGTGCGCCGAGCAGACGCTGCCCGAGCAGGGCGTCGACGTCGCCTGGTACACCACGCGCGAGCGTACGTACGAGGAGGTCCTGCCCTGGGACCACCTGGACTCCGGTCTGGACAAGGACTGGCTCTGGGAGGACTGGCAGGACGCGCTCGACGAGACCGAGGTCGAGGACTGCCGCTGGACGCCGTGCTTCGACTGTGGCGTCTGCCCGCAAATGGACACGGCTATACAAATCGGACCGACGGGCAAGAAGCTGCTGCCGTTGACCGTCAAAAAGTAGGGTCTGACCTGCGGAAAGGGCTTGCCGGTGAGTGATGCTCTGAAGCGGGTGACGGATGTCCTCACGGGGCTCAATGAGGCCGAAAGGGCTCGCATCCTGGCTGAACTGATACCCCGGGCGGAAGTCCGGGGGGCGGCCCCTAAGGCCGGTCGTACTCCACTACCGGGTCAACCGAGCCGTTCCGATATCCGTAGCGAAATCGAGTGGGTGCGACGTAGCCCACTGGCACCGGAAGGCGCCTGTCCATGGCGGGCAGGCGCCTTCCGGGCGAAGGGGGGTGCTTCGCCGTGGCGGCATGGGCTGCTGGCTGTGCGGTGGCCGCGCTGCCAGCTGGTTCATGCCTGGGGCGGCGGCTGCCCGTGCTCTAGGTACTCAGGGTGGGGACCCCCTCGAGCGGCGATCGCCCGCTTGACCCTGCGGGCGAGCCTCGGAATCAGTAGATCTTCGATTGCCTCGGCGGGGTGAAATTCGGCGGCCAGCAGCTCCCCGGCCGCGATCTTGATCGCGTCTATGTCCTCGGGCTGTAGCTCCCCGCCGTCGAAGACGTACAGCACCTTGTCGCCTTCGGTCTCGCTGGGTGCCCAGTCCACGACCAGGAGCGAGCCGATCGCGGGGGAGATGCCCAGCTCCTCCTGGACCTCGCGCTTGCATGCGGACAAGGGCGATTCGCCGATCTCGACGTACCCGCCGGGGATCTCCCACTTGGGTTTGTACGAGGGCTGTACCAGCAGTACGTGCCCTTGATCGTTGAAGAACAGGGCACCGGATGCCATCCGAGGGCGGGCCATGCGCTGCTCGTGCTCGTTCTCGGTCATGGTGCTGAGCCTACGGAGACGATCAACCGTGTCCGCAGTTGACCCGTTGCCTGTCGCGCTGCCGCAGCGCGTGTGACACTCGACCCAACGTAGCCAGGGGAGGGGCAACGATGCGCGGCATGACCAACCACCTCACGTTCGGGCAGCGCCTCAAGTTCTACAGAGATCGGCGAGAGCTGACCCAGCGGGAGCTCGGCGAGCTGGTGGGCAGGTCGGAAGACTGGGTCTACCGCGTGGAATCGGACCGGATCCCGGTGGAACGCATCAAGATGCTGACGGACCTGGCCGATGCATTGCGCATCCACGTCGAAGATCTCCAAGGTTCGCCCGCCTTGCTCGACGACTACGGCGACCACAAGGGCAGTGTGCCGGCAATCCGGGCCGCGCTGATGCAGTCGCGCCGCCTCTCTGGAGATCTGTTCGACCGCCGGGAGGTGCCTCGCCTGGAACGGGTGGAGGTGGAGGTCGACCAAGCCTGGCGCCTCTACCAGGCTTCGCAGTATGCGCGGCTGGGCGAGGTTCTGCCGGGCCTGCTCGCCGATGTACGTCTGGCAGTCCACAGAGGTCCCAGCGAACTCCGGAGGAAGGCGCTGAGGCAGTTCGCCTTGGCCCTCCACGTGGCGGCTGTCTATCTCCGGAAGCTGGGGGAGACCAACCTGGCGTGGACGGCCGTCGACCAAGGTGACGTGGCTGCGAGCGACCTCGGTGACCCAGCAGTGATCCTGGCCCTGCGGCGCGGCGTGGCACACGTCCAGCTCGGCGCCGGCCTGCCACAGGAGGCCGTGAACGTCACTCTCGACGCGGCTCTGGACGTGGCTCCAGGATGGTGGAGGTCATCGTCTACTGCCTTGTCCGTCTACGGCACGCTGTTCCTTAACGGGGCTATGGCGGCCGCCCGCATGGAGGATGCCCAGACAACGGGCGAAATGCTGGGCAAGGCGAAGGAAGCTGCCGATCGCCTCGGTGGCGAAGGCAACGAGATGTGGACCTCGTTCGGCCCGGCGAATGTCCAGATTCATCGCCTGGCGACGGCACTGGAGTTCGAAAATGTGGACGATGCGCTGGGCATAGCCTCACAGGCAAAGGCTGATCGCCTGGCTGTGGGCCTGCCGGTCGAGCGCCAGGCCCGCCTACGTCTGGACATGGCTCGCGCCTTCGGCATGGCGAACCGGACGGACGACGCGGTCGACAGCCTCAAGCGTGCGTTCAGGACAGCACCGGAACAGATGCGGGCGCATGAGCTGGCGCGCGATCTGGCCCGACGCCTCGCCAAGCAAACGCGCCAGGAGGACGTCCACGAGCTCGCGCTCTGCCTCGACGCGATCAAGTAGGCGCCTCCGACCGGAACTTGTGAGGACCCGGAATTTTTTTCCGGGTCCTCCCTGGTTTGCGGCCGTACCTTCACTCACGTCACTTACCCGTGCTCTCGAAGGACGGTCGAGACCGTGAGCGATCTCAGTGCTGCGCTGGCCAGATGTCAGGTCGACGTACGACGTGTGCATCGTTGGATACATGAGCCCCGATCGGTGGCCCTGGCGCGAGCCGAGTTGCGCGACGCCCTGAGCGCCTGGGGGCTGTCCGCCGCCGAAGACGACGCGGTCGTCGTGCTTTCGGAGCTGATGACCAACGCGGTTGTTCACGCCCGCCTCTCGGATGAGCGGTGTATTGAGACCGTCTTCTGTCGCGGGTGGGGCGGTGTCCGTATGGCCGTCGACGACGCAGACGAGAGGGTGCCGCAGCTGCGTGACCAGGACGTGGAGGGTGGCCGTGGACTGGCCATCGTTGCTGAACTCTCGGATCGCTGGGGAGTACACCCCCGCCGGCGCCTCGGGAAGTCCGTATGGGCCATTGTGTCGGCTCCGGGCGGAAGGTACCTGTGATGCGCGTACTGGCGTACATGCTCCGACGCGGCGACGTGGTGGTCGACGGCGGCGAAGAGCGAGAGGTGAAGGCAGTTCGGCAAGCCGGGCGCGACGTCATTGTGGTGTTCAAGACCGGACAGCCCCTGCGCCTGGAAACCGACAGGGACCTTCGGGTTCAGCGGGACTGGCGGACACCCCGGCGGCGCGATCACCGCTGATCTACTGCGTGGCCCACTGTCCGATGGTGGGGTCACGCTCCGACTTCCCCCGACGCGCGCCCACGAGCGGCGCCCGTCCTGCGCCGGAGATGGGCGGCTTGCTCACACCGTCGGGGGACGGCAGCGGCCTGCGACCGCCCGCTGCCCGCGGTCCGGTTTCTCGGCTCCTCCTCACTCTCGCTGAGGAGCCGGACCGCACATTGAACGACAGAACCGGACCACCCCGTTCCTTGGCGGGCTCGGGGGTGGTCCGGCAGGGATCACGGAGACCCCGATGCCGATGGTATCGGGGCCTTCGTCATGTCCTCATGCGATGCGCCCCGCACAAGATCCGTATCCAGCCAAAGATCAAAGGGGTAGCCATGCGCGGGCCGGGCAACGACGAATTCGACGTCAGCGACTCGCAGTTCGACCCGGACGCAGTCCTGTGGGTCCGCGGGGTCGACTACGTGGGCGGCTGGCGTGACGCCCTTGGAGCCGCTGACGAGCTGAGCGCCGCACTGGCTGACGCCGGGGTGCGGACTGAGGGGGCGACCTCGGTAGCGCAGACGGGGCCGGACGGGTCCGGGGTGGTGCGGCTGGTGTGGCCTGCGGAGGTGGTGCGGGCGGTGGCGGCCCTGGTGCGCTACGCCGGTGAGCTGCGCCAGGCCGACTGAGGTGAGAGCTGTACCGGTGGGCGAGAGTACTCATCTACACCAAATTTCCCGGCAGTTGTCAGTGATAGTCGCTAGCCTCGTGCGTCTCTCACGATCAAGGGAGGTGCAAGGTGCAGCGTGACGAGCAACAGGCGCTTGCTGCGGCGATAGGGCTACTGCTGCTGGTGGGTGGCGTACTGGTGGGGGATGCGCTTGTGGGGCCGTGGCCCACTTTTGCAGCGGGAGTGACGTTGGTCCTGACCCACTACCTCGGCCCCAGCGTCGTTCGCGAGATCACCGTGAAGCGCTTCGCCCGGCAGCTTCGCCGCCATCGCTGATGACTCCTAACACCGCCCTGGCACGGCTGGTCGGATGGGGGCGGCATCGGTCAAACCGGGGCGCAGAAAGTCAGCCCCGACGGCGGGGCCCGCCGAACGACCACAGCGTGACTTGCTCAGCTGCCAAGCTCCGGCCCCGGCCACTCTTCCTTGGCTTTTGATCGTCGCGGTCGGCGCCACCCGAGACTGTGCGGCGATGATCCTACCTGCCGGGCCGTAGGAGACAGCGGCGCCGACGTGCGAAGCGACGTAACCTCGCTTGCGCCGAGTGAAGCTGCTCCTCCTTTAAGCCCGGGCGAGCAGACTCGTCAGCCTTGGCACGGGCTGGGAAATAGGCCGTGTCTCGAAAACCGACCTGTCAGGCGCATGCCCTGCGGGCACCGAGAACCACTGCGGCGGCGAGGGAGAAGGTAGGCGACCAGGCTGACGCTCCGAGACTGTTGACCGCCCGGACTTGGAAGCAGTAGTTGACCTGTCGGTCGAGACCGGGCCAGGTGAACTTTGTGCTGTTCTGTGGTGCGAGCATGGTTCGATCAAGAGTGACGTTTCGGACTTCGTAAGCAGTTTCATTGTTGGCGTTGTCATTCCAAGTCAGGAAGACGCTTTTTTGCTTACAGGGCACCCCTAGAACGGCACAGATCAGGCGGGTGGAGGGTGTCGTGACCTTGACGTTCGAAGGGGGCTTCGGCGGTCCGTCGTGAGTGACGGTCCACTTTGCCCGAACGAGATCGGGCGACAGGTATTCGCCATTCACCACCCAGGTTTCCCAATTCCGCGTTTCCCCCAGAGGTATTCGACTATTCAAGTATGACCTTTCACCGTCGAGATCCTTGCTTGTGCAGGAGTCTCCCTCGTACAGTTTCAGGTTTGGCCCTGCGTGAATTACATCAAAGCGATCGAGCTGCACTAGGACGTCCAAGACGCCTCTGACCTCGCCACCTGCGCACTTTGAGATCCTCAAGATCACGGGCTTATCGCCGTGCCTAAGGGTGACTTTTTTCTCGAAGTCGAAAGTCTTCTCGGTGTGGCTAAACTCGTCCGTGTCTCTCACCACCATAGTTCCCTTGAGTACGACAGTGTGCACATCAGCTGCCGAGGCACTCCCTGTCATGCCCACAAACAGAATAGGGGTCAGCAGAGTCGAGGCCGCAAAGACACACTTAAGCTTCATCTTTAACCCCGCAGATCTCGCAACCGCTGTGCGGTAGGCATCGCAGCCAGCGATGGCATTCCATGCAGTTCTGCACCCTCAGAGTCCCACTGCGGCCATTCAGTTGCATCTTGGGAGGGCGATGCGGCCGCAAGCGGGATTCACCCACTGGTGAGGCGAAGAGAGCGCTGGACCGCCGGCCCGCTTCCTGGGGAAGTGATCCCTGTTGGGCCTGTGGTCCTAAGCCATAGAAAGTCAGCCACGACGGCGGAGCGGCCAAACGATCCGGCGCGCGTGTGCTTCCTCAACCACTTCCCGGCCCCAGCCACCCGCCTCGGCTTTTTGATCGTCACGGCCGGCACCACCCGAGACTCCGCGGCGATGGTGCTGTCCACCGGGCCGCAGGTGACCGCGGTGCCGACGCGCGAAGCGAGCCAAGCCGCAACGCATCCGCCACAGACGAGGTGCGGCCGGCGAACGGGCTCACGCCAGGATGGAGCCATCGCGCCGGGAGTGGTGGCGGCCTTCGCGCCTGTATCGGGGCGCCCTGGCCGTGCGGGCGGTGGCGTCCGGCGGGACCGGCCGTCAGGCCGCAGCCCGCCGGGGCGCCCGGGCCGCCCGGCGCGCCGCAGGCGCGCCCTTGAGTAAGTGAAGAAGGTTTGGACCGATCTGTTGGCGGGACCGTCAAGTCCGCAGATGTATGTGGGCGACCGGGGGAGATCCTGCGAGACAGTAGCGGGTGCGCAACCGGGCGCCTTGGTGCGGGCATGTACCAGGCATGAACACTCGGCAGCTGCTTGGTCGAATGTTTGGTCGAATAATCGTCGTATGGGCACGCCGCCGGGAGCTGCGGAATGCCCTGCCCTTGCTTGACCAGCGGCGACTCAGGGCGTGGCGGAAGGCGAGGGCCCGCCGGTGGGTCATGGGGGCGCTTATCGCGGTGGGTGGGTTTGCCCTCCTCGTCGGCTTGCCGTGGCTAGTCTGGCGGGGGCCTTACGTGATCGATGCGAGGTACCTTGACCGCAAAGGACTGGCGGACGGATCAGCTGGCTTGGTCACGGGCCTGCGCACTGCCGCGGTGGCCTGCATCGCGGCTCTCGGCGCCGGTATCGCCCTGCTCTACACTGCCCGCACCTATCGTCTTACCCGACGCGGTCAGATCACCGAACGCTTCACCAAAGCGCTGGAACGGCTCGACTCAGAACAGCAATACGTGCGTATCGGCGGCATCCTCGCCCTGGAACAGATCGTCCAAGACGCGCCCGAGCAAGTTGCCACCGATGCTGCCCGCGTCCTGGGCCACTTCATCCGGGACCGCGTCCCCAAAGCCGTACCCACCCCCTCATCCCCTGCCGTCGGCAACGAACCTCTGCTGCCGGACCCAAGAAGTCTTCCTGAGGAACCGGCGGCTGACGTGCAGGCAGCCCTAACCGCCCTCACCCGCGAGGAATCACGCACCCACGTTGATGACCGGGAAACCCTCGATCTCCACGGACTCCATCTCGCTGGTGCGCAACTCGTTCATGCTGACCTCACTAGGGCCAACCTGGACGGGGCGAAACTCACCAACGCCGACCTGCGCGGGGCGACACTCGCTGACGCCCACCTGCGCGGGGCGACACTCACCAACACCAACCTGTACTTGGCAACACTCACCAACGCCGACTTGGACGCGGCGACTCTCACCAACGCCAACCTGCACAGGGCGACACTCACTGGCGCCAACCTGGCTGGAGCGACTCTCGCCAACGCCAACCTGGACGGAGCGACTCTCTCCCACGCCAACCTGTACGGGGCAACACTCACCAATGCCCACCTGCGCAGGGCGACACTCATTAATGCCTACCTGTACGGGGCAACGCTCACAAACGCTGACCTGTACGGGGCAACGCTCACAAACGCCGACCTGCATGGGGCAACGCTCACAAACGCCGCCCTGCATGGGGCAGATCTATCGGGCGTTCGAGGGCTCGCTTAGCCACTCGCAGAGACGCAAATAGACGGGACCACTACTCTCCCGCCCGAGCGGTAGTACCGGGCGCAGCGGTGATGTGGTAGGTCAGCTGAACGCGGGCGGCGCTGGTGTGGAGTTCTTCGAGGATGAGCGGTCCGGTGGCGGTGCCGCGGGTGATGCGGGTGGTGTGGATGACCGGGGTGGCTTCGGGGATGTCGAGTGTGGTGCGTTCGTCGGGCTTGGGCATGCGGGCGCTGACCGTCTCGGTCCATGTGAGCTCGTGTCCGGCCTTGGTGAGCAGGGCGTAGATCTGCTCCGGTTCGGTGTCGGGGGCGTCGGCGAGTGGGGTTCCCTCAGCCACGCAGAACGGGATGGTCAACCGGTGCATGGCGCGCGTGCTGCTGGCCGGGTCGACGAGTAGCCGGTCTGTGCCGAACACTGCCTCGCCCTCGGCCAGTTCGAGCAGGGGGCCTGTGATGGCGGTGGTGGTTGAGCGGTAGGTGGCGGGTTCTTCGGCCTGCTCCCACCTGTGTCCCAGGGCGTAGGTTCCGGCGTCCTGGTGGATGGTCTGCTCGATGGTGAGGGTGGGCGTGGGGAGGGCGCGGACGTAGCTGCCCTTGCCGTGGATGACCTCGATCAAGCCCTCTGAGCGCAGGGCCGAGATCGCGTTGCGGACGGTCGGGCGGGAGACCTTGTAGCGCTCGATCAGCTGGGACTCCGAGGGGAGTGGGGCGCCCGGGGGGAATTCGCCGGCGGCGATGGCGTTGCGGATCTCGGCTGCGACCTGCTGGTACAGGGCTCCGGGGCGCTGGATCTCTCCCACTGCGGGTCTCCCTTGGTGCGTCGTCGTCCATCCGTCTCACATCACTCGTCAGCATAAGTGCTTGCACCGCCCGGTCAACAGCCTCATAGTGGTCACTCGTCAGCACGAGTGACGTCCGCTAGGTGAGTGGTCGTCGATGGCCCAAGGAGGCCCGGTACCCATGCAGTCCATCCCTGTGGACACAACCCGGCTCGGCGTTCTGCGGTGCGCTGTTGCGCCGGAGCCGAAGCTTGCGAGTTTCGAAACGAAGGAGGTCAAGAAGGACCGGGACGGCAACACGATCTACACCGTCGCGGTCATGGTCCGCCAGGAAGCCCGCCGCGTCTCAGTCATCGAGATCGCCGTCGCCGGCGAACCCGTCGGCGTGCTCGAAGGTGTCGAAGTGAAGGTCACCGGCCTGGAAGCGTTCTCCTGGGCCATGGGTGACCGGCACGGCATCAGCTTCCGCGCCGCCGCCATCACCCCCGTACCCGCGCCTGCTCCGGCATCGGCGTCTTCGGGTAAGGGTGGTGGTGCGTGATGGGGCCGTTCACGCTCGCGGTGCTCATGTTCGGTCTGGCCTGGCTGCTGGTTGCCGGGGCGCGGTTGTGGCAGGTGCGGCCGGTGTGGGTCTGGTACGTCGTCGGCTACCCGCTGACCGCGTTACGGATCGTGCGGACCTGGCGCAAGGTCGCCATCCTCCAGGACCTGGCCGTCGCTCCCCGCCCGACCCGAAGCCTGCTCGGCGACCTCATCGTCCGCGGTGAAGCACTCAAGCCGGTGGCTCCCCGGATCTCGTTCCCCAAAGCCACCCGCACCGGTGTGAGCGTGGTGGTGCGGCTGCATCCGGGCCAGACACCGGCCCCGTTCATCGCCGCGGCCGACGCTCTGGCGCACGCCTGGCGGGTCCACGCCGTACGGGTCACCTCTCCCGAACGCGGCACCGTCCACCTGCTCGCCACCGCCGCCGACCCCTTGCAACAGCCCGGCATCGCCTCCGCGCCAGCGGCTCACCTCTCCGCCCTGGTGGGCATCCTCGAGGCCGGCGCGGCATGGGTGGTCAACTTTCGCCAAGTCCCGCACTGGCTGACCACCGGCGCCACCCAATCCGGGAAATCCAACCTGCTCGCGCGGCTGGTGATCGGGCTGGCGCCGCAGGATGTGGCTCTGGTCGGGATCGACTGCAAGGGCGGCATGGAACTCGGCCTGTTCGAGCACCGACTGTCCGCCCTCACCACCAACCGACGTGAAGCGGTCGCCGTCTTCGGCGCCCTGGTCGACGAACTCTTCGACCGCATGGCCACCTGCCGCGCCGCCCGAGTGCGCTCGATCTGGGAACTCCCCGACAAACAACGCCCGACCCCGATCGTGGTCATCGTCGATGAACTCGCTGAGCTCTACCTCTCCGACGGCACCCGCGAAGGGAAAGCCGAGGCGGAGCGCTGCTCCACTGCGATGCTGCGGATAGGCCAGCTCGGCGCAGCCCTGGGCATTTACCTGTTCGTGGCCGCCCAGCGCATGGGCTCCGACCTCGGCCCCGGCGTCACCGCGTTGCGGGCGCAGCTCTCCGGCCGTATCTGCCACCGGGTCAACGATGCCGGCACCGCTGAGATGACCCTCGGCGACCTGAACAAAGACGCCGTCGTCATCGCCCAGTCCATCACCACCGACGAAAAGGGCGTCGCTGTCTGCGCTGATGCGGACGGCACGTGGAGCCGCGCCCGGTCCCACAAGACCACCACTGAAGAAGCCCGGACCGCCGCCCACAAGCATGCGGAACGCACGCCCTACCTCCGCAACGTCCACCGCGCGCTGCTGGCCGTGGAAGGGGGCGGCTCATGAACCCCGATGGCATCGGCGAGGGGTCTTCCCTCTCGCTCGTGGTGGTCTTCGGGATCATCACCGTTCTCCTGGTCCGGTCTCGGGACGTCAAGAAATGGGAAGCCGCGGTCATCGCCCTCTTCGGCCTCTACCTCGGCCAGACCCCCGTGGTCTTCACCATCCACGGCTTCGTCACCTGGTGCCTCACCGGCTTCAACCACACATAGAGGGAGAACAGCTGATGCCCATGCGTCCCGTGCGCTGCCCCCTCTGCGAAGGCGAACGACGCCGCAAGACCCGCTCCGGGCGTCGCTGGCACCGATGCCGCTGCTGCCGCGGCACCGGCACCATCCGCTAACCCACTCCCACGACCCGTGAAGGAGCGAACGCCATGGACGACACCGGCCCACCAACCCACCACCACTTCGCCGCTCCGGCGGCCCACCCCGGGAGGTCCCCACCATCCCCACCGACACCACCACCTCGGCCGGCAGGCGCGCCGCCCTCGACCTGGCAGCGCGCCTGCGCCGGCTCCCCGAAGTCGACCAGGACGTCATCCGCCTTGCCGCAGACCCCCTCTTCCCCCGCCTGCTCGACCAGATCCGTGCGACCGGCGGCTGCGCCCACCCCATCCACCTCTCCGGCCACACCACCACCCGCGACACCGTGACCGGCGAGATCCTGCGTCATTACGACACCCGCAACGAACCCGGAGAACGCCTCCTAGTCCGCTGTCGCAACCGGCGCGAGAGCGTCTGTCCGCCGTGCTCCCGCCTCCACGCCGGCGATACCTTCCACCTCGTCCGCGCCGGACTGACCGGCGGCAAGACCGTCCCGCCCACGGTCCGCGAGCACCCCCGGCTCTTCGTCACCCTCACCGCGCCCAGCTTCGGCACCGTCCACCGGGCCACCACCGACGGCAAGCGCTGCCACCCCCGCCGCAACACCCCCGACTGCGAACACGGCCACCCCCGAAGCTGCACCCGCCACCACGAACCCACCGACCCCCTCGTCGGCCAACCGCTCTGCCCCGGCTGCTACGACTACACCGGCCACATCCTCTGGCACGCCCACACCGGAGAGCTCTGGTCCCGCTTCGCACGAAACACCCGCCGCCACCTCGCCACAGCGGCAGGCATCACACAGACCCGGTTCGCCCAGCACGCCCGGCTCTCCTTCGCCAAAGTCGCCGAGTACCAGCAACGCGCAGCCATCCACATCCATGCGGTCATCCGCCTCGACGGCCCCACCGGCCCTGGCGACCCTGCCCCGGCCTGGGGCACCACGGAACTCCTCACCAACGCAGTCACGACCGCCGCCCGCCAGACCCTGGCCCACACCCCCCACAGCCCGGCCACCGGCGAACACACCCTGAGCTGGGGCACCCAACTCGACATCCGCCCCTTACGAGCCTCACCGGGCCCCGACGGCCTGGGCGACGACGCCGTAGCCGCCTACATCGCCAAGTACGTCACCAAGGGCACAGGCTCCACCGGCATGGCCTGCGGCACCGACTACCGCATCACCAGCACCGACGACATCGACCACGCCACCGTCACACCCCACGTCCGCACACTCATGCACACCTGCTGGAAGCTCGGCAGCCTTCCCGCCCTCAAGGCCCTCCACCTCCGCGCCTGGACCCACACCCTCGGCTTCCGCGGCCACATCCTCACCAAATCCCGCGCCTACTCCACCACCTACGCGGCGCTCAGTACCGCGCGAGTCCAACGCCAGGGCGGCGCGGTTCGACCCGTGATTGATGCCGACGCGATGACAGAGACCAGCTGGCGCTACTTCGGGTCTGGCCACACCCCTGGTGCGGCCGCCGTAGCTGCCGGAATCGCTCACGACCTGGCCCGAAACCGTGAGCTCGCTCGTGAGGCACTAGTGCCTCGACCGGGGCGAGGTGAGGCGCAGTGAGAGGCCGGTCAACGGATCAAGATTGCGGGGTCAGCGGGGTCACGGGCGTTCCGGTTGCTCGGGACAGGGGAGGACGACGGGCTGATGAACGCAGGCCGAAAGCCACGGTGACCAGCGAAATCGTCATCGTGGACAGGGACGGCAACCAGGAGCCGTACGCCCCCGGCAAGCTATGAGTACAGGCCCCCGCCATGCGGCAGGGGCCTGTTCGTCGGTGATCTAGAACTTCTCGCCGAAGTCGTCTTCCTTCACTATCAGGCGCTCCCGGACGTCCTTCGGGATGAGGAGGCGCAGACGAATCTGTGGGGCCCGAACCTTCGGGACCTTCGTCCGGTAGACCTCGCACTTGACGCCCACACGGACCAGGTCGGCGGCCATGGCCTCCATGCCCCCTTCTTCCCAGTGCTGCCGGAACGTCTTGCCGTTGTGCACGTTTACCCACCGGTCCTGGGTGGTCTCCGGGTCGACGGCCTCTAGATCGGCAATCAGCTTGTCCAGCGTCTCCTGGGCCTGTTCCTGCGTGAACCGCGTCTTCGAGTAGCGGCCCCCGGGCTCCAGCTCCTTCATGTAGTAGGCGATGGAGTCCCGGAGGCGCTTCACCTCCTTGCGCGCCTCCGCGCCGTTCGCGTACTCCCGGACCTGCACTGGCCAGTCCCCAAGGATGGTCAAGACGTCCTGCACAAGTTGGCCGTAGATCTCGTCGGGGTTCGGAGCCCCGTGGCCCCCGCCCTTGCAGCCTTGGCACCGCATGTAGCGGTATGTCGCGTTCTCCGTCCTGTTCACCTGCACGGTCATGTGGGTACCGCAGGGCGGGCAGATCAGGACCCCGAGGAACTTCGTGGGCCTGTCCGTCCGCCGTGGGGGCTGGTTCTTGCCGGACCGGTCCAGGGCGGCCTGCAGCTCGTAGAACTCCTCCTCGGTGAAGACCCCCTCCGCAACCCTGATGGGCTTGCCGTCCTTGCCCAGCACGAGCCGTGCCCTGCGGGCCCTGTCCGGGTCCACCTCGACCCGGTAGCCCATCAGGGCCGGGTTCCGCAGTCGGCTCAACAGTGTGGACGCGGTGAGTCCGGGCCCGCAGAGGCCAGACCGTACGAGCACCCTGACCATGCGCCGGGCGGACGCCGGTTTTGGCCTTCTTGCTGCTCTTCGGCACCAGTGGAGGACCCGGTGCGCTGTCCCCTCTATGCGGAGAATGACTTTTCCGTGCTCGTCCACGTCGGTCACGTAGCCGTAGGCCGGCTTGCCGACCAGCCACTCGCTCTGTGTCTTCGCGTAGTCCCAGAGGCTCGCGACACGGGTGGAAGTGTTGGCGGCCTCGATCTCCGCGATGCCACCGATGATGGTGACCAGGATCTTCCCGGCCGTGGTGGTCAAGTCGATGCTGTCGTTCTTGGAGATCAGGTTCTTGCCGTACTTCAGGCACCAGTCGATCATGATGGACAGGTCCGAGAGGCGGCGTACGAAACGGTCGAGCTTCCAGAAGAGCAGCGCGTCGAACTCGGGCGCCCGGTTGTTGAGCCAGTCGCCGAGCTGCTTCCGCTTCCATGGCGGCACCTTGGTCGCGCTGACGTTCAGGTCGCTGGCCACCCCCACGACCCTGTGCCCCAGGTCTCTTGCCAGGATCCGGAGATCAAGCTCCTGCCGGACGGGGGAGGTCGTGTCATCGGTCCAGACCGACAGGCGGATGGACAGGAGTGCCCGGGGAGCGTCCTCCGGTAATAAGGCTTCGGCCGCTTTCAGATCTTCGAGGACCGCCAGATCCGCGGCTGTCCACTCGGCCTCGACGTCGTAGGACCTCTGCTTCGCTGCTGACTTCGTGCGTGAGCGCTTTGCCATGGGGGCGAATTTATAGGCGTGCGTCTGTCTGTCCGCAGATGGACACCAGCATCCAGATCGGCCCGACGGGCAAAAAGCTGCTGCCGCTGTCCGTCATCAAGTAGTACGAGAGTTCGAGCGAGGGCCCTGCCGGATCGGCAGGGCCCTCGTTGCACGTACTCTAGGTAGCAGAATGACCGCACTCACGAGGGACTGAACGACACTGGGCAAGCGACAGCCCGAAGGCCCGCCGCCCGCACCCGCGGTGCAGCGCATTCGTCTGCGCTACACCAAGCGCGGCCGCCTCCGGTTCACCAGCCACCGCGATTTCCAGCGCGCCTTCGAGCGGGCGCTGCGCCGCGCCGAGGTGCCCATGGCCTACTCGGCGGGCTTCACCCCGCACCCCAAGGTGTCGTACGCCAATGCCGCACCCACCGGCACGGGCAGCGAGGCCGAGTACCTGGAGATCCAGCTCGCCGAGCGGCGCGACCCCGCGGTCCTGCGGGCGCTGCTCGACGAGTCGCTGCCGGACGGGCTCGACATCACCGACGCGGTGGAGGCGCACACCTCCTCCTTCGCCGACCGGCTGCAGGCGTCCGTATGGGAGCTGCGGCTGGAGGGCGTCGACCCCGCGGACGCCGAGAAGGCCGTCGCGGCCTTCCTGGCGGCGGAGACGGTCGAGGTCCAGCGCCGGACCAAGAACGGCATGCGGACCTTCGACGCACGCGAGGCGGTACGCCGACTCGAGGCGCTGGAAGCCCCGGCCGATAGGCCCGGCGACGGTGCCTGTGCGATACTGCGGCTGGTTGTTCGGCACTTGACACCTGCCGTGCGACCCGACGACGTCCTGTCCGGTCTCCGCGCTACGGCCGACCTGGCGCCGCCGGTCCCCGCTGCGGTGACCAGGCTGGCGCAGGGGCTGCTCGATGAGGAGTCCGGCACGGTGACCGATCCGCTCGCGCCCGACCGCGACGCCGCCCCGGCCGCTCCATCCACGGCCGCCGGGCCGAGTGCCGCGCAGCAGGTGCCGGAAGGTTCCGCGTAAGGACGGCCGTCGAAGCGCCGCCGGTCCACCAGGGAGCCACCCGGTGCGGCAGGCGCACTGACCAGGAGACTTTCGCCGGTGCCGATGAGCTTCGGAGCCGGCGAGCGAGACGACAGCTCCCGTGCGGCGACCGCGCCCCGGACGGCGGTACCGCGCTCATTACGCGGACCGGCGGGTCGGACCACGACGCGGCGCCCGGGAGCGTGACGGGAGAACCGCCCGCATGCTCGAATCCACTGAGCCCACCGAGGCCGGGGCCGCGCAGAACGCGCCCGGCAACAACACCACAGACGCTTCCCCCAGCGACACGCTGCCCCCGCGGCGTCGTCGCCGGGCGGCGTCCCGCCCGGCCGGTCCGCCCGCCGGGGAGGCGGCCGTGACGGCCGCCGCCGAGCCGGCCGCGGAGGCCGCCGAGACTCCGGCCGCGCCGGAGACCCCGGCCCGCCCGCGCCGCCGTGCCACCCGCAAGACCACCGCCGCCGCACCCCAGACCGCCGACGCTGCGGCCGAGCCCGCCGCCCAGGCGGAGGAGGCCGAGGCGGAGAAGCCCGCCCGCACCCGTCGCCGCGCCACGCGCAAGGTGGCCGCGCCGGCCGCCGAGGCTGTCGTCGAGGCGCCCGAGGCCGCTGCGGAGGAGGCTCCCGAGGCTGCCGCCGCCGCTCCGGCGCGTACGCGTCGTCGTGCCACCCGTAAGGCGACCGCTCCGGCGGGTGCGCCGCAGGTGGAGGCCGAGGAGGCCGCCGAGGTCGTCGCCGAGGTGGAGGCCGAGCCGGTCGCCGAGGAGGCGCCCGCCGCTCCTGCCCGTCCGCGTCGCCGTGCCACGCGCCGTGCGTCGGCCCCGGCCGGTGCGCCGCAGGGCGCCGCCGAGGTCGTGGAGACCCCGGTCGTCGAGGCCCCCGAGGCCGTCGCCGAGGCGCCTGCCGAGGAGCCCGCCGCCCCCGCTCGTCCGCGTCGTCGTGCCACGCGTCGTGCGTCGGCTCCGGCCGGTTCGCCGCAGGGCGCCACCGAGGCTGCCGAGGTCGTCGAGACCCCGGCTGCCGAGGCCGCCGCGGAGGAGGCCCCCGAGGCTCCTGCCGCCGCTCCGGCGCGTACGCGTCGTCGTGCCACCCGTAAGGCGACCGCTCCGGCGGGTGCGCCGCAGGTGGAGGCCGAGGAGGCCGCCGAGGTCGTCGCCGAGGTGGAGGCCGAGCCGGTCGCCGAGGAGGCGCCCGCCGCTCCTGCCCGTCCGCGTCGCCGTGCCACGCGCCGTGCGTCGGCCCCGGCCGGTGCGCCGCAGGTGAGCGAGCCCGTCGAGGCCACCGAGGTGGCCGAGGAGGCCCTCGAGGCCCCCCAGGCCATCACCCTGGAGCCCGCCGTCGCGGCCGAGCCCGTCGCCGAGGAGGCCGCCGCCCCCGCTCGTACGCGTCGTCGTGCGACCCGTCGTGCGTCGGCTCCGGCCGGTTCGCCGCAGGGCGCCACCGAGGCCGCCGAGGTCGTCGAGGCCCCCGCCGCCGAGCCCGCCGAGCCCGCGCGGGCCCGTCGTACGCGCCGCCGTGCCGCCGAGCCCGTCGCCGAAGCCGTGGAGCAGGCCGCCGAGCCCGCCGCCGAGGCGCCGGCCGAGGGCACCCGTGGCCGTCGTCGCGCCGTGCGCGCCGGGACCGCCGCTGCCGCCGAGGCCGAGCAGGCGCCCGCCGAGGGCGGCCGTACGCGCCGCCGGGCCGTGCGCCCGCCGACCGCCGTGTTCCAGGCGCCGGTGTTCACCGAGCCGATGTTCCAGACGCCGGAGACCGCTGCCGCCGCCGCTGCGGCCGCCGCCGAGGCGCCGGAGGAGGAGCAGCCCGCCGCCGAGGCCGCGCAGCCCGCCGCCGGTGGCCGTCGCCGTCGTCGCCGCCGGGGCGAGCCCGCCGAGGCCGAGGTCGTCGTCGAGCCCACCGTCGTGACGGCGGAGCCCGAGGCCGAGGAGGAGGAGCCGGAGACCGCCGAGGAGGCGGAAGCCGCCGCCGAGGACGAGGAGCAGGGCGAGCGTCCCTCGCGCCGTCGTCGTCGTGGTGGCCGCCGTCGTCGCCGGGGCGAGGCCGCCGAGGCCGAGGCCGGCGAGGAGGAGCCGCAGGCCGAAGAGGCCGAGGCCGCCGCCGAGGAAGAGGCCGAGGAGGACGAGGAGGCCGCCTTCGCGTCCGCCGGGAGCCGCCGTCGTCGCCGTCGCCGTCGTCGCAGCGGCGAGACGCTGGAGACCGAGCCGGGCGCGGACGAGCCGGAGCGTACGGTCGTCAAGGTCCGCGAGCCGCGTGAGCGCGCCGCGCGCACCGAGGGCGGCACGGGCTTCGACGAGGTCCAGTCCATCAAGGGCTCGACCCGCATGGAGGCGAAGAAGCAGCGCCGCCGCGAGGGCCGCGAGCAGGGCCGCCGCCGCGTGCCGATCATCACGGAGGCCGAGTTCCTGGCCCGCCGTGAGGCCGTCGAGCGGGTCATGGTCGTGCGCCAGAACGGCGACCGCACCCAGATCGGCGTGCTGGAGGACAACGTCCTCGTCGAGCACTTCGTCAACAAGGAGCAGGCCACCAGCTACGTCGGCAACGTCTACCTGGGCAAGGTCCAGAACGTCCTGCCGTCCATGGAGGCCGCGTTCGTCGACATCGGCAAGGGCCGCAACGCCGTGCTGTACGCCGGCGAGGTCAACTTCGAGGCGCTCGGCATGGGCAACGGCCCGCGCCGCATCGAGACCGCGCTGAAGTCCGGCCAGTCCGTGCTCGTCCAGGTCACCAAGGACCCGATCGGTCACAAGGGCGCCCGCCTGACCAGCCAGGTCTCCCTGCCCGGCCGCTACCTGGTCTACGTGCCCGAGGGCTCGATGACCGGCATCAGCCGCAAGCTGCCCGACACCGAGCGCGCGCGCCTGAAGCAGATCCTCAAGAAGATCGTCCCCGAGGACGCCGGTGTGATCGTGCGCACCGCGGCCGAGGGCGCGAGCGAGGACGAGCTGCGCCGTGACGTGGAGCGCCTGCAAGCGCAGTGGGAAGAGATCCAGAAGAAGTCGAAGCAGATCTCGACGAGCTCGCCGAGCCTGCTGTACGGCGAGCCGGACATGACCGTCCGCGTCGTGCGCGACATCTTCAACGAGGACTTCTCCAAGGTCATCGTCAGCGGTGACGGCGCCTGGGAGACCATCCACGGCTACGTCTCGCACGTCGCCCCCGACCTGGCCGACCGGCTGCAGAAGTGGACGTCGGACGTCGACGTCTTCGCCACGTACCGGATCGACGAGCAGCTGATGAAGGCGCTGGACCGCAAGGTCTGGCTGCCCAGCGGCGGTTCGCTCGTCATCGACCGGACCGAGGCGATGGTCGTGGTCGACGTCAACACCGGCAAGTTCACCGGTCAGGGCGGCAACCTCGAGGAGACGGTCACCAGGAACAACCTGGAGGCGGCCGAGGAGATCGTGCGCCAGCTGCGGCTGCGCGACCTCGGCGGCATCATCGTGATCGACTTCATCGACATGGTGCTGGAGTCCAACCGGGACCTGGTGCTGCGGCGCCTGCTGGAGTGCCTGGGCCGGGACCGTACGAAGCACCAGGTCGCCGAGGTGACCTCGCTGGGTCTGGTCCAGATGACCCGCAAGCGGGTCGGCCAGGGCCTGCTGGAGTCCTTCTCCGAGTCCTGCGTCCACTGCAACGGCCGCGGCGTCATCGTCCACATGGACCAGCCGACGACCGTCGGTGGCGGCGGCGGTGGCGGCAAGCGCGGCAAGAAGAAGGGCAAGGCGGCCGTCGAGGCCCCCGAGCCGGCCGTCGAGCCCGCCGCCCTGGCCCCCGAGGCCGCCGCGGAGGAGCCCGAGCTGGAGCCCGTCGCGGTGACCGAGGCCGAGCTGCAGCCGGCGGTCGAGTCCGAGGACGAGTGGTACGGCAGCGCCGCCGAGGCCGAGGCCGCGGCGTCCCGTCGCGGTGGCCGCACGCGCCGCCGGGCGACCCGCAAGGCGTCCGCCCCGGCGGGTGCCCCCAAGGCCGCGCAGCCGGAGCCGGAGATCGTCGTGGAGCAGGCCGAGCCTGCCGCGCCGGCCGAGGTCGTCGCCGAGCCGGTGGCCGAGCCGGTCGTCGAGGAGGCCGCGCCGGTCGCCGAGCCCGAGGCCGCCCCGGCGGCTCCGGCACGGCCGCGGCGCCGGGTGACGCGCAGGGCGTCCGCCCCGGCGGGTTCGCCCGCCACGGCCGAGGACACGGCCGTGGTCGTCGTCACCGCGCCCGCCGCCCCGGCGGAGCCGGAGCCGGCGCCCGTGGAGGAGCCGCTGGTCGTGGCCGAGGCCGACGTCGAGGTGATGGCCGAGGAGGCCCCCGCCAAGAAGACGGCCCGCAAGACGGCGGCCAAGAAGGCCCCGGCGAAGAAGGCCACCACGGCGAAGAAGGCGGCGGCGAAGAAGACCACCACCGCCAAGAAGGCGACGGCCAAGAAGGCGGCCACCAAGACCGCCAAGAAGGCCCCCGCCAAGAAGACGGCGAAGAAGGCCGCCGAGTCCTCCGCGGAGGCCTGACGGTCCTCACCCGCCGGGCGGGCCGGATTCTCCGGCCCGCCCGGCGGGGCCCGGTTTGACCCCCTGGTCAAGGCCCCGTAACCTTGACCGTCGGCGTCTGTTTGACGCCACACCACTGAGCACATCCCTCCCGGCCGTCGAGGCGGGGAGAGGCCGCTCGTCCTCCTGGACTGTCATGGGCCCCGGCCCGTGCGAGCGGCTGGCATCAGAGGTCCCGTTTACTAGCGAGAGTGAGATCCGCGTGTACGCAGTCGTGCGTAGCGGTGGTCGCCAGCACAAGGTTGTTGTGGGCGACATCGTCGAGGTTGACAAGATTTCCGACGGCAAGGTGGGCGACGCGGTCGAGCTCTCCACGCTGCTCGTGGTCGACGGCGAGTCCGTCACCAGCGACCCGTGGGTCCTGGCGGGCATCAAGGTCCAGGCCGAGATCGTGGACCACCACAAGGGTGCCAAGATCGACATCCTGAAGTACAAGAACAAGACCGGTTACCGCAAGCGCATTGGTCACCGCCAGCAGTACACCGCGCTGAAGATCACCGGCATCCCCACGGCTGCGAAGTAAGGGACTGAGAACACATGGCACACAAGAAGGGCGCATCGTCCACCCGGAACGGTCGCGATTCCAATGCCCAGCGGCTCGGCGTGAAGCGCTTCGGCGGTCAGGTCGTCAACGCTGGTGAGATCCTGGTCCGCCAGCGTGGCACCCACTTCCACCCGGGCGCCGGTGTCGGTCGCGGTGGCGACGACACCCTGTTCGCGCTGCAGGCCGGTGCGGTGCAGTTCGGCACCCACCGTGGCCGCAAGGTCGTCAACATCGTTCCGGCCGTCTGATCCAACGGGATCCTGACGCCGTAGAGCGATAAGCGAGGGCGGACCTCCCTTCCCTGCGGGGAAGCGGGTCCGCCCTTGCTGCGTTACAACAGAGACATCCCCTGCACGTATCTGGAGGCACACCGCTATGACCACCTTCGTGGACCGCGTCGAGCTGCATGTCGCCGCGGGTAACGGAGGCCACGGCTGCGCCTCCGTCCACCGTGAGAAGTTCAAGCCGCTGGGCGGCCCCGACGGCGGCAACGGCGGCCGTGGCGGTGACGTGACCCTGGTCGTCGACCAGTCCGTCACGACGCTCCTGGACTACCACCACAGCCCGCACCGCAAGGCCACCAACGGCAAGCCGGGCGAGGGCGGCAACCGCTCCGGCAAGGACGGTACGGACCTGGTCCTGCCGGTCCCGGACGGCACGGTCGTCCTCGACAAGCGCGGCAACGTCCTCGCCGACCTCGTCGGCGAGGGCACCACGTACGTGGCCGCCGAGGGCGGCCGCGGCGGCCTGGGCAACGCGGCGCTGGCCTCGGCCCGCCGCAAGGCCCCCGGCTTCGCGCTGCTGGGCGTCCCGGGCCAGGAGCAGGACATCGTCCTGGAGCTCAAGACCGTCGCCGACGTGGCGCTGGTCGGCTACCCGAGCGCGGGCAAGTCCTCGCTGATCTCGGTGCTCTCGGCCGCCAAGCCGAAGATCGCGGACTACCCCTTCACCACGCTCGTCCCGAACCTGGGCGTCGTCACGGCCGGTGCGACCGTCTACACCATCGCCGACGTCCCCGGTCTGATCCCCGGCGCCAGCCAGGGCAAGGGCCTGGGCCTGGAGTTCCTGCGCCACGTCGAGCGCTGCTCGGTGCTGGTGCACGTCCTGGACACCGCCACCCTGGAGTCCGAGCGCGACCCGCTGACCGACCTCGACGTCATCGAGGCCGAGCTGGCGGAGTACGGCGGCCTGGAGAACCGGCCGCGCATCGTCGTCCTCAACAAGGTCGACATCCCCGACGGCCAGGACCTCGCCGACATCATCCGCCCCGAGCTGGCGGCCCGCGGCTACCAGATCTTCGAGGTCTCGGCCGTCTCCCGGCACGGTCTGAAGGAGCTGTCCTTCGCCCTGGCCGGCATCGTCGCCGAGGCGCGCGCCGCCAAGCCGAAGGAGGAGGCGACCCGCATCGTCATCCGCCCGAAGGCCGTCGACGACGCGGGCTTCACCGTCACCCTGGAGGAGGACGGCATCTACCGGGTGCGCGGCGAGAAGCCGGAGCGCTGGGTGCGCCAGACCGACTTCAACAACGACGAGGCCGTCGGCTACCTGGCCGACCGCCTCAACCGCCTCGGTGTCGAGGACGCGTTGATGAAGGCCGGTGCCCGCGGGGGCGACGGCGTCGCCATCGGCTCCGAGGACGACGCGGTCGTCTTCGACTGGGAGCCGTCGATGGCCGCCGGTGCGGAGATGCTGGGCCGCCGTGGTGAGGACCACCGCTTCGAGGCCCCGCGTCCGGCGGCGCAGCGCCGCCGTGACCGTGACGCCGCGCGCGACGAGGCGGACCAGGAGTACGAGGGCTTCAACCCGTTCTCGTAATCCCTGACGGGCCGAACGCAAACGCCGGACGGGCTGCACATGCAGCCCGTCCGGCGTTTGCGTTGCGCCAGTCCGGGTCTCAGGTGACGGAGACCGCCGGCTCCTCCGCCGGTTCCGGCAGGGCTTCGGCCTCGGCCTCGTCGGCCGTCGCCGACGCCCGCGGGGCCGGGATGTCCGAGGAACGGGCCTCCATCCGCTCCCGCCGCTCGTCCGCCTTCGCGGCGAGCGCCAGCGCGGCCCGGTTGAAGCGGACCAGCGAAGGCGGGTCGGAGGGGCCCAGGAGGCGCTCCTTGAGCTCCGCACGGGCCCCGGCGAGGGTGTCGAGGGCGGGGTCGCGAACCGTGGCCAGGAGGCCGTCCACGCCCTCCGCCCCGGGCGTGAGGATCGTGGCCGCGCTCACCGTCGGGAAGTTCGCGCGGAACTCCTCCTCGTCCATGCCGCTGGTGTTGGCCACGGCGTACGGCTTCTCGCTGATCAGATAGTCCGACACGACGCTCGAGACGTCGCTGATCAGCAGCTCCGACTGGTTGAAGCAGCTGAACAGCGCCGGCCGCGCGGTCGTGATGACCTGGTGCTCCCAGTCGGGCAGGGAGGCCCAGTAGGCGTTCTCCCAGTCGGTCGTGGCGGCCTCGACGGTCGCGGCGCGGCCCGTCTCCGGGGTGGACTGCACCAGCATCCGCTCGATCTCGTCGGCGCTGTCGCGGAAGGCGCTGGTGGTGAGCCGCTCCAGCTCGGCCGTGCGGCGCGCCAGTTCCGCCGCCGCCTCCGCTCCGGGGCGGGGCCCCGAGCGGGCCGCGTTGGCCTCGTGGATCATCGCCTGGATGCGCGCGTTGGCCTGGCCGGCGCGCGGGTCGACCGAGCCGGTCATGGGGTGCGGCTTGTACAGGAGGCGGACCTTGGGGTCGGCGAGCAGGGCGCGGACGATGTTCTCGCCGGCGAGCATCACCGAGGTGTTGCCGGGGTTGCCGTCCCAGCCCTCCCACGTGGGGGCGTACAGGACGGTGGTGAAGCGGTCGTCCGCGGCTTCGTCGCGGGCGCCGGCGGGCCTGATGGGGGCGAGCTGGGGGCGGCCGACCTCGACGACGTCCTTGTCCTCGACGCCGATGTCGGCGAGTTGGTAGCGCTCGCGGGCGGCCGGGCCGGCGACCCAGACCTCGTCGTACGCCTTGGAGTACGGGTTGCAGCTGGAGAGCTTGTCGCTCTCGCCGTGGTTGGTGAAGGCGTGCTTGATGGAGGGCATGCGCAGGACCTGGGAGGTCTTGCCGGAGTTCGCCGGGTGCAGCAGCACCTTCAGCGAGGACTTCTCCAGGGCCATCAGATGGACGACCTTGGGGATGCACACGATCGGCACGTCCGTGGCCTCGATCTTCTGCACCATGAAGCGCTCGCGCAGCACGATGACGGGCTTGCCGTCCAGCGCGGCGAGGGTCGAGAGCCACATGTTGGCCTGGTAGGCCGAGCTCGTGCCGCCGGAGAAGTACATGCCGACGGTGGGCTTGTAGGCGGCCAGCCACCGGTCGAGCCACTCCAGTGCCTGCTGTTCGCCCGCGATGCGCTTGGCGGGGCGCAGCCAGCTCGCCAGGTGCACCGTGCCGCCCAGGGCCAGGGCCAGGGCCAGGCCCACGCCGGCCTCCGCCCACACGGTGTCCTCCGTGGCCGCCGTGACCAGCAGGCCCGCCGTGGCCGGCGTGGTGAAGCGCAGCAGCCGTCGGCCGTGCTGGCGGGCCAGCAGGCGCGGCGGCGCTTCGGTCAGGTGCAGCCCCGAGGCGTCGATGTTCCGGGTGAGGAACGGCAGGGTGCGGCTTCTGCGGACGAGGATCGCGGTGACCTGGCAGCCGAGGTGGGCCGCGTAGAACAGCGCGAGACCGACGATGACGGGTGCGTAGCCGCGCAGGGATCCGTCGCCGTGCAGCCGCAGCAGCCCGATCAGGACGAGCATGTCGCGCAGCAGCTGGCGCACCATGACGTCGAAGCGGATCTTTCCGAGCACGGCGACCAGACCGGGGTCGCGATGCTGCAGGTACAGATCGAGGGCGAGACCCGTCGCCGAGGCGGTGATCAGCAGCGGCACATGGGGCAGCAGCGCGCCGACGAGCTGGAGTGTGAAGAACACCAGCATCGAGAGCAGCACCGCGAGCTGCACTGCTCGGCGGGAGGCTGTTCCGGCAGAAGGCACTGGAGGGGCTCCTGGCAGGAGGGCTTGGGGCAGGGGGGAACCGTCGGAAGACACTGTGGAGGACGACGGTCGACCACCGACCGTATGACGGCCGCTGGGCAAGGAGCAATCTTCCACGACGTCAACCGTCACAAAACAGGGTCGAACGCCCGCAATCGTCAGACGGTAGATTTGCGGACCTGAACAGATACGGCCGCAGGCACAGCATCGGTGAAGACAGAGGTGTACTTCCGTTGATAGGGGCAGGGGCGTCGGACACGGCCCGGCAAGAGGTCATGGCAGCCCGCAGGATCGTCGTCAAGGTGGGATCCTCGTCACTCACCACCGCGGGCGGGGGTCTGGACGCCGACCGGGTTGACGCCCTCGTCGACGCGCTGGCCAAGAGCGTCGGGGACGGCAAGGACGCGGCCGCGGACAAGGAGATCGTGCTGGTCTCCTCCGGCGCCATCGCCGCCGGGCTCGCACCGCTGGGCCTGGACCGGCGACCGCGCGACCTGGCCCGCCAGCAGGCCGCCGCCAGCGTCGGCCAGGGGCTGCTGGTCGCCCGCTACACCGCTTCCTTCGCGCGCTACGGCCGCCGCGTGGGCCAGGTGCTGCTGACCACCGACGACACCAGCCGCCGCGCGCACTACCGCAACGCCCGCCGGACCCTCGACCAGCTGCTGTCGATGGGTGCCGTCCCGGTCGTCAACGAGAACGACACGGTGGCCACGGACGAGATCCGCTTCGGCGACAACGACCGGCTGGCCGCGCTCGTAGCCCATCTCGTACGGGCCGATCTGCTGGTGCTGCTGTCGGATGTCGACGGGCTCTACGACGGTGATCCCAGCACCCCGGGCACCTCGCGGATCGCCGAGGTCCGCGGGCCGGCGGACCTGGAGGGGATCTCCATCGGCAGCGCCGGCAAGGCCGGCGTGGGCACCGGCGGCATGGTCACCAAGGTGGAGGCCGCCCGGATCGCGGCGGCGGCCGGCATCCCGGTCGTGCTGACCTCCGCCAGCCAGGCCGCCGACGCCCTGCGGGGCCGTGCCACCGGCACCTTCTTCCACCGCACCGGCCGCCGCTCCGCAGACCGGCTGCTGTGGCTCGCGCACGCCTCCACCCCGCGCGGCGCCCTGACGCTGGACGACGGGGCCGTACGGGCCGTGATCGAGGGGACCGGTTCGCTGCTGCCGGCGGGCATCGCCGCGGTCGAGGGTGAATTCAGCGCGGGCGACCCGGTCGAGCTGCGCGACCCCGCGGGCCGGGCCGTCGCGCGCGGGCTGGTCACCTACGACGCGGGCGAGATCCCCCAGCTGCTGGGCCGCTCCACCCGTGATCTGGCCCGTGACCTGGGACCGGGCTATGAGCGCGAGGTCGTGCACCGTGACGATCTGGTCGTCCTGCGCCGCTGATACGGGCATGCCGCACGGCGATGCGGGCATGCCGCATCGCTGACGGGCGTTATCCACGGACGAGAAACCGCCGGTAAGGACAGCCTTTCCATGGGGCCTTTCCGTAAAACCGCCACGCGGCCGCCCGCCGACTGGTCAACTTTGATGCAGGGCGCCGTGAAGGACGCACGGGCCCACGCACCACAGGCTCCGCCGCACGCGCGCGGAGCGGCGAACAACAGGAGGCCGCCGGTGAGACGAGGGCGCCCAGGGGCGCTGCCCCGAGGGACGGCTGGGCGGACACTGACCAGCGTCGGGTCAGGTGACACGGGGGAGCGGGCGGATGCCGACGACGTGGCGCGGCTGTGGCACATCACCCTCAGCGTCTCGGGCGCGGAGGCGCCGCTCAAGGAGGTCCGGCGGGCGCTGGAGCAGCTCGCCCACGACCATCCGTTCCTGCTGACCAGCCGCTATGCCAACGACCACGCGGAGATCCGCTACTGGGAGGAGGCGCGCGATCTGCACGACGCGGCGGCCGTGGCGCTGCGGCTGTGGGGCGAGCACCGCTCCACCGCTCAGCTCCCGCCCTGGGAGATCGTCGGCCTGGAGGTCATCGACCGCGAGACCTACCACCAGCGCATCGCCGAGGGCTGCGGACCCCTGCCGGCCACCCCGGTCGGGGTGCACCCCTTCTAGCCGACCGCCGGCCCCGGCGCCCTCCCGCTGCCCGGTACCGGACGTCCCGCAGTGTGGAATACCGCTCGGTCGCGGCCTGCCGCACGGTTAGGCTGCGGCCATGAGCAGTGTCTTCCCCTCCCCCCTTGCCGACCCGATGCCGCAGTCCCCGGTGCTGCGTGCCGCCTACCGTGCCCGTGCCGCGGCCGCCGAGCTCGCGCCGCTGCCACGTTCGGTGAAGGACGAGGCGCTGCTGGCCATCGCCGACGCGCTGGAGGTCCGTACCCGCGAGATCCTCGACGCCAACGCCGAGGACGTCGCCAAGGCCCGGGCCGCCGGCACCAGCGAGTCCGTCGTCGACCGGTTGACCCTGACCGCCGAGCGGGTGCGGGCCATCGCCAAGGACGTGCGCGACGTGGCCGCCCTGCCCGACCCGGTGGGCGAGGTCGTGCGCGGCTCCACGCTCCCCAACGGCATCGACCTGCGCCAGGTGCGGGTGCCGCTCGGCGTCGTCGGCATCATCTACGAGGCCCGGCCCAACGTCACCGTGGACGCCGCCGCCCTGTGCCTGAAGTCGGGCAACGCCGTCCTGCTGCGCGGCTCGTCCTCCGCGTACGCCTCCAACACCGCCCTGGTGCGCGTCGTGCGCGATGCGGTGGGCGGGGCCGGGCTGCCCGCGGACGCCGTGCAGCTGGTGCCGGGCGAGAGCCGGGAGTCCGTCCGGGAGCTGATGCGCGCCCGGGGCATGGTCGACGTGCTGATCCCGCGCGGCGGCGCCTCGCTGATCCGCACGGTCGTCCAGGAGTCCACCGTCCCGGTCATCGAGACGGGCACCGGCAACTGCCATGTGTACGTCGACGCCGAGGCCGACCTCGACATGGCCGTGGAGATCCTGATCAACTCCAAGGCCAGCCGGGTCAGCGTCTGCAACGCCGCCGAGACCCTGCTGGTCCACCAGGACATCGCCGGGCGCTTCCTGCCGCGCGCCCTGGCCGCGCTCGCGGAGGCGGGCGTGACCGTGCACGGCGACGAGCGGGTGGTGGAGGCGGCCGCGGCCGCGGACACCGGCGCCACCGTGGTGCCCGCGACCACGGAGGACTGGGAGACCGAGTACCTCTCGTACGACATCGCCGCCGCCGTCGTGGACGACCTGGACGCGGCCGTGCGCCACATCCGGCTGTGGACCTCCGGCCACACCGAGGCGATCGTCACCACCTCGCAGGCCGCCGCTCGCCGGTTCACCCAGTTGGTGGATTCCACGACGGTCGCGGTCAACGCCTCCACCCGCTTCACCGACGGCAGCCAGTTCGGTTTCGGGGCCGAGATCGGCATCTCCACGCAGAAGCTGCACGCACGCGGCCCGATGGGTCTGCCGGAGCTGACCTCGACCAAGTACATCGTCACCGGCGACGGTCACGTCCGGGGGCGGTAGGCCGAATTCCCGTACCGGTCGCGCGGATTGACCGGTTCGGGTCTACGCTGGACGGGTGCCGGACGACGTGGGGGGCAAGCCGTTCCCGGACGGCGAGGAGCCCGAGAGCCACCGCCATGGAGACGCGGACGACGTGTTCGCCTCCGTGGTCTTCGACGAGGAGTTCGTGCGGTCCGCCGCGGTCCACGAACCCTCAGCGGTCGAGCGGATGCTCGCCGCCGACCGGGCCCGTGCGGAGACCGATGCCGCGCGCGCCCGGGCCGGCGGCGGCCCCGCCGACGACGACCCGTACGACGACGCCCCCGACGACGGCTACGGCCCGCCCGGGCGCCACGCCGACCGCCTGGGGGAGCTGCACGGCCTCGCCAGGGACCTCGACCCGGACGACGCCTACGGCCCTTACGGGCGGTACGGCACGGCTCGCGGGCCCTACCGCGGCCATGCCCGCTGGCACCGCCCGGTGGCCTGGGTGCTGGCGGTGGTCATGGGCATAGGCGTGATCGCCCTCGCCTTCACCGCCGTCTACCGCGGCGCCTCCTCGGGCAACCGTCAGGCCCCCGCCCAGACGCCCGCCACCACGGGCGTGGACGCCCCGGCGGGGGAGCGGCGGCAGCAGCACCCGCTGCCGTCGGTCTCGGTCGACACCGAACCGCCCGTGGCCTCCGCCGTGCCGCCCCCTCGCTGACCGTCACCGTCCGTCACGCCGGGGCGGTCACCCTCCGTCATTCGGCGTGACCCTCCGTCTTTTCGTCACGGAGTGCTACTGCCTGGCCAGGATTGGCGAGCCCGGCCCGGCAGCTTGAAATTTCGTCAGAACTTGTCGCGTACCAGGGCGTTTACCAGGCGCTCCGCAGACCTACTCTTGAGATATGAACGGGCCTGGAGACCCCCCTGAGGGCACGCCCGAGGGCCCCCAGGGAGGTGGCGACGAAGAGTACCGATCCGTCGTGTTCGACGAATCGTTCGTCCGTGCTGCCCGGCTCCAGGAGTTCTCCGCCCGCGAGCGCATGGACGACCACGCCCCGGCCGTCCGCACCCGGCACGCCTGGGCCCGCGTCAGCGCCTCGCGCCAGGTGCTGCTCCTGGTGATGCTGATCGCCCTCGCCTTCGGCACGGCCGTCTACATGGGCCTGCGCCACCCCTACAAGGAGCCCAGGCCGCCCACCGCCGAGGCCCTGCGCACCGCGATCGTGCCGCTCGCCCCGCGTGACCCGGTGCCCGGGTCCACCGCCGTGAAGGACCTCTTCGACAACAGCCCCGCCGCCCAGTTCCGCGACGGCGCCGAGGGCGTCACCCTTCCGGCCGCACGCCGCACCCAGAATTTCTCCGAGAGCCTGGTGATGGCCGCCCTGGCCACCGCCAAGGAGTACACGGTCAAGTCCGCCCTCGACCCGGCCGTCCTGACCGGCGGCGGCCACCGCACCGTCCGGCTGCTGCTCGCCCCTTCCCAACTGGCCCAGTTCGACCGGAGCTTGTCCCACCCCGCCGACGACGGACGGTACGCCGCCACCGGCTGGCTGATCCGCTTCGACCCCGCCCAGGTGGCCCTCGCCGACCGCACCGTGCGGACCCAGGGCACCTTCTCGATCACCGAGGCGTCCCCGGCCGCTCTGGAGGTCTCCTCCGACCACACCTTCGTCTACGCCGTCCGCGCCGCGAAGGGGCCCGAGGAGGCGTCGCTGTTCACCGTGCGGCGCACGATGCGCTTCCGCTTCGACCGCGACGACCTGCAGGAGCACCACGTACAGGTGCTGCAGAGCTATCTGCTGGCAGGGCCGCAGTCCTGCTCGGCGGACGACGCCGGCTATCTGCGGCCGCTGCTGGCCGGCCAGAAGGCGAGCACCGCGGGCCCGAACGGCACGGACCCCTACGCTCCCGGCCCCACGACCTCCGACCTCTGCGGCGCCCTGTCCCCGTCGTCCCAGCCGACGCTGCGGCGCTGAACCGGATCAGGACCCCGGCGTGTCCCGCCCACCGTCCCCGGGAGCCTTCGGCGGCGTCGCAGCGCCCCCGCGCCCCCCGAACGTCTCCCGCAGCTTGCCGCCCAGGTCCGAGGCCCCGCCCGCCAGGTCCCGCACGAGCCCCATCAGCGGGTCCTTGCTGGAGCGGACCGCGTCGGCGTAGTGGTTCGCGGACTGCCGGAAGGAGTCGGAGACCGACGCGTCCTTGTCCTCCGCCCGGCGCGGGTAGTGGCCGTCCATGATGCGCTGGTGGTCGCGGCTCTCGGCCCACTTCTTCAGCTCCGCCGCCCGTACGGTCGTGAACGGGTGGCTGCGCGGCAGCACGTTCATGATCTTCAGTACGGAGTCGCGCAGGTCGCCGCCCCTCTCGTACTCCTCCGCCTGGGCGAGGAAGGCGTCCACGTTCATCTCGTGCAGGTGGTTGCCGCCCGCGATCTTCATCAGCCCCCGCAGGGAGGCCCGCAGGTCCTGGCCCACCAGCAGCCCCGCCCGGTCCGCCGACAGCTCGGACTTGCGGAACCACTCGCGCAGCGCCGTCACGATCCCCATCACCGCGATGTTGCCCAGCGGGATCCAGGCGACCTTCACGGCCATGTTGGTCAGGAACAGCAGGATCGTGCGGTAGACGGCGTGCCCGGAGAGGGCGTGGCCCACTTCGTGGCCCACGACCGCCCGCATCTCCTCCTCGTCCAGCAGCTCCACCAGACCGGTGGTGACCACGATGATCGGCTCGTCCAGGCCGATGCACATGGCGCCGGGCTGCGGATCCTGCGTGACGTACATCGCCGGGACCCTCGGCATGTCCAGGATGGAGCAGGCGTCCAGCAGCATCGCGTGCAGATGCGCGAACTGCTGCTCGCTCACCCGCACCGACTCGGACAGGAACAACAGCCGCAGACTGCGCTCGGGCAGCAGCCCGCTCAGGGCCTTGAAGACCGTGTCGAAGCCGCTCAGCTTGCGCAGCGCCACCAGGGCGGAACGATCCGCCGGATGCTCGTACGCACGCGAGGAGATGTCGGGGAAGCGCCTGCGGTCGCGGCCCGGCGCCCGCTCGTGGCTGTCGGTGTGGCTGTCGCTCATGTGGAAAGACCCCCTCAGTGGCCCTTGTCGATGGCCCGTCCCCCGGCTTCCGGACCCCAGCCTAGGCCGTGGCTCCGGCATGGCTACCGTGGGAGTCATGCCCCTCATCAATGGTTTCACCACGCATCCCGGGTTCACCGAGGTCCTCGCCGTCTCCAAGGGCGACACGGGCCCGGGCGCGGTGCTGCGCACGGTCCTGATCGTCGGCGTGGTCGGCGTCGTCTTCCTCGCCTGGTTCCTGCTGCGCGGGTACGGCAAGAAGGACTGAGCGGCCCGAGCCGCGGAGTCGGCGTGAGCTTGCCGTAAGGGCCCGCATACGATGTGGCAGAAGTCTCCACCCGATCCCATCCCGGATAGGTCCTGCCGACGTGACCCTCACCACCGCCCACAGCGCCCTGATCACCCTCGCTTCCGAGGGCGAGCACCACGTGGACACCCACGAGAGCATCAGCCCCTACATGACCGGCGGCGCCGCCCTGGTCATCCTGCTGCTCCTGCTCTGGATCACCACCCGCTTCAACCGCGACCGCTGATCCCGCCGGTCCCTGGAGGTTCGGCGTGTCGGGGAGCCCAGTAGGGTCTGCACGCATGGGAGAGCAGACAGGGCCCGCGAAGCGGCGGCTCGGAGTGATGGGCGGGACGTTCGACCCGGTCCACCACGGACACCTGGTCGCCGCGAGCGAAGTGGCCTCGCAGTTCCACCTGGACGAGGTGGTCTTCGTGCCGACCGGGCAGCCGTGGCAGAAGAGCCACAAGCAGGTGTCCCCGGCCGAGGACCGCTATCTGATGACGGTGATCGCCACCGCCTCCAACCCGCAGTTCTCGGTCAGCCGCATCGACATCGACCGGGGCGGCCCGACCTACACCACGGACACCCTGCGGGACCTGCGCGCCCTCAACGAGAACGCCGACCTGTTCTTCATCACCGGCGCCGACGCGCTGGCGCAGATCCTCACCTGGCGTGACACCGAGGAGCTCTTCTCGCTCGCCCACTTCATCGGCGTCACCCGGCCCGGTCACATACTGGCCAACCCGGGGCTGCCCGAGGACCGCGTCTCCTTCGTCGAGGTCCCGGCCCTCGCCATCTCCTCCTCCGACTGCCGCACCCGCGTCGCCCAGGGGGAGCCCGTCTGGTACCTCGTGCCCGACGGTGTGGTGCGCTACATCGACAAGCGCAGGCTGTACCGTCACGACGGCTGAGACCGGAGCGAGGGCCGACTCCGGCTCGATGGGCATCGAGGGGCACTGGTGAACGACCGACAGGACCCGTACGCGCACGACCCGTACGCGCCGCAGCAGCAGGTCCACGGCTATGACGCGTACGGGCAGCCGGTGTACCGGCCGGACGCCCCGGAGCGCGTGTACGACCAGTACGGTCAGCCCCTTCAACAGCAGGCACAGCAGACGTACGGCTACGACCCGTACGCCCAGCAGGCTCCGCCCGCCCAGCAGCAGGCGTACGACTCCTCGTACGGCCCCTACGATCCGTACGCCCAGAACCCCGCACCCCAGGACCAGCCCCAGCAGACCCAGCAGCAGGAGTGGATCCCCCGGCAGGCGGGCCCGCCCGCGCACGAGGAGCCGCCGGCCGCGCAGGTCCGCACCGGGCAGCGGGTCCCCGAGCCCCGGCCGGCCGCGGGAGAGGCGCCGGACGCGCCGGACTACCGCACCGAGCAGTTCTCCTTCATCGAGGAGCCGGACGAGGACTCCGAGGACGTCATCGACTGGCTGAAGTTCAGCGAGAGCCGCACCGAGCGGCGCGACGAGCGCAAACGCAAGGGCCGCAACCGCTACGTCGCGCTCGCCGTGGTGCTGGTCCTGGCGCTCGGCGGCGGCATCGGCTGGTTCCTGCTGGCCGGCGGCGAGGAGAAGAAGGGCCCGGCGGCGGTGAGCGGCGCGCAGAAGCGCGACGTCATCGTCGTGCACCTGCGCCAGACCCGGGGCGGTGACAGCGCCACGGCCCTGCTGGTCGACAACGCGACCACCAAGAAGGCCACGGCGGTGCTGCTGCCGAACGCGCTGGCCCTCGGCAAGGAGGGCGGCGGCGCCACGACCCTCGGCAAGGCCGTCCAGGAGGCCGGCACCGGCGGCACCCGGGACGCGCTGAACACCCTGCTCGGCGCCGACATCAAGGGCAGCTGGCGGCTGGACACCCCCTACCTCGAGAACCTCGTCGAGCTGGTCGGCGGCATCACCGTCGACACGGACACGACCGTCCCCGGCGCCAAGGAGGGCGACCGCCCCCTGGTGAGCCCGGGCAAGGGCCAGAGCCTGAGCGGCCAGACGGCGGTCGCCTACGCCACCTACCAGGGCCCCGGCGAGGACCAGGGCAAGCCGCTGGCGCGGTTCGGCCAGGTCATGCAGGGCGTGCTGCGCAAGATGTCCAGCGACGCCAAGGCGGCCACCACGACCGTGGAGTCGCTCGCCCAGATCCCCGACCCCTCGCTCTCCGTCCAGCAGCTGGGCGCCTCGCTGGCCCACCTCGCCGAGAAGGCCAAGGAGGGCTCGTACGGCACCGCCGTCCTGCCCGTGCAGTCCGACGGCACGCTCGGCGAGCGGGCGGCTGACGGCGTGGTCAAGGACGTGCTGGGCGGCACGGTGAAGAACACCGACAAGAACGCACCGCCCCGGGTGAGCGTGAAGAACGCCACAGGCACCCCGGCCGCGACCGGATCGGCGCAGGTCAAGCTGGTCAACGGGGGCTACACCTACGTCGACGGCGGCTCGGCCGGTCCGGCTCAGGCGACCTCCTCGGTGGTCTACGCCGACGAGGCCCGGGCGGCCGAGGCCAAGGAGGCCGCGAAGACGCTGGGGCTGCCGGAGAAGGCCGTGCGCAAGGGCGACGGCGCGGGCAACGCCGACATCACCGTGGTCCTGGGCAAGGACTACAAGAGCTGAGCGCAGGCGGGCCGTCCCGGCGGCCCGGGGCCCTGCCGGGGCGGTCCCGGGGCGGTCCCGGGGCGGGCGGAAAAGGCCAGGAGGGGTGTCGGCGGGTCGTGAGACCCTTGAGAGGTACTGACCCTCTTTACGAAAGCATGGCTTGTGACCGCCACTGACCGCTCCATCGAGCTCATCCAGGCCGCTGCCCAGGCGGCCGCCGACAAGCTCGCGCACGATGTCATCGCGTACGACGTCAGCGACGTGCTGTCGATCACCGACGCCTTCCTGCTGGCCTCGGCCCCCAACGACCGCCAGGTCAAGTCGATCGTCGACGAGATCGAGGAGCGGCTGCTCAAGGACCTCGGCGTCAAGCCGGTGCGCCGCGAGGGCGACCGTGACGCCCGCTGGGTGCTCCTGGACTACGTCGACATCGTCGTGCACGTCCAGCACAGCGAGGAGCGGGTCTTCTACGCCCTGGAGCGGCTGTGGAAGGACTGCCCCGAGATCGACCTGCCCGCCGACGCCGTCGCCACCCGCGGCAAGGCCGACGAGCACGCCCGCGCGCAGGCGGCCGAGGTGGACGGGGACCTGAGCTGAACGGCCGTCCGGGCGGCCGGGGCCGCCGGATCGTGCTGTGGCGGCACGGTCAGACCGCATGGAACGTGGAGCGCCGCTTCCAGGGCACCACGGACATCGAGCTGACCGGCACCGGCGTCGCGCAGGCGCGCCGGGCCGCCCGGCTGCTGGCGGCGCTGCGGCCGGACGCCATCGTCGCCTCCGACCTCAAGCGCGCCGCGGCCACCGCCGCCGAGCTGTCGGCCGTCACGGGCCTGGAGGTCTCCCACCACCCCGAGCTGCGCGAGACCTACGCGGGCACCTGGCAGGGCCTGACCCACGAGGAGATCTCCGAGCGCTACGGCGAGCAGTACGCGGCGTGGAAGCGCGGCGAGCCCGTGCGCAGGGGCGGCGGCGAGCTGGAGACCGAGGTCGCCGACCGGGCCGCGCCCGTCGTGCGGTCCCACGCCGAGAAGCTGCCCGACGGCGGCACCCTGGTCGTCGTCAGCCACGGCGGCACGATCCGCACCACCATCGGCCGGCTGCTGGGCCTGGAGGCCCGCTCCTGGGAGGCCCTGGGCGGCCTCACCAACTGCTGCTGGTCTGTGCTGGGCGAGGGCGCGCGCGGCTGGCGGCTGCAGGAGCACAACGCCGGGACGCTGCCCGAGCCGGTCCTCGGCGACGACGACTGAGGTGCCCGTCGTGTGGCCCCTGAGGCCCGATTTCACTTCTGGGCAGGTCACAGGCTAAAGTTCTTCTTGTTCGCGGGGAACGCGGAGGGAAACCTCCGGGGGAACCGAGAACAGCGGGGCTATAGCTCAGTTGGTAGAGCGCCTGCATGGCATGCAGGAGGTCAGGAGTTCAATTCTCCTTAGCTCCACAGTTCGGACGATCCCGTCTCCCACTCACAGGGAGGCGGGATTGTTGCTGTTCCGGCGTGGTCCCGTGGCAGAATCGGACGGCCGGGAGCGGACGGGGCCGAAGGGGAGGGGGTTGGAGCTGACCCATGGGTGCTCACAGCCGGAAGTGCGACTGGTGCGGCAGCGGGACGCCGATCGTCCGTGACATGGAGCCGCTCAACTCCGAATACCAGTACTGGTGTGTGGAGTGTGCGCGGGCGCTGATCATAAAAGGCGACCCGATCGAGACCTACCGCGAGCTCGAGGGCGAGCCGATCTACGGACGGCTGCTCGACGAGCACTGCGCGCTGAAGAGGTTCTACTCCTTCGCGACGGCCTGACCCCTCGCGACGGCCTGAAAATCGGTCAAACCGGGGCGACCCGGTCGGGGGGTCGAACCGATTTGGCAAGTGGGGGGGAGGTCCGTGTAATGTAATCCGTGTCGCCAGGGAGACCGCAAGGAAAACCGGGCGGAAAACAAAACAAGGGGCTATAGCTCAGTTGGTAGAGCGCCTGCATGGCATGCAGGAGGTCAGGAGTTCAATTCTCCTTAGCTCCACAGAAGATGAGAGGGTCGTCCGCAAGGACGGCCCTCTCATCGTTTGTCCTCTCCTCGTTTATGGATCATTGCCCGCGGTCCAGGCGCAGCGCCAGCGCCGGACAGCGGCGTACGGATCGTTGCGCGCGCCCCCGAAGGTGCTCGGGCACCCCTGTGTCCGCCAGCACGGGAAATCCGTCCGGTCCGATGCGTACGAGCTCGGGCAGCAGCCCCGCGCACAGCCCGTGCCCCTCGCACAGCGTCCAGTCCACCGCCAGCCGCTCCGTACGCCCCTCGCCGGGCGCCTCGCCGGGCGGGCTCGGCAGGGGCAGCACGCCGGCCGTGGGGCGCCCGCAGCCGCTGCCCAGGACGTGCGCGGCCAGATCGTCCGTGAACGCCGTCAGGGCGCTCAGCACGAAGCGCGCCGAGCCGTCCGGATGGGCGCACGCCCCCCGGCCGCGTACGCCCCCCGCGGCCTCCCGTACGCCTTCCAGCGCGCCGCGCCCGCCGCCGGCCACCACGTCCGCCAGCGCCCCCGCGAGCGTCGGCAGGCCGAGCCGGCAGGGCCCGCACTGGCCCGCCGACTCGGCCGCCAGCCAGTGCGCCACGCGGACCGTCTCGCCCAGCGGGCAGGTGGCGTCGGGCAGCGGCAGCACCGCGCCCGCGCCCAGGCTCGCGCCGCACGCCGCCAGGGCGTTCCGCGACAGCAGCGCCTCCGCCGCCGTCGGCGCGTCCAGCCAGCCGCCGTGATAGCCGCCGACCAGCACCCCCTGCGGCGCCTGCCCGGCCCCGCACCGGGCCAGCACGTGCGGCAGCGCCACGCCGCTCGGCGCCTCCACCACGCAGGGGCCGGGCACCGCGCCGGAGACGGTGAGCAGGACGGTGCCCGGCTCGTCCGGCGTGCCGGCCGTGGCGTAGCGGGCGGCGCCCAGGCGGGCGGCGAGGGCGAGTTGGGCGAAGGTCTCGGTGTTGGAGAGCAGCGTCGGCAGCCCGGCCAGGCCCTGCTCGCTGGCGCGCGGGTGCCGGCCGGGCGGGAGCGCGGGCCCGCCGTCGGCGGCGCGCAGCAGGGCGGACGACTCACCGGAGACCATGCGCTCGGGCAGGCGTACGACCCGGGCGCGTACCGCCCGTCCGCGCCGGTCGGCCAGACCGCGCTCCGCGAGCGCCTCCCGCATGGACGCCTCCGTGCCCGGCCGCGTCACCCCGACCACGAGCGTGCGGGCCCCGAGCGCCTCGGCGGCCAGCAGTGCGCCGTCCAGCACCAGGTGCGGGGCGCGCTCGAGCAGGACGGCGTCCTTGCGGCACGCGGGCTCGCCCTCGCAGCCGTTGACCATCACCGCGGGCCGGACCCCGCGCCGCCGCGCCGTGCCGCCCACCGCGCGCAGCTTCCGCGCGAACGGGAAGCCGGCGCCGCCGCGCCCGCGCAGGGCGACCGCTTCCGCGAGCCGGATCAGATCGTCCTCGGTCAGGCGCGGCGCCGTGCCGTGCACGGCCAGGTGCGCCCGCCGGTCCAGGCGCCCGGCGTCCTCGAAGCCGGCCGTCAGGCGGGGCTGCCCGAGCGCGAGCACCTCCGGCAGTCCGCCGGTCACGGCGGCCCTCACCGGTGCCGGCCCGGCGCGCCGTGGGCGGCACGGGGCCGCGCGAGGTCCGTGCCGGCGTACGGCACGGGGGCTTCCCGGACCGGCTGCGGGGCAACGGCGACGGCCTCTTCGGGGCGTCGGCGGCGGCCCCGTATGCGGTGCTCCGGTACGCGGCGGCCCTGCGCGAGGCGCGCCAGCGCGAGGCGTAACAGGAGCGCGCCCGCCACCGCCGCCAGGCAGAGCGCGTAGCAGAGGGTCACCCAACGCGCCGGGGCGCGCCCCGCGTTGAGGCCGTGCAGGAGGGCGGCGCACCAGGCGGCGTAGGCGCAGCCGTGCAGCGCCCGCCAGCGGTGGGCGGCGCTTCCGCGCCCGGCGAAGGCGCTGCGCCCGGCGCCGGTCGCCGCGGCGAGCACCATCAGATGGCCCGCGAGCGACCCCAGGGCGATCAGCCCGTCGCGGCCCCGGACACCGGAGGAGAACGGCAGCAGGGCGGCGCCGGCCGAGGCGTGCGCCTCGGTGACCTTGACGCCCACGTGGACGAACAGGAAGCCGAGCGCGCCGACGGCGGTCGCCCGGTGCACGGCCTGGGCGAGCAGCCGGCTGCGCGGGCCGAGGACCAGCCGGTCGGTGGCGATGAGCCCCCAGACGACGGTCGCGGTCAGCGAGACCAGGGCGAGCACGCCACCGGTCTGGTCGAGGAAGCGGTGGAGGTCCATGCCCCGGCACGCTAGGCAGCGGGCCGCGGCGGCGGCCGCGCTTCGCGCAACCCCGGTGGGCGGCGGGGTGCCGCTGCTAACGTCTGCGGGGCCCTTGCCTCGGTGCGGTACCTTCCGCCGCTGCGGTAACCTGACCCCATGCGTGCCGTACGCCTCCTGCTTAGCGAGCCGCGCTGATCAGCACCGACCGGTGACTTCCGGTCGGCATCGGCGCGGCGTCCCCTCCTGTGCGAGGGGCTTTTTCATTTCCGGGGCCAGCCCGGAGGACCGGAATATCGCAGCCGCAGGCAGAGACGACGATCGATGGAGCTTTGAGGACGATGAGCGAGACCCCCACCGCCGCCGAAGTGGCCGCCCCGCACCGCTACACGGCCGCGCTGGCCGCTGACATCGAGGCGCGCTGGCAGGACTTCTGGGACGCGGACGGCACGTACGCCGCGCCCAACCCCAGCGGAGAGCTGGCGGGCGACCCGGACGTCGTCGCCCGGCCCAAGAAGTTCATCATGGACATGTTCCCGTACCCCTCGGGTGCGGGCCTGCACGTCGGCCACCCGCTCGGCTACATCGCCACCGACGTCTACGCGCGCTACCACCGCATGACGGGCCACAACGTCCTGCACACCCTCGGCTTCGACGCCTTCGGCCTGCCCGCCGAGCAGTACGCGGTGCAGACCGGCACGCACCCCCGGGTGTCCACCGAGGCCAACATGGACAACATGAAGGCGCAGCTGCGCCGCCTGGGTCTGGGCCACGACAAGCGCCGGTCGTTCGCGACGATCGACCCGGAGTACTACAAGTGGACGCAGTGGATCTTCCTGCAGATCTTCAACTCCTGGTACGACGCGGACGCCAAGAAGGCCCGGCCGATCAGTGAGCTGGTCGAGGAGTTCGAGAGCGGGCAGCGTGAGGTTCCGGGCACGCGCGCGTGGAGCGAGCTGAGCGCCGCCGAGCGCTCCGACGTCCTGGGCACGTACCGCCTGGCGTACGCCTCCGACGCGCCCGTGAACTGGTGCCCCGGCCTGGGCACCGTGCTGGCCAACGAGGAGGTCACCTCCGACGGCCGCTCCGAGCGCGGCAACTTCCCCGTCTTCAAGTCCAAGCTGCGCCAGTGGAACATGCGGATCACCGCCTACGCGGACCGCCTGATCGACGACCTGGACGCCCTGGACTGGCCCGAGGCCATCAAGCTGCAGCAGCGCAACTGGATCGGCCGCAGCGAGGGCGCCCGCGTCGACTTCGCGGTGGCGGACGGCGCCGAGGCGAAGGTCACGGTCTTCACCACGCGCCCCGACACCCTGTTCGGCGCCACCTACATGGTGCTGGCCCCCGAGCACGACCTGATCGACGCCATCGTGCCCGCCGAGTGGCCCGAGGGCACCAAGGACATCTGGACCGGGGGCGCGTCGACCCCGGCCGACGCCGTCGCCGCCTACCGCAAGCAGGCGCAGTCCAAGACCGACGTCGAGCGCCAGACCGAGGGCAAGGACAAGACCGGTGTCTTCACCGGTGCGTACGCCCTCAACCCGCTGACCGGCGAGCGCGTCCCCGTCTTCGTCGCCGACTACGTCCTGATGGGCTACGGCACCGGCGCGATCATGGCCGTCCCGGGCCAGGACGAGCGCGACTGGGAGTTCGCCACCGCCTTCGACCTGCCCATCATCCGCACCGTCCAGCCCCCCGAGGGCTGGGAGGGCGAGGCGTACGGCGGCCAGGGCCCGGCGATCAACTCCGCCAACGACGAGATCGACCTCAACGGCATGGAGATCGACGAGGCCAAGCGCACCGTCATCGCCCACCTGACCGAGCGCGGCATCGGCGAAGGCACCATCAACTTCCGCCTGCGCGACTGGCTGTTCAGCCGCCAGCGCTACTGGGGCGAGCCCTTCCCGATCGTCTACGACGAGGACGGCGTCGCCCACTCGCTGCCCGAGTCGATGCTCCCGCTGGAGCTGCCCGAGGTCGAGGACTACTCGCCGCGCACGTTCGAGCCGGACGACGCCGACACCTCGCCCGAGACCCCGCTCTCGCGCAACGAGGACTGGGTCAACGTCGAGCTGGACCTCGGCGACGGCGTCAAGCGCTACCGCCGCGAGACCAACACCATGCCCAACTGGGCCGGCTCCTGCTGGTACGAGCTGCGCTACCTGGACCCGCACAACGACGAGCGCCTGGTCTCCGCCGACGCCGAGCAGTACTGGATGGGCCCGCGCGAGGGCCAGCCGCACGGTGGCGTCGACCTGTACGTCGGCGGCGCCGAGCACGCCGTGCTGCACCTGCTGTACGCCCGGTTCTGGTCCAAGGTCCTCTTCGACCTGGGCCACATCTCCTCGGCCGAGCCGTTCCACAAGCTCTACAACCAGGGCATGATCCAGGCGTACGTCTACCGCGACAGCCGTGGCATCGCCGTCCCGGCCGCCGAGGTGGAGGAGCGCGACGGCGCGTACTACTACCAGGGCGAGAAGGTCAGCCGGCTGCTCGGCAAGATGGGCAAGTCCCTGAAGAACGCCGTCACGCCGGACGAGATCTGCGCCGAGTACGGCGCGGACACGCTGCGCCTGTACGAGATGGCGATGGGTCCCCTGGACGTCTCCCGCCCCTGGGACACGCGCGCCGTCATCGGCCAGTACCGGCTGCTGCAGCGCCTGTGGCGCAACGTGGTGGACGAGAACACCGGCGAGGTCACCGTGGTCGACGCCGAGCCCGACGAGGCGACGCTGCGCGCCCTGCACAAGGCCGTCGACGGCATCTCCCAGGACATGGCGAACCTGCGCTTCAACACCGCCATCGCCAAGGTGACCGAGCTGAACAACCACGTCACCAAGCTGCGCGAGGTGCCCCGGTCCGTCGCCGAGCCGCTGGTGCTGCTCTTCGCGCCGCTGGCCCCGCACATCGCCGAGGAGCTGTGGCGCAAGCTCGGCCACACCGACTCGGTCGTGCACCGGGACTTCCCCGTGGCCGACCCGGCCTACCTGGTCGACGAGGCCGTGACCTGCGTCGTCCAGATCAAGGGCAAGGTCAAGGCCCGCCTGGAGGTGCCCCCGTCGATCTCCGACGAGGAGCTGGAGAAGGTGGCCCTGGCCGACCCGGCGGTCGTGGCGGCGCTGGCCGGGGCGGGCATCCGCAAGGTGATCGTGCGGGCGCCGAAGCTGGTGAACATCGTTCCGGCGTAAGGGCTCGCGCATGAGCTAGGGGTTTGTCCCTACGGGCAGGTTGGGGGTTCTTCCGGAACCCTCGGCCTGCCCGTTGCGTTTACGGTGGAGGGGTGGGGACGGACCCTGCCGTTGATGTGCCGGGCCCGCCCGGGCCTCTGGAGGAGCGCATATGGACGCCGCCGCCGCGATCTTCGCCGTGATCTTTGCGATCCTCGTCGCGTTCGCGGTGATCGCCGCGGTCAGGACGGTGCGGGCGGTCAAGCGCGGCGTGGACCGCACGGTCACCCAGGCGCGGCGCACGGTCGAGGACACGCGGCTCAAGGCCAGGCAGTACGTCCAGCCGGGCCCGGGCGGCGAGGTCGCGCAGCTGCGGCTGTCCCTGCGCACGTCGATGCGTGCCACCCAGGACGTGCTGCGGGCGGCCCTGCCTGAGGATGCCTCCCTGTCGGAGTCCCTGGCCCTCTTCGAGCGGCTCAGCGCCCATGCCCACGAGATCGACGAGGACCTGCGCAAGCTGGAGACCGAGCCGGACAAGGGCCGGGTGGCCGCGCGCCTGCCGGAGCTGCGCGAGCGCACCGAGCGCGTCACGCACTCGGCGGACTCGCTGCGGTGGGCCGCGCAGGACCGGGCACGGCAGTTCGCGGACGACGACCTGTCGGCGCTGAGCGAGCAGATCCGGATGGAGACGGGCGCGCTGCGGCACTGGGAGACGGAAACGGAGCCGGTGGCCGGTACGGGAGCGGCGGCGGCGTCGGGTGCCGGGGCGAAGCCCGGGGCGTCGGGCGGTGCCCCGAAGGCTTCCGGTGAGGCGTCGGCGCAGGCCGGCGCGGCGGACGCCGGGGAGCCGGAGCGGGCCGCGATCACCGGGCGGGATACCTGGCGGCAGGCAGGGTACTCCTGGCAGAAGGCCAAGCGTCCGGAAAGCACCGCCTGACAGCCGGGAGGGCCCGCAAGCGGAGGCTCGCACTGCCGTCGGGGCGGCCTGGCGGGTACCCTCCGGTGCATGTCCCGCCATGTCGCGATCATCACCGATTCAACGGCCTACCTGCCGCAACAGGAGAGAGAGCGGCACGGGATCACCGCCGTACCGCTGACGGTCGTCCTGGGCGGCGAGGCGCTGGAGGAGGGCACCGAGATCTCGGCCCGGTCGGTGGCCCAGGCCCTGCAGAAGCGGAGGCCGGTGACCACGTCCCGCCCCGGCCCCGAGGTCTTCGCCGCGGCCTACCGCGCGGCAGCCGAGGCCGGTGCCGAAGGCATCGTCTCCCTGCACCTGTCCGCCGAGCTCTCCGGTACGTACGACGCGGCCGTGCTCGCGGCCCGGGAGGCGCCCGTCCCGGTCAGGGCCGTGGACACGGGCATGGTGGCCATGGCCCTGGGGTTCTGCGCGCTGGCCGCCGCGGAGACGGCGCAGGCCGGCGGCACGCTGGACGAGGCGGTGGCCGCGGCGGAGAAACGCGCCCAGGGCACTGCCGCGTACTTCTACGTCGACACCCTCGACTACCTGCGGCGCGGCGGCCGCATCGGCGCCGCACAGGCGCTGCTGGGCTCGGCGCTCGCCGTCAAACCGCTGCTGCAGCTGGAGGACGGCCGCATCGAGCTGCGCGAGAAGGTCCGCACCGCGTCCAAGGCCATCGCCCGCCTGGAGGAGATCGCCGTCGAGCGGGCGGGCACCGCGCCCGTCGACGTCGCCGTCCACCACCTGGCCGCCCCCGACCGGGCCGCCCTGCTCGCCGAGCGGCTGCGGGAACGGGTGCCGGGGCTGGCCGACCTGCAGGTGAGCGAGGTGGGCGCGGTCATCGGGGCGCACACGGGGCCGGGGCTGCTGGGTGTGGTGGTCTCGCCCAGGTAGGTCGGGGTGTGCTGAGCCTTTGGGCGCGCTGGGCGTTCCTTGCCCCTGACGGGTGACGGAGTTTTCCACAACCGGCCGGTTATCCACGGAAATCAGGCTGCTTCAGCGGGGCAGGCCGAACACGTCTACGGTCACGTGCCATGACTGCTCGATCACATGGCGTGACAACCGTGGGGGCTGCCTCGCTCGCCCGGGACTTCGGTTCCCTGCGCGAGAGGGTGGCCGCTGCGCCGGCGCCCGACTCCAGGCCCGTGCGCGGGGGTTGGCGGGGTGCCTTGTGGGACCGGTTGCCGGTGTGGGTGCACCTGCGGTGCGGCATCGAGCCGAGGACGCTCGCCGCGCTGGCGGTGGTGCTGGTGGCGGCGGTCGCCTTCGCGGGCTACCACTTCTGGGCCGGGAGACCGCAGACGGTACGGCCGCCGGCGCGCGAAGGGCCCGCCGCGGCGGTGGGCACCGCGCCGAGGGTGGTTCCCACGGCGGTTCCCACAGTGGTTCCCACGGCGGCGGTCGGGGCGAGCGCGCGGGCCGTGGTGGTGGACGTGGCGGGCAAGGTGCGGCGCCCCGGCGTTCAGCACTTGCCGGCCGGTTCGCGGGTCGCCGACGCGCTGGAGGCGGCAGGGGGAGCCCGCCCGGGGGCCGATACGACCGGCCTCAACCGGGCCCGGGTGCTCACGGACGGGGAACAGATCGTGGTGGGCGTGCCGGGTGTTCCAGGGGTTCCAGGTGTTCCTGGTGTGCCGGGCCCGGCAGGCGCGTCCGGGGCTGGTGGGACGGCGGCGGGTGCGAGTGGCCCACGTGGCGGTCCGGGGGCGTCGGGCGGGCCGGTCAGCCTCAACTCAGCAACGCTCGAGCAGCTTGACGCCCTGCCGGGCGTCGGCCCTGTCCTCGCCCAGCACATTCTCGACTACCGCACCCGGCACGGCGGCTTCCGGTCCGTCGCCGACCTCCGGCACGTCAACGGCATCGGCGCCCGCCGGTTCACGGACCTCAAGCCTTTGGTCCAGCCATGAGGCAGGCGGCGGTGCGGTTCATGCGGGGAGAAGACGGGGGCGGCGCCGACGTCGGCGATGCGGGCGACGGGCCGTCGGCGGGAGGCGGAGCCGAGGGCCGGGCGGCCGATCTGCGGCTGGTCGTCCCCGCGCTCGCCGCGTGGGCAGCGGCGGCGGCCGCCCTGACGGCCGACGGCGGGGACGTCGCCCTCGCCTGTGCCGGGGCCGTGACCGTGGCCTGTGTGCTGTTGGCCGCCGTGCGCCGCGCCCCGGGCGGGCGGGACGGCGCCGTGAGGGGGCCGGGCGCTCGTACCGCCGGGGTGGTGGTCGCGGTGGTGGCGGCGCTGCTGTGCGCCTCGGCCGGAGCGGCGGCCGGCGCCCTGGCGGGGGCCGACACACGGCGCGGGCCCCTGCCGGAGCTGGCGCGGCGGTACGAGCGGGCCACCGTCGAGGTGACGGTCACCGGGGACCCGCGGGCCACGCGGCAGAAGGTGCGCGGCTCGGTCCGCACCGCGCCCGCCGTCGTCGTGGAGACGGAGGCGACGGACGTCCTCCCCGCCTCAGGCGCGACCGGATCCCGCACGAAGGTCCGCACGCCGGTCCTGCTGATCGCCGGTCAATCCTGGCTGGGGCTCCTGCCCTCGACCCGGCTGCGAGTCGAGGGCAGGCTGGCGCCGCCGGTGCGGGACGGGGACCGCGTCGCGGCCGTCGTGCGGGTCGACGGCCACGAGCCACCGCAGGTCGTTGGTGGGCCCTCCACACTGCAGCGCGCGGCGGGCAGGCTGCGCGCGGGCCTGCGGGCCGCCACGGACGGACTTCACCCGGACGCCCGGGCGCTGCTGCCGGGGCTGGTCGTGGGGGACACCTCCCGCGTTCCGCCGGATCTCGACGAGGCGTTCCGTGCCACAGACCTGACGCACCTTCTGGCCGTGTCCGGAGGGAACTTCACGGTCCTCCTCGTCCTCCTCATCGGGCCGCCGCACCTCGCCTCGCGCGCCGAGCGCCGGGGGCTCGCCGCGCGGCTGGGCATTCCGCTGCGGCTGACCGCGGTACTGGGGGGTGTGGTCGCGCTCGGGTTCGTGGTCGTGTGCCGGCCCGATCCGAGCGTGCTGCGGGCCGCCGTGTGCGGCCTGATCACCTTGCTGGCGATCGGCACGGGACGGCGCCGGAGCCTGCTGCCCGCCCTCGCGGCGGCCACGCTGCTGCTGGTGCTCGTCGACCCGTGGCTGGCCCGGAGCTATGGGTTCCTGCTCTCGGTCCTGGCCACCGGAGCCCTGCTGACGCTCGCCCCGCGCTGGAGTACGGCGCTGCGGCGGCGCGGGATGCCGCCCCGGCTCGCGGAGGCCCTCGCCGCGACGGCCGCGGCGCAGGCGGTGTGCGCACCGGTGCTCGCGGTGCTGGCGGCCCGGGTGAGCCTGGTCGCGGTGCCCTGCAACCTCCTCGCCGAGCCCGCGGTCGCCCCCGCCACCGTCCTGGGCTTCGCCGCGCTGGCCGTCGCCCCTGTGGCGCCGCCCGTCGCGGAGGGCCTCGCGTGGCTGGCCGGCTGGCCTGCCTCCTGGACGGCCACCGTGGCCCGGACGGGGGCGGGGTTGCCCGGGGCGGAGCTCGGCTGGCCGGGCGGCCCGGCCGGCGGGCTGGCGCTGGCGGCCGTCACGGCGGTCGTCGTGTTCGCCGCCCGTCCCGTGCTGCGCCGCCCCTGGGCCTGTGCGGGCTGCGCACTGCTCCTGCTGCTCGCGATCGTCCGTCCGGTGCCGTTGACGCGGGCCGTCACGGGCTGGCCGCCACCCGACTGGCGGATGGTCGCGTGCGATGTCGGACAGGGAGACGCCCTGGCCCTGGCGGCCGGTCCGGGCACCGCCGTGGTCGTCGACGCGGGCCCGGAGCCGCGGGCGGTCGACCGCTGCCTGCGGGAGCTGGGCGTCGACAGGGTGCCGCTGCTGTTGCTGACCCACTTTCACGCGGACCACGTCGACGGGCTGCCCGGTGTGCTGCGCGGCAGGGCGGTCGGGGCGATCGGGACGACGGCGTTCGCCGAGCCGGCGGGGCAGGCCGCGTTCGTGCGCCGGGAGGCGGAGCGGGCACGGGTGCCGGTCGTCGAGGCCGTGCCGGGGGAGCGGCGGCGAGTGGGGGAGCTGTCCTGGGAGGTGCTGTGGCCGCCGCCCGCCGGGACGTCCGCCGTGGCCGAGGAGGGGCCCAATGACGCCAGCGTGGCTCTCCTCGTGCGTAGCGGGGGTCTGACGCTCGCTCTGCTGGGCGACCTGGAGCCGCCCGCCCAGCAGGAGTTGTGGGAGTCCCGCCCCGAGCTGCCGGCGGTCGACGTCCTCAAGGTCGCCCACCACGGGTCCGCCTACCAGGACCCGCGGCTGACGCGAGGCCTGCGACCGCGCCTGGCCCTGATCTCCGCCGGCGCCGGCAACCCCTACGGTCACCCTGCCGCTCGCACGGTCGCCGCCCTGCGGGCGCAGGGAGCGACGGTCCTGCGCACCGACATGGACGGCCCGATCGCCGTGATCGGCACGGCCACGGCGGTGACGGGCGGACGAAGAGGAAGTCGCAGACGCGGAAGTACGGGCGGAAGCACGTGGGGAGGCGAATCCGCTGGGGCGGGGCCGCTCGGTCGGGCGCCGCCCGGGGGAGCGCGGGGTCAGCCGACCTCGAGCCAGCCGTCGTACTCCTCGGCGAGCTCGCGCAGGGCGGCGGCGTCCAGCTCGCCGTCGGGGTCCTCCAGGACCACCAGCCACTGGGCGTCCTCGGCGTCGTCCTCGCCGGCGAGGGCCTCGCGCACGATCTGGGGTTCCTCGTCGAGGCCGAAGCGCTCGGAGGCCTCGTCCGCGGCCTCCCCGGCGGCGTCGCGGTCGGGGAGCACCAGGAGGTGCCGTACGGATTCGGACTGATCGGAATAGGAGAAAGCGCTGCTCACCCGCACATTGTGCGGCATGCGACCTCGGCCGTGGAGGGGGGAGTGTCACTGGCGCATGGGATGCTGGACGCGATGGCCAGGAAGACTGCAACCGACGACCTGCTCGCCCCCGTGACGCTCGCCGTGGGCCAGGAGGATCTCCTCCTCGACCGCGCCGTGCAGGAGGTGGTGGCGGCCGCCCGTGCCGCCGACGCCGACACCGACGTGCGGGACCTCACCCCCGACGCGCTGCAGCCGGGCACGCTGGCCGAGCTGACCAGCCCCTCGCTGTTCGCCGAGCGCAAGGTCGTGATCGTCCGCAACGCCCAGGACCTGTCCGCGGACACGGTCAAGGACGTGAAGGGCTATCTCGGCGCCCCCGCGGAGGAGATCACGCTCGTCCTGCTGCACGCGGGCGGCGCCAAGGGCAAGGGCTTGCTGGACGCCGCCCGCAAGGCCGGGGCCCGCGAGGTCGCCTGCCCGAAGATGACCAAGCCGGCCGACCGTCTGGCGTTCGTGCGCTCGGAGTTCCGGGCGACCGGCCGCTCCGCGACGCCGGAGGCGTGCCAGGCCCTGGTGGACGCGATCGGCAGTGACCTGCGTGAGCTGGCGAGCGCCTGTGCGCAGCTCGTCGCCGACATCGAGGGCACCATCGACGAGTCCGTCGTCGCCCGCTATTACACGGGCCGCGCCGAGGCGTCCAGCTTCACCGTCGCCGACCGGGCCGTGGAGGGCCGGGCGGCGGAGGCCCTGGAGGCCCTGCGCTGGGCCATGTCCACGGGTGTGGCCCCCGTTCTGATCACCAGCGCCCTCGCGCAGGGCGTGCGCTCGATCGGCAAGCTCGCCTCGGCGCCGCGGGGCGCCCGCCCCGGCGACCTGGCCCGGGAGCTGGGCATGCCGCCCTGGAAGATCGACCGGGTGCGGCAGCAGATGCGGGGCTGGACCGCGGACGGGGTCGCCGCGGCGCTGACCGCCGTGGCGGAGGCGGATGCCGGGGTCAAGGGCGGCGGGGACGATCCGGAGTACGCCCTGGAGAAGGCCGTGGTGGCCGTGGCCCGGGCGGCGCGCAGCCGTTCCTGACGCATAGCCGTTCCTGAGAGGGGGCGGGAGCTCTGCTCCCGCCGCTCGGCCCCCGTACGCCCGAAGACCCTCAAAATGCCCGAAGGCCCCGGTCGCCCTGGGGAAGGGCGGCCGGGGCCTTGGGATCGTCTGGTGAGCCGTCAGGCTCGTACCGCACCCGCGTGGCGAACGACCGAGTGCGGCGGGGTGCCGGTCCGGAGCGGTAGAGGGGCCGCTGGTTCCGTGCCGGCGAGGGGCTCATGCCCCGAAGTGGCTTCAGCCCTTGAGGAGGGCGGCAGCCTGCTGGGCCAGCGAGGACTTCTTGTTGGCGGCAGCGTTCTTGTGGATGACACCCTTGCTGGCGGCCTTGTCGAGCTTCTTGCCGGCCAGGGCAACGGCAGCGGTGGCCTTCGCGGCGTCGCCGCCGGCCAGGGCCTCGCGGGCCGCGCGGACGAAGGTCTTGACCTCGGACTTGACGGCCTTGTTACGCAGGCGCGCCTTCTCGTTGGTCTTGTTCCGCTTCATCTGGGACTTGATGTTCGCCACGATTGAGCCTTTTCAGGTTCGATTGGATTTCGATAGTGCCGTGTACGTGTGAGAGGCACGACAGGCACAGTGGACCAGGCTACCAGTACGCCTTGCGGCCTCCCAAACCGGACGGTACCCGCCGGTCATGGGACCATGGTGAGGTCGTATACCCGACTCCCGCCGAGACCAGCGTTCAAACGCCGAAGTCACCGAATGGATCCTGCGTGCCCGCGACCCCTACCAACGTGCCGGAGCCGAGCCGTACCGACCCGGCTCTGATCCGTAACTTCTGCATCATCGCGCACATCGACCATGGCAAGTCGACGCTCGCCGACCGGATGCTCCAGCTGACCGGCGTGGTCGACCAGCGGCAGATGCGTGCGCAGTACCTCGACCGGATGGACATCGAGCGCGAGCGCGGCATCACGATCAAGTCCCAGGCCGTCCGTCTCCCCTGGGCGCCCACCGAGGACAAGGGCAACACCCACATCCTCAACATGATCGACACGCCGGGCCACGTCGACTTCACCTACGAGGTCTCGCGCTCCCTGGCCGCGTGCGAGGGCTGCATCCTCCTCGTGGACGCCGCCCAGGGCATCGAGGCCCAGACCCTCGCCAACCTCTACCTGGCGATGGAGAACGACCTCACGATCATCCCGGTCCTCAACAAGATCGACCTGCCGGCCGCCCAGCCGGAGAAGTTCGCCGCCGAGCTGGCGAACCTCGTCGGCTGCGAGCCCGAGGACGTGCTCCGGGTCTCCGCGAAGACCGGCGTCGGCGTCGACGAGCTGCTCGACAAGGTCGTCGCCCAGGTCCCGGCCCCGGTCGGCGTCAAGGACGCCCCGGCCCGCGCGATGATCTTCGACTCGGTCTACGACTCCTACCGCGGCGTGGTCACCTACGTCCGTGTCGTCGACGGTGAGCTCAAGAAGCGCGAGCGCATCAAGATGATGTCGACCGGCGCCACCCACGAGCTGCTGGAGATCGGTGTCTCCTCGCCCGAGATGACGCCCGCCGACGGCCTCGGCGTCGGCGAGGTGGGCTACATCATCACCGGCGTGAAGGACGTGCGGCAGTCCAAGGTCGGTGACACGATCACCTCCCAGCAGAACGGCGCCACCGTGGCCCTGGGCGGCTACAAGGACCCGAAGCCCATGGTCTTCTCGGGCCTGTACCCCCTGGACGGCTCGGACTACCCGGAGCTGCGCGAGGCCCTCGACAAGCTCCAGCTCAACGACGCCGCGCTCGTCTACGAGCCGGAGACCTCGGCCGCCCTCGGCTTCGGCTTCCGCGTCGGCTTCCTCGGCCTGCTCCACCTGGACGTGGTCCGCGAGCGGCTCGAGCGCGAGTTCGGCCTCGACCTCATCGCCACCGCGCCCAACGTGGTCTACAACGTGCGGATGGAGGACGGCACCGAGCACGTCGTCACCAACCCGAGCGAGTTCCCCGAGGGCAAGATCGCCGAGGTGCACGAGCCGGTCGTCAAGGCGACCGTGCTGGCGCCCACCGAGTTCGTCGGCGCGATCATGGAGCTCTGCCAGTCCCGCCGCGGCACCATGCTGGGCATGGACTACCTCTCCGAGGACCGGGTCGAGCTGCGTTACACCCTGCCCCTCGCGGAGATCGTCTTCGACTTCTTCGACCAGCTGAAGTCCAAGACCCGCGGCTACGCCTCCCTCGACTACGAGCCCACGGGCGAGCAGAGCGCCGACCTGGTCAAGGTCGACATCCTGCTGCACGGCGACAAGGTCGACGCCTTCTCCGCGATCACGCACAAGGAGAAGGCCTACGCCTACGGCGTCCGTCTGGTCGCCAAGCTGCGCGAGCTCATCCCGAGGCAGAACTTCGAGGTGCCGATCCAGGCCGCCATCGGCTCCCGCGTCATCGCCCGTGAGACCGTCCGCGCCATCCGCAAGGACGTCCTCGCCAAGTGCTACGGCGGTGACATCTCCCGTAAGCGGAAGCTGCTGGAGAAGCAGAAGGAAGGCAAGAAGCGCATGAAGATGGTCGGCAGCGTGGAGGTCCCGCAGGAGGCCTTCATCGCGGTGCTGTCCAGCGACGAAGGCGGGGAGAAGGGCAAGAAGTAGCCCTGATCCACCGTCGGCGAGGTGCCCGTTCCCGTCAGGGGGCGGGCACTTTTGCGCAGCCTCTTCTCATAAGCCGCCAGGGACTCTTACGCGATGGCCCCTTCGGCTCTACTCTGATCACTGCTTGGAAGGTTACTCGCGAGTCACCAGCAACGTAGCGGGCCCCGGAGGATGCCGTGACCGAGACACAGAGTTTGATCGAGAACCGGCCGTCGTCCGTGGCGGCGCTGTTCCTCGAACGGGTCGAGGCCACACCCGACGCCGAGGCCTACCGCCACCCGGTCCCCGCGCCGTCCGGCAGCGGCCCCGACTCCTGGGCCTCGCTCACCTGGCGCCAGGCCGCCGACCGCGTCTTCGCCATCGCCGCGGGCTTCATCGACCTCGGCATCCTGCCCGAGCAGCGGATCGCGCTGTCCTGCGCCACCCGGCTGGAGTGGATCCTCGCCGACCTCGGCATCATGTGCGCCGGCGCCGCCACCACGCCCGTCTACCCCAGCACCAACGCCGACGAGACCGCCTTCATGCTCTCGGACGCCGAGTGCCGGATCCTCGTCGCCGAGGACGCCGCCCAGCTGGCCAAGGCCCGGCTGCGCCGCGCCGAGCTGCCCGACCTCGCCCACGTCGTGGTCGTCGAGGCCGCCGACGCCGTGCCCGCCGAGGGCGACCCCGAGGGCTGGGTGATCTCCCTCGCCGACCTGGAGAAGCGCGGCGCCGCCCGCCTCGAACAGCACCCCGACGCCGTCCGCGAGCGCGTGGAAGCCCTGCGCTCCGACCAGCTCGCCACCCTCATCTACACCTCCGGCACCACCGGCCGCCCCAAGGGCGTACGGCTGCGGCACGACGCCTGGTCGTACATGGCGCGCGCCATCCAGGCGACCGGGCTCGCCCGCCCGGACGACGTGCAGTACCTGTGGCTGCCGCTCGCGCACGTCTTCGGCAAGGTGCTGACGGCCGGGCAGATCGGCGTCGGGCACGTCACCGCCGTCGACGGCCGGGTCGACAAGATCATCGAGAATCTGCCGGTCGTCCGGCCCACCTACATGGCCTCCGTGCCCCGGATATTCGAGAAGGTCTACAACGGCGTCGCCGCCAAGGCCCGCGAGGCCGGCGGCGCCAAGTACAAGATCTTCCGCTGGGCCGCCGAGGTGGCCCGCGAGTACGCCAAGGTCTCCCAGGACAACTACCGCCGCACCGGCAGCAAGGCCGTGCCCTTCGGCCTCGCCGCCAAGCACCGCGCCGCCGACGCCCTCGTCTACGCCAAGATCCGCGACGCGTTCGGCGGCCGGCTGCGCGCCTGCGTCTCCGGCGCCTCCGCCCTCGCCCCCGACATCGGCTACTTCTTCTCCGGCGCCGGCATCCACATCCTCGAGGGCTACGGCCTCACCGAGACCAGCGCCGCCAGCTTCGTCAACCCCGGCGAGGCCTACCGCACGGGCACGGTCGGCAAGCCCCTGCCCGGCACGGAGGTCCGCATCGCCGACGACGGCGAGGTCCTGCTGCGCAGCCCCGGCGTCATGGAGAGCTACCACCGGCAGCCCGAGAAGACCGCCGAAGTCCTCGAATCCGACGGCTGGTTCCACACCGGCGACATCGGCGAGCTCTCCCCGGACGGCTATCTGCGCATCACCGACCGGAAGAAGGACCTGATCAAGACCTCGGCCGGCAAGTACGTCGCGCCCGCCGAGATCGAGGGCCGGTTCAAGGCCGTATGCCCGTTCGTCTCCAACATCCTTGTGCACGGTGCCGACCGGAACTTCTGCACCGCCCTCATCGCCCTGGACGGCCCGTCCATCCTGGGCTGGGCCAAGGAGCGGGGCATGGACGGCAGGCCGTACGCGGAGGTGGTCGCCGCCCCCGAGACCCAGGAGCTCATCGAGGGCTACGTACGCGAGCTCAACGAGGGTCTGCAGCGCTGGCAGACGATCAAGAAGTTCCGGCTGCTGCCGCGCGACCTGGACGTCGAGCACGGTGAGCTGACCCCCAGCCTCAAGCTCAAGAGGCCGGTCATCGAGCGCGAGTACAAGGGCCTGATCGAGGAGATGTACGAGGGGTCCCGGGAGGACTGAGACGCGCAGGGCCACTCGTAAGGCTCACTTACCCCACTCCTCGCCCCTGAGCGGAGACGGTCTGTCACTCTGGCCGTGGTGAATTCCGCACTATGCCGTATGCGGTCAGGAGCGTCACGTGAGGACATCACCAACCGCGGGCAAGGACGGGCCGGTCGTGCTGACACCGGCCCGTGGGATCCGCGCGTCGACCGGCCCCGGTGGCGCCGACGGCCCGCCCACGGCCCGTACCAGCCTGCCCGGCGACGCCCGGGCGCCGTCGGCCGCACGCCGGTTCGTCCGGTCCGTGCTCGCCGGCTGGAACGCCCATGCCCTGGTCACCGACGATGCGACGCTGCTGGTCAGCGAGCTGGTCACCAATGCCGTGGTGCACGCCGGCACGTCCGTGGACCTGGAGTGCCGGCTGGATCCGGCGCCCGGCGGCAACCTCGTCGTGGAGGTCACCGACCACCACCCCGCCCGCGAGTTCCGGCCCTGCCCGCGCCCCGCCGCCGGTGACCGCGAGGGCGCCGCGCACGGGGGCCAGGGGCTGCGGCTGGTCGCCGAGCTGGCCGAGACCTGGGGCACGGCCTACCGGCGTACGGACAAGACGGTCTGGTTCCACCTGCCGACCTCCCCGGCGGACGAGCACACCGGAGCCCTCTCCGAGCAGGCCCTCCTGCGCGACCTGCGCGTCGCCGAGATCCTCGCCCCCGGCGCCCGCCCCGAGCCGTCCGGCCGCCGCGCCGGCGACCGCAGCCACCACCGCGCGCTGTCCTTCCTCGCCGAGGCGTCCGAGCTGCTCGCCGGGCAGTTCGACGAGGACATGGTGGCCTCCCTCGCCACCCAGCTCGCCGTGCCCCGCCTCGCCGACTGGTGCGCCGTCTGGCTCGACGTCGAGGGCGCCCCCGGCGCCATCCGGCCCGTACCCCGCCTCGCCCGCGTCTGGCACGCCCGCGAGAGCCGCATCGAACCCCTGCGGATCGCCCTGCAGCGCACCCCGCCCGCCCTGCCCGCCGCGGGCCGCGCCGTCCCCTGGCCGCAGGGCCAGTACGGGCACTGCCGGGCCGATGCCCCGCACGGCACCCACGGAGCGGAGGGCCCCGCGGACGGCACCGCGCTGGCCTGCCGGCTCGTCGCCGGCGGCCGCGGCGTCGGCACCCTGCTCCTGGGCCGCAGCGCCCCGGCCGCCATGGCCGGCGACGTCGTCTGCCTCGTCGAGGACTTCGCCCGCCGCGTCGCCCAGGCCCTGGCCTCCGCCCGCCAGTACACCCGCCAGGCCACCATCAGCCGCATCCTCCAGCGCGGACTGCTGCCCCGCGGCGTCGCTGAGATCCCCGGCGTCGACAAGGCCGTCGTCTACGAACCCCGGGGCGACGCCTCCGCCGGCGGCGACTTCTACGACGTCTTCGGCGTCGGCGGTGGCCGCTGGTGCTTCGCCCTCGGCGACGTCTGCGGCAGCGGCCCGGAGGCCGCCGTGACCACCGGCTTCGTACGGCCCTGGCTGCGGCTGCTGGCCAAGGAGGGCTACGGCGTCGCCGACGTCCTCGACCGTCTCAACCGGCTGGTGTGCGAGGAGGCCGCCGAAGCGGCCGAGAGCGGGGCGGCACCGCGCTTCCTGTCGCTGCTGTACGGCGAGCTCGTGCCGCACGGCAAGGGCGTGCGCTGCACCCTCGCCAGCGCCGGGCACCCGCTGCCGCTGCTGCTGCGCCCCGACGGCTCGGTGCGGGCCGCCGCGGTCCCCCAGACCCTGCTCGGCGTCGTCGAGGACGTCGGCTACGGCAGCGAGACCTTCGACCTGACCTCCGGCGACACCCTGCTGTGCGTCACCGACGGCGTCACCGAGCGCAAGTCCGGCAACCGCCTCTTCGACGACGGGGACGGCCTTGCCGCCGCCCTCGCGGGCTGCACGGGCCTGACCGCCGAGGGCGTCGCCGGGCGGATCCGGCGCGCCGTCCACGGCTTCTCCCGGACCCCGCCGGACGACGACCTGGCGCTGCTGGTGCTGCGCGCCGAGTAATCCCCGCCATGCCGGACAATGGAACGCATGCCTTCCGTACTGCCCGACGGTGAACCCATGCCCGAGGACGGGGCCCTGCCCCGCCACGCCCTCGACGGCTCCGGGCAGCGACCCCTCGGCTTCTACCTGCACGTCCCGTACTGCGCCACCCGCTGCGGCTACTGCGACTTCAACACCTACACCGCCAGTGAGCTGCGCGGCTCCGGCGGTGCGCTCGCCTCCCGCGACAACTACGCCGACACCGTCGCCGAGGAGATCCGCCTGGCCCGCAAGGTGCTGGGCGACGACCCGCGCCCGGTCGAGACGGTCTTCGTGGGCGGCGGCACCCCGACGCTGCTGCCCGCCGCCGACCTCGGGCGGATGCTCGCCGCGATCCGCGACGAATTCGGGCTCGCGGACGGCGCCGAGATCACCACGGAGGCCAATCCCGAGTCCGTCGACCCCCGCTATCTGGAAGAGCTGCGGACCGCGGGCTTCAACCGGGTCTCCTTCGGCATGCAGAGCGCCCGCCAGCACGTTCTGAAGGTCCTCGACCGTACGCACACCCCGGGCCGCCCGGAGGCGTGCGTGGCCGAGGCCCGCGCGGCCGGGTTCGAGCACGTCAACCTCGACCTGATCTACGGCACGCCCGGGGAGAGCGACGACGACTGGCGGGCCTCCCTGGACGCGGTCATCGGCGCGGGCCCGGACCACGTCTCGGCCTACGCCCTGATCGTGGAGGAGGGCACGCAGCTCGCCCGGCGCATCCGCCGCGGCGAGGTGCCGATGACGGACGACGACGTGCACGCCGACCGCTACCTGATCGCCGACGAGAAGCTCGCCGGCGCGGGCTTCGCCTGGTACGAGGTCTCCAACTGGGCCACGACCGACGCCGGCCGCTGCCGCCACAACGAGCTCTACTGGCGCGGCGCCGACTGGTGGGGCGCGGGCCCGGGCGCCCACTCCCACGTCGGGGGCGTGCGGTGGTGGAACGTCAAGCATCCCGGTGCGTACGCGCAGGCCCTCAGCGAGGGGCGGTCGCCGGGGGCGGGGCGGGAGGTCCTGGCGGACGAGGACCGGCGGGTGGAGCGGATTCTGCTGGAGCTGCGGTTGGTGGAGGGGTGCCCGCTGTCTTTGCTGAAGCCGGCGGGTGCGGCGGCCGCGGCGCGGGCTTTGGCGGACGGGCTGCTGGCGCCCGAGCCGTACGAGGCCGGGCGCGCGGTCCTGACCCTGCGCGGGCGGCTGCTGGCCGACGCGGTGGTGCGGGACCTGGTGGACTGAGGCGGGAGTTCTGCCCCTGCCCCGCCCTTTCACCGTTTCTTGTCCTCAATCGCCGGACGGGCTGGATTTTCCGCCGGTTCCGGGGCAACAAATCAGCCCGTCCGGCGATTGAGGACCGGGGGTCCGGGGGCGGAGCCCCCGGTTAACCCACCGGTGCCGTCACGAAGTCGATCAGTTCCTCCACCCGCCCCAGCAGTGCCGGCTCCAGGTCCTTGTAACTGCGCACCGACCCCAGAATCCGCTGCCAAGCGGCCCCCGTGTTCTCCGGCCAGCCCAGCCCCCGGCAGACGCCCGTCTTCCAGTCCTGCCCCCGCGGCACCCGCGGCCAGGACGGGATGCCCACGGAGGACGGTTTCACGGCCTCCCAGACGTCGACGTAGGGGTGGCCCACCACCAGCACGTGGTCGCCGGTGACCTCGGCGGCGATGCGGGACTCCTTCGAGCCCGGGACGAGGTGGTCGACCAGCACGCCCAGGCGGGCGTCCGGGCCGGGGGCGAAGGACGAGACGATGGCCGGCAGGTCGTCGATGCCCTCGAGGTACTCCACGACGACGCCCTCGATGCGCAGGTCGTCGCCCCAGACGCGTTCCACGAGCTCCGCGTCGTGGCGCCCTTCGACGTAGATGCGCCCGGCGCGTGCCACGCGCGCCCGCGCTCCGGGGACGGCGATGGACCCGGAGGCCGTGCGAGCGGGGGCCTGCGGGGCGGGGGAGGCGGGGGTCGGGCGTACGAGGGTGACGACGCGCCCCTCCAGGAGGAAGCCGCGGGGCTCCATGGGGAAGACGCGGTGCTTGCCGAAGCGGTCCTCGAGCGTGACCGTCGGGCCCTGGGCCGTCTTCTCGCAGCGGATCACGGCACCGCAGAAGCCCGTCGTGACCTCCTCCACCACGAGGTCCACCTCGGCCGGCACCTCGGGAGCGGGCGTGTTCCGCTTCCACGGGGGAGTCAGATCGGGGCCGTACTGTCTGCTGCTGCGCATGCGGGCCATTGTGGATCACGACGGTGATCCGGTTCACCGTTCACGACACGCCGAAGCGCCCCGCCAGCGTGTCGCGTTGCGCACGCACGAAGGCGGCGTCCACCACCGCGCCGTGCCCCGGCACATACAGCGCGTCGTCGCCGCCCAGGGCGAGCAGCCGGTCGAGGGCGCCCGGCCAGGCGTGCGGCAGGGCGTCCGGGCCGGCCTGCGGTTCGCCGGACTCCTCGACGAGGTCGCCGCAGAAGACGACCTCCGGCGCTCCGCCCGTGCCCGCGACGAGCACGGCGAGATCGTGCGCCGTGTGCCCCGGCCCGACGTTCGCGAGCAGCACCCGCCGCCCGCCGCCCAGGTCGACCGTCAGCTCGCCGGAGACCGGGTGGTGGGGGCGTACGAGCAGCTCGACGGCCTCTGCGGCGACGTCGGGCTCCACCCCGTGCCGTACCGCGTCCCACCGCAGCTCGTCGCGCTCGCGCAGCAGCAGCTCGGCGACGCCCACCGCCCCGTACACCTGCACGCCCGCGAAGGCGGCGGTGCCCAGCACGTGGTCGAAGTGCGGGTGGGTGAGTGCGATGTGCGTCACGGGCAGCGCGAAGAGGTCCTGCAGCTCGCGGCGGATCTCCACTCCCTCGTGCAGGGAGGAGCCCGTGTCGACGACCAGGACGCCCGTGGTGCCCGCGATCGCGCCCACCGTCGCGTCCCAGCCCGGCAGCCTGCGGCGTACGACACCCGGCGCGAGCCGCTCCCAGCGCGCCCCCGCGGCGGGGGAGTCCCCGTGATTCTCCATACCGCGACGCTAGCCGCAGAGCGGTACCGTTGCCTGCCCGGAGGGGCGCCGGAGGCTCGCGGCGGGGACGGCCCTTGCCCTGGCCGTGGGGCCCGGCCGTACACTGGCTGAAGGGTTCTGGCACTCGTGACCATTGAGTGCCAAGGGTGAAGACCCTGTGAGACCCCGCAGGACCGTAAGACGGCTGGACCACTGACTGGAGGTGCGCGCGATGCTGAGCGAACGCAGGCTCGAAGTATTGCGCGCCATCGTTCAGGACTACGTGGGCACCGAGGAGCCGGTCGGCTCCAAGGCCCTCACCGAGCGGCACCGGCTGGGCGTCTCCCCGGCCACGGTGCGCAACGACATGGCCGCGCTGGAGGAAGAGGGCTTCATCGCCCAGCCCCACACGAGCGCCGGCCGTATCCCGACCGACAAGGGCTACCGCCTCTTCGTCGACAAGCTCGCGGGCGTCAAGCCCCTGTCGACGCCGGAGCGGCGTGCCATCCAGAACTTCCTGGACGGCGCCGTCGACCTGGACGACGTGGTGGCCCGCACGGTGCGGCTGCTGGCGCAGCTGACCCGTCAGGTCGCGGTGGTGCAGTACCCCTCGCTGACCCGTTCGACCGTGCGCCACGTGGAGCTGCTCGCGCTGGCTCCGGCCCGCCTGATGCTCGTGCTGATCACGGACACCGGCCGGGTCGAGCAGCGGATGGTCGACTGCCCGGCGCCGTTCGGCGAGACCTCGCTGGCGGATCTGCGGGCGCGGTTGAACAGCCGTGTCGTGGGCCGCCGCTTCGCCGACGTGCCGCAGCTGGTGCAGGACCTCCCCGAGTCCTTCGAGCAGGACGATCGCGGAACCGTTTCTACGGTTCTCGCCACTCTGCTCGAGACGCTGGTCGAGGAGACCGAGGAGCGGTTGATGATCGGCGGCACCGCCAATCTCACTCGTTTCGGTCATGACTTCCCGCTGACGATCCGGCCCGTGCTGGAGGCGTTGGAGGAGCAGGTCGTGCTGCTCAAGCTGCTCGGCGAGACGCAGGACTCGGGAATGACCGTGCGCATCGGTCATGAGAACGCCCACGAGGGCCTGAGTTCCACATCGGTCGTCGCGGTCGGCTACGGTTCGGGCGACGAGGCCGTCGCCAAACTCGGCGTGGTCGGACCGACCCGCATGGACTACCCCGGAACGATGGGAGCGGTACGCGCAGTGGCACGTTACGTCGGACAGATCCTGGCGGAGTCGTAAGTGGCCACGGACTACTACGCGGTCCTGGGCGTACGGCGTGATGCCTCGCAGGACGAGATCAAGAAGGCCTTCCGCCGTCTCGCGCGCGAGCTGCACCCGGACGTCAACCCGGACCCGAAGACGCAGGAGCGGTTCAAGGAGATCAACGCCGCTTACGAGGTGCTCTCGGACCCGCAGAAGAAGCAGGTCTACGACCTCGGTGGCGACCCCCTGTCCGCCTCGGGCGGCGCGGGTGCGGGCGCCGGCGGCTTCGGCGCCGGCTTCGGCAACTTCTCCGACATCATGGACGCCTTCTTCGGCCAGGCCTCGCAGCGCGGTCCGCGCTCGCGCACGCGCCGCGGCCAGGACGCCATGATCCGGCTCGAAGTCACCCTGAACGAGGCGACCTTCGGCACGACCAAGGAAATCCAGGTCGACACGGCCGTCGTCTGTACGACCTGCAGCGGCGAGGGTGCGGCTCCGGGTACGTCCGCGCAGACCTGTGACATGTGCCGCGGCCGTGGCGAGGTCTCGCAGGTCACCCGGTCCTTCCTGGGCCAGGTCATGACCTCCCGTCCCTGCCCGCAGTGCCAGGGCTTCGGCACCGTGGTGCCGACCCCGTGCCCGGAGTGCGCCGGCGACGGCCGCGTCCGGTCGCGGCGGACCCTTACCGTGAAGATCCCCGCCGGTGTCGACAACGGCACCCGCATCCAGCTCGCGGGCGAGGGCGAGGTCGGCCCCGGCGGCGGCCCCGCCGGCGACCTCTACGTGGAGATCCACGAGACCCCGCACCCGGTCTTCCAGCGGCGCGGCGACGACCTGCACTGCACGGTCACCATCCCGATGACCGCCGCCGCCCTCGGCACGAAGGTGCCGCTGGAGACGCTGGACGGCGTCGAGGAGATCGACATCCGTCCGGGCACGCAGTCCGGTCAGTCGATCCCGCTGCACCAGCGCGGTGTCACGCACCTGCGCGGCGGCGGCCGTGGCGACCTCATCGTGCACGTCGAGGTGACCACCCCGTCGAAGCTGGACCCGCAGCAGGAGGATCTGCTGCGCCAGCTGGCGAAGATCCGCGGCGAGGAGCGCCCGATGGGCGAGTTCAAGCCGGGGCAGCAGGGGCTGTTCTCGCGGCTGAAGGACGCGTTCAACGGGCGTTAGCCGCGTGGGCGATGACGTTTCCGAACGCCGGGCGGGGCCGGATTTCTCCGGTCCCGCCCGGCGTTCGCGTCGTCCCGCCCGGTGCTCGCGTCGGCCTCACCGGGGGGCCGGTGGGCTTGTGACACGATGTGCTCATGGCTCCGTTCACCGGACTGTTCGAGCACCCGATCGTGCAAGCCCCCATGGCGGGCGGTGGCTCCTGCCCCTCGCTCGCCGCGGCCGTCTCCGACGCCGGTGGCCTGGGCTTCCTGGCCGCGGGGTACAAGACGCCGGCGGCCATGTACGAGGAGATCAAGCAGCTCCGCGCCCGGACGGCCCGGCCGTTCGGAGTGAACCTGTTCATGCCGCAGCCGCCCGCCGCCGATCCGGCGGCCGTGGAGGTCTACGCCGAGCAGCTCGCGGGCGAGGCCGCCTGGTACCGGACCCCGCTGGGGGAGACGGACCAGGCCTGTGACGACGCCTACGACGCCAAGCTCGCCATTCTCCTCGACGACCCGGTGCCGGTCGTCTCCTTCACTTTCGGGTGTCCCGCCCGTACGGCGGTGGACGCCCTGGCCCGGGCCGGCACGGTGACCGTCGTGACGGTGACGTCCGTCGCCGAGGCGCAGGCCGCGGCGGAGGCGGGCGCGGACGCGGTGTGCGTCCAGGGCGTGGAGGCCGGTGGCCACCAGGGCACGCATCGCGACGATCCGCACATGGACGGCGCGGGTGCGGGATTGGGCCTGCTGGCGCTCCTGACGGAGGTCCGCGAGAGCGTGCCGCTGCCGGTCGTCGCGGCGGGCGGACTGATGCGCGGGTCGCAGATAGCCGCCGTCCTCGCCGCGGGCGCCTGCGCGGCGCAGCTCGGCACGGCGTTCCTGCCCTGCCCGGAATCCGGCGCGCACGCCCTGCACAAGCAGGCCCTCACCGATCCCCGCTACGTACGGACCGAACTGACCCGGGCCTTCTCGGGCCGTCCGGCCAGGGGCCTGGTGAACCGTTTCATCCGGGAGCACGGCCCGTACGCCCCGGCCGCGTACCCCCAGATCCACCACATGACGTCCGGCCTGCGCAAGGCCTCCGCGGCGGCCGGCGACCCGCAGGCCATGGCCCTGTGGGCCGGTCAGGGCCACCGCCTGGCGCGGGAGCTCCCGGCGGCGGAGCTGGTGGGCGTGCTGGCGGCCGAACTGGCCGCGGCCCGGGCGACGTCGAGCCACTGAACCACCGGGCGGTCCGATTGCCGGGACCGCCGAGTCATTGCAGCGAGAGAGCGAGTACGTCATGACAGCGCCGGTCTTCCTGGTCGAAGAGGACGCCCTCACCGGAGTCTTCCCCGGCACCGTCTTCCCCCTCGACGGGCCCGAGGGCCGGCACGCGGTCTCCGTCCGCCGGCTGCGGGTGGGCGAGGAGATCGTCCTGACGGACGGGCACGGCACGGGCGCCCATGGCATCGTGGCCGCGGTGGAGGGCAAGGACCACCTCGACGTCTCCGTCACCTCCGTCCGCTCCGAGCCCGAACCGCAGCCGCGCATCACGGTCGTCCAGGCCCTGCCGAAGGGCGACCGAGGCGAGCTGGCGGTCGAGACGATGACCGAGACCGGCGTCGACGCGATCGTGCCGTGGGCGGCCTCCCGCTGTGTGACGCAGTGGAAGGGCGACCGTGGCCTGAAGTCCCTCGGCAAGTGGCGCGCGACCGCCCGCGAGGCCGGCAAGCAGTCCCGCCGTCTCCGCTTCCCCTCCGTGGCCGACCTCATGACGACCCGCCAGGTCGCCGACCTCCTCTCGGGCGCAGCCTTCGCCGCGGTCCTCCACGAGGAGGGCAGCACCCCCCTCGCCACGGCCGACCTCCCCCCGACGGGCGACATCGTCCTGGTGGTCGGCCCCGAGGGCGGCGTCTCCCCCGAAGAACTCACCACCTTCGCAACCGCGGGCGCCCACCCGTACCGCCTCGGCCCGAGCGTCCTGCGCACCTCGACGGCGGGCACGGCGGCGGCCGCGCTGCTGCTGGGGCGGACGGGGCGGTGGAGCTGAGGGGGAGGGGAGGGGCGGGGCGGAGAACCGCGCGTCGGCCATAACCGGCGATGAGCCCGGCGATTTTTGTCGCCGGGCTCATCCGTTCCCTTTCCGCGCCGGTTAGTGGCGTGCCTTCTTTCCGCCCTCGGCCAGCGGCAGGTACTGCTGGATCGGGCCGCGTGAGCAGGTCTTGAGGACCATCGGTTGGTTCTGGCCGCTGTCCTGGATACAGCCGTGGGAGTACTTGCGGCTCTGGAAGGCCGAGCCCTGGTCGTTCACGTTGAAGTCCCAGTACTGCGACTGGAGATTGGTGTTGCAGCGCTCGAGTGCGATGTTCTTGTTGAGGCCCTTGGCCGTGACGCACTTGCCGTGCCGACGGTCGACGATCTGATAGCCCGGCAGGTTGCCGGACTGCAGTCTGAACTCCTGCGAATTGCTTCCGTCCGGGGAGTACGCGTACAGCACGTCTGACCTGTACGAGTCGAAGTTGCGGTCGGTGGCCATGTTCTGGAACTGGTACCACACGTCAGCCGTGGGCGCGGCCGCCGCCGGGGCTCCGGAGGCCAGTATGCCGCCGCCGAGCAGTGCGGCCGTGGACAGTGCGACGGCGGTCTTCTGGATTTTCCTCATGCTGCTTTCCCTTCCTCGGGTTTCGCAGTGCAGGAATTCACCGGGGGACTTTCGTCCCGACCGCGAACCTAGGTGCCGCCGTCACCGTGCGGCCAGGGGCATTCGGGACAGAGTCCCCTTCAAATATCGAAGGTTCAACCTGGCCGTATTCTCGCGCCTCCCCCGCGCGGGCAAGCCCGCAAAAACAGCCGGTCCTGGCCTGGCCTTAATCCGATCGCCGCCCGGACGGGAAATTCCGGCCGGTTCAGCAGGCCGGGAGGGGTGAGCGGCGGAACGCGCCACCCTGGCGCAGTCGTGGCATCGCCGCTCTTCCCGAGGCCGGGCGTCCGACTTTCGGACACCCCCGCCGTGGCCCGCCGCGCGCGTCGGCGGCCTGATCGGGCGAGGACGCGCATGGCCGAATGTGCGGCTTGCCCCGGCCTCTCGAAACTCGATGGTTTTCGGGGGGAGTTGTGCGCATACTGCGGCTCATGACTGCTGAAGAGAAGCCGGTGCCGGCTGTCGGCGGGAGCGACGCCGCGCTCACCGAGCGCCTGGAGCACGAACTCGACGCCTTCAACGAAGCGGCGACCGGAAACGCCGAGCGCGGCGAGCTCTCGGTCAAGGTGACGGACGGGGACGGTCAGCTCATCGGCGGGCTGACGGCCTCGACCTGGGGTGGTCTCTGCGCGATCGAGCTGCTGTGGGTGCGCGAGGACAGCCGCGCCGGCGGCTGGGGCGCGAAGCTGCTGCGGGCGGCCGAAGCCGAGGCCGTGCGGCGCGGCTGTGACCGCATCACGGTCTCCTCGTACACCTTCCAGGCCCCGGGCTTCTACCAGCGTCATGGATACGCCGAGGTCGGCCGCGTACCGGGCATGCCCGGCGGGCACGCGGACGTGTACTTCTTCAAGAAGTTGGCGGGGGAATGACGATGCGACGCCATGGCTTACCGGTCGCCCTGACGCTCCTGGCGGCAACGCTCGCTCCCGCCGCCCACGCGGCTCCCGCGGCCACTCCGGCGCCCCCGGTGGCGTGGAAGCCCTGCAGCGAGGGGCCCACCGCCGCCGTCCAATGCGGCTCCTTACGCGTCCCGCTCGACTGGAAGGACCCCACGGGCAAGAAGATCGACGTCAAGGCCGCCCGGGTCCCGGCGCGCGACCAGGCGCACCGCGTCGGCACGCTGTTCTTCAACCCCGGCGGCCCCGGCGGGCAGGGCGCGACGATGCTCGCCTACGGGCAGGCGGACCTGCTGTTCCCGGGCCCGCTGCGGGACCGCTTCGACATCGTCAGCCTCGACCCGCGCGGCACCGGCGGCAGCCAGGGCCTGGACTGCGGACCCGTGCTCGACCCGGGCCAGGTGGTCTTCCCGAAGGACGCCCGCCAGTACGAGGACATGAAGCGCAGCAGCCGGGCCCGCGGCGAGCGGTGCCTCGCCCGCCACGGTGAGCTCGTCCGCAACATCGACACCGTCTCGGTCGCGCGCGACATGGACGCCTTCCGGGCCGCGCTGGGCGAGCGGCGCCTCAACTACCTCGGCGTCTCCTACGGCACCCACCTCGGCGCCACCTACGCCCGGCTGTTCCCGCAGCGGATCCGGGCCATGGTGCTCGACGGTCCGATCGACCACGCCTCGGGCCCCGCCCGCTTCCTGCGCGAGGAAGCCGCCGAGATGGAGCGTGAGTTCAACCGCTTCGTCGCCTGGTGCGCCGAGGACACCGCCTGCGCCCTGCACGGCGAGGACGCGGGCGCGGTCTACGACCGTGTCGTCGCCCGCGCCGACCGTACCCCGATCCCGGTGCCCGGACAGAAGGGCCTCACGGTCAACGGCGACCGGATCCGCATGGCCCTGCCCGTACAACTGCTGCGCGTACGCCTCATAGAGGACGTCGTCCGTACGAACGCCTGGGTGAACCTCGCGCAGGGGCTGGCCGCCGCCGACCGGCACAATGACGCATCAACTCTGGTCCAGGGCGGAAGCTACGTCGGCAAGCAGGACAGCCCGTACACCGCCGTCTCCTGCCTGGACTTCCCACCGCAGTTCACCGGCTACGCGGATGCGGCGGCTCGTTTGGGTCAGGCCCATGCGGTCGCTCCGCGCACCGGCGCGGCCGCGGAAGGCTGGGTCATGTCCGCCTCCTGCGCGGACTGGCCCGTCAAGGCGACCAACCCGTGGCAGCCGACTCCGGTGCGCGGCGCACCGCCGATCCTGATCGCCGCCAACACCCACGATCCGGCCACGCCGCTGCCCGGTGCCCGGCGGCTCCACCGTCAGATCGCCGACAGCCGGCTGCTGGTCACCGACGTGAACGGCCACGTCTCGTACTTCAACTCCGCCTGCGCGCGGGAGCGTGAGACCGAGTATCTGATCAGTGCCGAGATGCCCGCGCGGCTCACCTGCGGTGGCTGACAGCGGGGCGGCTCCGGGCGCCCGCTATGGCTTGTGATGTGCCTGCAGCACGACGGCCAGCCTGGACCTTATCCAGCGGAACAACTCCTGACCAGGAGTCGTGGCCGCCGACTGCAGCACTTTAGTGATGTAGGCATCGGTGGATTCCTTGCCGTCCATCCACCGATGCCCGGATGCGATGATCGCCGATTCACGCTCAGGCATGACGGTTCCCCCAACCTGTCTCTCGATGCGCATCGACTCTAGTGAGCCGCGAGCGGTCTCCGCTCGGTTTGGAGCATCTTCACTGTTTTACCCGCTGTCCGGCGTTCCGTCACCCGGTCGGGTCCATTCCGAGAGCGTTTGAAGCGCCGAACAAAGAAGCGAAGACCCATACGTAGGTTTCCGGCACCTTGACCCTCGAAAGATCGCCGGGATTCGGTGCATCGACAATCAGGACCCCCTGCACTTCGTCCCCCGCCCAGGCTCCGTGAGCGAGGATCGACCTGTAGCCGCTGCCCAGGGTGAAGTTCAATTGCGCATCGGGGTCGAGAATGTCTTTTGTGTACACCGCGACCTTTTGTTCCATTACGTGCCTCAGGCTGGCAAATTTCTCGGAACGGTTCCCGATCTCGTCGGGCGTGCCGTTCGGTCCGCCCGAGGCCACTTCCTTGACGAAGCGTTCGTTCTTCCTGTCGTACGAGTAGAACGTGCACCGTGCGCCGCCGCCGAGGCTCTCCGCCAGGAGCGGGGCCAGGCGCTCATGGATCTGCGCCACCTTTGCGGGGGCTTCGTGCGGTTTGGTGATGCTTTCGCCGATGTAATCGATGATCGGTGCCAGGAGTGCCTCGCGGCGGGTTCTTTCCTGGACGCGCGTCTTCTTCTGCTGGCAGAACGCCCAGAGCGGGGGTGCCGTGGCCAGGACGGCGACAAGGATGATCAGGGCGATCTGCGCCGCCCCGTCCGTCGCCTTGGCTATCCAGGTGATGATCGGCACCGCGCCGGCAGGCAGGACGGTGAATACGAGGATGAGCACGTCCTGCTTTTTAGAGCCGCTCTTGATGTCGGGCATTGCACCTTCTTCGGGGGTTTTCGATTACCTCTGATAGGGATTGGTGCTGCAGGCCGCACTCATTATCCCGAACCCCTTCGATTTCCGACCGCCACCGTCTTCTTCTTGCGACGTGAAGGCCAGAGCTTGCAGCCATTTGGGGGCGCGTTTTGCGTTCCGCGCGCCCTGTTTACGATGCCGGCGCCCCTGCCCGGTCGAAGTTTCCGGCTTTTATGCCGGATATGAGGGGGCGCAGTCTCTGGCGGGTGGGGCTCAGGACGGTCTCGGGGGTGTCGCTTTCGCGGAGGTGTATGGCGTCTGCGGAGGTGGCGAGGTTGATGCACGAGGACGCCGCCTCACAGTACGACGACCTCTGCCAGTGCGGCTCGGTCATGTTGTCCCTTTCAGGTGGATTTTGCGATGCGGTGCATCAAATCGCGTGAGTTGCTTGCGTTGAGTGCCACGTTTTCCATGCGGTCCAGCATCAGGCGGTACCTGCCGAGGCTTGCGGCGGTGTCGATCAGCTGACTGCCGTGTGCGGCATCAAGTTGCACGGTGTCCAGCTGGTCGACCGGACCGTGGAAGTAGTCGACCCCGTGCCCGGAGATCGGGAATGACGTGCCGTCGAAGGGGATCACGACGATGGTGATGTTGTCTCGTTCGCTCATGGCCAAGAGGTGGGCGAGTTGTGCACTCGCTGTCCCGGAACCTCCGAACTGCATCCGCAGTGCGGCCTCGTGGATGATCGCGGTATAGGGCGGAGGGGTGGTGCGAAACAGGATCTCTTGCCGCTTGACGCGGTGGGATACGCGGTACTCCACTTCGTGCGGCATCAGGGCGGGAACGAACTCGCGGAAGACGGCGCGGGCGTGTTCAGGGGTTTGCAGGAGTCCAGGCACTGTGATCGCCTGGGCGACCCTGAGGGCGGTGGCATGGTGTTCCGCCTCCGCCAGATCGAGCAGGCCGCCGGGCAGCACCTCGCGATACTCCTCCCACCAGCCGCGTTTGCGTTCGCCGGCCATCGCGGCCAGTGCGGAGATCAGGCTTTCGTCCGAGCAGTCGTAGGTCCGGGCAAGGGCGCGGACCCTTTCCGCGCTCACGCCGTAGCGGCCCGCTTCGATATTGCTGATCCGTGACTGGGTGATGCCGAACCGGGCGCCCGCCTCGGTGGCCGACAGGTCCGCCCGCTCACGCAGCCGCCGCAGCTCGGCGCCAAGCCGACGGCGTCGCGCGGTCGGTAGCGGTGTGCTCGGTGCCATGGTGCTCCCCTACTCGCACTGGCGTGCGTTTGTGTCGCTCATTCGAGGTCTCATGGTCTTCAGTCCACGGATTGCGGGAATGTAGCCCATGGGCGCCGCTACCGTGTGGGCCAATCCGCTCAACCGGCAACTCCGCCAGGAGACTTCCATGGCCACCGTATCCCCGACGCCCCCCTGGTCCTACATCCTCGAACTGCCGCGCGACCCCCGCGCACCCGGCATCGCCAGAGTCACCACCCGAGCCGTCCTCGACAGCCACGGCATGACCGAAATCGCCGCCGACGCAACCCTGTTGACCTGCGAGCTCGTCACCAACGCCTACCTCCACACCGACGGCCCCTGCTCACTGAGCCTGCGCGGCCGGCCAGGCCGACAACTCCGCGTCGGCGTCTGGGACACCAGCCCCCTCGTACCGCCCGCCTTCGAAGGCGGAACGGCCACCGACCGTAGCCCCGTCAGCGAGGCCGGGCGGGGGCTCGTACTCCTGCGCATGTGCGCCGACAGCTGGGGGAGCCGTACGTACGACAAGCGCCGCTTCGGCAAGATGCTGTGGTTCGAACTGGGCCACCCACAACGGCGGATGTACAAGTCGCCGGTGGACTGCGGCGAGTGCGTCGCGCTCGAGGCCGCGCGGCGGGCGGCCGTAGCCGACGGCGGCAAGGTCGCAGCCGAGGATGCCACCATCGCCGCCCGCAGCCACTTCCGGGACGCGCATCTGCTGCCGCTGCCGCGACGGGGTGCGGCCCGGTGAGGGGCCAGGGCACAGCCCGGTGTGCGCACCGCTCCGGCTGGCGGCACACCGGCGGGGAGGCGTGTTGCGAGGCGTGCGGCGCCCGGCGGTTCTCGGACTATGGGGCGCTGCGGCCGTCGGGGTTGCCGCACGCGGTGACACCCGACGGGCCCGCGCGGCGTGCGGCGGACCGGGCTGCCGCCGGGCGGGTGGGGGAGGCGATGCGCCGGGTCCGGCCCCGATCCGGCCATAAGTGGCATCAGCACACTTTCGTACGCTCTCTTCCTGTTTCGGGCGTCCCGCGTACGCTGCGAAGTGTCATCTCCCCTTGAAGGGGACGGTGATCAGGGGAGAGGGGACGGGGAAATGGCCGGTTGCGTCGAAACCAGTACGGACGGCAGCCTCCAGGAAGGGGCGCCGGAGCTCGCTTCCAAGGTGTTCGTCTGGGGCGAGCTCCACGTCGGGGACTGTGAGCAGCGGGACGGCAGGATCGAATTCAACTCGGACGGCTCGGGGCTGTGGAGCTGCGTCACCAAGACGTATTCGACGGGCACCGGAGACATCTGGCATGCGCGGTTCTCGGTCAAGAACTCGACAGGGCTGACACTCTTCCAGGTGGGAACCTTCGACAGCCCGGAGATGGACGACGGGAATCCACCCCCCGAGTACCGCTGGTCGAGGGTGTTCATCTTCGATGAGCGCGAGTACGACGACATCGGCGGCGTGACTCAGCACTACAGCTGCTGAACAATCCCGCGGCCTTGTTAGCCTCGGCGCATGCCTCCCGCCAAGTCCGCGTACGTCTGCCTGCCCTGCCGGGCCTCCTACAAGCAGCCCAGTCACGGCCGCTACAACCGGGTGCGCACCTGTCCGCGGTGTGCCGGGTCGCTGATCCACGTCGGGTCCGCGTTCGCGCCGCCACGCCGGCGGGACGTCGCCGGCTGGCGGGCGCTGTCGGTGCTGCTGCACGCCGGGGTGCGCTTCCACAAGGACTGCTGCTTCGGCGGCCCCGGCTACCGGCCGCGCACGCTCAGGGAGGTGCGGGAGCGGCTGGCGTACGCCCGCGCCACGGGCGAGCCGTTCGACCGGGCTCTGGTGCGGCGCGAGCTGCCGTAGGCGGTCAGGGGGCGACCGGGCCTCCGCGCCAGGACGGGAGCTCCGCGCGGCCCACGGCCACGTCGAACGCGGCGCCGGCCAGGAGGCGGGTCGAGTCGAGCGTGGGGAGGGGGGAGACGTCCGGGGTCACCAGAAGGGGGATCTCGGTGCAGACCAGGGCCACCGCGTCGCAGCCGCGACCGGCCAGGCCGGCGATGATGCGTACGTACTCCCGGCGCGAGCTCTCGGAGAGGATGCCGTTGAGCAGCTCCTCGAAGATGACGTCGTTGACGATCCGGCGGTCGGCCGCGTCCGGCACTTCCGCCGCGATGCCGCGACGGGCGAGCGCCTCGGGGTAGACCGGGCCGTCCATCAGGTACTTCGTGCCCAGCACGGCCACGCGCTTACGGCCCTCGCGGGCTGCCTGGGCGGCGACGACCTCGGCGATGTGCAGGCCCGGGATGGCCAGGGCGGGGCCGGGGCGTTCGAATGCCATGTGGGCGGTGTTGTCGGGGCAGACGAAGAAGTCCGCGCCCGCGCGGGCCAGCCGGTCGGCGCTCTCGGCCAACGTGGCGCGGATCGTGTCGTGGTCGCCCGCGTCCCACGCGGGCATGCTGCGGGCCAGCGCGATGAAGTCGAGGGTGACGTCGGGGTGTTCGTGGGGGCCGAGCTCGGCGAAGCCCTGCCGGCAGAAGGTGCGGAAGCACAGGGCGGCCCCTTCCGCGCTGTGCGCGAGAATGCCCAGGTGTTTCACGGTGGCTCCAGTGATCCAGAAGCGGTCGGAACACGCATGATCCCACCGCGAGGCCGGGCGGCACGAACGCACGTGCCCCCGCGCCCGGTTCGGACGCGGGGGCACGGATGCACTGGGTGCCTGCCTTCAGGCCTTCTCAGTCACACGCCCGGCCGTTCCGGTCCGGGTCCAGCTTCAGCGGATCGTCCTTGCCGTTCAGCCGCAGCGCCTTGTAGTCGTGCGCCGTGAGCCACTCGCACCGGGCCGCCGTCGTCGCCGCGACCGTCTTCGGGAAGACCGTCGGAACGCACACGTTCTCCGCCCCGTAGTGGCGGTCGCAGCCCGCGATCTGCGGGGAGACGGGGTGGGACTTCTTCGCCGGCTCCGGGACGGACGCCTTCGCGTCGTGCCGCATCTTGCCCGCGAAGTCGTGCACCATCGGGGTGGCCAGGGCCTCCGGGCCGCCCAGGTGGACCCAGGAGGCCACCGACGGGACGCCGGCCGCGTCGACGGCGAAGAGCATGTACCAGCCCGGCGGCGCCAGGTTGGGGTTGCTCGTCACGTTGAGGTCGATCGTGGTGCCGTCCGCGCCGACCGTCATCGGCAGGTCGACGAAGCGCTGGTTCGGGTCGGAGGAGTGCGTCACCGCCGCCGGGCGGATCAGCTCGGCCTTGACCACCGGACGGTCCACCGTCACGCGCTGCGTGCTGGCGTACTGCCACTTGTTGTTCGCCACCGACGTGATCTGCGGCCGCGCCCCCTTGTAGAGGTACGGCGGCGTGTAGATCGACACGTGGTCGTCGAACGTGCCGTTGCCGGGGTTGTCGCCCACCGCCATCACCCGGCCGTCGGGCAGCAGGAAGGCCGAGGAGTGGTACGTGCGCGGGATCGGGTCCGTCGCCAGACCCGGCTGGAAGGTGTTGGTCTGCGGGTTGAAGAAGCTCGCCTCGTACACCGGGTCCGCCCGGTCGTGGAGGCCGCCGCCGGTCTCCAGGACCTTGCCGTCGGGCATCAGCACCGCCGAGACGTACATCTTGCCCTGCCCGCCGGTCTGCGGCTTGGGCCCCTGGCCCTGGTCGACCGTGCCCTGCGGCAGCAGCGGAGCGGGCTTGTAGACGGGGTTGGGCTGCTTGAGGTCGATGAGGTCCGTGAGGCGGCTCGCCTCCGGGTTGCGGTTGACGTTGCCGCCGCCCATGGTCAGCACGCGCTGGTCCTGCGCGGGCGGGAGCAGCACGCTCATCGACTGGTCGCGGTTGTCCTTGTCCTGCAGCCCCGGCACGTCGGTGATCTTGTTGGCGCCGTAGTCGTAGACCGACGCGCCCGTGCCGGGCGTGCCGTCGCCGAAGACGTGGCTGCCGGAGTAGAAGAGCCGGCCGTCCTGCATGAGGATCATGGACGGGTACAGGCCCCAGTACGACCAGGTCTGGTTGACCTCGTTGCGCGGCAGCCACTTCTGCTGCGCCTGCGAGAACTTCTCGGCGGTGACGCTGCCGGTCGAGTCCTCCTTGAGGCCGCCGAAGCTGATGACGTCGCCGTTGCCGAGGATCGTCGCCGAGGGGTACCAGTGGCCCTCGTTCATGTCGTTGGTCTTGACGTACTTCTCCGCCGCCGGGTCGAAGATGTAGCTGTCCTTGAAGCCCTCGTAGCCGTGGCTGCCGTCGGCCGCCGGATAGGCCTTGTTGCCGCTCATGATGAGGACGCGGCCGTCGGAGAGCTGCACATGGCCGGCGCAGAACATGTCGACCGGGGTCGGGATCGTCTTCGTGGTGCCGGTCTTCGGGTCGTAGACCGCAGACGTGAAGGTGCCGGCCTTGAACATGTCGGGGTCGTTGCCGGAGCCGGCGACCAGCAGCACCTTGCCGTTGTGCAGGACGACCGAGTGCATGCTGCGCACCGGGTTCTTGAACGGCATCACCGCCCAGGTGCCCTTGGTGCAGGCGTCACCGGCGGTGCAGGTGTCGCCGACCGCGGGCTGGGTGGCGTCCTCCATGTCGTAGTCGTCGGAGACGACCGTGCCCGTGCCGTGGACGGAGACGCCCCAGGTGATCTGGTCGGTGCCGGGCGGGACGACGGGCGTACGGACGGAGGCGCGCGTGTAGTCGGCGCTGACCGGCAGCGTCTTCAGGTCGGTCCAGTACTGCCAGCCGGCCTTCACGTCGTGGCGGAAGACGGTGATGGTCGCGTCCGGGGTGGTGCTCTTGTACCAGAGCGAGAGGTCGTACTGATGGGCCGGCGTCACGTTCGGCGCGCAGGAGGTGTCCTCGACCATCAGGGCCTTGCGGTCGCCGTCGACGCGGCGCGTGACGGAGACGGACAGGGCCTTGCCGCCGCTGTGCGCCTGGTCGGTCGTGGTGACCGTGAAGTCGTTGTCGCCCCAGCCGGACTTCTCCCAGCAGGTCGGCAGGGCGTCGGAGGACCGTACGGACTCGAAGCCGGGGTTGACGACCATGTTCGAGCCGGCCTCCGCCGGGCCGGGCGCGGCCAGCAGCAGTCCGAAGGACGCGCTCGAGGCCAGGAGCAGCGCCGCGGCCGCCCGGGTGCGTCTCCTGCGTCCGGGGATACGGGTGCGTCTGCCCGTGGTGACTCTCAATGCCATGCCATCACTTGTCCCTTCCTTGACGGCGGTCTCGGCGGTGTGCGCCTCCGCCGCGGCTCGGGCGGAGGCGGCGCCGGGGGCGCGGCAGATACACCAGCGCCTCGGTGGCGGCGTAGCGCAGGACGAACGTGGTGAGCAGCGCGAGCGCGGTCGCGGGCAGGACGCCCAGGCCGAGGCCGCCGACGAACAGGGCGATGAGCGGGATGCGCAGCACCAGGTCGGCGTTGGCCAGGAGGGCGACGCGGGCGAGGCGGTCCGCCCAGTGGCGGTGGCCGCGTCGGTGGCGGAAGAGCAACGTCTCGGTGAGGGCGAAGTTCCATACGACGCCGAACTGGTTGGCGACGACCTCGGCCGGGAGGTAGTGCAGGCCCGCGCCGGTCAGCACCTTCAGCCCGAGGAGGTTCGGCAGGAATCCCGTCAGGCCGATGAGGCCGAAGGCGACCATGCGGGCTAGGGGCGAGGACGTGGGCACGGATGCCAGGGTGCGGGCCGTGCGGCGGCGGATGCCGGAAGGGCCCGGGGGCGCGGTGGCCCCCGGGCGGGGTAACGGCTCGGTGGCCGTGGTCTCGCTGCCCGTCACCGGGCGCCGGCCCTGATCCGGCGGATCTCGATCCGGTCCGGGCCCTCGCCGAAGGAGGCCACGGCCTCGGAGTTCTCCAGCGCGGCCTTCACCAGCGGCAGCGTCGTGGCGTCACGGCGGACGGTCGGCGAGGAGACCACGTAGTCCACGTCGCGCCAGCCCCTCGGCATGGTCGTGCTGACCGCGGGGTCGAGGTCGGCCTTGTAGAACCAGACGGCTCCGGTGCCGGGCCGGTAGCCGGCGTGCACGAGGTCGAGCCAGATCCCGTCGTCGGCCAGGACGCGCGTACGGGCCGGGTCGGCGACGTTGCCCCGGTCGCCCAGCCATTCGGCGGCCGAGCGGTAGGGGGCGTTGGCGTCGACGGTCAGGGCCGCGCGGTTGCCGTCGTACCAGCGCGGTACGACGAGCACGGCGGCCGCCACGGCCAGCAGGGCGACCGCCGAGCGGCGCAGCGCCCGCCGGCGGGGCCCCTGGCCCGGGCGGGCGCGCAGCAGGGCGCCGGCCACGGAGGCGGCCACGCCCGCGAGGGCCAGTGCGAGGAAGGGCAGGACCTGGATGACGTACATCGCCGGCAGATAGCCCGAGGGGCGCAGCGCGACCAGCGCGAGGATCACGGCCGCGGCGGTGGGGCCGGCCAGGGCCCGGCCCGTGCGGGACCAGCGGGCGGCGGCGAGCAGTACCACCGCGGCGGTCAGTCCGCACAGCGGCAGGACGCGGTCGTAGTACAGCCAGGAGTGCAGCACGCCGTGCGAGCCGGACCCGGGGTCGAGCACGAAGCCCGAACCGGGTCGGCTCATCTGGTATTTGATGCCGTCGATCAGGGACACATGGCCGGGGCCGGGGAAGAGCTCGTGGTTGAGCAGGGCGAACAGCGGATACGCCAGGCCGATCAGCCCGCAGGCGGTGACCGCGCCCGTCACGGCGAACTTGCGGGTGTCACGGTGGCTGTGCCGCCACATGGTCAGCAGCAGGGCGGGCAGGATGACGAGCATCGTCTCCTTGGACAGCACGGCGACGGCCGCCGCCAGCCCGGCCCCGAAGTGGTGCCACAGGTGCCGCCGGGGGGAGGCGGCCAGGCAGAAGGCCAGCAGGATCCACATCACGGCGATGTTGTCGAGGAAGATCTCCCGCTGCAGGACCACCGCCAGCGGGGAGAGCCCGAACAGGGCCATGGCCAGCCCCGCCGCCCAGCGCTGCAGCCCCAGCCGGCGCCCGAGCACGTACACCAGCACCGCGCTGACGGCCGAGATCAGCAGCATCGCGCAGCGCATGGGGGCGACCGACATCGCGTCGGGGGACAGGGCCGCCGGTATCCAGGTGACCAGGGCCAACTGGATCCAGCCCAGCGGCGGGTGGTCGTACCAGTAGGTGTAGTGGGCCAGGCCCCTGCCCTCCTGGACGGCCCACGCCTGGGCGAGGTAGGTGCCCTCGTCGTCGCTCAGGGCCGGGAAGCCGGTGATGTTCCAGCCCTGCACCAGCAGGATCGCCGCCAGCAGAGCCCCGCACACCAGCAGGTCCGGGCGGGAGCCGCGCAGGCGCAGGACGGGTCTGAGGGGGCCGGGGGAGACGGGTGCCGGGCGCCGGACGGCGGGCGGGGCCGCCTCGGCGGTGGGGAGTGTCGCGGTCACGAAGTGACGTCCTCTCGGGTGAGGTGCGCGCCGACGTGTCGGGTGAGCTCCCAGTCGCTGCGGCCCCGCTGCTCCCGCCAGACCGCGCGGACCGCGGCCCCGGCGAGCATCAGCTGGTAGAAGGGGCCGCCGAGGATGAGCTTGAGGTAGTGGACGAACCGCACGCGCAGGCCGTACTGCGTGCCGAAGTCGTGCAGTCCGACGATCTCGAACATGAAGGTGACCAGCATGGTGACGGCCGGCAGGAAGGTCACCACGGCGACGCCGGCGGGGACGTCGAGGAAGAGCGCTATCGCTATGTTCAGCGGGATGATCAGACCGGTGAAGGCCTGGAAGAAGGGCGTCATCAGGGTGTAGCGGGCGAGCAGGCGCTGGGCGACGGTGGGCAGTTGCCGCCAGTCCTTCTTGCGGTAGACCTGCAGGAAGCCCTGGTTCCAGCGCGTGCGCTGCTTGAGCAGGCTCATCAGGGTGCCGGGGGTCTCCTCGCGGGTGACCATCTCCGAGTCGTAGGCGACGACGACGCGCTTGCCCCGGCTGGAGAGCCGCACGCCCAGGTCGCAGTCCTCGGCCAGGCACTCCGGGTCCCAGCCGTCGGCCTCGCGCAGCACGTCGGTGCGGACGAAGACGGTGTTGCCGCCCAGGGGGATGAAACCTTTCTCCGCATGGAGGTGGAGGCGGCTGCGGAACCAGAAGAAGTACTCCAGGCAGTTGCGCAGGCTGTACCAGCTGGAGTGGAAGTTGATCAGCTGGACGCCGCCCTGCACCACGTCCGCGCCGGTCGCCCGGAAGGCGTGGTCGACGTGGGTGAGCAGCTCGGGGTGGACCTGGTCCTCGGCGTCGAAGACGCCGACGACCTCGCCCAGGCAGTGAGGGAGCGCGGTATTGAGGGCCTTGGGCTTGTTCTTCTTCTCGTGGGTGTCCACGATCACCCGCACCCGGTCCGGGTCGGCGGCCGCCACCTTCTCGGCGACCCCGGCGGTCTCCGGGTCGTCGTGGCCGACGATGACGAGGACCTCGAAGCGCCCGTGCGTGGATGTCAGCAGCCGGGTGACGGTGTGCTCCAGCACGGCCTGCTCGTGCCGGGCGGGCACCAGCAGCGAGAAGGACAGGGCGCCGTCGTCGCCGGCCGGCTCGAAGCGGGTGCCCGCGAGCGTCTCGGGCGTGCGCCAGGCGTGCATCTGCCACCACAGCGTGAAGCCCGCCATCCAGAAGAGGGCGAGCGAGACGGCGCAGACGAAGACGGAAGCGAGCAAAGAAGTCCCCCCTGAAAAGCGCCACGAAAGCGCCGTGGCATCGCTTGGATCTTCCCCCTCACGCGCCTCCCCGGGCGCGTGTGTGTCTCCCTGCGGGAGAGAGTAAGGGGGGAAGGTGAAACTCGGGTGCGGAAACGATAAATCCTGTGTTTCCGAACGAACTCGGAGTTGATCCTGTCATGTTGGCACAGACCATTCCGGCGGACGGGGGCGGAGCGGCGGCCGACGGAGCGTCAGCTCGTGGCCCACGGGCGTTCTTCCGCACGGCCCGGGCCGGTGGGAGACTCGCCGTCATGGGTGCGTTGGGGCGCATGCGTGTCCGTCCCCGGGTGCGGTACGCGGCGGGTGCCGCGGCCCTCGCCGGGGCGGCAGTGATGGCGCTCGCCGGCTGCGACCCGGCCGGCGGGCTCGATTCGGCGACCGTCGCCGTCACCACACAGCGGCAGGCCAGTGGGGCGCTCGAGCACGAGGGCGTCAAGGTGGCCTGGCTGAAGTGCACGGGCAAGGCCGAGGGCGGCGGCAAGGACGCGAGCGGCGCCACCCAGCCGGTATACGCCGTCGGCGTCGACTGCGAGGGGCGCACCGAGAACGGCAAGAAGATCATCGTCTTCGGCCGGGTCACCGGCATCAGCGGCCAGGCGTGCGTGCGCGGCCTGCTGACCGCCAAGGTCGACGGCAGGACGGTCTTCTCCGTGAGCGTCCTCGGCGACTGCTCCCGCACGGGCGGCGGCACGCCCCCGAGCCCGCCGTCGAAGCCCACCTCCTCCGCAGACTGCACCGACAAGCCCGGCGATCAGGGCCACCACCAGCAGGGCAAGTAGCGGGGAGGGTCGCCACGGCCGTACGGACGGACCGGTAACATCCGGACCGTACGAGCCGACGACCCGGGAGGAGCCACCGGTGGCGGGAGAACCGCAGGCCGACTGCCTGTTCTGCAAGATCGCGGCAGGGGAGGTGCCCGCGACGGTCGTCAAGGAGACCGGGACGACCCTCGCCTTCCGCGACATCAACCCCCAGGCGCCCGTGCACTGCCTGGTGATCCCCAAGGTGCACTACCCCGACGCCGCCTCCCTCGCGGCCGCCGAGCCGCAGATCGCCGCCGACGTGCTGCGCGAGGCCGGCGAGGTCGCCCTGCAGGAGAACGGGGACCAGGGCTTCCGCATCGTCTTCAACACCGGCGCCGGCGCCGGGCAGACCGTCTTCCACGCGCACGCCCACGTCCTCGGCGGCCGCGGCTTCAACTGGCCGCCCGGCTAAGCCCTATGTCCGTACGCGAACTCGTCGTCCTCGGCACCGCCAGCCAGGTACCCACCCGGCACCGCAACCACAACGGCTACGTCCTGCTCTGGGACGGCGAGGGCCTGCTCTTCGACCCCGGAGAGGGCACCCAGCGGCAGATGCTGCGCGCCGGGGTGGCCGCCCATGACCTCAACCGGATCTGCGTCACGCACTTCCATGGCGACCACTCCCTCGGCCTGGCCGGGGTGATCCAGCGCATCAACCTCGACCGGGTGCCGCACCGGGTCACCGCGCACTACCCGGCCAGCGGGCAGCGCTTCTTCGAACGGCTGCGGTACGCCACGGCCTACCGCGAGACGGTCAAGCTGGTCCAGGAGCCCGTGGCCGGCACCGGCGCGGTCCTCGCCGACACCAAGGCGTTCGTCCTCGAGGCGCGCAAACTCTCGCACCCCGTCGAGTCCTACGGCTACCGCCTGATCGAACCCGACGGGCGGCGCATGCTGCCCGAGCTGCTGGCCGCGCACGGCATCAGCGGACCGGACGTGGGCCGGCTGCAGCGCGAGGGCTCCGTCGGCGGCGTCACCCTGGACGAGGTGAGCGAGGTCCGGCGCGGACAGCGGTTCGCGTTCGTCATGGACACCCGGCTGTGCGAGGGCGTCGACGCCCTCGCCGAGGGCTGCGACATGCTCGTCATCGAGTCGACCTTCCTCGACGAGGACGAGTCCCTCGCCACCGAGCACGGCCATCTGACGGCGGGCCAGGCCGGCCGGGTCGCGGCGCGGGCGGGCGTGCGGCACCTGGTGCTCACGCACTTCTCGCAGCGCTACGACGACCCGTCCGTCTTCGAGCGCCAGGCCCGGGCGGCCGGCTTCGACGGAGAGCTGACCGTCGCCCGGGACCTGATGCGCGTCCCGCTGCCGAAGCGGCGGGCGTAGGGCCTTAAGGGCCCCAGGGCCTTACGGCAGGTAGTACATCGGGTTCGGCAGCTTGTAGGTGCGGTCGGCGTAGCCGCCCTGCAGGTCGCTGTGCTGGTCGCCGAAGTTGGCGACGATGTCGTAGCCACGGGACTCGATGTACTTGCGGGTGCCCGACTTGTACTCGACGGTGGTGCACTTCGCGCCGCACGCGAGGTAGGCGGGCGGGTTCTGCTTGTTCTTCAGGAAGAAGTGCGCCGTGTCGGCGACGGGCTTGTAGCCGACGTTCTTGAGGTTGCGGGCGCTCCACTCGCGCTGGTGCTCGCCGCGGCCGGTGACGTAGAAGACCTCGATGCCCTTGGACTTCGCCCAGTTGACGAGCTGGGGCATGCCGAAGACGGGCGCCATGTCGGTGGACTTCAGATAGGCGTCCTGCGACTCGGGCGTGAAGTGGAAGCCCACCTGGAGCTCGTAGTTGTAGGTCAGCAGCGTGGTGTCGTCCAGGTCGAGGACGATGGCCGGCTTGGCGTCCTTCTTGCCGTGGGCCTGGTTCTTGACGACCTTCTCGAGGTGGGCCTTGGCCTTCTTCTCGATGTCGGCGACCTGCTTGGCGTAGTTGCTGTCCGGCGACGCGTAGTGCTGGCCGTTCTTGTCGACGGTGTCGCCGTAGAACGCCTTGATCTTCTCCTGGACCTGCGTGAGGTTCGGGATCTCCTTGTCCGTGCGGGGCACCGCGTGGTCGGCGGTGGCCGCGCCCGCGGTGTAGAGGCCGGCGCCGACGGCGAGGGCGGCGGTGGCGGCGGCGATGCGCACGCGGGTGGACTTCAGGGAGAGCGACACTTTAGTGACTCCTGGGTAACAAGGAAGGTGCAGCGCGAAGCTAAGGCGCTCGACACGTGCCGGTCAAGGGTCCTCTACGCGCGGAGAAAGATCCTTGGGCGTACCGTGACCATGTCGGACATCGCAGCGACGAGAAGGGTGGGGCGCTGACCATGGCGCAGGAAGTACGCGGAGTCATCGCACCGGGCAAGAACGAGCCGGTCCGGGTGGAGACCATCCTGGTGCCGGACCCGGGACCGGGCGAGGCCGTGGTGAAGGTCCAGGCGTGCGGCGTCTGCCACACCGACCTGCACTACAAGCAGGGCGGCATCAACGACGACTTCCCCTTCCTCCTCGGCCACGAGGCGGCGGGCGTGGTGGAGGCCGTCGGCGAGGGCGTGAGCGAGGTGGCCCCCGGCGACTTCGTCGTCCTCAACTGGCGGGCCGTCTGCGGCCAGTGCCGCTCCTGCCTGCGCGGTCGTCCGCAGTACTGCTTCAACACGCACAACGCGAAGCAGAAGATGACGCTCGCCGACGGCACCGAGCTCTCGCCGGCCCTGGGCATCGGCGCGTTCGCCGAGAAGACCCTCGTCGCGGCCGGCCAGTGCACCAAGGTCGACCCCGGCGTCTCCCCGGCGGTGGCCGGACTGCTCGGCTGCGGCGTCATGGCGGGCATCGGCGCCGCGATCAACACCGGCCAGGTCGGGCGCGGCGACTCCGTCGCCGTCATCGGCTGCGGCGGCGTCGGCGACGCGGCGATCGCCGGCTCCCGGCTCGCGGGCGCGGCCCGGATCATCGCCGTCGACATCGACGACCGCAAGCTCGAGACCGCCCTGCGCATGGGCGCCACCCACACCGTCAACTCCCGCTCGACCGACCCCGTCGAGGCCATCCGCGAGCTGACCGGCGGCTTCGGCGCGGACGTCGTCATCGAGGCGGTCGGCCGCCCCGAGACGTACGAGCAGGCGTTCTACGCCCGCGACCTGGCCGGCACGGTCGTCCTGGTCGGCGTGCCCACCCCCGACATGAAGCTGGAGCTGCCGCTCCTGGACGTCTTCGGCCGCGGCGGCGCCCTCAAGTCCTCCTGGTACGGCGACTGCCTGCCCTCGCGCGACTTCCCCATGCTCATCGACCTGCACCAGCAGGGGCGGCTCGACCTCGGCGCGTTCGTCACGGAGACGATCGGGCTGGGCGACGTGGAGAAGGCGTTCGAGCGCATGCACGCGGGCGACGTGCTGCGCTCGGTGGTCGTCTTCTGATCGTCAGCTGCGCGCCCCCTGGGCCCGGGCGAGGATGCGGGCCGCGACCGCCGGGGAGTCGACCAGGGGGTGCAGCGCGAGCGCGCGCAGCGCGGCGTCGTGGTCCTCGTGGACGGCCGCCTGGATCGTGGCCCGCTCGACGGCCTTGAGCTGCAGCATCAGCCCCAGCTGGTCCTCACGCAGGGGCGCGCACGGCATCGGGCGCGCCCCCTTGGCGTCCACCACGCACACCGTCTCGATGATCGCGTCGGCGCTCAGCGCCGGCACGGTCGTGCCGTTGCGGACGTTGAGGATCAGCCGGGCGCCCTCGTTCGCGGCCACCCCGCGCATGAAGGCCAGCGCCACCCGTTCGTAGCCGCCGCCGTCCAGGTCGCAGCTGTCGCGCTGCCAGCCGCCGGAAGCGGCCCGGCTCGCGGCCCCGTAGGTCTCCTCGCGCTGCAGCCGGGTCCGCTCCCACAGTTCGTACGAACGGTGCGGCGCGGCCGCCGCCTCGGCGAAGAAGTCGTTCTGCTGCTGGTCGAGGAACTCCCCGCGCGTCTCCGTGGCCTCCTGCACCGAGCGGAGCGTCTCGCGGCGGAAGTAGTAGTAGTGCAGGTATTCGTTGGGCAGCGCGCCCAGGGCCCGCAGCCACTCGCCGCCGAAGAGCTTGCCCTCCTCGAGCGTGCGCAGGGCCTCGTCGTCCTGCAGCAGGCGCGGCAGCAGGTCCTCGCCGTCGAGGGTCAAGGAGCGCAGCCACCCCAAATGATTGAGGCCCACGTAGTCGTAGATCACTCTTTCCGGGTCGGCGTGCACCGCCTGCGCGGCCCGCCGCGCCAGGCCCACCGGCGAGTCGCAGATGCCGATCACCCGTTCGCCCAGCACGGCGGACATCGCCTCGGTCACCAGCCCCGCGGGGTTGGTGAAGTTGATGACCCACGCGTTGGGGGCGAGCGCCGCGACCCGCTCCGCGATCTCGAGTGCGACCAGCACCGTACGGAGCCCGTACAGCACCCCGCCCGCGCCGACCGTCTCCTGCCCCAACACGCCCTCGCTCAGCGGGATCCGTTCGTCCAGCACCCGCCCGGCGGTGCCGCCCACCCGGATCGCGGAGAAGACGAAGTCGGTGTCCTCCAGGGCCCGGTCCAGGTCGTCGGCGATGCGCACGGCAGGGGCGCCCGGCACCCCGGCGGCCTGCGCGGCCAGCACCGACGCGATCACTCTCAACCGCTTCGAGTCGGTGTCGTACAGCACGAGTTCCGTACAGCGTCCCGGTGCCTCGCGCCGGGCGTCGTCCAACAGGGCCCGGTGCACGAGAGGCACGCGAAAGCCGCCGCCGCCGAGAATCGTCAGCCTCATAGTCCGGAACGTACCGCAGGATCGGGCAGACTGTCCGGACCCGCACCCGTGCACCCCTGAGAGGAGCAACGAGCGAGCATGTCGGTCTCTTCGTCGCACGTGACACCGCAGGCAGGCAGCCAGGGCAAGCGCGTCCGGGACGAGCGGTTCGAGGGCGCGGCGCCGGTCCTCGACCCCCTCGCCGAGGTCCGCCGCGAGGGCGACCCGGCGACCGACGTCTATCTGACCGGACCGGTCTTCCTCGACATCATCTTCACCGGCCTGGACTCGGCCCCCGTGCGCGGCACCGAGTCCTGGGCGCGCGGCATGGGCTCCAGCCCCGGCGGCATCGCCAACATGGCCACCGCCCTGGCCCGGCTGGGCCTGCGCACCTCGCTGGCCGCGGCCTTCGGCGACGACATGTACGGCGAATACTGCTGGGAGGCGCTCTCGCGCGGCGAGGGCATCGACCTGAGCCTGTCGCGCACCGTGCCCGGCTGGCACTCCCCGGTCACCGTCTCCATGGCCTACGAGGGCGAGCGGACGATGGTCTCCCACGGGCACGAGGCCCCGCCCCCGGAGGAGCCCGCCCCCGAGTGCCCGCCCGCCGCCCGCGCCTGCGTGGCCCTGCTCGTACCGGGCCGCCAGGAGGAGTGGATCGGACGGGCGGCCCGCCGGGGCAGCCGGGTCTTCGCCGACGTCGGCTGGGACGACACCGGCCGCTGGGACCCCGCCGACCTGGCCGACCTCGAGCACTGCGAGGCGTTCCTGCCCAACGCCGAGGAGGCCATGCGCTACACCCGCACCGACTGCCCCCGCGCCGCCGCCCGGGCCCTGGCGGACAAGGTGCCGCTGGCCGTGGTGACGATGGGGGAGCGGGGCGCCTACGCCGTGGACGGGCGCACCGGCGAGAGCGCCGAGGTCCCCGCCATCGTCGTCGAGGCCCTCGACCCGACCGGCGCCGGGGACGTCTTCGTGGCCGGCTTCGTCACCGGCACCCTCGCCGGCTGGCCGCTCGCGGACCGGCTCGCCTTCGCCGGGCTGACCTCGGCCCTGTCCGTGCAGGAATTCGGGGGCTCGCTCTCCGCGCCCGGCTGGGTGGAGATCGCCGCCTGGTGGCAGCACGTGAAGTCCTTCGACGACCAGTCCCGGGCCACCCTGCGCCGCTACGCCTTCCTCGACGGCCTGCTGCCCGCCGCCTGCCGCCCCTGGCCGCTGCGCCGGGCCGTGCCCACGCTGGGATTCCGCCGTCCGTAAAAGCCTTCGGGCTCCCGGGGACACCGTCGTACCCTTGGTATTCCAAGGTTCTTCGGATGCAGGAACGCAGGAAAGAAGGGGATGAGCAGGCCTTCAGAGCCGGCCCATGACTCAGACACCCACACGACCGCAGGCGACCACCCGGTTCACCGTCCCGGCCAAGCACCCCATGGTGACGGTCCTGGGCTCCGGGGACTCGCTCCTGCGGGTCATCGAGAACGCCTTCCCCTCGACGGACATCCACGTACGGGGAAATGAGGTCAGCGCGACGGGCGACGAGCGGGAAGTGGCCCTCGTCCAGCGCCTCTTCGCCGAAATGATGCTGGTGCTCCGCACGGGGGCGCCGATGACGGAGGACGCGGTGGAACGCTCGATCGCCATGCTCAAGGACGAGGAGAAGGGGGCCGAGACCCCCGCCGAGGTCCTCACCCAGAACATCCTCTCCAGCCGCGGCCGCACCATCCGCCCCAAGACGCTCAACCAGAAGCGCTACGTCGACGCGATCGACAAGCACACGGTCGTCTTCGGCATCGGCCCCGCCGGCACCGGCAAGACCTATCTGGCCATGGCCAAGGCGGTCCAGGCCCTGCAGTCCAAGCAGGTCAACCGGATCATCCTGACCCGGCCCGCCGTCGAGGCCGGCGAGCGGCTGGGCTTCCTGCCCGGCACGCTCTACGAGAAGATCGACCCGTATCTGCGGCCGCTCTACGACGCGCTGCACGACATGCTCGACCCCGACTCCATCCCGCGCCTGATGGCCGCCGGGACGATCGAGGTCGCGCCGCTGGCGTACATGCGGGGACGTAGCCAGCCCATCTTTACGAACGTCCTGACGCCGGACGGCTGGCGCCCCATTGGTGACCTCCAGGTCGGTGATCTCGTCGTTGGCTCGAACGGCGAGCCGACTCCGGTCCTCGGCGTCTATCCGCAGGGCGAGAGGGACATCTACCGTGTCACGGCCCAGGACGGCTCTTGGACCTTGTGCTGCGGCGAGCACCTGTGGACCGTCCGTACGGCCTCGGACAAGCGCCGGAACAAGCCATGGCGGGTCATGGAGACCCAGGAGATGATTGGCAACCTGCGTGCCGCGCAGTCCCGGCGGTACGAGCTGCCGATGCTGACCGCGCCGGTGTGTTTCCCGGAGCGGGAGGTCCCCATGGACCCCTATGCCCTCGGCCTGCTGCTCGGTGACGGGTGCCTGACCGGCTCCACGACCCCCTCGTTCGCCACCGCCGACCCCGAACTCGCGGTGGCGCTGGAGGACGCCCTGCCCGGCATCGAGGCCCGCTGGAAGGGCCGTGTCGACTACACGTTGAACCGGGTGAAGCAGCCGGGTGACGTGGTCACCCTGGAGAACCCGGTCACCGGGATGCTCCGCACCCTGGACCTGCTCGGCACCCGTTCGCACTCGAAGGTCATTCCGGACGACTACCTGCGCAACTCGGCCGACGTACGCCTGGCCGTTCTTCAGGGCTTGCTCGACGCCGATGGCGGCCCCGTCACGCAGTCCGGCCGCACCTGCCGCATCCAGTACACGACGACCTCGATCCTGCTCCGCGACGACGTCATCGAGCTGGTCCAGTCGCTGGGCGGAGTGGCGTACAGCCGTCGCCGGGCGGCCGAGGGCCGGACTCCGGGGAGGGCGAACGGCCGCGAGGTCAGCCACCGCCGCGACGCCCACATCGTCGACATCCGCCTTCCCGAAGGCGTCGAGCCCTTCCGCCTCGCCCGCAAGCGCGACACGTACCGCGCCGCCGGAGGCGGCGGCCGCCCGATGCGCTTCATCGACAGCATCGAGCCGGCGGGCCGTGAGGAGACCGTCTGTATCCAGGTCGCGGCCGAGGACTCGCTGTACGTCACGCAGGACTACCTGCTGACGCACAACACCCTCAACGACGCGTTCATCATTCTCGACGAGGCGCAGAACACCAGCCCCGAGCAGATGAAGATGTTCCTCACCCGGCTCGGCTTCGACTCCAAGATCGTGATCACGGGTGACATCACCCAGGTCGACCTGCCCGGCGGCACCAAGAGCGGCCTGCGCCAGGTGCGGGAGATCCTCGAGGGCGTCCAGGACGTCCACTTCTCCATGCTCACCAGCCAGGACGTCGTCCGGCACAAGCTGGTCGGCCGTATTGTCGACGCGTACGAGCAGTACGACAGCCGCAGCAACGGAAAGTAACCCCCGGTAATCATGTCAATCGACGTCAACAACGAATCCGGCACGGAGGTCGACGAGCAGGCGATCCTCGATGTCGCCCGCTACGCCCTCACCCGGATGCGTATCCATCCGCTCTCCGAACTCTCGGTCATCGTTGTCGACGCCGATGCCATGGAGCAGCTCCACATCCAGTGGATGGACCTCCCCGGGCCCACCGACGTGATGTCCTTCCCCATGGACGAGCTGCGCCCGCCGGCCAAGGACGACGACGAGCCGCCGCAGGGCCTCCTCGGCGACATCGTCCTGTGCCCCGAGGTCGCCAAGAAGCAGGGCGAGGAGGCCCCGACCGGCCACTCCATGGACGAGGAGCTCCAGCTCCTGACCGTCCACGGCGTCCTCCACCTCCTCGGCTACGACCACGAGGAGCCCGACGAGAAGGCCGAGATGTTCGGCCTCCAGGCCGCGATCATCGACGGCTGGCGCGCCGAGCGCGGCATCGAGGGGCCCTCGCCGGCCCCCACCTTCACGTGACCGGCCGGCTGATCGCCGCCGCGGTCCTGCTGATCGTCGTCGCCTGGCTCGCCGCCTGCGCCGAGGCCGGCCTCGCCCGGACCACCAGGTTCCGGGCCGAGGAGGCCGTACGGGCGGGGCGGCGGGGCAGCGCCCGGCTCATGGCCGTCGCCGCCGACCCCACCCGCTACCTCAACCTGGCGCTGCTGGTGCGCGTCGCCTGCGAAATGGCGGCGGGCGTCTTCGTCACCTACGTCTGCCTGGAGGAGTTCGACGCCACCTGGCAGGCGCTGACGGTCGCCGTGGGCGTGATGGTCCTCGTCTCGTACGTGGCCGTCGGCGTCTCCCCGCGCACCATCGGCCGGCAGCATCCGCTGGGCACCGCCACCGCGGCGGCGTACGTCCTGCTGCCGCTCGCCCGGATCATGGGCCCGGTGCCCCGGCTGCTGATCCTCCTCGGCAACGCCCTCACCCCCGGCAAGGGCTTCCGCATGGGCCCCTTCGCCTCCGAGGCGGAGCTGCGGGCCATGGTCGACCTGGCGGAGAAGGAGTCGCTGATCGAGGACGAGGAGCGCCGCATGGTGCACTCCGTCTTCGAGCTCGGCGACACCCTCGTCCGCGAGGTGATGGTGCCCCGGACGGACCTCGTCGTCATAGAGCGCGGCAAGACCATCCGCCAGGCCCTCACCCTCGCCCTGCGCTCCGGCTTCTCCCGCATCCCGGTGACCGGCGAGAACGAGGACGACGTGGTGGGCATCGTCTACCTCAAGGACCTCGTCCGCAAGACGCACATCAGCCGTGACGCCGAGTCCGAGCTGGTCTCGACGGCCATGCGGCCGGCGGTCTTCGTCCCCGACACCAAGAACGCGGGCGACCTGCTGCGCGAGATGCAGCAGCAGCGCAACCACTGCGCCGTCGTCATCGACGAGTACGGCGGCACGGCGGGCATCGTCACGATCGAGGACATCCTCGAGGAGATCGTCGGCGAGATCACCGACGAGTACGACCGCGAGCTGCCGCCCGTCGAGGAGCTCGGCGACGGCCGCTACCGGGTCACGGCCCGCCTCGACATCGGCGACCTGGGCCAGCTGTACGGCCTGGAGGAGTTCGACGACGAGGACGTCGAGACCGTCGGCGGCCTGCTCGCCAAGTCCCTGGGCCGGGTGCCGATCGCCGGTGCGACGGCCGACGTCGAGCTCACCGAGCGGGGCAAGGACCCGGACCTGACCGCCCTGCGGCTGACCGCCGAGGCCGCGGCGGGGCGGCGCAACCGCATCGTCACCGTGCTGGTCGAGCCGGTGCGGGCCGGGGCCGACCCGGCGGAGTGAATGTCCCCGGCGCCGGGGTTCCCCCCGGCGCCGGCCGGGAACGTACGCCAGGTGGCAGTAGTCAGAAGGATCGCCCGTCCCCTGCTGGCCTCGGCGTTCGTCAGCAGCGGCCTGCGGACCGTCCAGCACCCCGAGGCGCTGGCGGCCACGGCCGCGCCCGTGGCGCTCGCCATCGCGCAGTGGGTGCCGGGGCTGCCGCGGGACGCGCGAGCGCTGGTGCGCCTGAACGGCGCCGTGCACCTGGGGGCCGGCACGCTGCTCGCCTTCGGCATCCTGCCCCGCGCGTGTGCTCTGGCGCTGGCGGCCAGCCTGGTGCCGACGACCCTGGCGGGTCACGCGTACTGGGCGGAGGAGGATCCGGGCAAGCGGATGCAGCACCGGGTGGCCTTTTTCAGCAACATGTCGATTCTGGGTGGGCTGCTGATCGCTGTCGCGGACCGGCCACGTAGGGGGCGGCGCCGTCGCGGCTGCGGGCGTGGGGGGATGTGCCCCTGACCCGCCCTTTCACCGTTTCTTGTCCTCAATCGCCGGACGGGCTGGAAAATCCAGCCCGTCTGGGGGCACCTCCCAGCGGTAGCTGCGGGAGATTGAGGACCGGGGTCCGGGGCGGAGCCCCGGTCAGCGCCCCGCACGCGTACGCCGCAGGCCGACGGCCACCAGTACGGCCACCGCCGCCACCACCCCGGTGTCCACTGTCAACGCCAGTTTGATGCCGCCCAGCGTCGCCTCCCCGAAGCCGGCCCCCGCGTCCCGTCGCGCCGCGATGTCCGCCGACGCCAGGGCGCTCAGCAGGGGGATGCCGATCGTGATGCCCACCTGCTGGGAGCTGGTCACCAGGCCCGTGGCCAGGCCCTGCTCCCCGTCCGGGAGCCCCGACGTGGCCGTGACGCCGTACGCCACGATCGCCCACATGTGACCGACGCAGGCCAGCGACGCGCCCACCAGGGCCAGCCAGGCGCCCGAGGCCGTGCCCAGGAACAGCAGGGAGGCCGTGAAGCCGGCCTGGACCAGCATGCCCGTCACCAGCGTGGCGCGGGTGCCGAAGCGGGCGATGATCCTGGGGGCCGTCATGCCGGAGAGGGCCGCGCAGATGCCCAGCGCGCCGAAGATCAGGCCGGTGCGGACCGTCGACAGCCCCAGCACCTCCTGCAGGTACAGGGTGAGGAGGAAGATGACCGTGGTCATCATCGCGAAGGTGATCAGCCCGGCCAGGTTCCCCCAGGCCACCGTCCGCCGCCGCAGCATCGGCAGGGAAACCAGCGGCTCGGCGGCCCGGGACTCCACCACCACGAAGGCCACGAGCAGCACCACTCCGGCGACCAGCGTGACGAGGACGTCCACACCGCCGAAGCCCCGCTGCGCCGCCGTCGACAGCGCGTAGATCAGCGCCAGCAGGCCACCGGTCACGGTCACCGCGCCCGGCACGTCCAGGCGCGGCCGGTCGGCACGCCGGGACTCGGTCAGCAGGCCCGGCGCCGTCAGCAGCACGCCGACGCCCGCCACCGCGAGCAGCCCCATCGTGGAGCGCCAGCCCAGCCAGTCGGTCATCACGCCGCCCAGCAGCATGCCGATGGTGAAGCCCAGGGACATCAGCGTGCTGCTGATGCCCAGCGCCCGCTCGCGCTGGGGGCCCTCGGCGAAGGTCGTGGTCAGCAGCGACATCCCGGTCGGCACGATCACGGCCGCGCCCAGCCCCTGCAGCGCCCGCCCGGCCAGGAAGGACGCCGGGTCCCAGGCCAGCGTGGCCAGCACGGAGGCCACCGTGAACAGGGCCAGCCCCGTCAGGAACAGCTTCCGCCGCCCGTAGAGGTCGGCGAGCCGGCCGAAGAACAGCAGGAAGCCGCCCGAGGGCAGGGCGAAGGCCGTGACCGCCCACTGCAGGTCGGCCTGGCCCATGCCCAGGTCGTCCCCGAGGGCGGGCAGGGCGACGTTGAGGATGGAGAAGTCGAGCGCGACGATGAACTGCGCGGCGCACAGCACCAGCAGGATCAGCTTCGCGCGGGTGGTCATACGGGCGCCGGCCGGGGCCGGGGAGGTGTCGGGGCCGGATGTCCGGGGCAGGGAGTCGATCGCCATGCGATCACCCTCGGGCGTGCGGAATACCCGTGGGGAGAGCGCGCTTATGGTGGTGGTCGCACCACCAGGCAGAGGGCCCGGGGCGAGGCCGGGCAAGGCCGGACGAGGGGGAATGGTGACCGTTGCACCGTACGAGGGCCGGGACAGGCCGCGGCGGCGCGAGGAACTGCGCGAGTTCCTGATGAGCCGTCGGGCCCGGGTCTCGCCGGCCGAGGCGGGGCTGCCGGACGGCGGGGCCCGCCGCCGCACGCCGGGGCTGCGCCGCGAGGAGGTCGCGGTCCTCGCGGGGGTGGGCGCCAGTTGGTACCAGTGGCTGGAGCAGGGGCGCCAGATCACCGTCTCGCCGCAGGTCATCGACGCCGTCGCCCGGGTGCTGAGGCTGGACGGCCCCGAGCGCCGCCATCTGTACGTCCTGGCCGGCCTGAACCCGCCGCTGCCCGAGTCCGTGCACGACCCGGAGTACCTGTGCGACGGGCTGCGCCGGCTGATCGACGGCTGGCTGCCGTCCCCGGCGCACATCATGGACCCGTACTGGAACCTCGTCTCGTACAACGAGGCGGCCGGCCACGTCCTGGGCTTCCGGCCGGAGATCCGGCAGAACTGCCTGATCGACTTCTTCACCGACCCCGTCTACCGTGCCCGCGCCGCGAACTGGGAGCAGAACGCCCACCGCGTCGTCGCCACCTACCGCGCCGCCTGCTCGGAGCGCCCCGACGACGACGGCTTCAAGGAGATCGTGGCCGAGGTGTCCGCGGCCAGCCCGGAGTTCGTCGAGCTGTGGGCGCGCGGCGACGTGAGCCCCGGCGGCCTGCTGGTCAAAGAGTTCGCACACCCGCTGGTCGGCACTCTGTACCTGGAGAGCACCCAGCTGCGCGTGCCCGCCCGGCCGGACCTGACGATCGTGCTGCACAACCCGGTGCCGGAGACGGGCACGGCCGCGAAGGTGCGCTGGCTCGCCACGCCGGAGGGCCGCCGCGGCAGCATGTACTCCCTCGGCGGTCTGCTGGAGCGGGCGTCCGGCTGAGGCCCGTACATGACGGCGGTGTGACGGCCGCATGAAGGCCGCACGGGTGCCCTCGGGGGCCCGGCGCGGCCGCACCTATGCTCCCGGTATGACGGAGACGCTGGACCCCGAAGACCGCAAGCTCATCACCCTCGCCCGCGCCGCCCGGGCCCGCAACGCCGTCCCCGAGGGCGCGGCGGTCCGCGACGAGACGGGCCGTACGTACGTCGCCGGGACCGTGGCGCTCGACTCGCTGCGGCTGAGCGCCCTGCGGACGGCCGTGGCGATGGCCGTGGCCAGCGGCGCGAAGTCCCTGGAGGCGGCGGCCGTGGTATCCGCGGAGACGGCCGTGCCCGACGCGGACCGGGCGGCCGTACGGGACCTGGGCGGCCCGGACACCCCCGTGCTGCTCGCGGGTCCGGACGGCACCCCGGGCCCGGTCGTCACCGCGGGCTGAAGCCGCTGGTCGGCGGGGGCCGGACGATCGGGGAGAATATGAGGCATGGACAACGCCTCCTCCCCCTCCCAGGCCCCCCACCGCGCGGGCTTCGCGTGCTTCGTCGGCCGCCCCAACGCGGGCAAGTCGACCCTGACCAACGCACTGGTGGGGACGAAGGTCGCGATCACCTCCAACCGCCCGCAGACCACCCGCCACACCGTGCGCGGCATCGTGCACCGCCCGGACGCCCAGCTCGTCCTGGTGGACACCCCCGGTCTGCACAAGCCGCGCACCCTGCTGGGCGAGCGGCTCAACGACGTCGTGCGCACCACCTGGGCCGAGGTCGACGTGATCGGCTTCTGCCTGCCGGCCGACCAGAAGCTCGGCCCGGGCGACAAGTTCATCGCCAAGGAACTCGCGGGGATCAAGAAGACCCCGAAGATCGCGATCGTCACCAAGACGGACCTGGTCGACTCCAAGCAGCTCGCCGAGCAGCTGATCGCCATCCAGCAGCTGGGCGAGGAGCTCGGCATCCAGTGGGCGCAGATCGTCCCGGTCTCGGCCGTCGGCGACAAGCAGGTCTCCCTGCTGGCCGACCTGATCGCCCCGCTGCTGCCCGAGAGCCCGCCGCTGTACCCCGAGGGCGACCTCACCGACGAGCCCGAGCAGGTCATGGTCGCCGAGCTGATCCGCGAGGCGGCGCTGGAGGGCGTCCGCGACGAGCTGCCCCACTCGATCGCGGTCGTGGTCGAGGAGATGCTGCCGCGCGAGGACCGGCCCAAGGACAAGCCGCTGCTGGACATCCACGCCAACGTCTACATCGAGCGGCCCAGCCAGAAGGGCATCATCATCGGCCCCAAGGGCGCCCGCCTGAAGGAGGTCGGTATGAAGTCCCGCAAGCACATCGAGGCGCTGCTGGGTACGCCGGTCTACCTGGACCTGCATGTGAAGGTCGCCAAGGACTGGCAGCGGGACCCGAAGCAGTTGCGGAAGCTCGGGTTCTGACCCCCTGCGGCTGCCCCTCTACGCGCCTTCCTTCAGGACGGTCCGGATCAGTTCGCGCTGGTCCTCGGTGAGGTGCGGGTCCGCCGCGTGGACCGAGCGGCCGTCCACCTTGATCTCGTAGTGGAAGCCGTCCGGCACGCCCCTCGCCGGAGTCTCCCGGCCCGGCGCGAGGGCGCGGTGGGCCAGGGCCTCCAGGTGCGTGGCGTCGGGCCGGCCGCAGGTCTCCAGCTCGGCCCGGCGCTCGATGCCGGCGAAACCGCCGGTTCGGGTGATGACGATACGCATGGCGTCATCCCTACCCTGTCGGCTGCGGACTACGGGTCCTTACGCGGTGGGGACCCCCACCTGGCTCCACGCCTTGAGGACGGCCTGGAGCTCGTCCCCCTCGCCGAACAGCGAGCGCGCCGAGGCCACCGTCAGCCGGGCGAACTCGGCGAAGTCGGCGTCCGAGGACAGCTCGCCGCCGGTGAGCGTGGCGTACCAGATCTTCCCGGCGCGCTCCCAGGCGTTGCCGCCGAGGTCGGTGGCCAGCAGGTAGAAGGCGTGGTTGGGGATGCCGGAGTTGATGTGCACGCCGCCGTTGTCGCGGTTGGTGCGGACGTAGTCCGCCATGGTGGCGGGCTGGGGGTCCTTGCCGAGGACGTCGTCGTCGTAGGCGGTGCCCGGCGCCTTCATCGAGCGCAGGGCCGTGCCTTCGTCCACGCCCGGGCCCAGCAGCCCCTGCCCGATCAGCCAGTCGGCCTGGTCGGCGCTCTGCCCGAGCGCGTACTGCTTGATCAGCGAGCCGAAGACGTCCGCGCAGGACTCGTTGAGCGCGCCGGACTGGCCGTAGTACTCGAGGTTCGCGGTGTGCTGGACGACGCCGTGGGTCAGCTCGTGGCCGATGACGTCCACGGCGACGGTGAAGTCGACGAACGTGTCGTTGTCCCCGTCGCCGAAGACCATCCGCTCGCCGTCCCAGAAGGCGTTGCAGTAGCCCTCCCCGTAGTGGACGGTGGCGTCCAGCGGCAGTCCGCAGTCGTCGATCGAGTGCCGGCCGTAGACCTTGAAGAAGAGGTCGAAGGTGGCTCCGAGCCCGGCGTGGGCGCGGTTGACCGTCGCGTCCTTGGCGGGGGCGTCGCCCTCGGCGTGCACCTTCTTGCCCGGCAGCGTCTCCCGGTGCCCGGCGTCGTAGATCGTGCGCTGCGGCGTGTCGGAGGGCGTGCCGGCGGACGAGTCCGCGAACGCACGGGCCGCGGTGACGCGGCGGCGGGTACGCAGCACGCCGTCGTGCTCCAGGGTGCGGCGGGCGGGCTCGTAGAGCCGGGGGTCCTCGGCCTGGGAGAGCCTGTCCAGGACGTGCGGCGGCACGATCGTGCAGAAAACCGTCTTCTCTGACTTCATTGCGTCGTCCATGGCGGCAATCTGGCACCGGCCCCCCGCCTTGTCATGGCCCGGTGCAGTGATTAACACAAACGAGTGGCGAGGTTCCTTTACCGGCCACAGCCGGAGGCGCCCCATCCCGCATGCTGGAACGCCCCTACAGCCCCTCCCTGGCCTCGCGTAGTCTGCTGTGCATCATGCGTGACGTGCTGCTTCTTCTTAGCTGCCGCGGCGAGGGCCTGTAGACGTAGGCCGACCCCCTCCCCGCGGAGTTCGGTGTTGCCCAACGCCAGGAAAGAAGCCCGTCGGCCGTATCGCGCGGATCACCGAGGAGCCCTCCGCAGATGCCCGAGATCCACCCCTCCGTAGGCCGTCCCACGCCCGTCACCGCGGCCACCGTCACCCAGCGGCCGTCCGGAATGCCGGTCCACAAGTACCGCCCGTACGACGCCGTGGACCTGGCCGGCCGCAGCTGGCCGGACCAGCGCATCACCGCCGCGCCCCGCTGGCTGTCGACCGACCTGCGCGACGGCAACCAGGCGCTGATCGACCCCATGTCGCCCGCCCGCAAGCGCGAGATGTTCGACCTGCTGGTGCGCATGGGCTACAAGGAGATCGAGGTCGGCTTCCCCTCCTCCGGGGCCACCGACTTCGACTTCGTGCGGTCGATCATCGAAGAGGGCGCCATCCCCGAGGACGTGACGATCTCCGTCCTCACCCAGGCGCGCGAGGAGCTGATCGAGCGCACGGTGGAGTCCCTGCGCGGCGCGCACCGGGCCACGGTCCACCTCTACAACGCCACGGCCCCCGTCTTCCGCCGCGTGGTCTTCCGGGGCTCGCGCGAGCAGGTCAAGCAGATCGCGGTGGACGGCACGCGGCTGGTCATGGAGTACGCCGACAAGATCCTCGGCGACGGCACGGTCTTCGGCTACCAGTACAGCCCGGAGATCTTCACCGACACCGAGCTGGACTTCGCGCTGGAGGTCTGCGAGGGCGTCATGGACGTCTGGCAGCCCGAGGCCGGCCGCGAGATCATCCTTAACCTGCCGGCCACCGTCGAGCGGTCCACCCCCTCCACGCACGCGGACCGCTTCGAGTGGATGTCGCGGAACCTGTCGCGGCGCGAGTTCGTCTGCCTGTCCGCCCACCCGCACAACGACCGGGGCACCGCCGTCGCCGCCGCCGAGCTGGCCGTCATGGCCGGCGCCGACCGCGTCGAGGGCTGCCTGTTCGGCCAGGGCGAGCGCACCGGCAACGTCGACCTGGTCACCCTGGGCATGAACCTCTTCTCCCAGGGTGTCGACCCGCAGATCGACTTCTCGCAGATCGACGAGGTCCGCCGGACCGCCGAGTACTGCAGCCAGATGGAGGTCCACCCGCGCCACCCCTACGCGGGCGACCTGGTCTACACCGCCTTCTCCGGCTCCCACCAGGACGCCATCAAGAAGGGCTTCGAGGCGATGGCGACCGAGGCGGCCGCCGCCGGGAAGACCGTCGACGACATCGAGTGGGCCGTTCCCTACCTGCCCATCGACCCCAAGGACGTCGGCCGTTCGTACGAGGCCGTCATCCGCGTCAACTCGCAGTCCGGCAAGGGCGGCATCGCCTACGTCCTGAAGAACGACCACAAGCTGGACCTGCCGCGCCGGATGCAGATCGAGTTCTCGAAGATCATCCAGACCAAGACCGACGCCGAGGGCGGCGAGGTCACCCCGCAGGAGATCTGGTCGGTCTTCCAGGACGAGTACCTGCCCACGCCCGACAACCCGTGGGGCCGCATCATCCTGCGCTCCACGCAGACCTCCACCACCAGCGAGGGCACCGACGCGCTGACCGTCGAGGCCTCGGTGGACGGCACGGAGACGGTCCTCACGGGCACCGGCAACGGTCCGATCTCGGCCTTCTTCGACGCGCTCGCCGGCGCCGGGGTCGACGCCCGCCTGCTGGACTACACCGAACACACGATGAGCGAGGGCGCCAGCGCCCAGGCCGCGTCGTACATCGAGTGCGTGATCGACGGCAAGGTGCTGTGGGGCATCGGTATCGACGCCAACACGACCCGCGCCTCGATCAAGGCGGTCGTGTCGGCGGTGAACCGCGCGTACCGAGGCTGACTGACGGCCCCTTCGGGGGCCCCGGGCGGCTCCGCCGTCAATTTCGCGCCACCGAGAACACCGCTTCCGGTGGGCTCGGTGGCGCGGCGGGCCAGCAGCCGCCCGAACTCGGCGCCCGGGGTACTGACGCCGCATCACCGATGTGGCTAACATCACGTCAACGCGGCGACCAGGCCGTGGCGTTATGGAGGTGCGCCGTGATGCACGCGCAAGGCCGACACAGCCCGGACCGGTGCGTGGTGGGCGTACGCACCGTATGGCGCACGGTCGGGGACGGCGAGTTCTTCTGCCCGGGATGCGGCGGCGACCGCAACTACCACCGCCGCACGGGCCGCCGACGCCTGGTCGCCTTCGGGGTGCCGCTGCTGCCGCGCGGGCCGGTGGGACCCATCGTCGAATGCACGGCCTGCCGGGGCCGGTTCGCGATGGACGTCCTCGACCACCCCACCACGACCCGCTTCTCCGCGATGCTCCGCGACGCCGTGCACACGGTGGCCCTGGCGGTCCTGGCCGCCGGCGGCACGGAGGCCCGTACGGTGCGCCGGGCCGCGGTCGGGGCGGTGCGGGCGGCCGGCTTCGCCGACTGCAGCGAGGAGCAGCTGGTCACCCTCATCGAGGCCCTCGCCGCGGACACGGGCCGCCTTCCGGGGCGGTACGCGACGCCGCCGGAGGCCGTGGGCCGCGACGGCTTCGACCCCTGCGGCACGGCCCTGGCCATCGAGCTCCACGAGGCCCTGGAGCCCCTCGCCCCGCACCTGGCCCCCGCAGGCCGGGAGTCGATCCTGCTGCAGGGCGCCCGCATCGCCCTGGCGGACGGCCCCTACCGGCCCGCGGAGCGGGAGGTGCTGGCCACGGTGGGGCGGGCGCTGCTGCTGTGCCCCGAGGACACGGACCGGCTGCTGGCGGCGGCCCGGATGCCGTCGTAGGGGCCGCGGCGGCCCCTAGGCGGCGGAGGTCTCCTGGGCGGCGGCCCGGGCGGCCCTCCGCTTGCTCTCCGGCCGCCGCTGCCGCAGCACCTTGACGCGCCACACGGTGCCGAGCACGACGGGCAGCGCGCCGGCGGCGGCGAACACCAGGGCCGTCGACACCGCGTCCGTCAGCAGGGGCGCCCCGAAGCCGACGGCCGACAGCCAGGCCCCCGCGAGCGCGGGAAGGGCGATCTCCCAGGAGCGCAGCGCCCGGCCGCGGCCGGTGCGGAAGCCCGCCCGCACGGAGGTCCACAGGAGCGTTCCGCCCAGGGCGAGCAGCCCCAGGGCGGCGGCGAACGGCAGGCGGTAGGCCTCCTTCGGCTCGTCCGCCGTGAACTGCCGCCTGCCGTGGAAGTCGACGGCGCGCACTTCCAGCCGCCAGTACGTCGCGGTCACCCGGTCGCCGGGCGAGACGGCTCCGAAGACCGACGACGGTCCGTTCATGTCGACGCGGCGGGAGGCCCCGCCGGGCTCGGCGAGGGTGAGCCAGTGGTGCTGCGTCCTGCCCTCGGCCTCGGTCGCCTTCTTCTTCACGACGACCTCGACCGGCTTGCGGCACTCCCGGGGCGTCTCGTCCGGCAGGCACGCGGCCGCCGTCGCGAAGGTCCGCGCGTCGGTGCGCTTGCCGGGCACGGTGACGGACAGCAGGAACACCGCGGCGAGGATCAGGACGGCACCCAGCGCGGCGGTGGCGATGACCGGCCAGCGCGTGCGGCGCGGCCGATGACGGCGGCGCGCGCTCACCGGGTTCTCACAGGCGAAAGCGTGATCGACATGGCGCATATTCTGCCTGCGTCCGGAGTCGGTTGTTCCCCCCTGCCACAGGCCGGTCCGCGCCGTCCCGCGGGTACGCGAGAATGACCCCATGCTGCACTCTCCCGGGGGACAACCCCCGTACCCCCGGCCGGGCACCCGTGGGGGCGGGCGATGAGCCTCTTCCGCGACGACGGCATCGTGCTGCGCACCCAGAAGCTGGGCGAAGCGGACCGCATCATCACGATCCTCACGCGCGGCCACGGCCGCGTGCGCGCCGTGGCGCGCGGGGTGCGGCGCACGAAGTCGAAGTTCGGGGCGCGGCTGGAGCCGTTCTCGCACGTCGACGTGCAGTTCTTCGCGCGCGGCAGCGAGCTGGTCGGGCGCAGCCTGCCGCTGTGCACACAGAGCGAGACCATCGCTCCGTACGGTGGCGGGATCGTCACCGACTACGCCCGCTACACCGCCGGCACCGCCATGCTGGAGACCGCCGAGCGGTTCACCGACCACGAGGGCGAGCCCGCCGTGCAGCAGTACCTGCTGCTCGTCGGCGGGCTGCGGACGCTCGCCGCGGGGGAGCACGCCCCGCACCTCATCCTCGACGCGTTCCTGCTGCGCTCGCTCGCCGTCAACGGCTACGCGCCCAGTTTCGACGCGTGTGCGAAGTGCGGCATGCCCGGGCCGAACCGGTTCTTCTCGGCGGCCGCCGGCGGTGTGGTCTGCGGTGAGTGCCGGGTGCCCGGAAGCGTCGTACCCTCCTCGGAGTCGATCGGGCTCCTCAGCGCGCTGCTGACCGGGGACTGGGCGACCGCGGACGCCTGCGAGGCGCGGTACGTCCGGGAGGGCAGCGCGCTCGTGGCGGCGTATCTGCACTGGCATCTGGAGCGGGGTCTTCGCTCGCTCCGGTACGTCGAGAAGTAAGCGAAACCAGGGATCAAGGAGAAGTGGCACCCATGGCTGTACGCGGGATTCTGGGCCGTTCCCGACGCGAGTACCGCACCCCCGACCCGCACCCCTCCGGCGCCCGGCCGCCCAAGATCCCCGGTGAGCTCGTCCCGAACCACGTGGCGATCGTCATGGACGGCAACGGCCGCTGGGCCAAGGAGCGCGGCCTGCCGCGCACCGAGGGCCACAAGGTCGGTGCCGAGCGCGTGCTGGACGTCCTGCAGGGCGCGATCGAGATGGGCGTCGGCAGCATCGCCCTCTACGCCTTCTCCACCGAGAACTGGCGGCGCTCGCCCGACGAGGTGCGCTTCCTGATGAACTTCAACCGCGACTTCATCCGCAAGACCCGCGATCAGCTCGACGAACTCGGCATCCGGGTCCGCTGGGTGGGCCGTATGCCCAAACTGTGGCGGTCGGTGGCCAAGGAGCTCCAGATCGCCCAGGAGCAGACCAAGGACAACGACAAGCTCACGCTGTACTTCTGCATGAACTACGGCGGGCGCGCGGAGATCGCGGACGCGGCGCAGGCGCTGGCGGCCGATGTGAAGGCGGGCCGGCTCGACCCGTCGAAGGTCTCGGAGAAGACCTTCGCGAAGTACCTCTACTACCCGGACATGCCGGACGTGGACCTCTTCCTGCGCCCCTCCGGCGAGCAGCGCACGTCCAACTACCTGATCTGGCAGAGCGCCTACGCCGAGATGGTCTTCCAGGACGTCCTGTGGCCGGACTTCGACCGCCGCGACCTGTGGCGCGCCTGCCTGGAGTACGCCTCGCGCGACCGCCGCTTCGGCGGGGCGATCCCGAACGCGGTCGAGGAAGGCGGCGCGTGAGCGAGACGGTCCCTCCCGGCCTGGCGGCGGACTCGCTGACGTTCGAGTACGAGCTGACGCCCGCCGACATCCGGTCCGGACTGCAGGGCCGCACCCGGGCCGTGCGCAGCGCACGGTTGCAGAGGGTCCTGCTGCCCGTCGGCTACGCGCTCTTCGCGACCGCCCTCATCGCCCCGAACGGGCCCGCCGGGGTGGAGCTCAAGGACTGGATCGCCCTGGCGGTCGGCGCGGTGATGGTGCTGCTGATCCTTGTCATGCCGGTTGTGCAGGCCCGTGCCTTCCACAAGACGGCGCGGCTGCAGGGGCGGATGCGTACGACGGTGGACGCCGGGGGACTGTCCGGCGCGTCGGCGCAGTCGTCGCAGCGGATGGCGTGGCCGCTCTTCGGCCGCTACGTCGAGCGGGGCGACGTCTTCGTGCTGCTGAGCGCCGACAAGCGCGGCGGGTGCATGAGCATCCTGCCCAAGCGCGCTCTCGCCGCCCCCGGCGACGTCGACCGCCTCCGTGCCCTGCTGGACGCGCATCTGGCGCGCGTCTAGGACCGCGCACACGTCAGCGCATACGTCACTGCCCCGGGAGCCGTCCGGCTCCCGGGGCAGTGACGTACATCGGGTCAGCGCTTGGCCGCGCACTCCCCGCACGTACCGAAGATCTCGATGGTGTGGGCGACGTCGACGAAGCCGTGCTCCTCGGCGATGGAGTCGGCCCACTTCTCGACGGCCGGGCCCTCCACCTCGACGGCCTTGCCGCACAGGCGGCACACCAGGTGGTGGTGGTGTCCGCTGGAGCAGCGGCGGTAGACCGCCTCGCCCTCGCTGGTGCGCAGGACGTCGACCTCGCCGGCGTCGGCGAGGGACTGCAGGGTGCGGTAGACGGTGGTCAGACCGACCGAGGCACCGCGGTGCCTGAGCATGTCGTGGAGCTCCTGCGCGCTGCGGAACTCGTCCACCTCGTCGAGCGCGGCCGCGACCGCGGCCCGCTGCTTGGTGGCCCGGCCGCGTACCGGGGGACCGGCGGTCGCCACAGTTGCCTCCTCAAGCTCGCCTGAACACCTAACTCACGTGTTGCCACGCCAATTGTGCCAGGCCCGGCGGCCGGGGCCCGCCCGGCCGCCCGTCAGACCCGGACGTCGTCGGCGGCCGTGGGCGCGTCCGGCTCGGCGAGGGTGCAGCGCTCGGCGGCGGCCGCCCTGTCCGCCCGTTTCCTCGCCAGCGGCGTGGCCAGCAGGGTCAGGGCGATGAAGACGCCGATGGCCATCAGCACGATCGTCGCACCGGAGGGCACGTCCACGTAGTAGGACGTGGCGGTGCCCGAAAGGGTCACCAGCACGCCGACGGTCACCGCCATGGCGAAGGTCGTCGCGAAGCTGCGGGCGATCTGCTGGGAGGCTGCTACGGGGATCACCATCAGGGCGCTGACCAGCAGCAGGCCGACCACGCGCATGGCGACGGTGACGGTCACGGCGGCGGTGACGGCGACCAGGAGGTTCAGCAGCCGCACCGGCAGGCCGGTGACGCGGGCGAACTCCTCGTCCTGGCAGATCGCGAACAGCTGCTTGCGCAGGCCGACCGTGGTCAGGATCACGAACGCCGCCAGCAGGCAGATCGCCACGATGTCCTCCTGGGAGACCGTGGTGATCGACCCGAAGAGGTAGCTGGTGAGGTTGGCGTTGGAGCCGTTGGGGGACAGGCTCATCAGCATCACGCCGCCGGCCATGCCGCCGTAGAAGAGCATGGCGAGGGCGATGTCGCCGCGCGCCTTGCCGTAGGAGCGGATCAGCTCCATCGCCACGGCGCCGATCACGCAGACGGCCGTGGCCACCCACACCGGGCTGGTGTTGAGGAGGAAGCCGAGGCCGACGCCGGTGAGGGCGACGTGGCCGATGCCGTCGCCCATCAGCGCCTGGCGGCGCTGGACGAGGTAGATGCCGATGGCGGGGGCGGTGATGCCCACGAGGAGCGCGGCGAGCAGCGCCCGCTGCATGAAGGCGAGTTCGAGGATCTCCATCAGCTCAGCAGCCCCGTTCGGATCGGTTCCGCGGCCGGGTCGGCGTGCGGGTGTACGTGGTCGTGGCCGGGCAGCGCGTGCTGGCCCACGGCCTTGGGCGGGGCGCCGTCGTGGACGACGCAGCCGTCGCGCAGCACGACCGCGCGGTCGATGAGGGGCTCCAGCGGGCCCAGCTCGTGCAGGACGAGCAGGACCGTGACGCCGCGGGCCACCTGCTCGCGCAGGGCGGCGGCGAGGACCTCCTGGCTGGCGAGGTCCACGCCCGCCATGGGCTCGTCCATGATCAGCAGTTCGGGCTCGACGGCCAGCGCGCGGGCGATCAGCACCCGCTGGTGCTGGCCGCCGGAGAGGGCGCTCACGGAGTCCTTGAGCCGGTCCGCCATGCCGACCAGCTCCAGCGCCGCGACCACGGCCTCCCGGTCCGCCTTGCGGGTCGGGCCCAGCTTCGTCCGGGCCAGCCGGCCGGCCGAGACGACCTCGCGGACGGTCGCGGGCACCCCGCTGGCGGCGGTGGTGCGCTGCGGTACGTAGCCGACGCGGGCCCAGTCGCGGAAGCGGCGCTGCGGGGAGCCGAAGAGCTCCAGCTCGCCGCCGGTCAGCGGGACCTGTCCGACGATGGCCCGTACGGCCGTGGACTTGCCGGAGCCGTTGGCGCCCAGCAGGGCGACGACCTCGCCGCGCCGGACGCTCAGGTCGACGCCGCGCAGCACCGGGCGGGAGCCCAGCGAGGCCGTGGCCCCGCGCAGGGATATGACGGGCTGCTCCATGTCTGCCTCCTCAGGTGCGCTCACTTGGTGCCGAGTGCCTTGCGCAGGGCGGTGAGGTTGGACTCCATGACCTCGATGTAGTCGCGGCCCTTGGAGTCGTCCGTGATGCCCTCGATGGGGTCGAGTACGTCCGTCTTCAGGTCCAGGTCCTTGGCCAGCGTCTTCGCCGTGCCGGGGCTGGCGAGGGTCTCGAAGAAGACCGTGCCGACGTGGTGGTCCTTGGCGAGCTTGTGCAGGTCCTTCATGCGGGCGGCGCTGGGCTCGGACTCGGGGTCGAGGCCGGCGATGGCCTCCTCGGTCAGGCCGTAGCGCTCGGCCAGGTAGCCGAAGGCCGCGTGGGTGGTGATGAAGGTGTCCGAGGCGCGGTTCTTCAGCCCGTCCTTGAACTTCAGGTGCAGCGCGTCCAGCTTCTGCACCAGCGCGTCGGTGTTCTTCTCGAAGTCACCCTTGTGGTCGGGGTCGGCCTCGGCGAAGGCCTTGGCGACGCCCTTGGCGACCTCGGCGTACTTCACCGGGTCCAGCCAGATGTGGGGGTCGCCGCCGGCCGCGTCGTGGTCGTGGCCCTCGTGGCCGTGCTCGTCGCCGTGCTCGTCCTCGCCGTGCTCGTGCCCGCCGACCTCGGTGCCGTGCTTCTCCAGCTGGGTCAGGGATGCCGCGTCGACGGCGTGCTTGTTTCCGGACTGCTTGATCGCCTCGTCCACGGCGGGCTGCACGCCCTTGAGGTAGACGATCGCGCCCGCGTCGGCGAGCGAGCCGGTCTGCTTGGGGGTGAGCTCCAGGTCGTGCGGCTCGACGCCCGGCTTGGTCAGGCCGGTGACCTTGACGTGGTCGCCGCCGATCTCCTTCGCCAGATACTCCATCGGGTAGAACGACGCCACGACCTGCAGCTTCCCGTCCTTGGTCCGGCCGGATCCGCCCTCGGCGGAGCAGGCCGAGAGGGTGACCAGGCCCAGCGACGCGGCGAGGGCGACGGCGGCGGTGGTTATTCGGCGGCGGGGGCGAAGGGGACGGATCGGACGTACGTTCATGACACTCATTTTCAACAAAAGTGGAAACGATTGTCAACAGCGGCCCGGGTCGTCCTGGTCTGGCTGGAAGGGTCAAGCCAAGGCCAGAGCCGATTTGATGAGAGGGGGTACAGCGCCGGTAACCTGAACCATTCGCTGTTCGTCGTCGCAATGAAGAGAGCACCGTGGCCGCCGACAAGATCGACACCATCGTCAGCCTGAGCAAGCGCCGTGGCTTTGTTTTTCCGTGCAGTGAGATCTACGGCGGCCAGCGTGCCGCCTGGGATTACGGACCGCTGGGCGTGGAGCTCAAGGAGAACCTCAAGCGCCAGTGGTGGCGCTACATGGTCACCTCGCGCGAGGACGTCGTCGGTATCGACTCGTCGGTGATCCTGGCCTCCGAGGTCTGGGTGGCCTCCGGTCACGTCGCCACCTTCAGCGACCCGCTGACCGAGTGCACCTCCTGCCACAAGCGCTACCGCGCGGACCACCTGGAAGAGGCGTACGAGGCCAAGCACGGCCGCCTGCCCGAGAACGGCCTGGCCGACATCAACTGCCCCAACTGCGGCAACAAGGGTCAGTTCACCGAGCCCAAGCAGTTCTCCGGCCTGCTCTCCACCCACCTCGGCCCCACCCAGGACTCCGGCTCGGTCGCCTACCTGCGCCCCGAGACCGCCCAGGGCATCTTCACCAACTTCGCCCAGGTCCAGCAGACCTCCCGGAAGAAGCCCCCCTTCGGCATCGCCCAGATGGGCAAGTCCTTCCGCAACGAGATCACGCCGGGCAACTTCATCTTCCGCACCCGCGAGTTCGAGCAGATGGAGATGGAGTTCTTCGTCAAGCCGGGCGAGGACGAGCAGTGGCAGGAGTACTGGATGGAGCAGCGCTGGAACTGGTACACCGGTCTCGGCCTGCGCGAGGAGAACATGCGGTGGTACGAGCACCCGAAGGAGAAGCTCTCCCACTACTCCAAGCGCACCGCTGACATCGAGTACCGCTTCCAGTTCGGCGGCAACGAGTGGGGCGAGCTCGAGGGCGTCGCGAACCGCACCGACTACGACCTCGGCGCGCACGCGAAGGCCTCCGGCCAGGACCTGTCGTTCTTCGACCAGGAGGCCGGCGAGCGCTGGACCCCCTACGTCATCGAGCCCGCCGCCGGTGTCGGCCGCGCCATGCTCGCCTTCCTGCTCGACGCGTACGTCGAGGACGAGGCCCCCAACGCCAAGGGCAAGCTGGAGAAGCGCACGGTGCTGCGCCTCGACCCGCGCCTGGCCCCGGTCAAGGTCGCCGTTCTGCCGCTCTCGCGCAACCCGGAGCTGTCGCCGAAGGCCAAGGGCCTGGCGGCGGACCTGCGCAAGAACTGGAACATCGACTTCGACGACGCCGGTGCGATCGGTCGCCGCTACCGTCGCCAGGACGAGATCGGCACGCCGTTCTGCGTCACCGTGGACTTCGACACCCTCGAGGACAACGCGGTGACCGTGCGCGAGCGCGACACGATGAAGCAGGAGCGGGTTTCGCTCGACCAGATCGAGGGCTACCTGGCCAGCCGCCTGCTGGGCTGCTGACGCCGGTCGGCTGACGCTTGACCGAGGGCCCCGGTACCGCTGCATCAGCGGTGCCGGGGCCCTCGGTTGTTCAGGCTTGCCAGCCGGTGGTGTCGAGCTCGCAGTCGAAGGGGGCGGGGATGTGCACCGTTCCGCCGAATTCGATTCGGGTGCTGGTGCGGTAGCCGTGGTCCGACGGGTCGGAGTGCACGGTGACCGTGTCCTTCAGCATGTCGACGAGTACATAGACGGGCACACCGGCCTTGCCGTACGCCTCCGTCTTCTCGCCTCGATCGACATCTGCTGTCAAGGCACATGCCAATTCACCAACGAGGGACAGTGCCCCTCCCGGCAGGAAGATGCTGTCGACGTGCACCGCCTCCGTGTCGGCGATGTGAAGGTCCGGGCCATAGGCCCGGGACTGTCCGTCGAACCGGTAAAGATAGGGGCGGCACCACGCCCTGTGACCTTTGGGCGTATGCGGGCGCAGTTGCTGGATGAGTTCCTCGACGATGAGGGTGTAGCTGGCCTTGGACCACGGTGTCACGACGATCTTTCCCCCGATGATCTCCGTGCGGTAGCCGTCCGGGAGGCCGGCGTCGACCTGCTCGAGAATCCTGCACAGCTCCTTGAAGTCTGCGTGGCTCACATGGCTCCTCGCGTGAGTAAGTGTGGCGCTACGCAGCGTAGTCGCGGCCACTGACAACCGGTGGTGCTGCTTGCACCCCGGAACGGGAGCCAGTGCCATTCCGCGCCGCTGACCTGGGCACATAGCGTGTGACCCATGCGAATCCCCACCCCCCTCCGGCGCCCCTTCGACGGCGTCGGCCGTTCCGTCGCCTTTCTCGCCACCGGTGTGCTCGTCCAGCTCGGCGGGCTGCTCGTGCTGGCGCTGCCGTGGCTGAACGGGGGGCCGACGAGGGCGCTGAGTTGTCTGGCGGCCGTGGTCGGGATGGGGGGTGTTCTCGGGGCCGCCTGCCCCGTGCTGACGCGGATGCAGCGGGCGCGGTTCCGGGGACGGCTCGGGGTGGAGATACCGGCGGCCGGGCGGTCCTGGTCCTGGCGGCAGCTGGGGTACCACCTGGTGGCGGGGCCGGCGGTCGCCCTGGGGGCCGCGTGCGTACTGACGCTGGGGGCGGCCTCGGGAGTGGCGGCGACCGTCTACGTATGGGTGTGGGCGCTGCCGCCCGAGACGCGGCTGGGGCAGGCCGGCTACGCGGTGCAGGCCGCGTACGTGAGCGCCGCCGGGCTCGCCGGGCTGTACGCCTCGGCGTGGCTGTCCGGCGCGCTGGCCCGGCTCGACGTCCGGGCCGCGACCCGGCGCCTGGGGCCCAGCCGCGCGGAACAGCTGGAGCGCCGGGTGGAGGAGGTCACCGAGAGCCGCGCCGGCGTCGTGGACGCGGCCGACGCCGAGCGGCGGCGCATCGAACGGGACCTGCACGACGGCGCCCAGCAGCGACTGGTGTCGCTGGCGGTCAACCTGGGGCTGGCCAAGGTCACGATGCCCGATCTGCCCGACGACGCCCGCAAGGTGATCGACGAGGCGCACCGCGAGGCCAAGGAGGCCATCGCCGAGCTGCAGGACCTCGTGCGCGGCCTGCACCCGGCGGTGCTGGAGGACCGCGGCCTCGACGCCGCGCTGTCGGGCATCGCCGAACGGGCGCCGCTGCCGGTGCGGCTGACGGTGGATCTGCCGTCACGGCCCGCGCCCACGATCGAGGCGGTGGCCTACTTCGTCGTCTCCGAGGCGCTCGCCAACGTGGTAAAGCACGCACAGGCGTCGAGGGCCGACGTCACGGTCGAACGCTTCGGGGGGATACTTCTCCTCGTCGTCTCCGACGACGGCGTGGGCGGAGCCGACCCCTCGGGCGGTACCGGGCTGGCGGGGCTCGCCAAGCGCGTCGCGTCGGTCGACGGCACGTTCTCGATCAGCAGCCCCGTGGGGGGCCCGACCGTAGTCACCGTGGAGCTGCCGTGCGCGCCGTGATCGCCGAGGATTCCGTCCTGCTCCGTGTGGGCCTGGTGAAGGTCCTGGAGACGGCCGGATTCGAGGTGGTCGCGGAGACCGGTGACGCGGAGGCGTTGCTGGCCGCGGTCGAACTGCACCGCCCCGACCTCGCCGTGCTCGACGTCCGGATGCCGCCCGGCTACACGGACGAGGGGGTACGGGCCGCGCTCGACCTCCGTGCGCGCCGGCCGGAGGTGGCGGTGCTGCTGCTGTCGCAGTACGTGGAGGAGCGGTACGCCACCGACCTGTTGACCGGCGAGACGGCCGGCTTCGGGTATCTGCTCAAGCAACGCGTCGCCGACGTCGAGGAGTTCATCGACGCCCTGCGCCGGGTCGCCGCGGGCGGTACGGCCCTCGACCCGCAGGTGGTCTCGCAGCTGCTGATGCGCCGGCACAGCGATCCGCTGGACCGGCTGACGCCGCGTGAGCGCGACGTGCTGGCCTCGATGGCGGAGGGGCGCTCGAACGCCGGGATCGCCCAGCACCTGGTCGTCAGCGAGAGCGCCGTCGCCAAGCACATCAACAGCATCCTGGCGAAGCTCGACCTGCCGAAGGCGGACGCGGACCACCGGCGGGTGCTGGCGGTCCTGCGCTTCCTGGGCGTGGGCTGACGGGGCCCGGGGCCACCGCCTACGCGCGCAGGCCCCGCAGCACGAGGCCGCACACCGCGTCGAACGCCGCGTCGATGCCGGGCTGCGACCACTCCGCCGCGTACGCGGGGTCGTGGAAGCGGTTGGTCGCGTCCCAGACGGCCCGGGCCGCCGTCGCCGGGTCGGTCGCGGCGAACTCGCCCCCGTCCACGCCGGCCGCCACGATGCCGGCCAGCTGGCCGATCATCGTCTCGATGTGCCGCTCGACGGTGCCGCTGTTCTCGCCGACCAGGACCATGTAGGTCGCGAACAGTTCGGGGTCGTCGCCCGCCTTGCGGCGCTTGGCGGCGAAGAGTGCGGCGAGCCAGTCGCGGAGCCGGGACGCGGCCGGGCCCCCTGCGTCGGCCAGGGCGGAGAGTTCGGCGTGCGACTGGTCCAGCCAGCGCTCGGTGACGGCTTCCCGCAGGGCGGCCTTGCTGCCGAAGTGGCGGTAGACGCTGCCGTGGCTGACGCCGAGCGCGCGTGCGACGTCGACCACGGTGGCCTTGGCGGGGCCGAAGCGGCGCAGCACGTCCTCGGTGGCTTCGAGGATGCGGGTTGGAGTCAGCGGTTCGGGCGGCATCGCGGGTGCGGTTCCCTTCGGGGCGGGGTTTGTATGACCGTACCCGGCATCCGCTTGCGTTCGGCTGCGGGCCGGTGGTCCGTTGTGCCCACCCGTTCCGCCTTGCGGAACGATTGCCCACAACAGGTCTCAGTGCTCGCTGTCCAGGTGGGCCATTTGGTCTGCCGGGTAGCGGGCGCCGGCTGCGGCGTTTGCGGGGACGGCCTTTTCGATGGCGGTCAGGGCGTCGGCGTCCAGGTGGAGGTCGAGGGCGCCGAGGGCCTCGTAGAGGCGGTCGCGGCGGCGGGCGCCGACCAGGGGGACGATGTCCTCGCCGCGCGAGAGGACCCAGGCGATCGCGGTCTGGGCGACGCTGGCGCCCCGCTCGTCGGCGACCTTGCGCAGCGCGTCGACGAGGTCGAGGTTGCGCTGGAGGTTCTCGCCCTGGAAGCGCGGGCTCATGCCGCGGAAGTCGTTCGCGGCGAGCTGCCGGTCGCGGGTGAAGTGGCCGCTGATCAGGCCGCGCGAGAGCACGCCGTACGCGGTGACGCCGATGCCCAGCTCACGGCAGGTCGGCAGGATCTGCTCCTCGATGCCGCGCGAGATCAGGGAGTACTCGATCTGCAGGTCCGCGATCGGGGCGACGGACGCGGCCCGGCGGATGGTGTCCGCGCCGGCCTCGGACAGGCCGATGTGGCGGACGTGGCCGGCCTCGACCAGCTCGGCGATGGCGCCGACGGTCTCCTCGATCGGGACGCCGGGGTCGACGCGGGCGATGCGGTAGACGTCGATGTGGTCGACGCCGAGGCGCTGCAGCGAGTAGGCGGCGAAGTTCTTCACGGCCGCGGGGCGGCCGTCGTAGCCGGACCAGCCGCCGTCCGGGTCGCGCAGGGCGCCGAACTTGACGCTGGTGAGCGCCTGCTCGCGCGTGCCGGCCGGGGCCGAGCGCAGGGCCTCGCCGATGAGCATCTCGTTGTGGCCCATGGCGTAGAAGTCGCCGGTGTCCAGCAGCGTGACGCCGGCGTCGAGGGCCGCGTGGATGGTGGCGATCGACTCGGCGCGGTCGGCCTCGCCGTAGAGGGCGGACATGCCCATGCAGCCGAGGCCGAGGGCGGAGACCTGGGGTCCGGTGGTGCCGAGGGGGCGGTGCAGCACGGGAACTCCTTGGGGGAGGGGAGGGAGCCGGGGGTACACCAAAAACGATGCCACATGGAATGACAGATTTCAATATCTGTCATTCCATGTTTGACCCTTCCCTGGGGCTAGCGCACCCCGCGCGGCAGCCGGAACGTCAGCAGCACGGTCGCCGCCACCGCCACCAGCTGCACCCCCAATGTGATCGCCAGCGCGTCCCGCATCCCCGACCCCGGCGCCAGCGACAGGAACAGCGAGCCGAGCGTGGCCACGCCCAGCGCCATGAACGCCTGCTGCGTGGTCACCAGCACCCCGCTGCCCACTCCGGCCCGGTCCACCGGCACCTCGCTCAGCACGAGCCGGATCGTCAGCGGCATCAGGATTCCCTGGCCCAGCCCCTGGATCGCGAGCCCCGGCGCCAGGCCCAGCGCGCCCAGCCCGTCGTTCCAGCCGAACCAGAAGGTCGCCGCCACCACGGCCAGCCCCGCCCCCTGGATCAGCGCCCCGGCCGTCGCCAGCCGCCGCCCGTAGCGCACCGCCAGCCGGGGGCCGGCCAGCGAACCGGCGAAGAAGGTCACGCACATCGGGACCAGGGCCAGCCCCGCCGCCATCGGGCCCAGCCGCAGCCCCTCCTGCAGGGCCACCGCCAGGACGAACATGAAGCCGCCCCAGCCGATGGAGAACGGCACGATCAGCGTCAGCCCGCTGCGCACCGCGTGCACCCGCAGCAGCGACGGCGGCACCAGCGGCATCCGCCCCGCCCGCTCCTCGCGCAGCTCCACCAGCACGAACGCGGCGGCCGCGCACGGGAACACCGCCAGCAGCACCCACGACCACAGCGGCCAGCCCGTGGAGCGGCCCTCCGTCAGCGGCACCAGCAGCGACACCAGGGACACCGACAGCAGGACCGTGCCCCACCAGTCCACCCGCGTGGGGTTCTCCGAGCGCGTCTCCGGCACCGAACGCACCGCGAGCACCAGGGCCACCACCGCGACCGGCGCGTTGATCAGGAAGATCGACCGCCAGCCCGTGCCCAGCAGGTCGACCGAGACCAGCACCCCGCCGAGCACCTGCCCGACCGCGCTCACCACCCCGGCCGTGCCGCTGTACAGGCTCAGCGCCTTGGTGCGCCGGGTGCCGCTGGTCGTCGCCTGGATCGTCGCCAGCACCTGCGGCAGCATCAGCGCCGACGCCGCGCCCTGCGCCACCCGCGCCACCACCAGCGTCCAGGCGTCCGGCGCCAGACCGCAGGCCACGGACGTCACCCCGAAGGCGGCCGTACCCCACAGGAACAGCCGGCGCCGGCCCACCATGTCGCCCAGCCGCCCGCCGAGCACCAGTAGCACCGCGTAGGCGACGCCGTAGCCGCCGACGACCATTTCCAGGAGCGCCGGGCCGGCGTCCAGGTCGCGCCCGATCGTCGGCAGAGCGACGTTGACGATGAAGAAGTCCAGGAACGGCAGCGCCGCCCCGAGCAGCACGGTCGCCAGCCCCAGCGGCGTCAGGCCCGCCGGGGGAGAGGACGGGGAGGGGAGGGGGGAGGCGGGAGTCGTGGCGGTCGTCGGAGTCGTCGGGACGGGGGCAGGACTGGCTATTCGCGGTTCACTCACGGATACGACGATGGCGGTGCGCGGAGCCGGGTACCAGAGTGTCCTTATCCTGGTACAAGGAGTACCTGGCAACTGGCTGGGAGGTCCCGCACCCTGGAGCCATGACGACGATGACGCTTGAGCGCCCTGCCGTAGCGGCCCATACGGCCGACGACGTACGCCGCAGTGAACTCGCCGCCTTCCTCCGCTCCCGCCGCGAGCGCATCTCCCCCGAACAGGCCGGCCTCCCGCGCGGCCCCCGCCGCCGCACCCCCGGGCTGCGCCGCGAGGAGGTCGCCCAGCTCGCCGCCGTCGGGGTCACCTGGTACACGTGGCTGGAGCAGGCCAGGGACATCCAGGTCTCGGCGCAGGTGCTGGACTCCATCGCCCGTGCCCTGATGCTCGACCGGGGCGAGCGCGTCCACCTCTTCGCGCTGGCGGGCTCCACCGACCCGCTGTCCCCGGCCGACTGCCCGGGCGTGACCCCCGCGCTGCACGCGATGCTGGAACGGCTGGAGCCCTTCCCGGCGTGCATCCAGAACGCGCGGTACGACATCCTCGCCTACAACCGCACCTACGGGCACCTGCTCGGCGACCTCGACGCCATAGCGCCGGAGTACCGAAACTGCCTGTGGCTGTACTTCACCGACGACGACTGGCGCGCCGGCACCGCCGACCGGGAAGAGGCCACGCGCGCCATGGTCGCGAAATTCCGGGCCGCCATGGCCGAGCACCTCGCCGAGCCGGCCTGGAAGTGCCTGCTCAAGCGGCTGCAGGACGCCTCGGAGGAGTTCCGGCAGCTGTGGGCGCGGCACGAGGTGGCCGAGCTCACCGCCTACCGCACCCGCAGCCTGCTGCAGCCCCGCGTGGGCATGCTGCGCCTGGACTACACCAGCCTGTGGACCGGCCCCACCCCCGGCGCCCGGCTGCTGACCTTCACCCCCGCCGACCAGGAGACGCAGGCCCGGCTGGAGCGGCTGCTGGCGCTCGTACGGGCGGAGGAGGCGCTGGAGCACACCGGTGCGACGGCCGCGCCGGTGCGCTGACGCCGCCCGTCAGGACCTCCGACCCGGGATCCGGCTCCCCCGAATGAGGGACAATGGACGGTCCGCCCGTTCCCGTACGACTTCGAGGAAGCCCGCTCCATGACGCTCCAGATCGGTCCGCACTCGGTGCAGCCGCCGGTGGTCCTGGCCCCCATGGCGGGGATCACCAACGCGCCCTTCCGCACGCTGTGCCGCGAGTTCTCCGGCGGCAAGGGGCTCTTCGTCAGCGAGATGATCACCACCCGGGCGCTCGTCGAGCGGGACGCCAAGACGATGCGGCTGGTCCACTTCGACGGCACCGAGAAGCCGCGCTCGATCCAGCTCTACGGCGTCGACCCGGTCACCGTCGGCAAGGCCGTCCGCATGATCGTGGACGAGGACCTGGCCGACCACATCGACCTCAACTTCGGCTGCCCGGTCCCCAAGGTCACCCGCAAGGGCGGCGGCTCCGCCCTCCCGTACAAGCGGAACCTGCTGCGCTCGATCCTCCGTGAGGCCGTCGGCAACGCCGGCCCGCTCCCGGTGACCATGAAGATGCGCAAGGGCATCGACGACGACCACATCACCTACCTCGACGCCGGCCGGATCGCGGTCGAGGAGGGCGTCACCGCCATCGCCCTGCACGGCCGCACCGCCGCCCAGCACTACGGCGGCACCGCCGACTGGGACGCCATCGCCCGCCTCAAGGAGGCAGTCCCCGAGATCCCCGTGCTCGGCAACGGCGACATCTGGTCCGCCGAGGACGCCGTGCGGATGATGCGCGAGACCGGCTGCGACGGCGTCGTCGTCGGCCGCGGCTGCCTGGGCCGGCCCTGGCTCTTCGGCGACCTCGTCAGCGCCTTCGAGGAGGGCGGGAACGGCACGTACGCCCAGCCCGCCCTGCGCGAGGTCGCCCGGGTCATGCTGCGCCACGCCCAGCTGCTCGGCGAGTGGCTGGAGAACGAGGAGCGGGGCGTGATCGACTTCCGTAAGCACGTCGCCTGGTACACCAAGGGCTTCTCGATCGGCTCCGAGCTCCGTAAGAAGCTGGCAATCGCCTCGTCCCTGGACGAAATGGACGCTCTTTTGAGCGAGCTGGACCTGGATCAGCCCTGGCCGCTGGGTGCGGACGGACCGCGCGGCCGGACCTCGGGTCGCAACCGGGTGGTGCTTCCGGAGGGCTGGCTCGACGACCCGTACGACTGCGCAACTGTGGGCGCGGAGGCCGAACTGGACACTTCGGGCGGGTGAACGCCCGGCGATGACGCGTGATTCTCGCCACCTCTGATAGGGGCTCCGCTCAGATGAGCGCCGAAATCGGGGGTGCACCTCTGGAAGGGGTGGCACTGGGTGCCACCCCTTTTGGCTTCAACCCTTGGCGGCAGACGGCGGGAATTTTCGGCGCTCCGTGAGGCACCGATTATTTTCGGTCACCTTGCCTTCATTATGTGAAGGAAGCGGGTGCGAGCCTCAGATGAGCGCATGACTTTCGATCTGCTGGCGGATGGGTGGTTGCGCCCCCAAGATGGCGGAGTGGACCTCCTCAGATGCCTTCGATCTGGGTACGCTCCCCGCCGTCAGGGCAGCCCACCCCCAACTGCGTCCCGGGAGGCCCCAGTGAGGAGTCGATTCCCGTGCCGGTATCTGAAGATCGCCAGAAGTTCGTCTACGACTTCACCGAGGGCAACAAGGACCTCAAGGACCTGCTCGGCGGGAAGGGTGCCAACCTCGCCGAGATGACCAACCTCGGTCTGCCCGTCCCTCCGGGCTTCACCATCACCACCGAGGCGTGCAAGGTCTACCTCGAGGGCGGCCAGGAGCCGTCGTCGATGCGCGACGAGGTCACCGCCCACCTCGAGGCCCTCGAGGCGCGGATGGGCAAGAAGCTCGGCCAGGCCGACGACCCGCTGCTGGTCTCGGTGCGCTCCGGCGCCAAGTTCTCCATGCCGGGCATGATGGACACCGTCCTGAACATCGGCCTCTCCGACGAGTCGGTGACCGGCCTCGCGACCCAGGCCGGCGACGAGCGGTTCGCGTGGGACTCCTACCGCCGCCTCATCCAGATGTTCGGCAAGACCGTGCTGGGCGTCGACGGCGAGCTCTTCGAGGAGGCGCTGGAGGAGGCCAAGCGGGCCAAGGGCGTCACCACGGACGTCGACCTCGACGCGGCCGACCTCAAGCGCCTGGTGGAGGAGTTCAAGGTCATCGTCTCCAAGGCGACCGGCCGGGACTTCCCGCAGGCCCCGCGCGAGCAGATGGACCTCGCCATAAGGGCGGTCTTCGACTCCTGGAACGGTGACCGGGCCAAGCTCTACCGCCGCCAGGAGCGCATCCCCGGCGACCTCGGCACGGCCGTCAACATCTGCTCGATGGTCTTCGGCAACCTCGGCCCCGACTCCGGCACCGGCGTCGCCTTCACCCGCGACCCCGCCAGCGGCCACCAGGGCGTCTACGGCGACTACCTGCAGAACGCCCAGGGCGAGGACGTCGTCGCCGGCATCCGCAACACCATGCAGCTCGCCGAGCTCGAGCAGCTCGACAAGGCCTCGTACGACCAGCTGATGCAGATCATGGAGACGCTGGAGACGCACTACAAGGACCTGTGCGACATCGAGTTCACCATCGAGCGCGGCAAGCTGTGGATGCTGCAGACCCGCGTCGGCAAGCGCACGGCCGGTGCGGCCTTCCGCATCGCCACGCAGCTGGTGGACCAGGGCTTGATCGACGAGGCCGAGGCGCTGCAGCGCGTCACCGGCGCCCAGCTGGCGCAGCTGATGTTCCCGCGCTTCGATGAGAAGGCGAAGGCCGACCTGCTGGGCCGGGGCATCGCCGCCTCGCCGGGCGCCGCCGTCGGCCGGGCCGTCTTCGACTCGTACACCGCCGTGAAGTGGTCGCGCTCGGGCGAGAAGGTCATCCTGATCCGCCGTGAGACCAACCCCGACGACCTCGACGGCATGATCGCCTCCGAGGGCATCCTGACCTCGCGCGGCGGCAAGACCTCCCACGCGGCCGTCGTCGCGCGCGGCATGGGCAAGACCTGTGTCTGCGGCGCCGAGGAGCTGGAGGTCGACACCAAGCAGCGCAAGATGACCGCGCCGGGCGGGGTCGTCATCCAGGAGGGCGACGTCGTCTCCATCGACGGCTCCACCGGCAAGGTCTACCTGGGCGAGGTCCCGGTCGTGCCGTCCCCGGTCGTGGAGTACTTCGAGGGCCGCATGCACGCGGGCGCCGACGACGCCGACGAGCTGGTCCAGGCCGTGCACCGGATGATGGCCTACGCCGACCGCATGCGCCGGCTGCGCGTGCGGGCCAACGCCGACAACGCCGAGGACGCCTCGCGCGCCCGCCGCTTCGGCGCCCAGGGCATCGGCCTGTGCCGCACCGAGCACATGTTCCTCGGCGAGCGGCGCGAGCTGGTGGAGCGCCTGATCCTGGCGGACACCGACACCGAGCGCGACGAGGCGCTGGGCGCCCTGCTGCCGCTGCAGAAGGCCGACTTCGTCGAGCTGTTCGAGGCCATGGACGGGCTGCCGGTCACGGTGCGCCTGCTCGACCCGCCGCTGCACGAGTTCCTGCCCGACATCACCGAGCTGTCGGTGCGCGTCGCGCTCGCCGAGGCCCGCGAGGACGCCAACGAGAACGACCTGCGCCTGCTGCAGGCCGTGCACAAGCTGCACGAGCAGAACCCGATGCTGGGTCTGCGCGGCGTGCGCCTGGGCCTGGTCATCCCCGGCCTGTTCGCCATGCAGGTGCGGGCCATCGCCGAGGCCGCGGCCGAGCGCATCAACGCCAAGGGCGACCCGCGCGCGGAGATCATGATCCCGCTGGTGGGCACCGTCCAGGAGCTGGAGATCGTCCGCGAGGAGGCCGAGCGCGTCATCGCCGACGTCGAGGCCGCCACCGGCACCGGCCTCAAGCTGCCGCTCGGCACGATGATCGAGCTGCCGCGCGCCGCCCTGACGGCCGACCAGATCGCCGAGGCCGCCGAGTTCTTCTCCTTCGGTACGAACGACCTGACCCAGACCGTGTGGGGCTTCTCCCGCGACGACGTCGAGGCCAGCTTCTTCACCGCCTACCTGGAGAAGGGCATCTTCGGGGTCAGCCCGTTCGAGACCATCGACCGCGACGGCGTGGGCTCGCTGGTCCGCGCGGCCGCCAAGGCCGGCCGGGCCACCCGGCCCGACCTCAAGCTCGGCGTCTGCGGTGAGCACGGCGGCGACCCGGAGTCGGTGCACTTCTTCCACGAGGTGGGCCTGGACTACGTCTCCTGCTCCCCGTTCCGCATCCCGGTCGCCCGCCTGGAGGCGGGCCGCGCGGCCGCGCTGAACGGCACGGCGGGTACCAGCGACAGCCGCTGAGCACCGGCCGGACGAGCTCCGGAGCCGCTGATGGGATGACCTCGACCCTCAGCCCCCTGCGGCTCCGGTAGAGGAGGGGCAGCACCCGCGCGGGGTGCTGCCCCTTCCGGCCATTTAACCGCTGCGTAACGCGACGTACACGCGAAGATCATCCGCCGGGACGGGCGGGCGGGCCGCCGGGGCTCCCGGCGGCCGGTGGAACGGTGAAGGGGCGGCGCCCGTGCGGGAGCGCCGCCCCTCTTTACTCCCCCACCGGGAGTTGTTGCCGCCCGCATCGGCTCGGGCGGCAACTCACATACTCAGCGGCCGCTTTTTCGCTCGCCACCCCCCACGGGAACGAGCGGGTGCGGCCCTGAGTGCGTGAATAGCATTTCGCTTCTGCGATGTTCGCCGCGAGTCCTTTCAACTGTGGCCAAAAGGGCGTGGTAACACCGCGTATCGGTGTGCATACTCAGTGGGCGGGGGGTGGTTGCGGATGTCTCATGTGGGGGTTTGGTGCTGCGTGTCCATTTCACTGGACTCGATCTGGCCCGGTTGCGCCTGGCCGGAGACCCGGACGTGCTGTGGGAAACCGTATTGAGCCTGCACCGCCTCCGGGACAAACAAGGCGAGTCGATCTTCGGAGATTGGCGCTCGGAAACCCGTCCTCGGTTGAATGGTGAAACGCGGCTACTGGCGCCGCTGGTTCCGCCTCGTGGTTATTTCCCGGACTTCCTGACGCCGCCCGAAGGGTTACTCGGACTCGAGTCCGGCATACAGGCGCTGCGGGCCACGCCCGCCGACCGGGTGCACGAGGAACTGGGCAGGCTGTCCACCGTACGGACCCTGCCCGCTTGGATACGATCGCTGGCCGAGGGCGACGCCCGTGCGTTCGGCAAGCTGATCAGCGCCCTGCATTCCTACCATCAGGCGGCCATCGCCCCCTACTGGGCCCACATCCAGGCGCAGATCGAGGCCGACCGCGCCATCCGCGGCCGGGCCCTGCTGGACGGCGGCGCGGACGCCCTGCTGTCCTCGCTGCCGCCCACGATGCGCTGGCAGGCCCCGGTGCTGGAGGTCGACTACCCCGTCGACCGCGACCTGCACCTGAACGGCCGCGGACTGCTGCTCCTGCCGTCCTTCTTCTGCCGGCGCACCCCGGTGACCCTGCAGAACGCCGAGCTCACGCCCGTCCTGGTCTACCCGGCCCGGGCCATGTCGGAGTCGGCGCCCGCCGTCCCGGCCGCCCCGCGCTCGCTGGGCAAGCTCGTCGGGCACACCCGCTCCGCGGTCCTGGGCTCCATAGGGGGCGGCTGCACGACCAGCGAACTGGCCCGCAGGGTGGGGGTGTCGGCGGCCTCGGCCAGCCAGCACGCGGGCGTCCTGCGCGAGGCCGGCCTGGTGCTGACCCTGCGCAACGGCAGCGCCGTCATGCACACCCTCACGCCCCTGGGTGCCGCCCTCCTGCGCGGCGGCCACCGCGGCCCGCAGGGCCGCTCCCGCGTCCAGTCGTCGATGGTTCAGTCGTCGATCCCGGACCGCTCGACGCCTGCGACGATGTAGCGCTGCAGCAGCAGGAAGACCAGCAGCAGCGGAACGATCGAGACGGCGGCGGCCATGAACAGCTCGTGCAGGTTGACGACCTGCGCGGTGGTGAAGGTCGACAGCGCCACCTGGACGGTCCACGAGTCGCGGCCCTGGCCGATGACCAGCGGCCACAGGAAGGAGTTCCAGGCGCCGATGAAGACGATCGTGCCGACGGCCGCGAAGACCGGCCGGGAGTTGGGGACGACGATGCGCCAGTACGTGCGCCAGTAGCCGAGCCCGTCGACCTGGGCCGCGTCCTCCAGCTCGCGCGGGAAGCCCAGGAAGTACTGGCGGAAGACGAAGCAGGCGAACGCGCTGAAGAGCGTGGGCACGATCAGCCCGCGCAGGGTCGAGACCCAGCCGAGCGAGGAGACCAGCACGAAGGACGGCACGAACGTGACGGCCGCCGGGACCATCAGGGTGCCCACGACCGCGTAGAAGACGGCGTTCGCGTGCCGGTAGGGGATGCGGGCCAGCCCGTACCCGGCGAGCGAGGCGAGCAGCAGTGTGCCGACGGTCGTGACCACCGCGATGAGCGAGGAGTTCAGCAGCGCGTGGGCCATCGGCACGTCCGGGTCGGCGAACAGCTCGCGCACGTTCGACCAGTGCGGATCGCGCGGGAAGAACGTCCAGGTGGGGGCGGTGATCTCGGCCTCGGAGGCCAGGCCGTTGCGGACGATCAGATAGAAGGGGATCAGGAACAGCGCGGCCAGCACGATAAGCAGCACCAGCCGCAGCGCGCGCCCGGCGCGTACGAGGGCGTTCTCCACGGCTAGTGCTCCTCCTTGCGGCCGAGCCCGGACCAGCGGGCCTGTACGACGGTCACCACGGCGATGACCAGCGCCAGGATCACCGCGCCCGCGCTGCCCAGGCCGAGGTCCTGCCCCTGCCCGAGCGCGGTGTAGTACAGGTAGACCAGCGGCGGCCGGGCGTAGGGCGGGTAGCCGCGGGCGTCCGAGAGCAGGTTGTAGAACTCGTCGAACGCCTGGAAGGCGGCCACGACCAGCAGCAGCACCACGGTGACCGAGGTGGTGCGCAGGGCGGGGAAGGTGATGTGCCGGAACGTCTGCCACCCGGGCCGGGCGCCGTCGAGCGCCGCCGCCTCGTACAGCCGCACCGGGATGCGCTGCAGCCCGGCCAGGAACAGCAGCATGTAGAAGCCCGCCTGCAGCCACAGCCGCACGGTGACGATGACGAGCCAGTACCAGGGCGGATCCGTGGCCGCCAGCCAGGCGACGGGCTCCGCGCCGAACCAGCCGAGCACGGTATTGGCCAGTCCGAAGCGCACGCCGTTGAAGACCGACAGCTTCCAGACCATCGCGGCGACGACGTACGAACAGGCGGCCGGCAGGAAGAAGACGGACCGGAAGAACGCCTGCGCGAAGCGCAGCCTGTTCACCGCCAGGGCCAGGCCCAGGGACAGCGCGTAGGTGGCCGGCACGATGAAGGCGGTGAAGACGACGAAGGTCACCAGCGACGAACGGAAGGCCGGGTCGCCCAGCATCGCCGTGTAGTTGCCGAGACCCACGAAGTCGGTGGGGGAGACGGTGTTGTGGGCGTCGAAGAAGCTGAGGTACACGCTCCAGGCGAGCGGTACGTACGTGAAGAGGGCGAGCCCCGCTACGAACGGGCCGACGAAAGTCCAGAACCAGAAGGTACGGTTCCGCTGCCGTAGCCGGTCGCTCCGCGCCGTGCTCATGATCCCTTCCGCACCCGGCGCAGCTCCGCCTCCGCCTTGCGGACGGCCGCCTTGAGCTCACTGCCGGGGTCGGCGCCGCCCTTGATGATCCGGTTGAGGGCGTCCTGATAGGTGGTTTGACTGGGCGGCGTCCACAGAAGGGGCTGCGCCGGGAAGCCGTGCTCGGTGGTGAACCGTACGGCCTCGGCCGCCGGTCCCTTCTTGAGCCGGTCGGCCTTCGCGGCGAGCGAGGTCCGGGCGGGGATGTGGAAGCCGTAGGACAGTGCGAAGTCCTCTTGGTGGTCGGTGCGCTCGATCCACAGCCACTTCACGAACGCCTTGGCCGCCTCCCGGTGTTCGCTGCGGGCGCTGACGGCGGCCGTCCACGCGCCGACCGGGACGGCGGGCCGGCCGCCCGGGCCGTCCGGTGGGAACGGCAGCACCCCGAAGTCGTCGCCTAGCGCCTTCCTGATCTGCGGCAGCGCCCACAGCCCCGACCACTGCATGGCGGTGAGGCCCTGGACGAACGCGGAGGGATCGGCCCAGTCGGTGGGCGCGCCCAGCAGCAGCGACTTGTCGGCGTACAGCCGGTGGAGCTTGCCCAGGGTGCGGGCGGCGGCAGGGTCGTCGAAGCCGACCTTGCCCCCGTCGGTGAGGAGCGAGAGCCCGGCGGCCTGCAGGGGAGTGCCGGCGAGGGCGCTCGCACCCCCGTCGTTGCCCAGGAAGAGGCCCTTGACCTTGGAATCGGAGAGTCTGCGCGCGGCGTCGACGAGCTCGTCCAGGGTGCGGGGCGGCCGTACCCCGGCGGCCTCCAGCAGGCTCTTGCGGTAGTACAGCAGCTGGGTGTCGACGACCTGGGGGATGCCCCAGACGCGGCCGTCGTGGGTCTTGGGGGCGAGGACGGCCTGGCTGAAGTCGCCCTTGACATCCTGGATCAGGTCGGTCAGATCGACGATCTGCCCGCCCTGGATCTGGTCCAGGGTCGGGCCGTTGACCTCGAAGACGTCCGGGCCGGAGGAGGTCAGCAGGGCTGCCGCCGTCTGCTGGTCGTAGTTGCCCGGCCGCCACTCCACCCGGACGTCGGCGTCCTTGTACGCGGCGGCGTACCGCCCCACCGCCTGCCGGGTGCCGACCTCCCCGTACTGGTGGTACCACTGCGACAGGCGGGGTCTGTCCGAACCCCCGCCCCCACGACCGGTGTTCGAGCCGCACGCGGTGGTGAGACCGCCCGCCAGTGCGAGACCGGCGCCGCCGGTCATGAGCTGTCTGCGGCTGATCGGCATGTCGGCTCTTCCCCTCGGCGGTCGGGACCGTACGGATCAACGATCAACGATGAAGGGGAATTACGACAGAGGGGTTAGCGCCGCGTGTCGGCCGTTCCGGCGGCCGCCCCGGCCTGCCCGGCGTCAGGCCGTCTGCCGCGTGTCGATCCGGAACCGGAGCCTGCAGATGACCGCGTCGGTGTCCCGGCGCACGGCGTGGGCGACGACCGCGCCGCGCTGGTTCTGCAGCAGCCGCTGCCAGACGTGCGCGGGCTCGACCTCCGGGATGAGCACCGTGACGCGGTTGTCGGGGTGACGGTCGGCGAGCTCGTGGACGTACGCCACGATCGGGCCGCCCAGCGAGCGCGAGGCGGTGGGCAGTTCGACGAGGTCGACGCCGGGGCACCACAGCTCCCAGTCGCGGCGCAGCGACTCCGCCGCCCGCCGCCCCTCGGCGTCGGGGTGGGTGACGGTGACGGCCACCACCTCGTCGCCGAGCGACACGGCGGCCGTCAGCGCCTTGCTCGTCAGCCGGGACAGCGAGGAGACGGGCACGACGACCACGGAGTGGCAGCGGCGCGGCGCCTCGGGCACCCGGCCCAGCTCCAGCCGCTCGCCGATCCGGCCGTACGCCCGGTGGACGGCCTCGAGGACGAGCACCAGCAGGGGGAGCGCGACCACGATCAGCCAGGCGCCCTCGGTGAACTTCGTCGCCGTGACGACGACGGCCGACACACCGGTCAGCACGGCCCCGAAGCCGTTGAGCAGCGCCTTGCCGCGCCATCCGGCGGAACGTTCCTGCCGCCAGTGGCGGACCATGCCGACCTGGCAGATGGTGAAGCCGACGAACACCCCGATCGCGAACAGCGGCACGAGCGTGTTGACGTCGCCGCCGGAGAGGACCAGCAGCACCGCCGAGACGGCCGCGAGCGCCAGCACGCCGTGGCGGTGGACCTGGCGGTCGGCCTTCAGGCCGAAGACGTGCGGAAGGTAGTTGTCACGGGCGAGCAGGCCCATCAGGACGGGCAGCCCGCCGAAGGAGGTGTTGGCGGCGAGCGCGAGCAGGATCACGGTGGCGAACTGCACGACGTAGAAGGCCCAGTTGTGGCCGAGCGAGGCGTCCGCGAGCTGGGCGAGGACGGTGACGCCCTCCACCGGCTGCAGGTGGAAGCGGCCGATGAGGACCGACAGGCCGATCAGCATGACGCCCAGCAGCGCGCCCAGCGCGACCTCCGTGCGCTGGGCGCGGCGGGTGGCCGGGGCGCGGAAGGACGGCACGGCGTTGGCGACGGCCTCGACGCCGGTCAGCGCCGAGCAGCCGGCCGCGAACGCCTTCAGCAGCAGGAGGGCGCCGACGGTGGTGGCGTCGTCACCGAGCACGGAGGCGTGCCCGGCGGCCGCCTCGGTACTCGCGGGCGCGGCACGGAAGAGGCCCACGACGATCAGGACCAGGATCGAGCCGACGAAGACGGCCGTCGGCACGATGAACGCCTTCGCCGAGTCCACGATGCCGCGCAGGTTCACGCCCGTGACCAGCACCAGCACGCCCAGGCAGAGCCACATCCGGTCGCCGTAGAGGGAGGGGAAGGCCGACGTCAGCGCGGCGACCCCGGCGGTGACCGACACGGCCACGTTCAGCACGTAGTCCAGCACCAGCGACGCGGCGGTGAACAGGCTCGTCCGCCGGCCCAGGTGGCGCTTGGCGACGGCGTAGGAGCCGCCGCCGTCCGGGAACGCCGCGATGACCTGCCGGTAGGAGGCGACGAGCACGGCCAGCAGGGCGGCGATCGCCAGCGTGACCGGCAGCGTGAAGCCCAGGCCGTGCGCCCCGGCCGCCGCCAGCACCAGGACGATCGCCTCGGGCCCGTATGCCACCGACGCCATCGCGTCGAGGGAGAGGGCCGCCAGGCCCTGCGTGGCCGTCAGCCGGTGCCGGTCCTCCGCCGCGGGCCGCCCGGCGCCGGTATCAGGCGGCTCCTCGCCGGTGCCGGCGGCGTGCTCCGAATTGGCCAGCATGGACATCTTTTGTCGTACCTCCGTTGTCTCGGAGGCCCAGCGTGCGCCCGCGCCGACGGGGCGGCGCCCGGCATTGGCGCCCTCTTGGCGGGTCTTGGCGCTATCCATACGCCTTCTTGACGCCCCGTGAGGCCGGGCGTCAGTGAGCCGCAAGGATTGGCCAAGACCACGTCAGCAGGGCGTCAACATCCCGCGTACCGCCCGCCGCGCGCCTCTAGCGTCAGCATCATGGGACGGCGACAGACATTACGGGCGCGTACGCGGGCGCGCGAGGCGTACGGCCGGGGCCCGAAGGCCCGCCCGCCCGCGGGCGGCGCACCGGCATGGGACCGGAACTGGCGGCGCGAGGCCCGCACCGCCTGGTGGTGCGGGCTGGCCCTCGGGGGCGTGCTCGTCCTCGCCGACCTCGCCCGCGGCGGCCTCGACTGGCCGCGCGGCTGCTCCTGGGTCGCCATCGGCGGGGCGCTCGTCGCGGTGCTGCGACCCCCGAGGATCACCGCCGGCGAGAACTGGCTGGCCGCGCGCGGCCTGCTGCGCGAGCACCGCGTGCGCACCGACCTGCTCACCCAGGTGCGCCGCGCCGACGGCATCGCCCCGCGCCTGGTGCTGCGCGACATCGCCGGCAACCGCGTGGAGCTGGACCCCGCGGTCCTGGCCGCGAACCCCCTGCTGTGGCACCGCCTCGACGCCGGCGCCCGCCGCTCCCGCGACCGGGGCCTGCTGCGCGAGGGCACCCAGCCGCTCGCGGACCTGGCGGCCCGCATCGACGACGAGGGCGCCAGGCGCCTCCTGAAGGACGCGGGCTTCGACCGGGGCTGACGCCCGGCCGGCCGTCCCGCCCGCGGGCGGGAACCCTAGGCGGCGCCCCGCCAGTCGTACCGGACCCCCGTCAGCCGCTCCGACGCCGCCCACAGCCCCGCGCTCGCCCGGTCGTCCCGCGTCCACCCCGCCCGCAGCGAGCGCACCGGCGACCCGCGCCACAACTGCACGCGCGGGCCGAAGAAGTCGTCCTGCTCCACTCCCGGCGCCGTCGCCGCGTAGAGCGACGGCAGGGCGCCGTCCTCCGCGCTCTGCGCGACGGTGCGGTTGACGAACTCCACGGCCCGCTCCGCCCAGGCCCGTTCCTCCATCCGCACCCCGGCCGTCTGCAGGTTGGTCGCCGCGTACCCCGGGTGCGCGGCGGCCGCCACCACGGCCGAGCTCTCGGCGGTCAGCCGCCGCGCCAGCTCGTGGACGAAGAGCAGGTTGGCGCTCTTGGAGCGGCCGTAGGCGATCCAGCGGCGGTAGCGGTGGTCCATGTTCAGATCGCGCGGATCGACGGTGCCCAGGAAGTGCAGCCCGCTGGAGAGCGTGACCACCCGCGCCCCGGGCCCGCCCGCGCGCAGCCGCTGCAGCAGCAGGCCCGTCAGCGCGAAGTGGCCGAGGTGGTTGGTCCCGAACTGCATCTCGAAGCCGTCCACCGTTCTTCGGTGCGGCAGCGCCATCACCCCGGCGTTGTTGACCAGCAGGTCCAGCCGGTCCTCCGTGAGGTCGGCGGCGAAGGCCCGTACGGATTCGAGATCCGCCAGGTCCAGCTGTGCGAACCGCACCTCGGCGCCGGGCGCCTGGGCCCTCATGAGCTCCTCGGCCGCCTTGCCGCGCGTCGCGTCCCGGCAGGCCAGCACCACCCTCGCCCCCTTGCGGGCGAGCTCCCTGGCGGTCACATAGCCGATGCCGCTGTTGGCGCCGGTCACCACGGCGGTGCGGCCGCTCTGGTCGGGGATGTCGCTCGCGGTCCAGCCGTTCATGTCCGGTGTGCTCCTCTGCGGTCCGTACCTGGCGGTTACGAGTGAGTAGCTTCTGAGGCCCAGCCTAGGCGGGAAGGTTCGCACGGGCAGCCCCGGCTCGTACGTCTGCTCGCGGAAACGTCCTGTCGCGTGTCGGCGGGGCCTTGGTACGGTCGCGCCATGTCGCCCTCGCATGATGCGCCGCAGCCCGTGACCGCCGACGACGTCGAGGAGGCCGTCCGGCTGGTGATCGCCGCCCTGCGCGGCGCCCCGGAGGTGAACTGGCAGAACCGCGCGGGCTCGCTGGAGTGGGACTGCTGGGAGACCCTCGAGCACCTCGCCGACGACATGTTCTGCTACGCCGCCCAACTGGCCCCGCCGACCCCGCCCTTGGACGGCTACGTCCCCTTCGTTCCGGCGCGGCTGCGCCCGGGCGGCCCGCAGGAGACGATCCACGCCGAGCGCGGGCCGGGGGTGCCGGGGCTGTTCCAGGTGCTCGAGGCGGCCACCGGGCTCCTCGCGGCCCAGGTGCGCACGAAGCCGCCGCACACCCGGGCGTTCCACAGCTATGGGATCGCGGACCCGGAGGGCTTCGCGGCCATGGGCGTCGTCGAGGCCCTGGTGCACGCGTACGACGTCGCCGAGGGACTGGGCGTCGCCTGGGAGCCGCCCGCCGCGCTCTGCGAACGGGTCCTGGCCCGGCTCTTCCCCGACGCCCCCGCCGATGCCGGGCCGTGGCCCACCCTGCTGTGGGCGACCGGCCGCACGGAGCTGCCCGGGCACCCGCGCCAGGCCTCCTGGCGGTGGCGCAGCGCCCCGCGGGACTGACCCCGGGCCGCCGCCCCAAGGGCCCTGCCGCGAAGGGGCCTTGCGTGGCGGTCCCGTACGATCCGCCGGTGAGCCCCGACATATCCCTGACAACGCTGATCGTGCTCTGCCTGGCCGCGGGCGCCGCCGGGTGGATCGACGCCGTGGTGGGCGGGGGCGGCCTCCTCCAACTCCCCGCGCTGATGGTGGGCTTGCCGCACATGGCGCCCGCCTACGTGCTCGGCACCAACAAGGCCGTCGCCATCTGCGGGACGACCGCCGCGGCCGTCGCCTACACCCGCAAGGCGCCCTTGGACCTGCGCACCGCCGTGCGCATCGGCCTCGCCGCGCTCGGCGGCTCGCTGGCCGGGGCGTTCTTCGCGTCGGGCATCAACAGCGCCGTCCTGCGCCCCCTGATCATGGCCGTTCTGCTGGCCGTCCTCGCCTTCGTCCTCCTGCGCCCCACCTTCGGCGCGACCGCGGCCCCCGCCGCCCCGGTGACCCGGCGGCGCGTGCTGACGGCGATCGGTGTGGCGGGGCTGGGCATCGGCTTCTACGACGGGCTCATCGGGCCCGGGACCGGTACGTTCCTGGTGCTCGCGCTCGCCGGGATCCTCCACATGGACCTGGTCGCGGCCTCCGGCACCGCGAAGATCGTCAACGTCTGCACCAATGTGGGCGCGTTGGTGACCTTCTCGGCGCAGGGCGCCGTCCTGTGGCAGGTCGCGGCCCCGATGGCCGTCTTCAACCTCACCGGCGGCGCGGTGGGCGCGCGCATGGCGCTCAAGCGGGGGAGCGGCTTCGTGCGGGGTGTGCTGGTCGTGGTCGTGGTGTCGCTGGTGTGCAAGCTGGCCTATGACCAGTGGGGCGGATGAGGCAGTTCATGAGACGGAGGTGCCACAGGGGCTGTTTTGTCGTTGCTTATCGGTCGTTCGTACGACCGACAGTGCGGAAAACAGTCCGGTGCGCGGCGATCGGGCACCGTGCGGTTAGCCTGGCTCCTGCCTTTCCGCACCTTCCCGACGGCTGGGGGCGCCCGTGCATTTCTCCCGGTGGAGCCGGTCCCGATGGACCCGGGCCGTGCTCGCGGGGCTGTATGTGGTCACGCTCGCGGCCGCCGTGCCCAGGGGCGCCGGCGGGCACGGCCGGGACGGGACGTGGTCGAGCGCGGAGGCCCGGCGCTTCTGGGGCCCGTCACGGATGGCCGCCTCCACGGACGACACCGGGTCCGACGCCGCGGGCGGGGCCCAGCGCATCACCGGCAGCGCCCGCCACTTCGAGGGCGTGCCCACGGTCGGCGTGCTCTTCTACGTCGGCGAGGACATGCGGGACCACCACTGCACCGCCAGCGTGGTGCACAGCCCCAAGGGCAACCTCCTCATCAGCGCCGGCCACTGCGGCTTCGGCGACGACGCGGCCTTCGTCCCGGACTACCGGCGGGGCGAACGCAAGCAGCCGTACGGCGTCTGGGCGATCGACCGCACCTTCGTGGACCCCCGGCGCGAGGACTACGGCGACGGCTCCGACCTGGACTTCGCCTTCGCCACCGTCAGACCCGACGGCAGGGGCCGCCAGATCGAGCGCGTCACCGGCGCCAACCGCCTGGTCCGCACCCCGGGCGAGGTGAACCGGGTGACCGTCATCGGCTATCCGAGCGCCGACAGCGACCCCGCCGACCAGGCCGTCCGCTGCACGGCCATGACCAGTCGGCTGGAGGGTCACCGGCAGCTGACGATGCGCTGCGACGGCTTCTTCTCCGGCACCTCGGGCAGCCCCTGGCTGATCCACTTCGACGAGAAGACGAGGACGGGCGACCTCATCGGCGTCCTCGGCGGCCTCAACGGCGGCGGGCCCGACGGCGACGAGAGCGACAAGATCTCCTACAGCCCGCTCAACGACGACGAGATCTTCAGGCTCTACCTGGACGCCATCAACGGCCGCGAGCCCAAGCGGGCCTGACCCGCCCCGTATGACGGGAACCCGCCAAAACCGCCGTTCCCCGGGTGCGCCGGCACCGGCACCGGGACGGTGTTCCTCCCGACACACGAGGGGGGATTGCCATGACGAGGAGCTTCAGCCGTGCCGTCGCCGGTACGGCGGTGACGCTGGCGCTGCTGGTCCCGGGCGGGACGGCCGTCGCGGCGGACCCGGACGGCACGGCGGCCGTGCGGGGCGCGGACGACGGGGCGGCGACGCCCGGGCCGCGGGCGAGGGTGATCGGCACGCTGGAGGGCAACCACAGCGCCCATTCCCTGAACAAGCGCGGGGAGGTCGTCTTCCGTTCCGACGGCCCGTCCACGGTGTGGAACGCGGTGACGGGCAGAAGCCGGACGCTCGAAGGGGCCCCGGACGCCACGCCCTCCGACATCGCCGACGACGGCCGGGTCGTGGGGTCGCAGCCGGGCGAGGGCCTGGTGGTGTGGAACACCGACGGGACGGTCACCCGCGCCGGACTGCCGCCCGGCGAACAAGCGGTCGTCGGCGGCAGCACGATGCGGACGGGCGAGGACGGCACCGTCGTGCTCACGGCCTACCACTACGTCAGCGTGCCGCCCAGCCCCCGGCCGCGCCTCGTCGCGGCCCACTACCGCTGGCAGCCCGCCAAGGGGTTCCAGCAGCTGACGCGGCCCGGCGACGGCTCCACCGCCGTGGCCCTCAACGACGAGGGCCTCGTCGTCGGCCGCACCGAGAAGACGGCCGCCGCCTGGCACCCCGACGGCACGGTGACAAAGTATGCGCCCACAGCCGGTCACACCGGCTGGACCTGGGCCAACGCCGTCAACAACCGTGAGGTCCTCGTAGGCGGCCAGGAGCGCCCGGACGGAGCGGTCACCCCGACGCGCTGGGACGGGCCCGAGAGCCCCCGGCAGCTGCCGCACCTCGGCTTCGGCGGCGACGCCACCGGCGTCAACGACCGCGGCTGGGTCATCGGAGCCGTCCGTCCCGCCGCCGAGGGCTACCGGACCGACCCGGTGGTGTGGGACCCGCGCGGCCGGATGCACCGCCTCGACTCCCTGCTCCGCCCGGCACCCGGCGGCGAGGTCGAGTCGGTCGACGCGATCAACAACCGCAACCAGGTGCTGGTGCACATCAAGAGGGCCGACTCGACCACCTACCTCGCGGTGGTCCAGCTCGGCTGACGCCCGGCCCGGGCCCGCCCCTCAGCCCGCCGCCAGCGCCCGCTCCACCCCCGGCTCGTGCGGCCCGAGGAACGCGGGGCTGGGCCGCACCAGGGCGTCCAGGGCGGCCTTGCCCGACGCGAAGACCTCGCGCGCCCCGCCCGCGTACCAGGTGACGTCGTGCTTGGCGGCCACCCCGACGCCGTACGCGTCGATCCCGGCCGCCTCGCACAGCGCCAGGGCCCGGCGTATGTGGAAGCCCTGGGTGATCAGCACCGCCCGCTTCACCCCGAAGACGCGCTGGGCGCGGGCGCACGAGTCCCACGTGTCGAAGCCGGCGAAGTCGCTGACGATGCGGTCGTCGGGCACCCCGCGCTCCGTCAGATAGGCGCGCATCGCGTCCGGTTCGTCGTAGTCCTCGCGGCTGTTGTCACCGGTCACCAGGACCACACGGACCTTGCCCGCGCGGTACAGCTCGGCCGCCGCGTCCAGCCGGTGCGCCAGATACGGGGACGGCTTGCCCTCCCACAGGCCCGCACCGAAGACCATCGCGACCGGCGCCGACGGCACATGCGCCATGTCGCGCACCCGCGGCGTGCCCTCCGCGTACACCCACGTGGCGGGCAGCAGCGCCAGCACACAGGCCGTCATCACGACCCACAGCGCACGCCGCCTGCCGCCCCTGGTGGCCGGCAACCGCAACGGCGACCGCCACCGCGGCCGCGCCTGTCGCACCGGACCCGCCGAATCCATGAAACCTCCCCGTTCGCGAGACCAACGCGGCGGGCCGCCAGGAGGTTCCCGAACCGAACGCGCATCGCTGCTGTCACACCCTGGGGCTACCGTCGAGGGTATGAACGGCAGCACAGCAGGGACCGCGACAGAGAAGCCCGGCATCGCCGGATACGAGCCGTCCGACCTCGAGCGCTGGGCGCCCGAGCCCGACAAGCGCCCCGGCCGCACGGCCTTCCAGCGCGACCGGGCGCGCGTACTGCACTCCGCGGCGCTGCGCCGCCTCGCCGGGAAGACCCAGGTCGTCACCCCGGGCGTCAGCGCCCAGGCCTGGGACGCCAGCCCCCGCACCCGGCTGACCCACTCCCTGGAGTGCGCCCAGGTGGGCCGCGAGCTGGGCGCCGCCCTCGGCTGCGACCCCGACCTCGTCGAGGTCGCCTGCCTGGCGCACGACCTGGGCCACCCGCCCTTCGGGCACAACGGCGAACAGGCGCTCAACGAAGTGGCCGGGCCCTGCGGCGGCTTCGAGGGCAACGCCCAGTCGCTGCGCCTGCTCACCCGCCTCGAACCCAAGCGCTTCGTGCCCGACCCCGCCACCGGCGAGCTCGTCAGCGTCGGCCTCAACCTCACCCGCGCCACGCTCGACGCCGCCACCAAGTACCCGTGGCCGCGCGGCGGCCACCCCACCGACCCGGCATCGGGCAAGTTCGGCGTCTACGCCGACGACGTCCCCGTCTACACCTGGCTCCGCAAGGGCGCCCCCGGGCACCGCCAGAGCTTCGAGGCCCAGGTCATGGACTGGGCGGACGACGTCGCCTACTCCGTGCACGACGTGGAGGACGGCCTCCACGCCGGCCACCTCGACCCGGACGCCCTGCTCGCCGAGCCCGAGCGCCGCGAGGTCTTCGCCGTCGCCGCCGGCCGCTACGCCCCCGGCGCCGAGCCCGAGGAGCTCGCCGAGGCCCTGGACCGCCTCCTCGCCCAGGAGTGGTGGCCGCACGGCTACGACGGCTCCGCCGTCACCCAGGCCCGCCTCAAGGACGCCACCAGCCAGCTCATCGGCCGCTTCTGCCTCGCCGCCGAAACGGCCACCCGGGCGGCCTACGGCCCCTCGCGCCTCACGCGCTACCGCGCCGAGCTCGTCGTCCCCCGCGGGACGCGGCTGGAGTGCGCGGTGCTCAAGGCCGTCGCCGACCGGTACGTGATGCAGCGCGAGGACCAGGAGAAGCTCCGCTCCGAGCAGCGCGTCGTCATCGCCGAGCTCGCCGAGGCGCTCGTCGCCCGCGCCCCCGACGGCCTCGACCCGCAGTTCCGCTCCCTGTTCACCGAGGCCGCCGACGACGCCGGACGGCTGCGCGCGATCGTCGACCAGATCGCCGCCCTCACCGACAGCTCCGCCCGCTCCCTGCACGCCCGGCTGAGGGGGACCGGCGCGGAGCGGAGGCCGGGACCGCCGGGCGGCCCCCGGGGTTGAGCCGGCCGGCCCTTGCGGGCGGCGGCCGGAGCGGGGTACTCCCTCTACCGGCGGCACGCCGGGTGCGGGACGCTCGGCAGTGGCGCAATCCGACCGGGGGCGACAACCGCAGACGCGTCAGCAGACACGGACTGCGCGGCAGCGAGGAGGCAGCAAGTGGTGGACGCACACCAGACGTTCGTCATCGTCGGAGGGGGCCTGGCCGGAGCCAAGGCGGCCGAGACCCTCCGCAGCGAAGGATTCACCGGCCGGGTGATCCTCATCTGCGACGAACGCGAACACCCCTACGAGCGACCGCCGCTGTCCAAGGGGTACCTCACGGGCCGCGACGCCCGCGACAGCGTCTTCGTCCACAAACCCGACTGGTACGCCAAGGCCGACATCGAGCTCCACCTCGGCCAGCCCGCCGTCCACCTCGACCGCGAGGCGAAGTCGGTGCGCCTGGGCGACGGCACCCTCGTCCACTACGACAAGCTGCTGCTGGCCACCGGCGCCGAACCCCGCCGCCTCGACATCCCCGGCACCGGCCTGGCCGGCGTCCACCACCTGCGCCGCCTGGCCCACGCCGAGCGGCTGCGCGGCGTGCTGTCCTCCCTCGGCCGCGACAACGGCCACCTCGTCATCGCCGGCGCCGGCTGGATCGGCCTGGAGGTCGCCGCCGCCGCCCGCGGCTACGGCGCCGAGGTGACCGTCGTCGAGCCCGAGCCGACCCCGCTGCACACCGTCCTCGGCCCCGAGCTCGGCCAGCTCTTCACCGACCTGCACAGCGAGCGCGGCGTCCGCTTCCACTTCGGCGCCCGCCTCACCGAGATCGCCGGCCACGACGGCATGGTCCTGGCCGCCCGCACCGACGACGGCGAGGAACACCCCGCCCACGACGTCCTCGCCGCCATCGGCGCCGCCCCCCGCACCGCCCTCGCCGAGGCCGCCGGCCTCGCCCTCGTCGACCGCGCCGACGGCGGAGGCGTCGCCGTCGACGCCTCCCTGCGCACCTCCGACCCCGACATCTACGCCGCGGGCGACGTCGCCGCCGCCGAGCACCCCTGGCTGGGCACCCGGCTGCGCGTCGAGCACTGGGCCAACGCCCTCAACGAAGGACCCGCCGCCGCCCGCGCCATGCTGGGTCAGGAGGTCTCCTACGACCGGGTGCCGTACTTCTTCTCCGACCAGTACGACGTGGGCATGGAGTACTCCGGCTACGCGCCCCCCGGCTCGTACGACCAGGTCGTCTGCCGCGGCGACGTCGGAAAGCGCGAGTTCATCGCCTTCTGGCTCCGGGAGGGCCGGCTGCTCGCCGGCATGAACGTCAATGTGTGGGACGTCACCGAGTCCGTCCAGCGCCTCATCCGCTCCGGCGCCCGCCTCGACGCGAACGCCCTGGCCGACCCGGGCGTCCCCCTCGACCTCGACGCACTGGCCGGCTGAGCCGTGGCCGCCACCCCACCCCGCACCGCGACGGTCCCGGTCGCTGAGGTCTTCGCCCTGCGCCACGCGGTGCTGCGGCCCGGCCTGCCCGCCGACAGCGCCGCCTTCCCCGGGGACGACGCCCCGGGGACCTTCCACGTCGCGTCCTACGACGAGCGGGGGGAGCTCCGGGGCTGCGCGACGTTCCTCCCCGAGCCGCTGCCCGGCACGGGGGAGGAGGCGTACCGCCTGCGCGGCATGGCCAGCGACCCGGCCGTCCGCGGCCTGGGCCACGGCGCCGCCGTCCTGCGGGCCGGCCTGGCCGAGGCGGCGGCCCGCGGCGCCGCCCTGGTGTGGTGCAACGGCCGCACCCCGGCCCGCGGCTTCTACGAACACCACGGCTTCCACGCGCGGGGAGAGGAGTTCACGGTCGAGGGCGTGGGCCCGCACTTCATCTTCGCGATCAAGCTCTCCGGAGGTGCCGCCGGCGCCGACGCGGACGGGAGCGCCGGCGGGCCACCGTAGAATTCACGCGTGGCAGGCAGGATCAACGATGACGACGTGAAGGCGGTCCGGGACGCGGTCCCGATCGACGCCGTCGTGTCCGAGTACCTCCAGCTGCGCAACGCGGGCGGCGGCAACCTCAAGGGACTGTGCCCCTTCCACGACGAGAAGTCCCCGTCCTTCCAGGTCAGCCCCGCCAAGGGACTCTTCTTCTGCTTCGGCTGCCAGGAGGGCGGGGACACCGTCGACTTCATCATGAAGATCGACCACCTCTCCTTCGCCGAGACGATCGAGCGCCTCGCCTCCCAGGCCGGCATCACCCTGCGGTACGAGGAGGGCGGCTACACCCCCGGCCGCCAGCAGGGCGAGCGCATCCGCCTCGTCGAGGCCCACAAGATCGCCGCCCAGTTCTACGCCGACCAGCTCGGCAGCCCCGAGGCCGAGATCGGCCGGAAGTTCCTGGCGGGCCGCGGCTTCGACCAGGCCGCCGCCCAGCACTTCGGCGTCGGCTACAGCCCGGCCGGCTGGGACCACCTCACCCGCTTCCTGCGCGGCAAGGGCTTCAGCGACAAGGAGCTGCTCCTGTCGGGCCTCGCCCAGGACAGCCGCAGCGGCAAGCCCATCGACCGCTTCCGCGGCCGCCTGATGTGGCCCATCCGCGACATCACCGGCGAGGTCATCGGCTTCGGCGCCCGCAAGCTCCGCGACGACGACAACGGCCCCAAGTACCTCAACACCCCCGAAACGCAGATCTACAAGAAGTCGCACGTCCTCTACGGCATCGACCTCGCCAAGAAGGACATCGCCAAGACCAACCGCGCCGTCGTCGTCGAGGGCTACACCGACGTCATGGCCTGCCACCTCGCCGGCGTCACCACCGCCATCGCCACCTGCGGCACCGCCTTCGCCGGCGACCACATCAAGATCCTGCGCCGGCTGCTGATGGACAACGCCGCCTCCGAGGTCGTCTTCACCTTCGACGGCGACGCCGCCGGCCAGAAGGCCGCCCTGCGCGCCTTCGAGGACGACCAGAAGTTCGCCGCCGAGACCTCCATCGCCATCACCCCCGGCGGCATGGACCCCTGCGAGCTGCGCCTGGCCGAGGGCGACGACGCCGTCCGCAACCTCGTCGAGACCCGCACCCCGCTCTTCGCCTTCGCCATCCGCCAGGTCGTCGCCCGGCACAATCTGGAGACGGCCGAGGGCCGCGCCGCCGCCCTGGAGGCCGCCGCGCCCATCGTGGCGGGCATCAAGAACGGCGCCATCCAGCACGAGTACGCCGTCCAGCTCGCCGGCATGCTCGGCATCCTCGACACCCAGTTCGTCGTCCGCCGCGTCGCCCAGCTCGCCCGCTGGGCCCGCGACCGTGGCCAGCGCCCCGGCCAGGACCAGGGACGCGACCGGCACCGGGGCCGGCAGCCGGGAGCGGCCCCGGCCGCTCAGGCGCCCGCACAGGCCGCCCCCCGCGGCGGTCCCGCGCTCAACCTCCGCAGCCCCGCCCACCGCACCGAGCGCGAGCTGCTCAAGCTCGCCCTGCAGCGCCCCGAGCTGGTCGCCCCCGCCTTCGACGCCTACGGCGAGGACGAGTTCACCGCCCCGCCCTACGTGCTGGTGCGCCGTGCCATCGAGGAGGCCGGCGGCGTCACCCACGCCGACGACGGCTATCTGGCCAAGGTCCGCGAGGCCGCCCCCGACGACACCGTCCGCGCCCTGGTCACCGAGCTCGCCGTCGAGGCCATCCACGCCCGCACGGTCGACGAGGTCTACGCCGGCACCCAGCTGGTGCACGTACGGCTGCGGGCCGTCGAGCGCCGCATCGAGGAGGTCCAGGCCGGCCTCATCCGCCTGGGCGCCCAGGCGGCCCCCGACCACCTGGCCGCCGTGCAGAACGAGCTGTGGGTCCTGCAGCAGTACGGCAAGTCCCTCAAGGACCGCGGCGCCGAAGCCCTGTAAGCACCTTCGCGCATCGACGGTGTAAGCAGCCGGTCACGGTCCGGGCTCAGAAAGTGAGCGCACGCCCCTCGTGGCGGGCCCGCGTCGTACCCCACACTGGTGGGCGGTGCCTGAGTCCTCGGAGCGCGGCAGGCCCGGCCTGCCGGACCCGGATCCCCCCGCGAAGCCGCTCCAGCTCCCCGGCACGGGTGGCGGCCCGGCCGTCGCCGCGCCACGAAAGCTCTGCCGCATGCTCTGCCGCCTCAGCAGCGATCACCCTGGAGGTCGCCCCCGTGCAGACCCGGACCCCGACCCTGCCTCAGGCCCTGGCCGACCCGGCACCGACCGTGCCGCAGCAGGCCGAGCCGCCCGCGTCCGAGACCCTGGCCCTCGCCGACGAGACGGCCCCGGAACCGGCCGTGAAGGCCGACACCAGCGGCCCCTCCTCCGACCTCTTCCGCCAGTACCTGAGGGAGATCGGCCGCATCCCGCTGCTGTCGGCGGCCGAGGAGGTGGAGCTGGCACGCCGCGTCGAGGCCGGACTCTTCGCCGAGGAGAAGCTGAGCAGCACCCCCGACCTCGACACCCAGCTCGCCCTCGACCTCGACCGCCTGGTGGTGCTCGGCCGGATGGCCAAGCGCCGCCTCATCGAGGCCAACCTGCGCCTCGTCGTCTCCGTCGCCAAGCGCTACATCGGCCGCGGACTGACCATGCTCGACCTCGTACAGGAGGGAAACCTGGGCCTGATCAGGGCAGTTGAGAAATTCGACTACGCCCGGGGCTACAAGTTCTCGACGTATGCCACCTGGTGGATCCGCCAGGCCATGTCGCGGGCGCTCGCCGACCAGGCCCGTACGATCCGAGTCCCCGTCCACGTCGTGGAGTTGATCAACCGTGTGGTGCGTGTGCAGCGCCGCATGCTGCAGGAGCGCGGCTACGAACCCACCGCCGAGGAGGTCGCCGCCCACCTCGAGCTGACCCAGGAACGCGTCAGCGAAGTGCTGCGCCTGGCCCAGGAACCGGTCTCGCTGCACGCGCCCGTCGGCGAGGAGGACGACGTCGCGCTCGGCGACCTCATCGAGGACGGCGACGCCACCTCGCCCGTGGAGTCCGCCGCCTTCCTGCTCCTGCGCGAGCACCTGGAGGCTGTGCTCTCCACGCTGGGCGAGCGCGAGCGCAAGGTCGTCCAGCTCAGGTACGGGCTGGTCGACGGCCGGCCGCGCACCCTGGAGGAGATCGGCCGGATATTCGGCGTCACGCGCGAGCGCATCCGCCAGATCGAGTCCAAGACCCTCAACAAGCTGCGCGACCACGCCTTCGCCGACCAGCTGCGCGGCTACCTCGACTGAAGGCGCTCAGGACGCGTTGAACGCACCCGGATGGGTCTGTTCGCGCACGGTCACGTACTGCTGGCGCACCGCCTGCCCGACGCCCAGGTCATCGCCGGAGGGGTCGAAGACCTGGCTGGCGGCCGCAGGCCACAGCGGGGGCTGCTGCGGGGAGAGCACGCCCTGCTGCACGCCCAGCGACCAGGCCGCCTGCCGGGCCGCGCCCAGCGCCGCGTAGTCCGCCGGCTGCGGCACGACCACCTGCGCGCCGAACAGCGACGGCGCGATCGCCTGCACGGCCGGCAGCTCCGCCGCCGCGCCCAGCAGGAAGACCCGGCGCACCTCGACGCCGCGCCCGCGCAGCACGTCGAGGGCGTCCGTGAGCCCGCACAGCATGCCCTCGAAGGCCGCCCGCGCCAGATGCTCCGGCTTCATGCTCTCGCGCCGCAGACCGGCCAGAGTGCCCGCCGTGTGGGGCAGGTGCGGGGTCCGCTCGCCCTCGAGGTAGGGCAGCAGCACCAGCCCGTAGGAGCCCGGGGAGGACTGCAGGGCGAGCTCGGACAGGCCCGGCAGGTCCGTGCCGAGCAGCTCGGCGGTGCCCCGCAGGACGCGCACCGCGTTGAGCGTGTGCACGACGGGCAGATGCATGCCGGTCGCGTCGGCGAAGGAGGTGATGGTGCCCGTGCTGTCCGCGAGGGCCGAGTGGTGCACGGCGAAGACCGAGCCGGAGGCGCCCATGGAGATCACCGCGTCGCCGATCCCCACGCCCAGCCCGAAGGCCGCCGCCATGGTCTCGCCCGTACCGACGGAGATCAGCAGCCCCTCGGGGGTGTGACCGGCCGGCTCGGCGGGCCCGAGGACCTCGGGCAGCGCGGCCTGCCGGCCCAGCGCCAGCTCCACCAGATCCGGCCGCCAGCCGCCCGTGGCCGCCGACCAGAAGCCCGTACCGGAGGCGTCGCCGCGGTCCGTCGTGCACCGCGCCGGGCGGCCCAGCAGCTGCCACACCAGCCAGTCGTGCGGCTGCAGCACCGCGGCCACCCGCGCGGCCGACTCCGGCTCGTTGCGGGCCAGCCAGCGCAGCTTCGCCAGCGGCTGCGCCGCCTGCGGCACCGCCCCGACCGCCTCGGCCCAGGCGGCCCGGCCGCCCAGCGCGTCGGTCAGATCGGCCGCCGCGGCCTGCATCCGCTTGTCGTTGCCGAGCAGGGCGGGCCGTACGAGCACGCCGCCCGCGTCCAGCGTGAGCAGGCCGTGCTGCTGGGCGGAGACGCCGATGGCCTGCACGCCTTCCAGCAGCCCGCCGGTCGCCGCCTCGCCCAGCGAGATCAGCCACGCCTGTGGATCGCCTTCCGGCGACGACTGCGGATGGGGTGCGTAACCCTGCCGGAGCACGGCACCCGTGTCCGTATCGCACACGACGATCCGCGTGCTCTCTGAGGAACTGTCCAACCCGGCGACTATGCCCATGCCGAGATGATGCCAAACCATCGGCGCCGGACCCGCATCGGTAGGGCGTCGGCCGCCCGCCGGTCAGGTGTTGCTGGTGCCCCAGTCGTCCTCGTCGGCCGTGCGCTGCTCGCGCAGGGACCGGATCCGGCTGGTCACCGAGCCGGGCAGCCGCTCGCCGACCTTGCCGATCGCCCGGGTGGCCATCGCCCGGCCGTTCACCGCGGCCGTCTCGGCCGTGTTGCGCACCGCCGGATTCTGTGCGACCCGCTGCGCTCCCTTGCGCAGCTCCTCGTACCGCTCGCGCCCGGCGCGTGCGCCGAGCACGTACCCGACAGCCGCGCCGGTGATGAACGTCAGCCGGTAGCGCATCGCGCCCCATCCTTCCGTTGGATCCGCTGTGCTGCCGCCTACCCGGCAGGGCCGAAGGTCACTCCCGGGGCCCCGGGGGATACCGATTGGCGGAGCACCCCCCTGCTTGCGCTAATCTATGTCTCGCAGCGAGCGCCCGCCGCCCGGGAGACCGGCCGGAGGTGCATTCGAGGCATACGCGACATTCCCCTGTAGCTCAATTGGCAGAGCAGCCGACTGTTAATCGGCAGGTTACTGGTTCGAGTCCAGTCGGGGGAGCGCGGTCCCCTGTAGCTCAATTGGCAGAGCAGCCGACTGTTAATCGGCAGGTTACTGGTTCGAGTCCAGTCGGGGGAGCAGTGAGAGAGGGCCCTTCGGGGTCCTTTTTTCATTCCGGAGGGAACCGAACGGCCGTGATCGAAGTCCTCATGGTCAGACCGATCACACGATACGGCCCCTCCGGGGCAACAGATCGTATGAGCGGCTATGCTGCGGCAGACGGCGCGCACAGATGTGCGCGACGCGCCGTGAACGGGGCGGTAGCTCAGCCGGTTAGAGCAGCGGACTCATAATCCGTCGGCCGTGGGTTCGAGTCCCACCCGCCCCACACGCGCGGCTCAGGTGCAGAAACGATGCGACCTGCGTCTTCGAGGCCTCGCCCGGATGTCCGGGCGGGGCCTCGTGCTGTCCGGGGGCTGTTGGGGCCCCGGGGGGCCCGTGCGGCTCAGTGGTGGGTGTGGGCGACGGCGTGGCCCTTGCCGCGTCCGATCATCCACTTGTTCACCGGCGTGGTGACGACGAAGGCGACGGCGAAGCCGCCCAGAAGCGCGTACCAGAAGAGGGCGTCGGTGAGGTGGGCGTCCAGGGCGCCGGGCACGAGGGCGATGATCCCGTTGTCGACCAGTTCCATCAGGGCGATGGAGACGGTGTCGGCGGCCAGTGCGACGCGGACTGCGGCTTTCGGGCCCAGGCCTGCCCCGCGCACGGCGTAGAGGGTGAAGGAGTAGCCGAAGAGGAACGCCAGGACGACGGCCAGGGCCATGGTGGGCGCGTTGCCCCAGGCCAGGGCCGTGCCGACGGCCATGCCGAGGATCTCACCGATGGCGCAGCCGGTGAGGCAGTGTGCGGTGGCCCTGGCGGCCGTGCCCCAGGACGCCCTGCCCGGGCCGGGACCGGCGGCGAAGTCGTGGGCGACGGGTTCGCCGGCGGCCGTGCCGGTGCGGTGAGTGATGTGGTCCATGAGGCCCGCCTTCCTGGCTGTCTCCAGTGTGGACCGGGGCCCGGGGAGCGCACGGGCCCTGTCCGCCGACGCCTACGCGAGGAGGCGCCCACCCGTCGATCCCCCTTTAGGCGGGACCTGGGTCAGGGTCCACGCGCCTGGGCTCCGTCGTGCCGCCCGCGTATGAGACCGGCGTGAGCGGGGCGGTTCGGGACGCGTTCCTTTCCTGGTGCCGGGGCAGAGGGTGCCCGGCGCGGAGGGCGCGGCTGCACCGAGCGACCGATCCCGGCCGCCACACGCTCGGAAGGTGCTGCGCACGCCAGGATTTCGGCGTAGGTGGGAGGAGGGGCGCCGGCCTTACGTTGTGCGGGCAAGCCCTCGGAGAGGGGGCTCTCACACAGGGGGGACCTGTGCAACCCAACGAAGTACGCGTTACCCGGCTCGTCACGGTCGCGACGGGCACGTCAGTGGCAAGCAGCAAGCCGAACGCACTGCCTCTCGCCGCCTCCTTCGAGGTCATCCTGGAGGTCGCTGCAGGCAGCACGATCGGCAACTCCGGTGGCGCCTACACGCTGGAACTCACGTGCGTGGACGAGACGCTGGCGGCACCCAATGCGGTTCTTGGCTTCGTGGACGCGCAGATCTTCGACGCCGGTGACGGATGGAACCCCGACGGCGGCGCGGCGGGGAACTACGTCAAGGTCCAGCGATTCCCGTTCCCGGTGCCGGCCGCAGTCAGGCGCCACGTCCTGCGGTACACGGTCACCTTGACCAACACGGGCGGCACTGTCGCCGCCTTCGGCCAAAGCGAGTCGTTTATCCTCGTCTGACCCGAAACACGGGCGCAGTCGCCGTCGGCGGCTGCGCCCCCTGGCGCACGCGGAACACCTCGTCGCACTGCTTCGTTACTGTCAGTGAGTCACACTGGACGACGGACGAGACAACCGGAAGCGGGTGGGCGGGCATGGGTGGCAGCACCGTGGAGCTGACCAAGGAGAACTTCGACGAGGTCGTGTCCGGGGGTGGGTTCGTCCTCATCGACTTCTGGGCCGAGTGGTGCGGGCCGTGCCGGCAGTTCGCGCCGGTGTTCGAGCGGGCGGCCGGGAAGCATGCCGACCTGGTGTTCGCCAAGGTGGACACCGAGGCGCAGCCGGAGCTGGCCGCCGCGTTCGAGATCCGGTCGATCCCGACGCTGATGGTCGTGCGGGAGAACATCGCGGTGTTCGCGCAGCCCGGGGCGTTGCCGGAGGCGGCGCTGGAGGACGTGATCCGGCAGGCGCGGGCGCTGGACATGGACGAGGTGCGGGCCTCCGTGGCCGAGGAGCAGGGGCAGGCGCGCGACGGCGATGAGTGAGCTGCTGCTGATCCGGCATGGGGAGACGGCGTGGAGCCGGGACGGGCGGCACACCAGCTGGACCGACAAGCCGCTGACCGAGCGCGGTGAGCGCGAGGCGCAGCAGCTGCGGCCGTGGCTGGAGGGGCGGGACATCGGGCTGGTGCTCGCGAGCCCCATGGCGCGGGCCGCGCGCACGGCCGAGCTCGCCGGGCTGAAGGACGTACGGACCGAGCCCGACCTGTGCGAGTGGGACTACGGCGGGTACGAGGGCGTCACCACCGCCGAGATCCAGCGGAACCGGCCCGGCTGGTTCCTGTTCGACGACGGCGTCGTGCCGGGCCCGGACGGGCACCCCGGTGAGTCGCCCGGGCAGGTCGGCTCGCGCGCCGACCGCGTCCTGGCGAGGATCGGGCCCCGGCTCGAGGACCCGGCCGGCGGCGATGTCGTCCTGGTCGCGCACGCCCACTTCCTGCGGGTGCTCACGGCTCGTAGGCTCAGGCTGCCGCCTTCGGCCGGTGCGCTGTTCCGGCTGGACACCGGCACCGTCAGCCGGCTCGGCACCGAGCACGGGCGCCCGGCGCTGGTCGCCTGGAACGGGCGTGTCGGAACCGGGGCCGGCGCGGCGGGGGCATGATGATCGGGGCGTTGTCCCCGATCTTTTATATGACCCGTTCTTCACATGGAGGAACCCGTGGCCACCACCCGCATCGCGACCACCGCCTGGGAAGGCGAACTGCTCAAGGGCAGGGGCGTCGTCAGCTTCGAGTCGTCCGGCATCGGCGAGTACCCCGTCTCCTGGCCCTCCCGCGCCGAGCAGGCCAACGGCAAGACCAGCCCCGAGGAGCTGATCGCGGCCGCGCACTCGAGCTGCTTCTCCATGGCGCTCTCGCACGGTCTGACCGGCGCCGGTACGCCGCCCACCCGCCTGGAGACCAAGGCCGAGGTGACCTTCCAGCCCGGCGAGGGCATCACCGGCATCCACCTGAGCGTCCGGGGCGAGGTGCCCGGCCTGGACGAGGAGGGCTTCGTCGCCGCGGCCGAGGACGCCAAGAAGAACTGCCCGGTCAGCCAGGCGCTCGCCGGGACGACGATCACCCTGGCCGCCGAGCTCGCCTGAGCCCGGCCGGCCCCGTCGGACGACGGATCGCCCGCGCGGCGGCGGCCCCTCCCCTCCCGGGGCCGCCGCCGCGCGGGCGTTCCTACGCCACCAGCTCCGCGTACACGATGAGGCTCTCCACCGGACGGCCCTGCGGGGCCGCCTCGTCCGCGCACGTGACGAGCCGCAGCGCCTTCTCCTCGGTGTGCCCGTAGACCTTCCGGGTGGGGAAGGCGCTCCGGTCGACCGTCTCCGTGTCCGTCACGGAGAAGCGCAGCACCTTGCCGTCGCCCCGCTCCACGTTGATCACCGTGCCCTTGCCGACCTTGTGCAGGTCGCGGAAGACGGCCTTGCCGCCCCGGGGCCCGTCGTGGCCGATGATCACGGCGGCGCCCGGGGTGCCCGGCTTCGCGCTGCCCGTGTACCAGCCGGCGGTCGTGCCCTTCTCGGGCGGCGGGACCTGCACGGTGTCGTCCCCGTTGCGGCCCAGCCGGATCAGCGGGCTGGTGACGCCGATGGAGGGGATGGAGACCCGGGACGGCTCCTCGGCCCGGGCCGGGCCGCCGATGACCTTGCCGGTGCCGCCGCCCGGCGCACAGGCGGCCAGCAGGAACACCGGCAGGGCCAGCAGCAGGGCGGTCATCGGGAGGAGTGCGCGACGGGACATGCGGACCAACGTAGGAATCGGAACGTTTCCTCCGCTTCGGCCGATCGGCCAGTTCCGTCTCCCCCTGGAGGCCTACATGCCAGGCCCCCGGCGCCCGCCGTGCCCTCAGGGCGCCCGCCGCGCCCTCAGGGCACCAGTCGCTGGAAGAGCCCCCAGGTGAATTCCGCCACGTACGGTGCGCGCTGCCCGGACGCGTCCGGGGCCGTGAAGGCCAGCCGCCAGCGGGTGGGCGCCGTCCCCTCCATCGGGCGGGCGGGGGCGAAGGCCCGGGCCACCTCGTCCACCGTGCACGACCAGGGCAGCAGGTCCTCGACCGTACGCGGCGACGGGCCGCGGGCGCCGGGGGCGCGGATCAGCCACTCGTTCCACACCGCCCCGCCGGGCGCGCTCAGCACCTCGAAGCGCAGATCGGGCCAGAGCGGCACCGGCCATGTCGTCGCCTCGAAGACCAGGTCCCCTACGCGGCGCTCGCCGACGCTCTCGGGCGGGCCGAGCACGGAGCGGTAGCGGGGGCCGGCGCCGCCGCGGCGGGGGGAGCGCAGCATGGCCTGCCAGCGGCGGTTCGCCTCGCGCATCTCGGCGCGGCCCACGCCCAGTTCGCGCAGCGCGTCCTCGACCAGGCCGGGCTGGTGGTCGGCCATCCGGCGCAGCAGGACGAGCTGGAAGTCCAGGGGCCCGAAGGCGTGGGAGGCGCCGGGGCCGGGGTCTGGGGCCGGTTTCATGGGGGCCATCGTCGCGCACCCGGGGCACGTTCGGGCAACCGATGGCCAAACCCCGGCGAGTTGGCGCGTCCGTCACTCCGGTCCCGGCCGTAGCCGCCCTTTCGCGCAAGCTTTACCTCCCGTCAGCCGTGGGCTGGTCCGGAGGCCGCCCATGCCGTGGTCGTGGCCGGTACGGTCTGGCCATGACGGAAATCGACCCCCAGCGCACCGCACTCGTCCTCGTCGATCTCATGGAACGCGTCGTGGCGTTGCCCCTCGCGCCGCGTGCGGGTGACGAAGTGGCCGGTACGGCGGCGGAGTTGGCCGGCGCCTTCCGCAAGGCGGGGGCGCCGGTGGTGGTCGTGCGGGTGGAGCGGGAGGGCGTCGCGGAGCAGCCGCCCGGCAGCGGGCTGCTCGCCGGGATCGCCGAGCCGGGGGACATCGAGATCGTCAAGCGGACCGTGGGGGCGTTCCACGGCACGGAGCTCGACGCCAGGCTGCGCGAGCGGGGCGTGCGGACGCTCGTCCTGGCCGGCATCGCCACCAACCTCGGCGTGGAGTCGACCGCCCGCGCGGCCGCGGACCACGGCTACGACCTGGTCTTCGTCGAGGACGCGATGAGCGCCCTGACCGCCGAGGAGCACCGGGCGTCGGTGACGCTCGACATGCCGCGCCTGGGCACGGTCACCGCCGCCGCCGCGCTGACGCTCGTCGGCTAGGCGGACGGCGGGGGCTCCTCGCCCAGCATCCGCCGCAGCAGGTCGCGCAGGGCCGTGCGCTCCTGAGCCGACAGCCCGGCCAGCGGCTCGCGCGCGAAGTGCAGCGACTCCCGCAGCCGGGCGGAGGTGGCCAGCCCCTCGGCGGTCGGGGCGGCGAGCTTGACGCGGCGGTCGTCCGGGTCCGGGCGACGCTCGACCAGGCCCCGGGCCTCGAGGCGGTCGACGATGCCGGTGACGTTGGACGGCTCGCACTTCAGCTTCTGGGCGATCTTGCGCATGGGCATCGGCTCATGGGCCAGCAGCGCCAGCACGCGCGCCTGGGCGCCGGTGAGGGAGTGCTTGCCGGCCGCCTCCTCGTACTCCTCGTGGTAGCGCGCCACGACGGTTCCGATGAGCTCGACGACCTCCACGGTGACGGCGTCGGGCCGGGGCGCGGCGGAGGGCGCGGGAGGGTTCGCCGGGGGAGTCGGTGCCGGAGTCGGGGTCATGGGACACAGTCTACCGGGTTACTTGACAACATGAAATATCGAGGCACATGATTGTTTCATCTCCTGAAGCATAAGGAAGGTTGGTTCCCCATGACCGCCATGCCCGCCACCAGCCGCGAATGGCACCTGGTCGCCCGTCCGCAGGGCTGGCCGAAGCCCGAGGACTTCGCCCTGCGCGAGGCCGCGGTCCCCGAGCCCGCGGAGGGCCAGATCCTGGTCCGCAACATCCACCTCTCGGTGGATCCGTACATGCGCGGCCGGATGAACGACGTGAAGTCCTACATCCCGCCGTTCCAGCTCGACCAGCCCATGGACGGCGGCGCGGTCGGCGAGGTCATCGCCTCCCGGGCCGAGGGCTTCGCCCCCGGCGACCACGTCCTGCACGGCCTCGGCTGGCGCGAGTACGCCGTCGTGGACGCCCGGCGCGCCGCCAAGGTCGACCCCGGCGTCGCCCCGCTCTCCGCCTACCTCGGCGTCCTGGGCATGCCGGGCATGACCGCCTACGCGGGCCTGCTGGAGGTCGCCTCCTTCCAGGAGGGCGACACCGTCTTCGTCTCCGGCGCCGCCGGCGCGGTCGGCAGCCTGGTCGGCCAGATCGCCAAGCTCAAGGGCGCGGCACGCGTCATCGGCAGCGCGGGCTCGGACGAGAAGGTCCAGGTCCTGCTCGACGAGCACGGCTTCGACGCCGCCTTCAACTACAAGAAGGGCCCCGTCGCCGAGCAGCTGAAGGAGGCGGCCCCCGACGGCATCGACGTCTACTTCGACAACGTCGGCGGCGAGCACCTCGAAGCCGCGCTCGGCGCCCTGAACCTGAAGGGCCGCGTCACCATCTGCGGCATGATCGCCCAGTACAACGCCACCGAGCCGGTCCCCGGCCCGCGCAACATGGTCAACATCCTGGCCAAGCGGCTGCGCGTCCAGGGCATGATCGTCTCCGACCACGAGGCGCTGCGCCCGCAGTTCGTCCAGGAGGTCGGCGGCTGGATCCGCTCCGGCGAGCTCACGTACCGCGAGACCGTCGTGCAGGGCATCGAGAACGCGGCCGAGGCCTTCCTGGGCCTGCTGCGCGGCGAGAACACCGGAAAGATGATCGTCAGCCTCGACGCCTGACCTTCCTTCCCACCCCCTGAGTCAATCCCCCCTCCTAGGAGAAACGTTATGCCGATCCAGCCCGTCGAGGTCGTCTACACCGCCGTCGCCACCGCGGAGAACGGCCGTGACGGCCGCGTCGCCAGCGACGACGGCCAGCTCGACGTCGTCGTCAACCCCCCGAAGCAGCTGGGCGGCAGCGGCGCCGGCACCAACCCCGAGCAGCTCTTCGCCGCCGGCTACAGCGCCTGCTTCCAGGGCGCCCTCGGCGTCGTCGCCCGCCAGGCGAAGGCCGACATCTCCGGCTCGACCGTCACCGCGGAGGTCGGCATAGGCAAGACCCCCGACGGCGGCTTCGGCATCAAGGTCGCGCTCTCGGCCCGCATCCCGAACGTCGACGAGGCCACCGCCCGTGCGCTCGTGGAGCAGGCGCACCAGGTGTGCCCGTACTCCAACGCCACGCGCGGCAACATCGAGGTCACCCTCGACGTCGTCTGACCGGGACGAACCCGGTACACGAGCGCGACGATCGCCTTTCCACCGAGCGGCTACGCTTCCCGCCATGCGAGATCTTGTAGCGGGCATGACGTACCTGGCCAAGGGGCAGCGCTGGGTGGGCCGCAACCGCCGGCAGTGGGGGTTCGGGCTGCTGCCCGGGCTCATCACCCTGGTCGGGTACGCGGCGGCGATCGTCGCGCTCGTCATATGGGCGGACGACTTCGTCGGCTGGGCCACGCCCTTCGCCGACGGCTGGGGCTCACCCTGGCTCGGCCTCTTCCGCGGCGCCCTGACGACGGTGTTCTTCGGCGGCTGCCTGCTGCTGTCGGTGATCTCCTTCACGGCGGTGACGCTGCTGGTCGGGCAGCCCTTCTATGAGTCCCTCTCCGAGCGGGTCGACCTGGCCGAGGGCGGCAGCGCCCCCGAGTCGGGGCTGCCGCTGTGGCGGGAGCTGTGGATCTCGGCCCGCGAGAGCCTCGCGGTGCTCGTGCGGGTGGCCCTGTGGGGCGTCCTGTTCTTCGCGCTGGGCTTCGTGCCCGTCATCGGACAGACCGTCATTCCCGTGATCGGTTTCTGCGTCTCCGGCTTCTTCCTCGCCGAGGAGCTCACCGCCGTGGCCCTGCAGCGGCGGGGGGTGCCGCTCAAGGAGCGGCTGGCGATGCTGCGCTCGCGCAAGCTGCTGACGCTGGGGTTCGGGGTGCCGGTCGCTCTGCTGTTCCTGGTGCCGTTCGTGGCCGTCTTCGTGATGCCGGGGGCTGTCGCCGGGGCGACGCTGTTGGTGCGGGACCTTATGGGGGAGACCGTCGAGGGTGAGGGCGAGGGTGTGGAATCTCCCCAGCCCCGCCCCTTCCCGTAACCGGGGGCTCCGCCCCCGGACCCCCGGTCCTCAATCGCCGGAGGGGCTCACATTGAGCTGAATGCCAGGCCCGCCCTCGTCTCCGGCCCCTCCGCCAGTACCTCCCCCTCCGGGCCCCACACCGCGCTCAGCCCGCACGCGTCGTACGGGCCCGACGGGCCCACGTGGTTGGCCAGCAGGACGTGCAGGGCGTGGTCCTTCGCCAGGGACGGGAAGATCTCCGCTCGCTCGGCCTCGCCCGTGGGGCGGCCGTACAGCGAGCTCGCCAGCAGGGCGCGGCAGCCGTCGGCCGCCGCGCGGGCCGCGACGTCGGGGAAGTGGGCGTCGAAGCAGATGGCGAGGCCGAAGCCGACGCCGTCCAGGGTGAAGCGGCCGTCTTCCGTGCCCGCCGTGAAGCCCGCCGCGGCCTCCGTCTCCGTCACGTGCACCTTGTCGTAGCGCGTGAGCAGCGCGCCGTCCGGCCCGTACACGAACGAGCTGATGGTCGGCCCGGCCGGGGCCGTGCCCGCGCAGTTGACCACGGCCGCGACGCCCGCCGTCCGGCAGGCGTCGCGGACCGGGGCCAGCCGGGCGTCGTCCGGGGCCATGGTCAGCCGGCCGGGATCGGCGACGATCGCGTCGAGCTCGTAGCCCGTGACGGCGAGTTCGGCGAAGACGACGAGCGAGGCACCCCGCTCGCCGGCCCCGGCCACGAAGCCGGCCATGCGGGCGACGTTGGCGTCGATGTCGCAGGGCCGGGACGTGAACTGAGCGGCAGAAATGATCATGCGGTCATCATGACCGGCCCGTAGCCCCCACGGCCACCGAGATCACCGACCGGATCTGTGCGGTGATCGCCAGCCGGTTCCGTACGAACTCGGGGTCGGTGATCCGCCCCGTCGCGGGGTCGGTGTTGCCCTCGCCGAATCGCAGCACCGGCGTGTGCAGGTGCCCGCCCGGTACGCGCAGGCCCACGGCGTCGCGCAGCAGGGTGGCCCGGTAGGCGATCTCGTTGGAGAGGTAGTCGCCCCCGCCGCCCGCGCGGGCGGTCGAGCCCGGGGTGGGCCCGTCCGGCCGGTCCACCTCCTCGCCGCCGCCCGCCGGGATCTCGGTGACGGCGGTGTTGTCGTACACCCGGAACGGCCCGGTGGCCGCCGCCGTGATCGCGGCGTACGGCAGGCTGGTCGTCGTCCACTGCGGCTGCGGAACGACGGTCGGTACGCCGGGCGGCACGGGCACGGTCTGCGTGCGCGAGACGTTCACGTTGTCCTGGTAGCCGCCGCGCCACGCCCCGTTGGTGCGCTCGACGTCGAAGCGGTCGGGCCGGCCCTGGCTGATGGTGGTGAACAGGTCCACCCTGCCGGGCCCGGGCCGGAAGTGCGGCAGCAGGGTCCGCTCGACCGTGCCGTCGGCGAAGTCGTCCCAGCGCACCGGGAAGAGGGCCGCCTCGATGCGCGCCGGGCCCGCCGGCGTGTCGACGGTGGTGCCGTCGAGGGCGAGGGCCGCCGCCCCCGAGGGGTTGGAGCGGCGGACGTCGGAGTCGAGCTGGAACGGGTCGAAGCCGGTGATCAGGACGCGCTTGACCCCGGAGCCGGACGGCAGGGCGATCGAGTCCTGGCCCCGCGAGCCCCGCTCCACCGTCGCCACCAGCTCCGCGCGCCGCCGCTCGTCCAGCTCGAAGGCCGGCCGCCACTCGCGCAGCGCCCGCGTCATGCCCAGCCGCGCCCAGTACAGCGGCCGGTCGTCGTCCCGGCTCAGATCGCCGCCGGCGGGGCCGCGGCCCTGGACCCGGTCCACGGCCCGTCGCCACAGCTGCCGCCCGTGGACCGAGGCCAGCGTCTCGGCCTGCGCGACGGTACGGGTACGGGCCAGGGCGAGGGCGAAGCCGGGCGCCACGCTGTCGAAGCCGCTGCGGCGCAGGATCTCCTGCGGTACGGGGCCGGCCAGCCGCTGTTCCTCGACGGTGAGCGGTGCGGTGGGCGGTGCGGTGCGCGTCGCCGCCGTGGCGGGGGCGGGGAGGGCGAGGGGGGTGCAGGCGAGCAGGACGGCGCCGAGGGTGCCGAGGGTGCTCCTGCGGGATATCCGGGCGGAATCAACGGGTCTCATGAGCCGGAAGGTAACCACTGCGGCGGCATTGGCGGTAGGGGGAGGCCAACTCCCCTCGCGGACAGTCACCTTCAGGCCACAATGGCGGAATGGCAATCTCGCAGCTTCTCGCCGACCCGCTCATATCCGCCGGACGACATTTCGCTGCCCCGCTGTTCGACCCCAGAGCCGGGCAAGGCGCCCGGGAATTCGCCGAGATGGCCCTCGCGCTCCTGCTGTCCTCGCTCATCGGCCTCGAGCGCGAGCTGCAGCAGAAGAGCGCCGGTCTGCGCACGCACACCCTCGTCGGGGTGGGCAGTGCGCTGTTCATGGAGATCTCGATCCACGGCTTCGGCGCGCTGGCCGACCTCGACGGCGACGCCCGCCTGGACGGGTCCCGGGTGGCGGCGCAGATCGTCTCCGGGATCGGCTTCATCGGCGGCGGCCTCATCTTCGTCCGCCGGGACGCGGTGCGCGGCCTGACGACGGCCGCCACGATCTGGCTGACCTGCGCCGTCGGCATGGCGTGCGGCGGCGGGCTGCCGCTGCTCGCGGCCGCCGCGACCGCGGTGCACTTCCTGGTGGTGCGCGGCTTCGTGCTGCTGACCCGGCGGTTGGGAAGCGTCGAGCGGGTCGAGCTGATCCTGTCCTACCGCACGCGCCGGGGGCTGCTCGGCCGGGTGCTGGAGCTGTGCACCAAGAGCGGCTTCCGGGTGATGGACGTCCAGGTCGACGCGGAGGCCGGCGCCGGGGAGGGCCCCAAGAGCAAGGGCAAGGAGGCCGGGGTCGTGCTGAGCCTGGAGGGCAAGAGGTCGGCCCATCCGCTGGTGGAGGAGCTGACGGACTGGGACGGCATCACCGGCGTCGGGCTGCGCCCGCACGCCGACAGCGCGGAGTGAGCGGACGGGCCGCCGGTGTCCCCGGCGCGGGTGAACTCGCTTATGAGCCAGGGGCCTTCATCGGATAGCGTGCGGTCGGAGGGTGGTCGCGGTCTCCGCGCGATCCCTCCGCCTCGGCCTGGTCCCCACCGGGCGGGCTCAACGAGGCACCGGCTTCCCGGGGCGAGGGTACGGGCGCCGGTGCCACCGGCGGGGTACCGGGCCGTGAGACGGTCCGGCTCTCCGGCCGTTGCGGGGGCGGAGCCACCTGACGGGCTCCGCCCCTTCCCCGTTTCTTGTCCTCGATCGCCGGACGGGCCGGCTGTGCCGTGTCCTCGATCGCCGGACGGGCTCGAATTCAGCGCTACGGCAGCGGCTTCGGTGCCGTGATCGCGCGGTAGGCCATGCCGGCCAGTTCGACCTGGCCCTTCCTGCTGGGGTGGAACCAGTCCCACTTGCTCAGCTCCTGGCCGGTGAAGTTGTAGCCGTTCACCGCGCCGTCGTAGCGGCACAGCGCGTCCCGGCCGCAGACGTCCTTCAGGACGGCGTTGTACTCGCCGACCCTCTTGTCGACCTGGGCCCGCCGCTCCTCGGCCGCCTCGTCCGCCGCGTCGGCGTCGCGCAGCATCGACGGGCAGATCGACGCCATCTTCCAGATCTGCTTGCCGAGCATGCTCTTGCGCCCCTCCGACCACAGCCGCTTCAGGTCGGGGATGCCGGCGACGTAGACCTGGGACTTCGGCAGGGTGGAGCGCAGGGTGCCCAACGACGCCTCGAAGTCGGTGCGGAAGCGGTCCACGGGCGTCATCTGGGCCACGTCCGCGCGGCAGGCGTCGTTGGCGCCGAGCAGGACGGTCACCAGCTGCGGCTTGTGGGCCACGGCCGAGCGCATCTGCCCCGGCAGGTCGGCCATCCGCGCGCCGGTCTTCGCGTAGTTCCAGCTGCTGGTCTGCGGGGACAGCAGCAGCCGCCGGGCGAGGCTGTCGACCTCGGTGCCGGTGGCCCACGAGACCTCGGGGCAGTCCTCGAGCACGGAGCAGGCGTCGAAGCCGCGCGTGATGGAGTCGCCGAGGGAGGCCATCGAGGCCGGGCGGGGGTTCCAGGCGGGACGGGTGGGGCTCGGCTCGGCCGCCTTGGTCCCGGTGGCGCCGTCCTCGCACCCGGTCGCCAGCAGTACGGCGCCGAGCACCGCGGCGGCGGTCCGTATGCCCACGGGCCGCCTTCGCCTCCTGGTCGTCGCCATCTCGTTCCCCCTCCGGCCGGGTGATATCTGTCCGGGACCGACGGTACGTCACCCCACAGGCGCTTCCGCACGGTAGCTTTTCCCCGGTGATCAACTTGTTCCGGGATCTTTGCAAACGCGGCGCGACGAAATCACAACACGTCACTTCCTGTCCATTTTCAGGAGAATTGCTCCCGATGGTGTTTACTGTTGGTAACCTCGCGAGCTGGTGCGGGAGTGGTCATGGGGGCGGACTGCCCACCGCCGCCCCGGGCGGGACCGTCACGGGTGCGAGGCCGCTGGGGAAGGCGAACCTCGAACCGCACTGGAGGTCCCGGTGACGACACGTGGAGTTCTGTACGTGCACTCCGCGCCGCGCGCGCTGTGCCCGCACGTCGAATGGGCCGTGGCGGGCGTTCTCGGCGTGCGGGTCACCCTCGACTGGATCCGCCAGCCCGCGGCGCCCGGCACCTGGCGCTCCGAGTTCTCCTGGCAGGGCCAGGCCGGCACCGCCTCCAAGCTCGCCTCCGCGCTGCGCGGCTGGCACCTGCTGCGCTTCGAGGTGACCGCCGACCCCAGCGCCACCGCCGAGGGCGAGCGCTACAGCTCCACCCCCGACCTGGGCATCTTCCACGCCGTCACCGGCATCCACGGCGACATCCTCATCCCCGAGGACCGGCTGCGCGCCGCGATGTCCCGCGCGGACCGCGGCGAGAGCGATCTGCAGGCCGAGGTCGCCAAGCTGCTGGGCAAGCCCTGGGACGACGAGTTGGAACCGTTCCGTTACGCGGGCGAGGGCGCACCGGTGCGCTGGTTGCACCAGGTGGTGTGAACCGCGCCCGGACGGGCGCCCCGACGGCGCGCTCTTGCCTTCGAGCGCACTCCAGCGCCTAGCGTCCGGGTCATGGCCGACACCCCTTCCGCCCCCGCCCCCGCCCCCGTGCACGTCGCCGTCCTCGGCACCGGCACCATGGGCGCCCCCATGGCCCGCAACCTCGCCCGCGCCGGACTGCCCGTACGCGCCTGGAACCGCAGCCGGGCCAAGGCCGAGCCCCTCGCCGCCGACGGCGCCACCGTCGCGGACACGCCGCAGGAGGCCGTACGCGGCGCCGACGTCGTCCTGACCATGCTCCACGACGGACCCGCCACCCTCGACGTGATGCGCGCGGCGGCGCCCGGGCTGCGCCCCGGCACGGTGTGGGTCCAGTCGACGACCGCCGGGCTCGAGGGCCTGGCGGACCTCGCCGCCTTCGCCCGCGAGCGGGAGCTGGTCATCGTCGACGCCCCGGTCGTGGGCACCCGGCGGCCCGCCGAGGAGGGCACGCTCACGGTGCTGGCCGCGGGACCGGAGTCCGTACGGCAGGTCCTCGCCCCCGTCTTCGACGCCGTGGGCGCCCGTACCGTCTGGGTGGGCGACGACGCCGCGCGGGGCGCGGCCACGCGGCTCAAGCTCGTCGTCAACAGCTGGATCCTCGCCGTCACCCACGGCGCGGCCGAGGCGCTGGCCCTGGCCGAGGGGCTGGGAGTGGAGGCGGAGGGGTTCCTGGACGCGGTGGCGGGCGGCCCGCTCGACATGGGCTATCTGCGGGCCAAGACCGCTCTCCTGCGCAGCGGCGCCCTCACGCCGCCGAGCTTCGCCACCACGACGGCGGAGAAGGACGCCCGCCTGATCGTCGCGGCGGGGGAGTCGGCCGGGGTGCGCCTCGACGTCGCGGCGGCGGGCGCGGAGCGCTTCCGGCGGGCCGTCGAGCAGGGGCACGGCGACGAGGACATGGCCGCCTCCTACTTCGCCAGCTTCGACGCGTGAGGCGGCGCAGGTACGCCGAAGGGCCCGCCCCGGCCGGGGCGGGCCCTTCGCCCGTAAGAGTGCGGCGCCAGGGCGCGATCAGACCGTTCGCAGGGCGAGCACCACGTTGTGGCCGCCGAAGCCGAACGAGTTGTTGATCGCCGCGATGGAGCCCTCCGGGAGCTTGCGGGGCTCGTCGCGCACGATGTCCGCGTCGATGTCCTCGTCGAGCTCTTCGATGTTGATCGTGGGGGGCGCGGTGCGGTGGTACAGCGCGAGCACGGTCATGACCGTCTCGATGCCGCCGGCACCGCCGAGCAGGTGGCCGGTCATCGACTTGGTCGCGGAGACCGCGACGTGGTCGAGGTCGTCGCCGAGGACCTTGCGCAGCGCCTTGAGCTCCGCGGAGTCGCCCTGCGGCGTGGAGGTGGCGTGCGCGTTGAGGTGCACGACCTCCGACGGCTTGAGGTCGGTGCTGTCGAGCAGGTTCTGCAGCGCGGCGGCGATACCGCGGCCGCTCGGCTCGGGCTGGGCGATGTGGTGGCTGTCCGCGGACAGACCCTGGCCCAGCACCTCGCAGTAGACGCGCGCGCCGCGGCGGGCGGCGTGCTCGGCCGACTCCAGGACGACGACGCCGGCGCCCTCGCCGAGGACGAAGCCGTCGCGCTTCTTGTCGTACGGACGCGAAGCCGTGGTCGGCTCGTCGTTGTTCTTGGACATCGCCATCATGTTGGCGAAGGCCGCGATGGGCAGCGGGTGGATGGCCGCCTCGGTGCCGCCCGCGACGACCACGTCGGCGCGGCCGGTGCGGATCATCTCGACGGCGTAGCCGATGGCCTCGGCGCCGGAGGCGCAGGCGCTGACCGGGGTGTGGACGCCCGCCTGGGCGTTCACCTCGAGGCCGACGTTGGCGGACGGGCCGTTGGGCATCAGCATCGGCACGGTGTGCGGGGAGACGCGGCGGACGCCCTTCTCCTTGAGCACGTCGTACTGGTCGAGCAGGGTGGTCACGCCGCCGATGCCGGAGGCGATGACCGTGCCGAGGCGCTCGGGGACGATCGAGGCGTCCTCGCCGGCCTTGGCGGTGAAGCCCGCGTCGGCCCATGCCTCGCGCGCGGCGATCAGCGCGAACTGCGCCGACCGGTCCAGCTTGCGGGCGAGCGGCCGGGGCAGCACGTCCTCGGGGTCCACGGCCGCGACGGCGGCGATACGGACCGGCAGCTCGGCGAACCGCTCACCCTCCAGGGCGCGGGCGCCGGAACGCCCGGCGAGCAGCCCTTCCCAGGTCGATGCGCTGTCGCCACCCAGCGGTGTGGTTGCGCCGATACCGGTGACGACCACGGTGCGATTGGTCGGATTCACAGGAATTCTGTCTCCACGTGTAGAGGTGCTGGAACCGCCACCGCCGGGGTGGCGACGAACGCTTGATCAGTCCTGGTGCTTCAGGATGTAGCCGGCAGCGTCACCGACGGTCTTCAGGCCCTTGACGTCCTCGTCGGGGATCTTCACGTCGAAGCGCTCCTCGGCGGCCACGACGACCTCGACCATGGACAGCGAGTCGACGTCCAGGTCGTCGGTGAAGGACTTGTCCAGCTTGACGTCCTCGACGGGGATACCGGCGATCTCGTTGACGATCTCGGCGAGGCCCTTGAGGATCTCTTCCTGGGTGGCGGCCATGTCGGCGCTCCTTCTATCGATAGTGCGGTGGAACTGCGGTAAGGGAACTGCTGGTGCGGTGACCTTCCGGTGACCGGCCGGTGGTGCCGGTCGCCGTGGATCTCGCCTAGGGGAGGGTAACGACCGTGGCGGCGTACACGAGACCCGCCCCGAAGCCGATGAGGAGCGCGGTGTCGCCGCTCTTCGCCGCTCCGGTGGCCAGGAGGCGCTCCATGGCCAGCGGAATGGAGGCCGCGGAGGTGTTGCCGGTGGTCTCCACGTCACGGGCGACCGTGACGCTCTCCGGCAGCTTGAGGGTCTTGACCATCGAGTCGATGATCCGCATGTTCGCCTGGTGCGGGATGAAGACGTCCAGGTCCTCGGGGCTCACCCCGGCCTCGTCCAGCGCCTGCTGGGCGATCTTCGCCATTTCGAAGACGGCCCAGCGGAAGACCGCCTGACCCTCCTGGGTGATCGCGGGGAAGCGGACGTCCGTCTCCTCGCGGTAGACGTCCCACGCGACGGTCTGCTTGATGGTCTCGGCCTTGTCGCCCTCCGAGCCCCACACCGTGGGGCCCATCGCCGGCTCCTGCGAGGGGCCGATGACCACGGCGCCCGCGCCGTCGCCGAACAGGAAGGCCGTGGCGCGGTCCTCCAGGTCGGTCAGGTCGGAGAGCCGCTCGACGCCGATGACCAGGACGTACTCCGCCGAGCCCTCGGTCACCATGCCCTTGGCGATGGCCAGGCCGTAGCCGAAGCCCGCGCAGCCGGCGGAGATGTCGAAGGCGGCCGGCTTGCCCGCGCCGACCTTGTGGGCGATCTCGGTCGCGATGGCCGGGGTCTGCTTGAAGTGCGACACCGTCGAGACGAGGACGGCGCCGATCTGCTCGGGGGTGATGCCCGCGTCGGCGATGGCCTTGCCCGCCGCCTCCAGGGACATCGCGGCCACGGTCTCCTCCGGGCCGGCCCAGTGCCGGGTGGCGATGCCCGAACGGGAGCGGATCCACTCGTCGGAGGAGTCGATGTGCTTGAGGATCTCCTCGTTCGGCACCACACGGGTGGGGCGGTAGCCGCCCACGCCCATGATGCGTGCGTACGGGGCGCCCTTGCCGGGCTTGATCTTCGAGGTCATGCTCTCGGACTCCTTATTCGGCCGGGCCGGCGGCGTCGGCTGCGTGCTCGGCGATCAGCGCGCGGGCGGCCTCGAGGTCGTCCGGGGTCTTGAGCGCGAGGGTCTTGACGCCGGGCAGGGCGCGCTTGGCCAGGCCCACGAGGGTCCCGCCGGGGGCCACCTCGATCAGCGCGGTGACGCCCAGCTCCTTGAAGGTCTCCATGCACAGGTCCCAGCGGACCGGGTTGGCCACCTGGCCCACCAGACGCCGCACGACGTCCTGGCCGCCGGTGACGACCCGGCCGTCCTTGTTGGAGACATAACGCGTATGGGGGTCGCGGACTTCCAGCTCGCCCACCGCGGCCTCCAGGGCCGCCACGGCCGGGGCCATGTGGTGGGTGTGGAAGGCGCCCGCCACCTTCAGGGCGATGACCTTGCGGGTGCCCTCGGGCTTGTCCTCGGCCAGCGCCGCCAGCTGCTCGGCGGTGCCGGCGGCCACGATCTGCCCGGCGCCGTTGACGTTCGCCGGGGTCAGGCCGAGCTTCTCCAGATGCGGCAGGACGTTCTCGGGGTCGCCGCCGAGCAGCGCGGACATGCCGGTCTCGGTGACGGCCGCGGCCTCGGCCATGGCCAGGCCGCGCTTGCGCACGAGCTCCATGGCGGACCGCTCGGACAGCACACCGGTCAGCGCGGCGGCGGCGAGCTCGCCCACGCTGTGGCCGGCGGTGGCGCCGACGAGGCGCGCGAAGTCCTCCTGCGTGGCGAAGAGCTGCCCCGCCGAGATCAGCGCGGACGCCACGAGCAGCGGCTGGGCCACCGCGGTGTCGCGGATCTCATCGGCGTCGGCGTTCGTGCCGTAGTGGACGAGGTCCAGGTCGATGGCTGCCGACCACTCGGCCAGACGGCCGGAGACACCGGGGAGGTCGAGCCAGGGGGTCAGGAATCCGGGCGTCTGAGCGCCTTGGCCGGGAGCGACGAGTACGAGCACCCTCACACTCTCTCTCGTGGACGGCATCGGTCACCCGTGAGGACAGGGACCAAGAACCGTCAGGGGAATTGTGGACGTTCGACAAAAGCCTAAGGGCGTTACTCCGCGTCGGCCAGGCGCCCGAGGATCAGTGCGATCCGCAGTGTGAAGGCCGAGCGGACATCGGAGGGTGACCAGCCGGTGACGTCCGTCACACGTCGGAGGCGGTATCGCACGGTGTTGGGGTGGACGAACAACATCCTGGCCGCCCCCTCCAGGCTGCTGGCCTGTTCCAGGTAGACGCTCAGCGTCTCCAGCAGCGCCGAGCCCGCCTCCTCCAGCGGTCTGTAGATCTCCTCCACCAGCTGTTCCCGTGCGGCCGCGTCACCCGCCATCGCCCGTTCGGGCAGCAGGTCGTCGGCCAGTACGGGACGGGGGGCATCCGGCCAGGCCGCGCAGGCCTTGAGGCCCGCCCCCGCGGCCTGCGCGGACCGGTTCGCCGCCAGCAGATCGCCCACCACGGGCCCGGCCACCACCGGGCCGGCCGCGAACGGGCCGATCAGCGCCTTCGCCGCCTGCAGAGGATCGTCCGAGCCGCCCGCGATCACCACCAGCCGGTCGCCCAGCACCCCCGTCAGGACCTGCAGCTTGGCGTGCCGGGCGGCCCGGCGGATCGCCTCCACCGTCAGCTCGCTGTCCCCGTTGGGAGCCGTGCCCAGCACCACGGCGACATGCGCCGGCGAGTTCCAGCCCAGCGCCGCCGCCCGCGACAGCGCGCCCTCGTCCGCCTCCCCCGAGAGCACCGCGTTGACCACCAGCGACTCCAGCCGGGCGTCCCACGCGCCGCGCGCCTCGGCGGCCTGGGCGTAGACCTGCGCCGTGGCGAAGGCGATCTCCCGTGCGTACACCAGCAGGGCCTCGCGCAGCGAGTTCTCGTCGCCCGGCGCGGCCACCTCGTCGATGGCCGACTCCATGACCTCGATGGTCGTCCGCACCATCTCCACGGTCTGGCGCAGCGTGATCGCCCGCGTCAGCTCGCGGGGAGCCGTGCCGAAGACGTCCGTGCTGATGGCCTGAGGGGTCTCCGGATGCCGGAACCACTCGGTGAAGGCCGCGATGCCGGCCTGGGCCACCAGGCCGATCCAGGACCGGTTCTCCGGGGGCATCGCCCGGTACCACGGCAGCTGGGCGTCCATCCGGGCGATGGCCGCGGCGGCCAGCGTTCCGGAGGACTTCTCCAGGTTGCGCAGGGTGGCGCTGTGGGGATGCGGGGTGTTAGCGGCTGGTTCAGGCACGGGGACAAGCCTGCCTTATTCGGGTGCGGCTCGGGGCCGCCGGGCCCCTGTGGAGCCCTTCACGGGGCTACGGTGGCCCGATGATGCACGTGCAACGGGCCGCCGAACGCTTCCGCGGCGGCGATGCGGAGGCCGGGATCGAGACCTGGCACGCCTTCTCCTTCTCCGGCTTCTACGACCCCGACAACGTGCGGTTCGGCCCGCTCGCGGCCTGCAACGAGGAGCGGCTGGCGGGCGGCGCGGGCTTCGCCGAGCACCCCCACCGGGACGTCGAGATCGTCACCTGGGTGGTGGAGGGCGAACTCACACACGAGGACTCCACCGGTCACGTCGTCACCGTCCGCCCCGGCGACGTCCAGCGCCTGAGCGCGGGCTCCGGCGTCCGCCACGTCGAGCGCAACGCGGGGGCGGATCCGCTGCGGTTCGTCCAGATGTGGCTCACCCCGTCCGAATTCGGTGGTGAGCCCCACTACGAGGTGGTGCGGGGCATTGCCGACGGCACGCCCTACGCGCTGTCGCGGGCGGAGGCGGTGCTGCACGTGCGGCGGCTGCGGGGTGCGGAGCGGACGGCGCTGCCGGATGCGCCGTGGTTGTACGTGCACGTGGTGCGGGGGGTCGTGCGGGTGGGGGGCGAGGTGCTGGGGGAGGGTGACGCGGCGCGGCTGCTCGACGCCGTCGGGGTGGAGGCGGAGGCCGTCGGCTCCGCCGCCGAGTTCTTGGCGTGGGAGATGCACGCGGAGCCGCACTTCGGCTGAGGCCAGGGATTTTCTCCCCACCCCGCCCCTTCCCGTAACCGGGGCTCCGCCCCGGACCCCGGTCCTCAAACGCCGGACGGGCTGATTTTCAGCCCGGCCGGCGTTTGAGGCCTTTCGGGAAGGGGCGGGGTGGGGAGAAATCAGGCCAGCTCAGCCAGTACGGCGTCCGTCAGCAGGGGCCACGCCTCGATGGCCCACGGGCCGAAGGGGCGGTCAGCCAGCGCCACGCACGCGGCGCCCGCCTCCGGGTCCACCCACAGGAACGTGCCGGCCTGGCCGAAGTGCCCGTAGGTGCGCGGCGAGGACGACGCCCCCGTCCAGTGCGGGGACTTCGCCCCGCGGATCTCGAAGCCCAGGCCCCAGTCGTTGGGGCGCTGGTGACCGTAGCCGGGCAGGACGCCCGTCAGACCGGGAAAGGCCACCGAGGTCGCCTCGTCCAGGGTCTGGCGCGAGAGCAGCCGGGGCGCCTGCAGCTCCGCCGCGAAGCGGGCCAGGTCCTCGACCGTCGAGACGCCGTCCTTGGCGGGCGAGCCGGGGGTACCCCCAGCGGTAGCTGGGGGAAGGTCCGTCGCGGCCATGCCCAGCGGCTCCAGCACCGCCTGCCGCAGGTACTCCGCGAAGGGGATGTCGGTGGCCTTGGCGATGTGGTCGCCGAGCGCCTCGAAGCCGGCGTTGGAGTAGAGCCGCCGCGTGCCGGGCTCGGCCATCGTGCGGTGCTCGTCGAAGGCGAGCCCGGAGGTGTGGGCGAGCAGGTGCCGGACCGTGGCGCCGGCCGGGCCCGCGGGCTCGTCCAGCTCGATCGCGCCCTCCTCGACGGCGATCAGCGCGGCGTACGCGGCCAGCGGCTTGGTCACGGACGCGAGGGGGAAACGGTGCCCGGTCGGCCCGTACGTCCCCGCACGCGTGCCGTCCGCCCGTACGACGGCCGCCGCGGCGGTCTCCACGGGCCAGTTCTCGATCATCCGCAGGCTCTCCATGGCAAGGAGCCTAACCCGCACCGGGATCGGCCCGGGCTCCGCTTGCCTGGAGTGCACTCCAACTCTCTAGCGTGGGGGCCACCGCAGACGTTCGCGAGGGGGAGTGGCATGACCGTGATGCACAGCGCGCCGGTGGAGGCGCCCGGTTGTCTGGAGCTCGACCGGCAGCGCCACCGCCGCCCGGAGGGCCGGGACCGCTACACGATCAGCGAAGTGGCCGCCTACGCAGGGCTGTCCGCGCACACCCTGCGCTGGTACGAGCGGATAGGCCTGATGCCGCACGTCGACCGCTCCCACACCGGGCAGCGCCGCTACACCGACCGCGACCTGGACTGGCTGGATCTGGTGGGCCGGCTGCGGCTGACCGGGATGCCGGTGGCCGACATGGTCCGCTACGCCGAGCTCGTCCGGCAGGGCGAGCACACCTTCGCCGACCGCGAACGGCTGCTGAGCGAGCACCGGGAGAACGTCCGCCGGCGCATCGCGGAGCTGCGCAGCACGCTCGAGGTGCTCGACTACAAGATCGACATTTACTCCGGCGCCGGGCGCCGGTCACCCGAAGGGTTCTGAGACGCCATCATGAGCAGCGACAGCACGATAGCGAGCGTGACGCTCGGCACCGGCGGCCCCGAGGTGGGCGTCCAGGGCCTGGGCTGCATGGGCATGAGCTTCGCCTACGGGCCGACGACCGACGAGGCCGAGGCCCGGGCCACGCTGGAGCGGGCGCTGGAGCTCGGCGTGACGCTCTTCGACACCGCCGACATGTACGGGATGGGCGAGAACGAGAAGTTCATCGCCCCCTTCGTCCGGGCCCACCGCGAGCAGGTCGTCCTGGCCACCAAGTTCGCGATCGTCCCCGACCCCGACGACCCGACGCGGCGCAGCATACGCAACGACCGTCCGTACATCCGCCAGGCCGTGGAGGGCAGCCTGCGGCGCCTGGGCGTCGACGAGATCGACCTCTACTACATGCACCGGCGCAACGTCGACGTCCCGATCGAGGAGTCGGTCGGCGCGATGGCCGAGCTGGTCGCCGAGGGCAAGGTCAAGCACCTGGGCCTGAGCGAGGTGACCGGCGGTGAGCTGCGCGAGGCGCAGGCCGTGCACCCGATCGCGGCCGTGCAGTCGGAGTGGTCGCTGTTCAGCCGGGACATCGAGGCGAACGTGGTGCCCACCGCGCGCGAGCTGGGCGTCGCCCTCGTGCCGTACTCGCCGCTCGGCCGGGGCTTTTTGACCGGGGCGTTCGTCGACGCCGACAAGGAGCTCACGAGCGACGACTGGCGCCGGACGCTGCCGCGCTTCACCGGCGACAACGCGGAGCGGAACGCGGCGCTGCTCGCGCCTGTGCGGCGCATCGCCGAGGAGCGGGGGATCTCGCTGGGGCAGGTGGCCCTGGCGTGGGCCCAGCAGCGGGCTGCGGTGCACGGTCTGACGGTGGTTCCGATTCCGGGGACGCGGAGGCGGGTGCGGCTGGAGGAGAACGTGGGGGCTACGCGTGTCGAGCTGACGGCTGATGAGCTGGCTGCTCTGGAGCCCATTGCCGGGCAGGTGGCCGGAGGGCGTTACGCGGACATGGCGTTCACGTCGGCTGGGCGCGAGTAGCTTTCCCCTACCCCGCCCTTTCACCGTTTCTTGTCCTCAATCGCCGGACGGGCTGGAAAATCCAGCCCGTCTGGGGGCACCTCCCAGCGGTAGCTGGGGGAGATTGAGGACCGGGGTCCGGGGCGGAGCCCCGGTCACCCCTCGCCCGGGGCCACCAGCCCCGATTCGTAGGCGAAGACCACCGCCTGCGCACGGTCCCGCAGGTTCAGTTTGGCGAGGACGCGGCCGATGTGGGTCTTCACCGTCTGCTCCGCCAGGACCAGCGTCGCCGCGATCTCCTGGTTCGACAGGCCCCGGGCGATCAGCTCCAGGACCTCCGTCTCACGCGGCGTCAGGCCGTTGAGCCGCAGCGACCGTTCCCGTCGGGGAGCGGGCCGCTTCGCGAAGTCGGCGATGAGGCGGCGGGTGACGGAGGGGGCGAGGAGGGCCTCGCCGGCGGCCACCACCCGTACGGCCGAGATCAGGTCGGCGGGAGGGGCGTCCTTGAGGAGGAAGCCGGACGCGCCGGCGCGCAGCGCCTCGTAGACGTAGTCGTCGACGTCGAAGGTCGTCAGCATCAGCACCTTCGGCAGGTGCGTGACCCCGCGCGGGGGGTCGAGGAGCCGGCGCGCGGCCTCCAGGCCGTCCATCTCCGGCATCCGGACGTCCATGAGCACCACGTCCGGGTGCGTGGACCGGCTCAGTTCCACGCCTTGGCGCCCGTCCGGCGCGTCGCCGACGACGTCGATGTCGGGCTGGGCGGCCAGGAGCGCGGCGAAGCCCGCCCGCACCATGGCCTGGTCGTCGACGATGATCACCCTGATGGTCATGCGGTGGGAGGTTCCTGTTCTGCTCGCGTCGCGTCGGAGAGGGGAAGGCGTGCCGCCACCCGGAAGCCGCCGTCCGGCAGGGGGCCGGTGTCGAGGGTGCCGCCGACCAGGCGGACCCGTTCGCGCATGCCCACCAGGCCGTGGCCGGTGCCGCTGGTCTCCAGGGGCCGCTGCGGTGCGTCGGAGGCGGCCGCGGCCGAGTTGACGACGAGCACGGTCAGGGCCGTACCGGCCGCACCGGTCCCGTTCACCGACACCGACACCCGGGTCGGCGCACCGGGCGCGTGCCGCACGACGTTGGACAGGGCCTCCTGGACGATCCGGTACGCCGACAGGTCCACCGTCTGCGGCAGCGCCGGCAGCACCGGCATCGTCAACTCCACCGGCAGCCCCGTGCGGACCGTGGCCTCGATCAGCTGCGGCAGGCGGTCGACGCCGGGCTGGGGTGTCCGTTCGGAGCCGTCGGCGCCAGGGGAGCCCTCGCTGCGCAGCACGCCCAGCAGCCGTCGCATCTCGGTCAGCGATTCCCGGGCGGTGGCGGCGATCGCGCCGAACTCCTCGCGGGCCGCGTCCGGCAGGCCGGCGACGCGGTAGGGGGCGCTGTCGGCCTGGACGGTGATGACGGACATGTGGTGGGCGACGACGTCGTGCAACTCGCGGGCGATGCGCGCGCGTTCTTCCAGCAGCGTGCGGCGCGCGCGTTCGGCCTCGCTGATCGTCTCCTGCTCGGCCAGCGCCCGGCGGGCGTCGCCCCGTTCGCGCAGGGCGCCGCCGACGAGGAGGATCACCCCGCCGATCGCGACCAGCGGCACCCAGGTGCCGGTGGCCTGCTCGGGGTCGAGGCTGCGGAAGACCAGGCTCGCCAGCGCCGTCAGCAGCCACACGGCCGTCAGCGTCAGCCGGCGCTCGCGCAGCGCGAGGGCGAGCATCAGCAGCAGCAGGCCGATGGACTCCGTGGCCGGCCAGGGCCAGGGCCGGCCCGCCGGCAGGTCCACCGTGAGCAGCAGGGCCGCGCCCACGACGTCGGCGACGAAGACGATCGCCCAGGCCAGCAGCGGCCGGCGGACCGCCATGAGCAGCGGCGCGTGCTGGGCGACCGCGAGCGCGAGGGCGACGTCGGAGTTCAGCCCGTAGTCGTGGGAGAGCCCCATGGCCGTGGTCGGCAGCAGGATGATGGTGAACAGCCAGGCGACCAGGGTGGGCAGGCGCCGCACGAACGGGCGCCGGGCGTGCGCCAGGTACGGCGTCGGCGGCCCGGCGGGTGTGCAGATCTCGCGCAGGAACGCGCGGGGGAAGCGGGGTGCGATCTTGGACATGGCCCGGTCAGCCTAGGCGGACCGGGCCGGTGGAGGCGTCACCCCCAGGTGCCGGACCGGATGTCATACCCCGGTATCAGTGCCCTACAGCTCGGCCAGCAGCTGTGCCTTCTTCACGGTGAACTCCTCGTCCGTCAGCAGGCCCGCGCCGTGCAGCTCGCCCAGGTGGCGGATGCGCTCCGCGATGCCGCCGGGGTCGGGGCGGGCGGCGGGGACGGTGTGGGAGCCGTGGGCCAGGTCCCCGGCCAGGGCGGGGGCCTTGGCCCGTACGGCCGCCAGGACCGCGGCCGCGAAGGGCAGCGACTCGTGGACCAGGCCGTAGCCCATGCCGAAGACGACGGCCGCCGGGTCCTGGTCGGCGGCGCCCGGGGCGGTGTCGATGCCGCGGCGCAGGAGCCGCAGGTGTCCGCCGAGGGCCTCGGGGGAGCGCCAGTCCACGCCCGTCAGCTCCTCGACGCCGAAACGCTGGTCGCCCGCCTTCCACTTGGCGGAGGACGCTCCGGTCCAGAACCAGCGGAAAGAGACGGCCCGGCCGTCGAAGGACGCCTTGCCGTCGTAGGCCTTGAAGGACAGGGGCGGGACGGGCGCCGCCACCAGATGGCGCTCGGCCGGCTCCGTGGCATCGGGACCGAGCTCGGCCCGTATCCGCTCGGCGTAGTACTCGGCGAGCAGCTCGCGCTCCGCCGGCAGGACCAGCCGGTACGGGTCGCAGCCCTCCTTCAACTGCCCTTCCGCGGCGTCGAACAGCGGATCGGCGCCGGGTCTGGGCACGGCGCGCAGCACCACCGTCCCGTGCTTCCCCGGGGCCTGTTCGACGGCCGCGAGCGCCTCGTACGGGACGCGCCGCTCGCCGAGCACCTGGAGCAGCCTCGGTGTGCGGATCCCCCGTTCGAAGCGGATGAGCACGGAGTCGGTGTCGAACTCCCAGACGGCGTGGAAACCGGCCAGCACATCACCCATGCCGCTCATCGTATGCGGCGGCCGTCCGCCCGTCCCCCCTCGTGACGCTACGCGCGTCAAACGGCGGGTGCCACCGGATCCGGACGCAGATCGGCTGTGCAGTCACTGCCGTCCCTCGCGCAACGAACGGAGGCGGGGGCGCCGACTCCGATCCCGGCGAAGTTGGCGAGGCTGGTGGTACCGGGGGCGAAGTAGCCGGCGTGGCCACGGGCGTCGGAGGCGGACAGCACCCGGGCGCCGAAGGCCGCGGAGACCGGGTCGGCGCCATGGCCGAGGCCGCCGACCTCCATGTGGGGCACGCCCTGAATCCAGTCGTCCGCGTCCCGCATCGCCCATATCCGGGCGCTGCTGCGCAGGTCGGAGGCGCGGTCGGCGCGCATGCCGGGGCTGCCGGCGACCGCCACGTCCGTGACGCGCGGGGAGAGGTCGCGGGCGGCGACGCCGCAGACCACGGAGCCGTAGCTGTGGCAGAACAGCGAGATCTTCGACTCGCCGGGCAGCGCCCGCACCAGCTTCCGCAGCCGCAGCGCGCCCTCGGCGGCGAGCTTGCCGGTCGCCGCGTCCATGCCCACGCCTGCGGGCGAGGTGTAGTCGGCCCAGGCGATGACGGCCGTCCCGGTGGCGGGGCTCGCCTTCCGCTCGGCGGCGTAGAGGGAGCGGGCCATGCCGACGGGCGCGCTGTAGGCGCGCTGGCTCTTCTCGAAGGTCAGCACGTTGGTGTCGACGCCCGGGACCACGACGGAGACCCGCTCGGCGCGGTCGAGGTCGCCGAAGACCTCGGCCACCCGGCCGGCGCCGGTGGGGTCGAAGGCGAGGACCTGCCGGTCGGGGGCCAGCAGCGATTCGAAGCGGTGCATGCGCCGGGCGGCCTCGTAGCGGCCGGAGGGCGTGAGCGCGCTGTCGTGGCTGCGGCGCCGCTCGACGGTACGGGCCTGGGCGAGGGCGATCCGGTTGGCGCGGTAGCGCAGCGCGGTGGGGGCGCCGGCGAGGTTGCCGACGACCAGCGGATAGCGCTCGGCCAGCCGCTCGCGCTGACCACCGGTGAGCGAGGTGAAGAAGCGGGCCAGGGTGGTGGGCTCCGAGCCGGGGGAGGGGAGCGGCACACCGCCGACGGAGCCGTGCAGCCACGCCTTCACCGAGGCCGTGCGGGGGTCGGCGGGCGCCTTGTGGCTTCTCACGGCCGTCCAGCCGGTCGTCGCGAGCATGACGAACACCACGGCCAGTGCGAGCAGGGCGCGCCACACCGTGGCCGCGTTCGTCCAAGGGATGGGGGAGTGGGAGCCGAGCTCCGGGAAGGAAGTCACCGCGGACCACCCTAGGAGAAACTCGCTTGCGTCCGGGAAGTCGGTGAGCTATCTCACGTTTGGATCACGGGGAATCGGGCGCACTCGTGGGGCTTCTGTTCAAGATCGCCAGTTTTCCGCCAATGCCGGTCCGATCTGGTCCAAAAAGGCGGCGGCGGTGGACTTGAGCTCGCTCATGTCCCCGTCCGCGACCTCGGCCCACAGCTTGCCGTTCGCCCGCATCACCCCGCTGAACGCCGCGACCAGGATGCGCGGACGCGGGTCCTGCGGCGGCAGCCCCTCCCGGTCGGCGATCTCCTGGGTGAGCCGGTCCTCCAGCTCCGCGCTGCGGCGCAGATGGGCCGCCAGCAGCTGCGGCGTCGACTGGATCATCCGGTACGTGCGCACGTGCAGCTCCAGCGGGACGACCGACTGGATGGCCTCCTCGATGGTGTCCCACGAGGACAGCACCGCGGTGCGCAGCGCGGTCAGCGGCGGCTCGGCGGCGGGGCGCTCGCGCACGGCGGCGAAGAAGTGCGACTCCACCATCTCCTGGACGGAGAGGGCGACCTCCTCCTTGCCCGCGAAGTAGCGGAAGAAGGTGCGCTGCGAGACGTCCGCGGCGGCCGCGATCTCGTCGACGGTCGTGCCCTCGTAGCCCCGGTCCGCGAACAGCTCCAGGGCGCACCTGATGAGGGTGTCGCGGGTCCGGCGCTTCTTGCGCTCCCGCAGCCCCGCCGTCGCGCCGTCGACCGTGTGCATCGCCCCGCCTCTTCCGTTGTGTTTGCGCTGATCAGAATAGTCATGGGCCAAGTGTCAGCCAACGACGCTTGAACTTCGTTGTCAATTGTCAGCGACTGCCATAATCTCGGCTGTATGACACAGACCACCGTCGCCGACGCGACGCCCGGCCTGGGACCCCGGAAAGGACTGAGGGGCCATCCCTGGCTCACCCTGATCACCGTCGCGATAGGCGTGATGATGGTCGCGCTCGACGGCACGATCGTCGCCATAGCCAACCCCGCCATCCAGAAGGACCTCGGCGCCTCGCTCGCCGACGTGCAATGGATCACCAATGCCTACCTCCTGGCCCTCGCCGTCGCCCTGATCACCGCGGGCAAGCTCGGCGACCGCTTCGGCCATCGCCTGATCTTCCTTATCGGTACCACCGGCTTCGCCCTGTCCTCCGGACTCATCGCCCTGTCCGGCAGCGTGTCGACGGTCGTCGGCTTCCGGGTCCTGCAGGGCCTGTGCGGCGCGCTGCTGATGCCGGCCGCGCTCGGGCTGCTGCGCGCGACGTTCCCGGCCCACAAGCTCAACATGGCGATCGGCCTGTGGGGCATGGTCATCGGAGCCTCCACGGCCGGCGGCCCCATCGTCGGCGGGCTCCTCGTCGAGCACGTCAACTGGCAGTCCGTGTTCTTCATCAACGTCCCCGTGGGCGCCGCCGCGCTCGCACTCGGCATGGTCATCCTCAAGGACCACCGCACCCCCAGCGCCCCCAAGTCCTTCGACGTCGCGGGCATCCTGCTGCTGTCCACCGCGATGTTCTGCCTCATCTGGGCGCTGATCAACGCGACGGACTGGCAGTGGGGGAGCGCCAGGACGCTGCTGTTCCTCGCCGCCTCGCTGCTGTGCTTCGTCCTCTTCGCCGTGTGGCAGGTCAAGGCGCGCGAACCGCTGCTGCCGCTGAGCCTCTTCCGGTCCCTGCCGCTGTCCGCCGGCACGGTCCTGATGGTGCTGATGGCCTTCGCCTTCATAGGCGGCCTGTTCTTCGTCACCTTCTATCTGCAGAACGTGCACGGCATGACGCCCGTCGACAGCGGTCTGCACCTGCTGCCCCTCACCGCCATGATGATCGTCGCCTCGCCGGCGGCCGGCGCGCTGATCAGCCGGATCGGCCCCCGCATCCCCCTGATCGTGGGCATGCTCTGCGCGGCGGTGGGCTGCTTCGGCCTGTCCTCCCTCGAGCCCGGCACGGGCACGGCCCTGCTGTCGGTGTGGTTCGCGCTGCTCGGCCTCGGCTTCGCGCCGGTCATGGTGGGGGCGACCGAGGTCATCGTCGGCAACGCGCCGCTGGAGCACGCCGGCGTGGCCGGCGGCCTGCAGCAGGCCGCCATGCAGGTCGGCGGTTCGCTGGGCACGGCCGTGCTGGGCGCGGTCGTGGCCTCCCGGGTCGACCACCTGCTGCCGCGCGAGTGGGCGGCGGCCGGGCTGCCGCCGGTCACGCCGGATCAGGCGGCCCAGGGCGCCGACGCAGTCCAGGTCGGCGTCGCGCCCGTCGCGCCGAACACCCCGCCGGAGATCGCGGGGAAGATCACCACCGTCGCGCATGACACTTTCGTGTCAGCCATCAACACGGGCTTTACGGTCGCCGGCTGCGTCGCGCTGGTCGCGGCGCTCGTCGCCGTCTTCACCAAGCGCGGCCGGAACGCCGGGGCCGGGGCGGGTGCGGCCCACATCTGAACCCGGTGCGGGGGTGGGCCCGGTACCTCGGTACCGGGCCCGCCGCCGACCGCCTTCCCCTATCAGGGCATGGCCGACCCGGCCCTCTTGGCAGTGGCGATCACGGGCCAGCAGACTCGGCGGTCCATCCGAGTGGGGGAGGAACCCTTATGCGTATGAATCATGCGGTTGTGCTTGCCGTGACGCTGGCCGGCGCGGTGGCCCTGGCGGCCGCGCCCGCCGCGAGCGCGAAGCCCGCGAAGCCCGCGAAGGCCGCGAAGCCCTCGAAGCCCGCGAAGGCCTGTGCGGCCGGGCAGCTGTGCCTCTGGCCGAAGACGGAATTCCGCGGTGAGCGGCAGGTCAGCGAGCTGGCGGGGATCGACATCGAGAGCTGCATGGCGCTGCCCGCCGGTGTGACGGGGGCTTCACTGGTCAACCGGACGGGGCGCCCTGTCACTACGTACCAGAGCGCCACCTGTGCGGAGACGGGGGAGTTCGTGACGTATCCGTCGGGGACGTGGGTGCCGGAGTCGCCGTATGTGGTGCGGGCGTACAAGGTGTGGGAGAGCTGAGCTCTCGTTGACGGCTGCACGCCGGTGGTCCGTTTGTGCCCACCCTCCCCCAGCTACCGCTGGGAGGTGCCCCCAGCCCCGCGGAACGATTGCCCACAAACGCGAAGGCCCCCGCCTCGGAGAGGCGGGGGCCTTCATTACTGCTTACGCTTCGCCGCCCGCGGAGCCCGGGTCGGCTGCTGCTACGTCCAGGAGCTGGTAGCGGTCGATCGCCTGCTTCAGGGCCGAGCGGTCGACCTTGCCCTCCTTGGCGAGCTCGGTGAGCACCGCCAGGACGATCGACTGGGCGTCGATGTGGAAGAAGCGACGGGCCGCGCCACGCGTGTCCGCGAAGCCGAAGCCGTCCGCACCCAGCGACTGGTACGTGCCGGGCACCCAGCGCGCGATCTGGTCCGGAACCGCCCGCATCCAGTCGGACACGGCCACCTTCGGGCCCTCGGCGCCGGCGAGCTTGCTCGTCACGTACGGGACGCGCTGCTCCTCCTCCGGGTGCAGGAGGTTGTGCTCCTCCACCTCGATGGCGTCACGGCGCAGCTCGTTCCAGGAGGTAGCCGACCAGACGTCCGCCTTGACGTTCCACTCCTCGGCGAGGATGCGCTGGGCCTCGATCGCCCACGGCACGGCCACACCGGAGGCCATGATCTGCGCCGGGATGGCGCCCGCCTCGCCCTGCTTGAAGCGGTACAGACCCTTGAGGATGCCCTCGGCGTCCACGTCCGCCGGCTCGGCCGGGTGCTGGATCGGCTCGTTGTAGACGGTGAGGTAGTAGAAGATGTCTTCCGCGTTCTCGCCGTACATCCGACGCAGACCGTCCTTGACGATGTGCGCCATCTCGAAGCCGAACGCCGGGTCGTAGGCCACGACACCCGGGTTCGTGGAGGCCAGCAGCTGCGAGTGGCCGTCCGCGTGCTGCAGACCCTCACCCGTCAGCGTGGTCCGGCCGGCGGTGGCGCCGAGGACGAAGCCGCGGGCCAGCTGGTCGGCCATCTGCCAGAACTGGTCGCCGGTGCGCTGGAAACCGAACATCGAGTAGAAGACGTAGACCGGGATCAGCGGCTCGCCGTGCGTCGCGTAGGCCGAGCCCGCCGCGATCAGGGAGGCCGTGCAGCCCGCCTCGGAGATGCCGTCGTGCAGCATCTGGCCGGTCGGGGACTCCTTGTAGGCCAGGAGCAGCTCGCGGTCGACGGCCTCGTACTGCTGGCCGAGCGGGTTGTAGATCTTCGCGGACGGGAAGAACGCGTCCATGCCGAAGGTGCGGTACTCGTCGGGGGCGATCAGCACGAAGCGCTTGCCGATCTCCTTGTCCCGCATGAGGTCCTTCAGGATGCGGACGAACGCCATGGTGGTGGCGATCGACTGCTGCCCGGAGCCCTTCTTGGCGGTCGCGTAGGCCTTGTCGTCCGGCAGGGCCAGCGGCTTGGAGCGGTCCACACGGGTGGGCACGTAGCCGCCGAGCGACTGGCGCCGGTCGTGCATGTACTGGATCTCCTCCGAGTCGCGACCCGGGTGGTAGTACGGCGGCAGGCCGGACTCCAGCTCCTTGTCGGCGATCGGGATGTGGAGACGGTCGCGGAAGCGCTTGAGGTCCTCGACCGTGAGCTTCTTCATCTGGTGGGTCGCGTTGCGGCCCTCGAAGTTCGGACCCAGGGTCCAGCCCTTGACGGTCTGCGCGAGGATCACGGTCGGCTGGCCCTTGTGGGCCTTGGCCGCCGCGTACGCCGCGAAGATCTTCTTGTGGTCGTGACCGCCGCGGCCCAGGTGCAGGATCTGGTCGTCGGTCATGCCCTCGACCATCTTGCGGAGACGGTGGTCGTCGCCGAAGAAGTGCTCACGGATGTACGAACCGGTCTCGGTGGCGTACGTCTGGAACTGGCCGTCGGGGGTGCTGTTGAGCTTGTTGACCAGGATGCCGTCGCGGTCCTGGGCCAGCAGCGGGTCCCAGGAGCGGTCCCACACCAGCTTGATCACGTTCCAGCCGGCGCCGCGGAACTGCGACTCCAGCTCCTGCATGATCTTGCCGTTGCCGCGGACCGGGCCGTCGAGGCGCTGCAGGTTGCAGTTGACGACGAAGGTCAGGTTGTCCAGGCCCTCGCGAGCGGCCAGGGACAGCTGGCCGAGCGACTCCGGCTCGTCCATCTCGCCGTCGCCCAGGAACGCCCAAACGTGGGACTTGGAGGTGTCGGCGATGCCGCGCGCCTCCATGTAGCGGTTCATGCGGGCCTGGTAGATCGCGCCGAGGGGGCCGAGGCCCATCGAGACGGTCGGGAACTCCCAGAAGTCCGGCATAAGCCGCGGGTGCGGGTAGCTGGACAGGCCGTAGGGGGCCTTGGACTTCTCCTGGCGGAAGGCGTCCAGCTGCTGCTCGGACAGTCGGTCCAGCAGGAACGCACGGGCGTAGACGCCCGGCGAGGCGTGGCCCTGGAAGAAGATCTGGTCGCCGCCGTCGCCCTCGTCCTTGCCCCGGAAGAAGTGGTTGAAGCCCACGTCGTACAGGGAGGCGGAGGAGGCGAAGGTGGCGATGTGGCCGCCGACGCCGATGCCCGGGCGCTGGGCGCGCGAGACCATGACGGCCGCGTTCCACCGGGTCGCGTTAAGGATCTTGCGCTCGATCTCCTCGTTGCCGGGGAAGAACGGCTCGTCCTTGGTCGCGATGGTGTTGACGTAGTCCGTGCTGCGCATCTCGGGCACGGCGACGCGCTTCTCGCGCGCCCGCTCGATCAGGCGAAGCATGAGGTAGCGGGCACGTTCCCGGCCTCGCTCATCGACGGCTGCGTCGAGCGAGTCGAGCCATTCCTGGGTCTCTTCGGGATCGAAGTCCGGGACCTGGCTGGGAAGGCCGCCAATGATGATCGGGTTGCGATCGGATCCGGAAGCCACGCTGTTCCTTCGCTGTTCGGGTCGTGCTCAGCACGCGGTCAAATACTGCTCTTGCTTTATGTCGCGCCGGCTCCCATCGTGGACCGCGGCGGCGGAAACGTCATCTCTACTGAGCGGTAACCACCACTCATGAGACGAAGCGTCGAAGGTTGGTCGCCCGGGGCGGCCAAATCGCAACCTTACGCCCCCAATGAGGGTCCTCCGCGTACGGCCGTTCGGACCCGATTGCCGCAATCGCACGGAGTAACTTCCGAAACCCGGCAGAATGCTGTGGTGTGAATCACTCGGGCCTGTTGCCTCATGGTTGGAGTTGCCATGAGACGTCCGCGTCCGTCAACGTTTCGGCGGTCCGGATGGTCGGGTACTTGCGCGATCCGTCCGGCACGTGTGGACTACGCCCAATGCCTCGCGTACGCGGGGAGCACAAGAGCATTTCCCGAAAGATGACAGGAGGCAATCCGTGAGCGCGACCGCGGACCACGCGGAGGAGCGGACCAACCCTGCCGCCAGGCTGGGTTTCCAGCCCGGACAGGTGGTCCAGGAGATCGGCTACGACGACGATGTCGATCAGGAGCTCCGCGAGGCCATCGAGGAGAACACCGGCCAGGATCTGGTCGACGAGGACTACGACGACGTGGCCGATGCCGTCGTCCTGTGGTTCCGCGACGAGGACGGCGACCTGACGGACGCGCTCGTGGACGCCATTGGCATGCTCGAGGACGGCGGGGACATCTGGCTGATGACCCCGAAGACCGGCCGCGACGGCTACATCGAGCCCAGTGACATCAACGAGGCGTCGCAGACCGCGGGGCTGAGCCAGACCAAGAGCATCAGCGTGGCCAAGGACTGGACCGGCACCCGCATGGTCGCCCCCAAGCGCTGAGCACCTCGCCGTGATCCGGCCGCGGCCGGACGACCCGCCGCCACCGCGCCCCCCTGCAGCACCGCTGCCGGGGGGCGCGGTGCATCGCGCGGGGGGCGCAGTGACACACTGTCCGCCTACCCGCGCCGGCGGCCGGGGTGCCCGCGCGCCCCTTAGCGCCGGTGCCGTCGAGAGAGGGATGCGAACCATGGCGATCGACGTCGGCACCAAGGCCCCTGACTTCGCGCTGAAGAACCAGCACGGCGAGACCGTCCGGCTCTCCGACTTCCGGGGCGAGAAGAACGTCGTCCTGCTCTTCTACCCCTTCGCCTTCACCGGCGTGTGCACCGGCGAGCTCTGCGCCCTGCGCGACGAGCTGCCGCAGTTCGCCAACGACGACGTCCAGCTGCTGGCCGTCTCCAGCGACTCGCCCTTCTCCCTGCGCGTCTTCGCCGAGCAGGAGGGCCTGGAGTACCCGCTGCTGTCGGACTTCTGGCCGCACGGCGAGGCCGGCCGCGCGTACGGCGTGTTCGACGAGGAGAAGGGCTGCTCGGTCCGCGGCACCTTCATCATCGACAAGGAGGGCGTCGTCCGCTGGACGATCGTCAACGGCTTGCCCGACGCGCGTGACCTGAACGAGTACACCAAGGCCCTCGCCGCGCTCTGAGTGAACTTCCGCGACGCCCGGGGCAACCCTGGCGGGCGAGCCGTGCGTCCTTGGCGCAAGACCCTGTAATCGGTGGGAACCGGTCACTAGGATCAAAACGTTGATCGGATGCCATCGCACAACCGGGGGCTCGGGACTCGCCTGGCCCCTCGAACCAATGGAGGACTCGTGGGAGTCAGTCTCAGCAAGGGCGGCAACGTCTCGCTGACCAAGGCGGCCCCGAACCTGACCGCGGTCGTCGTCGGTCTCGGCTGGGACGCCCGTACCACCACCGGTACGGACTTCGACCTGGACGCCAGCGCGCTGCTGACGAACGACCAGGGGAAGGTCGCCAACGACCAGAACTTCGTCTTCTTCAACAACCTCAAGAGCCCCGACGGCTCCGTCGAGCACCAGGGTGACAACCTCACCGGTGAGGGCGAGGGCGACGACGAGGTCATCAAGGTCAACCTGGCCGGTGTCCCGGCGGACGTACACAAGATCGTCTTCCCGGTCTCCATCTACGAGGCCGAGACCCGCCAGCAGAGCTTCGGCCAGGTCCGCAACGCCTACATCCGCGTCGTCAACCAGGCCGACGGCGTCGAGCTCGCCCGCTACGACCTCAGCGAGGACGCCTCGACCGAGACCGCCATGGTCTTCGGCGAGCTGTACCGCAACGGCGCCGAGTGGAAGTTCCGCGCCATCGGACAGGGCTACGCCTCGGGCCTGCGCGGCATCGCGCAGGACTTCGGCGTCAACGTCTGACGGCCGACGCAGGCCGTCGACCACGTCCGGCGCCGCACTCCCTTCACCGGGGGTGCGGCGCCGGACGCGCACGGCGACTCAACACAACTCGGGGAGGACCAGATCATGGGTGTCACGCTCGCCAAGGGAGGCAACGTCTCCCTCTCCAAGGCCGCGCCGAACCTCACCAACGTCACCGTCGGCCTCGGCTGGGACGCGCGCTCCACCACGGGAGCGCCTTTCGATCTCGACGCCAGCGCCCTGTTGTGCGCCTCGGGCCGGGTGCTGGGGGACGAGTACTTCGTCTTCTACAACAACCTCACGAGTCCCGAAGGCTCCGTCGAACATACGGGCGACAATCTCACCGGTGAGGGGGACGGCGACGACGAGTCCATTCTGGTCGACCTCACCAAGGTGCCGGCCGCCTGCGACAAGATCGTATTTCCGGTCTCCATTCACGAGGCCGAGCTGCGCGGGCAGAGCTTCGGCCAGGTCAGCAACGCGTATATCCGGGTGCTCAACCAGGCCGACGGCAGCGAACTGGCCCGCTACGACCTCAGCGAGGACGCCTCCAGCGAGACGGCGATGATCTTCGGCGAGGTCTACCGCTACGGCGGCGAGTGGAAGTTCCGGGCCGTAGGACAGGGGTACGCGTCGGGCCTGCGCGGCATCGCCCTAGACTTCGGGGTCAACGTTTCGTAAAGCCGCGTCCGCGCGGACATCCCGAACAGCGAAGGATTGGGTAGCCAGTGCTCCTGAAAACCTTTGGTTGGTCGTTCGCCGTCACGGCGGCCGGCCTGGCCTTGGCCGGCTTTCTCTGGGGGTGGCAGGGGCTGGCGATCGTCGCGATCCTCTCCGTCCTGGAGATCTCGCTCTCGTTCGACAACGCGGTCATCAACGCCGGCATCCTGCGGAAGATGAACCCGTTCTGGCAGCGGATCTTCCTGACCGTCGGCATCCTCATCGCCGTCTTCGGCATGAGGCTCGTCTTCCCGGTGCTCATCGTGGCCATCACGGCCAAGCTGGGGCCGATCGAGGCGGTCAAGGTCGCGATCCAGGACCCGGACCGCTACGAGGCGCTGGTCACCAGCGCACACCCGGCGATCGCGGCCTTCGGCGGCATGTTCCTGCTCATGATCTTCCTGGACTTCATCTTCGAGGACCGGGACATCAAGTGGCTGGAGTGGCTGGAGAAGCCGCTGGCCCGGCTGGGCAAGCTGGAGACGCTCTCCACGGTCGTCGCCCTCGTCGTCCTGATCGTCTGCGCCACCACCCTCGCCACGGCCGTCCCGGTCCACGACGGTGAGGGCACGATCGACAAGGCCGCGACCGTGCTGCTGTCGGGCATCGGCGGTCTGGTGACCTACCTCATCGTCGGCGGCATCTCCGGCTTCTTCGAGGACAAGCTGGAGCACGAGGAGGAAGAAGCCGAGGAGGAGGCCGAGAAGGCCGCCGCGAAGACCGGCAACGCCGCCGTGGTCGGGCTGGCCGGCAAGGCCGCCTTCTCCCTGTTCCTCTACCTCGAGGTCATCGACGCCTCGTTCTCCTTCGACGGTGTCATCGGCGCCTTCGCCATCACCAACGACATCTTCGTCATGGCGCTGGGCCTGGGCATCGGCGCGATGTACATCCGGTCCCTGACGGTCTTCCTGGTCCGCAAGGGCACCCTGGACGACTACGTGTACCTGGAGCACGGCGCGCACTACGCCATCGGCGCGCTCGCCGTCATCCTGCTGATCACCATCAAGTACGAGATCCCCGAGGTCGTCACCGGCGCGATCGGCATCGTGCTGATCGCCCTGTCGTTCATGTCCTCCGTCATGCGCAACCGCAGGGAGGCCGGCCCCGGCGCGAAGGCCGAGGTCTCCTCCGGGGTGTGACTCCGGCACATTTGAGGAACGCTCTCACCGGGGCGGTCGCGAGGATCATCCTCGCGGCCGCCCCGTGGCATGTGTGCTCGAAATGGTGGGGGTTACGGCAATGGCGATATGGGAGAAGCTCTTCGGGAATTGGGGGGGCGCCGCCGCGCGCCAATTCGACGGCAGCGGCACCAACGGCGCGGTCGAACTGACCAAGCGCCGTCCCACGTTTTCGCTGACCAAACAGGGTGCGGTGACCGGCAACCTGCGCGTCAACCTGTCCTGGCGGATGCGGACCTCGGATTTCGACGAACGCCCCTCGTTCGCCGCCGGGCTGCGGCACCCGCTGCGCAAGTTCACGCCGCAGGTGGTGCAGGCGCAGGGGCCCGCCATGGTCAACGTCGACCTCGACCTCGCCTGTATGTACGAGCTGCAGGACGGTTCCAAGGGCGTAGTCCAGCCACTCGGGAACATACTGGGCAGCGTCAACTCGCCGCCGTATGTTCAGCTCAGCGGTGACGACCGCTTCGGGTCGGGTTCGGGCGAGACGATCTACATCAACATGGACCACCGCGACGAGATCAAGCGGCTGCTGGTCTTCGTCTACATCTACGACGGCACTCCCGCGTTCGACCGTACGCACGCCCTGGTGACGCTCTACCCCGGCAACGGACCCCGCCTGGAGGTCGCGCTCGACGAGCGCGCGCCGGAGGCGCGGTCGTGCGCCGTGGTGCTGATCGAGAACGTCAAGGGCGAGATCGTCGTGCGGCGCGAGATGAAGTACGTGTACGGCTTCCAGTCGGAGCTGGACCGGCTGTACGGGTGGGGGCTGCAGTGGGGGCGGGGGTACAAGAGCAAGGTGTGAGCGGCCAGTGCCGGCGCCGGGGCGCCGGCACCGGGTCAGCGACCGGGCTGGAACTGCGGCTGGAACTGCGGACCCTGCGGGGGCAGCCGGAAGGCCGGGTCGGGCGCCGGCTGCTGCGGAGGGTAGCCATAGGACGGCTGGGGCGTCTGCGGCGTCTGGTGCTGCTGAGGGTAGCCGTACGAGGGCTGGGCGGCGGGGGCCGGCGGGTACGGCGGATAGCCGTAGGACGGCTGGGGCGTCTGCGGCGCCTGGGGAGCGCCTCCGGGCAGCCGTACGGACTGCGAGGGCGGCGGGACGACGGGCGGCGCGGAGGGCGGCGGCGGATAGCCGTACCCGCCCGCCGGCGCGGGGGCCGGCGCGGGGGCGGGTGGCTGCGCCGGTGGTGCCGTCGTGGCGGTCCCGGGCGCCGGGTCCGTGGCGGCGACCGGCTCGGGGCCGCCCGTGGCGTCCGCGCGGTCCGGGCGGCCGGAGCCGTCCGCCTCCTCCGGTTCCTCGACCGAGATCCCGAACTCCGTGGCGAGCCCGACCAGGCCCGAGGCGTACCCCTGGCCGAGCGCGCGGAACTTCCAGCCGTCCCCGCGCCGGTAGAGCTCGCCGCAGAGCATCGCGGTCTCGTCGCCCGTCTCGGCCCGTACGTCGAAGCGTGCGACGGGCGCCGTCTCGGTCGTCGCGGACCCGCCGCGCGCCGTGTCGTACAGCAGCACGCACAGGTCCCTGACGAGGCCGAAGGGCCCGCCGTCGGCCGAGGCGGCGAGCACCACGCGCGTCACGGAGGGGTCCAGCGCCGACAGGTCGGCCTCGATGGAGTCCGTCGCGCCTTCGACCAGCCGCTTCTTGGGCAGGTGCCGGACGAGCCCGGAGGGGTGCCGGGGCTGGTTGTAGAAGACGAAGTCCTCGTCCGAGCGCACGCGGCCCTCGTCGCCCAGCAGGAGGGCGGAGGCGTCCACGTCCGGGACGCCCGGGCCGGGCGTCCAGCGCAGTACGGCCCGCACGGTGGGGGCCTCGAGCGGGATGTTCGACCCCTTCAGCATCGCGTGCGTCATGCCCGCAATCCTGCCCTCCCGTGCGGCCCGCGGACAACGCAGGGGGGCGTGGGCGGGGTGGCGTGCCCTTCGCGGTACGCGATCCATTACCGGATGGATCCGTGCTGGTCATGAGCTTTTAACGGACTTGGGGAACTCTTGACCCACCCCCGGACGTACGATAATCGGCCACACTTCCGTGCCGGCCCGGCCGGAGGGAAGGCGCCCAGGCCGTGGCATTCGGGGAGAGCAATGAGGCATTTCGGATACCTTGCGCCTGCGGTGCGGAGCGCGTTGTTCCATAAGGAGCCGGGCGAATTCACCGCCGGTTCCCCCGCCCGTACGCTCGCCGCCGCCCTCGGTGCCACCCTCTACAGCCCCGCCACGCGGACCACGCTCGCCCGCGACGTCGCCAGGCAGGCGGCGCGCGGGGTGGTGTCCATGGTCCTGTGCCTGGAGGACTCCATCGGCGACGCGGACGTGGTGGGCGCCGAGGAGAACCTCGTGCGGCAGTTCACCGAGCTGGCCGCGCGCGAGGAGGCCGCAGGCGAGGGGCTGCCCCTGCTGTTCATCCGGGTCCGCGAGCCCGCGCAGATCACCGACCTCGTGCGCAGGCTCGGCCCCGCCGGGCGGCTGCTGTCCGGATTCGTCCTGCCCAAGTTCACCGAGGAGCGGGGGCTGCCCTTCCTGGAGGCCCTCGCCGACGCGGAAGCGCTCTCCGGGCGGCGGCTCTTCGCCATGCCCGTGCTCGAATCGCCGGAACTGCTGCACCTGGAGACCCGGACCGAGACCCTCACCGGCATCGCCCGGGCCGTCGACAAGTACCGCGACCGCGTGCTGGCGCTCCGGCTCGGCGTGACCGACTTCTGCTCCGCCTACGGGCTGCGCCGGGCGCCCGACATGACCGCCTACGACGTCCAGATCGTCGCCTCCGTCATCGCCGACGTCGTCAACGTCCTGGGCCGCGCCGACGGCAGCGGCTTCACCGTCACCGGCCCGGTCTGGGAGTACTTTCCCCAGCCCGAGCGGATGTTCAAGCCCCAGCTGCGCCGCAGCCCCTTCGCCGGACCCGCCGAGGCGCTGCGCACGGCCCTCATCGAGCACGACATGGACGGCCTCCTGCGCGAGATCCAGCTGGACCGCGCCAACGGCCTGCAGGGCAAGACCTGCATCCATCCCTCGCACGTCGCCCCCGTGCACGCGCTGTCCGTCGTCAGCCACGAGGAGTTCAGCGACGCCGAGGACATCCTGCGGCCGGAACGCGACGGTGGTGGAGTGCTGCGCTCCGCCTATACGAACAAGATGAACGAAGTGAAGCCGCACCGCGCCTGGGCCGAGCGGACCATGCTGCGCGCCGAGGTCTTCGGTGTCGCCCGGGAGGACGTGAGCTTCGTGGAGCTGCTGGCCGCGGGAGTGCGGGACGTATGAGCGAGGAGAGTTCGCACGTGGAGTGGTCGGGACAGTGGGTCGCACAGCGGCTGGGCGTCGGCCTGGAAGGCGACGCCCGGCTGCCGGAGCTGCTGGGCCTGGCGCTGCGGCGCAACCCCAAGCGGGCCCATCTGCTCGTGTCGAACGTGCTGGGCAAGCACGTCCCGCAGCTCCCCTCGGTCGTGTACGAGGCCGGCGCCGGCCTCGGCCGCCGGGTGCGCGGGCTGCTGGGCGAGGCGGACGCCGCGCGCGCCGTCGTGCTGGGCTACGCGGAGACCGCCACGGGGCTGGGGCACGCGGTGGCGGACGGCATCGGCCTGGCGCCCTACCTGCACTCCACGCGCCGCGAGGTGCCCGGCGTGGCCCCCGTGGGCGGCTTCGAGGAGGAGCACAGCCACGCCACGTCGCACCTGCTGCTGCCGCAGGACCCGCGCTTCTTCGAGGGCGACGGCCCGCTCGTCCTCGTCGACGACGAGTTCTCCACCGGCCGCACGGTCCTGAACACCATCGCGGCCCTGCACGCCCGCTTCCCGCGCCCGCGGTACGTGGTCGTGGCGCTGGTCGACATGCGCGGCGAGCACGACCGCGCCCGGCTGGCGGAGTTCGCCGCCGAACTGGGCGCCCGCGTGGACCTGGTCGCGGCGGCGTCCGGCACGGTCGTCCTTCCGGACGGGGTGCTGGAGCTCGGGCAGAAGCTGGTGGCCGAGTACGAGGCGGGTTCGGCACCGTCCGTGGCGGCTGCGCGCCGTGGGGGCGTTTCGCCGCTGCCGGCTGCGGGTGCGCTTGTGCCCACCCTCCCCCATAGCCTGAACGGCATGGGAGGTACCCCCATCGCCCAGCGGCACGATTGCCCACAAGCGCGGCGTGTCGACCTCGCCTGGCCCGCCGGGCTGCCCGACGGCGGTCGGCACGGCTTCGCGCCCGCGCATCGCGTGCGTCTGGAAGCCGCGCTGCCGGGCATGGCGGACCGCATTCGCGGTGCCCTCCCGGCGGGGGCCGAGCGCGTGCTCGTGCTCGGCAACGAAGAGCTGATGTACGCGCCGCTGCGCATCGCGCAGGCGCTGGAGGCCGGGCTCCCCGGTGTGCGGTTCTCCACCACCACCCGCTCGCCCGTCCTCGCCGTCGACGACCCCGGCTACGCCATCCGTAGCCGCATCGCCTTCCCGGCCCACGACGACCCGGCCGACGGCCCGGGCGAGCGCTACGCCTACAACGTCGCCGACCAGGGCTTCGACGCCGTCGTCGCCGTCGTCGACTCCACCGGTGACACACCCGAACTGCACGTCCCCGGCGGCCTGCTGGACCAGCTGGCCGCGCACACCCGAAAGGTGTTGCTCGCCGTGATCCCCTCCCACCGCGCCGGAGGCGAGCCGCTCCGCGGCCCCGCCTTCTCCTCGTACGACCCGGAGGACGTCGGCTGGCTGCTCCAGGACCTCTCCGCCGTGGACCTCGAGGCACCCACCGAGGAGCGCGAGGAGGCCATCCAGAGCGGCGGTGCCCACTACGCGGAGTCGCTGCCGGTCGAGTACCAGCCCAGCGAGCGCTACCAGGCGCTCTACCGCTCCGCCCTCGACGCCTCCGCGGCCCGCATCGCGCGGGCCGTCGGCGCCGTCACCGAGACCGTGCTCGCCGAGCGGACACCCCGCCCGGTCCTGGTGTCCCTGGCCCGCGCCGGCACGCCCGTGGGGGTGCTGATGCGCCACTGGGCGCGCCACGCGCACGGCCTGGACCTGCCGCACTACGCCGTCTCCATCGTGCGCGGCCGGGGCATCGACCCCAACGCCCTGCGCTGGCTGGCCGCCCACCACGACCCGGCCGACGTCGTCTTCGTCGACGGCTGGACGGGCAAGGGCGCCATCACCCGCGAACTGGCCGACGCCCTGAACGACTTCCCCGGCTTCGACCCGCGCATCGCCGTGCTCGCCGACCCCGGCCACTGCGTGGAGACCTACGGCACGCGCGACGACTTCCTCATCCCCTCCGCCTGCCTCAACTCCACCGTCTCCGGCCTGATCTCCCGCACCGTGCTGCGCTCCGACCTCGTCGGGCCGCACGACTTCCACGGCGCGAAGTACTACCGCGAGCTGGCGGCCGCCGACGTCTCCCGCTCCTTCCTGGACACCGTCGGCGCCCGCTTCGCCGAGGTCGAGCAGGACGTCGCCCTCGACGTGAAGGAGATGGCGGCCGCTGACCGCACCCCCACCTGGGCCGGCTGGGCGGCGGTCGAGCGCATCAGCGAGGAGCACGGCATCCACGACGTCAACCTCGTCAAGCCCGGCGTCGGCGAGACCACCCGCGTCCTGCTGCGCCGCGTCCCCTGGAAGATCCTCGCCAAGCGCGGCGCGGGAGCCGACCTGGACCACGTGCGGCTGCTGGCCGAACAGCGCGGCGTACCGGTCGAGGAGGTCGAGGGCCTGCCGTACAGCTGCGTGGGCCTGATCCACCCCCGCTACACCCGCGGCGCCACCGGCGCCGACGGCAAGGCGGTGGCCGCACAGTGACCCTCCTCGTCGCCAGCGACCTCGACCGCACCCTCATCTACTCCACGGCCGCGCTCGCCCTGTCCATGCCGGACGCCGAGGCGCCCCGGCTGCTCTGCGTCGAGACGTACGAGCACAAGCCGCTCTCCTACATGACGGAGGCCGCGGCCGCCCTGCTGGAGGAGCTCGCCCGCACCGTCGCCTTCGTGCCCACCACGACCCGCACGCCCGAGCAGTACGGCCGCATCCGGCTGCCCGGCCCCGCGCCGGAGTTCGCGATCTGCGCCAATGGCGGGGAGCTGCTCGTGCACGGCGAGCCCGACCTTCAGTGGCGGGCGCGGGTGCGCCGGACCCTGGACGCCGAGTGCGCCTCGCTGGAGGAGGTCCGCGAGCGCCTGGTGCGGACCGCCGACCCGGCCTGGCTGCTCAAGGCCCGTACGGCGGCGGACCTGTTCGCCTACCTCGTCGTCGACCGGTCGCTGCTGCCCGACGCCTGGGTGAAGGAGCTGACGGTGTGGGCCGGGGAGCGCGGCTGGACCGTCTCCCTGCAGGGCCGCAAGGTCTACGCCGTGCCGAAGCCGCTCACCAAGAGCGCGGCCGTGGCGGAGGTGGCGCGGCGCACGGGCGCGACCGAGGTGCTGGCCGCCGGCGACTCCCTGCTGGACGCCGATCTGCTGCTCGCCGCCGACCGGGCCTGGCGCCCGGGCCACGGCGAGCTGGCCGACGTGGGCTGGACCGCGCCGCACGTCACCGCCCTGCGGACGCGGGGCGTGGCAGCCGGCGAGGAGATCCTGCGGGCGTTCGCCGGGGGCTAGGCTCGGGGGAGCGCCATGTCGTTCAACTCCGTTGTCGCCGACGAGGAGATCACGTGCCCGAGCCCAAGAGCGCTCCGCTCACCGCCGAGCTGTACACGTACCTACTCGCCCACAACCCTCCGCTCGATCCCGTGCAGGAGGCCCTGGTCGACTCCACCCGCGCCCTCTTCCCCGCCGAGGCGATCAAGCAGGTGGCGCGGGAACAGGCTCCGCTGCTGGCCTTCCTCGTACGGCTCACCGGCGCCCGCACGGTGGTGGAGGTCGGCACGTTCACGGGGCTGTCCGCGCTGTCCATGGCCCAGGCGCTGCCGGACGGCGGCCGGCTGATCACCCTGGACATCTCCGAGGAGTGGACGGCCCACGCCCGGCAGGCGTGGGCCAAGGCGGGCGTGGCCGACCGGATCGACCTGCGTATCGCGCCCGCCCTGGACTCGCTGCGCGCCCTGCCCGCCGAGCCGCACATCGACCTCGCCTTCATCGACGCCAACAAGGACGGCTACGTCGACTACTGGGAGGAGATCGTGCCCAGACTCCGCCCGGGCGGTCTGATCGTCGTCGACAACGTCCTGTTCATGGGGCAGGTCGTCGACCCGTCCGTCACGAGCGGTTCGGGTGCGGACGTCAGGGTGTTCAACGAGCACGTGGCCGGGGACCGGCGGATGGAGTCGATCATGCTGGCCGTCGCGGACGGCCTGACGCTGGCCCGCCGGGCCGGCTGACGGGCTGGCCCGCCCGTCAGCCGCAGCAGCCGCCTCCGCAGCATCCGCCGCCGCCCGCGCGGGGCGCCGCGGCGGGGGCGGCCGCACCGGTCACCGCGACGGTCGACAGCAGCTTCACGGTGTCCTCGTGCCCCTCGGGGCAGATGGCCGGGGCCGAGGACTCGGCCATCGGCCGGTTGAGCTCGAAGGTGTCACCACAGGCTTTGCAGCGGTATTCGTAACGAGGCATGCCAGGCAGCATAGCCAGCGCCCCCGGCGGGGCAGGGGCCCGGCGCGGGCCCGGGGGTCAGCGCCCGTTCCCGGCCCCGCGCTCCTCGCGGATCTCCTGCACCACCCGGGCCACGGACTGCCGCACGGCCTCCATCTCGGTCAGGAAGTGCCACCAGTCCGGGTGCCGGCCCTCCAGATCGCCCGTCGCCCGCTCCAGGCGGGCCACCGCGTCGTCGAGGGGGCGGGCGTGGCGCGGGTCGGGCGTGCTGCGCCCGGTCATCGCCAGCCGCTGGGCGTCGCGGACGGCGAAGCGGGTCCGCTCGACCTCCCGCTGGTGGTCGAACGCCACCTCGTCCAGCCGCCGCAGTCTCTCGCCGGCGGCCGAGACGCCCTCGTCCGTGGTGTTGAGCAGCGCCCGGACCGTGGTCAGGAGCGAGGTCGCGTCCGCCCAGCGCTGTTCGTCCCGGGCGGTGCGGGCCTCGGCCAGCCGCTGCTCGGCCTGGGCGACCGCGCGCTCCGCCTCCTCCGGCACCTGCTGCAGGTCCTGCCAGCACGCGGCGCTGTAGCGGCGCCGCAGCTCGCTGAGGACGGGGGCGACGCCGGCCGCGCGGGTGGTCAGCGCCTGGGCGCGGGTGCGCAGCGAGACGAGCCGCTTGTCGATCTCCGCCGCGCGCTGCGGCAGCTGCTCGGCGTCGCTGCGGATCGCCTCCGCCTCCCGCTGCACGCGCTCGGCCCGTACGACGGTCTCCTGCACGCCGTGCTGCCCCGCACCCTGGTTGAGCTTGGTCAGCTCGGGGGAGAGCGCGGCGAGCCGGGCGGCCAGGTCGTCGGCCTTCAGGCCCGTCGCCCGCGTGGCGTCCAGGGCGTTGCTGGCGGCGAGCAGTCCCTGCCGGGCCCGCTCCACGGCGGGTACGACCTGGGCCAGCTGGTTCTCGGCCCGCGTCAGCAGGGGGCCCAGACTCTCGCCGAACCGCTCCAGGTCCGCCTTGGCCCGTACGAGCGCGTCCTTGGCCTTCGCCAGGTCCGCGCGGGCCCGGCCGGCGGCCGGGGCGTCCAGGTCGTCGCGGTCCAGGTCGTGCGCGTCGACGGCGCTGATGTACGTGGCGGAGACCTCGTCTATGCGGTGTCCGAACGCCTCGAAGTCGGCGGCCGCCCTGCGGGCGGCGGGCGAGGCGTCGACGGCCGTGATCGTCTCGATGGAGATCCGCAGCTCGCGCTGCGCGGTGTCCAGCTCGTAGAAGGCGGCGGCCGCGGCGTCCTTGGCGGCCTGGGCCTCGACGCGCTGGTTCTCGCCGCGCCCCCAGCCCCAGCGGCGCGTGCCGCCCCCGGAGAAGGCGGCGGGCGCGCCGGCCACGACGGCGGCGAGCAGCGGGAGGGGCAGCAGGACGAGCGCGAGGGTCTCGCGGGCCGCAGCCGTCACCGTACGTGCGAAGGTCGCCGTCACTTGCCCTCTCCCGATGGATCGCCCCAGGCCCGGGTGTCATTCTCCCACCCGGCGGCGGCGAACACACAGGGCGGTCAGCCGGCGGTGCGCACCTCGATGGCGCCGTTGTCGCTGTGCGCGCTCACCGTGTGCGGGGCGGCGTCGTCGCGGGGGACGTTCACCTTGACGCCGCCGTTGGCGGATCCGGTGGTGACCTTGTAGGGGGCGCGGGGCACGGTGATGCGGGTGGCGCCGTTGTTGGTGCGGGTCGTGACGGCGTCGGGCACGGCGGTCAGGCCCAGCCGGATCTCCCCGTTGGAGGTGGTGGCACTCACGTTGCGGGAGGCGATCCCCTCGGTGGTGATCCGTCCGTTCGAACTCCTCAGCTCCAGCGGGCCCTTGGCGTCGCGGACCTCGATCGCGCCGTTGTCGGAGCGGACCTTCAGCCGGCTCCCGACGCCGCGCGCCGTGACGCCGCCGTTGCCGTCCTTGACGGTGACGTCGACGCCGCGCGGCACCTCGATCCGGTGCTTCGCCTCGCAGCCGACGGTCACGCCGTTGCACTTCATCCGCAGCTTCAGCGTGCCGCCGTCCTCCATCTCCCACGTCACCCCGGCCGACCCGCCCAGCGACCAGCCGTCGAACCACCGGGTGACCTTGACGTCCTTGCCCTCCCCGCCGGGTACGAGCTCGATGGCCGAGTTGTCCGTGTCCACGGTGAGCTCCCGCGCGCCGAGCGAGAACGTCCTGGTCTCGGGCGTCGCGTCGTCGGCGTCGGCGGTCCCGCACCCGGTCAGCAGGCTCCCGGCGAGCAGGGCTCCGCCCACGAGGGCGGGGACGCGGACGGCTCGGCGGGCGCGGGCAACCATGATGATCTCCATGTCGGGCGTGCGGCGAGCGGGCCCATGCCCCCCGGCCGGTCGGTGAGTGCTGCGCGACGAGCCTAGGTACGCCACGATCATGTCGACATCCCACCTGCCACCGGGTCCGTGGTGGGGTTAACCCCCGGGTTTGCGAGGACCCGGGTCGGGCAATGTAGGCTGTCCTTTCGTGCCAGGGCGCATAGCTCAGCGGTAGAGCGCCGCTCTTACAAAGCGGATGTCGGCGGTTCAAATCCGTCTGTGCCCACAGAGAAATAGCAGGTCAGAGGCCCCTTCACGGTTGTGCGTGGAGGGGTCTTCGCCGTATTCGGGCCGGTTTCGGGTCAGTGGCTCCCCACCGACGGCAGCAAGGGGCTGCCGTTGCGGTCCAGCCAGGCGCGGTACGTGGGGTTGCCTGCGGCGACCGTCACGTAGGCGGACATCAAGTCGGTGAAGAGGGCGTCCAGTTCGCGCAGGGGCAGGGAGCCGGACCGGGTGGCGAGGGAGAGCTGGGTGGAGAGGGGGTCGCCCAGGAGGGGGCGGATGACCGTGCCGGGCGGGGGGTCGGCCGTGGGCTGGGTGGGGCGGACGGCCTCGCCGGAGGCGACGAGCTCGGCGGCGGTGGTGTTGTCGCGGACGTGGATCAGGCGGGGGTCCAGGCCGGCGGTCATGAAGACGCGGCGCAGCGCGGTGGCCTCGTCGTCGGCGGTCGGATCGACGATCCAGGCGTCGGCCGCCAGCTCGGTCAGACACAGCGCGGAGCGCGCCGCGGCCGGGTGGGTGGCGGCGAGGGCGACGAAGCGGGGCTCGCACGCGATGAGGACGCGTCGCTCCACCCCCTCGGGGACGTGCAGGGGGAAGCCCGCCGTTTCGTGGACGAAGGCGACGTCGAGCTGGTTGGTGGCCAGCAGCTGCAGGAGTGTGTTCGAGGAGACCTCTATGTGGATGGTGGTGTCCGTGTCCGGCAGCCGCTGGTGGATGCGGCGCAGCCAGCCGGTCACCGCGCGGCTGCCGATGCTGCCGATGCGCAGCCGCAGGCCGCCGACGCCGACTGCCGCGTCCCGGGCGGCCGTTACGAGCGCCGCCATCTCGGCGATGATCGGCCGCGCGCGCGAGAGCACGGAGTGGCCGAGCGGCGTGGGGCGGCTGCCGGTCTGGCCGCGCGTGAACAGCAGGCCGCCGACGGTGGATTCGATGCGGCGGAGCTGAGTGGTCAGTGAGGGCTGGGTCATGCCCAGCTGCACTGCGGCCTTCCGCACGCTGCCGGTGTCCGCGATGGCGCAAAGTGCACGGAGGTGCCTGACCTCAAGCTCCACGGGGGGAGCATATCCGCGCCTCGTACGTCACACCAGACACATGCCGGACGCATGTGGGCAGTTGAATGGCGCAGGATAGGCGATTGGATGGCGCTATGACCAACTGGCATCATCCGCACCATTGATAACTCGTCAGAGACTCAAGGGGAACAGAAGTTCACCCGTGAGCCCCGGCCGTGCGTCCCACCGCGCACTGCCGAAGAGGCTCCCGGCACGAATTGGAGTCCCCCACATGACACGCTCCACGATGGTGCTCTCGGCCGCCCTCGGCCTCGGGCTGACGGCCGCCCTGACCGCGGTCCCCGCATCGGCGGTTGCTCTCGACCGCAGTGGCCCCGCGCAGGCGACGGCCACCTCCTCGTACGTCGGCTCCGCGACGGAGGAAGCGAACAACAAGGCGTTCTTCGAGGCCGTCATGAAGTCCGCGAAGGCCAAGCAGGCCGCCAAGCCGGGCCTCGCCGCCGCGACCGTCACCGTCACCTACGACGCCAGCCGGGCGCCGAGCTTCGCGACGGAGATAGCGAGAAGCGCGCAGATATGGAACAGCTCGGTGCGCAACATCCAGCTGCGCGCCGGCTCCAACGCCGACTTCAAGTACTACGAGGGCAACGACTCCCGCGGCTCGTACGCCAGCACCGACGGCCACGGCCGGGGCTACATCTTCCTTGACTACCGGCAGAACGAGCAGTACGACTCCACCCGCGTCACCGCGCACGAGACCGGCCACGTCCTCGGTCTGCCGGACCACTACTCCGGCCCGTGCAGCGAGCTGATGTCCGGTGGCGGCCCCGGCCCGTCCTGCACCAACCCGAACCCGAACGCCGCCGAGCGCAACCGGGTCAACCAGCTGTGGGCCAACGGCGTGAAGGCCTTCGACAAGGCCCCCTTCACCAAGGTCCACTGATCCCCGCCCGCTGAACGCGTACGGCCCGGTCCCCTCCAGGGGCCGGGCCGTACGTGCGTCGTGTGCCGGTGCGCCTAGTGCGGCTGGGCCTCCGGCTCCTCCGGGCGGCGCATCAGGAAGACCGCGCCCGATCCCGCCGCGAACAGCGCCAGCACCGAGACGGCCGTGCTGAGCCAACTCGCGCCCAGCCACTGGCCGCCGAAGTAGCCGAGGCTGACGCTGTACGCCGCCCACGTCAGGCCGGCCAGCGCGGACCAGGGGAGGAACTCGGCCACCCGGCGGTGCATCACGCCGGCGCCGAGGCTGACCACCGAGCGTCCGGCGGGCGCGAAGCGGGCCAGGACGACGAGCGGTCCGCCGCCGCGCAGCAGCGCCGTGCCGAGCTTGGCCTGTGCGGCGGTCAGGCGGCGGGAGCGGGCGATGGCGCGGTCGAAGCGGTCGCCGCCGCGCCAGGCCAGGCGGTAGGCGACCATGTCGCCGAGCACCGAGGCGGTGGCGGCGCACATCACGAGTGCGAACATGTCGGAGAAGCCCGCGTGGCCGTGCGCGGCATCGCCCACGGCGTCGGCGGCGGAGCCCGCGGCGGCGGTGGCGGCGGCGATCACCAGGACGCCGCTCGGCAGCACCGGCAGGAAGACGTCCAGGAGTACCGAGAGTCCGACGATCACGTATATCCATGGGGTCTCGGCCAACGACCCCAACTGCTCCAGCACGTCCTGATCTCCCGGTACGGTCCCCCGCCGCGACGTCGCAGGGGAGCGGCAGGGGCGGCCTTCACAACCGTACAGCGTACGCCTGGGGCGACCGGGGGATGGGCGTGGGGCCCGCGATGTTGTTCGAATCACGCGCCGGGCGTGAGGCGGGTCACGCGCCGGAGGGTGGGTCAGCTCACGTGCGGGACACGCGCACAGGGGCCCGGTGGTGTCCGGGCCCCTGTCGCGTGCGTAGCCGTCGTGCGCGGCGTGAAGGGCGGTCAGGCCCCGGCCGCCGCGGCCGTCAGTCCCGCTTGGCGCGGCCGAAGAGGCGGTCGAGCGACAGCGCGCCCGGGCCGGTGAAGACCAGCAGCAGGAACGCCCAGCAGAACAGCGCGGACGCCTCGCCGTGGTTCTGGATCGGCATCAGCGCCTCACTCTGGTGCACGTCGAAGTACGCGTACGCCATCGAGCCGGAGGAGATGAAGGCCGCGGAGCGCGAGCCGAGGCCGATCATCACGAGGACGCCGCCCACGAGCTGGATGACGGCCGCGTACCAGCCGGGCCAGGTGCCCGCGGGGACGGTGCCGCCGCCGACGGCTCCGCCGAGCACGCCGAAGAGGGAAGCGGCGCCGTGGCAGGCGAAGAGCAGGCCGATGACGATGCGGAACAGGGACAGCACGTACGGGCGGGCCGCGTCGAGGCGCTCGGGGAGCGTCGGGGAGGACGTGGCCGAGGCGGACTGCCCGGTGGCCTGGGACGTGGCCGCCGTGGGCGTCGGGGACATGGGTGTCGAGCTCCTCGTGTCGGGGACAGGAAACGACGAGAGCTCAAGGTTAGGCACGCCTAAGGAGTACTTGCAAGTTCAAGTTCTTGATTTCTTGTTCCGCAACACGCTTGTAACGAGGCCCCTGGCGTCCCATGGGCGGCCGTGCGGGGCCTCCCCGCGAGGTGGGGAGGCCCATGGGTGCCGCTGCGCGCCGATCAGCAGCCGTTGAGGATGCCGGCCAGGGCGGTCTTCTCGGCGGAGTCCACGGTCAGCTTGTAGTCGTACTTCACCGCGACCCACATCTGTGCGTACGTACACGCGTACGACTTCAGGGGCGGCATCCACTGCGCCGGGTCCTTGTCGCCCTTCTCCTGGTTGACGCGGTCGGTGACCGCGATCAGCTGCGGGCGGGTGAGGTCGTTGGCGAACGCCTTGCGCTGCTCGGTCGTCCAGGTGTTGGCGCCCGAGCGCCACGCCTGCGCCAGCGGCACGATGTGGTCGATGTCGATGTCCTGGGCGTCGTGCCAGGTGGCCCCGTCGTAGGGGGAGACCCAGGTGCCCGAGACGGCCGCGCACTTGCTGTCCTGCTCCACGTCCTGCCCGTCCCGCTTCAGCACGACCTCGCGGGTGTTGCACTGGCCGGACTGGGTGGCCCAGTGCGGGAACTTCGACCGGCTGTAGCCGTCCATCGAACCCTCGGACTTGACCGTCAGCTTGCCCAGGTAGGCGCGGGCCGTGGCGGCGTCCGGCGGGGTGGGCGGCGCGGCCTGGGCCGCGGGTCCGTTCAGTACGAGCGTGCCGACGAGGGCGGTGAGTCCCAGGGTGACGGCCGTACGACGCGCGTAGACGCCGCGCAGGGCCGAGGGGACACGCAGTCCGGGCATGAGAACTCCCTTGAGGGTGAGGGGTTGCGGGCCGCTGAAGCGCGGCCAGGATTGCGGCGCCGGGTATCAGGGGGGTGGTCGCCAGGTGACAGGATGGCGACGCGCTCATGCCAAAACAAGGGGTTGCGGGCGTGAGATGTGCCCAGCCTGCGGGGCGAGTTGGCGGACTATCGGAATCCGCTTACCGGCGGCTGACACGCCGCCGGCCGCGCGCCCGGCCGACGCCGTTCACCGCCCGTAGGGTGACCGCGTGCTCGCCGCCGACGTCCTGCTGCCCGCCAACGGCACCCTCGCAGTGGTCCTCGCCGTCATGCTGGCCGTCGCCGTGACCGTCGCGGCCCTCGCCCGCCTCGCCGACGGCAAGGAGCGCGGCTACGCCGGCGCGATCGCCCTCGCCGGGCTGCGCGCCGCCGTCCAGCTGGCCGCCGTCTCGGCGCTCATCGGCTGGGTGGTACGGGCGACCCCGCTGCTCCTGGCCTTCCTCGTGCTGATGTTCGCCGTCGCCGTACGCACCGCCGGCCGCCGCGTCACGGACAACCGCACCTGGTGGTGGGCGGCCCTGCCGATCGCCGCCGGCGTCGTGCCGGCCGTCCTCACGCTGCTGCTCACCGGACTCGTCCCGGTCAGCGGCATCGCCCTCGTCCCCGTCACCGGCATCCTCATCGGCGGCGCCCTTACCGCGACGGTGCTCGCCGGCCGCCGCGCCCTGGACGAGCTGTGCGTGCGCCACGGCGAGGTCGAGGCGGGCATGGCACTGGGCCTGCTGCCCCGCGAGGCCCGGCTGGAGATCGCCCGCCCCGCCGCCTCCGACGCCCTGCTGCCGGGCCTGGACCAGACGCGGACGGTGGGCCTGGTCACCCTGCCGGGAGCGTTCGTGGGCATGCTGCTGGGCGGCGCGTCCCCGGTCCAGGCGGGCGTGGTGCAGCTGTTCGTGCTGGTCGCGCTGATGACGGTGCAGGCGGTGGCGGTGGCGGTCGCGCTGGAACTCGTCGCGCGCGGGCTGCTGCACCGATCCCTTACCCTGGGGGGAGCAGAAGGGGAGTAGCTCTTCGCCGGACCGTCGACATACTGCTGGGCCTCGCGCCCGGCCGGCGCCCGGAGGCCCGTCCGTCACGGAGGGGCCAGCGAGACCTTCGGCCGCAGTGTCCATGACGCTGCCGTGCCGAAGCGACCCCTGATCTCGATTGATCTCGATGTGCAGGTCACTGTTTCGGCGGGGCTGGCGTCACCACCCACCGACAGAGGAAACCACCCCTGTGTTCAGCTTCACCGTCGCCGGCCTCGTCTTCGGCGTGATCTTCCTGGCCGAGCTGCCGGACAAGACCGCCCTCGCCGGCCTGATGCTCGGCGCCCGCTACCGCGCCTCGTACGTCTTCGCGGGCGTCGCCGCGGCCTTCCTCGTCCACGTCGCCCTGGCCATCGCCGCCGGCAGCGTCCTGACCCTGCTCCCGCACCGCCTGGTCCAGGCGGTGGTCGGCGTCCTGTTCCTGGCCGGCGCGGCGATGCTGCTGCTGAAGAAGGACGACGGGGACGAGGAGATCGCGAAGCCCGCCGACCAGTCCTTCTGGAAGGTCTCCGGGGCGGGCTTCATGCTGATCCTGGTCGCGGAGTTCGGCGACCTCACCCAGATCATGACCGCCAACCTCGCCGCCCGCTACGACGACCCCGTCTCCGTCGGCATCGGCGCGGTCCTCGCCCTGTGGGCGGTGGCCGGCCTCGGCATCCTGGGCGGCAAGACCCTGATGCGCTACGTGCCGCTGAAGCTGATCACGAAGGTGGCGGCGCTGGTGATGCTGGCGCTGGCGGGCTTCAGCCTGTACGAGGCGGCGGTGGGCTGACCGGCCCGTCCATCAGGTTGGTGATCAGCTTCCGCAGCCGCCCCTCGCGCACCGTCTCGACGCCGTGCACGAGCTGCGCCCCGTAGACGACGGCGGTCCCGGCGGGCGGCGCGCTGGTCCAGCGGGTGCGGGGGATGCCGCTCAGCGCGGCGACCGCCTGCGGCCCGGCGTGATGCGATATCTCCCGGACGAACCGCGTCCCGGGAGCGAACCCGCTCCCGGGCCCGGCGGTCCGCCCCGTCCACAGCGCGTCGGACGCACACGTGTCGACGTAGAACTCCCCGCCCCGCTCCGCTTCCTGCAGATGGAACGCCACCCGCGCCACCCGCTGCGGCCGGCCGTCCGGGTCGCTCACGCCGTGCACGTGCGGCGGGATCCGGTCGCCGGGCCCGAGGTCGTGGTAGTCCCACGCCGTCGCCGCGACCGCGGACGGGAACACCCGCCGGATCGTGGGCAGCGCCCGCGCGACGGCACCCGCCAGGATCTCCTGCACGGCGTCGGGCGCCACGATGCCGTCACTGGGCCGTACGGGAACCCAGCGGGTCGCCTCGAGGTGATCGTCGAGCAGCTTGACGACCTCGGCGGTCTCGTCGGGCGTCAGAAAGCCCTCGACGGTGTGAACGGCGAGGGTCTCGGTCATATGGATCACGCGGTCACCCACTCTTCTCGCGGTGCGGTGCGGAGCGCTTCCGTCAGCGCATTCCACTGCGCGGCGGGGCGATTGCCAACCACTGGGGCCTCTGCCATGGAGGCACCGGGGCGCACGCGCGGGCGCATTGAGGGGCGCGCATATGCGGTGGATCCGCTTACGGCTTGCCCCTGCTGCTGCGGTTCGCTTCGCGGACTTTGGCGCGCAGCTCGTCGCGCCGCCGGGCCTCGCCGCCCCCTATGAGGCCGACGCCGCTGACCGTCGGCCCGTAGAGCGCACCGCGCTCCGGCAGCTCCATGGCCAGGCCCAGCGCCCGGTAGTCGGTGATGCGCTGCGTGCCGCAGCGGGCGCAGGACTCGATTCCGTTGGCGGTTGTCCATGCGGTCTCGGGGTGGGGCCCGGGACGTGACGTGGTGGGGGAGCGGCCCACCCCGTGCCGGTACGGGCGGCCGGAAGGGCCGCTCGCTCAACGCGCACCCGACCAGGTGCAGGACGAGCAACGCAAGCGCCGTCAGCGCGGCCGCGTGCACCGCCGCCGTCATGAGTGTGCCGCCCGCTGATGACGTCCCATGGCCGTGGCCATCGCCTCGGCGAGGCGCTTGTCGCCTTGCCGGACGGCGTCGTAGCGCTTGGTCTTGATCTCTCTGCACTGAGCGCAGGAAACCGGCACAGGCCCGACGGCTGTTTCTGGCGCGGAGCGGGCGCCGGCCATGTATGACGAGCACGGCCGCGTTCTGCATGTGCATACGACAGCGTTGCGCCGCCCGTACGCTGTCCAGAGAAGAGAGGTGATCACCCGATGGCCAACGAGGGCACTGGCCGCCGGCCCAAGTACCAGCGCATCGCGGCCGAGCTGCGGACCGCTATTCAGGCAGGCGAGTACGGCCCGGGTGACCGGCTGCCTGGTGAGAACGAGCTGATGGCCGCATTCGACGTGGCGCGCATGACCGCACGGCAGGCGTTGGGCGTGCTGCAGAGTGAGGGCCTTACAGAAGCCAGGAAGGGCTCAGGCGTGTTCGTCCGGTCTTTTCGCCCGCTGCGCCGGCGGAGCATTCCGCGCTTGAGCGAGGAAACCTGGGGATCCGGCCGATCGGTCTGGTCGGCCGACATCGAGGACCGCGCTCTGACCGTCGACCAGGTAGAGGTTGCCGAGCGGGCAGCGCCCGAGCGAGTGGCGCACGTTCTGGGGATGGCGCCGTCGGCGACCGTGTGCGTGAGAAGCCGACGCTTCGTCCTCGACGGCAAACCGGTCCAGCTGTCCACGTCATACCTGCCCGCCGACCTCGTGGCCGGTTCCGCGATCGTGCAGGAGAACACTGGTCCAGGCGGTACGTACGCGCGCCTCGCGGAACTCGGGTACAAGCCTGTCCGCTTCAATGAGGAGATCCGCTGCCGTATGCCCTCCGCTGAGGAAGCCGAGCGACTGGCCCTCTCACTGGGCACGCCAGTCATGCACATCTGCCGTGCGGCATTCGCCGAGGGCGGCAGGGCGGTCGAGGTCAACGAGATGATTCTGGATTCGGCGTCGTACGTGCTGGAGTACGAGTTCGGCGCCTAGCGCAGTGCACGGCCCTCTCCGGGTGCTCCTGCTGTCGGCGGGGGAATCGCCGGGCGGCGAAGCGAAAGTTGCGTCGCAGGTGCCGGCTTGACGCGAGAGAGGGCACCCTGAGTTGCCCTATGTTGACTGGCATGGCAGAGGTGCAGGGCACTTCGCCCGTTGATCCGACGCGGCGGCCTACGTCTACATGCAGGTGGCAGATCACCTCGCCACCCGCATAACGGCGGGTGAACTGCGACTGGGCGCGCGCCTGCCGGAGGAACGTGACCTGGCCGAGGAGTACGGCGTGGTCATCGGCACGGCCCGCCGCGCCATGCGAGCTGAGGGGAGAGCGAAGATGACCGCAGGCTTTGGCCTGGTCGTACGCTTCACGCTTCGTGATGCGGAAGCCGCAGAGGCGTTCGACGAGTTGGTGGCCCGAACGCTGGAGGGGATCCGGCAGAACGAGCCGGGGACTGTGGTGTATGCGAATCATCGTGTGCCAGGAGAACCCAACCTGCGGGTCTTCTACGAGTTGTACGAGAGCCGTGCCGCCTTCGATGCTCATGAGCTGCAGCCGCATACCCGGCACTTCCTCGCCGAGCGTGAGAAGTTCGTGGCGGAGACCGATGTGGCCTTTTTGGAGCACATCGACGGGAAGGTGAGACCGGGCCGCTGACCCCTGAGGGGCGGCGTGCGTTCGTGCACACGCAGCGGAAGGGCGTTCCCGGCGCGGGCTGCCCCGGAAGCAGCTGGCCGCATCGCGCACAGGCGTACGACCTGCTCGCCCGCACCCATAAGGCGGCGCCTGCGCCTTCGCGCGCCGGAACGAAGCGGACCCACCCGCATCACCTGTACGGGTGGTATGGCGCATCCACCCGCTGGGGAGGGTGATCGTGCCCAGACCGACCGCCGCTCTCCGGGGGCCCTCCGCATGCGCCAACTCCCCACCCTCACCATCGCGTTCGTCTGTACGGCGTGCGAGCCGGGCTGATCCGTAGATGCGCCTCCGTACGCGCGCCGGGCTGCTGCTTGTGGCCGGCTGGCTGCTGGCCGGGTGTTCGGCCCCGGCCCAGGACCCGGTGCCCCGTCCCGCGCCCGACGAGGTGGTCAAGGCCGCCACGCAGGGCCTCACCGACGCCTGTCTCGCCCGCCAGGGCCTGACCGCGCCCCGGCCGGGGCGGAGTCCGGCGCCGGACTCCGGGCAACGGCGCGTCAACGCCGCGCTCTTCGGCACGGGTCCGGCGGAGCTGTCCGTCGACCTGCCCACCGGCTACGTCGTACGCGCCCACACCGACGGCTGTCTGGCCGCCGCGCAGCGCCGGCTCTACGGCGACCAGCGGCGATGGTTCCGGGCGTCGGTGATCGTCAACAACCTCGGGCCCGAAGCCGCCCACACCCACCGCAGCCTTGCCGAGGTCCGCGCCCGGCACCGGGCCGAGATCGCGGACTGGCGGCGGCTGCGCGCGCATGCCCTCACCGAAGCCACCGCCCTGCTCGACAACCCACCACCGACGGGAGACCCACGACCATGAAGCGCCTCACCGCCCTCCTCGCAGCGACCCTGATCTCCACCGGCGCCGTCCTCGCCACCTCGGCCGCCGCCCAGGCGGCACCCTGCCGCAGCGGCTACTTCTGCGTCTGGACGAACGCCAACTTCGACGGCATGAAGATCGAGCACAGCGGCGACGACCGCTGGTGGGAGGGCGACATGTTCAAGCACGACTCCTCGTGGGCGAACCACGGCGTCTCCGGGCCGGGCGTCAAGGACCACGTGAAGGTGTACGAGGGCCGCAAGCTGCTGGGGCGCGTGACCCTTTGCCTGGCGCCCGGCCAGGAGGTCGGCTACAACGGCGGCGCGAACGACAAGGGTGGCTCCCACACCTGGACCACGGGCTGCTGAAGCCCGTTCGCAGGGGCGCACGGGGAGCGCGCGGCCTATCGTGAGAGGTGGGACAGCTACTCGTTCGTACACAGGGGGCGGGCGGCGCGTCCGGGGCGGAACTGCGACGCGCCACCGCCCGGCCTGCCCGGGAGGAGCAGCCATGACGTCGACGACGCGTGAGGAAGTACCGGTCGCGCTCTCGGACGAGGGCATCGACGTGCGCACGCAGGAGATCGGCGGGGGCATGAGCGTGATGTACATGCGCCTGGGCAAGGGGACGGACCTCGGGCCGGTCCTCAAGGGCATGCCCGACGACCTGTGCCAGTGCCCGCACTGGGGGTTCCTGGCCAAGGGCCGGGTCAAGCTGCGCACGAAGCAGGGCGAGGAGACGTACGAGGCGGGGCAGGCGTTCTACTGGGCGCCCGGGCACGCTCCCGAGGCCCTCGAGGACAGCGAGTTCATGGAGTTCTCGCCGACGAACGAGCTCGGCGAGGTGCTCGCGCACGCCAAGGCGCAGCTGGGGTGAGTCCCCGGCGCCCCCGGCCGGACCTCAGCCCGCCGTCGCGATCCGCAGCGTGATCGCGCCGTCCTCGCCCGCCTCGATACGGACCTGCGTCAGGTCCGCCACCGCCACGTCCGGTGCGTGCGCGGCGGCCCGCGGCCCCACGCCCACCACGCGCATGCCCGCGGCGCGGCCCGCGGCGATGCCGGCTTCCGAGTCCTCGAAGACGACGCAGTCCTCCGGCGCGAAGCCCAGCTCCGCCGCGCCCTTGAGGAAGCCCTCCGGGTCCGGCTTGCTGGCGCCGACCGACTCCGCCGTCACGCGCACGGCGGGCATCGGCAGGCCGGCCGCGCCCATGCGGGCCCGGGCCAGGCCGAGGTCGGCGGAGGTCACCAGGGCGTGCGGCAGGCCGGCCAGGGCGGCCATGAAGGCGGGGGCGCCGGGGACCGGGACGACGCCGTCGACGTCGGCCGTCTCGGCCTCCAACATGCGGCGGTTGTCCTCGTGATTGAGCTCCATGGGACGGTCCGGGAGCAGGACGGCCATCGTGGCGTAGCCCTGGCGTCCGTGGACGATCTTCATGGCCTCGTCGGCGTCCAGACCGTGCTCCTCGGCCCAGCGGCGCCAGCAGCGCTCGACGACCGCGTCGGAGTTGACGATCGTCCCGTCCATGTCGAGGAGCAGGGCACGTGCCGTGAGCGTGGTCATCGAAGGACTCCAGTGCGCGCGGAAGAAGACAAGCGGCTCCACCCGCCGGTCAGGGAGTGCGGGCGGAGCCACTTTGTTTATCAAAGATACAAAACGGATCGGGACAAACGCCAACGGCCCTGGTCGTAGCGGTGCCGGCACCCCGCGAGGGCAGCCAATGGCCTACCCCAGCGGGCCGGGAACGACGGTCCGGATCACGATGGGACCAGCGGAACCGACACCCGAGGAGAGCTCCCCATGGCCCAGGACACCCCGGGCCCCGCGGTGGCCGCGGAGCCCGCGCACGTGCCCGGCGAGGGGCAGTCCCGAAGCGGCGTGCGCGTCGCCATCGGCGCGCTGCTGCTCGGCATGCTGCTGGCCGCCCTCGACCAGACCATCGTCTCCACCGCCCTGCCGACGATCGTCAGCGACCTCGGCGGCCTCGAGCACCTGTCCTGGGTCGTCACGGCCTACATGCTCGCCTCCACCGCCGCCACCCCCCTGTGGGGCAAGCTCGGCGACCAGTACGGGCGCAAGAAGCTCTTCCAGACGGCCATCGTCATCTTCCTCGTCGGCTCCGCGCTGTGCGGCCTCGCCCGCGACATGCCCGAGCTGATCGGCTTCCGCGCCCTGCAGGGCCTGGGCGGCGGCGGTCTGATGGTGCTGTCGATGGCGATCGTCGGCGACATCGTGCCGCCCCGGGACCGCGGCCGCTACCAGGGGCTCTTCGGCGCCGTCTTCGGCGGTACGAGCGTGCTGGGGCCGCTGCTCGGCGGACTGTTCGTGGACCACCTCAGCTGGCGCTGGGTGTTCTACGTCAACCTGCCCATCGGCGTCGTCGCGCTGCTCGTCATCGCCGCCGTGCTGCACATCCCCGCCGACCGGACCCCGCACCGCATCGACTACCTCGGCACCTTCCTCATCGCCGCCGTCGCCACCTGCCTGGTGCTGATGACCTCGCTCGGCGGCACCACCTACCCCTGGTCCTCCTGGCAGATCATCGGCCTCGGCGTGCTGGGCGTGGCACTGCTGGCGCCCTTCGTGCTCGTCGAGCGGCACGCGGCCGAGCCCGTCCTGCCCCTGGGGCTCTTCCGCGTCCACACCTTCGCGCTCTGCTCGGTGATCGGCTTCGTCGTCGGCTTCGCGATGTTCGGGTCCATGACCTACCTGCCGACCTTCCTGCAGGTCGTCCGGGGCGTCTCGCCGACGATGTCCGGCGTGCACATGCTGCCGATGGTGGCCGGCATCCTCATCGCCTCGACCGGCTCCGGCCAGATCGTCAGCCGCACCGGCCACTACAAGGCCTTCCCCATCGCCGGCACCGGCGTGATGGCCATCGGCCTGCTCCTGCTCCACCAGCTCAGCCCGGCCGTCGGCACGACCGAGATGAGCCTGTACTTCTTCGTCTTCGGCTTCGGGCTCGGCCTGGTCATGCAGGTGCTCGTGCTGATCGTGCAGAACTCCGTCGGCTACGAGAACCTCGGCGTCGCCACCTCCGGCGCGACCTTCTTCCGCTCCATCGGCGCCTCGTTCGGCGTCTCCATCTTCGGCACGATCTTCGCCAACAACCTCGGGCCGCGCATCGCCGACGCCCTCGCCGGGGTCCCCCTGCCGCCCGGCGTCACGCCCGCCGCCCTGCAGGCGGACCCGCGGGCCGTCGACCGGCTCCCGCCGGCCCAGCGGACCGGCGTCCTCGCCGCCTACTCGCAGTCCATCACCGACGTCTTCCTCTACGCCGTGCCGCCCGCGCTCCTGGCGTTCGCCCTGGCCTGGCTGCTCAGGGAGGAGCCCCTGCGGGCCAGCGTCACCGCCCCCGACACCAGCGAGGTCATCTCCAGCAACCCCGTCCAGCGCTCCTCGCGCGACGAGTGCGCCCGCGCCCTGTCCGTGCTGGGCAACCGGGAGGGGCGCCGGCGGGTCTACGAGAAGATCACCGAACGGGCCGGGCTCGACCTCAGACCCGCCGCGAGCTGGATGCTGCTGCGCATCAAGCGCGACGGGCACGTGGAGCCCTCCCTGCTCGCCGAGCGCGTGGACGTACCGCTGCGGGTGGTCACGGAGGGGGCCCGGCAGCTGGAGACGCGGGGCCTGGCCGTACGGGAAGGGCTGCCGCTCGTCCTGACGGAGGAGGGGAGGCGGGAGGCGGACCTGCTGTTCCGGGTGCGCGAGGAGATGCTCGCGGAGATGCTGGGGGACTGGTGGACCGCCAAGGACCGCCCCCACGACCTGCGGGCCCTCGTCCATGAACTCAACCGCGAGCTGTGCGGCTCCGACGCCGAACAGCCCCGCGACAACGGCGCGCGCACCGGCCACCCCCACGACGACCACCGCCTCGACCGCGGCCACTGAGCGGCTCCGCCTGGATGTACGGCCAGTCGGCTGCGGGCCGTCCGCGGCCGGTCGCGCAGTTCCCCGCGCCCCTTACGGGGCCCGCTCAGCGGCGGGCCCCGCGGTGATCAGCTGCTCTTCGGCGCCGCCTGCTGGACGACCTCGAAGGACCACACCGTGGACCCCGAGGCGGCGGGCCGCTGCTTGGGGGCGCCCTCGCCGCCGCCCTGGTGCGCGGCCTTCATCGGGCCCTCCATCCACGCCCGGAAGTCCTCCTCGCTGCGCCAGCGGGTGTAGACGAGGTAGTCGTCGGTGCCCTCGACGGGGCGCAGCAGCTCGAACCACTCGAAGCCGTCGGAGCTCTCCACGGTGCCGGCGCGGGAGGCGAAGCGCTTCTCGAGGACCTCGCGCTGCTCGGCGGGGACGGTCAGGACGTTGATCTTCACGATGCTCATGCGCCCATCCTGCCGCAGTCACCGGGCCCCGTTCAGCCCCGCTCGCCCGGCCGGCGGCCACGGCCCGCGTCGGCCAGGGTGGCGTCGAGCTGATCCAGGGTCAGGGGCGGGGCCGGCAGGGCGCCGGTGACCTCGGTGCGCAGGCCGTCGAAGAGCAGGGCGAGGTAGCGGCGCCAGGAGCCGGGGGCCGCCGCGGCGGCGGAGGGGACGAAGCGGCCCAGGGCGGCGAGTGTGAAGAGCAGGTCCTCCGCCACCACGTCGGGGCGCATCGTGCCCTGCTCCTGGGCGCGGCGCACCAGCAGGGCGACCGTCTCGTGGTTGTGCTCGCGCAGCGCGGCCAGCGTCGGGCCCGCGGGGACCGTCGTCGTCATCAGCTCGATGGCCCCCCGGTCGGCGGCCAGCCCCTCGAAGATCCGTTCCATGTAGGCGAGCAGGGACGCGAAGGCGTCCTCGCCCCTGCGGGCCGCCTCGCCCGATTCCATGCTCAGGCCCAGGTGTTCGCCGAAGACCGCCTCGATCAGCGCCTCGCGCGTGGGGAAGCGGCGGTAGAGGGTGGCGTTGCCCACCCCCGCCCGGCGGGCGATGTCGTCCAGAGGGCACTCCAGGCCCTGCTCGGCGAAGAGCTCCCGGGCCGCCGCGATCAGCAGCTCCCGGTTGCGCCGCGCGTCCGCCCGCAGGGCCGCGGGCTCCTCTCCCCTGCTACTGGTGCTCATGACCGCACCCTAATGGCCTCAAGAGCGTTGGAATCAGGCCACCTGTGGGAGGTTGTCAGGTGACCTGGGGGTGACCTGCGTCTGTTCCGCAGGACTCAGTAAGGTCTCAAACAGCACGACGGGTGTGACCGAATCGGTCGACTGGAGGTGCGGCGGAGCGTGGCGGATGCAGAGCGCGGCGGGCTGGGGTGTCCGCCGAGAGCCGGCTCGCGGACCGGCATGGTCCTGGGAGCGCTGTGGCTCCTCGCCGGGCTGCTGGCCCTGCGTCAGGCGGCGGCGGTGCTGCGGCTCCCCCCGGAGCGCCGGTTCACCGACCTCGAGACCTGGGTGGGCGAGAACGGCGTCCTGCACGTGGGGGGTTCCCTCTACGAGACGGACAAGTTCGCCGGAACTCCCTTCTCCGGGCTCGTCCTGAAGCCGCTCACCAAAGCGGCCGAACAGAGCCTGGGCATCGTCTGGACCCTCGGCACGCTGCTGCTCGTCGTCGCCCTCGCGCTCGTCGCCGCCCGTGCCGTGCCCGGTCCCCACAGCCGCCGCACCGCCCTGCTGGCCGCGCCCGTCGCGGTGATCCTGACGGTGCTTTCGCTGCCCGTGCGCAACACCTTCACCCTCGGGCAGACCAGCATCATTCCGGTGCTGCTCGTGCTCCTCGGCTGCTGTCCACCCCGGCCCGCCCGCGGTGACGGCCGCACCGGCGGCATCCTCATCGGCCTCGCGGCCGCCCTGCAGCCCACGGTGTTGCTCTTCGCACCGCTGCTGTGGCTGACCGGACGCCGCCGCGCGGCCGTCACCACGGGCGTCACCTTCGCGGCGTGCACGGCACTGGCATGGGTGACGATGCCGGACGACTCGTGGACGTACTGGGTGCACCACCTCGCCGGCGCCGGCCTCGGCGAGCGGCCCGACGGCCTCGCCAACCAGTCCCTGCACGGCCTGCTGCTGCGCACCGGCCTGCACGGCCCGGCCGAACTCGCGCTGTACGCGCCGCTGGCCGCCGCCGTCGTCGTGCTCGGCCTGCGCCGGGCGGTGCACTACGCCAAGGACGGGCAGCCGCTGCTCGCCACGGCCGTCACCGGCTGCGTCGCGGTCGCCGTCGCGCCCACCACCTGGCAGCACCAGCAGCTGTGGATCCTCCTGGCCGTCGTCGGCCGCGTCGGCAGACGCCGCGCCGACCGGGCGGTGTGGCCCGTGCTCGTCGTGCTCGTGATGACGCTCACCAGCACCGTCCTCGTACCGCCCAACCCCGTCCTGGGGCCCCTGGGTGAGAACGCCCCGCTGCTGGCGGCCCTCGCCGCGGCGTGCGCGGTGCCCTTCCTCTCCCGCTCCTCCGCGCTGTGGGACCGGCCCCTGCCCACCCCGGTCGCCGAGCCGCAGCGCGGCCGCTTCGCGTGGGTGCCGCTGCTGGGCTTTTTCAAGCGCGCCCTGAACCGCCCGAACCTGTTGCTGGAGTTGATGCTGATACGAGTGGGCTACTGGGTCTACTCGTACGTCCGTGCCAGCGCGCCGGACTCGCGCAGTCTCGCGGAATCCCACGGCCGTCAGATCATCGGCATCGAGGAGTTCCTGCACATGGACGTCGAGTACGGCTTCAACCACTTCGTGGCGGGCGTGGGCTGGCTCAAGGACGGCATGAACTACTACTACGGCACCTTCCACTTCCTGGTGCCGCTGTCCGTGCTGGGCTATCTGTACCTGCGCCGCCCGGCCACCTACCGCTGGGCGCGCACCGCGCTGGGCTTCGCGACGCTGATGGCGCTCGTCGGCTTCTGGCTCTACCCGCTGGCCCCGCCGCGGCTGATGCCGGGCCGCGGCTTCATCGACACCGCCAACGGCCCGCAGGACCTGTCCCACCCCGACTTCGGGGCGCTGACGGAGCTGTCCAACCAGTACGCGGCGATGCCCTCGCTGCACATCGGCTGGTCGCTGTGGTGCGGGGTCGTGATCGCGGTGGTGGCGCCCAGGCTGTGGATGAAGTGGCTGGGCATGCTGTACCCGCTGCTGACCTTCTCGGTCATCGTCGGCACGGCCAACCACTACGTCCTGGACGCGGCCGGCGGCGCGCTCGTGGTCGCCTCCGGCTTCGCCATCCAGTACGCCCTGACCGGCCCCGGCCGGGTGGCCCTGGCCGTGATCCCCGGTGCCCGGGGCGGCAGTGACAGCGACAGCGACGGCGCCCGCAAGCCGGAGCCGGTGCGGGCCGGGGGCTGACCCGGCCCGCACCGGCGGGGTGCCAAGGGCCGTGCGCCCGTGCGCGCGGCCTCAGCCGCCGCTCACGGTGATCTGCGCCGACGGGTCGGTGACGTCCGTGACGTCGTACGTGGCGTTGAGCAACGCCGTCGTCGCGGTGGTCGGACACCCGAAGCCGCCCTCGATCTTCACCGGCAGCGCGTAGTCGGTGACGGCGATCTGCGAGGGCGTGCCGTTGGTGAACGTCGCGGGGATGGTCGCCGGCCCGTCGGGCGAGGCGGTCACGGTGCAGTTGGCGAGCCCGCTGCTCTTGAGCACCATGCCCGCGGCGGGCGCGGAGAGGGCGGCCGTGCTCGGCTCACCGTGCTGCATCGAGACGCCCCAGGCGCCGGACGTGGTGATGGTGATGGTCACCCCGGGCAGGCTGCCGCGGCAGTTGGAGTAGACGGGCGCGCTGATGCCGCTGGCGACGGGGCCGGCGGGGTTGGAGTTGCCGGGTGCCTCCGGTATGCGGTTGTTGGTGCTGCCGTCGACGGGCTTGGAGCTCGAGGCCGTGCACGTGATGGTGATGGAGCCCGCCTTGAAGGTGGCGGTGCCGTTGAGGGTGGCCGCGAAGGCATGACCGGCCGGCTCCACGGTGGTCGGTCCCGCCTCGGCCGCGGGGGAGGCGGTCGCCGCGGTGCCCCCGGTCAGCGCCAGCGAGGCGGTGACGGCGAGCCCCGCGCCCGCGACGAGCAGGGCGCGGCGACGGGTGCGGGTGGGGTTGCCGGAGGGGCTGCGTGTGGCGTGGGAGGTCACGATCGCTCCTTGGGTGGGAGTCGGATGGGGGGTGCTCTGTGCCCTGGTGCGGTGCGCTTGTGGCGCGGGAGGGGTGGGGTACGCGCGTGGTCCGGGGCGCGTGGCCGTGCTGAGCGCGCGGGTGGCGCGGAGTGCGGATGCGGCTGTCCGGCCGCGGGCCGTTCCCGGTGGTGCCGGGTGGTGCCGGGTGGTGCCGATCGGGTCGCGCCGGTTTTGGCGGTGCCGTCTCCGGTAGTGCCGGGCGGCGCCTGCTGATGTGGCCCGGGGGGCCTGTGGGCCGTGGCTGCGGTGCTGAGCCCGCCGTTCGGCGTGGTGCCTGCGTGCCTGCGTGCCTGCGTGCCTGCGTGCCTGTCGTGCCGGTCGGCCGTGGTGCGTGTGGTGCCGCTTTCGCCGTGCGGGGCCTGTCGGGTGCCGGTCCGTGCTCTCGCGTGCCGTCGTCAGACGTCGTGCCGGGTCGCCGGGGTCCGGTCGTCGTCGCTCACGACGGGCCGTCCGTGGCCCTCGGCGGGGCCTTCCGCAGGTCGGTGCGCCGGTCCGCCGGTGCGTTCGCCGCGACGGTGTCCGCGTCCGCTCCGGCGCCGGGGGCGGCGCCCGGCTCCGGTGCCGCCTCGGCGGCGACCGGCTGCCAGGCGAAGATCATGCCGCCGCCGATGATGCCGACGATCGTGCCGAAGAGGAAGCCGCCCAGGTTGGACATCACCAGCGCCGCCGTGGCGATCATGACGGTGAGCACCCCGGCGAGCCCCCGGTACTGCGGCGCGAACCACGCGGTCAGACCCATCACGATCATGACCAGGCCCATCAGGACCGACGGGATGCCCGCGATCCCCTGCTCCAGCATGATCTTCAGCGGCGCCAGCGGAAGGGCGCAGATCTCCGCGCCCGCGACGACGGTGGCCAGGCCGCCCCAGAACGGGCGTCCCTTGCGCCACCGCCGCCACGCGGCCCTCGGCCGGGCGCGCGGCCGCACCCGTACGGGCTCGATACCGCCCGCCACGTCAGAAGCACTCCTGCTTGCCGAAGCCGATCTTCATGCTGAGGCCGGAGAGCTTGAACGAGCCGGCGTTGGTCGCCCAGGCGACCTGCCGCATATTGGTCATCTGGACCCTGTCGGCCTGCTGCCCGAAGGCGTCCTGCAGCCCCTGCGCGGAGGCCGGGCCCTTGTCGAGGGTCGAGGCGTCGCGCCCGATCTCGATGTTCTTGAAGGTGGCGTCACCGCCGAGCTGGGTGGCGTCGAGGAAGAGGTTCTCCGCCTCGACCGGCTTGTCGCCCGTACCGGCCGAGAGCTTCAGCGAGATGTCGCCGAGCCCCGGCAGCGAGGTCACCACCGACTGGCAGAGGTCGTTGATCTTGGCTTTCCTGATGGCGGTGACGGCCACGGGCAGCAGCTTGCCGCGGACGTTCTGGTCCACGCTGCCGTACTGGGCGAAGCCCTCGCCCTCCAGGCTCTTCGCGGAGACCTTGAACTCCTGCCCGGACACCGCGAACGACGCGGCCAGCGCGCCCTGGGCGAGCGCGACGGCCAGTGCGGCGGTGGCCGCGAAACCGGGCACGGCCAGCACGGCGAACTTCCGCCACCTGACTCGTCCGGTGACCTGTCTTTGCTGAGCGTCCATGCGGTGTCCCCTCGAAGAGCTGTGGACAGCGCTGCCCGCGCTGTCGCGGTGCGTGGGGGAGGCGCGCGCGGCTCTGCGGTGCGCGGCATGGCGCACAAGCGCCGTCCCAGAAGGTGTACCCGAGAGTAAGTCCGTCCACGGGAGCTGACAAGGGTTCAGGTACGGACCGATTCCATCGACTCCCTTGATTTCAAAGGGAGTTGGACCATGCGTCGGGCCGCCCACCGCTCACGCGTAGTCGACCCGCAGCTCCTTGATCCCGTTCAGCCAGGCCGACCGCAGCCGGCGCGGCCGCCCCGCGAGGCGGATGCCGGGGAGGGTGTCCGCGATGGCGCCGAAGATAAGGTCGATCTCCAGGGCCGCGAGGGACCGGCCCAGGCAGAAGTGCGGGCCCCCGCCCCCGAAGCCGAGGTGGGGGTTGGGGTCGCGGGTGATGTCGAAGGCGCCGGGGGCGTCGAAGACCTCGGGGTCGTGGTTGGCGGACGCGTAGAACAGGCCGACGCGCTGGCCCGCCGCGATCGCTACGCCGCCCAGCTCGGTGTCCCGCGTGGCCGTGCGCTGGAAGGAGACGACGGGCGTCGCCCAGCGCACGATCTCCTCCGCCGTGGTGGCCGGGCGCTCGCGCTTGTAGAGCTCCCACTGCTCGGGGTGGGTGAGGAAGGCGTGCATGCCGTGGCTGATGGCGTTGCGGGTGGTCTCGTTGCCGGCCACGGCCAGCATCAGGACGAAGAAGCCGAACTCGTCGGAGGCGAGGTGGCCCTCGTCGCCGGCGGCCACCAGCCGGCTGACGATGTCCTCGGCCGGGCACGCGGTGCGGGCGGCGGCCAGGTTCATCGCGTAGGAGATGAGCTCCATGGCGGAGAGGGTGCCGATCTCCTCGGTGACGGCCAGCTCGGGGTCGTCGTAGGAGATCATCTTGTTGGACCAGTCGAAGATCTTCGCCCGGTCGTCCTGGGGGATGCCGATGAGCTCGGCGATGGCCTGCAGGGGCAGCTCGCAGGCGATGTCGGTGACGAAGTCGCCGCTGCCGCGCTCGCGGGCCGCCGCCACGATGGCGGTGGCGCGCTCGCGCAGGGCGGACTCCAGGGCCCGTATCGCGCGCGGGGTGAAGCCGCGCTGGACGATCTGGCGGACGCGGGTGTGCTCCGGCGGGTCCATGTTGAGCATCATCAGCCGCTGGGCGTCGATCTGTTCGCGCCGGATGCTCGGGTGGAAGCGGATGACGGAGGTGTTGACGGAGGAGGAGAAGACCTCCGGCCGGGTGGAGACCTCCCTGACGTCCGCGTGCCGGGTCACCACCCAGTAGCCGTCGTCGTCGAAGCCGGCGAGGCCGTGCGGCTGGGGGTTCCAGGACACCGGGGCCGTCCGTCTCAGGGCCGCGAACTCCGGCAGCGGCACCCGCTCCTGGTAGAGGTCGGGATCGGTGAAGTCGAAGCCGTCGGGCAGTGCCGGACAGGGCGACATGGCCACCACTCCAGTTCTGACGAGGCATCAGAAACCTGTCGTCAGACGGTAGTGAGGGGCCTGTGCACCGACAAGGGAAGCGACGCCATCTGTTGCGGAGGCGGGGTGTGCGCGACCCTTGTGTACCGGGGGTAGCGGTCGTAAGACTGCGGGCGGAACTAGAACGCGTACTAGTTCCGCCCGGGGGCGCCGGGACGCCCTGCGGACGCGAGGAGAGGACGAGTCAGTCATGGCCGCGGAACCCGTCATCGTCGAAGCCGTACGCACTCCCATCGGCAGGCGCGCAGGCGCGCTCGCCAATCTCCACCCCGCCTATCTGCTCGGTGAGACCTACCGGGAGGTCCTGGCCCGCACCGGCATCCAGCCCGACTGCGTGGAGCAGATCGTCGGCGGCACGGTCACCCACGCCGGCGAGCAGTCGATGAACCCCGCCCGCACCGCCTGGCTCACCATGGGGCTGCCCTACGAGACCGCGGCCACGACCGTGGACTGCCAGTGCGGCTCGTCCCAGCAGGCCAATCACCTGCTCGCCAACATGATCGCGACCGGTGTCATCGACGTCGGCATCGCCTGCGGCGTCGAGGCCATGTCCCGGGTGCCGCTGGGCAGCGGCTCCAAGCACGGGCCGGGCAAGCCCTTCCCCGACGAGTGGAACGTGGACCTGCCCAACCAGTTCGAGGCCGCCGAGCGCATCGCCCGCAGGCGCGGCCTGACCCGCGAGCGGGTCGACGCGCTCGGCCTGCTCTCCCAGGAGCGGGCGGCCCGCGCCTGGGCGGAGGAACGTTTCAAGCGGGAGACCTTCGCCGTGCAGGTGCCCACGACCGAGGAGGAGCAGCTCGCCGGCCAGGGCATGTGGCGGCTGGTCGACCGCGACGAGGGACTGCGCGACACGAGCACGGAGGCCCTGGCGGGCCTCAAGCCCGTCATGCCGACCGCCGTCCACACCGCCGGCAACTCCTCCCAGATCTCCGACGGCGCCGCGGCCCTGATGTGGGCCTCCAAACGCATGGCCCGGGCCCTGCGGCTGCGCCCGAGGGCCCGCATCGTCGCCCAGGCGCTCGTCGGCGCCGATCCGCACTTCCATCTGGACGGCCCCATCGACGCCACCCGGGCCGTGCTGGGCAAGGCGGGCATGTCCCTGCGGGACATCGACCTGGTGGAGGTCAACGAGGCCTTCGCCTCGGTGGTGCTCTCCTGGGCCCAGGTCTTCGAGCAGGACCTGGAGAAGGTCAACGTCAACGGCGGCGCGATAGCGCTCGGCCACCCGGTCGGGGCCACCGGCGCACGGCTGATCACGACCGCGCTGCACGAGCTGGAACGCCGCGACGGGGAGCTGGCGCTGATCACGATGTGCGCGGGCGGGGCGCAGGCGACGGCGACGATCATCCAGCGGCTCTAGGGCCGGCGGCTCCAGGAGGGGCCGCGGGCACGCCGCGGGCACACGGAAGCGGCCGGCACCCCGGGAAGGGGTGCCGGCCGCTCGCGTGTCAGTGGGCCGATCGGTTCGATCAGTACCAGTTGTGGGCCTGCCAGAAGGCCCAGGCGCCACAGGGGCTGCCGTAGCGGTCCTTCATGTAGTCCATGCCCCACTTGATCTGGGTGGCGGGGTTGGTCTGCCAGTCGGCGCCGGCCGAGGCCATCTTCGAGCCGGGCAGGGCCTGGACCAGGCCGTACGCACCGCTGGAGGCGTTGGTGGCGGTGTGCTTCCAGCCGCTCTCATGCTCGACGATCTTGCTGAAGCACTGGAACTGCGCCTCGTTCGAGATCATCTTCCGCGCGATCTCCTGCGTGGCGCTCGTCGAGGGGGCGGCGGCCTGCGCCGGAACGGCGGTCAGGACGGCACCCGCGGTACCGAGGGCCAGGGCGGCGCCGGCGACGGCGACGAGCTTGCGGGAGGCGATACGGCTGATGGTCGAGAACGTCACGAAGGAGGACCTTCCGTCGGGGGCAGTAGCGCGCCGCCGGGGAGTCGTGCTCCCTGGCGGCTCAACCAACCTGACCGACGCGGGAAGCGATGGCAACGACCCCTGTGCACGAAGGACCTTCGCACCGGGGCCGTGGCGGCCGGGCCTTCCGGGGCGGGCATGGGGCGCGCGGCTACGGCCCGCGATCGTATGTGACGGGGGCCATGTGCCCCGCCTCACCGGATGCGTAAGGGGCGGTTGCCCTTTGATCTCTTACTGAGGGTGGCGGGTGTGGAGCGGGTCACGCGTCCTTGAAGGCCACCGGCGCGTCGAAGGCCGCCCGCCGCGTGGCCCGGCGCAGCGCCTTGAGCACGGTGGGCCCCACGGTGAGGGTGGCGACGACCGTGACCAGGGCCCGGGGCAGGTCCCAGCCCAGGGAGGTGGCCAGGCAGTACGCGATGAACCGGGCGAGGTTCTCGGGCACGGGGTCGCCGGGCACGAAGGCGACGCCGGAGACGAGGGTGCCGATGTAGGGCCAGCCCTGGAGGTTCATGACCGTCCCGTAGAGGACGGAGGCCACGGCCCCGTACCCCGCGAGCATCGCCAGCTCGCGCCGCCCCCGCAGCCGGTCCGGGCCCGGCAGCAGGCCCGCACCCATGGAGACCCACCCCATGGCCAGCATCTGGAACGGCATCCACGGCCCGACCCCGCCGGTCAGCAGCGCGGACGCGAACATCGACACCGCCCCGAGCACGAACCCGAACCCGGGGCCGAGCACCCGCCCGGACAGCACCATCAGGAAGAACATCGGCTCGATGCCGGCCGTCCCCGCGCCGAGGGGCCGCAGCGCGGCCCCGGCCGCCGCGAGGACGCCGAGCATGGCGATGGCCTTGGCGTCCAGGCCCGCGTCCGCGATCGTCGCGACGACGACGGCGAGCAGGAGCGGCAGCAGGGCCGCGAACAGGTACGGGGCGTCCTGGGAGTGGGCTAGGCCGGATGCGGAGTCGGCTAGCAGGGGCCAGCCGAATGCGGCTACGCCTATGGCGGTGATCAGTGCCAGGGCGATGACGGACCGGGGGCCGAGGCGGATCGCGCGCGTGCGGCCGTGGGTGGGTTGTGCCCACCCGTCCCGCCCAGCGGGACGATTGCCCACAACCCGGGTCACGAGGTCGTCTCCAGCGCGTCCCGGACCTGGGGGACCGTGAGCCAGGGGAGGGGGGAGAGGACCTTGGCCACCTGGGGGGCGAAGGCCGGGGAGGAGACCACGACCTCCGCCGTCGGGCCGTCGGCCACCACCTCGCCCTCGGCGATGATCACCACCCGGTGGGCCAGCTCGGCGGCCAGTTCCACGTCGTGCGTGGCCAGGACGATCGCATGGCCCCGGCCCGCCAGGTCGCGCAGGATCTCGACGAGGCGGGCCTTCGCCGCGTAGTCGAGGCCGCGCGTCGGCTCGTCCAGGAGGATCAGCGGCGGGCGGGCCGTGAGGACCACGGCGAGCGCGAGCGCCAGACGCTGGCCCTCGGACAGGTCGCGTGGGTGCGTCGCGTCCGCCACGCCCGGCAGCAGCTCGCCGACCAGGGTGCGGCAGGTGCCGGCATCGGCGCCCGCGTCGTGGTCGGCCGCCGCGCACTCGGCGGCGACGGTGTCGGCGTACAGCAGGTCGCGCGGCTCCTGGGGGACGAGGCCCACGTGCCGCAGCAGCTCGCGCGGGCCCGCGCGGTGCGGGACCGCGCCGCCCACGTGCACCGAGCCGCGGGCCGGCCGGTGCATGCCGACGAGGGTGCGCAGTAGCGTGGACTTTCCGGCGCCGTTGCGGCCCATGAGGGCGATGGTCTCCCCGCCGCGTACGGACAGCGTGACGTCGCGCAGCGCGTCGACGCGGCCGTGCCGGACGGCCAGGCCGTCCACGGCCGCGGCGGCGGGCGCGGCCCCGGCGGACGGGGCGGGCCGGCCGGCCCCGCGCAGCAGCCGGGCCCCGCGGGGGCGCGGAGCCGGCTCCGGGGCGCCGGCGGCGGGCGGGGCTCCGTCCGGCGGGGTCAGCGGCGCCAGCCGCTCCCGCAGGGAGGCGGCCTTGCGGCGGGCGTCCCGCACGGACAGCGGCAGCGGCGACCAGCCGGCGAGCCGGCCGAGGTCGACGACCGGTGGGTGCACGGGCGAGACGGCCATGACCTCGGCGGGCTCCCCGACGACGGGGGCGGCGCCGGGAGCGGGCAGCAGGATCACCTGGTCCGCGTACTGCACCACGCGCTCCAGCCGGTGCTCGGCGAGCAGCACGGTGGTGCCCAGGTCGTGGACCAGGCGCTGCAGCACGGCCAGGACCTCCTCGGCCGCCGCCGGGTCCAGCGCCGACGTCGGTTCGTCCAGGACCAGCACCTTCGGGTGCGTGGTCAGCACGGACCCGATGGCGACGCGCTGCTGCTGGCCGCCGGAGAGGGTGGCCAGGGGGCGGTCGCGCAAGGAGGCCAGGCCCAGCAGGTCCAGGGTCTCCTCGACGCGGCGGCGCATGGTGGCGGGTGCGATGCCGAGGGACTCCATGCCGTAGGCGAGCTCGTCCTCGACGGTGTCGGTGACGAAGTGGGCCAGCGGGTCCTGCCCGACGGTCCCGACGACGTCGGCCAGCTCGCGCGGCTTGTGCGTGCGTGTGTCGCGGCCGGCGACGGTGACCCTGCCGTGGAGGGTGCCGCCCGTGAAGTGGGGGACGAGGCCGCTGACGGTGCCCAGCAGGGTCGACTTGCCGACGCCCGAGGGGCCGACCAGGAGGCACAGTTCGCCTTCGGGGACGGTGAGGTCTACGTCGGCGATGGCTGGGTGGGCGGCGTCGTCGTAGGAGACCGAGACCTGTTTGAAGTGGATCACCGGAGGGTCTCCTTGACGTCCGTGGTGGCTTGGGGAGCGGGCTGGGCGCCGCGTTCCGGTTGTGCCCACCCGTTCCGCCCTGCGGAACGATTGCCCACAACCAGGGCCGGCAGCAGCCCGATCAGGATCGAGGCCGCCGGCCATAGGGGGAGGGTCGGGGGTGTCAGGGGGACTGCCGGGGGGTGGAGGGCGGCCGGGGCGTAGGCGCCGGCCCAGATCATCAGGGCCGCCACCGCCGCGCCCGAGGCCGAGACCAGCCAGGCCCGGGCGCCCCAGCGGTCCGGGCGGTAGCGCGTACGGACCGAGCGGCGGCCGCCCAGCCGGAGGCCGGCCAGCGCGGCGGCCAGGCCCGCGACCAGCAGCGGCGTCCCGTACCCGGCCCCGGTGTCGCCGAGCAGGCCGTACGTGCCCGCGCACACGCCCAGCAGCCCGCCCAGCGTCAGCGCGCTCGTCGTGTGCCGTACGGCGCGCGGGACCTCGGCGGTGCGGCCGTAGCCGCGGGCGTCCATGGCCGCCGCCAGGGCGACGGAGCGCTCCAGCGCGCCCTCCAGCACCGGCAGCCCCACCTGGAGCAGGGCCTTCAGGCCCCGGTCCGGGCGGCCGCGCAGCCGCCGTGCCGCGCGCAGCCGCTGGACGTCCGCGACGAGGTTCGGGGCGAACGTCATCGCGACGACGACCGCCACGCCCGCCTCGTACAGCGCGCCCGGCAGCGACTTCAGCAGCCGGGCCGGGTTGGCGAGGGCGTTGGCCGCGCCGACGCAGCCCAGCAGCGTGGCCAGCTTCAGGCCGTCGTACAGCGCGAAGACCAGCCCCTCGGCGGTCACGCGGCCGCCGATCCGCACCCCGCGCGCCCACTCCGGCAGCGGAACCTCCGGGAGGGTGGCCAGGACGTGCGTGCCGGGGATGGGCGAGCCGAGGACGATCGCGAAGACGAGCCGGATGCCGATGACCGCCAGCCCGAGCTTGAGGAACGCCCCGTACGAGCGCGCCCACGGCGCGTCCGTGCGGCAGACGGCGACGACGTACCCGGCGACGCCGACCAGCAGCGCCAGCAGCAGCGGGTTGGTGGTGCGCGAGGCGGCGGTGGCCAGGCCCAGGGCCCACACCCACCACGCCCCGGCGTGCAGCGCGCCGGCGCGTACGGCCGCCGGCGCGGCCGCCCCGGCCCCGCTCACCCCACCCATACCGCTCACTTCACTCGCCCTGCTCGTCCCGCCCACCTGCCCGGCCCGTCCATTCGGCTTGCCCCGCCATGCCGGTCCGCCCGGCTCGCCCGACCTGCCTCGCCTGTCCGGCCACTCGTCCCGCCCGTTCCGTCCTGCCGGGCCCCGCAGGGCCCGCTCGCGCGGCTCATCCGCGCCGGCGCCGCCGTGTCTGCCACACCGCCGCGGCGCCGAGCGCGGCCACGACCGCGATGCCGCCGATCAGGCCGGCAGACGGGCCGCCGTCGCCCTCGTCGTCCGCCTCCGGCCCGTCCTTCTTCTCCGCGGGCCGCTGCGTGGACGTACCGCTTCCGCCGTCGACCTTCTCCCCGCACCCGGTCCTCGGGTACCCCGCGATGGCGCACAGCAGGGCGTCGGAGTTGTAGCGCAGCGGCTTCGCGACCGCCGCGAGCGCCTCGGCGGCGCTCGCGTCCGGGGCGAGAAGGGCGCACGCCGTACGGGCCGCGGGCGGGTTCTCGCCGCCCGGGGCGTCGGACGGGGTGCCGAAGTCGAGGACGACGGCGACGCGCTTGGTGCCGTCCTTGGCGGGCGTGCGGTCGCACACCGCGCCGAAGTCGGCCGCCGCGCGCGGCTTGGCGGCCTCGGCGGAGTCCTTGCTCACCGCGAAGCGGAAGCCGACGACCTTGCCGTCGCCGGGCCGCAGCGTGGCCGGGCCCTGCGTGGCGTACGCCCAGTCCTGGCCGGAGCCGGCGGCCTGCTGCCAGAACGACCAGTAGCGGTAGCCGTCCGCGTGCGCGGGCGCCGCGCCGAGCGCGGCCAGCAGGCCGGCGAGCAGGACGGCGACCGAGGTGCGGGTGCCCGTACGGGTCACAGCTGGGTCTTCTTCTTGCGGCCGCTGATCAGGAAGCCGACGCCGACGCTCGCGACGAAGAAGACGGCGACGAACCACCAGATGCCGAGGCCGTCGTCGCTGTCCTTCTTCTTCTCGTCGTCCTTCTCGGCGGAGCCCGACGCGGCGGCCTCCGGCTTGGGGCCGGTCTCGTTCAGCTGCGCCACCAGGTCGGTGCCGGCGAAGTCGCGCGGGTCGTCTCCGGCGGCGCGGGTGGCCAGGATCAGCTTGGCGAGCTTGCCGGGGTTGCCCTTGGCCCACTCGGCGGTGCCGCTCTCCTTGGAACGCAGCCACGTCAGCGGCTTCTCCGCGGCCTCGCGGTGGCCGCCCGCGGCGAGGGCGAGCGCGGCGTCGGCGGTGTTGCCGTGGTCGGGCTTGGCCGGGGCGCCGGGCATGGAGGGCAGGAGGTAGCCGCCGTTCTTGGCGAGGGTCGCCGAGAGGTAGCCGTCCACGGCCTCGGCGGCGGCCGCGGCGTTCTGCGGGCGGGCCTTGTCGTCCCCGGCGCAGTCCAGCGGCTTCAGGGCCACGTCGGAGCCCTTCTTCAGCGGCTCGACCTGGTAGCCCTTGCCGCGCGTGGCGAGGCCGGCGGCGGCGCCGGCGAGGTTGTCGGCGCGCAGGTTGTCCTTGTCCTTCAGGTACGAGAAGGCGCCGCGCTCGCCCTCCTTCGCGTCGCAGCCGAGCTGGAAGGCGAGCAGCGCCTCCATGGGGTTCTTGCCGTTCTTGACGGCCGCCTTCGCCGGGTCCTGGCCCGCGGCCGCGAACGCGCCGAGGGCGATGGAGGTGGAGTTGGCGTCGGTGGGGCTGCCGGCCTGGTAGCCCCAGCCGCCGTCGTCGTTCTGGTGGGCCTTGAGCCAGTCGAGGCCCTTCGTCACCGCCTCGCCGCGGCCGCCGACGGCCGCCAGGCCCTGCACGGCGGCGGCGGTCGCGTCGGTGAACTCGTCCTTCTTCGGGTCGCACGCCTTGGAGGTGTCGGCCCGGTAGCCGGGGAAGCCGCCGTCCGCGCACTGCTGCCCGGTGAGCCAGTCCACGGCGGAGTTCGCCGGGCGCACGCCCATGGCGTCCTGCGCGAGGAAGGCGAGGGACTGCCGGAACACACCGTCGAACTTCGGGTCGCCCGCGCCGTAGAGGCCCGTGGTGGCCGGGGACGGCGAGCCGTCGGCGAAGGCGGCGGGGGCCACGGCCGTGCCCAGGACGGCGGCGGTGGCCAGGGCGGCGGCGCCGCGGCGCGCGTGGACGGCGAAGGAGGGGGCCATGTGAGTGGTGCCTCTCGGTGGGTTCCCGGCGGGGTGCCGAGGGTCGCTTTGGCGGGGGCTGAACACTTTATCCGGCCCATTTCCGGCGACTCATACCGCCGGGTACATGCCCGCGCACCGCCGGTGATGCGGACATGTGTATGACCATCCTGCCGCGCCGCCCGCCTTCCGGTGCCCGCGTTCGCGCACTACAACGGAATCCAAAGCATTTCTGATACAGCGTCAGAATCGGGCGGGGAGGCCACCGCGATGAGCGAACTCGTCGAGTACGGACACCTTTTCATCGGCGGCAGGTACGCCGCCCCGGCCGCCGGCCCCGGCGGGGGCGTCATCGAGGTCGTCTCGCCGCACACCGAGGCCGTCATCGGGCGCGTCCCGCACGCCTCGCGCGCGGACGTCGACCGGGCCGTGGCCGCGGCCCGCGCGTCCTTCGAGTCGGAGGTGTGGGCGGGGCTGCCCCTGGCGGAGCGGATCGAGGTCGTCACCCGCATCAAGGACGGCCTCGCCGCCCGGTACGAGGAGATCGCCCGGCTCGTCTCCGCCCAGAACGGCTCCCCGTACTCCTGGAGCGTCCTGGCCCAGGCCCTGGGCGCCGTGATGGTGTGGGACTCCGCCATCGCCGTCGCGCGGGACTTCCCCCACGAGGAACGGCGCGCCGGCGTCCTCGGCCCCCTGCTCGTACGGCGCGAGCCGGTCGGCGTCGTGGCGGCCGTCGTGCCCTGGAACGTGCCCCAGTTCGTCGCGGCCGCGAAGCTGGCGCCCGCGCTGCTGGCCGGCTGCTCGGTGGTGCTCAAGCCGTCACCGGAGACGCCGCTCGACTCCTACCTCCTCGCCGAGATCGTCACGGCCGCGGGCCTGCCCGAAGGCGTGCTGTCGATCCTGCCCGCCGACCGCGAGGTCGGCGAGTACCTGGTCGGCCACCCCGGCCTCGACAAGGTCTCCTTCACCGGCTCCGTCGCGGCCGGCCGGCGCGTCATGGAGGTCGCCGCCCGGAACCTGACCCGGGTCACCCTCGAACTGGGCGGCAAGTCCGCCGCCATCGTCCTGCCGGACGCCGACCTCGACGCCGCCGTCGCCGGCATCGTCCCCAGCGCCTGGATGAACAACGGCCAGGCGTGCGTGGCCCAGACCCGCGTCCTCGCCCCGCGTTCGCACTACGACGAGCTCGCCGACCGCCTGGCCGCCGCCGCCTCCGCGCTGGTCGTCGGCGACCCGCTCGACGCGGCCACCCAGGTCGGCCCGCTCGTCGCACGCCGCCAGCGCGAGCGCTCGCTGGAGTACATCGCCCTCGGACAGCGCGAGGGCGCCAAGGTCCTGGCGGGCGGCGGCCGCCCGGCCGGGAGGGACACCGGCTGGTACGTCGAGCCGACGCTGTTCGGCGACGTCGCCAACACCATGCGGATCGCCCGCGAGGAGATCTTCGGCCCCGTCGTCTGCCTCCTGCCGTACGAGGACGAGGAGGAGGCGGTCCGGATCGCCGACGACTCCGACTACGGGCTCTCCGGCAGCGTGTGGACGGGCGACGTCGAGCGCGGCATCGCCGTCGCCCGCCGGGTGCGCACCGGCACCTACTGCGTGAACACCTTCAGCCTCGACATGTTCGGCCCGTTCGGCGGCTACAAGGACTCGGGCCTGGGCCGGGAGGGCGGGCCGGAGGGCTACGCCGAGTACCTCGAGCAGAAGACGATCCACCTGCCCGCCGGGTACGGCCGGCAGCCCGGGGCCGGCCGGTGAGCGGGGAGCGGCGCTGGCGGGTGGCGGTCGACCGGAGCGTGTGCGTCGGCTCGGGCATGTGCGCCGCCGCCGCGCCCGGCGCGTTCCGGCTCGACGCCGCCCGCCGCGCGCGCCCGGTGGCGGAGGAGACGGAGGCCTGTCCGGAGGTGCTGGAGGCGGCCGAGAACTGCCCCACCGAGGCCGTCTCCATCCATCTGGCCAAAACGGGCGAGGCGGTGTTCCCGCCCGAGGAGTAACGTCCTTTCGAACAACTGGTCCGTACATTTGTTTACTCATGCGTTCCGCACGGACTGTTCATGACACATGTGACTGTCCCGGCCCCCTGCGGCGTGGAAATCTCTTCCCGTCGCCGCCGAGGGGGGTTCGATGGAGAAGCGGTACGAGGTCTACTGCCTGGCAGACAGGCACTTCTACGAGATCCCCGAGCGGCTGTCCGCCCCGGCCGGGGCCCACGGCGGCAGCGTCCTGTTCGAGACGGCGCGCCGCCCCGTGCCCGAGGGCTGGAAGAGCTCCCGCAGCGGGGACTGGCTCAGCCTCACCCCCGTGGACGCCACCGGCGCCCCGCGCCCCGGGCAGCCGCCGCAGGGCTGGAAGATCCATGTGTCCGCCACCGTGGAGACCGCGGACCGGACAGCCGCCGCCGTCTGGGACTACTGCGTACCGCGGGCCGTGCCGTTCAAGTTCGTCCCCGCGCCGCACCAGCTGCACCTGCGCAACAGCAAGTACGCCGCCCGCGACGGCAGCGGAAAGTTCGTCACCATCTACCCAGCGGACGAGGACGGCCTGCACACCGTCCTCACCGACCTCCACGCCGTCCTCGGCGGCGGCCCGGGCCCCTACATCCTCACCGACCTGCGCTGGCACGAAGGCCCGCTCTACGTACGCTACGGCGCCTTCGCCCGCCGTTACTGCGCCGACGCCAGGGGCGCGCTCGTCCCCGCGGTCGAGGACCCCACCGGCACCCTCGTGCCGGACCTGCGCAACCCCGCCTTCCAGACGCCCGAGTGGGTGACCCTGCCCGCCTTCCTCGAGCCCCACCTGGCCGCCCGCAACGCCACCACCGTCGGCGAACTGCCCTACCGCATCGAGAAGGCCCTGCACTTCTCCAACGGCGGCGGCGTCTACCGCGGCACCGACAGCCGCGACGGCGGCGCGGTCGTCCTCAAGGAAGGCCGGCCGCACGCCGGGCTGGCGGCCGACGGCGCCGACGCCATCGCCCGGCTGAAGCGGGAGAAGGACGCGCTGGAGAAGCTCGCCGGCCTCGGCGTCGCCCCCGGCGTCCGCGACTGGTTCAGTGTCGGCGACCACCGCTTCCTCGTCATGGACTTCGTCGAGGGCCGCCCCCTGAACTCCTTCTTCGCCGAGCGCCACCCGCTGCTCACCGCCGACCCCGACCCCGGCGCCCTCGCCGGCTACACCGCGTGGGCGCTGCGCATCCACCGGGCCGTCGAGGAAGCGGTCGAGGCGGTGCACGCCAGGGGAGTGGTCTTCAACGACCTGCACATGTTCAACATCCTGGTCGCACCGGACGAACAGTCCGTCACCCTCATCGACTTCGAGGCCGCCGCCCCCGCCTCCGAGCGCGGCCGGCAGATCGTCGCCCACCCCGGCTTCGTCGCCCCGCCCGACCGCACGGGCACCGACGTCGACCGGTACGCGCTGGCCTGCCTGCGGCTGGCCCTGTTCCTGCCCGTCACCACGCTCCTGGCCATCGACCGGGCCAAGGCCGCGCACCTGGCCGACGTCATCGCCGCATACTTCCCCGTGCCGGGCGAGTTCCTCGACGAGGCCGTCGCCGAGATCACCCGCGGCACGGACCGGCGGGGCGAGCCGGCGGACCGCGGCGCGCGGGCGGCGGCGAGCCGTCCCCGCGGCCTTCCCGGCGGCGTGCCCGAGCCGGCCGACTGGCCGCGCAGCCGGGACTCCATGGTCCGGGCCCTGCTCGCCTCCGCCACACCCGGGCGCGACGACCGGCTCTTCCCGGGCGACATCGCCCAGTTCACCGACGGCGGCGGACTGGGCCTGGCGCACGGCGCCGCCGGAGTGCTCTACGCGCTGGCGGAAACCGGCGCCGAGCCCTACGAAGAGGGCGAGAAGTGGCTGCTGGAGCGCACCGACCCGGTGCCGCCCGGCACCCCCCTCGGCCTCTACGACGGCCTCGCCGGCATCGCCTACGGCCTCCACCGCCTGGGCCACACCCGGCGCGCCCTCGACATCACCGGCTCGCTGCTCGCGGAGAAGTGGCAGCGCCTGGCCCCCGGCCTGCACGGCGGCCTGGCCGGCGTCGGCCTCGTCCTGGACCACCTCGGCGACGCCACCGGCGACCGTGCCCTGCACGAACGGGCCGTCGAGGCCGCCCAGGTCCTCGCCGACCGGCTCGCCGCCGACCGCGCCGCCCCCACCGCCCACCGGCGCGCCGGGCTGATGCACGGAGCCACCGGGCCGGCGCTGCTCTTCCTCAGGCTGTACGAACGCACCGGCGCGCCCGACCTCCTCGACCTGGCCGGCACGGCCCTGCGCGCGGACCTCGAGCGCTGCGTGCGCACCCCGGCCGGCTCCCTCGACGTCGACGAGGGCTGGCGGACCATGCCGTACCTCGGCGACGGCAGCGTCGGGATCGGTGCGGTGCTCGACGACTACCTCGCCCACCGCGGCGGCGCCGCCGGCGACGAGGACCTCGCCGAGGCGCGCGAGGCCATCCTGCTGACCGCCCGGTCCCGGTTCTACGCCCAGCCCGGCCTCCTCCAGGGCCGCGCCGGAATGATCTGGCACCTGAGCCGCACCACCGCCGCGGACGACACCGGCGCGTGGACGGCCGACCAGATCGCCGCCCTGTCCTGGCACGCCATGCCCTACCAAGGGCACCTCGCCTTCCCCGGACACCAGATGATGCGGCTGTCCATGGACCTCGCCACCGGAACGGCAGGCTGCCTGCTCGCGCTCGGCGCCGCCCTCGGCGGCGGTCGCTCGTCGGAACGGCCCGCACAGCTGCCCTTCCTGCCGCCCTTGCGGGCGCCCCAGAGCCGGTTCCACCGCGTCGTGGAGCCGTGACCCAACCAATCACCTCAGTTCCGTCCCCATGAAAGGAAGAACCATGGCGCTTCTCGACCTGCAGAGCATGGAGTCCGACGAGCTGTCCCACGGCGGAGGCGGTGGCGGCAGCAACGTGAGCCTGCTCCTGTGCTGGAGCACGGCCAGCGTCGCGCTGTGTCTGTGATCCACCCCCGCGGGTAACCGCTCCTGGTGGGCCCTCCCCGCGGGGAGGGCCCACCGGTTCGGCCACGGAAGCCGGCACGACTTCACGAGGTCCCTCACCCATGGCAGTTACGGCCCCGCCCCGCGAACCGAGCCCGGACGCCGCCGCCCCCACCGGCCGCGGGATCCTGTCCGGCGCCGTCCGGCACAGCGCCGCCCGTACCGTCGCCCTCGCCCTCGTCGCCACCGCGAGCACCGCCGCCGCGCTGCTGCTGCCGGCCGTTCTCGGCCACACCCTCGACCTGCTGCTCGCCCGCCGCGGCGCCGACGCGACGCGGTGGGTCCTGCTGTGCACGGGCCTGGTCTGCGCCCCCGTCGTCCTGGACGCCTGCGACGAACTGCTCACCGCCACCACCGCCGCGCGCACCACGGCGTGGCTGCGCCACCGCGCGCTGCGCCACGTCCTCGCGACGGGCCCGCGGGCCACCGCCCGCATCCCCCAGGGCGACCTCGTCACCCGCCTCGTCGGCAACGCCGCCCACGCGGGCACCGCCCCCGGCTCCCTCGCGGGGACCGTCGCCGCCGTCGCCGGACCGCTCGGCGGCATCGCCGCCCTCGCCCTGATCGACCCCTGGCTCGCCGCCGCCTTCCTCGCCGGCGCCCCCGTACTCGCCCTGCTGCTGCGGTCCTTCACCCGCGCCTCCACCGACAGCCTCACCGGCTACCAGCGGCTCCAAGGCGAGATCGCCGGGCGCCTGGTCGAGGCCCTGGCCGGCGCCCGCACCATCGCCGCGGCCGGCACCGCCGGCCGCGAACGGGCCCGCATCCTGGAGCCCTTGGCCTCCCTCGCGCGCCACGGGCACCGCATATGGAAGGTGCAGGGCCGCGCCACCGCCCAGGCCGCCACGCTCGTACCGCTGCTGCAGATCGCCGTCCTCGCCGTCGCCGGGCTCGAACTGTCCCGCGGCCGGCTCAGCGTCGGCGACCTGCTGGCGGCCTCCCGCTACGCGGTGCTGGCGGCGGGCGTCGGCATGCTGGTCGGCCACCTCAACGCCCTCGTGCACGGCCGCACCGCCGTCCGCCGCCTGGCGGAGGTCCACGCCCTCGCCCCGACCCGCCACGGCACCCGGCGGCTGCCGCCCGGCGACGGCACGCTGCGGCTGCGCGGCGTCTGCGCCCGGCGGGGCGGACGGCAGGTCCTGCACGACGTGGACCTGACCGTGCCGGGCGGCACGACCCTGGCCCTCGTGGGCCGCTCCGGCACCGGCAAGTCCGTCCTGGCCGCCGTCGCAGGGCGCCTGGCCGACCCCGACGCCGGCGACGTCACGCTCGACGGCGTCGCCCTGCGCGACCTCACCCACGAGGAGCTGCGCCGCGAGGTGGGGTACGCCTTCGAACGCCCCGCGCTGCTCGGCGGCACGATCGGCGGCACCGTCGCCTTCGGCTCCTTCACCCCGGCGCCGGGCGCCATGACGGCCGCGGCGCGCGCGGCCTGCGCCGACGACTTCGTACGCCGCCTGCCCGACGGCTACGACACGCCCCTGACCGCCGCCCCCCTCTCCGGCGGCGAGACCCAACGCCTGGGCCTGGCCCGCGCCTTCGCCCACGCGGGACGGCTGCTCATCCTCGACGACGCCACCTCGAGCCTGGACTCGGCCACCGAACGCAAGGTCTCCCACGCCCTCCTCCACGACCTCACCCCCCACACCCGCCTCATCGTCGCCCACCGCCCCGCCACGGCATCCCGCGCCGACCGCGTCGCCTGGCTCGACGACGGCCGCATCCGCGCGGTGGGCAGCCACGAGGAGCTGTGGCACCTGCCGGAGTACAGGGCGGTGTTCGAAGGATGATCCGCCAAGGGCTCGCCTTCCTGCTGAGGCGGCGGCGGGTGCTCCTGGGGCTCGTGGGGTGGTCGGCTGTCGAGGCGGTGCAGACGTTCGCCACCGGGTACGCGCTCGCGCGGGCGCTGGACGCCGGGTTCCTCGTGGGGCGGGCCGGCACGGGGCTCGGCTGGCTGGGTGTCGCCGCCGTCGCCGTGGCCGTCGGGGCCTATGGGACGGGGCGGACGTACGGGGGAGTGGCCGCGCTCGTGGAGCCGTTCCGGGACGCGCTCGTGCGGCGCGTGGTCGGGCGGGCGCTGAGCGACGGGGACGGCGCCGCCGTGTCCCGGCTCACCCACCAGGTGGAGATCGCCCGCGACGCGTTCGCCGGCCTCGTGATGGTGGCGCGCTCCTTCGTCTTCACCGCCGCCGGGGCCCTGGTGGGGCTGTTCCTGCTGGCCCCCGTGCTGCTGGCGGTCGTCGTGCCGCCCCTCGTGCTGGGCCTGGCCCTGTTCCTGGCCACGCTGCGGCCGATGGCCCGCCGCCAGGAGGCGTTCCTGGCCGCCGACGAGGCCGTCGCCCAGTCGCTGGGCGACGTCTGCGCCGGGCTGCGCGACATCGCCGCCGGCGGCGCCGAGCGGGCCGTGCGCGCCGATGCGGGCGCCCTGGTCGACGCCGAGCTGCGCGCCGCGAACGCCCTCGCCCGCTGGTCGGTCGTCCGCGTCGCGGCGCTCGCCGTCGCCGGCCGCTTCCCCGTCGTCCCGCTCCTGGTGGCCACGCCGTGGCTGCTCGACCACGGCGTCTCGGCGGGCGCGCTCGTCGGCGCCCTCGCCTATCTGACGCAGTCGCTGCTTCCCGCCCTGCAGGGCCTCATCCACGGCCTGGGCGCGAGCGGCGCCCGGCTGGCCGTGGTCGTACGCCGCCTCACCGCGCCCCCGGCCGCACCGCCACTGCCGCCGCCACCATCACCCCGCCCGGACCGGTGTCCCGTCCCGGCCGCCGCCCCCGCCGTCGAGCTGCGCGGCGTCACCTTCGGGTACGGCGCACACGCCGAGCCCGTCGTGCGGGAGCTGGACCTGAGCCTCGCGCCCGGCACGCACCTGGCGGTCGTCGGGCCGAGCGGCGTGGGGAAGTCCACGCTCGCCGCTCTGATCGCGGGCCTGCTGGTGCCCTCGGCCGGCGAGGTGAGCGTGGGCGGGGCGGCGGCCCGGGCCGGGGACGCGGCGCGGCGCCGGGTGCTGATCCCGCAGGAGGCGTACGTCTTCTCCGGCACCCTCGGCGACAACTTCCGCTACCTGCGCGCCGATCCCGTCCCCGACCACGAGGTCATGGCCGCCGTCGGGGCGATCGGCGCCGGCGCACTCCTGCGCCGGGCGGACGGCGGACTGGAAGCCCTCGTGGTGCCGGGCGAGCTGTCGGCGGGGGAGCGGCAGCTGATCGCGCTGGTTCGCGCGTACCTCTCGCCCGCTCCCGTGGCGCTGCTCGACGAGGCGGCCTGTCATCTCGACCCGGCCGCCGAAGCGCGCGCCGAGCGCGCCTTCGCGGCGCGGCCCGGCGGCACGCTCGTGGTCATCGCCCACCGCGCGGGCTCGGCCCGCCGCGCGGATCGCGTGCTGGTCATGGACGGCCCCGGCACGCTCGCCGGAACGCACCGGGATCTGCCGGCGCGCTCGGCGCTCTACCGCGACCTGGTGGGGGAGGCGTGCGCGACGGCGGAAGGACACCCGAGGCCGGCGGCCTGCTGTGCGCACCCCTCACCCGTCACCCCCTCACACCCACCCGGCCCCCTGCGAGATGCGGATCGCGTCGACGCGGTTGCGGGCCCCGGTCTTGCGGGTGATGGCGGCCATGTAATTGCGCACCGTCCCGTTGGACAGGTGCAGGCTCCGGGCGATCTCGCCGACGGAAGCGCCCTCGGCCGCGAGTGAGAGCACGCTTAACTCCCGCCGCGTCAGCGGGATCTCGGCGGCCTGCAGAAAGCCGAACCCGAGCGACTCGTCGATGAAACGCTCCCCCTTCGCCACATGCCGTATGCCGTCGACGAGCCGGTCCGGCGAAGCGTTTTTGCTCAAGTAGCCCAAGGCCCCCACCTCATAGGCCCGACGCAGTGGGCCGGGCCGCCCGGCGGTCGCCAGCGCCAGCAGCGCACCGGGTTCGCCCCCCTCGCCTCCCTCACGACATCGCCTCCCCAACTCCCCGATCCCGCACTCCTCACCCGCCTGCGGGCTGTCCATGTCCACCACGCAGACATCGGGGCGCAGCGCCCGGGAGGTGGCGACGGCTCCCGGCCAGGACGCCGAGGAGACCTCGAGGTCCGGCTCTCTGCCGATCAGTACCGCCAGAGCCATGCGCAGCAGATAGGTGTCGTGTATCAGCAGAACTCGGGTCACGTACGTCTCTCCCCGCTTCATGTAGCAAGCAACCTCGGGCACGTCGATAAATTCATACCGGCGCGACCCACTGTCACGGGGGCGGTTACCCCGTCCGCCGGGGGCGCAAGGACGCGGTCGGCTACCGTGGCCCGCCTCAACTCCGGAGGTCTTGCGCCTACCGAGGGCCCGCCACCGCCACCGGCGGCCGGCCGATGAGTCCGCAGACCGTCTCGATGTCGATCTTCACCTGGGCGATGGACGCCCGCCCCGACAGCCAGGTGATCAGTGCGGAGTGCCAGGTGTGCTCGATGACGCGCACGGCCGACAGCTGCTCGGGGGTGGGCGGTCCCACCGGGCCCATGGCGTCCAGGATGATCGCGGTGGTGAGCCGGGAGACCGTGTCGACCTCGGCGCTCACCGAGCGGTCGGCGAAGGTGAGGGCGCGCACCATCGCGTCGGCCAGGTGCGGCTCGCGCTGCATCGCGCGGAACGCCCGCATCAGCGTCTGGGCGACGCGGGCCGAGGGGTTCTCGTCCGTCGGCGGGCGTTTGCGCAGCGTCTCGTGGAGGTGCTCCAGCTGGTCCTGCATGGTGGCGACCAGGAGATGGACCTTCGAGGGGAAGTAGCGGTAGAGCGTGCCGAGCGCGACGCTCGAGGACTCGGCCACCTCCCGCATCTGCACGGCGTCGAAGCCGCCGCGGCTCGCGAGCCGCGCGGTGGCGTGCAGGATCCGGCGGCGCCGCGCCTCCTGACGCGCCGTCAAGGGGGCGGCGGCCGTCATGGGGGCGACAGATGCCATGGCCGACTTGGGTTCCGTCGTCATATGTCCGTATGTCCCATTCCGTGGCAATCCATCCAGCGGTGCCTCTACGGCCCGGACGGCACAGCATGGCAGGGGTCGGGCCGTGGCGCGAATCACCCGGCACGGCTCTTTCGGCCCTCTGACATGCCGGTAGATTCAAGCCTCTGAACGACCCAGTCTGAAACTTGTTCTAGATTAGCGCGACCCGTTACGCTCCGGCGGAACAGCCAGCGAGAAGGAGGCCGGAGTGACCGCTGAGGCCACGGAGGCATCGCTCACGCGAGACCGCAGCAGCCTCCGGGACAGGGGCGACGGCGGGGACGGCGAACGACCGCTGCGCATCGCGATGCTCACCTACAAGGGCAACCCCTTCTGCGGCGGTCAGGGCGTCTACATACGCCACCTCTCCCGCGAACTCGCCCGCCTCGGCCACACCGTCGAGGTCATCGGCGCCCAGCCGTACCCCGTGCTCGACGAGGACGAGGTCAAGGACGCGCCCGGCCGTGTGACGCTCACCGAGCTGCCCAGCCTCGACCTCTACCGCCAGCCCGACCCCTTCCGTACCCCGGGGCGCGACGAGTACCGCGACTGGATCGACGCGCTGGAGGTCGGCACGATGTGGACCGGGGGCTTCCCCGAGCCGCTGACGTTCTCGCTGCGCGCCCGCCGCCACCTCGCCGCCCACCGGGGCCGGTTCGACGTCGTCCACGACAACCAGACCCTCGGCTACGGCCTCCTCGGCGGCCCCGGCGTCCTCGGCGCCCCCCTGGTCACCACCATCCACCACCCCATCACCGTCGACCGGCAGCTGGAGCTGGACGCCGCGCAGGACTGGAAGCGCCGGGCCTCCGTGCGCCGCTGGTACGGGTTCACGCGCATGCAGAAGCGCGTCGCCCGGCGGCTGCCGTCCGTGCTCACGGTCTCCGGCTCCTCCCGGCAGGAGATCGTCGACCACCTGGGGGTGGATCCCGGCCGAATTCACGTCGTCCACATCGGCGCCGACACCGGCCTGTTCTCGCCCGACCCCGCCGTCCCCGAGATACCCGGCCGCATCGTCACCACCTCCAGCGCCGACGTCCCCCTCAAGGGCCTGGTCCACCTCGTCGAGGCGCTGGCCCGGGTCCGTACGGACCATCCCGGCGCCCACCTCGTCGTCGTCGGCAAGCGCGCCGAGAACGGCCCCGTCGCCACCGCCATCGAGCGGCACGGGCTCGAGGGCGCCGTCGAGTTCGTCAAGGGCATCACGGACCGCGAACTCGTCGACCTGGTCCGCTCGGCCCAGATCGCCTGCGTCCCGTCCCTGTACGAGGGCTTCTCCCTGCCCGCCGCCGAGGCCATGGCCACGGGCACCCCGCTGGTGGCCACCACCGGCGGCGCCATCCCCGAGGTCGCCGGACCCGACGGCGAGACGTGCCTCGCCGTCCCGCCGGGCGACGCGGGAGCGCTGGCCGCCGCGCTGTCCCGGCTGCTCGGCGACGAGGACCTGCGCCGGCGCCTGGGCGCCGCCGGCCGCGAGCGCGTGCTCGCCCGGTTCACCTGGCGCCAGGCGGCGATCGGTACGGCCGAGCATTACCGCGAGGCGATGGCCCGGTCGGGTGCCGCCCGCCGGCTCGGTGGCGCGTAGTGGCCGCCCGGGTAGGCCCTGCCCCTCCCTTTCACCGTTTCTTGTCCTCGATCGCCGGACGGGCTGAATTCCGGCCCGCCCGGCGATCGAGGGTCATCACCCTGTCCCGCCGGACGAAAGCAAAAACGTGCTGACCGTCGATTTCTCCCGCTTCCCGCTCGCCGCAGGCGACCGCGTCCTCGATCTGGGGTGCGGCGCGGGCCGGCACGCCTTCGAGTGCTACCGGCGCGGCGCCCGGGTCGTCGCCCTCGACCGCAACGGCGAGGAGATCCGCGAGGTCGCCAAGTGGTTCGCCGCCATGAAGGAGGCCGGCGAGGCCCCCGAAGGCGCCACCGCCACCGCCATGGAGGGCGACGCCCTCGCGCTGCCCTTCCCCGACGACAGCTTCGACGTCGTCATCATCTCCGAGGTCATGGAGCACATCCCCGACGACAAGGGCGTCCTCGCCGAGATGGTGCGCGTCCTCAAGCCCGGCGGCCGCATAGCCGTCACCGTCCCCCGCTACGGGCCGGAGAAGGTCTGCTGGGCGCTCAGCGACGCCTACCACGAGGTCGAGGGCGGCCACATCCGCATCTACCGGGGCGACGAACTGCTCCGCAAGATGGAGGAGGCCGGCCTCAAGCCCTACGGCACCCACCACGCCCACGGCCTCCACAGCCCCTACTGGTGGCTCAAGTGCGCCTTCGGAGTCGACAACGACAAGGCCTTGCCCGTTCGCGCGTACCACAAGCTGCTCGTCTGGGACATCATGAAGAAGCCCAAGGCCACGCGCATCGCCGAGCAACTCCTCAACCCCGTCATCGGCAAGAGCTTCGTCGCCTACGCGACCAAGCCGCACCTGCCCGCGGGCGCCGCCGAGTGACCGCTTTCAGCCGGGGCCCCGGCCGCACCGAACGCCTCGTCCTGCCCGGAGTCCTCACCGCCGAACAGGCCGAGCGCACCGTGGCCGGCATCGCCGCCGCCCAGCGCCCCGACGGCGCCATACCGTGGTTCCGCGGCCACCACCTCGACCCCTGGGACCACGTCGAGGCCGCCATGGCCCTGGACGCGGCCGGCGAGCACGGGCGCGCCGCGGCCGCCTACCGCTGGCTCGCCGACCACCAGAACCCGGACGGCTCCTGGTACGCCGCCTACGCCGACGGCGACGCCGACGAGCCCACCGACCGCGCCCGCGAGACCAACTTCGTCGCCTACGTCGCCGTCGGCGTCTGGCACCACTACCTCTCCACCGGCGACGACGCCTTCCTCGACCGCATGTGGCCGACCGTCTTCGCGGCCGTGGAGTTCGTCCTCCAACTCCAGCAGCCCGGCGGCCAGATCGGCTGGAAGCGCGAGGCCGCCGAGGACGGCGGCGAGGACGTCGCCGACGCCCTCCTCACCGGCTGCTCCTCCATCCACCAGGCGCTGCGCTGCGCCCTGGCCATCGCCGAGCACCGCGAGGAGCCCCAGCCCGACTGGGAGCTGGCCGTGGGCCAGCTGGCCCACGCCATCCGCCACCACCCCGAGCGGTTCCTGGACAAGAGCCGCTACTCCATGGACTGGTACTACCCCGTCCTCGGCGGCGCCGTCACCGGCACGGCCGCCAAGGAGCGCATCGAACGGCACTGGGACGACTTCGTCGTACCGGGCCTCGGGGTGCGCTGCGTCCTGCCCAACCCCTGGGTCACGGGCGGCGAGAGCTGCGAGCTGGCCCTCGCGCTGTGGGTGATGGGCGAGTCCGACCGCGCGGTGGAGATCCTCCAGTGGATCCAGCACCTGCGCGCCGAGAACGGCATGTACTGGACCGGCTACGTCTTCGAGGACGAGGCGGTCTGGCCCGAGGAGCTCACCACCTGGACGGCGGGCTCCCTCCTCCTGGCCACGGCCGCCCTCGGCGGCGACGAGGCCACGACAGCGGTGTTCGGCGGCGAACGCCTGCCGCTGGGGCTGGAGCCGGACTGCGACTGCCGCCCGCTGTAACCGGGGGCTCCGCCCCCGGACCCCCGGTCCTCAATCTCCCCCAGCTACCGCTGGGAGGTGCCCCCAGACGGGCTGGATTTTCCAGCCCGTCCGGCGGGGCAAATTCCTTCGAACCCCCCTGCCCGGCAACCTAAAGTGGCGTCATGACGCGCCTTTCTTACGACCGTTACTGCGAAGAGATCCTCACCCAGACCGACCTCCTCCGCGAAGCGCTCCGCCACGGCGACCTCACCGCCAAGACCCCCACCTGCCCCGACTGGACCCTCGCCCAGCTCGCGCTGCACGTCTCCAGCGCCCAGCGCGGCGTCGAGAAGATCGTGCGCGACCGGGTCAAGGAATTCACGGTTCCGACCGATGAGACCGCCGGTACGGCCGGGGCCGAGGCGTTCGACGCGGACTCGCTCGACGCCCACCTCGCGGAGGGCGCCCGGCAGCTGGTGGAGACGCTGCGCGAGGCGGGGCCCGAGACGGAGGTGTGGACCTTCGGGGCGGAGCAGACGGCGGCCTTCTGGGCCCGTCGCATGACGCTGGAGACGGTGATGCACCGCGCCGACGTCTTCGCGGCCGTCGGCGCCGAGTACACCGTCGACGCCGTCCTCGCCGCCGACTGCCTCGACGAGTGGCTGGAGATCGTCACGTCCCCGCAGGCGATCGCGTACCGCCCGGCGTACGGCGAGCTCGCCGGCCCGGGCCGCACGCTGCACCTGCACGCCACGGACACCGACCCCGAGCTGAACGCCGAGTGGTTCATCGACGCCCGCCGGACGCCGGTCACCTGGCGCAACACCCATGAGAAGGCGGCCGTCGCGGTGCGCGGCCCGATGACGGCCGTCCTGCGGGTGATGTACCGGCGCTCGTCCGTCGACGACGGCGGCGTCGAGGTGCTCGGGGACCGCGAGGTGCTCGACGCCTGGCTGGAGCGGGCCAGCTTCTGATGGCGACCGGACGTCCGCTGCCCCGCCGCGCCGCGCTGCCCGCCGCCCTGCTGCTCCTCGCCGTGCTCGGCGGCTCCGGATGCGGCACAGGCGGTGGGGGCGGCGCCCGCCCCGGGGCCGCGGGCGCCCACGACCCGCTCTTCCCCCGCCTGGGCAACGGCGGCTACGACGTCGCCCACTACGGCCTGACGCTCGACTACGAGCCGGAGGGCAACCGCCTCGGCGCCACCGCCGTCATCACCGCCCGGGCCACGCAGCACCTCAGCGCGTTCAACCTCGACCTCAAGGGCCTGACCGTCCGCGGTGTCCGCGTCGACGGGGAGCCGGCCCGCTTCGAGCGCAAGGGCACCGAGCTGACCGTCGAGCCGGCCGAGCCGGTGGCCAAGCACCGTACGTTCAAGACGACGGTCGTCTACGACGGGCGGCCGCAGCCCGTCAAGGACGCGGACGGCTCCACGGAGGGCTGGGTCGAGACCGACCACGGCGCGGTGGGCCTGGGCCAGCCGACGGGCTCGATGGCCTGGTTCCCCGGCAACCACCACCCCTCCGACAAGGCCGCCTACGACATCGCGATCACCGTGCCCAAGGGCTTCACGGCCGTCGCCAACGGCGAGCTGAAGGACACGCGGGACAAGGGCCCCGAGGACGACCGGCGCACCACCTTCAGCTGGCACAGCGGCGAGCCGGTGGCCAGCCATGTGGCCAGCGTCGCGGTGGGGGAGTTCCGGGTGACGACCTCCAGGACCCGCGGCGGCCTGCCCGTGTACGTCGCCGCGCACCCGAAGGAGAGCGAGGCGGCGGCGAAGGTGGCCGCGCTGATCCCCGAGGTCCTGGAGTGGCAGAGCGGCCTGTTCGGCCCGTACCCCTTCTCGTCGACGGGCGCGGTCGTCGACCGCAATCCGTACGTCGGCTACGAACTGGAGACGCAGCCCAAGCCGTACTTCCACGGCGCCCCCACCGACAAGCTCGTGGTGCACGAGCTGACGCACCAGTGGTTCGGCAATTCTCTGACGCCGGCGACCTGGCGGGACATGTGGCTCAGCGAGGGCTTCGCGCAGTACTCCGAGTGGATGTGGGAGGAGAAGCGGGGCGGGCGGTCCGTGCGGCAGATCTTCGACGACTACTACGACGGCAAGGACCCCGAGAGCAGGGGCGAGGACGGGGAGAGCATCTGGGACTTCCCGCCGGCCGACCCCCGGGCGGATACGGTCTCGGACCTGCCCGTGTACGGCCGGGGCGCCATGGTGCTGCACAAGCTCCGCGAGAAGGTCGGCGACCGTGCCTTCTTCGCCCTGGTGCGCGACTGGGCGCAGCGGTACCGCCATCAGAACGTCTCAACGCAGCGGTTCGTGGAGTTCTGCAAGGACGCGGCGGACGTCGGCGACGTCTTCGACGTCTGGCTGTACGGCAAGGGCAAGCCCGCCGTCAGGCGTTGAGCTCCGCGAGGAGGCGCAGGGTCGCGGGGTCCGGCGCGGTGACGAGGAGGTCGGTGACCGGGCCCTCGCGCCACAGCGCCAGCCGCTCGGCGATGCGCTCGCGGGGACCCACCAGGGAGATCTCGTCGGCGAAGGCGTCGGGCACGGCCGCGACGGCCTCCTCCCGCCTCCCGGCCAGGAACAGCCGCTGGATGCGGCGCGCCTCCTCCTCGTACCCCATGCGTGCCATGAGGTCGGCGTGGAAGTTGCGGGCGGCGTGGCCCATGCCGCCGATGTAGAGGGCCAGCATCGTCTTCACCGGCCGCAGCCCCTCGGCGAGGTCGTCGCACAGGCGCGCCTGGGCCATCGGGGCGACCATGAAGCCCTCGGGGACGCCGTCGAGGGCGGCGGCGTAGAGGCCGGCGCGCGCGGGCGACCAGTACAGGGGCAGCCAGCCGTCGGCGATGCGGGTGGTCTGGGCGACGTTGCGGGGCCCCTCGGCGCCGAGCAGGACGGGCAGCCCCGGGCGCAGGGGGTGGGTGATGGACTTGAGCGGCTTGCCGAGTCCGGTGGCGCCGGGCCCGGTGTAGGGCAGGGGGTGGAAGCGCCCGTCGAGGGCCACGGGGGCCTCCCGGCGCAGTACCTGCCGGACCACGTCCACGTACTCCCGGGTCGCCGTCAGCGGGCTCTGGGGGAACGGGCGTCCGTACCAGCCCTCGACGACCTGAGGGCCCGACAGGCCCAGTCCGAGCAGGACGCGGCCGCCGGAGAGGTGGTCGAGGGTCAGCGCGTGCATGGCCGTGGCGGTGGGCGAACGGGCCGCCATCTGGGCCACGGCGGTGCCGAGCCGGATGCGGCTGGTGTGCGCGGCGATCCAGGCCAGCGGGGTGAAGGCGTCCGAGCCCCAGGACTCGGAGGTCCACACGGAGTGGTAGCCGAGCCGTTCGGCCTGCCGGGCGAGCGCCAGGTCGCGCGGGCCGGGCCGGCGGCCCCAGTAGCCGAGGGCGAGACCGAGCCGCATGGAGCCTCCCTCATTGATCTGACGGTACGTCAGTTTCGTGAGGGTAGGCCCGCCGGGCGCGGGGCGACAAGACGGCGGCCCGCCGGGAAGAACCCGGCGGGCCGCCGTACGGGAAGAGCGCGACGCGTCAGCCGCGCTGGATCCCCGAGGTGTCCTGCAGGAGACCTCGGCGGCCGTCCTGCGTCTGCGCGACGAGCGCGGGGCCGCGCTGGTCGACCGCGAGGTACCAGGTGCCGGGCGCGAGCTCGGCGATCTGGCCGGCGGAGCCGTCCTCCGCGAACAGCGGACGGCTGACCGGCACCGCGAACCAGAACGGGGCGAAGTCGCCACCGGCGGCCGGCGCCGGCTGACCCGCGGCGGCGGGCTGCGGCGCGGGAGCGGCACCGCCCTGCTGGGGCTGGGCCTGCGCCGGGGCCGGCTGGCCGCCGTACGGCTGCGGGGCCTGCGCACCGTAGGGCGCGCCGGCACCCGGCTGCACACCGCCCGGACCGGGGTAGCCGTAGCCCTGGTTGGGGGCCATGCCGTACGGCTGCGCGGCGGCCGGCTGCGGGGCGCCCATCAGCGGGGCCTTGAGCGCCGGGGTGCGCGGCGTGAGCGCGGCGACGACGGCGAGCACCAGGTTCGCGATCAGGCCGAGGATCTGACCGACGCCGGGGGAGATCTGGTCCACGTCCGGACCACCGAAGATCGTCCACAGCGAGGACCACGCGGCGAACACGGCGAGCGCCATGCCCCACTGGTCGAGGCCCAGACCGATGACCTTGCGGCCCTCGGGCTGGAAACGGGCGACGACGACCAGAGCGGCGGCGATGATTCCGGCGAGGAAGATCGAGGGCAGAACGGGGAAGAGTTCAGGCTTCCAGCCGATCGGCTCCTTGGGGCAGTTGATCGCCGACCCGCAGTCGTACGAGCGGAAGCTGAGGAACGAGGCGATGAACAGCAACACCGCTGCTCCGATCACCACGCCGTCGCCTCGAGTGAGGGAGCGGATGTTCACCTAAAATCCTTTGTCAGTGCTTGTCGGGGCTGTCGGTATTCGTCGCTGTCGCCGGTACGCGAGATGCGGGGGCGCGGGGGTGGCGGCCACCCATCGTACGGGGAACCTATCTCCTGGACGGCCCGGGCGTCCCCTTCGTATCACCCTCGTGACACGGCCGTGGCCTGCCGGTACTTACCCGCCGTACTTACCCGCGCAAGAAGTCCCTGATGCCGTCCGCGATTCCCTGCGCCGCCTTCTCGCGCCATGCCGCGTCGGTGAGCTGGGCCGCGTCCTGCGCGTTGCGCATATTGCCGCATTCGATGAAAACCTTGGGAATCGTCGACAGATTGAGCCCGCCGAGATCACCGCGCGTGTCGAGTCCCGTGCCCTTGCCGATGTAATTCGACGGGGCACTGCCGGTGGTGCGGACGAAGTTCCCCGCGATACGCGCCCCCAGTTCCTTCGACGGCCCGACGATGGCCGAGGTGTCGGCCCGTCCGCCCCGCACGGATGCGGGCAGGATCACATGGAAGCCCCGGTCCCCGGCGCCGGCGCCGTCGGCGTGGAGGGACACCGCGGCGTCGCCGTGCGCCGTGTTGCCGATCTCGGCCCGCTCGGTCACGCACGGCCCGTACGGCCGGTCCCCGTCGTGGGTCAGCACGACCTTGGCACCCTGCGCCTGCAGGGCCGAGCGCAGCCGGTGCGCCACGTCGAGGGTGAAGGCGGCCTCGGAGTAACCCGAGTTGGTCTCGGTGCCGGTGGTGTCGCACTCCTTGTGGCCCGTGCCGATGTCGACCTGACGGTTGATCTCGGCGGTGTGCTGGGCGTTGCGGGTGTTGTGGCCCGGGTCGACCACGACGACCTTGCCCTTGAGCGGCCCGTCGGCGGCGGGCGCGGCGGCCTCCCGCGGCGACGCGGCCTGCGTCGGCTCCGTCCGCTCGGATGCCGAAGGAATCGCCGAGGCTATCGGCTCCGGCGACTGCGAGGGCTGGGGGCGGGGCGCGGGGCGCGCCGTGGGGGACGACGCGGCCGCGGGCTGCCGGTCATCGGCGCCCCCCTCGCCGGAGCCGTTGGAACAGCCCGCCAGCCCGGCCGCCAGGAACAGCACTGCCGCCCCGGCGACGAGACGCGGGGTCATCTGGGAACCGCTGGCGTTGGACACGCGGGCGATGCTAGCGCTGCCGCTCAGATTCCGAGACCCGTACGCCGCAGTACGCGCAGCGAGCGCGTCACAGAGACCTCGGTGAACGCACCCGACTCCAGGGCCCTGCGGTACACGCGGTACGGGGCCTGGCCGCCGTCGGCCGGATCGGGGAAGACGTCGTGGATGACGAGCAGCCCTTCGGGCGCGACGTGCGGGGCCCAGCCCTCGTAATCGGCGCTCGCGTGCTCGTCGGTGTGCCCGCCGTCGATGAACACCAGGCCCACGGGCCGGCCCCACACCCGCGCCACCTGCGGCGAGCGACCGACCACGGCGACGACGTGCTCCTCGAGCCCGGCCCGGTACAGCGTCCGCCGGAAGGTCGGCAGCGTGTCCATCAGCCCCACCCCCGGCGCGTCGTCGACCAGGGACGCGTCGTGGTACTCCCACCCGGGCTGCTGCTCCTCGCTGCCGCGGTGGTGATCGACGGTCACCACCACGCCGCCCGCGGCGCGGGCGGCCCCGGCGAGCAGGATCGTCGAGCGCCCGCAGTAGGTCCCCACCTCCACCAGCGGCAGCCCCAGCCGCCCGGCCTCCTCGGCCGCCGCGTAGAGGGCGAGCCCCTCGTCCACGGGCATGAACCCCTTCGCCGTCTCGAAGGCGGCGAGTATCTCGGGCGTGGGAGCCATGGCTGTCCTGTCCTCCGGCTGCGTGGGGGGTGCGTACGCCGCCCATGCTGCCGCACCGCGCCCGAGGAGGCGGGGGCGGGGCCGCCGCTCCCCTACAGCCAGCCGTTCTGACGGGCCGCCCGCACCGCCTCCATGCGGTTGCGGGTCTGGGTCTTGCCTATGGCCGCCGAGAGGTAGTTGCGGACGGTCGCGGGGGAGAGATGGACCCGGGCGGCTATGTCGGCGACCGTGGCGCCGTCGACCGCGGCGCTGAGGACGTCGCGCTCGCGCTGGGTGAGGGGGTTGGGGCCGGCGCTCAGGGCGGCGGCGGCCAGGGCGGGGTCGATGACGCGTTCGCCGGCCAGCACGCGGCGGATGGCGGCCGCGAGGTCCTCCACGGGGCCGTCCTTGACCAGGAAGCCGGTCGCGCCCGCCTCCATGGCGCGCCGCAGATAGCCGGGGCGGCCGAAGGTGGTGAGGATCAGCACCTTGCAGCCGGGCAGCCGGGAGCGCAGGTCGGCGGCGGCGTCGAGGCCGCTGCGGCCGGGGAGTTCGATGTCCAGCAGGGCCACGTCGGGGCCCGTCGCCAGGGCCTGGGGGAGGATGTCGTCGCCGTTGCCGACCTGGGCGACGATCTCGATGTCCTCCTCCAGGCCGAGCAGCAGCGCGAGCGCGCCACGCATCATCCCCTGGTCCTCCGCCAGCAGTACCTTGATCAGTTCGCTGCTCACGCGGCCCGCTCCTCCTCGTCGTTCTCGTCCACCGGAAGTTCCGCCACGAGGCGGAAACCGCGCCGCCCGTCGGGGCCGGACATCAGGGAGCCACCGGCCGCGGCCAGGCGCTCGGTCAGGCCCTTCAGGCCGTTGCCGCCGTTGCCGGCCGCCGCACCGGAGGGCCCGTCCGACCCTACGCCGCACCCGTCGTCGCTGATCTCCAGATGGACCCGGTCCTGCGCACCCCGCACCTCTATCGCGCACCGCTGCGCACCGCTGTGCCGTACGACGTTGGTGACGCCCTCGCGCACCACCCACCCGAGCAGGGCGGCCGTCTGGGGCGGCAGCGGGGGACCGGACTGACGGATGTCGGCGGTTATCCCTGAGGCGTCGAGCAGGGACCGGGCGCGCTCGAGCTCGGTGGTCAGGCTGCCCTCGCGGTAGCCGGTCACGGCCTCGCGTATCTCGGTGAGGGCCTGGCGGCCCACGGCCTCGATGTCCGCGGCCTGGCCCAGCGCCGCGTCCAGATCGCGGGGCGCCAGGCGCCGTACGGCCTCCGCCTTGACCACGATCACGGACAGGGTGTGGCCGAGCAGGTCGTGCAGGTCGCGGGAGAAGCGCAGGCGCTCGCGCTCGACGGCGGCGTGGGCCAGCCGCTCGCGCGTGGCCGACAGCTCGGCGACGATCTCGGAGAGATTGAGGATGGCAGCGGCGACGAGCCCGGACAGCGAGGTGCCCCAGGCGATGGCCAGGACGTTCTGCGTGCCGCTCTGGACGGACAGGATGACCCCGACCGTGGTGCCGAAGAAGCCCATCGCCACCGACAGCCAGCGGCCCCTGTCGCGCAGCACCACCCCCGCCGCCAGCGACAGCAGCGGGAAGCACAGCAGCCAGTCGCCGCCGTAGCCGATGGCCATCGCGTAGGTGACCAGGGCCAGAGCGCCCAGCGTGAACAGCGGAGTGCGGCTCTCGCGGCGCTGCTTGTCGAGCCCGGTGACGACCGTGACGAAGTAGAGCGCGAGGAAGGCCAGTACCCCCGCGCCCGCGAGCCACGGCAGTGCCACCTCCCCCTGGAAGAGATCGATCACGTCCCCGGTCAGGATGAACATCCAGGGACAGAACGTCCGCCAGGTCGGCGACTTCAGCCGCCCGGTCCCCCCGAGGCCGGGCCTGCCGCGCCCGGGCCTCTCCACGCTGTGTTTCATGCTTCGACCCTAAGGAACGGGACCGGCGCGGGGCAGTCGCGTATGTCCCCGGTTGCTCATGACATTTGTCTTCCCCCGCCTGACATTTGTCTTCCCCCGCCCCGTGCCATGGGCTATACATGGGCGATTGGGTAGAACGCGTTCTAGTCGCCGTCAGACGGGAGTACGGACCTCCATGCCCATCGACCCCGCCAAGGCCACCGCCGCCGCCCCCCGCGTCGCCCCCCTCGCCTGGGGCCCGAAGGACATCCTGCTCTACCACCTCGGCATCGGCGCCGGCATCCCCGCCACCGACCCCGACGAGCTCCGCTACACCCTGGAGAGCCGGCTCCACGTCCTGCCCTCCTTCGCGACCGTGGCCGGCGGCGGCATGGCCGGCTCCGGCCTGAGCACCCCCGGCATCGACGTCGACCTCTCGGCCGTCCTGCACGGCGGACAGACCGTCACCCTCCACCGCCCCCTGCCCGTACGCGCCACCGCCGCCACCCGGACCTCACGCGTCGCCGCCGTCTACGACAAGGGCAAGGCCGCGGTCATCGTGCTGCGCGCGGACGTCACGGACGACGACGGGCAGCCGCTGTGGACCAGCGTCAGCGACATCTTCGTCAAGGGCGAGGGCGGCTTCGGCGGCGAGCGCGGCCCCTCCGCACGGCCGCCGCGGCCCGAAACCCCCGCCACGGCACCCGACCTGACGGTCGAGCGGCACGTCCGCGAGGACCAGGCCCTCCTCTACCGCCTCTCCGGCGACTGGAACCCCCTCCACGCCGACCCGGAGTTCGCCAAGCTCGCCGGCTTCGAGAAGCCGATCCTGCACGGCCTGTGCTCGTACGGCATCGTCCTCAAGGCCGTCGTCGACACCGCGCTCGACGGCGACGTCGCCCGCGTGCGCTCGTACACCACCCGCTTCGCCGGCGTCGTCTACCCCGGCGAGACCCTGCGCGTGCGCATGTGGCGCGACGCACCCGGCCCCGGCCGCATCCAGGTGAGCGTCACCGCCGTCGAGCGGGCGGACGCGCCGGTCCTCACCGACACCGTCGTCGAGCACAGCTGACAGCACCCCTGCCAGCACCCCACCCCTGACAGCACCCCTGACGCAGCCCGCTTCGCCCGCGAAGGGAGCACCCCATGCGCGCCGCCGTACAGCTCGAGACAGGACAGGACAAGCTCGAGGTCCTCGACGACGTCGAAGCCGTGGGCTTCGGCCCCGGCAAGGTCAGACTGCGGATCCGGGCCGCCGGGCTGTGCCACTCCGACCTCTCCGCGATGTCCGGCGTCCTGCCCCAGCCCGCGCCCTTCGTCCCCGGCCACGAGGGCGCCGGCGACGTCGTTGAGGTCGGCGACGGCGTCACGCACGTCAGGCCCGGCGACCGGGTCCTGCTGTGCTGGCTGCCCGCCTGCGGCGGCTGCGCCTCCTGCCGGCGCGGCCAGGGCCGGCTCTGCCTCGCCGGCTTCATGAACTCCGGCACCCCCAACTTCCGCCGCCACGACACCGACGTCTTCGGCTTCGCCGGCACCGGCGCCTTCGCCGAGGAGGTCGTCGTCGGCGCCGGATGCGCCGTGCCGATCCCCGACGACGTGCCGTACGAGATAGCCGCCCTCATCGGCTGCGGCGTCACCACCGGCCTCGGTGCCGCCCTCGACACCGCCCGCGTCGCCGCCGGTTCCTCGGTCGCCGTCATCGGCTGCGGCGGCGTCGGGATCTCCGCCGTCCAGGGCGCACGGGTCTCGGGCGCCGCCCGGATCGTCGCCGTCGACCCCGTCGCCTCCCGCCGCGAGGCCGCCCTGCGCTTCGGCGCCACCGAGGCCGTCGCGCCCGAGGGCCTCGCGGACACCCGGGCGCGCATCACCGGCGGCGAGGGCTTCGACTACGTCTTCGAGGCCGTCGGCAAGTCCGCCACCGCCCGCAGCGCCTACGAGGCCACACGGCGCGGCGGCACGCTGTGCGTCGTCGGCGCCGGGGCCATGGACGACCACTTCCAGGTCAACATGTTCGAGCTGTTCTTCGACGAGAAGAAGATCCTGCCGTCGCTGTACGGCGGCGGCGACGTGCTGCGCGCCTACGAACGCGCCATAGCCCTCTGGCGGGCCGGCCGCGTCGACCTCGAAGGGCTGATCACCCACCGCGTCCCGCTCGCCCACATCAACGACGCCGTCGACCAGATGCGCACCGGCGAGGCGCTCCGCACCTGGATCACGATGTGACCGGCCGCGATACGGCGGGCGCCCCGCCGCTCCACGGCCGGACCGCCGTCGTCACCGGCGCCGGACGCGGCCTCGGCCGCGCCGAGGCCCTCGCCCTCGCCCGCCTCGGCGCCGCCGTCGTCGTCAACGACTACGGCCGGCCGGGCCGCGACGGCTCCGGCGAGGCGTCCGCCGCCCCCGCCGAGGCCGTCGTCGAGGAGATCCGCGCGGCGGGCGGCCGCGCCACGGCCCACGTCGGCGACGTGGCCGACTTCGACCGGGCCCGGGAGCTGATCCGGCTGGCCCTGGACACCTACGGCTCCCTCGACGTCCTCGTCAACAACGCCGGCATCCTGCGCGACCGCATGGTCTTCTCCATGACCGAGGACGAGTGGGACACGGTCGTCCGGGTGCACCTCAAGGGCCACTTCAACACCATCCGCTTCGCGGCCGCGCACTGGCGGGAACAGTCGAAGGCGGCGGGCGGCGCGCCGGTCTACGGACGGATCGTCAACACCTCCTCCGAGGCGTTCCTGGCCGGCTCGGCCGGCCAGCCGAACTACGCCGCGGCCAAGGGCGGCATCATCGGGCTCACCACCTCCACCGCCGAGGCACTGCGCAAGTACGGCGTCACGGTGAACGCGATCTGCCCGCGGGCGCGGACGCGGATGACGCAGGACGTCTTCGCGGGCACCGCGGCCCCCGCGGACGGCGGAACCGATCCGCTCGCACCCGAGCACGTGTCACCGCTGGTGGCCTATCTCGCGGCGCCGGGCGCGGCGGGCGTCAGCGGGCAGGTGTTCGTGGTGCACGGGGGGATGGTCGCCGTCATGGAGCGCCCCCGGGTGGCGGCGAGGTTCGACGCGAAGGGCGAGGTGTTCGAAGTGGCGGAGCTGGACGCTGCTCTGACGCCTTATTACGCGGCGCGGCCGTCGCACGAGGGCTTCGCGGCGCCGGAGGTACTGGGCCTGAGACGGGGGTGAGACCTCGAACGCCGGACGGGCCGCGATCGCAGCCCGTCCGGCGTTCGAAGGAATCAGCCGGCGTCGGCGCGGCGGTGCTTGCCGGGGGCGGGGGCGCGGTTCTCGTCCGGGGACGCCGGACCGCGGTGCCTGCCGGTGCCGGCGGCCGGGGCCTGGGCGGACGCCTCGAGGGGGCGCGCCTCGGTCGTGTCGGATCGGGCATCGGGCATGGGGAAAGTCACTCCGTCGGATGGGGATGCGTGCACTGCGCGTCGGGGCCACAGCAGTGGCGCACGGCGGCGCGGGCAACACCGGAAACCCGGATGTCAACACGCCTTCCACGCATGACCGTTCCACTCACCTCGGTTCACCCGGGTGCCCGGACGGTACGGCTGTGCGGCCCCCGCCCAAGTCTAACGGGACCTTGATCACCGAGCCACCCGCACTCGCAGGTGTGTCCGCTCGTTACGGCGTACGGGTCGTCACGACGTACGGGCGCAGGGCGCCTGCTGCAGCGGCACGGGCCGCGGCGCCGGCACCGTGCGCTCCCCCTCGGCCTCGCCCGGATCCGCGTCCGTCTCCGCGCCGGCGTCCGTGTCCGTCGCCGTCCGCCCCTCGGCCCCGGCCACCAGGACGTCGCCGTCCTCCGACAGCCGCAGCCGCGCCAGCCCGCACGGCACGCCCGGCGTGACGAACGGCAGCTTCAGCTCCCCCTCCGCCGTCCACAGCCCCGCCCCCGCCAGCCAGCCCGCCGGGCCCTGGAACTGCTGCAGCTGCTTCTTCGCCGGCCGCCACACCCCGAGCCAGCTGCTCACCGGCCCCCGGTCGATGCGGAACGCCACCGAGCTGGCCTCCGGCGCCAGCCCCTGTCCGGGCTGCGCCGCGAACGGCGTCAGCGTCGCGTCCGGCAGCAGCAGGCACTCGGGGAAGCGCACCGGCCGGGCCGAGCCGAGCACGCCCCAGCCCACCCGGTCGATGCCCGGCGCGTCGGAGCGTACGACCAGCAGGCCGCTGTCCGGCTCGGCCAGCAGCAGCCGGTCGTTGCTCTTCTCCGTGATCTGCAGCAGCGGGCTGGTCTCGCCGCCCCGGCCCAGGTCCACGACCACGGCCTTCGTCAGCCCCTCCAGCTCCCGGTCCAGCGCCAGCAGCCGCCCCGAGCGGTCCAGCCAGGCCCCGCCCTCGCACCGGCCCGGCACCGTGGCCAGCAGCTCGGGTCCGCCGACGCAGCCGTAGACCCGCCAGAGCGTGGTCTGCCGCTCGCCGTGCACGAGGGCGAAGGCCGAGGAGCCGTCGGGCGCGGGCGGCAGCAACGACAGCCGGGGGCACTCGATCGCCCCCAGCGGCAGCTCGCCGGTGCCCGGCCCGGTGGGGTAGAGCAGCGAGAGCGCGTAGCGCTCGGCGACGCGGCGCCGGATCAGCACCCGGCCGTCGGACAGCGGCAGCACCTCGCTGTCGGGCTCCTCCGGCTGGGTGCCGGGCAGGGACACGGCGTAGGGCTCGGGCCCGTCGAGGGTCCAGCGCTCCGGGAACCAGCCGTCCGTGCCGTGTCCGAGGGCCAGCCAGGCCGCGTACGAGCCGTCCACGGTGACGGTGAACGCCGGGCGCCGCGCGTCCACCGGCGGGCCACTCCGCAGGGTGGTTTGAGCGGCGCTCTGGGCGCTGTGGGGAGCACAGACCGTCATGAGAAACGTCACCTCCGGCACAGAACGTAGTTATCGCGGCTCCGTCTCCACCCCGCCACCCCCGGCGCTTCACGCGTAAGGGTGTTGCTTGGCCGGTTCGCCTGAGGGGCGGGGGGTGGGTGTGCTGCGTCCGTTCCGGCTGTTTAAGGTAAGGCGAGCCTAAGTGGCCATCCCCCCACTCATGCACCACCCCAGGAGTCCCCGATGCCCCTGCGCCGCCGCGGCACCGCCGCCGTCGCCCTGTCCATAGCCACCGCGCTCGCGCTCACCGCCTGCGGATCGTCGGGCGACGCGGAGGACAAGGCCGGCAAGGACGGCGGCGCGGGCTCCAAGAGCGTCGCGCAGGGCGGCAAGGACTTCGGCAAGGCCGCCGAGGAGACGGCGAAGATGGGCACGGACGCCCAGCCGGGCCGGTTCCCGCGCACCGTCACCCACGCGCTCGGCAAGACCGAGATCAAGGAGATGCCCAAGCGCGTCGTCGTCCTCGACGTCGGCGAGCTCGACAACGTCGTCTCCCTCGGCATCAAGCCCGTCGGCTGGGCCCCCAGCGAGGGCAGCAAGGACATCCCCGAGTACCTGAAGAAGGACATCGGCGAGCCCAAGAGCGTCGGCACCATCAACAACCTCAACCTCGAGGCCATCAACGAGCTCAAGCCCGACCTGATCCTCGGCAGCAAGCTGCGCGCGGAGAAGAGCTACAAGGACCTCTCCAAGATCGCCCCGACCGTCTTCTCCGTCCGCCCCGGCTTCACGTGGAAGGAGAACTACCTCCTCAACGCGGCCGCCCTCGACAAGACGGCCGACGCCAAGAAGCAGCTCGCCGCCTACGAGGCCAAGGCGAAGAAGCTGGGCGAGGACCTCGGCGAGAAGAAGCCGACCATCAGCATGGTCCGCTACCTCCCGCAGTTCACCCGTCTGTACGCCCAGCAGTCCTTCATCGGCACCGTCCTGAAGGACGCCGGCCTGCCCCGGCCCAAGATCCAGCAGGCCGACAAGCTCGCGGTCGAGATCAGCCCCGAGAACATCGACAAGGCCGACGGCGACTGGATCTTCACCGGCGTCTACGGCGACGTCGAGAAGACCAAGCGGAACTCCGCCGAGGAGAACCCGCTGTGGAAGAACCTCGAGGCGGTCAAGAAGGGCCAGGCCAAGGACGTCCCCGACGAGACCTGGTACCTGGGCCTGGGCGTCACGGCCGCGAACAGCGTCCTCGACGACCTGCGCGGCTTCCTCGTGAAGTAGGCCGCCGCACCGGATCCCACGGATCCGGCGAACAGCGAGAGCCGTACGGGCACGGGAGCCAGGTAGCCTTTCCCCGTGCCCGTACTGTCTGAAGTCATCGCCGCCCTCGACGCCCTGTGGCCCCCGGAGCGGGCCGAGCAGTGGGACGCCGTCGGTACGGTCTGCGGCGACCCCGACGCCACCGTCGGCCGGGTCCTGTTCGCCGTCGACCCCGTCCAGGAGGTCGTCGACGAGGCCGTACGGCTCGGCGCCGACCTGCTCGTCACCCACCATCCGCTGTACCTGCGCGGTACGACGACGGTCTCGGCCGCCACGTTCAAGGGCCGCGCCGTGCACACCCTGATCAAGCACGACATCGCCCTGCACGTCGCGCACACCAACGCCGACCGCGCCGACCCCGGCGTCTCCGACGCCCTCGCCGGCGCCCTCGACCTGCGCGTCACCGGCCCCCTCGTGCCCGACGCGAGCGACCCCGCCGGGCGCCGCGGCCTCGGCCGGATCTGCGAGCTCGACCCGCCGATGAGCCTCGCCGAGTTCGCCGAGCGCGCCGCCAAGCGCCTGCCCGCCACCGCGCAGGGCATCCGCGTGGCCGGCGACCCCGAGCGCACCGTCCGCACCGTCGCCGTCTGCGGCGGCTCCGGCGACTCCCTCTTCGCGGAGGTACGGGCCGCCGGCGTCGACGCCTACGTCACCGCCGACCTGCGCCACCACCCCGCCTCCGAGGCCCAGCAGCACAGCCCGCTCGCCCTGGTGGACGCCGCGCACTGGGCCACCGAATGGCCCTGGACCGAGCAGGCCGCGGCCCAGCTCGACGAGATTTCCGACCGCCACGGCTGGGGCCTGCGCACCCATGTCTCCCGTACGGTCACCGACCCCTGGACCGCCCACGCGGCGTCGTCCGCCCATCACCACTAAGAGGAGCCCCCAAATAAACGCCGCGCCCGCCGACCAGATCCGCCTTCTCGACCTCCAGGCCCTGGACGTCCGCCTCACCCAGCTCTCGCACAAGCGCACGAGCCTGCCCGAGCACGCCGAGATCACCACCCTCGAGGGCGACCTCGCCCAGCACCGCGACCTCCTCGTCGCCGCGCAGACCGAGGAGAGCGACTGCGCCCGCGAGCAGAAGAAGGCCGAGACGGACGTCGACCAGGTCCGCCAGCGCGCCGCCCGCGACCAGCAGCGCCTGGACTCCGGCGCCGGCATGTCCCCCAAGGACCTGGAGAACCTCCAGCACGAGGTCGTCTCCCTCGCCAAGCGCCAGGGCGACCTGGAGGACGTCGTCCTCGAGGTCATGGAGCGCCGCGAGGCCGCCCAGGAGCGGGTCAAGGAGCTGACCGGCCGGGTCGAGTCCGTCCAGGCCAAGGTCAACGACGCCGTCGCCCGCCGGGACGCCGCCACCGAGGTCATCGACACCGAGGTCGCCACCGTCACCAAGGAGCGCGAGGTCGTCGCCGCCTCCATCCCCGCCGACCTCATCAAGCTGTACGACAAGCTCCGCGCCCAGTCCGGCGGCGTCGGCGCGGCCCGCCTCTACCAGCGCCGCTGCGAGGGCTGCCGCCTGGAGCTGAACATCACCGAGGTCAACGAGGTCCGCGCGGCCGCCCCCGATGCCATCGTCCGGTGCGAGAACTGCCGCCGCATCCTGGTCCGTACGCCCGAGTCCGGCCTGTAAGCACCATGGCGAATCGCTTCATCGTCGAGGCGGACGGCGGTTCCCGGGGCAACCCGGGCCCCGCCGGCTACGGCGCGGTGGTGCTCGACCCCGCCACCGGCGAGGCGCTGGCCGAGGCGGCGGAGTACATCGGCACGGCGACGAACAACGTCGCCGAGTACAAGGGCCTGATCGCCGGCCTCGAGGCCGCGAAGGCGCTCGACCCGGGCGCCGAGATCCAGGTCCGCATGGACTCCAAGCTCGTGGTCGAGCAGATGTCCGGCCGCTGGAAGATCAAGCACCCGGACATGAAGCCGCTCGCCGCCCGGGCACAGGGGATCTTCCCCGCGGGCCGGGTCGCGTACCAGTGGATCCCGCGCGAGCAGAACAAGCACGCGGACCGGCTGGCCAACGAGGCCATGGACGCGGGCAAGGCCGGCCGGACGTGGGAGCCGGGCCGCTCGTCGGCCGCACTCGCGGTGGCGGCCTCCGCCGCCGCCCCGGCGGCTCTCGAGGTCCCCGCCGCCGAGCCGCTGGCGGAGCCCAAGGCCGCTCCGGTCGGCTGGGGCACCGCGGCCGACCTCGGCACGCCCACGACCTTCGTCCTGCTCCGGCACGGCGAGACCGCCCTGACGCCGCAGAAGCGCTTCTCCGGCAGCGGCGGTACGGACCCGGAGCTGTCGGCCGCCGGCCGCCGGCAGGCCGATGCGGCAGCGGCCGCGCTGGCCGCCCGGGGCACCATCCAGGCCGTCGTCACCTCGCCGATGCGGCGCTGCCGGGAGACCGCCGACGCGATCGCGAACCGGCTCGGGCTGGAGGTCCGCGTCGAGGAGGGCCTGCGCGAGGCCGACTTCGGCGCGTGGGAGGGCCTGACCTTCGCCGAGGTCAAGGAGCGCTTCCCCGAGGACCTCGACGCCTGGCTCGCCTCGTCGAAGGCCGCCCCCACCGGCGGCGGCGAGAGCTTCGCGACGGTGGCCCGGCGGGTCGCCCTCGCACGGGACAAGATGCTCGCCCGCTACGCCGGCCGCACGGTCCTGCTCGTGACGCACGTGACGCCGGTCAAGACCTTGGTGCGGCTGGCACTGGGCGCACCGCCGGAGTCGCTGTTCCGCATGGAGCTCTCGGCGGCCTCCCTGTCGGCGGTGGCCTACTACGCGGACGGCAACGCCTCGCTGCGGCTGCTCAACGACACCTCGCACCTGCGGTAGCCGGCACGGGTGCGCCCCGCGATCACGCGGGGCCCACCCGTGCCGCCCCCAGCCGCTTGCGTTCCCGGTCCTCGATGTCCTGCGGGCGGTCCCCGGTGGCTGCGACCCTCGGACAGGTGGGGCACTCCCACAGGTCCGGCGTGCCGAGGGCCGGCGGCGTCATGGGCACCGCGCAGTGCGGGCACTCCACCGTGACCGGCTCCACGTGACCGCACGTCCCGCAGACCCACAGCGGGCCCTCGCAGTCGTGCTGGCGCCACGCGGTCCGCTGACACCGGGAGCAGCCACTGGTCACGATCCCGGCCCGGGGGCTTATGACGGGCGGTTCCGGGGTCGTGTCCGCGTATTCGATGAGCTGCGCCCTGAGGCGGTCATCGTTCGTATTGGCCATCCGGAGCAGATGTGCGACTCGCGAGCGTGCTTCGTCAACGAAATCGTTCATGGCGGCTGCAGGTTATCGCCCCGCCGGTCACCCGCGTTCACATGTGGTCAATGAGCCGCCCGTTGGTGTCGCCCCATGGCGGCGGCCATGGCGGCGGAGATGCGGCGCAGGTCGGCGTCGGAGGGCGAGAGGGGGAGGGGTGGGGGCGGTGGGGTAGGGGATGGGCGCCATCGGTTTCCTCGTGCTTGACGTTGAAACACCCCATGTGGGTGACCAACTACCGGTTGTCGATCCAGAGTTGGGCACGACGCCGGGAACTGCATAGCAATAGCCCCCCATATCCCCGGCTTCGCCCCCGTAAGGGACAGTAAGCGCTCTCGCGGCCCCGCCCTGGTCTTCTCCGCCCCCGCGTGGAACGCATTCGTCGCGGCGACCAGGTCTACAGCGACCGCGCGAACCGGATCAGCGCATCCGTGACCTCCTCAGGTCGCTCCTGCTGGGCCCAGTGCCCGGCACCCTTCAGGAGGACCGCGGGTCGCAGGCGCGGAACGGACGCCGTGGGTCCGGCGAGCATGGCCTGGGCCTCGGGGGCGTGGAAGACGCCGTCGCGGTCGCCGACGACGTACAGCGCCGGCACCTGGATGGGGGCGTCACGCCACCGCGCGGTCAGTTCCCAGTTGCGGTCGAAGTTGCGGTACCAGTTCAGGCCGCCGGTGAACCCTGAGCGCCGGTACTCCGCGACGTAGGTGTCGATGTCGCGCTCCGTCAGCCAGGCGGGCAGCCGGTCGGGCTGGGTGAGGGAGTCGACGATCCTGCCGCTGGCGGGGATGGTGGCGTTCCAGCCCGGCCCGTCGCCGGAGCCGGTGTAGAGGATTCCGCGCAGGAAGCCGCGCGGGTCGCGGGCGAAGTCGGCGTCGGAGAGGCCCGGCTGCTGGAAGTAGACGATGTAGAAGTGGTCCCCGTTCGCGGCCCGCAGGGCCTCGACGGGGGTCGACGTCCCCTTCGGTTCCGCCCAGCGGTGCGGAACGCTGAGCCCTGCCACGCCTCTCACCCGGCGCGGGCGCATCAGCGCGGTGTGCCAGGCGACGATGGCTCCCCAGTCGTGGCCCACGACCGTGGCGCGCTGCTCGCCCAGGGCGTCGATGAGGCCGGTGACGTCGTCGACCAGGTGGGCGATGTCGTAGTCCTCGACCCGGTCCGGGCGGCTCGTACTGCCGTAGCCGCGCTGGTCGGGGGCCACGACGCGGTAGCCGGCGGCGGCGAGTGCGGGGATCTGGTGGCGCCAGGAGTACCAGGACTCGGGCCAGCCGTGCAGCAGCAGGACCAGCGGCCCCGAGCCGGCCTCGGCGATGTGCATGCGCAGGCCGTTGACGCGGATGTGGCGGTGCCGGATGGGGGGTGCGGTTGCGGCGTGGGCGGGGGAGAGCAGGGTGGAGGAGGCGAGCAGCGCGGCCAGTCCCGCGCCGCCCGCGCCACGGAGTAAGCCGCGGCGGGACAGGCTGTCTGAACTCATCGGAGAACTCCCCTTCGTGATGGTGCGTTGGAAAACTACACACCGTTCAGTTTTGCCACGCCGCACAGTAGCGCAACCCTGTAGAGTGTCAACCCATGGGAGCCCCGACGCAGACCCGCCGAGAACGCCTACGGGCGGAAACCACCGCGGAAATCAAGGCGGTTGCGCTCGCGCTCATGGCCGAGGGCGGGCCGGGGGCGATCTCGTTGCGCGCCATCGCCCGCGAGATGGGCATGACCGCGGGCGCGATCTACGGGTACTTCCCGACCCGCGACGATCTGGTCACCGCGCTGATCGACGACGTCTACACCTCGCTCGTCGACACGGTGGAGGCCGCGCGCGACGCGCTGCCGGCCGCGGACGTGGCGGGCCGGATCATGGCCTGGGGGCAGGCGTTCAGGGACTGGTCACTGGCCAACCCCGAAGGCTTCCGGCTGATTTACGGGGATCCGGTGCCGGGCTACCAGCCGCCCGGGGACGGACCGGCGGCCGGCCCGGAGCACCGGGCGTGTGCGGGGCTCAGCGGGCTCGTCGCGGCGGCGTGGCCGCAGGCGGAGGCGCTGCACGGCGGGGCGGGGTACGCATGGTCGGACTTCGACCCCAAGCTCGCGGAATCGGTGCGTGAGGGGTTCCCGGACCTTCCGCCGGACGCGGTCGCGCTGGCGCTGCGGGTGTGGGGCCGCATGCACGGGCTGGTGTCGCTGGACGTCTACGGCCGGCTGCGCTGGCAGGCGCGGGACGCGGAGCGGCTCTACCGAGAGGAGATGCGCGACCTGATCCGCTCTTTGGGGTTGTGAGTTCGCCCTGCCCCCACGGTCAGTAGAAGCCCAGCATGCCGGGCGAGTCGATGTCCACGGTGACCACGCCGGGCGGGTACGCGCCTTCGTTGCCGGTCAGCAGGATCGACATGCCGGTGAATTCAGGGCGCGGCAGCGCGCAGTACAGGGCGTGGCACGTGTCCGGGCTGCCGTAGCCGTCGCGAATCATCGTGCCGACGCCGACGGAGGCGACTGTGTCGAGGCTGTCGACGGCTACGGAGGAATAGGCGAGCGCGTGTCTGGAGGCGTTCTCCTCGTCCGCTTCCGCCTGCATCAGACACAGGGAGGGGATATTGAGATGCTCGCCAGGGGTACGGGCCATGTTGCTTGCGAGGAGGTTCAGGGTCTTGTGGCCCTGTGCGAGGGCCACAACGGCGCTGGTGTCGAGGATGATCACGCGGCGCTGCCCCGGGCGGCCCGGACCTTATCGGCAGCGATCTTGTAGATGTTGCCGAGAATGTCGGGCGCTTGATCGAACTCCTCGTCGCTGACGTCGACGCCCATGACCTGCCGCGCGACTTCCCGGTCGGCGGCGAGTTGTTCGGCCCGCTGCGCGGCGGTCGGCTGCCCGGCGGCCAGGGCCTCGACCAGCTGGCCGATGCTCATGCCGCGCTCCTTCGCGAGTTCCGCGAGGTGGTCGCGGGTCTCGCGCGGCACCTGAATCGTCGTGGATGTCATAGCGTCACTATAGAACCCCTACGGCCGCTGGCGCAGGCTGTTCAGCCCCCGAGCCCGGCGGCCCGGCGGGCCAGGCGTTCCACCCGCCCCCAGTCCTGGCGCCGCACCGCTTCGTCCGGCACCATCCACGTACCGCCCACGCATCCGACGTTCGGCAGCGAAAGATAAGCCCGGGCCGATTCGGGTCCGATGCCGCCGGTCGGGCAGAAGCGGGCGGCAGGCAGGGGGCCGGCGAGGGCTCGTACGTACGGGGCGCCGCCCGCGGCCTCGGCGGGGAAGAACTTCATCTCGCGTACTCCGCGCTCCAGCAGGCCCAGCACCTCCGATGCCGTGGAGACGCCCGGAAGGTAGGGCACTCCCGTGGCGCGTGCCGCGTCGAGCAGGGGTGCCGTGCAGCCGGGGCTGACCAGGAAGCGGGCCCCGGCCGTGACGGCGGCCTCCGCCTGCGCGGGGCGCAGGACCGTGCCGGCGCCGACGACCGCCTCCGGCACGGTGTCCGCGACCGCCCGTAACGCGGTGAGCGCCGTGGGCGTCCGCAAGGTGATCTCGATCGCGGGGAGGCCGCCCGCGACGAGGGCCCGGGCGAGCGGGACGGCGTCGTCGGGGTCCGCGTCGTCGGGCAGGACGACGACGGGGATGACGGGCGCGAGATCCAGGAGACCGGGCACGCCGGTCATCCTGCCGACGTGCCGCGGTCATCGCAATGGGCGTTGCGCTCCGCGCAATCGCGCTACAGCTCGGTCACCACGACGTCGAGCGCCCAGGGCTTGCCGCCCTTGGCCGGGGCGTCGCCCTCCACCGCGTACCCCAGCTCGCGCAGGGCCTCCGCCAGCTCGCGCGGGGAGGCGGGCTCGTGGCCGGCGGTGAGCAGGTCGCGGACGAGGCGCCCCTTGGTGGCCTTGTTGAAGTGGCTGACGACGGACCGCTTCTCGACGCCGTCGACGACCTTGGACTGCAGGACGCGGACCGTGGCGGTGCGCTCGGCGAGCTCGCCCTTCGGCTTCCAGGCGGTGGCGTACGCGGCCGAGCGCAGGTCCAGGACCAGCCCGTCGCCGGCGGCCTCGGGGAGGACGTCGGCCATGGGGCCGCGCCAGTAGGAGCCGAGCGCGCCCAGGCCGGGCAGCTTGACGCCCATCGAGCAGCGGTAGGAGGGGATGGCGTCGCCGATGCGCACCGCGCCCCACAGGCCGGAGAAGACCAGCAGCGAGCGGTCGGCCGCCTGCCGGGCGGCCCCGCTCAGGGTGGCGATGCCCAGGGCGTCGTACAGGACGCCGGTGTAGATCTCCCCGGCCGGGCGGGTCGGCGCCGTGCGCAGCTCGGCGTTCTTCGCGATCTCGCCCCGCAGGCCGGGGCTCAGGCCCAGGACCTCGGCGGCCTTGTCCTCGTCGCCGCGGCTCAGCTCCACCAGCTCCGCCAGCACGGCCTCCCGGGCCTCGCTCAGCCCCTGCAAGGACAGCGCCCCGGCCGCCAGCGGCTTTCCGGCGCCACCGGTGGCCTTCCCCTCGGACGGCGGCAACAGCACGAGCACGGTTCGGTCTCCTCACGGCGTGGACAACTCCTGCACCCTAACGCCGTCCGCCGCGCTCGCCGTGCCGCGAGCCGGTGGCGCCCCTAGGCTCGGGGCATGCCCCGCCGCCCGATCCATGTGACGGACACGGAGCGCACCCCGCTTCTGGCGGCGCTGCGTGCGCTGCGCGAGCGGACGCACGTACCGGAGCGGTTTCCGGAGCGCGTGCTGCAGGAGGCCGAAGAGGCCGTGCGGCGGCCGCGCATGCCCGCGTACGACGCGACGGACGTGCCGTTCTTCACGATCGACCCGCCGGGGTCGAAGGATCTCGACCAGGCGATGTTCCTGGCCCGGCGGCGGGGCGGCTACCGCGTGCACTACGCGATCGCGGACGTGGGCGCCTTCCTCCTGCCCGGCGGCGCGCTGGACGAGGAGGCGCACAGCCGGGTGATGACCCTGTACTACCCGGACGTCCGCATTCCGCTGTATCCCGAGAGCCTGGGCGAGGGCGCCGCGAGCCTGCTGCCGGACTACGACCGGCCCGCCGTGCTGTGGCGGCTGGACCTGGACACGGACGGGCAGGTGGTGGCGACGGACGTGCGGCGGGCGGTCGTACGGAGCCGGGCGCGGCTGGAGTACGCCGGGGTGCAGCGGGTCATCGACGCGGGGACGGCCGAGGAGCCGCTGTCGCTGCTGCGGGAGATAGGCATGCGGCGGGAGGAGCTGGAGCGGACGCGCGGGGGGATCTCCCTGAACGTGCCGGAGCAGGAGGTGGTGCGGCGGGGGGACGGCCACTACGCGCTGGCGTACCGGGTGCCGCTGCCGGCGGACGGCTGGAACGCGCAGATCTCGCTGATGACGGGGATGGCCGCGGCGCGGCTGATGCTCGGCGCGGGCACGGGCGTCCTGCGCACGCTGCCGGCCGCGCCCGAGGGCGCGGTGGAGAGGCTGCGGCGGGTGGCGAAGGCGCTGGGCGTGGCATGGCCGGCGGAGATGCCGTACGCGGTGGTCGTGCGGGCCCTCGACCCGAAGAACCCGCAGCACGCCGCGTTCCTGCAGGAGTGCACGACCTTGCTGCGCGGCGCCGGCTACGCCGCCTTCGACCGCGACCGCCCCACCACCCTCCCCGCCCCCGCCGACCCCGGCCACGCCGCGCTCGCCGCCCCGTACGCCCACTGCACCGCCCCGCTGCGGCGCCTGGTCGACCGCTACACCAGCGAACTGTGCGTCGCGGCGGCGGCGGGGCTCGCCGCCCCCGAGTGGGTACGGGCGGCGCTCGACGAGCTGCCCGGCGAGATGGAACGCGGCGCCCGGCGGGCCGGCGAGGCGGAGCGGGAGTGCGTGGACCTGGTGGAGGCGGCGCTGATGCGCGACCGGATCGGGCAGGTCTTCGACGCGTACGTGGTCGACGTCGTGGAATCCCGGCCGACGGCGGGCACGGTGCACCTGTACGACCCGGCGGTCGTCGGCCACGTCGAGGGTGACGGCGACGGGCCGCCGCTGCCGCTGGGCAAGCGCATGCGGGTGCGGGCGATCCAGGCGAATCCGGGGCGCGAGAAGGTGTGGTTCGCCCCCGCGTGAGCGGCCGGTAACATGGTCGTCACGGCGGACGAGCCGGCCGGGCGGCCGCGTGGGATCCTCACGGATCTCCCGAGGAACGTCCGGGCTCCATACGGCAGGGTGGTGGGTAACGCCCACCCGGGGTGACCCGCGGGACAGTGCCACAGAAAACAGACCGCCGGGGATCTTCGGATTTCCGGTAAGGGTGAAACGGTGGTGTAAGAGACCACCAGCGCCTGAGGTGACTCAGGTGGCTAGGTAAACCCCACCCGGAGCAAGGTCAAGAGGGGCGGTCGCTTCACGGCGGCGGCCCTGCGCGGACGATCGAGGGCTGCCCGCCCGAGTCCGCGGGTAGACCGCACGAGCCTGTCGGCAACGGCAGGCCTAGATGGATGGCCGCCGCCGCGACTCCCGCAAGGGACCGCGCGCACAGAACCCGGCGTACAGGCCGGCTCGTCCGCCTCTTACCCCGTCTGACCTGTGAAAACAGGCCCGACGGGGTTTCTTTTTGGCGCTGGTCACTGCCAGAAGAGTTCTTCGATCACGATCTGCGGGTCCGCGGTGCGACGGCACTGGCCGGGCTCCGGGTGTCCAGCCGCGGGTCGCGGGCGAGCGCGTACTCGGTCCACCAGCGGGCCATGAACGCCGGGACCGGTGTGAGGTCGTAGGTGTCGGCGATGTCCCGCTTCCAGTGCCGGTCGAAATCGGCGAGGAGCTGTGGGGCGTGGGCGGCGATCGCTTCCCGGAGAGCCTTCGGGTTGCGTTCGGGCATGGGGGGAACACCGGGCCGCTGTCTTGCGGAGTGGGCGCTCACGCGGCCTGCCCCTTGTCCTGCCCGGCCTTGGCGGCTTCGTTGAGGATCTGGCGCACGCGGGAGTCGGAGAAGCCGGCGGCCCCGGCGATCTCCGCCTTGCGGCCGTGGACAGGTTTGGTCTCGAACGCACGCACGATGGCGAAATGAACCGCGGGTCCGGGCCCCGGAAAACGGCTGGTGGCCGTCGGCCCCGCCCTGCCCTATTCCGACGGCCTCTTGCGGGCCGTGACCGTCTGGGCCATGCCCGGCAGGAAGTCCGTGAACAGTTCGTGCACTTCGAGGACGAGCGGGCGCAGCACCCGGAAGCGGGCCAGGGACACGCCGCGGGTGGTCAGGCGGGCGCCGCGGTCGGCCAGGCGGCGGCTGCGTTCGCGGTCGGGGGAGCGGTCGAAGACCCAGTACAGGACGAGGCCCATCTGGGACAGCCACAGCAGCTCCGGCAGTACGTCCGCGAGCTCGGCCGGCACCTTGGCCCGGGAGCCCGCCAGTACCTCGCGGTGGACGTCGATGGCCGCCTCGCGCGCGTGCTCGGACTCGGGGGAGAAGGGGCTGAGGGGGCTCTCCGGGTCGGCGGCGTTCTTGAAGAACTGCGCGGCGAACTCGTGGTACGGCGTGGCGATGTCCAGCCATGCCTGCAGCACCCCGGAGAGCCTCGCCTCCAGGTCGGTCTCCCGGTCCAGTACTTCGCGGACCGCCGCCTGGTGCTCGGCGGCGATCCGGTCGTAGAAGCCCTGGATCAGGTGTTCCTTGCCGGCGAAGTAGTAGTACGCGTTGCCGACGGAGACCCCGGCCTCCTTGGCGATGGCCCGCATCGTGGTCTTGTCGTAGCCACGCTCCTGGAAGAGCCTCATCGCGGTCTCCAGGATGAGGGTGCGCGTCTGCTCGCTCTTGGCCGGTCGGGGCTCGTTCTCTGCTGGCACGGTCAGAGCCTAATCGGGCACGGCGCAGCCGCTGTCGCAGGACGCCGGGCTTCGCTGCCACCGCGCCCCGCGGTACTTGGCCGCGGCCAGCACCGCGCCGCGCGCGAACCGCTGCCCGGAAGGGGTGCTGAACTTGTGCGCGAGCGGCCGGTAGTCGGCGAGCGCCCACAGGCAGACGACCCAGGCGCCGGCGCCCCGGTACACCTGGCCGCCGTCGCCGACCACGGTGATCTCCTCGAGGGTGGCGCCGTGGTCGAGTCGCGGAAAGCGGTGCCGGGCCTCGGGCGACCCGGCCGGCACCAGGTCGAGCGGCACGAGTCGGCGCTGGCGCACGAGCCAGTCGCGCAGGAAGATACAGAGCCCGCACTGCGCGTCGTACAGGACGGTCAGCCGGCGGACCGGGACGCCCTGGGCGTCCCGGCCGGCGGTGGCGACGGTGGCCACGGGGCTCACTTCCCGGCCGGTGCGGCCCAGGTGTAGCCCTGCGGTGCGACCGGCGGGGTCTGCTCGCGCTCCATCATTCCGCGCCGGCGGAACTTGTTGAGGGCGTAGACGTTGCCGAGGTGCATCACGCCGAGCACGAGCAGGACGACGCCGAGCTTTTGCGACAGCGCCTCGAACACCCCGCGGGCGTCGGCGATCGTGGCGTCGTCCTGCAGGTAGAGCGCGATGAATCCCAGGTTGACCAGGTAGAAGCCGACCACCAGCAGGTGGTTGACGGCGTCCGCGAGCTTCTCGTTCCCGTGCAGTACGTCGGCGAGGAAGACCCGCCCGTTGCGGCTGAGCGTGCGCGCGACCCAGACCGTGAGTCCCAGGCTGACCAGCAGGTAGATGACGTACGCGACGACTGTGAGGTCCACGTTCCGACCCTTTCTTGAACGTGTTCAAAACCCTGTTGGTCGTGACTGTAGACCTGTTTTTGAACGCGTTCAACCCGGCGGAGGCGAAAGGCTCGCGCTCCCGCCGCGCATCGTCCGGCCCGGCTGGCTACGGTGGATGGAAGGGCGCAACCACGGGGGAACGAGAGTGGGATCGTGCGCCGGAAGGGGGCAGGACGATGTCCTTGCTCATGTGTGTGCTCGCCGCCTCGATGGCCGTCGCGTCGCCCGCGGGCGGCATGGCCTGTCCGGGGGTGGTGGTGAACGCGGAGTTCAAGTCGGCCGCGGCCGGGGAGGATACGAAGCCCGCGGTGACGTTCGATACGAAGACGATTCCGGTGGGCAGCCGCGTCTCCGTGGTGGAGCGCACCGGCCGGGACGGCACGCAGGTCGAGCTGCGCGTGCAAGGGGTGGAGGCGAACCGGACGTTCGGCGCCCATGTGCACACCCAGGCGTGCGGCACCGTCCCCGACGCCTCGGGGCCGCACTACCAGAACCTCAAGGACCCCAAGCAGCCTTCCACGGACCCGGCGTACGCCAACGCCCGCAACGAGGTGTGGCTGGACCTGACCACCGACAAGGACGGCGACGGCGGTGCGGAGTCGACGGTGAAGTGGAACTTCCGTACAGATGAGGCCCGTTCGGTGGTCATCCACGAACACGCCACCGAGACCGCACCCGGGCACGCCGGCATGGCGGGCGCCCGACTGGCCTGCGTCGACGTGCCGTTCAAGTAGCGGGGCGGTGGCGCCCCTGCCTCAGGGGCGCTTCTCGAACGGGCTCGGGACGGGGAAGTAGCCCTCAAGGAAGGGGGCGATGAGCGCGTTGGTGCGCTCCATGTCCTCGGCCGTCGAGACTGTGTCGTTGATGCAGAAGACGTCCATGTCCCGGTTCGCCAGCAGGCGGTTGAGCCTGCGCGAGGTGTTCGGGTGCGCCAGGTCCATGTAGACGTAGCGCATCTCGGACGGTATGGCGCGGGCCTGGTGGTACGCGTAGTAGTGGTGCAGCGAGGAGGCCACCGAGAGGTCCTCGGGGCTGCGGAAGCGGGCGCGCGAGGTGGCCTTGTGGGCGTCTGCGTACCGCTCCTCGATCTCGGTGAGCACACTGCGGCTCAGGGCGTGCGGAACGTGCCGCATCTTCTGCGTGAAGGTGGTGGAGAAGCCCTCCTCCACCAGCGCTCTGTTGTTCTTCGCGGCCGCCGCCACCGGCGGGTCGGCGGGGTCGTGGGCGCCCAGCGGTATCAGCGCGGGGGAGGGGAAGAACTTCGTCAGTCCGTTGGAGAGGAAGAAGGTGTGCGGCGTCAGCGGGCTGCCGAGGAAGACGTCGTCGTTGAAGTAGAGGAAGTGCTCCGACAGGCCCTCGATGTGGTGCAGCTGGCTCTCGATGGCGTGCGAGTTGAACGTCGGCAGCGCGCTCGGGTCGGAGAAGATCTGCTTGTGGCTGACCACGCGGATGCCGGGGGCCGAGGTGTCCAGCCACTCGGGCGTCTGGTCGTCGGTGACCAGGTAGACCGTACGCACCCAGGGCGCGAACTGGTGCAGCGAGCGCAGCGAGTACTTCAGCTCGTCGCGGCTGAGGTAGCGGGCGTCGTTCGCCGCCTCCTCGTGGCGGGTCTCCGCGCCGCCCGCGTCGCGCTGGGCCTGGGCGCGGCGCTGCGCCCAGACGGGGTCGCTGCCGTCGACCCAGGTGTAGACCACGTCGATGGGGAAGGTGATGTCCTGCGGCAGCCGGAGGGTGAGCTCCGGGCGGGTGCGGACCGTGCGACGGGCCGGGCCGTCGGACTCGCGCGCGGCGTCCGCCGCGTCCGCTGTGTGCCCCAGCGGGCCCGTGAACAGCTCCATGGGCGCCTCGACGTCCGGCGCGAAGGCCGGCACCTCCTCGACCACGCCGTTGCGGCGCGGGGCGACGAGCACGGGGCCCCCGGGGCCCTCCTCGCGGGTCCAGAACTGGATGTCGCAGCCGTGCTCCTGGCCCAGGACCAGGGCGCCGTCGGCGGTGGTGCGGAACCACGTGACGCGGGTGACGTCGCTCTTCTCGACCTGGCGCCAGGTGTTCGCGACGAAGCCGGGCAGCGCCTGACCGGGGACGTTGTCCCGGTTCACGGGCGCCACATAGCCGGGTATGTGACCGCACAGGCGGGCGAGCTGCTGCAGGACCCGGCGGCGGTCGGCGGCGGCCACGGCGACGGCGGGAGTGGTGCCGGCGGTCGCGGTGCGCACGCAGAAGTGGGCGATGCCGGCGTCCTCGAGCGTGGAGCAGACCAGGGCGAGCGTGTCGGCACGGGTGCCGTGCGGGGTGAGGGCGGGGTCGACCAGGGCGATGTGCGCCTTGCCGTCCACGAGGACCACGCGCGGCAGGGCGTCGTCGAGGTGGCTCGCGTAGCGGCGCTTGAGCCGCCTGCCGCGGATCTTCTGGCGGCGCTGCTGGAGGTCGAGGGAGTTCGCCATGTGCTGCATCAGGGCGCCGCGGGTCTCCACGGACACGCGCTGGGCGATCGCCCGGCGGGCGCTCGCCGGCAGGACCCGGCGGTAGGCCTTGACCAGCCCGGACTTCTCGGGGTTGGCGCGCGGGGCGGGGGTGCGTGCGGCGGGTACGGCGGCCGGGGCGTCCGCGTTGCCTGCGGCGGCAGGAATGTGCACGCCGTGGGCGGCTGGGGTCGACGGCTCCCGTGACATGATCGATTCAACCCCTTGGTCGTCCTGGATGGGTGTCCATCCGCTCTCCCGGTGTAACTCCTACCCGGAACGCTCAGAACAGCACGTCACCAGCCCGACAGTGAAACCCGGCAGCGCCGGAAAACAGAGAGTTAAGTAACTACCAGAGATATTTATGCGGAAGCAATCTCTCGCATGCCCGCAAAGCGGGACAGGCCGAAAGCCGGTCGGCGCCCGCGTCACCGCTGGCCCCAAGGGACGGGCCGTTCCTCTCCAGTGTCCGCCCGGATCAGCGATTTCCAGCCGCCTGTGAAGAAATTCACCTGTCCGTAACCCGCCTGTAGAGGTCGAATGCCGCAGCGGTACGGTGCCGGTCTGCCGCACGCGCACCCGAGATCCGTTTACCCTGTTTGGGTGTACTTCCAGATCATGACTCCCGGGGACCGGCGAAGCCCGCGCGACGATTCCGGCCGTGTGCCGGCGGCGGGCGGCCGAGGGGTGCGCCGGTGACCGCGCCCCGTCACGCCCTGCGCGTGATCAAAAAGTCCGCACGCATCGCACTGCGCCGCAGCCCCGTCATGAAGGTGGGCGCGACGGTACGCCGCCGTGCCGTCTCCGGCCTCGCCAGCGGCCGCACCACCTTCGTCGACTCCGTCCTCATGCCCGCCTCCCAGGGCACCGCGGCCCGCGTCCAGTACGCCGCCGTCCTCGACGGCCACACGCTGAACCTCCACGCCGCCCTGCCCGCGGGCACCGAGGCCGCCGAGGAGCCGGGCGCCCGCGCCCACCTGCTCCTCGTCAACGGCGACACGCGCCTGCGGACCGAGGCCCGCATCGAGCGCGACGCCGCCGGCCGCGCCTCCGTCGCCGCGACCGTCCTGCTCGGCGAGGAGATCGGCGGCCTGCCCGTCACCGCCGGCCGCTGGACCCTCGCCCTGGAGCTGCGCGACGAGCACCCCGCGCCCGTACGGCTGCGCCTGCTCGGCGACGGCCCGCCCGACTACTCCGGCCCCACCCGCCCGCTGGCCACCTGCCCGCGCACGGGCCGCCGGCACCGCCTCGGCCTCACGACCGCCGGCCAGCTGCGACTGACCGTCGCACCGCCCCAGCCCAGGGCCGAGATCCTGCGCATCGACCGTTCGTTCACCGGCGCCCGCCTGCTGTTCGCGGTCTACGGGCCGGCCACGGCCGGCGACGATGCCGCACCGCCCGTCGTCGAGCTGGTCGACCAGCACCGCCAGGTGCAGCGCCGCACCGCCGAGCCGCTGCCCGGCGACGACAGCGCCTGGCAGGTCACCCTGCCGATCGGCAAGCTGCTGACCGCAGGCTCCGGCCGGCAGACCTGGTCGTTCCGCTACGTCCCCGGCCACCGCGGCGCCAAGCCGCTGGAGCTCGGCCGCCACGAGAACGACCTGAGCGCGCCCCGCAAGGTCCTCACCCCGCCGGTGTTCACCGTGCGGACCGAGGACGGCACGTTCGTACAGGTCAAGCCCCAGTACACCCGCCGCGGCGCGCTCCAGCTCGTCTGCACTCCGAGGGCCCTCGGCGCCCCTTGAGGCAACCGAGCAGACCAGCAGCCCGTCTAGTCCACCGAGGCCACCGCATCCGGACCGCCGCACACTTCGAAGGCCGCACGTGAAAATCACCTTTCTGCTGACCTCCGCCGACACCATGGGCGGCACGGAACGCGCCACCATGACGCTCGCCGAGCTGCTCGCCCGGCAGCACGAGGTGGAGATCCTGAGCGTCTTCCGCACCCGTAGCGAGGCGTTCTTCGACAGCGGCACCGTGCGCGTCCGCAACCTCGTCGACAAGCGGGGCCCGCAGCGCCCCGTGCGCAGCGCCCCGGCCGGCGGCCCCGACCTGACGGCCGCCCACAAGCGCCTCGCCGCCACCCCCAGCGAGCTGATCCGCCCCGAGTGGGAGTCCGCCTTCAACCGGCTGACCGACCTCGAGCTCGCCGAGGCCCTGCGCACCATCGACGCCGACGTGCTGATCTCCACCACCCCGGCGCTGATGGCCTACATGGCGCAGTACGCCCCCGAGCACGTACTCACCGTCCACCTGGACCACCGCGTCTCCGAGCTGCGCGGCACCTCCGGCGAGCCGCTGCGCATGTTCACCTCGGCCATCGACGGGCTGGTCTCGCTCACCGAGCGCACCCGCGAGTGGTTCGCCGACACCCTCGGTGACTGCGCCCCCCGCCTGGCCACCATCGGCAACGCCCTGCCCGACGGCTTCCGCCCCCGCTCCACCCTGGAGACGCGGACCGTGGTCCTGGGCGCCCGCCTGGCCGCCGAGAAGCAGATCGAGCACGCGATCCGCGCCTTCGCCTCCGTCGCCGGCGACCGCCCCCGCTGGAACCTGCGCATCCTGGGCGACGGCCCCCGCATGCGCGCCCTGAAGGGCATAGCCGGCCAGTACGGCGTCGCCGACCAGGTCCAGCTCGTCGGCAGCACCCCCAACATGGCCGAGGAGTGGGCCAAGGCGTCCATCGCCATGCTCACCTCGCGCGTCGAGGCCTTCGGCCTGGTGCTCGTCGAGGCCCAGGCCGCCGGCCTGCCCGTCATCGCCTACGACTGCCCCAACGGCCCGGCCGAGATCCTCACCGACGGCCAGGACGGCATCCTCGTCCCGCTCGGCGAGGAGACGGAGCTCGCGGCCGCCCTCGCCCGCCTCATGGACGACGACGCCCTGCGCCACGAGATGGGCGCCGCCGCCCTCGCCAACGTCGGCCGCTTCACCGACAGCACCGTCGGCCAGGAGTGGAACCGCCTCCTCGAGGAGCTCGCCGCCTACCGCGCCGGCGGCGACCGCGCGGCCGACAAGGCCCGCCGCCGCACCCTCCAGGCCGCCGCCGACGCCCAGGGCGGCATCCCCGCCGCCCCCGTCCCCAAGGGCGTCGACCGCCGGCAGTCCGACGTCGCCCACAAGGCCCAGGAAGTACGCATCGAGGCGGCCCGCCCCGACGTCAAGCGGGCCGGCGGCCAGATCTGCCTGGTGCGCGAGGACACCACCCCCTTCGAGGTGATGCAGGACAACCTCGACCTCGCCGTCGACGTCCTGGAGTCCCTCGGCGTCCCCTACGCGCTGACCCCCACCACCCAGCTGCGGCACAGCATCGCCATCGACTCCGCCCGCCGCGACGCCTTCCTGACGGCGCTGGCCGAGCGCTACCGCGACGAGCCCGTCTACGTCGCCTTCCTCAACGCCCGCGGCGCCATCCTGCGCACCGTCCTGGCCGGCTTCGTCAGCCCGCACACCGTCCCGCTCGCCTGCACCACGGTCCGCGTCTTCCAGCCGGTCCTCACCGGCGGCGGCCAGCTGCGCGTCAGCGGCGTCTACGGCTGCAACGTCGACTTCTGGAAGGACACCGAGGACGACGAGACCACGGTGACCTTCCCCGGTGGCAACCGCTACGGCGGCACCCTGCCCCGCGCCGAGCTCGCCAAGACGGCCTCCATCCGGCTCGGCGAGCGCGACTACGCCAGCTTCGAGGCGTACACCAAGACGTTCGTGGAGCAGGTCGACTTCCCGATCGACGTCGTCTACACCTGGGTCGACGGCACCGACCCCGCGTGGATGGCCCGCAAGGAGCGCACGCAGGCCGAGCACGGCATCCTCGCCGCCGAGTCCGCGGGCGCCTCCGCCCGCTTCCGCAGCCGCGACGAACTGCGCTACTCCCTGCGCTCGTTGGACCTGCACGCCCCCTGGGTGCGCAACATCTACCTGCTGACCGACGACCAGACGCCCGACTGGCTGGACACCGACCACCCCCGGGTGCGCGTGGTCAGCCACCGCGAGGCGTTCGGCGACACCGGCCGCCTGCCCTCGTTCAACTCGCACGCCATCGAGAGCCGCATCCACCGCATCGAGGGCCTCGCCGAGCACGTCCTGTACTTCAACGACGACGTCTTCCTCGGCCGCCCGATGCAGCCCGAGTCGTTCTTCCACGGCTCCGGCGCGGCCAAGTGCTTCATGTCGCCGACCGCCGTGCCGGCCGGCGACCCCTCGCTCGACTCCGACCTCGTCTTCGCCGCGGCCAAGAACAACCGCGCCCTGATCGAGAAGGAGTTCGGCAAGACCGTCTCCAACACCTTCCTCCACACCCCCCACCCGCTGCGCCGCAGCGTGCTGGCGGAGCTGGAGGAGCGCTTCCCCGAGCAGATGGCGCTGACCGCGGGCGCGCAGTTCCGCGCCCGCACCGACCTGGCCGTCGCCTCGTCGCTGCACCACTGGTACGGGCTCTTCACCGGGCGCAGCATGCCCGGCTCGGTCAGCTCCGCCTTCGTCAACGTCGGCCTGCGCGACCACCACGTCCGGCTGCACCGCCTGCTGGCGGCCCGCTCCCACGACGTGTTCTGCATCAACGACTACCACGACGGCGACGTGCCGGAGGACGAGCAGGCGGACGCCCTCGCGGTGTTCCTGGCAAGCTACTTCCCGGTCGCCTCGCAGTACGAGAAGGGTTCGGTCCGCAACAGCCGCCTCGTCCACGGGGCACGGTGACCGGGGTGGCGGGCCCCAGCAGAAGGAGCGTGCTCGCGGCCATGCTCGCCCTCAGCGTCGCCGGCTGCTCGGCCTCCGGCAGTGACAAGCCCAAGCCCTCCGCCCCGGCCGGCGTGCCGCGGGCGGAGGTCTCCGCCCGCAAGGACGGCACCGCCGGCGCGGTCACCCTGCAGGTCGTCGCCCACCCCGACGACGACCTGTACTTCATGAACCCCGACGTCCGTCAGTCGATCGACGCCAACCACCGTGTGGTCAGCGTCTATCTGACCAGTGGTGAGGCCGACGGGCGCAACAACGTGCCCGGGCAGAAGGTGAAGCCCAAGCCGGACTTCGGCGGGTACGCCGGCTCCCGTCAGCAGGGGCTGCGCCAGGCGTACTCCCTGATGGCGACCGGCAAGCCGCTGGCCGAGTGGAAGCGCAGCACGCTGGAGCTGCCCGGCGGCTGGAAGGCCGAGACGGACAGCCTCGTCGACCACCCCGGCGTCACCCTGGTCTTCCTGGGCGTGGCCCAGCACACCGCGGACCAGCCCGGTTCCGACGTCCGCCTGCAGAAGCTGTGGGCGGACCCGAAGGCCGTCGGCCGTACCCGGGTGGCCACCGGTTCGACCGTGCGCGAGTCGACCCCTGTCACCGGCGCCGGGGTCGTCGACGCGCTGGCCGCCGTGCTGGAACGGTTCAAGCCGACGCTGGTGCGCACCATGGACCCGGACCCGGACGCGCAGGTCCACGACGCCCGCAACCGCAAGCACCACGACCAGCCCGGCTTCTCCGACCACCCGGACCACACGGCCGCCGCGCAGTTCACCTACGCGGCGCTCGACCGCTACAAGGGCCCGGGCCGGGGCAAGCACTTCACCGTCGCCGCCTACCGCGGCTACTACAACGAGCGCTGGCCGTTCAATCTCACCCCGGCCGCGGTGCGCGGCAAGGGCGACGTGCTCAATGCCTACGGCGGCTCCCCGGACATGGGCTGCGGCTTCGCCGCGGGCTGCGGCGACTACGACGTCGGCCGCGACCGCAGCTACGGCACCGGCTGGCTGCAGAGCACGGTCCACCGCTACCCCGGCACCACGACGTGGCTGCAGCAGGGCCCCGACGGCCGTCTCACCGCGTTCGGCGTGCTCGACCGGCAGGCGGCGATGTGGACCGAGACCTCCGCCGGCAGCGGCCGCTTCGGCGACCCGAAGCTGCTGGGCGGCGGCCCGCTCATGCCGCACCTGGCGGTCTCGCGGACCAAGGACGGCCGCTGGCAGCTGTTCGGCGAGCGCATCGCCGGGCTGGGCAACGGACCGGAGAGCAACCGCCGCGAGATCGTCATGGTGGAGCAGGAACGTTCCGGTGGTGCGTTCGGATCCTGGACCTCCCTCGGCACGCCCGACGCAGGCCCGGCGCGCGACCGCCTCACGGGCGCACCGGTGGTGGCGCGCAACGCCGACGGCGGCGCCCAGGTGTTCGCGCGCAACGCGGCCAAGGGCGTGAGCACCAGGCGGCAGGAGGCCGACGGCAGCTGGAGCCAGTGGAAGGAGCTCGCCGACGCGGCGCCCGGCGGCGTGGGCGGCGAGACCGAGGACTCGGAGCAGACGCCCCGGCGCGACGCCTCCGGCAACGCCGGCCCCGGTGGCCTCGGCGGCCTCGCCGAGGGGCCCCGCAGCGGGGGACCCGGCGCGAAGTACGGCGCGGGCGGCGGCCCGGACGAGGTGCAGGAAGGCCTCAGTGCGGTCACCGACAAGGCCGGCCGCATCCATGTGGTCGGCTCCGGCCACGGCACCATCCTGCACTGGGCGCAGGAGAAGCCCGGCGGCGACCTCACCCCGTCCTACGACGGCCGTCTGCCCACCCCGGCCGACCCGCCGACGCTGCTCGCCCAGCCCGACGGTTCGCTGCTGCTGACCTACCGGGAACCGAAGACGTCCAAGCCCCTGGCGTACCGCCTCCCGGACGCCGTCGGCAACCAGTGGCAGCCGCTCCACCTGGGCCTCTCGGGCCGCGGCTACGGCGTGATGGCCCTGGCCGGCGACCCCGCCGACCCCTCGCGCGCGGTCCTGGTGACCCGCAACAGCTCGGGCACCCTGAGCGCGAGCGGCATCGGAACGGGCGCCAAGCAGCGCTGGTCGACGTTCGGCACCCACGTGGTGGGCCCGCCGGCCGTCGCCGTGGACGCCAAGGGCCGGCTGGTCGCCGCCTCGCTCACCCCGGAGGGGACGCTGCAGGCGGGGCGGCTGGAGTTCAAGTAGCGGCAGACGCGAAGGGGTTGGACCCCACCACGTCCGTGGTGGGGAACAGGCCACCTTACGAGTTGGTGCCCGTCGACGAATTGAACGTGAAGTTCGAGTGCCCCGTAGCCAGTTGCGTCCCGTCCGGGGCGTACGCCGTCACCTGGAGCTGCCAGTGGACGCTGGGCGTCGGGACGATGAAGGTCGGCTTCCAGTCCGTGCTGTCCCAGTTGAGGACGGGGGAGCTGATGGTGCTGTCCTCGCTCATGGTGAGCTTGGTGGCGTCGTTGTAGGTGTGCCACTTGATGTAGGCCGACTTGCCCTTCAGGCCCGCGAAGGTCACGTTGACCTGCACCTTGGTGACGGTCGGGGTGACCGCGCCCAGTGGAGTCACGCTGTTGATCTTCGCTGATACGCGGACCGGGGTGGTCGTCGACAGCGCGGGAGCGGGGCTCCGTGAGGCCTCGGGGGTCGCGGTCGCGGTGGGGGGTGCCGTCGTCGGGGGTGGGTCCGGGTCGGGGGCGAAGGGGCCCGCCTTGGCCAGTACCGGGATCACGGCGGCCAGGACCACGGCCAGGCCGCCGGTCACCCAGTACGTCCACACGCGCGACCAGAAGCGGCCGTCGGGCGGGCCGGGCGGGTGCGGAGGCGGTGGTGGATTGGGCGGCGGTGGTGGAGGGTCTCCGTCCGGGCTCATGCGGCCACCCCCCTCGGCGTTACCCCTCGCATGTGAGGAAGCTACACCCGGAACCAGCCATTCAGCCCTGGGGAAAAGGACGTTGGGGGCGCGAGCTGGGAGCGTGCGCCCCCCTGTTCGTCCGCGCGCCATCGCACGTCATGAAACGTTCGGCACCACGGGCCTTCACAGTCACCCCAGCCACGCGCAATCTGTGGGCATGACCCCCCTCCTGGCGCAAAGCCCCTTCACCCTCGGCGTCGCCTCCGGCGACCCGCTCCCCGACTCCGTCGTCCTGTGGACCAGACTCGCCCCCCGGCCCTACGAACCCGGGGGCGGCTTACCCGGCGACGGTGCCGTCGACGTCCAGTGGGAACTCGCCCACGACGCCTCCTTCCGCCGGCTCGCCCTCAACGGCACCGTCCCCGCCCCCGCCGTCGACGACCACACCGTCCACCTCGACGTACGCGGCCTCGAACCCGGCCGCGACTACTGGTACCGCTTCCGCACCGGCCGGTGGATCAGCGCCGTCGGCCGCACCCGCACCGCCCCCGCCCCCGACGCCCGCCCGGACGGCGCCGCCTTCGGGCTGCTGTCCTGCCAGCAGTACGACGACGGGTACTACACCGCCCTCGCCCACCTCGCCCGGGAAGATCTCGACGCCGTCTTCTTCGTCGGCGACTACATCTACGAGAACGCGATCGACGCCCGGGCCGGCGCCCGGAACTACACCGACACCCCGCTCCCGGAGGTCTTCGACCACTGGACGTGGAACCTGACGGACTACCGCCTGCGCTACGCCCTGGGGAAGTCCGACCCCGACCTGCAGGCCGCCCACGCCGCCCACCCCTGGTTCGTCACCTGGGACGACCACGAGGTCGAGAACAACTACGCCGGCGACGTCTCCCAGAACGACGACCCCCGCGACACCTTCCGCGCCCGCCGCGCCGCCGCCTACCGCGCGTACTGGGAGAACATGCCGCTGCGCGAGGCGCACCGGCCCGTGGGCCCCGACATGTCGCTCTACCGGCGCTTCTGCTACGGGCGCCTCGCGCAGTTCGACATCCTCGACACCCGGCAGTACCGCTCCGACCAGGCGTACGGCGACGGCTGGAAGTACCCGGGCCCCGACTCCGAGGACCCCGCCCGTACGATCACCGGCGAGGCGCAGGAACGCTGGCTGCTCGAGGGGCTGCGCGCCTCCGCCGCCCGCTGGAACGTCCTCGCGCAGCAGGTCGTCTTCTGCCGGCGCAAGAACACCACCGCCGCCCGCTCCCGGCTGTCCATGGACGCCTGGGACGGCTACCCGGCCTCCCGCTCGCGCGTCCTGGCCGGAGTGGCGGCGGCGGGCGTGGAGAACCTGGTCGTCCTCACCGGTGACGTGCACGTGCACTACGCCATGGACATCAAGGCGGACTTCGACGATCCCGCCTCGCGCACCCTCGGTGTCGAGGTGGTCGGCACCTCCGTCTCCAGCGGGTCCGACGGCGAGGCGCGGCCGGAGGACTGGAACCTGCTGCTCGCCGCCAACCCGCACATGAAGTACTACGACGGCCGGCGCGGCTATGCGGTCGTCACGCTCGACGACACCCGTCTGCAGGCCGACTACCGCACCCTGACCGGCGTCGTCATCCCCGGCGCCCCCGTCACCACGGCCGCCCGCTTCGTCTCGGAGGCCGGGGACCCCGGATTCAGCCGCGCCTAGTCCGCGCCCGGCCCGCACCGGGCGTCCCGGCAGTAGCGCACATCACTTCATGTAAGGGCCACTGATCATGGGTGGTCATGACACCATGGGATAACTTGAAAGTTTGAGAAATCCCTGGAGTGGTGACGCATGACGGACCCCGGCCTCGCGATGACCGAGCCCCCGGAGGGCTCCGACGAGGCCGGGGCGGCCGACGGCCGCGCGACCGGCGCTCCGGCGAGCGCCGCCGCCCGCCGCACCGGCCTGATCGTCACCCTCGCCCTCGGCGGCCTCACGGCCCTGCCGCCCCTGTCCATGGACATGTACCTGCCGGCCCTGCCGGAGGTCACCGACGCCCTGCACAGCCCCGCCGCGACCGTCCAGCTCACCCTCACCGCCTGCCTCATGGGCATGGCGCTCGGCCAGCTCGTCGTCGGCCCCATGAGCGACAAGTGGGGACGCCGTCGCCCCCTGCTCGCCGGCATGGTCGTCTACGTCCTGGCCACCGCCGTGTGCGCGTTCGCCTCCAGCGCCGCGCTGCTCATCGGCTTCCGCTTGGTCCAGGGCCTGGCCGGGGCGGCGGGCATCGTCATCGCCCGCGCCGTCGTCCGCGACCTCTACGACGGCGTGGCCATGGCCCGCTTCTTCTCCACGCTCATGCTGATATCCGGCGTCGCCCCCGTCGTCGCCCCGCTCATCGGCGGCCAGATCCTGCGGCTGACCGACTGGCGGGGCGTCTTCGTCGTCCTCACCGCCATCGGCATCCTCCTCACGATCGTCGCCTGGCGGTGCCTGCACGAGACCCTGCCGCCCGAGCAGCGCCAGGAGGGCGGCCTCGGCGCGGCCCTGCGCGCCATGCGCGGCCTGCTCGCGGACCGCGTCTTCACCGGCTACATGCTCTCGGGCGGCTTCGTCTTCGCCGCGCTGTTCGCCTACATCGCCGCGTCGCCCTTCGTCGTCCAGGACATCTACGGCGCCTCCCCGCAGACCTTCAGCCTGCTCTTCGGCGTCAATTCCGTGGGCCTGGTCCTCGTCGGCCAGATCAATGGCAAGCTGCTGGTCGGGCGCGTCAGCATGGACAAGGTCCTGGCCGTCGGCCTCGGCGTCATCACCCTGGCCGCCGCCGCCCTGCTCGTCATGGCCTCCGGCGTCCTCGGCGAGGCGGGGCTGGTGCCGGTCGCCGCCGGGCTCTTCGTGCTGATGTCCGCGATGGGCCTGGCCATGCCCAACACCAACGCCCAGGCCCTGATGCGCTCCGCCGGAGCCGCCGGCTCCGCCTCCGCGCTGCTGGGCACCTCCACCTTCCTGCTGGGCGCCGTCGCCTCGCCGCTCGTGGGCATCGCCGGCGAGCACACCGCGGTGCCGATGGCGCTCGTCCAGCTCTTCTGCGCACTGGCCGGTGTGGGCTGCTTCCTCGGGCTGTGCCGTCCGTGGCAGCGCACGGGTGCGCCCGAGGGCGCCTAGAATCCATCCAATGCACGCCCCCGCACCCGCGCCGACCGGCGAGAACCTGCGCGCCGCCCTCGCCGGCCTCCTCGACGGACTGCCGCCCAGCCAGGCCACCCAGGCCGTCGAGCGCCTGATCGCCAACTACCGGGGGCGCACCCCCACCCACACCCCGGTGCTGCGCGACCGCTCCGACGTCGTCGCCTACGCCGCGTACCGGATGCCGGCCACCTTCGAGGCCGTGCGGTCCGCGCTGGAGGCGTTCCGCGACCGCCTGCCCTCCTTCACGCCCGCCTCGCACGTGGACGTGGGCGGCGGCACCGGCGCCGCGACCTGGGCGGTCGCCGCGGCGTGGCCGGAGGGGCGGCACACCACCACGGTCCTGGACTGGGCCGAGCCCGCGCTCGCCCTCGGCCGCGAGCTGGCCGGCGCCGCGCACTCCCAGGCGCTGCGCACCGCCGAGTGGCAGCGGCAGACGATCGGCAGCGGTCTGGCGATCCCCTCCGGCACGGACCTCGTCACCGTCTCGTACGTGCTGGGCGAGCTCACCGAGGCGGCCCGCCGGGCCGTGACGGACGAGGCGGCCCGCGCCGCCCGGGCCGTCGTCCTGATCGAGCCGGGCACGCCCGAGGGCTATCTGCGGATCATCGAGGCGCGCGACCGTCTGATCGCGGCCGGCTTCCGTGTCGTCGCGCCCTGCCCGCACAGCGCCGCCTGCCCGATAGAGCCGGGCAGCGACTGGTGCCACTTCTCGGCCCGGGTCAGCCGCTCCTCGCTGCACCGGCAGGTCAAGGGCGGTTCGCTGCCGTACGAGGACGAGAAGTTCTCGTACGTGGCGGCGGTACGGGACGAGGAGGTGCCGCCGGCGCCCGCCCGGATCGTCCGCAAGCCGCAGATCCGCAAGGGCCAGGTCCTGCTGGAGCTGTGCACGCCCGAGGACGGGCTGGCGCGCGAGACGGTGAGCAAGCGCCACGGCTCCCTCTACCGGTCCGCGCGCGACGCGGACTGGGGCGACGAGTGGCCGCCGGCCGGTCCCTGAGGACGCCAGGATGCACGGACCCGGGGCTTCCGGGCCCGTGCATGACAATCAACGGACGGCTCAGCGCAGCTCCTGCGTGCAGCACTTGACGCTGCCGCCGCCCTTGAGCAGTTCGCCGAGGTCCATCCCGATCGGTTCGTAGCCCCTCTCGCGCAGGGGCTCGAAGAGGCCCACGGCGGCCTGCGGCAGCAGCACGTGCCGTCCGTCGCACACCGCGTTGAGCCCGAGCGCCGCCGCGTCCTGCTCGGTCGCGATCAGCGCGTCGGGGAAGAGCCTGCGGAGCACCTCCCGGCTGCCCGGCGAGAAGGCGCCGGGGTAGTACATGACGTCGTCCTCACCCCCGTCGAGGACGGACAGTGCCGTGTCCAGGTGGTAGTAGCGCGGGTCGACCAGGTCCAGGCCGATCACCGGGCGGCCGAAGTACTCCTGCGCCTCCGGGTGTGAGAGCGGGCTGCTGCGGAAGCCGCGGCCGGCCAGCAGCCAGGAGGCGGTGACGGCGAAGTCCCCCTCGCCCTCGTTGATGTGCTCCGGTTCGCGGACGTCCGTATAGCCGTGCGCGCGGAACCACTCGCGGTGCACCCCGGCCTCGGCCCAGCGCTCGGGGTGGGCGAAGCGGGCGCCCAGGACGCGGCCGTCGACCACGGTGGCGCCGTTGGCGGCGTAGACCATGTCGGGCAGGTCCGGGCGGGGGGCCAGCTCCTCGACCGTGTGCCCGAGGGCGCGGTAGCGGTCGCGGAGCTCTTCCCACTGTGCGAGGGCCAGCGAGAGGTCGACCGGCTTGCCCGGGTCCATCCAGGGGTTGATCGAGTACGTCACCCTGAAGTACGTGGGCGGGCACATCAGATAGCGGCGAGGGGTGGATGCACGCGGGACTGTACGCAAGTCGCGCTCCTCACAGTGGCGTTGGGCACGCACGTGGTTGTCGTGCGTGCCCAAATGGTCCATGCTGCGCGACCTTCGCGCATGAACCGTACGGGTGGTTTACCCGCCGTCCACCGGGGTGCGCGCTACGCACCGGAGCGACCGGCCCGGCCCTCCCTCAGGGCCCGCAGCAGCTCCCGCTTCTGCGCGTTCGCGTCCAGGCCGGCCCCGGCCCCCCGGCCGCCGCGGCCCGCGCCGCGCAGTGTCGAGCGGGAGAGGTTGCTGCGGGTGCCGCCGACGCCCAGCATGTTGCCCGAATTGCCGCGGGTCATGGGGATTCTCCTCCCGATTGAGCGAGACGGTGCGTCTCGCGATGCCTCCACTCTGAACGAGACGGTTCGTCTTGTCAACCTTCCTGAGACGATACGTTTCGCCTCTGCGCCTCGCTAGACTGCCCGGCATGGCCAACCCCAAGACCCCCGACGCCGCCCGCCGCAGCGAGCGCTCCCGCCGTGCGATCTTCGACGCCGCCCTCGAACTCGTGGGCGAGGTGGGCTTCGACAAGCTCACCATCGAGGGCATCGCGGCCCGCGCCGGCGTGGGCAAGCAGACGATCTACCGCTGGTGGCCCTCCAAGGCCGCCGTCCTCCTCGACGCCTTCATCGGCGACGCGGGGGACGAGCAGGCCGAGCTGCCCGACACCGGAGACCTCGAGGCCGACCTGAAGTTCGTCCTGCGCGCGACCGCCGACGAATTCAACGACCCCTCCTTCGAGGCCCCCTACCGCGCACTGGCCATCGCCGGGGCGAACGACCCGGAGCTGTCCCGGCAGTTCGTCAGCAGGCTGCAGGACACCGGCGTCCAGGCCTACGTCAACCGGCTGCACAAGGCCCGCGAGGCCGGCACGATCGCCGCGGACACCGATCTGCGGATCGCCGCCGAGATGCTCGTCAGCCCCTTCGCCCAGCGCTGGCTCATGCGTTCGGGCCCGCTCACCCACGAGTTCACCGACACCCTCGTGGAGCAGGTCCTGCGCGGCATCGCCACCCGCTGAGACCCCCCGCGCGCGGCGCCGGGGCGGCCGGTCTCACACCCCCCGGATGCGTTCGGCGGTCACACCAGGAGCAGGATGGTGGCAGCATTGACCGGAGACCGCGGTCGAAGTGAGGGGATAGATGGAACGCAAGAGCAGGTTCTCCCAATGGCTGCGCCGCCCCAGGAGCGGAGCGGGCGGCGATACGGGGGCGGGGGCGGCGACCGCCGCCGCCCGCGAGGAGCTGCTCCTGGCCGCCGCGGCGGCCGGCTTCCCGCTGGCCCCCGCCGCGCACCCGTCCGGGTACGGCTGCTCCTGTGAACGCATCGGCTGTCCCACGCCCGGCCGCCACCCCGTCTCGTTCGCCTGGCAGACCCTCGCCACGACCGACGCCGAGAAGGTCACCAAATGGCTGCGCGGCCAGCCGGAGGCCAACTTCGTCACCGCCACCGGCATCGCCCACGACGTCCTCGACGTCCCCGCCGAGGCGGGCCGGCAGGCCCTGGACCGGCTGACCGCGGCCGGCGTCGAGGTCGGCCCCGTGGCCACCGTCGCCCCCGACCGCATGCTGTTCTTCACCGCCACCCGCGGCACCCCGGACGACGAGGACGAGTGGTGGCCGTGCGAGCTGGACTGCCATCCCGAGACGATGGACGAGCATCCGGGCCTGCGCTGGCACTGCCGCGGCAGCTACGTCCTGCTGCCGCCCTCCCGGCTCCCCGGTGACGAGGGCGTCGCCTGGCTGCACGGCCCCGAGCGCCCGCTGCCCGACCCGCTGACCCTGCTGGAGACCCTCACCGACGCCTGCGCCCAGTACGCGGGCGAGCGCGCGGACCACGAGCCGGCCCACCCCTGGCCCATCGGCCGCTGAGCCCGGGCCCCTACTCGCCCCTGGCGGCGGTCAGCGACTCGATCCGGTTGAGGAAGACGACCTGGCCGCCGTCGGCCGCCCGCCGGGGCACCTGCACCGCCGACTCCGAGATCCGCGTGTACGTCACCGCCTGCTTCAGCTCCCCCCGCAGCAGCGCCTTCGTCCGCGGGTCGGTCACCTCCGGGCGCACACCCTTGACCATGGTGCGCCGCTCCCGGTGGTGAGCGGTGAAGAAGACCAGCGCACCGCCGTCCCGGGTGCGCAGCGCCAGCGGGGGGAAGCCCGGGGCCTTCTCGGGCGTGTCGATGTACTCCGACCAGAACGTCGGGGTCCGCGCCAGCTTGGCGCGCTCCTCCCGCAGCAGCGTGGTCGCCCCGCCGGCGGCGAACGTCCTGCCCTGACCGGTGCGCAGATAGTCGGTGTACGACGGGCTCAGGGCGCCCGGGTCGGCTATGAGGCCCGAGCCCGAACCCTTGGCGTCGGGGGTGTCCTTGCCGAGGGCGGGCACCGCCTCGGCGTAACCGTCCCCGTCCACGGCGAACCGCGGCACCTTCGACTCGCCCAGCAGCGAGAGGTAGGCCGCCTTCCAGGGCTCCTTCGCCCCCGCGCGCGTGAACACCAGGACCCAGCGGTTGCGGTCCCGGTTGCTGCGGGTGTCGGCGACGAAGAACTTCGGCCAGCCCGCCATCTTGGGGATCGTGAACCGCGCGTCCTCGAGCGCGAGCGCGGGATAGCCGGGGTTGCCGCCCGGCGTCACGGCACGCTGGGCGACCAGGTCGGCCCGGCCTATCTCCGCCAGCGCACCGGTCTCGACCCGGTCCACCAGGGCCGGGTCGAGCTTGCGGTACGCGGTGTTGTAGCCCTCGGTGAACCGCTTCAGGACCTTGGGGGCCTCAGCCTTGCTCACCGACGGGACGATCGCCCGCTCGCCGTGCACCGTCACGCACCCCGTCAGCGTCAGCAGCGACGACACCGTCAGAGCTGCTGCCAGAGCCGGGAACACTGGACGTGGCGGCCGGCGTCTCATCGCGCTTGGACTCCTTGGTGACTGCTCGGGACGGCGCCACCCTACCCGGCCTGCCCGGCGCGAAGAACAGCACCAGGGTCGGGACCAGATACAGGGACCACACCGCGACCTGCACCCACGTCGGGTCCGGCTGGAAGTTGAACACGCCCTTCAGCAGCGTGCCGTACCAGCTGTCGGCCGGGATCTGCTCGCTGACGTCGAAGGCCCTCTCGTGCAGGCCCGGCAGGATGTCGGCCTCCTGCAGGTCGTGGAAGCCGTACGCGAGCACGCCCGCCGCGACCACGACGAGCATGCCGCCGGTCCACGTGAAGAACTTCGCCAGGTTGATGCGCAGCGCGCCCCGGTAGAACAGCCACCCCAGCAGCACCGCCGTCAGCAGCCCCAGCACCGCCCCGATCAGCGGCCGTACGCCGTCGTCGGTGGCCTCCGCCGCCGCCCAGATGAACAGCGCGGTCTCCAGGCCCTCCCGGCCCACGGCCAGGAAGGCGGTGAGGACCAGCGCACCCGTGCCCATAGCGAGCGCCGCGTCGAGCTTGCCGTGCAGCTCGGCCTTCAGATGCCGCGCGGTGCGCCGCATCCAGAAGACCATCCACGTCACCAGGCACACCGCGACGATCGACAGCGAGCCGCCGAGCATCTCCTGCGCCTCGAACGTCATGGTCTGCGAGCCGAACTGCAGCACCGCGCCGAAGCCCATGCTCAGCAACACGGCCACGCCGATGCCCAGCCAGACCGGGGGCAGGGCGTCCCTGCGCCCGGTCTTCACCAGATACGCGACGAGGATGCAGACGACCAGGCTGGCCTCCAGGCCCTCGCGCAGGCCGATCAGGTAGTTGCCGAACACGCGGCCTCCTCTTCCGTTTGCGTGCAGCGTCCGCCGGTCACGCGAACAGGGCCTTGCCCCACCAGTCGCCGGAGTCCCGGACGCCCGGCGGAACGGCGAAGATCGCCGAACCCACGTGCTGGATGTACTCGTTCAGCGCGTCGTTGCGCGCGAGGTTCCTCTGCAGCGGGATGAAGGCGTCCCGCACGTCGCGCTGGTAGGCGAGGAAGAACAGGCCCGCGTCCAGCCGGCCCAGGCCGTCCGTGCCGTCGGTGAAGGAGTAGCCGCGGCGCAGGATCGTGGCGCCGTTGTTGCTGTCGGGGTGGGCGAGACGGACGTGGGAGTCCGGCTTCATCGCCTTCAGGAGGGGCTCGTCCCGCTCCTTCTGCTTGCCGACGGGGGCGCCCTCGCCCTTGTCGCGGCCGAAGATGTCCTCCTGCTCCGCCAGCGAGGTGCGGTCCCAGGTCTCGATGTGCATCCGGATGCGACGCGCGACGAGGTAGGAGCCGCCGGTCATCCAGCCGGCGCCGTCCTTCTCGCCCACCCACACGTGCTTGTCGAGGGCGGCCTTGTCGGTGCCCGAGATGTTCCGGGTGCCGTCCTTGAAGCCCATCATGTTGCGCGGGGTCTGGGCGTCCGGGGTCGTCGAGGACGTCTTGCCGAAGCCCAGCTGCGACCAGCGGATGGCGACCTTGCCCATGCCGATGCGGGCGAGGTTGCGGATCGCGTGCACCGCGACCTGCGGGTCGTCGGCGCAGGCCTGGACGCACAGGTCGCCGCCGCTGCGGGCCGCGTCGAGGTTGTCGCCGGGGAAGACCGGCAGGTCCACCAGGGCCTGCGGCCGCCGGGACTTCAGCCCGAAGCGGTCCTTGCCGTCCTTCTCGAACAGGCCGGGGCCCACGCCGAAGGTCAGGGTCAGCCGGGAGGGCTTGAGGCCCAGCGCCTCACCGGTGTCGTCCGGCGGCGCCTCCTCCTGGCCGCCGTAGGCGCCCTCGCCGACCTCGTGACCGGCCGTCATCCGCGCGGCGGCGGCCGTCCACTCCTGCAGCAGCTTGACCAGCGCGGCGCGGTCGGTCGTGGTCACGTCGAACGCGGCGAAGTGCAGCCGGTCCTGGACGGCCGTGGCGATGCCGGCCTGGTGGGCGCCGTGGAACGGCACCGCGTCACCGGCCGAGGCGGCCGGTGCGGCGTCCTCGCCCGTGCGCAGCGCGGCGGCGGTGCCGCCGGCCGCGACCGCGCCGAGCGCGAGCCCGGCACCGCCCCAGCCGATCACGGAACGACGGGAGGGAGCGGTCCGTGCGGCCGTCTCCGTGCCGTCCGCCGCGTCGTCGTCCGTCACGCTCTCGCGGATGTCCTCAGCCATGGAAAGTCCGTTCCCCTGCTACTTGGCGACCGCGCCGGCGAGCTTGGACAGCGGCTCGGCCAGGGCGTTGACGGCGTCGGAGAGCTTCTTGCGGTCGTCCTTGCCGACGCTGTCGTACGCCTTGAAGCCGTCGCCCTCGCGGTAGTCGCCGAGCAGCTTCTTCAGCTCCGCGAACTGCTTGTCCAGCTCCTTGGAGAGCGCGGCGTCGTTCTTGGCGGCGACCGGCTTCAGCAGCTCGTAGGACTTCTCGGCGCCCTCGACGTTGGCCTGGAAGTCGACCAGGTCGGTGTGGCTGTAGCGCTCCTCCTCACCGGTGACCTTGCCGGTGGCCACCTCGTCGAGCAGCTCCTTGGCGCCGTTGGCCATGCTGGTGGGGGTGATCTCGGCGGAGCCGACGACCTTCTGCCAGTCCTTGAGGTCCGTCATCAGCTGGTCGGCCAGCTTCTTGTCGTCCTCGGTGATCGCCTTGTCCTCCCAGAGGGACTTCTCCAGCTTGTGCCAGCCGGTCCACTTCTGGTCCTTCTCCAGGCCGTCCTCGCGGACGTCGACCTTGGGGTCGATGTCACCGAAGGACTCCGCCACGGGCTCCGTGCGCTCCCAGCCGATGCGGGAGACGGCGTAGAGCTTCTTCGCCTCGTCCACGTCGCCGTTCTTGACGGCGTCGGCGAACTTCTGCGTGGCGGGGATCGTCTCGTCGGCCTGCTGCTGCACGTACTTGCGGTATTCGGCGACCGCCTTGTCCAGCTCCGGGTTGCTCTTCTCCGCCTTGTCGCCACCCGTGACGGTGATCTTCTGGCGGATGCCGTCGCCCTTCATTCCGGGCTTGCAGGCGATTTCGTACGTGCCGGCCTTCTTGATCGTCGCGGTGATCTCGGCCTTGGTGCCGGGGCCTATGTTCTCCCGCTCGGTGACAATGCGGTCGCCGGGGGCGTAGACGTAGACCTCGGTGACCTTGGCGCCCTTGTTCTCGACATTGATCTTGACGTGGCCGGCGGCGATCGTGGTCGCCGAGACCTCGCACTTGTCGTCGGAGGCCGTGACCTTGAGGGCGTCCGCGTCCTTGCCGTCCGACTTCTCGGCACAACCGGACACGGCGGTCAGGGCCGCGGCCGCGACGGCGACGACGGCGGAGGAGCGGAGGACTCGCATGCAGGGCTCCAGCTTGCTCGGAGAGCGGAAGGGGACGTGGCCGAAAACGGCATGGCCGAATTAGGCCGCCCTAACTTATCTGAGCCTTGCCTACCTTGTTCCCCGGTGGGTACGTGATTCTGCTCTCACGAGGCAAAATCTCGGCCCACCCGTCTCGGGATCACCAAAGGCTCTCCCGTCAGCGGATGATCAATTACGTCGACCGGCTGTGAATAGACACGACTCAGCAATTCGGGCTCATAGACACGAATAGGGGGACCTTCGGCCGCTATGCGCCCCTCGTGCAGGACGGCGACCCGGTCCGCGTAGGCGCCGGCCAGGCCGAGGTCGTGCAGGACGACCACCACCGCGTCGCCGGCCGCGGCGCGTTCGCGGCAGACGCGCAGCACGAGTTCCTGGTGGCGCAGGTCCAGCGCGGCCGTCGGCTCGTCGAGCAGCAGCAGCGGGGCGCGCTGCGCGAGGACCCGGGCCAGGGCGACCCGGGCCCGTTCGCCGCCGGACAGCGCGGCGAACGGGCGGGCGGCGAATCCGGCCACCTCGGTGGCGGCCATGGCGGCCCGCACCGCCGCGTCGTCCTCGTCCCGGGCCGCCGTCCCGGCCCAGGGCGCGCGGCCCATCCGTACGACCTCCTCGACCGCGAAGGGGAACGACAGCTCGGCCGCCTGCGGCAGCACGGCCCGGCGCAGGGCCAGTTCGCCCGCGCTCCACGCGGCGGCGGGGAGCCCGTCGACGGTCACCTCGCCGGACTCGGCGGGCAGATCGCGGGCGAGGGCGGCGAGCAGCGTGGACTTCCCGGCCCCGTTGGGCCCGACGAGCGCCACGACCTCGCCCGCGGCGACGCGCAGGTCGACCCCGTCGAGCACGACCCGCCCCCCGAGCCGCACCCGCAGCCCACGGACCTCGGCCAGGACGGTGCCGGGGGGCACGGGGGAGGGAATCCGCCCGGCCCGCCGACCGAAGAACGAGCGCGTCATGCCCAGCCCCCTTGCGCGTGGCGTGTGCGGGTCGTCATGCCCAGCCCCCCTGCTTGCGCCGCGTGCGTCGCAGCAGCCAGAAGAAGAACGGGCTGCCGAACAGGGCCGTCAGGACTCCCAGGGGGAGTTCCGCCGGCTGGGCGGCCGTGCGGGCCGCGAGGTCGGCGGCCACCAGGACCAGCGCGCCGCCCAGCGCGCTGCCCGGTACGAGGAAGCGGTGCCCCGGGCCCGCCGCCATGCGCAGCAGGTGCGGCACCAGCAGGCCCACGAACGTGATGATCCCGGCCACGGCCACCGCGGCCGCCGTCAGCAGGGCCACCACCAGCACCAGCACGAGCCGCAGCCGCTCGACGTCCACCCCCAGGTGGCGCGCCGGGCGTTCGCCGAGGGCCAGGAGGTCGAGCTTGCGGGCGTACCAGGGGGCGACGGCCAGGCCGGCCAGGGCGCACGGCAGGACCGCGAGCACCTTCGGCCAGGTCGCCTGGGCGAGCGAGCCCAGCTGCCAGAAGGTGATCTGTGTGACCTGCGCGTTGTCGGCGAGGAAGACGCACAGCCCGATGAGCGCGCCGGCGAAGGCGTTCACGGCGATGCCGGTGAGGATGAGCGTCACCACCTCCGTACGGCCGCCCGAGCGCGAGAGCGCGTAGACGAGCAGGACGGTCACCAGTCCGCCCGTGAACGCGCAGGCCGTCACGGTCCAGTTGCCGAAGAAGCTCAGCCCCAGCGCGATCGAGGCGACCGCGCCGACCGCCGCGCCCGACGAGACGCCGATGACGCCGGGCTCGGCGAGGGGGTTGCCGAACACGCCCTGCATCAGGGCCCCCGCGCAGCCCAGCGAGGCCCCGACCAGCAGCGCCAGCGCCACGCGCGGCAGCCGTACGTTCCACAGCACGCTCTCGCCGACCCGGTCGAGCGCGGCGCCGCCCAGGCCCGCGCGGTGCAGCAGCGAGCCCAGCACGTCGCCGACGGGGATGTCGTACGCGCCGAGTCCGGCGGACAGCAGGCACAGGACGGCGAGCGCGACGGCCATGCCCAGGGCGAGGGGGCCGGCGGCCCGGCGACGGGGGCGGAGCCGCTGCCGGGCCCCGGCGTCGGTGTCGGCGGCGGGGCCTTCGGCCGTCGCCGGCGGCGGGCCGGGCGCCGTATCCGCCACGGGGGCCGGGGTTCTGACCGGGCGGCGGCCCATGTCAGCGGCCGCCTTCGTGGATCTGCTCGACGAGGGAGGTGAGCACCGCGTCCGTGCGGGGCCCGAAGTTCAGCAGGACGCCGTCGTCGACGGAGGCGACGCGGCGGTCCAGGCCGGCCGGGGTCTGACCGACGCCGGGGATTTTCAGCAACCCGTCCACCCCGCCGACCGACTCCAGCCCCTTGCTCATCACGAGAATCACGTCCGGCGCGGCCTTCGCCAGCGCCTCGCTGGTGATCGGGGTGAAGTCCTTCTTCAGGCCGGACTCCTTGCCCGCGTCCACGCCGCCGGCCACCTCGATCAGCGAGTCCGCCCCCGAGCCCGCCCCGCCCAGGAGGTAGACGGAGGCCGAGCCGCGCAGGTAGAGGAAGGCGACGCGCGGCTTCTTCGCGCCGCCGCCGGGGATGCCCTTCTTCGCGGCGTCCAGGCGCTGTTCGGTGCGCCCGCGCAACTGGTCGCCGGCGTCGCGGACGCCAAGCGCGGCGGCCACCTTGTCGATGCGCGCGGCAACGTCGTCGAGCTTCTTCGCCGGGTCGAGGACGACGAGGGGTACGCCCGCGGCCCGGATCTGGCCGATGGCCTCGGCGGGGCCGGTGGTGGCCTCGGCGAGGACGAGCGTGGGCTTGAGGGAGAGCACGCTCTCGGCCGAGACGTCGTGTCCGCGCGTGACGACGGGCAGCCGGCGCGCCTGCTCGAACGTGGCGGTGATGTCGCGGGCGACGACTCGTTCGCCCAGACCAAGGCCGAAAACCACCTCGGAGATCGAGCCGGAGAGTGGGACGATCCGGTCTGTGGCCTGCACGTCGACGTCACGGCCGTCGGCGGACCGCACGGTGACGGGCAGTCGGGGCGTGGGCGTCCCGGCCAGGGGCTCGACGCGGTCGGCCGCCGCACGCCGGCCGCTCGCGGTGCCGCCCGGCCCGTCGGACGGGGTGCCGCCGCCCGTGCCGCAGCCGGTGAGGACGGCGGCCAGGGCCAGCAGGGCGGCGAGGGCGCCGAGGAGGCGCGGGAGGCGCGGGAGGCGTATCGCCCCGCCCACCGACTGGCGTTGAGACACGTTCCCGCCTTTCCATAGCGAAGGATTCCGGATATAGCTTAGGTTAGCCTTACCTAAATTACTATCGCCCGAGAGGGGTCCTTGATGCTGCCGTTCAGACCTGCCCGCGCGCCGGTCGTCGCGCTCTTCGGGGCGTTGCTGGCGGCCTTGCTCCCCACGGGCGTCTCGCGTGCGGCGGAAGCCCGCGAGGTGTCCGGCGGGCGGCTGGACTGGGGCGTCAAGTCCTCCTTCCAGAGCTATGTCACCGGGCCGGTGGCGCAGGGGAGTTCGGAACTCCAGGGCGGTGCGGCGACGGTCGGCGGCGGTCAGTTCCGCTTCCATTCCGCCAAGGGCTCCTACCGGCCCGGCGACGGCGCCTTCGAGGCCGCCTTCTCCGGCGGGGTGCACTTCACCGGGCACCGCAAGCCGGACGGCTCCCACGAGCTCGATCTCACCATCAGCAGCCCCGCCGTCAGGCTCTCGGGCGGCGGCGGCACCCTCTACGCCGACATGAGGAGCAAGGCCAAGGGCACGGGCGAGGTCACCATGGCCCGTCAGGTGCCGCTCGCCGCGCTGAACCTCGCGGGCATCGACCTGCGCGGCGGCGGCAGGGCCGTCACCCTCGCGAACGTTCCGGCCACGCTCACCGCGCAGGGCGCGAAGGCCTTCGCGGGCTACTACACCGAGGGCACGGCCCTGGACCCCGTCAGCCTCTCCGCCGACGTCGTCGCCGGCGCCGGGGGGTCGCCTTCTCCTGCGGCGAGCCCTTCCGGCCCGCCGGAGGAGAAGGGGAGGCCCCGGGGCGAGTTCACCGGTGCGGCCGTCGACTGGGGCGTCCGCCGGACCTTCCGGGAGTACGTCACCGGTTCCCTCGCCCAGGGCTCCTGGAAGCTGGGGGAGGGGGCCAAAGACGGTGGCGCGCTCTTCCGCTTCCCGGCCGGGAAGGGGACGTACGACGCCGGCGCGGCGAGGCTCGACGCGGCCTTCGCGGGCACCCTGCGCTTCACCGGCAAGGACCTCGACCTCGCGTTCGGCGGGGTGAAGGTGGCGGCGAAGGACGGCAGGGGCGCGCTGTCGGCGGACGTGACGCGCGGCGGCGGCCGGACGGAGAAGGACGTTCCGCTCGTCTCCTTCGACGCCTCCGGGCTCAAGGAGAAGGACGGGCTCGTCGCCGTCGCCGAGGCCCCGGCGAAGCTGACGGCCCGGGGGGCCGAGGTGTTCGGCGGCATGTACCGGGAGGGCGCGGACATGGACCCCGTCTCGCTCGCCGTCCCCCTCGACGCCGGGGCGCGGCTGCCGGCGCTGCCGGACCTGGGCAGTGGGCCGGTGTCGACGGCGTCGCCGTCGGCCGGTGTCGAGGTCGCTTCGCGGAACGCCTCTTCCGCTTCCTCTTCCTCGGATTCCGCTTCTTCCTCGTCCTTCCCGGTGCTTGCGGTGTCGATCGGTGCCGGGGTGCTGGTGGTGGCGGGGGCGGCGTACCTCCTGGCGCGCAAGCGCCGCACCGCGACACCCTCCTGACTCCCCATCGGGTGTGGCGCACTCCGCACCCGGCACCCCCGCCCGGACCTTCCCCGCGGCTTCGCCTCCCTGATGTCATGGAGGCCGCACATTTGTCTCACTTACCTCACGTCCCTCTAGGAGAGAACAGACGATGACCGCCACCGCACGTCGACGTCCCCTCGCCCTCTCGGCGGCCGTCGCCACGGTCGCCGCCCTGGGCGCCACCGTCCTGACCGTCCCGGCGGCCCACGCCGGGGACGGCCCGCCGCCGCAGATGCAGTTGAAGGACGGAAAGCTGGAATGGGGCCTGAAGAAGAAGTTCGTCGAGTACGTCGAAGTAGGCTTCGGGGGCGGCAAGGTCGAGGTCGCCGACGGGGCCCAGCGCACCGGTGACGGCCCCTTCACGTTCGTCGAAGGTACAGGTACGTACGACTCGTCGTCCCAGGCGGTGACGACCACCTTCAAGGGCAGTGTGCGATTCACCGCTCACGACGGCGAGCTCGACCTCAAGTTCGCGGACCTGAAGCTGACGGGCGAGGCGGGCGGCAAGGCCGGCCGTATCACCGCCGATGTCACGAAGGACGGCAAGACCCAGGACGACGTGCCCATCGCGTCGCTGGACCTGGGGGCGGCGAAGCGAAGCGACCAGGGCGGCGCGGTCACGCTCGGCGAGATACCCGCGAAGCTGACCGAGGAGGGTGCGAAGGTCTTCTCGTACAAGGGGCGCGCCTTCTACAAGGCGGGTACCGAGCTCGACAAGGCGTCCTTCACGGCGAAGACCGTGACCGCGCCGCCGGCGGGTGGCGGTGCCACCACGGGTGGTGGCACGACCGGTGGTGAGACCACGGGCGGCGGCACGACCGGCGGCGGCACCACCGGCGGTGGTACGACGGGCGGTGGTACGACCGGCGGCGGTGCGACCGGTGGCGCGACGACGGGTGGCGAGACCACCGGTGGTGGCACGCAGACCGGTGACGGCAAGATCCAGGGTGCCCTCTACGACGGCAACCTGGACTGGGGTGTGAAGAAGGGCTTCCGGGACTACGTCGTCGATGGGGGCGCCGAGGGCAAGATCGAGGTGTCCGGCGGCGCCGTGAAGACCGGCGCCGGCTTCCGCTTCTCCAAGGGGAAGGACGGCTCGTTCGACGCCAAGACGTCCAAGCTGGAGGCCAAGTTCGAGGGGGCCGTGAACTTCACCGGCCACAAGGGTGAGCTGGACCTGAAACTCAGCAAGTTCACGGTGAAGGTGGACGGCACTTCCGGAACGCTCCGGGCCGACGTCTCGTCCGCCGGCAAGGTCAGCCAGGACACGATCCTCGCGGACCTGAAGCTCCCCTCCGGCGGGCTCAAGGCCAAGGACGGCGTGGTGCTGCTGAGCGCGGTCCCCGCGACGCTGAGCAAGGAGGGTGTGAAGGCCTTCTCGTACAAGGGGCGCGCCTTCTACAAGGAGGGTTCGGCCCTCGACCCGGTGACCGTGGCTGTCGCGGTCGAGAAGGACGCCAAGCTCCCCGAGCCCCCGTCCGGCCCGGACTCCGGCTCGGCCACGACCGGCGGCTCCGGCACGACCGGCGGCAAGGGCACCACCGGCGGCTCCACGACAGGTGGCGGTTCCACCACCGGCGGTTCGACCACCACCGGAGGTTCCACCACCGGCGGCACCGGCTCCTACACCGGCGGCGCCTCCGGCAGCCTCGCCTCCACCGGGGCGAACACCCCCACCGGTCCTCTCCTCGGCGCGGCCGGCGCGATGGTCCTGGCGGGCGGTGGCGCCGTCTACGCCACCCGGCGCCGGCGCGGCACCCAGGGCTGACAGGGCAGGCAGGCCCCACACGCACCCGCGCCCCCCGGTACGGTCACCGGGGGGCGCGGGTTCACGGCGTCAGGCGCTGAGGGGGAATTCGCGGCCCAGCTCGTGGAAGACGGCGGTGTTCAGCGCGAACGCGCGCTTGCACTCCTCGATCACCCGCTGCTTCTCCAGGTCGTCGACCGGCAGTGCGTCCAGCAGCTCGCGGTACTCGCGCTTGAAGGCGGCGGGGTTGCCGATGCCCTCGAAGACGTAGAAGCGGACGCCGTCGCCCTTGCGGGCGAAGCCCCAGGTCTTCTCGGCGGTGCCGCGGATGATCTGGCCGCCGGAGAGGTCGCCGAGGTAGCGCGTGTAGTGGTGGGCGACGTAGCCGGCGGGCCAGTCGCGGGCGCACTCGCTCACCCGGGCCGCGTACGCCGCCGTCGCGGGCAGCGGCTGAAGGCCCGTACGCCACCCCGGGCCGCCGAGGTGGGCCAGGTCGCGCTCCAGCTGGGCGCTACGGGCCAGCTCGGGGCGTATGAACGGGCCCGCCACCGGGTCGCTCGCCAGGGCCGCGGAGGCGGACTCCAGGGCGTCGTAGACGAACCACAGCTGCTCGGTGTAGCGGCGGTAGGCGCTCACGCCGAGGCGGCCACCGAGCATGTCGCTCATGAACGACGAGTTCTCGGCTTCCGTGTGCTGCTCGTGCGAGGCCGTGCGGATCAGCGTGGAGAACGGAGTCGTGACGGGCGAGTCCAAGGCGGACCTCCGGTGACCGAGGGGACGGGAAACAAAGGAGAAAACGGGCGGTAGCAGACGGCGCGCACCGGGGCGCGTCGCTCCCGCCCATCCTCTCTACTTAGGCTTACCTAAGTCAATTGCTTCCCGACGTGCTGTCGGTAAAAACCCTACGGCAGCGTCAGGATCTCCGCACCCGTCTCCGTCACCACGAGCGTGTGCTCGAACTGCGCCGTCCGCTTGCGGTCCTTGGTGACGACCGTCCAGCCGTCCTCCCACATGTCGTACTCGTACGTCCCCAGCGTCAGCATCGGCTCGATCGTGAAGGTCATGCCGGGCTGGATGAGGGTGTCGTGGTGCGGGCTGTCGTAGTGGGGGACGATCAGACCGGAGTGGAAGGACGAGTTGATGCCGTGACCGGTGAAGTCGCGGACGACGCCGTAGCCGAAGCGCTTGGCGTACGACTCGATCACCCGGCCGATGATGTTGATGCGGCGCCCGGGCTTGACCGCCTTGATCGCCCGGTTCAGCGCCTCGCGGGTGCGCTCGACGAGCAGGCGCGACTCCTCGTCGACGTCGCCGCACAGGTAGGTGGCGTTGTTGTCGCCGTGCACACCGCCGATGAAGGCGGTCACGTCGAGGTTCACGATGTCGCCGTCGCGCAGCACGGTCGAGTCCGGGATGCCGTGGCAGATGACCTCGTTGACCGAGGCGCACAGCGACTTGGGGAAGCCGCGGTAGCCGAGCGTCGAGGGGTAGGCGCCGTGGTCGCACATGTACTCGTGGGCGACGCGGTCCAGCTCGTCGGTGGTGACGCCCGGGGCGATGTGCTTGGCCGCCTCCTCCATCGCCCGCGCGGCGATGCCGCCGGCGATCCGCATCTTCTCGATCGTCTCGGCGCTCTGGACCTCGGGGCCGGTGTACGGGGTGGGGGCGTCCTTCCCGACGTACTCGGGCCGCGGGATCGAGGCGGGGACGGGGCGGGCGGGGGAGAGCGTCCCCGGGACAAGAAGCGACTGGCCAGACATGTCAGCGAGTGTAGCCAGCGCACATCGGGGACCATGTGGGCGAGCACCCACGCTGGAGGAGACCTGATGGCACTGTTCAAGCGGCGCACGGCCGGCAAACCCGGTGAGTGGTACTACTGCCTCAAGCACGGCACGGTCGAGGAGGGCCCCGAGTGCCGGGCCGCCGACCGCATGGGCCCGTACGACTCGCGCGAGGAGGCGGCGCACGCGATGGAGACGGCGCGCGAGCGCGAGGAGGAGTGGCGGGAGGATCCGCGCTGGAACGACGGGGACACGAAGGCCTGAGGTTTCGAGCCGCCGGACGGGCTGGATTCAAGCCCGTCCGGCGTTCGAGGACCGGGGTCCGGGGCGGAGCCCCGGATCTCAAGCCGCCTCCGCCACCTCCGCGCGCTTCGCGCGCATCCGCAGCGCGTGCTCGTCCGTCCGCTCGTCGTACGACATCAGCTTCGGCAGCGAGAGGGCCAGCAGCCCCACCGAGGCCACGCACGCCAGGCCGCCCGTCCACACCGAGGCGCGGACGTTGGTCAGCGCGGCCATGCCGCCCGCGCGGACCTGGCCCAGCTGGGGGCCGACGGAGTACGAGAGCAGCTCGATGCCGGCGAGGCGGCCGCGCAGCTCGTCCGGGATCGTCTGGTCCCACATGGCGGAACGGAAGAGACCGCTCACCATGTCGCTGCCGCCGGCCACGGCCAGGAACAGCAGCACCAGCCAGATGTTGTGCAGCCAGCCCGCCACGGCCATGGCCAGGCCCCAGGCGGCCGCCGCCAGGACGACCATGCGGCCGTGCCGGTGGACGCGGGAGACCCAGCCGCTGGTCAGGCTCACCACCAGCGAGCCGACCGCGCCGGCCGCGTACATCAGGCCCAGCGCCCACGTCGCGTCCAGATCGTCGGCGAGGAACGGGAAGATCGCGGTGGGGTAGGCGAAGAACATCGCCGCCATGTCGACCGCGTACGTACCGAGCAGCTCCTTGCGGCTCCACGCGTAGCGGGCGCCCTCGAGGATGCCGCGCAGCGACGGCTTCTCCGCGTCGTGCGAGGCGGGGGAGGGGGCCAGTCCCACGGTGAGGGCCAGGGAGACGGCGAAGGAGACGATGTCCAGGAAGTACGCCCACGGCAGTCCGGCGAAGGCGATGACCACGCCGGCGAGGGAGGGGCCCGCGATGGCCCCGATCTGCCAGCGCATCGAGTTCAGGGCGATCGCGGCGGGCAGCTGCTCGTGGGGGACGATCCGCGGCACGATCGCCTGCAGGGCCGGGCGCTGCAGGCCGGTCAGCGCGCTGACGAGCGCGGCCACCACGTACAGGGGCCAGATCATCGGATGCGGCAGCAGCGTGTTGAGCAGCAGCATCCCGCTCAGGAAGCCGAGCCCCGCCTCGGTCCACAGGATCAGCTTGCGGCGGTCGAGGGCGTCGGCGAGCGCGCCCCCGTACAGACCGAAGACGATCAGCGGTACGAGCTCCACCGCGCCGACCGCGCCGACCGCCAGGGTCGAGCCGGTCAGCTCCTTGAGCTGCAGCGGCACCGCGATGAAGGTCAGGAAGCCGCCGAAGACCGTCACCAGCCCGGCGATCCACATGCGGCGGAAGTCGGGGGAGGAGTGCCAGGGGGACAGGTCGGGCAGCAGAGCGCGCAGACGGCTCGTACGGGATACGGGGGGAGGATGGTGCTCGGTCACGGGGCACCATGGTCCGGGCCCGTGGCGCGCTCGGGCAAACGATTTTCCCCGCGAGGTCGCTTTCGGCCGGATTCGGCGAGCGTGAGTGCCGCCGGAGGCGCGGCCCGGCGCTCACCAGCGGTTCGGCGGCGGCGCGGACAGCTGGTCGGCGAGCCGGGAGAGGCGGTCGCGGAAGCGACGCCCGCGCGGGGCCGGCCGGCCGTACTCCCCGGCGGCGGCGCTGACCAGGTGCTGGACGGTGTCGAGACCGAGCTCCGCCGCGCCCGGCACGCTCAGCGCGTCGTGCGCGAGCGCGCGCAGGTCGGAGTGGGGGGCGGGGGGAGCGCCGTCCAGCGCGAGGACGGTCGCGCCGCCGCGCCGGGCGTCGTGCACCCGCTCCAGCAGCCCCTCCCCGGGCCGGCCCTCCGCCACCACCAGCAGCGTCTCCCCGTGCCGGGCCGCCTCGAGGCGGCCGAGGCCGACCGACAGGTGCGCGGGTGCGCCGGGCGGTACCCGGTGCCGCACCAGCGTGGGGGACAGCTCCGGCAGCCCCGACCAGGCGGCCTCGTCGTCCAGGTGCGCGGCCAGGTGCCAGGGCTCGTACTCCGCCGTCCCGACCAGGAGCAGACCGCCGCCGTGCGCTTCCACCGACGCCCGCAACGCGCCCGCGAACCGGCGGGTGGCCTGCAACAACTCGGTTCCGGCCAGTGCCTCGCGCAGCAGCGCGACCCGTACGGCGTCCATGCGCCGCATCCTGCCCCAACCGCCGCGGGCACAAGCCGAGTTGTCCGCCTGCTCACCCGTTCGGGCGCAGGGGGCGGTCGCGCCGGGCGCACCGGCGCCGCCGGGCGCCGCAGGCGCGTGACAGTATCGCTGTCATGACTACTTCTGATGACGTGAAGGGCGTGAAGAAGGCCCCCGCAAAGGACCCTTGGGACCTTCCCGACGTTTCCGGCCTTGTGGTGGGCGTGCTCGGTGGCACCGGCGACCAGGGCCGCGGTCTCGCCTACCGGCTGGCCAAGGCCGGCCAGCAGGTGATCATCGGTTCCCGCGCCGCCGAGCGGGCGCGGGCCGCGGCGGACGAGCTGGGCCTGGGCATCGAGGGCCTCGACAACGCCGAGTGCGCCCGGCGCAGCGACATCGTGATCGTCGCCGTGCCGTGGGACGGTCACGCCAAGACCCTCGAGTCGCTGCGCGAGGAGCTCGCCGGCAAGCTCGTCATCGACTGCGTCAACCCCCTCGGCTTCGACAAGCAGGGCGCCTACGCCCTGAAGCCGGAGGAGGGCAGCGCCGCCCAGCAGGCCGCCGCGCTGCTGCCCGACTCGCGGGTGACCGCCGCCTTCCACCACCTGTCCGCGGTGCTGCTCTCCGACCCGCAGATCGCCGAGATCGACACCGATGTGATGGTGCTCGGCGAGAAGCGGGCCGACACCGACATCGTGCAGGCGCTGGCCGCCCGCATCCCCGGCATGCGCGGCGTCTTCGCGGGCCGGCTGCGCAACGCCCACCAGGTGGAGTCGCTGGTCGCCAACCTCATCTCGGTGAACCGCCGCTACAAGGCGCACGCCGGGCTGCGCGTCACGGACATCTGATCCACTTCCGGGTCCGTGACCGGCCGGGGTCCGCCCCGGATCCGGCCCGGGTCCGGGCGGGCCGGGGCGTGGGGGACAATGACCGGGATCGTACGCACATGCGCCCCCGGATGCCGGACAGGAGCCGCCCCCATGCCCCGCCTCGCTCTCTACGCCCTCGCCGTCTGCGCCCTCGCGGTCGCGGCGGCCGTCGTCTCCTTCGCGCGGGGCAGCTGGCTCGGCATCGTGTGGATCCTGATGTTCGGCGTCGCGTCGAACATCGCCTGGTACTACGTGCGCAAGGCGAAGAACGACCGCGCCGCCGAGTCCGCTTCGGCCGGCTGAGGCCGGCCGCGTCCGTCGGGGCCCGTCGGGGTCCGTTCGGGTCCGTCAGCCGAAGTCGATCGTGTTCAGCGACGGGATGTCCGGTGTCCCCTCCCAGAAGCGGAAGAGCTGCTGGCCCCAGTAGGTGTCCCACTCGGTGACGCCCAGGGTGCGCAGGATCGCGTCGATCATGTCGAAGAAGGCGTGGTTCACCGCGGTGATCTGCAGGAAGCCGAAGACCGCCAGCAGGCCGATCCACGCGTACGGCGCCAGCTGGCGGCGCGTGTTGTACGACAGCCAGGGCTCGATCACGCCGAAGCCGTCGAGGCCCGGGATCGGCAGGGCGTTGAGGATCGTGGCGGTGACCTCGAGCAGGACCACGAAGCCGAGCGCGTAGCGGAAGTTGTCCGGCACGCCGTCCATCAGGCCCAGCCAGAACGGGGCGCTGACGATGCCCGCGAAGACGAGGTTCGACAGCGGTCCCGCCGCCGAGACCAGGCTCTGCTTCCAGCGGCTGCGGATGCGGTGCTGCTCGATGAAGACCGCACCGCCCGGCAGGCCGATGCCGCCCATGATCACGAAGATCACGGGGAGCACGATGCTCAGCAGGGCGTGGGTGTACTTGAGGGGATCGAGGGTGAGATAGCCCTTCGCCCCGACGGTGATGTCGCCGCCGTGCAGGGCGGTGCGCGCGTGGGAGTACTCGTGGAGGCAGAGCGAGACGATCCACGTCGAGACCACGAACAGGAACACGGCGAAACCGGGGCTCGCCGAGAAGTCGGTCCACACCGCCCATATGGAGACCGCCATGATGGCGACGAGGCCGAGGAAGACCGGGCTCACGCGCCCTTCGCCGCGGGCCGCTTGGGTTGCCATTGTGTGAGTGCTCCAGGGGGTGGGGCCGCCGGGAATCGCCCGGGGCGCACGGATGTACCGGGCGACCGTACTCGGTCGCCATCGATAATTCGTAGCGCGCGGTCCGGGCCGGGGGAGAATGGGCCGGTGCGTTACGGCATCCTCGGCACCACCCAGGTCCATACCGACGACGGCCTCCCCATGGCCCTCGGCGGCGTCCGGCTGCGCGCGCTCCTGGCGGCGCTGGCCCTGTACCCGGGGCGGACGCGTGGCGCGGACGCGCTGATCGACGAGGTCTGGGGCGACGGACCGCTGCCCGCCGACGCGGCGGGTGCCCTGCAGGCGCTCGTCGGGCGGCTGCGGCGGGCCGTCGGCCGCGACGCGGTCGCCTCCGTCGCCGGCGGCTACCGGCTGTGCGCCGAGCCCGACGACGTCGACCTGCACCGCTTCGAGCGCCTCGCCGACGAGGGCGACCGGGCCCTGGCCGACGGCGACCCGGCGAAGGCGGCGGCCGTCCTCGACGACGCCCTCGCCCTGTGGCGGGGCCCCGCCCTGGCGGACCTCCCGGGCCGCGCCGCGCCGGCCCTGCGGCTGGAGCGGCGCCGGCTCGCGGCCCGCCGCTGCCGGCTGGCCGCCGCCGTGGCCCTGGGTCAGGCGGCCCAGACCCTCCCGGCCCTGGCCGAACTCTGCGAGGCCCACCCCCTCGACGAACCCCTCCAGGCCCTGCACCTCCGCGCCCTGCGCGCGGCCGGCCGCCCCGCCGAGGCCCTCGCCGCCTACGAGGACGTCCGCCACGCCATAGCCACCCGCCTCGGCACCGACCCCGGCCCGGAGCTCCGCGCCCTCCACGCGGAACTCCTGACGCCGGAACCGGCCCCGTCCGACGCGGGGGGTGGCACGCCGGGTACGAGCCCGGGCCCGGTGCCGGCGCCCGAGGGCTCGGGCACGGCGCCGGGAGCGGTGCCCGGCGGCTCGCGGGGTACGGGCCAGGGCCCGGACGGCCCGGCCGCGCCGCACGGCGCACCCGCACCGGCCCCCGTGCCCCACGGCGCCCCCGCGTCGCACGGCACGCGCGGCAATCTGCGGGCGCGGCTGACGTCCTTCGTCGGGCGGGAGGACGAGCTGGTGCTGATCCGCGAGGATCTGGCGCGGCATCGGCTGGTGACGTTGCTGGGGCCCGGCGGGGCCGGGAAGACGCGGCTGTCGCAGGAGGCTGCCGAGGTGGCGGCCCAAGGGGACGGGGCCTGGCCCGATGGGGTGTGGCTCGCGGAGCTGGCGCCCGTGGACGACGCGGGCACCGTGCCCGAGGCCGTACTGACGGCCCTCGGGGCGCGCGAGACCGTCGTGCGCGGCACCGCCGCGGAGGGGCTGCGGGCGGCCACCGACCCCTCCGCGCTCGACCCGCTGGCCCGGCTCGCCGAACACTGCGCGCAGCGCCGGATGCTGCTCGTACTCGACAACTGCGAGCACGTGATCGACGCCGCCGCCCTCCTCGCCGAGACGCTGCTGGCGCACTGCCCCGGCGTCACCGTGCTCGCCACCAGCCGCGAACCCCTCGCCGTCCCCGGCGAACTGGTGCGGCCCGTGGATCCGCTGCCCGACCCCGTCGCACTGCGGCTGTTCGCCGAGCGGGGCGCGGCGGCCCTGCCCGGGTTCCGGGTCGAGGACGACCCGGCGGCCTGCGCCGAGATCTGCCGCCGCTTGGACGGACTGCCGCTCGCCATCGAGCTGGCCGCCGCCCGGCTGCGGCTGCTCACCCCGCGCGGGCTCGCCGACCGCCTGGACGACCGCTTCCGGCTGCTGACCTCCGGCAGCCGCACCGTGCTGCCCCGCCAGCAGACCCTGCGCGCGGTCGTCGACTGGTCCTGGGACCTGCTGACAGCTCCCGAACGGGCCGTGCTGCGCCGGCTGTCCGTCTTCTCGGGCGGCTGCGGCCTGCCGATCGCCGAAGAGGTCTGCGCGGACGATTCCGGCGCCGGCGTGCACGGCGCGGACGTCGCCGCGCTGCTCGGCTCGCTCGTCGACAAGTCGCTGGTGGTCGCCGCCCCCGCCGCCGACGGCCAGATGCGCTACCGGCTGCTGGAGACCGTGGGTGAGTACGCCGGCGAGCGGCTGGACGAGGCCGGCGAGCGGGCGGCCGTGGAACGGCGGCATCTGGTCGCCCACCGTGAACTGGCCCGCACCAGCGACCCGTTGCTGCGCGGCCCCGAGCAGCGCGCCTGGCTGGAGCGGCTGGAGCTGGAGCACGACAACCTGCGCTCGGCGCTGCGGCGCGCCGTCGCGGCGCGGGACGAGCAGGAGGCGCTGTGCCTCGTGCTGTCCCTGAGCTGGTTCTGGCAGCTGCGCGACCACCGCGCGGACGCCCGGCACTGGGCGGAGGCCGCCGCCGCGCTGGGCCCGGACCCCTTCGCGGAGCCCATCGCGCCGGCCCGGCCGCTGTACGTCTCGTGCACCGAGGCGCCGCCGCCGATGGAGCCGGACGTGCTGGAGGAGGCGCGGCGCGGCGCACGCCTGGTCGCGCTGGCCCACTCCGACTCCAACATGAGGATGATCAACGCTCCCGAGACGCAGCGCATGCTGCGCGGCATCGTCGCCGCCTACGGCGACGGTCTGCCGCAGAACTGCCGGGTGCCGGGCATGATGTGGTTCTACGCGGTCCTGCTGACGGGCGCGAGCGACGACCTGTACGGGGTCGTCGACGGCGCGGTCGACCGCTGCCGCGAGCTCGGCTACACCTGGGAGCTCGCCAACGCGCTGCAGCTGCGCGCCAAGCTGCTCAACGACAGCCCCGGCCGGATCGACCAGGGGATCGCGGACGCCGACGAGAGCCTGGAGATCTTCCGCCGCCTCGGCGACTCCTGGGGCGTGGCCGAGGCGCTGTCCGGGCGCGGCGAGGCCCTGGAGAAGTACGGCAGGTTCGCGGCCGCCGCGGCGGACTACCGGGAGGCCATCGAGCGCGTCGAGGAACTGGGGTCCGCCGGGCAGGTGCCGATGCTGCGGGCCCGCCTCGTCGAGGTGCTCATGGAGGACGGCGTGATCGACGCGGAGGAGGGCGAGCGTGCCCTGCGCGAGACGCTCGTGGGCATGGAGCGGCTCAGCCCCGACAGCGCCACCTTCGTCCGCCTCCAGCTCGGCATCCACATCGCGCGTTCCGGGCGGCTGGCCGAGGCGAGGGAGTTCCTGGAGGAGCTCGCCGGGGAATACGGAAGCCGTGCCATGCTGCTCTTCCAGGGGCTGATCAGCGGGCTGCTCGGCTGGGTCGACACGCTCCAGGGCCGCCCCCGGGAGGCGCTGCCGAAGATCCGCAACGCCCTGGTGAAGTGCGACGACCCGGTCGCGGGTGTGATCGCGCCGCACATGATGGCCATCCAGCTGATGCACGCCGCCCAGGCCTTCTCCGCCCTCGGCGGCGAGGAGCACGCGCTGAGGGCGGCCCGGCTGCTCGGGGCCGGCGTCGCCCTGCGGCCGGCGGGCTTCCACGTTCCCTCCTCGGAGCGGGAGCTGCGGGAATGGACGGAGGCCCGCACACGGGCCGCGCTGAGCGCCGATGCCTACGAGCACGCGTACGCCGAGGGCGGCCGGCTCTCCATGGCGGAGGCCGTCGCCCTCGTCTGACGCGCGCACCCGGTGCCCCCCCGGTGCGGACCTCAGGTCTTCTTGCGGAACCTGGCGACCGCCAGCGGCGCCGTCACCAGCGTGATGGCCGCGGACCAGGCCAGGGTCATCCACACCGAGTGGGCCACCGCACCGCCGTTGATCAGATGGCGGGAGGCGTCGGCGAGGTTGGAGAGCGGGTTGTACTTCGTGAACGCCTCCAGCCAGCCCGGCATGTTCGTCGTCGGCGCGAAGATGGAGCTGCCGAACTGCAGGGGCATCAGGACGAGCATGGCGACCCCCTGGACGGCCTGTGCCGTCTTCATGGTCAGACCGAGCAGAATGAAGATCCACATCAGCGAGGCGCCGAAGACCATGGCGAGCGCCACCGCCGCGAGCAGGTGCAGCACCGAGGTGCTGACGGTCAGGCCGATGGCGAAGCCCATGACCAGGAGGATCGAGGTCGCGATGAGCATGCGGCCGACCTCGACGACGATCTTCGCGATGAGGACGGAGGACCGGGCTATCGGCATCGTGCGGAAGCGGTCCATCACCCCCTTCTTGAAGTCGTCGTTGATGCCCGTGCCGACCGCCATGGCGATGTTCATGCCCATCATCGCCATCAGGCCGGGCACCAGGTAGTTGACGTAGTCCTGTTCGTTGCCCTTGCCGGCGATCGAGCCGCCGAAGACATAGGTGAACAGCAGGATGAAGATGACCGGCATCAGGACGGCGTCGAACATCGACTCCGGGTCCTGCTTGATCTGCAGCATGTTGCGGCGCGCGAGCGCACCGATGTGCCGCAGATTGGCCCGCAGGCCGATCCGGCCGTCGTGGGCGGGCGCCGTCGCGGGCGCGCTGACCGTCGCCGCGCTCATGCCGCGACCTCCTCGAGCTTGTCGGTGTGCTGCTCCTCGCCGGCCGTCGCCACGGACGCCTTCTGGCCCGTGACGGCCAGGAAGACCTCGTCCAGGCTGGGCAGATGGGTGCTGATGCCGGAGATGGCGAAGCCGCGCTCGCCCAGCATGCCCACCACGGCGGTCAGCTGTTCGTCGCTGATGATCGGGACGTTGACCACGCCCTCCGCCTCGTCGGCGGTCGCGCCGGCGATCCCGGCCAGCCCGGCCCGGGCCACGGCGTCGACCATCCGGGGCAGGTCCGAGCGGTCCGCCGGGCGGACCTGCAGGGTGCGCCCGCCGACCTTGGCCTTCAGCTCGTCGACCCGGCCCCCGGCGATCACCCGGCCCCGGTCGATGACGGTCAGCTCGTTCGCCAGCTGCTCGGCCTCTTCCATGTACTGCGTGGTGAGCAGCACGGTGGCGCCCTCGGCGACCATGCGCTGGACCTCGGCCCACACCTCGTTGCGGGTGCGGGGGTCCAGGCCGGTGGTGGGCTCGTCCAGATAGAGCACCGCCGGCTGTCCGATCATGGAGGCGGCGAGGTCGAGCCGACGGCGCATGCCGCCGGAGTAGTTCATGGCGGGGCGCTTGGCGGCCTCCGTCAGCGAGAAGCGCTCCAGCATCTCCTCGGCCCGCCGCCGGGCGTCCTTACGGGACAGGTCGAGCAGCCGCCCGATCATGTAGAGGTTCTCCAGCCCGGAGAGCTTCTCGTCGACCGATGCGTACTGGCCGGTCAGCCCGATGACCCTGCGCAGCTGCCGGGGCTGGCGCAGCACGTCGTAACCGGCGACCCGGGCGCTGCCGGCGTCCGGGCGGATCAGGGTGGACAGGCATCTCACCAGCGTGGTCTTGCCGGCGCCGTTGGGGCCGAGGACGCCGAGGACGGTGCCCTCGCGTACGTCCAGGTCGACCCCGTCCAAGGCCTTGGTCTCGCCGAAGTGCTTGACCAGGCCCCGTACTTCGACGGCGTTCCCGCCGCTTTCGGGGATGTCGTTTCGCGTCATGCCCTCAACAGTGCCAGCGGGCACTGACAGCGGGCCGACACCGACCGGCCGGCGCCGACAGATCACCGACAGATCACCGACAGGCCGCCGACAGACCGGCGCCGGACGGGCGGACGCCCCCGCCCGCCCGGCGACCGGCCCCCGGTTCTAGTGGAAGGAGTGCTCCTCCGCCGGGTACGCGCCGCCCACCACGTCGTCGGCGAAGGACTTCGCCGCGTCGCCGAGGGCCTCGCGCAGCTGCGCGTACTGCTTGACGAAGCGCGGCAGGCGGCCGGACGTCATGCCGGCCATGTCGGTCCACACCAGCACCTGCGCGTCGCACTCGACGCCCGCGCCGATGCCGACGGTCGGGATGTGCAGGGTGCGGGTGACCTCGGCGGCCAGCTCCGCCGGGACCAGCTCCAGGACGACCGCGAAGGCGCCCGCGTCCTGGACGGCCTTGGCGTCGCGCAGCAGCTGCGCCGCCGCCTCCTCGCCACGGCCCTGCACCGGGTAGCCGCCGTAGGCGTTGACGGACTGCGGGGTGAGGCCGATGTGCGCCATGACCGGGATGCCGGCCTGGACCAGCAGCTCGATCTGGTGGGCCGAACGCTCGCCGCCCTCCAGCTTGACCGCGCCGACACCCGCCTCCTTCACCAGCCGGGTGGCGTTGCGCAGCGCCTGGACCGCGCCCTCCTGGTACGAGCCGAAGGGCAGGTCGCCGACGACGAGGGCGCGCTTGGTGCCCCGTACGACGGCGGCCGAGAGGAGGGTGATCTCGTCCATGGTGACCGGCACCGTGGACTCGTAGCCGAGGTGACAGTTGCCCATGGAGTCGCCCACCAGCAGGACGGGGATGCCGGCCTCGTCGAAGACGGAGGCGGTCATCGCGTCGTAGGCGGTGAGCATGGGCCACTTCTCGCCGCGCTCCTTGGCGGCGGCTATGTCACGGACGGTGATGCGACGGGAACTCGTACCGCCGTACAGCGCCTTGTTGCTCTTCTGGCCGCTGTCGGGGGTCTTCAAGGCATGCGTCATTGCCGTGGCTCCTGTGTTCTGTCGTCTCGAGGCGCCCTGACGGCGTCCCCGGATCACCTCCCATGCTGACACGCCGCGTCCTGGCGCGGAAGTGCCCCCCGGCCGGTCCCGCCGCCGGTCAAGAATCGCCCATGCGAGACGGTGCCGTATCGAAATAATTTAGGGTGGTGTCCATGGCAACCTCCGACTCCGCGCCGCCCCGCAAGGTCCCCGAGGCCGTCCACCGCAGACGGTGGGCCGTCCTGGCCGTGCTGCTGTGCAGCCTGCTCGTGGTCGTCCTGGGCAACTCGGTCCTCAATGTGGCGATGAAGACGATCGCCGCCCCCGCCCCCACCGGGCTCGGGGCCACCCAGAGCGAGCTGGCGTGGGCGATCAACGCCTACACGCTGGTCTTCGCCGGCATGCTGTTCACCGCGGGCCTGCTCGGCGACCGGTGGGGCCGCAAGAAGGTCCTGCTCTTCGGCATGACCGTCTTCGGCGTCGGCTCCGCGCTCGCCGCCATGGCCGGCTCGCCCGCCGAGCTGATCGCCTACCGCGCGCTGATGGGCTTCGGCGGGGCCTTCGTGATGCCCTCCACGCTGGCGATCATCATGAACGTCTTCGAGCGGGAGGAGCAGCCCAAGGCCATCGGCATCTGGGCCGGCGCCGTGGGGCTCGCCATCGCCATAGGGCCGATCACCGGCGGCATCCTGCTCAGCCACTTCTGGTGGGGCTCGGTCTTCCTGATCAACCTCCCGATCGTCACCGCCGCCCTGATCGCGATGGCGGTGCTCGTCCCCGACTCCAAGGACCCCCGGCCCGGCCGGCTCGACCCCTTCGGCGTGCTGCTGTCCGTCATCGGGCTCGTCCTGCTGGTCTACGGCATCATCCGGGGCGGCCAGCTGGCCGACTTCACCGTCCCCGAGGTCTACGGCACCGTCGGCGGCGGCCTCCTCGTCCTCGTGCTGTTCGTGCTGCACGAGCGGCGCAGCACCCACCCCGCGATGGACGTCCGCTACTTCCGCAACCCGGCCTTCTCCGCCGCCGTCTCCTCGCTGGCGCTGGTCTTCTTCGGGCTGATGGGCGTGACCTTCTTCATGGTCTTCTACACCCAGAGCGCCCGCGGCTTCACCCCACTGCAGAGCGGGCTGCTGATGCTGCCGCTCGCCGCCGCCCAGATGATCTTCGCGCCGCGCGCCCGGCTCGTCGTCGAGCGCTTCGGCGCCCGCGCCGTGTGCACCGGCGGCATGGTCGTGATGGCCGCGACCATGGCCGGCTACGCCCTGCTCGACGCGCACACCCCGATCTGGGTCCTTGAGGTGCTCTTCCTCTTCCAGGGCGCCGCGATGGCCCACATCACCCCGCCCGCCACCGTCTCGATCATGCAGTCGCTGCCCCGGGAGAAGGCGGGCTCCGGCTCCGCCGTGAACAACACCTTCCGGCAGATCGGCGGCGCCCTCGGGGTGGCCGTGCTCGGCTCCGTGCTCTCCACCGTCTACCGCGACGGCGTCTCCGGCCGGCTCGAGGCCGTCCCCGGCCTGAGCGAGGAGGCCCGGCACACCGCCGGCGAGTCCATCGAGGCCACCCGCGCCGTCGCCGGCCGGCTCGGCCCCGCGGGCGCGGACCTCATGGGCCGGGCGCAGGACGCCTTCGTCCACGCCATGCACGTCACCGTCCTCGGCGCCGCGGCCGTCGCCCTGCTCGGGGCGCTCGTCGCCGTACTGTTCCTGCCGGCCAAGAACGCCGCCCGCTCCCCGGCCGGCGCCGGCCGCCCGGGCGCGGAGAAGGAACAGGCGGGAGCGGGACAGTGAACGCCCCCGCAGCCCGCAGCGCGCCCACGGCACGGGACGGGCGCCGCGGACGGCCGCGCAGCGCCGCCGTCGACACCACCGTCATCGAGACCGTGCTGCGCCTGCTGGAGGGCGGCGCCACCGTCGCCGAGCTGTCGATGGAGGGCATAGCCCGCCGGGCGGGCGTCGGCAAGGCCACCGTCTACCGGCGCTGGGCGGGCAAGGAAGCGCTGATGCTCGACGTGCTGCGCTCCCTGGACGACGACGGCCCCCGCCCCACCGGCGGCCCCGTCCGCGACGACCTCGTCGCCCTCCTCGAGTACCTGCGCCGGCGCGGCCTGGCCAAGCGCTCCTCCGCCGTGCTGCGCACCGTCGTGGCCCAGGTGCAGGCGCACCCCCGGCTGTGGGCCGAGTACCACGCAACGGTCGTCAGGGCCCGGCGCGAGGCGTTCGAGGCGGTGCTGCGGCGCGGCATGGCCGAGGGGGAGATCCGCGCCGACGTGGACACCGAGCTCCTGACCGATCTGTTCGTCAGCCCGATGCTCTCGCGCGCCCTCTTCCACGAGTCGAAGGAGCTGCCGGACGGGCTGTCCGAGCGGATTGTCGACACCTTGCTGGAGGGCGTACGACCCCCCGCCGGAGGGCGGTCCGCGGCACCTGCCCCGAATGTGCCCGTTGTGTCACAGCCCCCCTCGCACCCCGGTCGACAGGAACCCCCGCCCGCCGGACGCTCGTCCTCCTCCCCGACGCCCCCGCCAGGGGTGTCCGGGTAAGCCCCGCGACACCGTGATCACCTATGGTCGGGTGGCGGGGACGCAGCCAGACGGAGCAGTGAGGACAACCGATGCCGCAGGCATACATGGAGGAGACGGGCCACGAGGGAGCGGGGCCGGAGCGGGCCGGCTCCGGAGCCCGGCGCTTCCTGGGCCGCCGGCAGGACCGGGAGAAGGGCGACTGGAAGCAGCAGTGGACGGGCAGCGGCGTCTGGCGGCGCGGCATGGTCGTCGCCGCGGTCGCCGTGCTGCTGGGCCTGCTGATGCTGGTGCACGCCGACATCCCCAACCGGGTCGGCAACCTCGGCTCCCTCACCGAGACCTTCCTGCCCTGGCTGGGCCTGCTGGTGCCGGTGCTGTTCGCCCTGGCGCTGTGGCGCCGCTCGGCCACCGCCCTCATAGCCCTGCTGCTCCCCTCGGTCGTCTGGGTCAACCTCTTCGGCGGGCTGCTGAGCGACAAGTCCGGCAAGGGCGGCAACTTCACGGTCGCTACCCACAACGTCAACGCCGAGAACCCCAACCCCGCGGCCACCGCCAGGGCCGTCGCCGCCTCGGGCGCGGACGTCGTGGCGCTGGAGGAGCTCAGCGACGCCTCGCGGTACGAGAAGGCGCTGGCGGGCACGTACAAGTACCACTCGGTGCAGGGCACGGTCGGGATCTGGAGCAAGTACCCGCTCGAGCTGACCCAGCCCGTCGACATCCGCCTGGGCTGGGTGCGCGCGCTGCGCGCCACGGTCAAGACCCCGCAGGGTCCCGTCGCCGTCTACGTCGCGCACCTGCCCTCGGTGCGGGTGAAGTTCAACGCCGGCTTCACCGCCGGGCAGCGCGACAACAGCGCCGAGGCACTGGGCCGGGCCATCGCCCAGGAGCCGGAGAAGCGGGTCGTCCTCCTCGGCGATCTCAACGGCACCATGAACGACCGCTCGCTCGCCCCCATCACCTCGCAGCTGCGCTCGGCGCAGGGCGCGGCGGGCGACGGCTTCGGCTTCAGCTGGCCGGCGAGCATGCCGATGGCGCGGATCGACCAGATCATGGTGCGCGGCATGGACCCGGTCTCGGCCTGGACGCTGCCCGCGACGCGCAGCGACCACCTGCCGGTGGCGGCCCGGGTCAAGATCTGACCCCGGGCGGGGCGCGCGGCACACTGGAGACATGTGCCGCAGCATCAAGACGCTCAGGGCGCCGATGACGCCCGACGTGGGCGAGGACGACATCCGGGCGGCCGCCCTGCAGTACGTGCGCAAGGTGTCCGGTTTCCATGCGCCGGCCGCGCACAATCAGGCCGTCTTCGACGAGGCCGTGGACGCGGTGGCCGGGGCCACGGCGCGGCTGCTGGACGGGCTGGTCGTGAGATCCGGCCCGTCCCGCACCTGAGGACCGGGGTCCGGGGCGGAGCCCCGGTCAGAGGGCTTCGCGCCAGCCGTTCGTGATCGGCAGGCGGCGGTCCTTGCCGAAGCCCTTCGCGGAGATCTTCGTGCCCGGCGGGTACTGCCGCCGCTTGTACTCCGCCAGGTCCACCATCCGCAGGACCCGTGTGACCAGCGCCGGGTCGAAGCCCGCCGCGACGATCGCGTCGCGGCCCTGGTCGCGGTCGACGTACAGCTCCAGGAGCCGGTCGAGCACGTCGTAGTCCGGCAGCGAGTCCGTGTCGACCTGGCCGGGGCGCAGCTCGGCGCTCGGCGGCTTGGTGATGGAGTTCTCCGGGATCGGCGGGGTCTCGCCGCGCTCGGCCGCCGCCTGGTTGCGCCACCTGGCGAGGCGGAAGATGCCGGTCTTGTAGACGTCCTTGATGGGGCCGTACGCGCCCACCGAGTCGCCGTAGAGCGTGGAGTAACCGCAGGCCAGCTCGGACTTGTTGCCCGGCGCGAGCACGATGTGGCCCTCCTGGTTGGAGATTGCCATCAGCATCGTGCCCCGCAGCCGCGACTGCAGGTTCTCCTCCGCGAGGCCGGTCAGCCCCAGCGCCCCCATGTACGCGTCGAACATCGGCGCGATCGGCACGGTCCGGAAGTTGAGGCCGGTGCGCCGGGCGAGGTCCTCGGCGTCGCTGATGGAGTGGTCGGAGGAGTAACGGGAGGGCATGGCCACGCCGTAGACGTTCTCCGCGCCGACGGCGTCGCAGGCGACGGCCGCCACGAGCGCCGAGTCGATGCCTCCGGAGAGGCCGATGAGCACACTGCGGAAACCGTTCTTCTCCGCGTACGCGCGCAGGCCCGTCACCAGGGCCTTGTAGACCTCCTCGTCGTCGCCGAGGTGGTCGGCGAGGCCGCCGGTGAACTGCGGCTCGTACGCGGGGAGGGGGTCGGCGGAGATCGTGACGTGCTCGATGCGCAGACCGTCGTCCACGACACCGGAGGGCACCTCGGCCGGGGCCCGCGGCAGGTCGAGGTCGAGCACCACGCAGGTCTCCTCGAACTGCGGGGCGCGGGCGACGACGCGGCCGTCGCGGTCGACGACGATGGAGTCGCCGTCGAAGACCAGCTCGTCCTGGCCGCCGGTCATCGCGAGGTACGCGGTGGTGCAGCCGGCCTCCTGGGCGCGCTTGCGCACCAGTTCCAGGCGGGTGTCGTCCTTCTCCCGCTCGTAGGGGGAGGCGTTGATGGAGAGCAGCAGCCCGGCGCCGGCGGACCGGGCTGCGGGCACGCGGCCGCCGTCCTGCCAGAGGTCCTCGCAGATGGCGAGGGCGACGTCCACGCCGTGGACGCGGATCACGGGCAGCGTCTCGCCGGGCACGAAGTACCGGAACTCGTCGAAGACGCCGTAGTTGGGCAGGTGGTGCTTGGCGAAGGTCAGCACGGCCTCGCCGCGGTGCAGCACGGCGGCGGCGTTGCGCGGGGCGCCGGCGGGCCGGCCCAGCCGGGGGCGGGCCTCCTCGCTGCGGTCGAGGTAGCCGACGATCACCGGCAGCTCCCCGAGGCCCTCGGCGTCGAGGCGGGCCGCGAGCGAGCGCAGCGCGTCCCGGCTGGCCGTCACGAAGGAGGAGCGCAGCGCCAGGTCCTCGACGGGGTAGCCCGTCAGCACCATCTCAGGGAACGCCACCAGATGGGCTCCCTGCTCGGCGGAGTGCCGGGTCCAGCGGACGACCGACTCGGCGTTGCGGGCGAGGTCGCCGACGCGGGAGTCGATCTGGTTCAGGGCGAGACGAAGTTGAGCCACGCCGCCAGTCTAATCGTCTGACTGACGCAATATGGTGTGAGCGGTGCCACGACGGCTCCCCCGGGACGGGGGCGGGGCCCGTGGACCCCGCCCCCTCGCGTCCCGGCCGGGCCTAGGCGCGGTAGCCCAGGACCGTCATCATCCCGGCCTCCGCGTGGTAGACGTTGTGGCAGTGGAGCATCCACAGGCCCGGGTTGTCGGCGTCGAAGTCGACCTCCAGCCGCTTGCCCGGCAGCACGATGGCGGTGTCCTTGCGGGGCCCGCCGCCGGGCAGGGCGAAGGTGTGGCCGTGCAGGTGCATCGGGTGCCACATGTCGGTGTCGTTGACGAACACCAACCGGACCCGCTCGCCCGCGCTCACGCCGTAGCGCTGCGCGGGCGTGTACTTCTTGCCGTTGACGGCCCAGTCGTACTTCGCCATCGAGCCCGTGAGCCGCAGCGTGACCGTGCGGTCGGGCCGGCGGTCCCCGAGCGCCACGGCGCGGCCGGCCTTCAGGCGGTCGGCGGTCAGCACCGTGCCGTCCAGCTCCCGGGGGCGCGTGTCCGCGCCGGGCGCGGTGCCGGCGCCGGTCCGCAGCACGGCCAGCGCGGTGCGCTTCTTGCCCTCGGCCAGGGCGGTCAGCGGGAAGACGCCGTCTTTGGCCTCCACCAGCACGTCGTACCGCTCGCCCATGCCCAGCAGGAGCGCGTCCGTCTGCTGATGCTCGACGGGGAAACCATCCGTATGGGTGACGGTCATGCGGTGGTCGCCGAGGGCCACGCGGAAGGCGGTGTCGCCGCCCGCGTTGATGAAGCGGATGCGGATACGGTCGCCGGGCTTCGCGGTGAAGGTCTGCGGGTCCTGCGGTACGCGCCCGTTGACGAGGTAGTGCGGATAGGCGACGTCACCGGCGTCACCGCCGAGGAGGTCGCTCGTGGCGCCCATCAGCATCCGGGGCGGGCCGGAGGGGGCGGGGGAGGCCGCGGTCATGGACATCTTCGACATGTCGTGGCCGCCGCTGCCGTGCTGCATGCCGCCGCCGTGGTCCATGCCGCCGTGGTCCCCGCCGCCGTGGTCCATGCCGCCCATGCCCCGGCTCAGCTCCGCGAGCACCGCGTCCGGCGTGCTGCCGTCGATCCCGTCGACCCAGTCGTCCAGGACGACGACCCACTCCTTGTCGTACTGCAGCGGCTCCTTCGGGTCCTCCACGATCAGCGGTGCGTACAGCCCCCGGTCCTGCTGGGTGCCCGAGTGCGGGTGGAGCCAGTACGTGCCCGGGTGCGGGACGGCGAAGCGGTAGTCGTACGACGCCCCGGGCCTGATGTTCCGCTGGGTCAGATCCGGGACGCCGTCCATGTCGTTGCGCAGCGCCAGCCCGTGCCAGTGCACGGACGTGGGCTCGGGCAGATGGTTGGCGAGGGTGAGGGCGAGCGTGTCGCCGGCGGTCAGCCGGACCTCCCTGCCGGGCAGCGCGTCGCCGTACGCCCAGGTCGGGACCGTACGGCCGCCGCCGAGATCCAGCGTCGCGGCGGTGGCGGTGAGCCTGACGTTCCGTACGGGGCCCGGGCGCCGCTTCTCCTCGGCGGCGGCGACCTCACGGCCGTCCGGGGAGACGTAGCCGGCGGGCTGCGCCGCGGAGGAGCCGGCGCCGTCCTTCGAGCAGGCGGCCAGCAGGCCGCCGCCGGCGACGGCGATGCCCGCGCCGAGCACGGCGCGGCGGGTGGTGGTGATGGTGCGCATGGCAGAACACCTCGTGGTGTCGGTTCTGTGACGTGGGCGTGAGGGCGGGCGCGCCCGCGCCGCCGGAGGGCGGCGGCGGGCCGCGCCGCCTATACGCGCAGCACCGACAACCGTGCGAGGGCCTTGTGCCGGGGTGGCGGCAGCGGCCACAAAGCGCGCGGGAACCACGCCCGCCCCGCCGGCGCGTCCGCACCGGCGGGCCGGCGCAGCGCGGCGAGGGAGAGCAGGAGCGCGACCGTCCAGCCCGCGCCGAGCACGGCGAGGCAGACGGACATGGGGTCCATGCCGTCCCCGTGGTCGGAGGCCGAGACAGAGGCAGAGGCAGAGGCGTGAGCGCCGTCATGGCCGGGCGCGGCGGCAGGGACTCGTGCGACGGCAAGGGCGGGCGCGACCGCGGGGACGGCAGCGGCGGCGTCCGGACGCGGCACGGCCGCTCCGTCCGGGGCGTGGCCGCGTGCGCTGTCCGTCGCCGCGTCCGGGGCATGGCCCGGTGCGCCGTTCGTCGTCCCGTCCGGGGCGGTCACCGCCGACGGGACCGTCGCGGCGTGCGGCCCCGCGCCGTGCTGCCCCCCACCGTGCTCGCGCGGGTGCCCGAGTGTGTGCATGGTCACGATCCCCAGCAGCAGCGCCGCGAACAGCAGCAGCCGGCCGCACCAGGCGGTGGCCCCCCGTCCTTGCACCGTCTGCCTCCCGAGACTCCCGACCCTCCGCGCACCTTACCCCCACGGGGTATCGCCCCCGCGGGGTCCCCGCCCGAGCGGATGTGCACGAAGCGGTGCCAAGGCCCGATCATTGGGCGAAAACGATTGACGACGCACGGCCCGAAGGACGCTCTCCCCCCATGACCAGCACGGAACAGGTTAGGGACGAACGTCCCACCACCGCGGCCGTCGCCGCCCCCGCCCCCGGGGCCGGCCAGGCGCAGTTCATCTCGTGGGCGACGCTCGCGATGATGACGACCGCCTCGGTGGCGAACCTGCGCCCCTCGCCCTCGATGGCCCTCTACGGACTGGCCGCCGTCTTCCTCTACCTCCTGCCCGCTGTCGTCTTCCTGCTGCCGACCGCACTCGTCTCGGCGGAGCTGGCGTCCGGCTGGCCCGGCGGCGTCTACCGGTGGGTGAGCGAGGGGCTGTCCAAGCCGCTGGGCTTCCTGGCCGTGTGGTGCCAGTTCGCGATGACCATCGCCTACTACCCGAGCCTGCTGGCGTACGTGGCGAGCACCTTCGCGTACGTCATCGACCCCTCGCTCGCCGACAACGGCCTCTACATCGCCATCGTCATCGTCGTCATCTACTGGGCCGGCGTGCTGATCTCCTCGCGCGGCACGAAGGCGGTAGCCGGGCTCTCCAGCATGGGCCTGGTCATCGGCACGCTGATCCCCGGCGTCGTCCTCGTCGCCCTCGGCCTGGTCTTCCTCGCCCAGGGCAACCCCTCCGCCGCGCCCATGGACGGCGGGCACGTGCTGCCGCCGTGGACGGGGCTGGCCAGCCTCGTGCTGATCGTGGGCAACTTCCTGTCGTACGCGGGCATGGAGATGAACGGCGTGCACGTCTCCGCGCTGCGCGAGCCCGGCCGGCAGTACCCCCGCTCGGTCTTCCTGGCCACCGGCCTCGTCCTGCTGATCTTCATCCTGCCCGCGCTGGCCATCAGCTGGGTGATGCCGAGCGAGAACCTCAGCCTCACCGCCGGCGTCATGCAGGCCTTCCAGGGCTTCTTCGACCACTTCCACGTGGGCTGGCTGACCAAGGTCGTCGGCGTCCTGCTCGTCGCGGCGGCCCTGGGCGGCATGCTCACCTGGCTGGCCGGGCCCTCCAAGGGCCTGCTGATGGTCTCCCGGCAGGAGGGCTACCTGCCGCCCGTCCTGCAGAAGCTCAACAAGCGCGGCGTCCCGCGGAACATCATGGTGGCGCAGGGCGTGCTCACCACGATCATCGCGCTGCTCTACGCCTTCATCCCCGACGTCTCCAGCGCCTACTGGATCTTCTCGGTCGTCACCACGCAGATCTACCTCGTCGTCTACCTGCTGATGTTCGCCGCCGTCGTCCGGCTGCGCGCCACCCGCCCCGACCAGCCGCGCGGCTTCCGCGTCCCCGCCGTGCACCTGGTCGCCGGCATCGGCTTCGCGGCCTCCATCGGCGCCATGTGCATCGGCTTCGTACCGCCCGAGCAGTTCGGCGGCGGCCCCCTCTGGCGCTACGTCTTCATGGTCGGCGGCGGCCTGCTGACCCTCGGCTTCCTCGCGCCGCTGGCGTTCCTGAAGTTCCGCAAGCCGCACTGGGTGGCGGCCGAACACCGGCGGGAGGGCACCGTCGAGTAGCTTGTCCGTGCCCTCCGGGAGAGGGCGGGACCAAAAGGGGGAGCACCGCATGGGCGGTACGGAACGGCCACCGGGGCGGATGCTGCGGGTGGGCGGGGTCACGCTGCACGTCCTCCGCGAGGGCTCCGGCCCCGTGTGCGTGCTCAGCGCCGGGCTCGGCATGGGGTGGTTCGACTGGGACCAGGTCGTCCCCCTGCTCACCCCCCACCGCACGGTGGTCCGCTTCGACCGCCCCGGGCTGGGGTTCAGCGCCCCGCCCGTCGAGGTGCCCACCGCCGCCGGGGAGGCCGCCCGCATAGCGGGCGTCCTCGACGCGCTGGACCTGCCCGCCCCGGCCACGGTCGTCGGCCACTCCCTCGCCGGGTTCCACGCCGAGGCGTTCGCCCGGCTGTACCCGGAGCGCACGGCGGGAATCGTCCTGGTCGACGGCAGCGTGGAGGAGGACGCCCGCCCGGTCCCCGCCCCCGAGCTGCGCACCGCCGCCGCCCATGTGCGGGGCCTGGCCTTCGCCGCCGCCGGTCTGCCCCGCGCCCTGGGCCCGGCCCTGCGCCGGTTCTCCGTCCGCTCCGCCTCCGTCAAGCGCCACGACCCCGCCCCCGCGGACCTGGTCCGCCGCACCTACGGCACCGGGCGCGTGGCGCGCGCCGTCCTCATGGAGAACACCCGCTACCGCGACGTGGCCGCCGAGCTCGAGGACCTGCGCGCCCACCACGGCCTGCCGCCCGCCCCGGTCACCGTCCTCGCCGCCTCGCCGGGCACCGGCTCCTGGCTCGAGCGGCGCTGGCTGGAGCGCCAGCGCGCCCTCGCCGACCGCCTCGACGGCCGCTTCGAGGCCGTCGCCCCCGCGGGCCACCTGCTGATGTACGACCGGCCGCAGGCCATCGCCGCGGCGGTCCTCGCCACGCCCTTCCTGCGCCCCTGACCCCGACGGCCGTACGCCACCACCCGGTCGGCGGCCGCCGGTGGGTGCCCGGCGTGCGGGTGCGCCAGGGTGGGAGCAGCGGAAAAGGGGAGGGTCGTTTCGCAGGCGAGGAGCACCCAGGTGAGCACGCAGCACGAGTACACCCCGTTCGGCGGCGAGATCGAGCAGGGCGCGAAGTACGCCATCCAGTGGCGGACCGACCCCCGTTACGTCCTGTGCGGCCACGCCACCGAGGGCTTCGTCGACGTCCGGGACCGCGACACGGTCTCCGAGCACCACTACGCATGGCACATCGACACCACGACCGGCGTCGTCACCCTCGCCGCCGACGCCGAGGAGTGCGTGCCGCGCGTGCTCACCCTGCTGCTCGGCCCCGCCGGCCACAGTCCCGTCCTGCGGCGCCTCGCCACCCCCGTCGAGCGTGCCCAGTGCTGGAACTGGACCGGCCGCGCCCTGATGAGCCACCGTCACTCCACCGCCGACAAGCTCGCCGTGCACGTGGGCCGCAGGTCCGGCGATGGCAGCTACGGCCTGGCGATGGTGCTGCCCAAGGGCGGCGCCCCCGACCACGAGTGGCAGCTGCTCAAGGCCCCCGCGTAGCAGCCCCTCCGTTCCCTTTGTCCCTGTCTCCCTCACTTACCCCCCAAACCTGCCGCGCGGGAAATCCGGGGGCGCTCGCGTGCACTCCTCAAGCGTTGTCGTGTGCAGGGCGGATTCGATGCGTCGCGCCGATTCCGTGCGCCCCGCGGTGGGGATTGCCTACGAAGGGTCGATGCGGGTCTTGTTGGAAATCGGTCCACATGGGTCTTAGCCGACCAACCGCTTGGAGGGGGCATGTCGTACGTAGTTCTGTCCGCGTCCGCGTTCACCGCAGGAGCGGCGCCGTCACCACTTCCCGTACTCGGCCACGGCTGGCAGCTGCTACGACAGCCGCTGGGGTTCCTGGAGTCCCTGCGCCGCCACGGCGACCTGGTGCAGATCAAGCTCGGGCACCAGCCCGCCTACGTCGTCTGCCACCCCGAGCTCGCCTGGCAGGTGCTGCGCGACGACCGCACCTTCGACAAGGGCGGCCCGCTCTTCGACCGCCTGCGGGACATCCTGGGCAACGGCGTGGCCACCTGCCCGCACCAGGACCACCGCCGCCAGCGCCGGCTCATCCAGCCCGCCTTCCACCGCACCCGGCTGGAGGGCTACGGCGAGGCCATGGAGGGGGAACTCGCCACGCTCCTCGGGAGCTGGCGGGAAGGGCAGGTGCTCGACACCTTCCCCCTGATGTACCGGTTCGCCCTGCGCTCGGTGCTGCGCGCCCTGTTCTCCGCGCACATCGACAGCCGCACGGCCGACGGCATACAGCGGTCCTTCGAGACCGTCCTCGGCGGGGTGATGCAGCGGGTGTTCGTCCCCGAGCCGCTGCTGCGCCTGCCCACGCTCGGCAACCGCCGCTACGAGCGCTGCCGACGGCACCTCTTCGCCAGCGTGGACCGCATCATCGGCGACTACCGGGCCGAGGAACGGCTCGGCCGCCAGGACTCCGGCGACCTGCTGTCGGTGCTCCTGGCCGGCGGCCGGGACGGCGCCGCCGACGGCGGGCCGGCCCCGGACGACCTGGAGATCCGCGACCAGGTCATCTCCATGATGATGGCCGGGTCCGAGTCCATCGGCGCCACGCTGTCCTGGGCCCTGCACCAGCTGACCCGGAACCCGGGGGAGGAGCGGCGGCTCCACGACGAGGTGGACGCCGTCCTCGGCGGCCGCCCCGCCCGCTGGGACGACCTGCCCGCGCTGCCCTTCACCGGCCGCGTACTGACCGAGGCGATGCGGCTGCACCCGCCCGGCTGGCTCTTCACCCGGATCACCCGCAAGGAGGTGGAGCTGGCCGGACGCCGCCTCGCCCCCGGTACCACCGTGGTCATCACCCCCGCCGGCCTGCACCGGGACCCGGGCCTGTACGAAAGGCCCGCGGCCTTCGACCCCGACCGGTGGCTGCCCGAGCGCGCCGCCGCGCTGCCCCGCGGGGCCTTCCTGTCCTGGGGCGGGGGCCCGCGCAAGTGCATCGGCGACCACTTCGCCATGGCCGAGGCCACCCTCGCCCTGGCCACCGTCGTCTCCCGATGGCGGCTGCGGCCCGCCCCCGGCTGCGACGCCCGCCCCGCCCGGCTGTCCACCGTCCTGCACCCCAGGAGGCTCCTGCTGGAGCTCACCGCACGCCCCGCGCCCGGCGCCCGCTGACCGCCGGGGGCGCGCGCCGCCGCCCTGCCCCGGGCCCCGGGGCAGGGCGAGGTCGACCAAGATCGGGGCGGTGCCCCACAATGGGGTACACGGGTCACGGGCCCGGCAGGCAGTATGGGCAGTGGAGCGACACCCGCACGTCGCGAGACGTTCGGACGCGCGTAGGCAACGCCGCCGAAATCGTGTGGTGGGATGCTCATGTGCCCCCGATGTGGCCCGCTGCTTGGGAGCGGACGGCCTGACCAGCGAGGATGACAGTTATGGATAAGCAGCAGGAATTCGTGCTCCGTACCCTCGAAGAGCGCGACATCCGTTTCGTGCGGCTGTGGTTCACCGACGTGCTCGGCTACCTGAAGTCGGTGGCCGTCGCGCCCGCCGAGCTCGAGCAGGCCTTCGACGAGGGCATCGGCTTCGACGGCTCGGCGATCGAGGGCTTCGCGCGGGTCTACGAATCCGACATGATCGCCAAGCCCGACCCGGGCACCTTCCAGATCCTGCCCTGGCGCGCGGAGGCCCCCGGCACCGCCCGGATGTTCTGCGACATCCTCATGCCCGACGGCTCGCCCTCCTACGCCGACCCGCGCTACGTCCTCAAGCGCATCCTGGCCAAGACCTCCGACCTCGGCTTCACCTTCTACACCCACCCCGAGATCGAGTTCTTCCTCCTCAAGGACAAGCCCGTCGACGGCACCCGCCCGGTGCCCGCCGACTCCTCCGGCTACTTCGACCACACCCCGCAGAACGTGGGCATGGACTTCCGCCGCCAGGCCATCACCATGCTCGAATCCATGGGCATCTCGGTCGAGTTCAGCCACCACGAGGGCGCCCCCGGCCAGCAGGAGATCGACCTGCGCTACGCCGACGCGCTCTCCACCGCCGACAACATCATGACCTTCCGCCTCGTGATGAAGCAGGTCGCCCTCGAGCAGGGCGTCCAGGCCACGTTCATGCCCAAGCCGTTCTCCGAGTACCCCGGCTCCGGCATGCACACCCACCTCTCCCTCTTCGAGGGCGACCGCAACGCCTTCCACGAGTCGGGCGCCGAGTACCAGCTCTCCAAGGTCGGCAAGTCCTTCATCGCCGGCCTGCTCAGGCACGCGGGCGAGATCTCCGCCGTCACCAACCAGTGGGTCAACTCCTACAAGCGCATCTGGGGCGGCTCCCAGCGCACCGCCGGCGCCGGCGGCGAGGCCCCCTCCTACATCTGCTGGGGCCACAACAACCGCTCCGCGCTGATCCGCGTGCCCATGTACAAGCCCGGCAAGACCGGCTCCACCCGCGTCGAGGTCCGCTCCATCGACTCCGGCGCCAACCCCTACCTCACCTACGCGGTGCTGCTCGCCGCGGGCCTGAAGGGCATCGAGGAGGGCTACGAACTCCCCGCCGGCGCCGACGACGACGTCTGGGCGCTCTCCGACGCCGAGCGCCGCGCCATGGGCATCGAGCCGCTGCCGCAGAACCTCGGCGAGGCCATCGAGCTGATGGAGCGCAGCGAGCTCGTCGCCGAGACCCTCGGCGAGCACGTCTTCGACTTCTTCCTGCGCAACAAGAAGCAGGAATGGGAGGAGTACCGCTCGGAGGTCACCGCGTTCGAACTGCGCAAGATGCTGCCGGTGCTCTGACCCGTATCCGACCAGTGGTCCGGCCCCGCCCCGAGGAGAGCCCGATGACCGTGCCCGAGGGGCGCCGCAGCAGTACGTACACGCGCCTGCTGCGGTACGGCTTCACCGACCCGGCCGCCGCCGAACGGCACCTGGACGACCCGGTGCTGGCGGCCGTCCGGTCCGACCCGGTGCTCCTCGACGCGCTCGGCGCCACCGCCGACCCCGACCTCGCGCTGCGCGGGCTCGTACGGCTGGTGGAGGCGCAGGGCGCGGGCGGCGACGGGGAGCGCCGGGCGCTGCTCGACACCCTGATCACCGCCAAGCCGCTGCGCGACCGGCTGCTGGGCGTGCTCGGCGCCTCCGAGGCGCTCGGCGACCACCTCGCCCGCCACCCCGCCGACTGGCACGCCCTGGACAGCTTCGACTCCGTCGACCTCCACCCCACGACCCCGGAGTTCGAACGCGCCCTCGCCGAGGGCTCCCGGGCCGGGCGCGACGCCGGGCTCACGCCCCCCGACGCGCTGCGCGCCGCCTACCGCCGCTGCCTGCTGGCCATAGCGGCCCGTGACATCAGCGGCACCATCGACGTCGCCCAGACCGCCGCCGAGCTCGCGGACCTGGCCACCGCCACGCTCCGGGCCGCACTGGAGATCGCCGCCCAGGAGCGGCCGGCCGACGCCGCCGCCTGCCGCCTCGCCGTCATCGGCATGGGCAAGTGCGGCGGCCAGGAGCTCAATTACGTCTCCGACGTAGACGTGATCTTCGTGGGCGAGGCCCGGGACGGCACCCCCGAGGGCTCCGCCCTGCAGGCCGCCACCCGGCTCGCGTCCCGGATGATGCGCGTCTGCTCCGACGTCACCCCCGAGGGCACCATCTGGCCCGTCGACGCCAACCTCCGCCCCGAGGGCCGCAACGGCCCCCTGGTGCGCACCCTGACCAGCCACCTGGCCTACTACCAGCGCTGGGCCAAGACCTGGGAGTTCCAGGCCCTCCTCAAGGCCCGGCCCGTCGCCGGCGACCTCGCCCTCGGGCAGAGCTATGTGGAGGCCCTCTCCCCGCTGGTCTGGCAGGCGGCCGAGCGCGAGAACTTCGTCGCCGACGTCCAGCAGATGCGCCGCCGCGTCATCGCCTCCATCCCCGCCACCCAGGTCGACCGCGAGCTCAAGCTCGGCCCCGGCGGCCTGCGCGACGTCGAGTTCGCCGTGCAGCTCCTGCAGTTGGTGCACGGACGCAGCGACGCCACCCTGCGCGTCGGCGGCACCCTCGACGCGCTGGCCGCCCTCGCCGCGGGCGGCTACGTCGGCCGCGCGGACGCCAAGGCCCTGGACGCCTCCTACCGCTTCCTGCGCGCCATGGAGCACCACATCCAGCTGCACCGGCTGCGCCGCACCCACCTCGTGCCCGACAACGAGGCCGACCTGCGCCGCCTGGGCCGCTCGCTGGCCCGCACCTACCAGTGGCCCGGCGGCAAGGAGCCCGTCGCCGAGCTCGGCCGGCAGTGGAAGCTGCACGCCCGCGAGGTGCGAAGGCTGCACGAGAAGCTCTTCTACCGCCCCCTGCTGGACGCCGTCGCCCAGCTGGAGCCCGGCGAGATCCGGCTCAGCCCCAAGGCCGCCGGCCAGCGCCTGAAGGCCCTCGGCTACGCCGACCCCGCCGCCGCCCTGCGCCACCTGGAGGCCCTCGCCTCCGGAGTCACCCGCAAGGCCGCCATCCAGCGCACCCTGCTGCCCGTCCTGCTCGGCTGGTTCGCCGACTCCGCCGACCCCGACGCCGGCCTGCTCAACTTCCACAAGGTCTCCGACGCCCTCGGCAGAACTCCCTGGTACCTACGGCTGCTGCGCGACGAGGGCGCCGCCGCCGAGAACCTCGCCCGGGTGCTGTCCGCCGGCCGCCTGGCCCCCGACCTGCTGCTGCGCGCCCCCGAGGCCGTCGCCCTCCTCGGCGACCCCGGCGGCCTGCGCCCCCGCGGCCGCGAAGCCCTCGAACAGGAGGTCCTGGCCGCGGTGAACCGCGCCGAGGACGCCGAGGCCGCCATCGTCGCCGTGCGCGGCGTGCGCCGCCGCGAGCTGTTCCGCACGGCCGCCGCCGACATCATCGGCGCCTACGGACACGCCCGCGACGGCGCCCACGCCAACGGCGAGCACGGCACCGGCTCCCGCGGCCACGCCGAGACCGCCGGCAGCGACCCGGGCGAGCGCACCCGCACCGTCGGCGACGCCGTCTCCGACCTCAACGCCGCCGCCCTCGCCGGCGCCCTGCGCGCGGCCGTGCGCGCCGAGTGGGGCGACACCCTGCCCACCCGCTTCGCGGTCATCGGCATGGGCCGCTTCGGCGGCCACGAACAGGGCTACGGCTCCGACGCGGACGTCCTGTTCGTCCACGAACCGCGCGAGGGCGTCTCCGACGAGGACGCCGCCAAGGCCGCGTTCGCCGTCGCCGGCGAGATGCGCCGGCTGCTGCAGCTGCCCACCACCGACCCGCCGCTGCTCGTCGACGCCGACCTGCGCCCCGAGGGCAAGTCCGGGCCCATCGTGCGCAGCCTCGCCTCCTACGCCGCCTACTACCGGCGCTGGTCCCTGGTGTGGGAGAGCCAGGCCCTGCTGCGCGCCGAGCCCGTCGCGGGCGACCCCGACCTGGGACGGCGGTTCATCGACCTGGTCGACCCGCTGCGCTACCCCGCCGAGGGCCTGGGCGAAGACGCGGTGCGCGAGATCCGCCGCCTCAAGGCCCGCATGGAGTCCGAGCGGCTGCCGCGCGGCGCGGACCCCACCACCCACACCAAGCTGGGCCGCGGCGGCCTGTCGGACGTGGAGTGGACCGTCCAGCTGCTGCAGATGCGCCACGGCTGGGTCGAACCGGGGCTGCGCACCACCCGCACCCGCGACGCGCTCGCCGCGGCCTGCGCCGCGGAGCTGATTTCCACCGAGGACGCCCGCATCCTGGACGAGGCGTGGGTCCTGGCGACCAGCGTGCGCAACGCCGTGATGCTGGTCCGCGGCCGCGCCGGGGACACCTTCCCGGGCGACGCCCGCGAGCTGGCCGCCGTCGGCCGCTACCTCGGCTACGAACCGGGCCACGTCGGGGACATGCTGGACGACTACCGCCGCACCACGCGGCGGGCCCGGGCCGTGGTCGAGGAGCTGTTCTACGGCGCCTGACCGCTGTCCACGGCTCCCGGGCGACGGGAGCCGTCTCCAGCATCCCGCCGGACGTCCCGGACCGCCACATGGCGGGCCAGCCGGTACGGGAACGCCCCGAACCACAGGAAGGACAGGACGAAGCCGAAGCCCAGGCAGAGCACGCCGCCCACCGCGTCCAGCCAGAAGTGGTTGGCGGTCGACACGATCACGACCAGCGTCACCACCGGGTACAGCGCCCCCAGCACCTTCGCCCACACCGGCCGCGCCAGCATGGCGATCGTCAGACCGCACCACGTCGACCAGCCGATGTGCATCGACGGCATCGCCGCGTACTGGTTCGAGACATTGGCCAGATTGCCCGAGGCCATCGAGCCCCAGGTGTGGTGCACCACGACGGTGTCGACGAAGCCGAGGTCCTCCATCAGCCGTGGTGGGGCCAGTGGATACAGGTAGTAGCCGAGCAACGCCACGGCGGTAGTGGCGAACAGCGCCAGCCGGGCCGCCGCGTAGCGGCCCGGATGCCAGCGGTAGAGCCAGACGAGCACACCGATCGTCAACACGAAATGCAGCGTGGCGTAGTAGTAGTTCATGCCCACGACCAGCCACGTCACCGAATTGACGGCTTGGTTGACGGTGTGCTCGACGGCGATGTGCAAGGTGCGCTCGGCCTGCCAGATCCAGTCGGCGTTGCGCAGCGCGGCCGCTCTCTGCTCGGGCACGGCGTTACGGACGAGCGAATACGTCCAGTAACTGATCGCGATCAGCAGCACCTCGAACCACAGGCGAGGACGCCGTGGGACGCGGCGCGGACTGCGCGCGGAACGACGGTCCGCCGACGGCGCTGCCGCACGCTCCTCGGTGGGTGGCGGAGCGGCCGAACGGCCTTCCAGGGTCCTTACTGTCGCTTCACCCATAGGGAAAGAGTCTGCCAGAAAGCGCCCGACGGCAGATCATCCCAAGGTCTGGTCCTCACCGCTTTCGGCCGTCTTCCCCTCCACCCTGGGGAGCACCCGTACGAGCCCGCGTACGCTCCGCGGGAGCGGACGCCGTCGAGCCGCGGACGACGAGTTCGGGCAGGAAGACGAACTCGCTGTGCGGCGCCGGAGTGCCGCCGATCTCCTCCAGCAGCGCGCCCACCGCGGCCTGCCCCATCGACTGCACGGGCTGCCGGATCGTCGTCAGCGGCGGATCGGTGAAGGCGATGAGCGGCGAGTCGTCGAAGCCCACCACCGAGATGTCGCGGGGCACTTCGAGGCCGTTCTGACGCGCCGCCCGGATCACCCCGAGCGCCATCATGTCGCTCGCGCACACCACCGCCGTGCACCCCCGTTCGATGAGGGCGCCGGCCGCCGCCTGACCACCCTCAAGGGTGAACAGCGAGTGCTGTATCAGTGCCTCGGCCTCCGGGGCCTCCACCCCGAGCCGCTCCTTCATGGCGAGCAGGAAGCCCTCGATCTTCCGCTGCACCGGAACGTACCGCTTGGGCCCCAGGGCCAGGCCGATGCGCCGGTGGCCCAGTGCGGCCAAATGGGTGACGGCCAGCCCCATCGCGGCCCGGTCGTCGGGCGAGACGAAGGGCGCCCGCACCTCCGGCGAGAAGCCGTTGATCAGCACGAACGGCACGCCCTGGGCACGCAGCCGCTCGTAGCGCTGCATGTCCGCCGAGGTGTCGGCGTGCAGCCCGGAGACGTAGAGGATGCCGGCGACGCCGCGGTCGACGAGCATCTCCGTCAGCTCGTCCTCGGTGGAGCCGCCCGGCGTCTGCGTGGCCAGGACGGGCGTGTAGCCCTGGCGCGTGAGCGCCTGCCCGATCACCTGGGCGAAGGCGGGAAATATGGGGTTGTCCAGCTCGGGGGTGATCAACCCGACCAGGCCCGCGCTGCGCTGCCGCAGCCGGACCGGTCGTTCGTAGCCGAGGACGTCGAGCGCGGCCAGCACGGACTGGCGGGTGGAGGCGGCGACCCCCGGCTTTCCGTTGAGGACGCGGCTGACGGTTGCTTCGCTGACACCCGCCTGAGCTGCGATATCGGCAAGCCGGGCGGTCACAGGAGGTGACTGTACCGGTCGCATCTCAGACTGCCCACCACACGCACGTATCCGAAGGAATCCGGACCGTTCCACCGGAGAATTCCAAGTCTGCTACCCCAACGCTCCCCAGCACCGGGCGGCCCGGCACCGGCAGCGCCACCTCGTCGCCGAGCGTGTTCAGCGTGCACACGAAGCCCGGCCGGGAGAACGCCAGTACGCCCGCGGGCGCGTCCAGCCACGTCATCTCCCCGTCGCCCAGCCCCGGCAGCTCCTCGCGCAGCGCCAGCGCCGAGCGGTAGAGCTCCAGCGTCGAACGCGGGTCCCCGGACTGCGCCTCCACCGACAGCTCCCGCCACGCCTCGGGCTGCGGCAGCCAGCTGCCGCCCGGCCCGAAGCCGTACGGGGCCGTCTCGCCCGACCACGGCAGCGGCACCCGGCAGCCGTCGCGGGTGCCGTCCTGGCCGTCGCCCCGGAAGAACGCCGGGTCCTGGCGCACCTCGTCGGGCAGGTCCACCACCTCCGGCAGCCCCAGCTCCTCGCCCTGGTAGACGTAGGCCGAGCCGGGCAGCGCCAGCATCAGCAGCGCCGCGGCCCGGGCCCGGCGCAGGCCGAGCCCGCTGTCGCCGCCGCCGTAGCGGGTGGTGTGCCGCACCACGTCGTGGTTGGAGAGCACCCACGTCGTGGGCGCCCCCACCGACAGCGTCGCCGCCAGCGACCCGTCGATGACCTCCCGCATCGCGGCGGCCTCCCAGTCGCAGGTCAGGAACTGGAAGTTGAACGCCTGGTGCAGCTCGTCCGGGCGCACGTACAGCGCGAGCCGCTCGGACGTGGGCGCCCACGCCTCCGCCACCCCGATCCGCTGCCCCTCGTAGGAGTCCAGCAGCCGCCGCCAGGAGCGGTGGATCTCGTGCACCCCGTCCTGGTCGAAGAACGGCAGCACCTGCGCGCCGATCAGCTTGGCCTGCTCGCTCAGGCCGATGTCCGGCAGCCCCGCGGCCTTGACCATGCCGTGCGCCACGTCGATGCGGAACCCGTCCACGCCCAGGTCCAGCCAGAACCGCAGCACGGAGTCGAACTCGGCCCGCACCTCGGGGTTGTCCCAGTTGAGGTCGGGCTGCTCCGGGGCGAACAGATGCAGGTACCACTCGCCCGGGGTGCCGTCCGGGCCGGTCGTACGGGTCCAGGCCGGGCCGCCGAAGATGGACTCCCAGTCGTTCGGCGGCAGTTCGCCCTGCTCGCCCTTGCCGGGACGGAAGTGGTAGCGCTCGCGGGCCGTCCCCCCAGAACGGTCCGCGAGCGCGGCCTTGAACCACGCGTGCTGCTCGGACGTGTGGTTGGGGACGATGTCCACGATCACCCGCAGCCCCAGCCGGTGGGCCTCCCGCACCAGGTCGTCGGCGTCCGACAGCTGACCGAACAGCGGGTCCACGGCCCGGTAGTCCGCCACGTCGTAGCCGCCGTCCGCCTGCGGCGAGGCGTAGAACGGCGTCAGCCAGACCGCGTCGACGCCCAGGTCCGCAAGGTAGGGCAGCCGCTCGCGGATCCCGCGCAGGTCGCCGATGCCGTCGCCGTCGCTGTCGGCGAACGAGCGCACGTACACCTGGTAGATGACGGCGCTGCGCCACCAGCCGTCGGCGCGCGCGGCGGATGCGTCGGCGGCCGGGCGGACGGAGGGCGCGAGATCCTGGGTCATGTACTTCCTATCGGCTCGTAGTGTCGTAGTGGGGGCGTTGCGTGCGATGGGCTCAACGACGCCGGCGGCTCGAGGTCAGCCCTTGGTGCCGCCCGCGGTGAGCCCGGCGACCAGGTGCCGCTGGGCGATGAAGAACACCAGACCGGCCGGGATCGTGATGAGCACGGCCGCCGCCGTCATCAGCCCCCACTCGGCCTTCTGCTGGCCCACGAAGGTCTGCAGGCCCACGGCCAGCGTGTAGTGGTCCTCGCTGCTCATGAACTGGCTGGCGAAGGCCACCTCGCCCCAGGCCGTGATGAAGGAGTAGAAGCCGGTGACGGCCAGCCCCGGCCGGGCCAGCGGCACGATCAGCCGCCAGAAGGTGCCGAAGGGGGTCAGCCCGTCCACCCGGCCCGCCTCGTCGATCTCGGCGGGGATCGAGTCGAAGTACCCCTTGAGCATCCACGCGCAGAACGGCACGGACACCGAGCAGTAGGTGATGATCAGGCCCGCGTAGGAGTCCAGCAGTTCCAGCTGGCCGAGGATGTTGTAGAGCGGCACGATCAGCACCGCCATCGGGAACATCTGCACCACCAGGAACGTCCACATCAGCGGCCGGTGCCCGGGGAAGCGCATGCGCGAGACGGCGTAGCCGGCGGTCGCCGCGATGAGCACGCCCAGCACGGTCGCGCCCAGCGCCACGATCAGCGAGTTGGCGAACCAGGTCAGGAACTTGGTCTCGCCCAGGATGTGGGTGTAGTTGGAGACGTCGAAGCCGACGAAGCGGGTGGGCTCCTGCCAGCCGTCCCGCCCGCGCAGCGAGACGAAGACGATGAACAGGACGGGGAACAGCGCGATCGCCGAGGCGCAGATCAGCGCCGTGTGCAGGGCGATGGAGGCCCCGCGCGAGCGCTGTCCGCGCTCGCGCGGCTTGGGCGTGGTGGAACTCATCGCGACGTGGCCTCCTGTCGGGCGAGCATCCGGCGGTAGAAGACGGCGAAGACCAGCAGCAGGGAGAGGATGAGGATGCCGTAGGTCGCCGAGCCCGCGTAGTCGCGCACGCCCTGGAAGGCGAGCCGGTAGGAGTACGTCACCAGGATCTCGCTCTCCGAACTGGCCCCCTGCCCGATGAGCAGGTAGATGACCTGGAACATGTTGAACGTCCAGATGACGCCCAGCAGGATCACCGTCCCGCTCACCGGCCGCAGCCCCGGCAGCGTCACGTGCCGGAACCGCTGCCAGGGGGAGGCCCCGTCCATCTCGGCCGCCTCGTGCAGCTCGCTCGGAATGGCCTGCAGGCCGCCGAGGATGGCCACCATCATGAACGGCACACCCAGCCACACGTTGACCGCGACCGCCGACACCTTCTGCAGGGTGGCGTCGCCCAGCCAGTCCACGGGGTCGAGCCCCAGACCGGTCAGGAAGGCGTTGAGGACGCCGTACTTCTCGTTGAACATCAGCCGCCAGGAGAACGTGGCGACGAACGCCGGCACCGCCCACGGCAGGATCAGCAGGACCCGGTACAGCGCCCGGAACCGCACCTGGCGGTTGAGCAGCAGCGCCAGGCCCAGGCCGATGGCGTAGTGCAGGACGACGCAGGACGCGGTCCACAGGACGGTCCAGGTCAGCCGGGAGTAGAAGTGGCCCTCCTGGCCGGAGAGCACCTTCCAGTAATTGTCGAGTCCGACGAACTGATATGTGGCCTCGATGTGGTTGACGCCGATGGTGCGGCCGACGTTCGCCTCGTTGGCATCGGTGAAGGACAGGTAGATGCCCCTGCCCAGCGGATAGCCGACGAGCACCGCCAGCACCACGACCACCGGCAGCACCATCGCCCACGCATACCAGTGGGTGTCGAACGACCGCCTGACCCGGGAAACGACTGTGGACATGAGGTCCTACTCCTCGATGCCGTAGTCCTTGAGGAGCGCGGACTGCCAGGCCTTGGCCGTGGCGTCCAGACCCTCCTTCGGGTCCTCCTTCAGCGTGAGGATCTTGGTGTAGTGCTGCAGCCAGTCGGTGAACAGGTCGCCGCCCTGCGGGATCGGGGGCCGCGGGTGGGCCTTGTCCAGCGCGCTGTGGAAGGCGCTGCGCACCGGGTCGGCCAGCACGTCCTTGGTGTAGGCCGACTTGCGGGTCGGCAGCACGCCGATGGCGGTCGAGACGCTCTCCTGCTGCGCGGCCTCGGTCATGAACTTCGTGAACAGGTACGAGGCGTCGAAGTTCTTCGAACCCGCGTAGACCACCAGGTTGTGGCCGCCGACCGGGGCGCCGGCGGTGCCGGTGGAGCCGGCCGGGACGGGCGCGATGCCCAGGTTGTCACGGGACTTGTAGGCGTCGCCGCCGAAGATCTCCTTGGTCGCCCAGGGACCGTCGATCATCATGGCGAGCTTGCCGTTCTTGAAGTCGGTCTTGAGGGCGTTGTACCCGTCCGTGCCTGCCGGCTTGGGCGCGGCACCCGACTTGACCAGGTCGACGGCGGTCTCGATGCCCTTGCGGGACGCGGCGTTGGAGATCGTGATCTTCTTCTTGCCGGCGTCGACCATGTCGCTGTTCTCGCCGTAGAGGAAGGGCAGCGAGTAGTAGCTGTCCGGGCTGAGCCCGATGCCGGCGGCGCCCGTCTTGTCCTTGATCTTCTCGGCGGCCTCCTTGACCTCCTTCCAGCTGGCCGGCGGCTTGTCGACGCCGGCCTTCTGGAGGAGCTCCTTGTTGTAGAGGAGCCCGAGGGTGTCGGTGACCTGCGGAACGCCGTACGTCTTGCCCTGGTACGCCGCGTTCTTCAGCGGGCCCTCGAGGAAGTCCTCCGACTTGTCGAGTGCCGGGGTGCCGGTGAGGTCCTTGAGGTAGCCCAGCTGAGCGAAGCCGGGAGTCCAGCCCACGTCCGAGCGCAGCACGTCGGGTGCGCCCTTGCCGGTGGAGGCGGCGGTCTTGAACTTCTGCTGCGCCTGGTCGAACGGCACGTTGACGTACTCGACCTTGATCTTCGGGTACTTCGCCTCGAAGGCGGCGACCAGCTTCTTGAACGCGGGCGCCTCGTTGGTGGCGTCCGAGGTGTCCCACCAGGTGACGGTCCCGCTCACACTGCCCGGGTCCGCCGCCGCCTTGGAGCCGTCGCTCCCACTGTCGCCGCCACCGCCGCACGCGGTCGCGGTCAGGGCCAGCACGCCGACGACGGCGGCGACCGATATGCCTCTTCGCATATGGACTCCTCTTTCAGAAGGCCGCCTGGAGGGGGCAGGGCGGCCCGAGCTGAGGAGGAAGCTAACAGGCTGAAATCTCTTGCGAAAGACCTTGCAAGAAGGCAATCGCCAGATTTCCCGGTTGTAACCGGACCGTGTCCAAAGGGTTGACCGGTGCACGAGAGGCTCGTACGGTCACGACCGGCAAGCGCTTGCTGCCGTACGGGCAAGCTTGCAGCAAGAAGCTTCCATGCCTCAGGGGCCTTACGGGCGCGGCGCGTTGCCGCTCACGGCTGCATCGCATCCTTCCCCCACCCCAGGAGGATCCATGGCCCCCACCGCCATGCCCCGAACCGCCCGGAGAACCCTGGCCGCCGCGCTCGCCCTCGTGGCCGCCGCGACCGTCGCCACGCCCGAGGCGCGGGCGAGCGCGCCGGGCGACAAAGACGTCACAGCAGTGCTTTTCGAGTGGAACTACTCCTCGGTCGCCCGCGAGTGCAAGGACACCCTCGGCCCCGCCGGCTACGGCTACGTCCAGGTCTCCCCGCCCCAGGAACACATCCGGGGACCGCAGTGGTGGACCTCGTACCAGCCCGTCGGCTACCGCATCGCCGGCCGGCTCGGCGACCGCGCGGCCTTCGCCGGCATGGTGGCCGCCTGCCACGGCGCCGGCGTCAAGGTCGTCGTCGACGCCGTCGTCAACCACATGGCGGCCGCCCCGGGCACCGGCACGGGCGGGACGTCGTATACGAAGTACGACTACCCCGGGCTCTACAAGGACGGCGACTTCCACGGCTGCCGCACCCCCATCGCCGACTACACCAGCCGCAACGACGTCCAGAACTGCGAACTCGTCCGGCTCGCCGACCTCGACACCGGCAGCGACCGCGTCCGCACCGCCCTCGCCCGCTACCTCGACGACCTCCTGTCCCTGGGCGTCGACGGCTTCCGCGTCGACGCCGCCAAGCACATCCCGACCGAGGACCTCGCCGCCGTCAAGGCCAAGCTGAGCAAGCCGGACGTCTACTGGAAGCAGGAGACCATCTTCGGCGCGGGCGAGGCCGTCCAGCCGCAGGAGTACCTGCGCAACGGCGACGTCCAGGAGTTCCGCTACGCACGCGACCTGCGCCGGGTGTTCCTCGGCGAGCGCCTGGCCTACCTGAGGAACTACGGCGAGGGCTGGGGCTACCTGCCCTCCTCCCAGGCGTCCGTCTTCGTCGACAACCACGACACCGAACGCGGCGGCGATACCCTCAGCTACAAGGACGGCGCCGCCTACACCCTCGCCAACGTCTTCATGCTGGCCTGGCCCTACGGCTCGCCCGACGTCCACTCCGGCTACGAGTTCACCGACCGCGACGCGGGTCCGCCGCGGGACGGCGCGGTGGGGGCGTGCTGGCAGGACGGCTGGAAGTGCCAGCACAAGTGGCCGGAGATCCGGGGCATGGTGGCCTTCCGCAATGCCGTGCGGGGCACGGCGGTGACGGACTGGTGGGACAACGGCTACCAGGCGATCGCCTTCGGGCGGGGGGACAAGGGATATACGGCCCTCAACCACGAGACGTTCGCGATCAGCCGCACCTTCCAGACGTCGTTGCCGGCGGGCGACTACTGCGACGTCCAGAGCGGACGCCGCGTGCCGGTCGACGCGGACGGCCGCTTCACGGCGACGGTGGCGCCGAACACGGCCTTGGCGCTGCATGTGGGCGCGCGCACGTGCGGTTGATCTTCCCCTGACCCGCCCCTTCACCGTTTCTTGTCCTCAAACGCCGGACGGGCTGAAATTCAGCCCGTCCGGGCAGCAATCAAGCCCGTCCGGCGATTGAGGACCGGGGTCCGGGGCGGAGCCCCGGGAAACGGTGAAAGGGCGGGACCGGGGCACCTCCATGTCCTGACCCCAGCCAAAGGAGCACCGTTCCGTGAGACGACTCGCCGCCCTCGCGGCAGTGATAGCACTGGCAGCGCCCACAACAGGCACCGCCAGTGCCGAGCCGGCCCCCACCCCCCAAAGCGACGCCAAAGTCCAATGGCTGGACCGACACACCATCGCCTGGCCCAAAAACCTCGGCGACCCCACCCAACCCCACCGCCTCGTCCACGAAGGCGGAACCTTCGACCTCACCGCCTCGCCAGGAGGCCTGGCGAAGTACCCCCGCCTGGCCGCGACCCACGACGCCTTCCGCGTCGACGCCCGCGCAACGGAGGCGCGCACCGCACTCAGAGGCAGAGTCCTGGCGCAGACCGGCACCGTCACCACCGGCGTCCAGATCCCCGGCGTCCTCGACGACCTCTACGCCACCGCCGCCACCAAGGCCACCCTCGGCCCGGCGTTCCGCGCCGGCCGCCCCACCCTCTCCGTGTGGGCGCCCACCGCCCAGCGCGTCGCCCTGGAACTCGACGGCCGCACCGTCCCCATGCGCCGCGACGACGCCAGCGGCGTCTGGAGCGCGACCGGCAGCCGCGACTGGGCCGGCAAGCCCTACCGCTACGCCGTCACCGTCCACGCCCCGGCCGCCGGGAAGGTCGTCACCAACCGCGTCACCGACCCGTACTCCACCGCCCTGACCGCCGACTCCACCCACAGCCTGGTCACCGACCTCGCCGACCCCGCCCTCGCGCCCGCCGGCTGGCAGCGGCTGCGCAAGCCCAAGGCCGTGCCCTTCCGGGACGCGCAGATCCAGGAACTGCACGTCCGCGACTTCTCCGGCACCGGCGGCTACCCCGCCTTCACCGACCGCGGCTCCGCCGGCATGCGGCACCTGAAGGAGCTCGCCGACGCCGGCACCTCCTACGTCCACCTCCTGCCCGTCTTCGACTTCGCCACCGCCCCCGAGCGGCGCGCCGACCAGGCCACCCCGCCCTGCGACCTGGCCGCGCTGCCCGCCGACTCCGACCAGCAGCAGGCCTGCATCGCGAAGACCGCCGCCCGCGACGCCTACAACTGGGGCTACGACCCGCTGCACTACACCGTCCCCGAGGGCTCGTACGCCTCCGACCCCGACGGCCCGCGCCGGACCCTGGAGTTCCGGCGGATGGTGCAGGGCCTGGGCGACGCCGGGCTGCGGACCGTCATGGACGTCGTCTACAACCACACCGCCGCCTCCGGCCAGGACGGGAAGTCCGTCCTCGACCGCATCGTGCCCGGCTACTACCACCGCCTCCTCGACGACGGCTCCGTCGCCACCTCCACCTGCTGCGCGAACACCGCCCCCGAGCACGCCATGATGGGCAAGCTCGTCGTCGACTCCGTCGTCACCTGGGCCAGGCAGTACAAGATCGACGGCTTCCGCTTCGACCTCATGGGCCACCACCCCAAGGCCAACATCCTCGCCGTGCGCAAGGCCCTGGACGCCCTCACCCCCGCCAAGGACGGCGTCGACGGCAAGGCCGTCGTCCTCTACGGCGAGGGCTGGAACTTCGGCGAGGTCGCCAACGACGCCCGCTTCGTCCAGGCCACGCAGAAGAACATGGCCGGCACCGGCATCGCCACCTTCTCCGACCGCTCCCGCGACGCGATCCGCGGCGGCGGCCCCTTCGACGACGACCCCCGCGTCCAGGGCTTCGCCTCGGGCCTGTTCACCGCCCCCAACGCCGCACCGGGCAACGGCACTCCCGATCAGCAGCGGGCCCGCCTCCTACACGCCCAGGACCTCATCAAGGTCGGCCTGACCGGCAACCTCGCCGACTACCGCTTCACCGACTCCACCGGCCGCGAGGTCCGCGGCGCCGACGTCGACTACAACGGCTCGCCCGCCGGCTACGCCGCCGCCCCCGGCGACGCCCTGTCCTACGCCGACGCCCACGACAACGAAGCCCTCTACGACGCCCTGGCCTACAAGCTCCCGCGCTCGACCCCCGCCTCCGACCGGGCCCGCGCCCAGGTCGTCGCCATGGCCGCCGCCGCCCTCTCCCAGGGCCCGGCCCTCTCCCAGGCCGGTACGGACCTGCTGCGCTCGAAGTCCCTCGACCGCAACTCCTACGACAGCGGCGACTGGTTCAACGCCGTCCACTGGGACTGCGCCGACGGCAACGGCTTCGGCCGCGGCCTGCCCCCGGCCGCCGACAACGCCGCCAAGTGGCCGTACGCCCGCCCCCTGCTGGCCGACCCGGCCCTGCGCCCCGGCTGCTCCGCGATCACCTCGGCCTCGGCCGCCTACCGGGACCTGCTGCGCATCCGCACGATGGAGAAGGCGTTCAGCCGCCCGACCGCCGAGGCCGTCCAGCGGTCCCTGTCGTTCCCGCTCTCCGGCAAGGACGAGACCCCCGGCGTCATCACCATGCGCCTGGACGACCTCGTCGTCGTCCTCAACGCCGCCCCGCAGCCGCAGAGCCAGACGATCGCCGCGCTGGCCGGCACCGGCTACGCCCTGCACCCGCTCCAGGCGGGCGGCTCGGACGCCGTCGCGAAGACCGCCTCGTACGCGGCGGCCACGGGCACCTTCACCGTGCCGGGCCGCACGGTCGCGGTGTTCCGGCACAGCTGACGGTGAGTCAACGCAGGGGAGTGATCCTCGTGCCGTCGGCGAGCCGGGCGGTCAGGGTGGCCTGGGCGCCCTGTTTCGCGGGGACGGCCAGGAGCGGGCCGGGCGCGCTGCCGCTCACCCCGCCGCTCGCGGCGATGGAGGTGACGTCGCCGCCGCCCGCCGCGAGGGCGTACCAGTTGCCCTTGGCCGACTTCCACAGGGCCCCCGCCAGGACGTGCGGCTCGCGGGCCCCGCAGGCGGGGGAGTCCTCGGCACGGGCGACGACCGCGCCCGGCGCGCCCTCCCGGGTGCCGGGGGCCTGGAACTGGGCCAGCACCCGGCTGCCCGCGCCCCGCCAGGTCTCCGCGCGGGTGCAGAACCACTCCGCGCTCCCGGCGGACCCCGGCAGGGTCTGCGTGGCGAACTGCCAGGAGTTCACCGACCGCACGCCCTGACCGCGGACGGAGGCGAGGTGGCAGGCGGTGTGCGCCCAGGCGGCGCGCTCCTTGCCGGTGCTCACGTCGTGCGGGGCGGCGGGGGCACCGGCGGTCAGCCGGGCCGGGAGCAGCTCGCCGAGGTCGGTGACCAGGTGGTCGCCGAACTGCAGCGCGGTCCAGCCCTGGCAGTCCCGGGTGGCGGCCGGGCCCGGTACGGAGTCGGTCAGGCCGTCGGCATCGCGGCGCAGCGGCCGGGGCTCGGCGGTGGGGCGCAGCAGATCGCGCACGGCGGCGCCGCCCACCCAGGGGGCCGTCAGATACCGGACGTTGCCGTCGGTCCGGCTGACGACCAGGGCCGCCGCGGTGCCCAGGTCCGCCGCGTCCGCCCGCGCGAAGTCCAGCGCGGCGGAGCGGGAATCGCCGCTCCTGGCCTCGGCGTAGCGCACCACGCGCAGGCCGTCGTGGAGCAGCACCACCACCGCGGAGTCGACCTTGCCCGCGTACAGCAGCTGAGGGGGACCGGCCGCCGGCCCGGCGGCGGTGCCGGGCGTCGCCGTGACCTGCACCGCGGGCCCCGGGCGCGCCCAGACGGCCAGCGCCCGGCGCAGCAGCTCGCGGTCGCCGGTGCGGTTGCCGCGCGCGGGCCAGGCGGCGAAGCCCGGGCGGTCGGCGCGCTTCCAGGCCGTGTCGGCGGCCACCGTCAGCCGGGCGGGATCCAGGGCCTGTTGGGCCGAGGCGTTGCGCGCGTAGGGCGGGGCGGCCGCGCCGTCGGGGCCCCAGCCGTCGCCCGGCAGCCCCAGGAGCGTCCCGCAGACGACGGCCGCGGCGGCCGCCGCGAGGGCGGCGCGGGTGTGCTGGCGGCGCCGCATCAGATCGGTGGGCCTGGCCTGCAGCGAGCAGGGGTCGAACTCCACCGACTCCAGCAGCGGGACGTCCCTGCTGCCGGCCGGGACGTGCACCCGGTCCGCCTCGGCCAGCGCCGCGTCCGGGTCCTCGGCCCCGGCGGCGGACAGCAGCCGCCGTACGTCGTGGTCGGTGGACAGCTCCAGCTCGCGCAGCACGTACGCGGCCCGGCCGGGGCCGGAGAGCGCGGCGAGGGCCTGGTCGAGGGCGAGCTCGTCGGCGCCGCCCGAGCGCGGGAACAGGCGCAGCCCCCACACCTGCGGCAGCAGCGGCGGGAACCGGCCCGGGCGGGGCGGCTGCCACCGCCCGCGCGGCCGGCCCGCACGCAGCGCGGCCTGCAGCACCCGCTGCCGTACGTAGGCGTACCCCGGGTCGTCCGGGCAGCCCCCCGCCCCGCGGGGCGAGGGCACGGCCGGCCCGGCGCCGGACCGGTTGCGCGGCAGCGCGCGCTGGACGAGGGCGTGCGCGGTCAGCACGCGGCGGTTGCGGCCCAGCGACGGCGGCAGCACCAGGTAACCGAGCCGGACCAGGCGCGGGTAGTGCTCGATGAGCGCGGCCTCGGCCTGCTCGATGTCGACGGGGGCCGGGGCGAAGGGCCGGGGGGCCGTAGCTTGCTGCTCCACGTCCGTAGAACGAGTGAAAGATGTGATGGTCACTTCACCCGTGTGGGGGCGCGGCCGGGGCCCGCCGTCGGCGGCCCCCGCGGGCTAGGCGACGCAGCGGGCGCGGATGCGGTCGACGGCCTCGTCGGGGATGCCGAGCCCGTCGCGCACGTACGCCCCGACGTCGCCGTACACCCGGCGCATCTCCTCCAGCGCCGCCGCGAGGTAGGCGGGGCGCACGCCCAGGATGGCCCCGGCGATCTCCGGGTCGCCGCCGATGGCCGTGAAGCGGTCGGTCATCGGGGCGAAGGCCGCGCGGACGGCCGGGAGGACCGCCAGGTACTCGCGCTCGACGGCCTCCTCGTCCGCGCCGAGCAGCATCAGGATCACGGTGGCCGCCCAGCCCGTGCGGTCCTTGCCGGCCGTGCAGTGGAAGAGCAGCGGCCCGCAGTCCGGCTCGGCGAGGGTGGTCAGCAGCAGGCGGTAGGCCCGGCAGGCGGCCTCGGAGATGACGAACGACCGGTAGGTGTCGCACATCAGCTTCTCCGCCTTGCCGCCGCCCAGGTGCTCCTCGGCGGCGGCCGGATTGCCCAGGATCGTCTCCAGCCGGGCCGGGGCCTCCTCCTCCGGGGAGTCGCCGCGCTCGGAGATCATGCCGGCCATGACGTCCGCGACGATCAGCCGGGCGCCGTCGGGCAGGCGGTCGGGGCGCTCGCGGCGCTCGTGCGCCGTGCGCAGGTCGACGACCGTATGGATGCCGAGGGCGGCGACCGAGGGGTCGGCCTGCGGATCCAGCCGGTCCAGCTGGCCCGAGCGCAGCAGCAGGCCGGGGCGGACGGCGGAGTTGCCGACGAGCCCGATGCCGCCGAGGTCGCGGAAATTGGTGATCGTCGAGGCATCGAACTGCTGCGGCATGGGCCGGTCTCCTAGGTGCCTGTTCTGTTTAGCGCATTTCCTGCTCTTTTATTGTGAAGAACGGTGGCCCAGTCCGCGACGCCGCCCCTTGGCCAGGACCGGCCCCAGCCCCATGCCCAGCACCAGCGCGACCAGATGCCCGGTGTCCGTGAAGCCCGCACGACCGCGTTCGCGCACGTAGGGACGGACGGCGAGGGCCAGCAGCACGGCGTGGACACCGGTCCGCACGCGCCCGCGGGGCAGTGCCCCGGCGAGCGCGCCCGCTATCGCGTTGAAGCCGTAGCTGGCGCCCACGTCGATCGCCGAGCGCGTGCGCGCGCCCGTGCGCAGGGCGCGCAGGCCCCCGTACACCAGGAGCGACGCGCCCACGTGCCCGTACGCGAACGCGCCCGCCGCCCACCACGCCCCGTACGCGTACTCCGTATAGCCCAGCACCGCCAGGAGCAGCAGCGCGTACGGCAGCTCCAACGGCGCCTCGACCACCAGCGCGCTGCTGGCGAGGGTGGACCAGCGGCCCGCCCGCAGGTTGTCGACATTGGTGGAGCAGTGGCGCAGCAGGCGCTCGCGCACCGCCGGCGCAAGGATGCGCTGCGCGGCGTACGCGCCGAGCTGCACGCCCCCGACGTAGACGGGGGCGAGCCGGGGCAGACGGTCAACTACGGAAGTCATCGGGCGCCACCCTCTCCCCGGTCCAGGTAGGCCAGCACGGCCAGGACCCGCCGGTTGTCGTCCTCGGACGGCGGGAGGGCGAGCTTGCCGAAGATGTTGGAGGTGTGCTTGGCCACCGCCCGCTCGGTGACGGTCAGTTGGGCCGCGATCGCCGCGTTGGAACGGCCCTGCGCCATGAGCTCCATCACCTCCAGCTCGCGCGGCGTCAGCCTGGCCATCGGCCTGTCCTGCGAACGCCTGCTCAGCAGCTGCGAGATGACCTGCGGGTCCATCGCCGTGCCGCCCGCCGCGACCCTGCGCACGGCGTCGACGAACTGGTCGGCGTCGAAGACCCGGTCCTTGAGCAGATAGCCGATGCCGCCGCTGCCGTCCGCGAGCAACTCCCGTGCGTACAGCTGCTCCACGTGCTGCGAGAGCACCAGCACCGGCAGGCCCGGGGTGGCCCGGCGGGCGGCCAGCGCGCACTGCAGGCCCTCGTCGGTGAAGGACGGCGGCAGACGCACGTCCACCACCGCCACGTCGGGCCGCAGTTCGGCGAGCGCCCGGCTGAGCTCCGGCCCGCTCTCGACCGCCGCCGCGATCTCGAAGTCGTACGCCTCCAGCAGCCGGACCAGCCCGTCGCGCAGCAGGAACAGGTCTTCGGCGAGGACTACGCGCACGGGTCCTCCGCCAGCGTGAAGTCCTCGTAGGCGAAGCCCGGGGCGACCACGCACGTCACCAGCGTCGGCTCGTCGCCGGCCGGTTCGGCGCACTGCCAGACCCCGCCGGGGACCAGCAGCTGGGGCCGCTGCCCGTGCTCGACGCCCGGGCCCAGGACGGCCTCCTCGGCGCCCGCCTCGTCGGGGGCCGCCCCGCTGCCGCCCAGCCGCATCCGCAGCGGGCCGCCGCGGTGGAACAGCCACACCTCGTCCGAGCGGACCCGGTGCCAGCGGGAGACCTCGCCGGGGTGCAGCAGGAAGTAGATGCCGGTCGCGTACGCGCGCGGGCCGCCGTACCCCTCGGGCACGGCGGTGCCGGACGTCTGCCAGGTCTCGCGGAACCAGCCGCCCTCGACGTGGGGTTGCAGGCCGAGGAGCGTGACGAGCTCGGAGGTGTCGGTCATGGCCCTAGCCTCTCACCCGCCCCGCCGCGGCCCGCCTCACGGGGTGAGCGCGCAGGGGATCTCCATGGTGACCATGGTCGGGCCGCCGGCCGGGCTGCTGACGGCCAGGACGCCGTCGAAGGGCGCCAGCCGCCGCTCCACCCCGAGCAGCCCCGTACCGGCGGCCGGATCGGCGCCGCCGCGGCCGTTGTCCGTGACGGACACCCGGAGCGCGCCCTGCGCGTGGCGGACGTCCAGCCAGACCCGCCCGGCGCCGGAGTGCTTGGCCGCGTTCGTGAGGACCTCGCTGATGGCGAAGTACGCCGCGGACTCGACCGGTTCGGCGGCCCGGCCCGCCAGCTCGACGTCCGCCTCGACGGCCAGCGGCATCCGCAGCGCGAGGGCGCGCACGGCGTCGCCGAGCCCCCGCTCGGCCAGCACCGGCGGATGGATGCCGCGCACGAGGTCGCGGAGCTCGGTGAGGGCCTCGGCGGAGTCGGCCCGGGCCGCGGCCAGCAGCTTCTTGGCCTGGGCGGGGTCCTTCTCGATCAGCGCCTCGATGGTGCCCAGGCTCATGCCCATGGCCACCAGCCGGGCCTGTGCCCCGTCGTGCAGGTCCCGCTCGATGCGGCGCAGTTCGGCGGCCGAGCTGTCCACGGCCTCGTGGCGGGTCTCGGTGAGGCGGTCGACGCGCAGGGCCAGTTCGCGCTCCCGGGTGGGCTGCAGCAGCGGCTTGGCGAGCAGGAAGTACCCCCGCAGGAGCATTCGGTTCACCAGCAGGCCGAGTACGCCGAACCCGATGCCGGTGACGGCCGCGAGGTTGGCGGTGAACTGGTCGGAGACGGGGACGAACGCGAACCACATCGTGCCCCCGGCCCGGACGATCGGCTTCCAGACGCCGAGCGCCACCACCGGCCCCCAGATCACGTACAGGAGCAGACAGGCGGGCAGCAGGGCGAGGACCGTGCCCGCGGTCATGTTCACGAGCAGCCACTGCAGATCGCGCCAGGTCGCCTTGTCCTTGAGGAGGGCGACGCACCGCTCCACCTGGCCGACGACGCCGGCGCGCGGGGCGGGCAGCGGGCGGTACGGCGCGGGGATGCGCACCCCGGACCACTCGTGGGCCAGGCCGCGGTGCTGGTTGGCGTAGGCCCGCACGGCGCCCAGGACGACGGGGGTGGTGAACAGGCCTATGCCCAGCGTGATGCAGACGATCGACACCACGCTGAGGGTGAAGAGCAGGACCGACAGCACCAGGCCGTAGAGCGTGAGCCACAGCCCTCTCGCACCGGCCAGCAGGGCATCGCGGATCTTCATCAGGCCTCTCCCGCGTCGTGTTGTTTCAGCGGGGCCACGGGCGCGGTCCCCGCACCAGTCTGCGGGATTGATCAAAATCGGTCACGGGGCCTGGCCAGAGGGTCGTGGTGTACCTAGCACCACCCTCTGACCAGGGCGTTTCACAGACCGGCCGGGGGAGCGTACTTATAGCCGACCCGGCGGACGGTGACGATCGACGAGCGGTACTCGGCACCCATCTTGCGGCGCAGCCGGGCGACATGGACGTCGACGGTGCGTCCGTCGCCGACGTGTCCGTAGCCCCACACGGTCGTCACCAGCTGATCGCGGGTGTGCACCCGGTTCGGGTGGGCGACGAAGTGGGCCAGCAGCTCGAACTCGAGGTAGGTCAGGTCCAGCTGCCGGCCCGCGACGCGCGCTGTCCGCTGCTCGGGGTCGATGCGCACCAGGGCGTCGCCCTCGGTGGCGGCGGGACCGGCGTCGGGCGAGGGCTGCCGCTCGGCCGGTACGAGGACCAGGTAGCCGATCATCGGGGGCTGGCCGGGCAGGGTGGGCAGCGTGTGCTGCGGGGCGGGCATCCAGGTCGCGCCGGGGTGCAGCAGATCGGCGACCGGGGGCACCTCGTCGGGCGCCACGGCTCGCAAGCGGTGCCGGTGGACGATATGACCCGCGGGTGCGGCGAGGCCGGCGGCGGACGACGAGGGCAGAGTGCGGAGGTTCGACATGGAGCTCAGCTCTTTCGCGCGGTACGTCGAGAGGACGTGCAGGCGCGGGCCGCTTTGCCGGAACCGGTGCCGGCGGCTGACTTCGACGTGGGTGTCAGCGGAGGGGGAGGGCCTGCGCGAAGGACGCGCGACAACACACTCGGTCGAAGTCGTGGTGCTGGCGGGAAGGCCAGAAGGGCTCGAGGTCGTTGCGACCCGTCGCGGTGTTCTGGTAGCTGGCCATGCCCCCTATTGAAGCATGGCCGGCGCCGCCGCAGCAGACCCTCCGAGCAGTAAATACGGATCTTTGACCGAAAGATCAGCTCGCCCCGGCGATCACCGGGTAGTGGTCGGAGAGGTTGGTGTAGGTGTACTCCTTGCCCCGGCTGGAGACCTTCCACGGCGCGGACCGCTCCGCGATCACGGTGTTCCGCCAGCCCGCGGGCCGGGCGTGGCCGTTGCGGTGGAGGACGTAGTCGAGGTCCTCACGGGCGTCGCCGGGGTAGCGGTAGGCCGCGATCGAGTTCTCCTTGGTGTCGAAGGAGTACGGGTGCCCGGTGCGGGCGTCCGCCGGGGCGAGGTCGCCGTCGGCGAGCATGGACCGGTACTCGGCGCTGCGGGAGTCCACGTTCAGATCACCGGCGATCATGACCTGCTCGTCCGCCGGGATGTTCCTGGCGTCGAGGAACGCGTCGATCTGCCGCAGCTGCCGGGAGCGGTCCGCGGCGGCCTCGCCCGCCTTGCAGCCGCTGTCCGTCGACTGCAGGTGCGTCCCCACGACGTGCACCTTGGCGCCGCCCACGTTCAGCACGACGTAGGCGAAGCCCTTGTTGGACCACCAGTCGGCGCCGCACGCGTCGTTGAAGATCACCTGTTCCTTGCGCACGACCGGCCACTTGCTGAGGACCGTCACACCGCCGTCCTCCGGCGTGCTGGTGGAGTAGGCCCCGCCGGTGGCGTCCCAGCCGTCCTTGCCCCGCCCGACGACCGGCGTCTGGTACGGGTACCGGTCGGCGGCGGCGGACTTGAGCGCGTCCGAGGTCGCGTTGTCGAACGCCTCCTGGAGGACCACCACGTCGTTGCCCTGGAAGAAGCCAGCGGCCGCTATCTCCTTGGCCCGGTGCTCCTGGCCCCAGTTCGGGTAGAGGTTGGTGCTCATGAGGAACGCGTTGTAGCTGAGCACCTTCAGCTGCGGTGTCGCGTCGGTGGGGGTGGCCACGGCCGACTGCGGTACGGCCACGACGAGGGCCGCGGCGGCGGCAGCGGCCGTGGTGGCGGCTGCGAGCAGGCGGGCGGAACCGGCGTTCTTCGTGAACGGCACTGTGTCTCCCTTGGTGGGGGTGAGCCCGGTACGGGCTGGTGCGGAAGGAGCCCCGCACATCACATTCAGCTGCCGTGAGCGCCGGATGGCCGTTCGATGACCTTGAGGAAGCCGGGGCCGTAACCCTTGATCCACAGCGAAGGCCCGGCCCCCACATGGGGGCCGGGCCTTCGCCGGGCCGGGTGCGCGGAGCGCTCAGCGGCCGGGGCCGCCGTTGTGGCCGCTGGAGGCCGGCGGGTACGTGCGCGTCGGGGTGCCGAACAGGGCCGTCGCCGTCTCGAGCGGGGTGGCCGGGGCGGCGGGAGCGGGCTCCTGGCCGGCCTTGCACGTGAAGCCGAGCCGCGTCAGCGCCCGGGTGACCTCGTCGGCGGTGAAGTCACGGCGGTCCTGCCGGGTGATCACTTCCCCCACCTGCTTGACGGGGTAGGTGTGGCGGCCGATGGTCACGGACGCTCCGGTGACGGGCTCCGGCTTGACGCCCTTCATCGACTGCTCCACCTCGCTCTTGACCAGATCGAAGGGGAATCGGGCGATCACACAACGCATGGTGCCTCCGCAGGTGGTGAGGGGAGCGATGAAATACAAAGAGGCTGGGGCCCGCACCCCGAGGTGCGGGCCCCAGCCACAGTGAACGCGTCGGCGATCAGGCGGGAACGATGTTCTCCGCCTGCGGGCCCTTCTGGCCCTGCGTGACGTCGAAGTTCACCTTCTGGCCCTCCTGGAGCTCACGGAAGCCCTGGGTGGCGATGTTCGAGTAGTGGGCGAAGACGTCGGCGCCGCCGCCGTCCTGCTCGATGAAGCCGAAGCCCTTTTCCGCGTTGAACCACTTCACGGTGCCAGTAGCCATGTCAAATCTCCTTCGGGGCAGTTCCGGGAGACCGCACTGTGCGGGCTCCCTGTGTCGCCGCGATGATTGCCCCGTCCGGAAAAGAACACCAGAAATACAAAAGTGCACCCACCGGCGTGGAATGCCGGTCAGTGCACTTGAAGTCTTTGGGAACCACAACTGCAACTGAAATCGACAGTAGCACGGAGCGGGCCGCCGAGCACGGGCGAGTTTCCTCACGTCACCCGTTGGGGGATAAATCCTCCCGGCGCCGCTCGAATGAATTCTGTTGTTGCGGCAATAGATATTCGCCCGCGCCCGGTACAGCAGCCGTGCCGCCGGGCGTCAGGAGCCGCCCCCGGCCCCGGGTCCGCCGGCCGACCGGCGCAGCTCCTCGTTGAGCCGCAGGGCCTCCTCGAGCTGGTCCTCGAGGATGACGATGCGGCAGGCGGCCTCGATGGGGGTGCCCTGGTCGACCAGCTCGCGGGCGCGGGCGGCGATGCGCAGCTGGTACCGGGAGTAGCGCCGGTGGCCCCCCTCGGACCGCAGGGGCTCGATCAGCCGGGCCTCGCCGAGGGCCCGCAGGAAGGCGGGCGTCGCGCCGATCATCTCGGCGGCGCGTCCCATGGTGTAAGCGGGGTAGTCGTCGTCATCGAACCGGTCGGTGACGCCCGGCTTCGCTTCTCGGGTCACTTGCACCTCTTCTGGGCGCCTCAAGGGAACCCGCTGTGCCGCCGCGCGGTGCGCGGCGGGTTCATATCGGTCATGCGTGACGGCTTCCTTGAGCAGGCGGAAATCCTAGTCCTGCCGACTTGGAATGTCTATGCCGGCGAAAATAGGTATTCCGCAGGATCGGGGAGAAAACCGAGCGGTGCGAAGCCGGCTGCGCGAAGTCGAAGCCATGCGGCGCCGGTCATGCGACGAGCCCCGCCGCCGCCCGATGGGCGGTGACGGGGCTCGGAACGCTCACGCCGGGACCGGCGCGCGGTGACCCTTAGATGTCGAAGTACATCTCGAACTCGTGCGGGTGCGGGCGCAGCTGGATCGGGGCGATCTCGTTGGTGCGCTTGTAGTCGATCCAGGTCTCGATGAGGTCGGAGGTGAAGACACCGCCGGCCTGCAGGTACTCGTTGTCCTGCTCCAGGGCCTCGAGGACGGCCGGGAGGGAGGTCGGGACCTGCGGGACGTTCGCGTGCTCGTCGGGGGCGAGCTCGTAGAGGTCCTTGTCGATCGGCTCGGCCGGCTCGATCTTGTTCTTGACGCCGTCCAGACCGGCCAGCAGCAGGGCCGAGAAGGCCAGGTACGGGTTGGAGGACGGGTCCGGGGCGCGGAACTCGACGCGCTTGGCCTTCGGGTTCGAGCCCGTGATCGGGATGCGCATCGCGGCGGAGCGGTTGCGCTGGGAGTAGACCAGGTTGACCGGGGCCTCGAAGCCGGGGACCAGGCGGTGGTAGGAGTTCACCGTGGGGTTGGTGAACGCCAGCAGCGACGGGGCGTGCTTGAGGATGCCGCCGATGTAGTAGCGGGCGGTGTCGGACAGGCCCGCGTAGCCCTGCTCGTCGTAGAAGAGGGGCTCGCCGCCGCTCCACAGCGACTGGTGGACGTGCATGCCCGAGCCGTTGTCACCGAAGATCGGCTTCGGCATGAAGGTCGCGGTCTTGCCGTTGCGCCAGGCGACGTTCTTCACGATGTACTTGAAGAGCATCAGGTCGTCGGCCGCGGCGAGCAGCGTGTTGAACTTGTAGTTGATCTCCGCCTGGCCGGCCGTGCCGACCTCGTGGTGCTGGCGCTCGACCTGCAGGCCGGCCTTGTCCAGCTCGAGGGAGATCTCGGCGCGCAGGTCGGCGAAGTGGTCGACCGGCGGGGCCGGGAAGTAGCCGCCCTTGTAGCGGACCTTGTAACCGCGGTTGTCCTCGACCGCACCGGTGTTCCAGGCGCCGGCCTCGGAGTCGATGTGGTAGAAGGACTCGTTCGCGGCGGTGTTGAAGCGCACGCTGTCGAAGACGTAGAACTCGGCCTCGGGGCCGAAGAACGCGGTGTCCGCGATGCCGGTGGAGGCGAGGTAGGCCTCGGCCTTCTTGGCGATGTTGCGCGGGTCACGGCTGTACTGCTCGCCCGTGATCGGGTCGTGGATAAAGAAGTTGATGTTGAGCGTCTTGTCGCGGCGGAACGGGTCCATACGAGCCGTGGACAGGTCCGCGCGCAGCGCCATGTCGGACTCGTGGATGGCCTGGAATCCGCGGATCGACGAGCCGTCGAACGCCAGCTCCTCGTCCGGGTCGAAGGCCGCGGCCGGGATCGTGAAGTGCTGCATCACGCCAGGCAGGTCGCAGAATCGGACGTCGACGAACTTGACGTCCTCATCCTTGATGAACTTCTTGGCCTCGTCGGCGTTCTGGAACATCCAACTCCTCCTAGCCCGGCCGAACGCGGTCGGGGATTGCTTGGGTGCGCGGTCCGTATCGCAATGGCGCGCTGCGGCCGACCCTAGAGAGACGGGATTTCCCAAGCATGACCCATTTGTTTCGCCGAGGTTAACCGCCGCGCGGTAGGGGTCGACCCGGGCGCCGGGGAACGTATGGGGCCGCAGTACCTTTGATGGGTGGACAACAGGCAAGCAATCGGATCATGGCTCTCCGGGCCCCGCGCGGCCGCGGAGGACATGGGGATCGAATTCGGCCACCGGGGCGAGCGCCTGGGGCTGCCGGAGAGCGGGCCCGGGGCCATCGCCCCGCTCGGGAGGCGCGTCGGGGCCCTCGCCATCGACTGGGCGCTCTCCATGCTGATCGCATACGGCTTTCTCGCGGGCGGTGACCCGCAGCGAGCGGGCAACTGGGCCCTGCTGGTCTTCCTGGTGCTCAGCCTGCTCACCGTCGGCACGATCGGCTGCACCCCTGGCAAGCGCCTGCTCGGCCTGCGGGTCATCGGCGAGGACGGCGCCCGGCTGTCCCTGCCCCGGGTGCTGCTGCGCAGCGTCCTGCTGCTGCTCGTCGTGCCGGCCGTGGTCTGGGACCGCGACACGCGCGGGCTGCACGACCGTTTCGCCCGGGCCGTCCAGGTGCGGATCTAGCGCGGCTCCGGCGCGGCGCGCATGACGAAGGGGCTGGCGGGAACCATACGGTTCCCGCCAGCCCCTTCGTCGTACGGTTCGGGGTTTCGCGGTCAGCGGCCCTTCGGCATCCGGCTGCCCTTGGGCATCGGACCCTTGGGGATCGGCATGTTGCTCATCAGGTCGCCCAGCGCACGCAGCCGGTCGTTCACGGCCGTCACCTGCGCGCCCGGCAGCACCCGCGGCAGCTTCAGCAGCGTGGTGTGCAGCTTCTTCAGCGACACCTGGTCCTCGCCGTCGCCCACGACGATGTCGTGCACCGGCACGTCCGCGACGATGCGCGCCATGCGCTTCTTCTCGGCGGCCAGCAGGGCCTTGACCCGGTTCGGGTTGCCCTCGCCGACCAGGACGATGCCGGCCTTGCCGACGGCCCGGTGGACGACGTCCTGGCTGCGGTTCATCGCGACCGCCGGAGTCGTCGTCCAGCCACCGCGCCGGATGTTCTCCAGCACCGCGGCGGCCGCTCCCGGCTGGCCCTCCATCTGCCCGAAGGCAGCGCGCTCGGCGCGTCGTCCGAAGACGATCGCCATCGCGAGGAACGCCAGCAGGAAGCCCAGGATGCCCAGGTAAATCGGGTGGTCGATCCAGAAGCCGATGGCAAGGAGTACACCGAAGGTGACAATGCCCACAGCCGCGACGACAAGACCGACCTTCGAGTCGACCTTCTTGGTCATCTTGTAGGTCAGGGCGATCTGCTTCAGTCGCCCGGGGTTCTCGGATGTTTCCTTCCTCGCCATACGGCGCAGTTTACGTCGCCTGCGGACCAGGGGTGGCCACGGCCTCCAGCACATGCTGTGCCTCGCGGCGGTCCTTGGCCCTGCGGCGGTCCTCCAGTACCGCGGTCCAGGCATTTCGGCGGGCCGTGCGCTGGCCGCCGCGCATCAGCAGTTCCTCCAGTGCGCGCAGGGCGCCGGTGACGGACGGGGGGCGTACGGAGAGCGTGGAAGGCAGAGCGGAAGAGGCGCGGGTGGCGGTCGCCAAGACTGCGTTACCGGGCGCGGCCTGCATGTCGGTGTCCCCTCGGAAGCGGAAAAGGTCAGGCGTGGAGGGTGTGGCTCTGTGCTGGCTGTACTGGCGCACTGCTGTTCGTGCCGTGTCGTACTGCTGTGCGTACACCTATCGTCACTGAACGGTGTTACCAACGGATGACCTGTTGGTCAAACACCTATGAAACGTTGACGCGGCCCGCACCGTCCCGGCTCGTCGCCGGGGGTGCGGGCCGCGTCAGGGCCATTCGGGTGACGGTCACGGCCGTGCCGGCCGCCTCAGACCGCCTGGCTGGAAGCCGCCGCCTCGCGCCGCTCGACCCTTTTGGTCGCGCTCCGCCTCGCTTCCGCTGCGGCCGAGGGTCTGCCCTCGTTCCTCGGGCGGACCCTCAACCTACGCTTCAGCTCGGCTGCGCCGCTCAATCGCCTGCTGGTGCAGGCGTCCCGCCCGGTACGAGGAGCGGACGAGCGGGCCGGACATGACACCGGCGTAGCCGATCTCCTCCGCCTCCTCCTTCAGCTCCACGAACTCCTGCGGCTTCACCCAACGCTCCACCGGGTGGTGGCGCACCGACGGGCGCAGGTACTGGGTGATCGTGATCAGGTCGCAGCCCGCGTCGTGCAGGTCCTGCAGCGCCTCGCTGATCTCCTCGCGGGTCTCGCCCATGCCGAGGATCAGGTTGGACTTGGTCACCAGGCCGTACGCGCGCGCCTTGGTGATGACCTCGAGCGAGCGCTCGTAGCGGAAGCCCGGGCGGATCCGCTTGAAGATGCGCGGGACCGTCTCGACGTTGTGGGCGAAGACCTCGGGGCGGGAGGCGAAGACCTCCTCCAGCAGCTCGGGCACCGCGTTGAAGTCGGGGGCCAGCAGCTCGACCTTGGTGTGCCCGCCCTCGCGGCCGGCGGTCTGCTGGTGGATCTGGCGCACGGTCTCGGCGTACAGCCAGGCGCCGCCGTCCGGGAGGTCGTCGCGCGCGACGCCGGTGATCGTGGCGTAGTTCAGGTCCATCGCGACGACGGACTCGCCCACGCGGCGCGGCTCGTCGCGGTCCAGCGCCTGCGGCTTGCCGGTGTCGATCTGGCAGAAGTCACAGCGCCGGGTGCACTGGTCGCCGCCGATGAGGAACGTGGCCTCGCGGTCCTCCCAGCACTCGTAGATGTTGGGACAGCCCGCCTCCTGGCACACCGTGTGCAGGCCCTCGCGCTTCACCAGGCCCTGCAGCTCGGTGTACTCGGGGCCCATCTTCGCCCGGGTCTTGATCCACTCGGGCTTGCGCTCGATGGGGGTCTGGGCGTTCCGGACCTCCAAGCGCAGCATCTTGCGTCCGTCGGGTGCGACAGCGGACACGTCCGGCTCCCTATGACTTCGATTCCTCGGCGAACACCAGGGTACGCCCGTTATTTCCTCTGCCCTGACGGCGTCGCCCTTCAGCAGGGCGGGGCCGTCAGCTGGCCTGGGCCTCTACGGCCCGGGGGAGGGGCTCCTCGGATTCGAGGATCTCCCGCAGATGCTTCTCCACCAGGGGAACCACCTCGGCCACGGACACCTTCCGGCCCAGCTCATTGGAGAGCGAGGTCACACCGGCGTCGCGGATGCCGCAGGGGACGATGCGGTCGAACCAGGTGTTGTCCGGGTCACAGTTGATCGCGAAGCCGTGCATCGTGACGCCCTTGGCGATCCGGATGCCGATGGCCGCCAGCTTGCGGTCCTCGCGGCGCTGGCCGGCGTTGGACGGGGCGTACTCCGGGCCGTTGAGACGGGGGTCGAACTCCTCGTCCGTCAGCCTCGGGTCGAAGTCCAGGCTCAGGCCGCCGATCGCCGGGCGCTGGTCCACTGGGTCGCCCAGGACCCAGACGCCGCTGCGGCCCTCCACCCGGGTCGTCTCCAGGCCGAGCTCCGCGCAGGTGCGGATCAGCGCCTCCTCCAGGCGGCGCACGTGCGCGATGACGTCGACCGGACGGGGGAGCTTGAGGATCGGGTAGCCGACGAGCTGGCCCGGGCCATGCCAGGTGATCTTGCCGCCGCGGTCCACGTCCACGACCGGGGTACCGTCCAGGGGGCGCTCGCTGTCCTCCGTGCGCCGTCCGGCCGTATAGACCGCCGGGTGCTCCAGCAGCAGACACGTGTCCGGAATCTCGTCCGCGAACCGGGCCGAGTGGACCCTCCGCTGCTCCTGCCACGCCTCCTGGTACTCGACGGCGTCGGCGCCGAAGCCCAGGTGGACAAAGCGCAGCTCAGTCACGGCAGCTCCTCCTCGAACCGGCAGGTCGTCTCTCGGCCTGCCGTGGTCTGTCCCGGCGTGGGTCACGCCCTTGCCACTGTACGGCGGGGCTCCGGCAACCCCGCAGGCGGCCGTCGCCCGGAGTGACCCTCCGAGGCCATTTGATCTGTCCTCACACGATCGGATGAATGCGGGGCGAAGGTGGCGATCGGGGCGGCGGGGGCCGCTAAGTTCACGCCGTTCCAGGAACAAAGATCCAGGGAGACCGGCAGGCTGATGACGGAACGACCCCCACAGCGCATCCCCAACCGTCAGCTCGCTGCGCTCATCGCGGAGGCCGGCTTTTCCAATGCGGGTTTGGCCCGCCGGGTCGACCAGCTCGGGCTCGAGCACGGGCTCGACCTGCGGTACGACAAGACGTCGGTGACACGGTGGCTGCGCGGGCAACAGCCGCGCGGCACCACGCCCGCGCTGATCGCCGAGGTGTTCACCCGGCGGCTCGGGCGGCGGCTGTCCGCGCAGGACCTCGGGCTGGACGCGTGCGCCCCCGTGTACGCCGGGCTGGAATTCGCCGCGTCGCCGGAAGAAGCCATTGACATCGTCAGCGGCCTGTGGCGCAAGGACTCGGGCAGCCACACCGAGCTACGGAAGATCGCCTTCACTCCGGCCGGGCTCGTGGTGCCGAGCCGCGACTGGCTCATCGGGCGTGCGGACGAACGGGTGGCGCGCGGTGCGAGCCCCGCGCCCTCGGCCGAGGGCGCGCGCCTTCCGTTGCAGGCGCGCGGCGGGCCCGTGTCCCTGCCGCGCCAGCGGCTCGCCGAGCGGGCCCCCGGCAGCCGGGTCTCCATGGGCGACATCGCCGCCCTGCGGTCCGTGGGAGAGCTCTTCCGGACCATCGACCACGCCTACGGCGGCGGGCACGCCCGGCAGGCCCTCGTGCGCTATCTGGAGCACGAGACCGAGCCGATGCTGCGCGGCACGTACGGGGAGACGACCGGACGGCGGCTTTTCGGGGCGGCCGCGGACCTGACCCGGCTCGCCGGGTGGACCTCCTACGACATCGCCGCGCACGGCCTCGCCCAGCGGTACTACGTGCAGGCCCTCCGGCTCGCCCAGGCCGCCGGGGACCGGGCGTACGGCAGCTATGTGCTCGTCACCATGAGCCGGCAGGCCGTCTACCTCGGGCACGGGCGCGAGGCCGTGCAGCTGGCGCGGGTGGCGCAGCAGGGCGTGGGCTCCGGGGCCCCGCCGGTCGTGCAGTCGCTGCTGCACGCGGTGGAGGCGCGCGGGCACGGGGTGCTGGGCGAGGTCCGGGCGTGCTCGGCGTCGCTGGCGCGGGCGGAGCGGGCGCTGGAGACGTCGCGGGCGGGGGACGACGTGCCGTACTGGGCGCGGTTCTTCGACGAGGCGCAGCTCGCGGACGAGTTCGCGCACTGTCACCGGGATCTGCAGCAGTACCGGGCGGCTGCGCAGCACGCGGAGCGGTCGCTGCAGCTGCGGTCGCCCGCGTATGCGCGGTCGCGGCTGTTCTGCCGGGTGGTGCTGGCGTCGGCGCGGCTGGGGCTGGGCGAGCTGGAGCAGGCGTGCCTGCTGGGGGCCGAGGCGGCGCAGCAGGCGGCGGACATGCGGTCGGTACGGGCGCTGGAGTACGTGCGGGACTTCGAGCGGCGGCTGGAGCCGTATCGGGATGCGGCTGCCGTTCGGGGCTATCGGGAGAAGGTTGCCGGGCTCTGACGTTGCCGGTTGCGCTTCGGCTGCCGTCGGGTGGGGGCGGGGGGGGGGGGGGGGGGGGGGGGGGGGGGGGGGGGGGGGGGGGGGGGGGGGGGGGGGGGGGGGGGGGGGGGGGGGGGGGGGGGGGGGGGGGGGG